>JANYCU010000054.1 GCA_025360125.1 Armatimonadota bacterium | reverse complement strand
GTTCGACAATGTTTTCGATCTGGATGAAGTTCGAACCAAATGCGCGGAGCACGGACTAGAACCCACTCTGTTTGTCTACGACAACCTAATCGTCTTTTGGCGACTCGGCAATGCGACTTACCGACTAGATAGCGGAGAAACCTCTTCAACTTCGACCAAGCAGGGCGGATTCCTCTCGAAAATCTTCCGGAAGAATTAAGTCCAATTCTTTGAGCCTGAAGGGCTCGTTCAAATTAGCCCAGTGCGAAGCTCTGGGACAGGAATTGGAAGTCTTTGCGAGCTGAAAGTTCGCCTCAATTCAAGAACCTATGCGCTAAGGATGAATCAAACACTGGCTTCTCCAACTTCGTCTCGGCGACGTCCCGAAAGCTTCCAGCGCATCGGGACGTCACTCCGTTCGACGAAGGGGTCGGAGCAAGTGCCACACAAGATATCCCCGCCCACGTCAGTGGTTTGCCGATGCCTGCGAAGTTGGGAGTCTAAGCATGCAACGCTAGTGGTTCTGCCCAGATGGTAGAATGTGCCCATGACGAGTCCGACATATTTGATTATTGAGGTACCGAAGAATGTATCGCCTACTCCTAATGTAACTTTCCACACTAAAGTTCAGGATGCTTTTACCAAAGCGCAGGCTGGCGGATATACCTATGTTGGACTAATTGAGGGCAATTCAGCTAACGGCACTTCGCCTGTAACATATGAGACGATGGTCCAACTGATCTTCTCAAAACAGTAGGCCTGACCAAAGTCGAACTGTACGAATGCGGCATTGCAATTCATCAACATTTGATGGCTTTGTTCCTTTTTGCTGAAGTAAAGCATGTATCTCTGCGATTAGAAGCATGCTTAGACTCTCAGCTTCGCAGGTGGTCGGCTAAGCATGCTATGACAGTGGTCCTGCCACGAAGTGGGCGATCGATCTAAAGCATTGACTCAAGCGTCTCAACTACCAAACCGCCGACTGCATGACCGTCTTTGAGCAACGCAATCGCATCCTTATTGTCATCTTGACGTAAAAGATACTGGGCATCGGATGCTACATGATGAATTGACGAAGATCTGGTGGATTCAAATCTTTCACGGTTGATTTTGATGACACCAGCTTGACTTCTGAAAAGTACCAATGTGGCTAAAGACTGATCTTTCGACACTTGATCCTCAAGCCTATCCCACGTCTTCTGCCTAATTCCTTGTCTCATTGCGCCAACATATTCGAGGATGAATCCTTCTTTAGCTGGATGTTGCAAATCCATGATTTGCTCATTGAATTCACTAAAGACTTGGCTATCTGGGAAGTTCTCAACGATCGCATTGAGATCAGCGGGTCGTAACCTCAAGATGTCGCCTGCGTCATCGTAAGATTCATTTGAGACTGGCACATCAAACTGACGGGCATTAGCGAACACAAACTTCTGTATGGATTGGGAGCGATTGGTTCGTCCCGGCGCCAGATAGTCTCTGTAAAGGTTTGGATTGTCAATCGTAAATAGTTTCTTCCGATTCAAACTACTTCCATTATCATTGTAACCTCCGTCTTTACTGTTATCCTTTCCCTCGTCTGGAGAGTCTTGCGAAAACTTATCCTCGTCTTGATCAAATCTAAAGAAATGCTCTAATGGCGTATGATTTGGCATTAGCCCATGACGCAAGAATCGGGATCTTTCAGGTCTAAGTAGCTCCGTTTTATAATCTGTGCAAGATAGCCCAATGGAGGTTAAAACTCGATTCGCTAATGCGAACGAGGTATTCATATCATTGTCTGACCGGCAATGAATCCAGAGATCATCTTGATATCGAACAAATTTAACATCATGGGCGCGCAATGCCAAATCGAGTGGAATGAGTGCCAATCTTGCCAAGAATTGTGAGCCAGTGCAACTTATAGGCAATCCCTTTCTGATTTCTGTCAGAAGTAAAACTAAGTCCAGTTGCAAGCTCTGCGGAATTAAACAGGGCAATTTTGAGAAAAGGCCCTCGAAAAAAGTGCTTGTTAGGTTTGGGAAGAAGTTCTTAATATCTAGTTTTGCAACGAACTGATACCCTTCGTTATAAAGGTCCTTAGATCGATTTAGCCAGCCAGTAAAATCACTTGTATAGTAAAGTCTTGCAATCGAGCCATTAGAACCAAATCCAATTTTGGCGTTGAAAACTTCCTTTTCACTTTGGCATTGAATCACTAGCTCTTCAAAGATATGGTGAAGCTCTTCACTGATTTGGTTTATTTTGACATGGGTATGGATGGCTGGCAAATGATAGTAACGGCATTTGCAGCTTATACCACTGTTATTACAGGCAGCATGCTTTGGCAAATTTATAAATCTTGAAGTCTGCCCCGAATTGGCCGACCAATTTAGGAGTTCCATCGTTTCAAGATCATCGAATTTTAAGGTGGATATAACTCGTCCAGCCGGCGATGCTCCTATGTGCTTGGCCTTTGCCAAATCTTCCTGAGTTGTCAACCAGGCTGATTCCGTAATCATCTAAAACTTCCTAAGAGCACCCGCTGGTCTCCCCGCAGCTCTGGCACTTCAGACACACGCCGTTCCGCACCAGCGTAAACGCTCCGCAGTTGCCGCATGGGTCGCCTTCGTATCCCTGAAGTTTCGCCACTCGGATCTTTTCCGAGTGCTCAGACTCAACCTTCGGCGCAGTTTTAACCTTCGGAGCATCCTTTACTTCCGGAGCCTTCGCCGATGGTGCCAAGTAAGCCCGGTCGACGAGTTCGCGAGCCGCGACTTCCATCAGGGCCACGCCGTTCGCGCCGTTGCCGCTGACCATTCGCTCTTCAAACTGAGCCGGAGTGCCTTGCTGGTTCCGAGTCAGAGACTCGGTCGGAGACCCCAACGCCTCCGGCGTCCCATCAAAAGGGAGCGCTATCTGCTCTCGATTAGCCCCATAGCCCTTTGAAGAGTGGTCGATCGATGCAAAGCCCGGTGCGACTTCCTGGTCGTCCAGATCGTGCATTTCCTCTTCGTCGTCAAAGTCGGGCGCCTGGTCAGGCGATCCCACCGTGTCGTTGCGAAGGTCTTCTGGCTTGACTTGCACGAGCTCATTGCGTCCGAGGTAGGACATCGCAAGTTCGCGGAAGATGTAGTCGATGACCGAGGTCGACATCTTGATGTTGTCGTGACCATTGACCATTCCGTTTGGCTCGAATCGAGTGAAAACGAACGCTTCGACAAACTCTTCAAGCGGAACTCCATACTGCAAACCAAGCGAGATCGCAATCGCAAAGCAGTTCATCAGCGATCGGAACGCCGCGCCTTCGCGGTGCATATCGACGAAGATCTCGCCGAGAGTGCCGTCCTCGAATTCGCCGGTTCGCAGGTAGATCTTGTGTCCGCCCACTCGCGCCTTTTGGGTATAGCCTCGGCGTCGGCCGGGCATAACGCGTCGCTTACTGATGTAGCGGTAGACGAGCTTGGTCGCCATTCGCTCAATCTCATCGTGCTGTGAAGCCGTAACCAATGGCAACTCCTCGCCAATCATTTCCCGATTAGCTGGAGCTGAAGAAGCCGAAGCGGCAACTGGCTCCATGTCAAAATCAAGCGAAGCTTCCAAAATCGCCGCGGCCGCGTCGCTGCTTGACGAGCTCAACGGTTGGCTAAGCTTCGAGCCGTCTCGGTAAAGCGCGTTAGCCTTGAGGCCAAGCTTCCACGACATCCAATAGGCGTCGTGAACTTCCTGAACCGATGCCTCGGACGGAAGGTTGATTGTCTTGCTGATCGCCCCCGAAAGGAACGGCTGAGCCGCACCCATCATGCGGATATGCCCAGCGGCAAGGATAAATCGCTTGCCCTTCTTGCCGCACTTGTTGGCGCAGTCAAAAATCGGAAGGTGCTCGTCCTTAAGGTGCGGGGCGCCCTCGACCGTCATCGAACCGCAAACGTACTCATTCGCTGACTCAATTTGATCCCGAGTAAAGCCAAGATGCGTCAGCATATCGAACGACCAATCGTTCAATTCATCCGCACTGATTCCGAGCGTATTGATACAGAATTGCTCATCAACGTTGAACTTATTGAAAACAAACTTCAGCTCGAAAGCCGACTCCAGCGCCTTCTCGATCGTCATCAAAATCTCGTCGGTAAAGCCCTTGGCTTTCAACGAAACGTGATTGATGTGAGGCGCAGTCGCCAAGGTCTTGTAACCCGTTGCATAGCCAATAATGTCCTCGATCTGCTCTTGCGAGTAGCCCAATTTCTTGAGGGAAGGAGGAATGCTCTGGTTGATGATCTTGAAGTAGCCGCCACCCGAAAGCTTCTTGAACTTCACCAGCGCGAAGTCTGGCTCAATTCCGGTCGTGTCGCAATCCATGATCAGGCCAATGGTTCCGGTCGGAGCCAAAACCGTCGTCTGCGCATTGCGGAAGCCTTGCCGCTCGCCAATCTCCAGCGCTCGATCCCACGCCTTGTGGGCGGCCTTAAGCATGTTTGCCGGGCAAACTTCTTGATCAATTCCGACGGGCAAAATCGACAATCCTTCATACTCGTCGGCCGAGGCGTTATAAGCTGCTCGTCGGTGGTTTCGGATAACGCGAAGCATGTGATCGCGGTTGGCGTGGTACTTCGCAAACGGGCCGTGCTGCTTGGCCATTTCGGCGCTGGTAGCGTACGATTCGCCGCCGAGAATGCTCGTGAGCGCACCCGCAATCGCCAGTCCGTCTGGACTGTCGTAGGCGTAACCCATCTGCATCAAAAGCGCGCCGAGGTTGGCGTATCCGAGTCCGAGGGTTCGGAAGTCGTAGCTGAGCTGAGCAATTTCCTTGCTCGGGAACTGAGCCATCAAGACCGAGATTTCGAGGACCATCGTCCAGACGTTGATCGCGTGGGTATAGCCTTCGAGGTCGAAGACTCCGGTTTCTTGGCTGTAAAGCTGGGCGAGGTTGATCGACGCGAGATTGCAAGCCGTGTCGTCGAGGAACATGTACTCAGAACATGGGTTCGAAGCATTGATCCGTCCGTTGGCTGGGCAAGTGTGCCACTCGTTGATCGTCGTATCGTACTGCAGGCCGGGGTCGGCGCAGTTCCATGCGGCTTCGCACAGGTCGTTCCAAAGTCCTTTCGCCGAAATCGACTTCAAAGTCTTGCCCGTGGTTCGCGCCGTAAGGTCCCATTGGGCGTCCTCTTCGACTGCCTTAAAGAACTCGTTGCTGACCCGGATCGAGTTGTTCGAGTTCTGACCGGAAACCGTCAGGTACGCCTCGGACTCATAGCCCGTGTCGTACGTAGGGAAGTCGATGCTCGTAAACCCTTGCTCGGCAAACTGGATCGCTCGCTGAATGTAGTTCGTCGGAATCTCGTCCATCTTCGCTTCGGCAATCGCGGTCCAGAGCGCGCGGTTCGATCGAGGGTTAGCGTTGACCGTGCCATCCACATAGGCAGCCTTCATCACGTTGTTGATGTGTCGCTGATTGAGCTTCGATCCGGTCACCAACGAGGCAACTTTCTGCTCTTCTTTCACTTTCCAGTTGATGAATTCCTCGATATCAGGGTGGTTGATGTCTAGGCAGACCATCTTGGCCGCCCGTCGGGTAGTGCCACCCGATTTGATCGCGCCTGCGCTTCGGTCGCCAACGCGGAGGAAGCTCATGAGACCGGACGATCGTCCGCCGCCGCTCAATTTTTCCGTTTCGCCGCGGATCTGGGAGAAGTTGGTGCCGACGCCAGAACCATATTTAAAGATTCGGGCTTCCCGAGTCCAAAGGTCCATGATCCCGCCTTCGTTGACGAGATCATCTTTGACGCTCAGGATGAAGCACGCGTGAGGCTGGGGTCGCTCGTAGGCGTTTTTCGAAAGGCTGAGTTGGGATGTCTTAGGGTCAACATAGTAGTGGCCCTGCGGGGAGCCGGTGATGTTGTAGGCAAAGTGAAGACCAGTGTTAAACCATTGTGGGGAATTTGGTGCGGAGACCTGCTTGGCGAGCATGTAGACCAATTCATCGTAAAACGCCGACGCATCTTCTTTAGAATCGAAGTAGCCGAACTCTTCGCCCCAGTGTCGCCAACATCCTGCGAGTCGGTGGAAGACTTGGCGGGAGTCGCTTTCTCGCGTTTCCGACGGTGTAATGAACTCTTCGTTCATCGGACTGTAGTCGGCTCCGCCGATTTTGCCCGGCGTTAGTCCGGCCTTGCGGAAATACTTCTGCGCAAGAATGTCGGTGGCAACCTGGCTCCACTGCGACGGAACCATGACGTTTTCCATCAAGAAAACGGTGGAGCCGTCTGGGTTGCGAATTTCACTCTTACGCGCCTCGAAATCGATTCCGGCGTAAGGGTTCTTCCCTGATTGTGTAAAGTAGCGTCGAATTTTCATTTCTCTTCCTGAGTTCCCCTTTTGTTATGATATAAGTTCTTTTTGTAGGTGCCTAAATGGCGTGAGGGCTTCTTCGGTCTGCACTCGTTCAACCATCTCGGCGAAGTCCGCAACGGTTTCAAATTCTTGATAGACCGATGCGAAACGGACGTAGGCTACGGTGTCAATCGAAGCCAGTTCGCGCATGACACTCATGCCGATCTGCTTTGTGCTGACCTCGTCGTCGAATTTTGCGTAAAGTTCGTCTTCAATGCGGCTTGCTGCCTGAGCCATCGTTTCGACCGAAACGGGTCGTTTGCCACAGGCAAGGCGCATGGAGTCGAAGACCTTCTCCCGGTTGAAGTCGCATCGGCTTCCGTCGCGTTTAATGACGAAAAGTCGAGCTCGTTCGAACCGCTCCCATGTAGTAAATCGCTTGACGCACTTCACACATTCTCTCCTTCGCCGAATCGACTCACCATCCGGCCCTGGACGTGAATCCAGTACCTTTAAGTCATCATTTCCGCAGAATGGACAGAGCATATTATTGGTCGTTTCACCACTACATATAGGGGCTGTATGATTATGCCACCACAACCCATAGATGTACAGTACTATTTTTACCACGATTTGTCCCATTTTATGCGCATCCTTTTCCACAGGTTATCCGTCCGAGTTCAAACGTCCTTTTCCCGCAGGTTCAATTAAAGATTTGTGATGATTTTCGGCGTCTGGATAGGCTCGATCCCATCGCTCGCATCCTTCGCCATCAGAACCAGAAGAATTGCATCCCTGTCTGTCCCAAGCGAGATATCCCTTTTTGAAAAGAGGGATCGGTGAACCTGCTCTTCTGAATAAAGGTGGTTCTAGTCAGGCGAACCGTGGGAGTAGATTGAGCAAGTTTGAGTTTATGCTCATTGCCCCTGCGAAGCATGCCCTGCGAGGCACCCTAGCGAAGCAAGATATACTAACAACAGCGAACAACGCCGTCCGCGCAAATCCAACCCCCATGCGCTTAACGGACGACTTACGAATTACCGATGCCCGGCCAATGATTCCGCCGGCGATCCTGCACGAGGAGCATCCCCTCTCCGACGAAGTGTCCGAAGTGGTGGACAAAGCTCGACACGCAATCTCCGAAGTTCTCCACGGCCGCGACCCTCGCCTCGTCGTCGTCGTCGGACCGTGTTCGGTTCATGACCCTATAGGTGCGCTCGAATACGCCCGAAAGCTCGCACCCGTAGCCAAGCGTCTCGAAAGCAAACTCGTCATCGTCATGCGCGCCTATTTCGAAAAACCGCGAACCAGCGTTGGATGGAAAGGGTACATCAACGACCCTGATTTGAACGAGAGCTACCACATCAACAAAGGCTTGCGCGGCGCGCGAAAGCTCCTGATCGAGATCAACGAACTGGGCCTCCCGACCGGATCAGAATTCCTTGACCTTCAAATTCCTCAGCACGTCGCCGACATCACCAGTTGGGTCGCAATTGGTGCCCGAACAACCGAAAGCCAAGTGCACCGAGAACTCGCAAGCGGCCTCTCGATGCCCGTCGGTTTCAAAAACACCACCGAAGGCAACGTTCTGCGCGCCGTCGAAGCCGTTATCGCCGCCGGACAATCGCACTGGTTCCCATCAATTACCAAGCAAGGCGTCTCCTCACTCTTCAAAACCCGCGGAAACGAGGATTGCCACATCATCCTTCGCGGTGGAACCCAAACTGGGGCGAACTACGGAATGCCGCACGTTCAAGAAGCAGTTGAAATGCTCAAGAAGCATGACCTTCCCGCGAAGGTGATGATCGACTGCAGCCACGGCAACAGCAACAAAGACCACCGAAACCAAAGCGTCGTTATCGCCGACATCTGCAAGCAAATGGCGGCCGGAAACCACGGCATCATGGGCGTAATGATCGAGAGCAACCTCATCGAAGGCAAGCAAAACATCTCCGATAACATGGTTTACGGCCAGAGCGTCACCGACGCCTGCATCTCGTTCGAGGACACGGTTGGATTGTTGGAGCAATTAGCGGCAGCGGTCAATTAGTCGCAATGTGGAGTGCGCCAACTTGTTGGCGCTTTCAACTGCGAGACTTGTCTCGCTGCGATGGTGATTAGCAGCGAAGCAAGCTTCGCAGGCCAATGCGCGGACAAGTCCGCGCACTCCAAAGGGCCCACCAAAATTTGAACCATGTACTTGTCGATACAAAATCCTCCCAACAAGCGGCGTAGAATTGGCTTATGATTGAGTCGCTAGCTGCCATTTTTTACGCTCCTACCAAGGTTGAAGAAGCCAAAGGGGTAACGATTAACCGAGTGATCGGTGGGGAGCGGATGGCGATCCTCGACCCAATCATGCTCCTCGACCACGCGTCGATCTCCGCCGAATCCGACATCGTCGGTTTCCCTCGCCACCCCCACCGTGGAATCGAAACCGTCAGCTATGTCATCTCCGGCGAAGTCGGACACAAAGACTCCAACGGAAACGAAGGCATCGTCGGCCCCGGCGGCACTCAATGGATGACCGCCGGAAACGGCATTTGGCACGAAGAGATGATGAAACCAGGCCCCGAAGGTGCCGAAATGCTCCAGCTGTGGTTCAGCCTTCCGCGTAACAAAAAGCGGATTCCAGCAGCCTACCAAGGTGGACCAGCCGAAGAGGTTCCCGAAGTAACGAAGGCGAGCGCCGTCGTCCGAATCGTCGCTGGTTCATTCGAAGGAACCGAAGGGATATTCAAAGGAATCGCGGTAAATCCGACGATACTCGACATCACCCTTCACGACAACGCCACCCTTGAGATTCCCGCCGATCACGGCCATGCCACTTTTGCCTACGTGATCCGCGGCAAAGTGACGACGACGAGGCGAACCGTCAGCGCGCCCGAACAGATCGTTTTTGGCGATGGAGATTACGTTTCGCTAACCGCCGGACCCCAAGGTGCCCGAGTGTTCTATGTCTCGGCAAAGCCCCTGCACGAGCCAATCGTCCAGTACCGTTCATTCGTGATGAACACCGTCGACGACATCAAAGAAACCACCGACATGATCCACGCCGAGACGTTTGCAACCTAAGCTTTCTTCTGGGCCTTCAGCGTGATCTGGCGGAGCACAACCTTGTCCTTATTCTTCAGGGTGCCCGTCATCTTGTCGCCCTTGATGACAAAGTTCCAATAGTGTTTGCTGCCGTTGATCATCATTTCGTTGTTGATCGCCGATCCTTTTCCATCGATTGTGAAGAGGATTTCTCCCATTGAGATTGGCTTTTTGTCGACCACTCTGTCTGCATTGATCAGCACCTGATTCGAGTTCCTATGGATCGGAATAATATGATAGACGACATGCTCATCCTTACAACCAGGCATCGCGTTAAGGTTCACGCATTTTGAGTCACCTTCCCAATCACCCGTCACCTGGGAAACGGTCAACTGGGCCACGGCAACCGCCACTAAAGCCGCCGAACCAAGAAGAATCCAAGACTTCATATGCTCTTATTTTAGTTGATCGGGGCCATTTTTCGACCGATGAATTCAAATTGAGCCTCAAGGAAACAACGAAGACCTCTTGTATACTGAAAAAGAGGTCACCATGCAACGCAAAAGTAAAGCTGAAATCAAGAAAGCACTCGAAGAGCTGAGAGGGCCAAAAGGTCCTGATGATAAAACGGTAGCAACAGGTGGCAAAAACCAAGCCGCCAAAACGATGCACGGTGCCGTAACCGGCAAATCGTACCGACCGAAGATCTAAGGATTCCTTCATGGGCAAACTGCCCCACATCGATACTGACCTCAGTGAAATTCGCAACGACATCAGAAGTTCATTCCTTCACCGGGGGGTGAATATTGGGTGTTCAATAGTAACGATTCTGTTAGGCATACCACTCATTGGATTCGCGAGTTTGATTACTATGGAAGCTGAAGGACGAACCCTACTCGGTTTGTTCTTTTGTTATTCGCCCGGAACGTTGCTGATCTGTGCAGGAATTTTTTGCTTGGTGTGGGGTGCCAAGATGCGGCGGGAAGTCCGGTAGCCGATCTATGAACGAGCCGTCCGTTGTCGCCGAGTATCCGCGCAGCGAGCCGTCGCCAACTCCGGGTAAGAATTGGCTCGGATGCGGAGCGTCAGTCGCACTCTTCGCGATGGCGGCGTTAAGCTGCACTTGCGGGGGCGCGCAAATCCTCGCCGAGGGTCCTCATGGTCCTCACGGCGAAATCACGAATGACCCTAGCATCGTGTGGATGCTCCCACTTTTTTGCGGTCTAGGACTTGTTATTGGCGTATTGGCAATTTGGCTATTCGCTTTTAGCATGGGATGGCGACGAAAACGCTAAACTGAAGCCATGACCGCGCAAGCATTTATGGCCGAGCACGTTGAGCGAATGGGCTTATCGATGGCTCATTTCATCGCCAGCACCGACCCCGAGCTTTTAAGCCAAAATCTTCCCACCAAGAGCGACATCCCCGCACGGTCGGTTCTCGAAATGGTCGCCGAATGCGCATCCGCAAACCGCTATTTTGCGGCGCTGCTGAACGGGGGAACTCCCGGCCAGCCCGCTATTCAAACGTTCACCGATTCTGAAGATGCCCGAGACGAGATCATGGCCTCGGCCAACGTTCTCGCTGATGCCATCAAACAAACCGCCGACTCCGCGCTGGATCAGGAGTTCATGCACTGGAGCCGAGGACCTCTAACGGGCAATATCCTCCTGATGGGCGCATACCGAAACATGGCCTATCATTCCGGTCAAATCAATTTCATTCAGATTCTCAACGGAGATCACGAGTTTCATGTACCATCAACATGGCTGAAATAAGCGATGCCGCCAGACTCAAGCGAATCCGCATCTTGATCGTCGGATTCATCGTTGGCCTTGCTCTTTCGGGCATTACTGCGTTCCCGCTCACGTGGGAACTCGGAGTCCTCGTTCGTAACTTTGGCCAGGGCGACGGCATGCTGGCATCCTGGCTCAGGACAGTTCAAACAGGTCTCGTCGAAACCGACGCCAAATATCCTTTCATTGCTTACGGAACCGACTGGCTCGCATTCGGACACCTTGTCATCGCCTCCGCATTCATCGGTCCCCTCAAAGATCCGGTGCGCAATAAATGGATCATCGAATGGGGCATGATCGCCTGTATTGCGGTGCCATTTTTAGCCTTGATCGCAGGGCCCATCAGGGGAATTCCCTTTGGCTGGCGGCTGATCGATTGCTCATTTGGCGTGGTTGGAATAGTCCCCCTCTGGTACGTCCGAAACCAAATTAAGATGCTTGAACAGCAATGAAGGGGTGAGCCACTTGCGGGAGCTGGGTAGAAATATTAAGTAAGGGGTGGCCTGTTTAACCGCCCATCTGCGAAGCTGCAAGGTTAAGCAGGGACAACATAACAATCACAGGGTGCCCTCGCTCTGAGGTAAAAATCCAAATGTGAAACCACCAGGAAAAATCAAGCGCAAGTTCCGCAACACGCCTGGACATTCTCACTACTACACAACCTCTACTGACTGCAGAAAACCGTTCCTTAAGGACGAGCGGGTCTGCCAGGCGCTTGCCGATCGCATTAACAAAGCCGCCCTTAAGCACAACTTCGTCATTCTCGCCTATGTGTTCATGCCCGACCATATTCACCTGCTCATCCATCCTCTCGACGAGATCTACTCGATGGAGGTCATCGCTAAGGCAATAAAACAAGGCGTATCAAACAGGGCCAAGTCCCGGGGATGGATACCAAGCGACCTGTGGGAAGTTGGAGGGGGCTATGATCGAAACATCTTCACGCCAAAGGCCCGAAAGAACGCCATTACATACATTCACCAAAATGCCGTGGTCAAGAATCTTGTGGAATCCTCCGTCGATTACTTTTGGTCTTCGGCCAACTGGTACTTCACAGAAGAGGAAGGTGCGGTCAAATGTCGACACTATGCCAGCCTAGAGTAAAGGCGTGTTACAATGGCAGTGTGGCACCAACTCGTCGTTTGTCCCTGCATAAGCTCGGAGCTTCGCACATGGTCGCTTATACAGGCCACCCCCAAGCACACTTTTTACCCCGCCCACGCAGTGGCTCGCCGCTGGGCTTCCGAACGACGATGACTTTCGGTCGGTTCAGCAACGTGCTCACAACCCAAGACCCGCTGGATAATATCTGGACCCAAACTTACGACAACGCGGGCTACCAAACGGCGAGCACCGACCCGCTCGGCAGGATCAATACGATGGTCTACAACGCGGCTAAGCAGCTCATCGCCCGCCAAGATACTCTCGGTTATTTCACCAGTTATGCTTACGACACCTCAGGACGTCCGAACGCAGTCCAAGATGCTCTTGGAAACCGAACCACGACCATTTATGACGCACGTGATGCCGTCGCCTCGCAAGATGCACTCGGAAACCGAACCACTCAGACTTTTGACACGATCAGTCGGCGAACCGCCTCGACATCGCCGATGGGCTTCATCAATACGACTGTCTACGACGTTGCGAACCAAGTGATCGCGGTTGTCGATCCGCTCGGTAACCGCACCACATTGTCTTACAATCCGAATAGTGCCCAAGTTAGTGTCCAAGACGCGCTCTACCATGTCTCGACAACAACCTATCAAACAACCTCAAACCGAGTTTCATCGAAAATGGATGCTTTCGGCTTTGTTTACAGCTTCATCTATAATGTCGCCGGACAAATTATTGCGTCCCAAGATGCTCGTGGGAATTTCATCACGAAAACCTATGACAATGCTGGTCGGCAAATTACGGTCCAGAATGAGATTGGTGGGATTGCAACCACAACGTTTGACGCCGACGGTAGAGCGATTAATCTGCTCGACGCCAATGGCTGGTCAAAGACGATGACCTACGACGCGGCAAACCGTCAGACGTTGACTCAATATGGCGACGGTACGTTTGTTACCCTTGCGTACGATTCGGTTGGCAATCCAACCCAGATGCAGGATTCTGGCGGAATAACTACTTATGCGTTCACCAATCGAAACGAACTTTCAGGAGTGACCCTACCGAGCAGCCAAATGATAACCTATCAATACGATGCGGTGAGTCATCGATCCTTGATGGTTGACCCAAGCGGTGGACGGTACACATACACTTATGATGCTGATAATCGTCTCAAAAGCCAAAGCAATCCTAAGAATCGAATCTACACCTGCGCCTACGATGCAAACAGTCAAATGACCACGTTAAGCATGGGTTTCGGCAGAACTAAAGTACAGACCTTTGACGCAGTAGGCAGAGTCAATCAGGAAGTTGAACTTGACGCGACAAGTGTCCCAATCATGACAATTGTGGACACCTATGATGCGGTGGGGCGAAAGACCAAGCAAGTCCGAGATGGGGATCCAACCACTTATACGTACGACGATATTAATCGCCTGACTGGCCAACAAAAGGCAGGCGCGTTTGCAACTTTCACGATGGACTCGGTTGGAAACGTTCTGACTAAATGGCATCAAGGCGGTCAACCGATCACAATGACATACGATGCAGCGAGTCGAATAACGACGATTCAAGACGGACCAACAATGGTTACTCAGACCTACGACGGCAACGGAAATTTGACGTTGGAAAATCGAGGTGGAGTTTTCAGTACCTATAGTTACGATCGGGAGAATAGGCTAAACGTCCTAAACGATGTTGGCGTACTATCAACCATGACGTATGCTGGCAATGGCCTTCGACGGACGAAACAAGCGGTAGGCAAACTGACAACTTACATTTGGGACAAAACGGACTACCTTCAGGAGCAGACTAGCTAATGGCAACAGTTGTAACATCTTTTACCACGATCAACGGCATGTTGGTTCACGAGGATCGAGGCGGGGTTGAGACGGAATATGTGTCCGATTCGCTCGGGAGTCTTGTTCAATCGAGGAATTCCTCGGGGACGAAAACGTATGATGCACAGTATTGGCCCTATGGCGAATTGCAAACTTCGACGGGTACAAACCCAAGTTCATGGGGCTACGTTGGATTGCTCGGTTATCTAATTGATTCAGCCACGATGCTCTATGTTCGGGCCAGGTACTTGATGACGAAATTCGCAAGATGGTTGAACGTTGATCCATTGTGGCCCCGTGAACTTGCATATGATTATGTTCGTGGGTTACCAGTACTATTTATCGATCCAACAGGTATGGTTTGTGGTGGATCGTCAAATCCGGGGCAAGTATTCGGACCACAATTCGATCCGAAGGGGAAGCCTAAGCAAAAACCGAAGTTACCGCCTCAGCCGGCACCAACTTGCAAGGACGCGCTAGATGAATGTAGGGATGCAAGAGAACATGATTATACTTTTTGTCGAGATGTGTGCAACAAATCTGCGGTGGCTGGTTTAGCAATTTGCACTGCTCGATGCAATTTACTTATTGAAGCGCCTCCTTTAATCTTTTTATGTATTAGTGGATGCGTGGCATACTTTGCTGGGGTTGAACTTCTGTGTCTAAATGCATGCAACGAATTGCGCGAGCAATGGCGTAACGATTGCGACGGTATATATTTTACTTGTTTGGCGGAAGCCAACGGTATCTTAAAAAATAATGTTAGGGATGCTCTCTGAACTGGTTAATTGAACTATGTGGATAATTACTACGCTACTAATTTGGGTTTTACTAAGTCTGTGGATTTACTACAAGAATAAAGGCAAACCGAACTTGACTAAATTATTGATTGGGTTTTGGGTGGTATACGTTATATTTACACTATTCCAGATTTTTGTTAATAATTTAGCTAGATAGCTCAGTTTTGACGTTTCAAAGTTGGCCAACCAATGCTGTGAGCGACAAGTCTCTGGCGTGAGCGGGGTAGTTTTTGAGTAATGATAGTCTAAACCTGGTGGCACGGTTAGCGACCCCTGCGAATCTGAGAGTTAACCCTGAAATACTGTGGCGATGAACAAAATCGATGAAGTCTGTGACAACAATGAGCGATCGAGGAAAGGAATTTCTCCGCCAGTTTGAGAATCCTTCACAGTGCCCTGACCCTCGAAGTTTCGGATTCGACGGCTCGAACCCATACTACAACCTCCTCTACTCTGTCGCCAAGGAACGTCAACCAAACCTAGTCGTCGAACTTGGCACGTGTACGGGCGGAAGCACTTCTCATTTCGCGGCTGGCACAGGGGGCAAAGTCCTTTCCATTGACATCGAAATACGGCCCGATGCCACAAACCGCCTCCTCGCATTCGACAACATCGAACTCCGGCAAGGCGACACTCGAGACCCTGCGCTTGCTGCTGAAGTCGCCAAACGTGGCCCAATCGATCTTCTCTTCATCGACACCGACCATACCGCTGAGCAAGTAACTGTAGAATTGGCCCTGTTTGGTCCCCTCGTCCGTCCTGGCGGACTCATCTTCTTCGATGACATCCGAATCAACCCAGGTATGTCTGCCTGGTGGGATAGCTTAGAGGAAAACAAACTCGAACTCCCCCAAATGCACTGGACCGGCTTCGGCGTTGTCTTTCGATAATTTCTCAAATATTTTGCGAACAAGTAGAACATCGTCTACTATGTGGACGTCTAAAGAAGTATGCCACGGCTAAAATTCCAAAACCAATCACTAGCTCGATTTGGTCAGTTTGGTGGCTTTAGGAAGGAATTTTCTCACGGCCGTTCACTGTCCCACTTTTGCGGGAGACCACCCCTCCCTAGCCAAAGTCCAATGAATAGTCCACTTTCTATCCCCATCGCCCTCAATTTCTTTGGGTACGTTTTTTTTCTGCCCCGGAATTTCTTTCTCCTCGCTCTCAAAAACTTAGGGTACTTTTTTTCAACACCCCCGCTTTTCAACTTGCCCTCGCCCTCGCCCTTCCCAAATTTTAGGAACATTTTTTTTCAATATCACTCACCGACCCATTTCCCGCTTCCCCAGTCCATCCGCGACTACTTCAGGTTTTTTCGAATAAAACCTGACAAAAATGCTAGGTTTGCCCTAATGAGAACATGGAAACCTGGTCAATATAACAGTGAGCGAGTAGGCTCACGAGGTTAGTTTGAATGCCGAAGCTTATTGCATGTATCGCGGGTCTTATAGCGCTAGCAGCAGGAATTTTCGGAAACGTCGAACCAAGTTTGTGTCTGCAGCGAGCGTTGATCTCAATAATTATTGGATGGTGTTTGGGGGCATTTTGGCAAGCAATGGGTGGAAATCCGGTACAACTAACAGTTGTACAGCGAAGCCAAAACGAACCGCTCAAGCCTAAGGAAAGGGACGACGCGAACGCTGCATAAGACAAACAGGGATGAAATAGATGCCACTTACGCCAGATCAACTCCAAAAAGCGTGGAAGAACTTCAAAGTTTTTAAGGATCCCGATGCCCGTGCCGAGATCATCAACCACTTCTCCTACCTTGTAAAGATTACGGCCGGACGACTGGTGACCAGTCTCCCCGGTGGCCTCGATCGAGAAGATCTTGTCGGCGCAGGCGTAATTGGGCTCATCAAATCGGTTGACCAATTTGACCCAACCCGAGACGTTAAATTTGAAACCTATGCAATTGCATTGATCCGAGGCGCGATCCTCGAAATGCTCCGCGACGAAGACTGGGTCCCTCGTTCAATCCGAGAAAAGCTAAAAGCCCTCGACCGAACGATGATGTCCCTTGAAACCAGTTTTGGTCGACCTGCCACTCCACACGAAGTTGCTGAAAAGATGGAAGTCAGCAAAGAGGAAGTCAGCGAATTGATGGTCCGAATGGGCCGAACCAACATTTACAGCCTCGACGACATCCTCGGAACTAGCGATGGCGAAGAGCATGTCTCCTTCCTCGAACTTCTCGCTGATGAGGACAGCAACACATCGGGCGAAGTTGAAGGCAAAGAAATCCGACGCATTCTCACTTCAGGAGTGGACCACCTTCCTGAAAGAGAGCGATTGGTTATTGCCCTCTATTACTTCGAAGGACTAACGTTTAAAGAAATTGGCCGAGTGTTGAGCGTCAGCGAAAGCCGAGTCTATCAACTCCACACTCAAGCAATGAATCGTCTTCGCAACTTCATGCGACAAGAAGGCGGTATTCAAATCCGGTGATGACGTGGGCGAAGTTGAACGCATTCGGGCAAGTTTAGGGGCTTCCTTAGGAAGTGACCTCGGGGCACGCATTGCGAATTTCAAAGATCGCCAACAAAAAAAGCATCAGCACGACGACGAAAATCCGCATCAAGATGATGCCCTCGAATTGCACGAAGAATCTGTGGACACCAACAGTCCAACCGTTGTCCATTTGGACATCGAACCGTCAAATCACCTGGATTTAAGCGCGTAATCCAGTTTTTTGGCACGATTCATGTAACTCCCATGTTCTATCTAAGGAACACGTGTATCTGGAACCTGCGGGTACCATGGATACAGTATTTTTACTAGGAAACGGAATTACTTTCAATGCAAAAACCCCTTATCACAACAATTTCTATTCTTGGTCTTGCACTTTTTCTTGTTGGCTGCAAAAGTAGCGGTGGCGGCGGAGATAGTGTTGCCACGGTCAATGGCGTATCGATCTCGAAGGATGAATATATTTCTCACCTCGAACGAAAAGTCCAAGTCTTGGTCATGGGTACAAAAGGCCCTGTCCAGGCCAACGTTGCTCAACCATTGAACTTCCAAGCCCTCAACGATTTGGTCAACCAGAAACTGTTACTGCAAATGGCAAAAGACGAAAACGTTTTGCCAACCGAGGCCGACGTAAACGCGGAATTGAATTATCAAATCTCCAAGCGAGCTGACTTCGTCGTGGCCCTGCTCGCCCAGGGACTAACGGTTGCCGATATCAAAGGCGAATTGATGATTTCACTCGCCCGACATAAGCTCCTCAGCAAAGGTATTACGATCAGCGAGCAACAAGTCGACGCGTACATCAAAGACAATCCAAAAGAGTTTGAAAACCATGCTCAAGCAAGCTTAACCTGGGTTGTTGTCAAAGAAACTGAAAAGGCAAAGGTAGATTCGGACCTAAAGACTGGCCAAACTTTCGGTATCGTGGCTCGCCAATATACGATTGATCCAGGCGGAGAGAAGTATTCAAGCACCGAATATGACAAGTTCCCAAAACGAATGAAGGACGTCGTCGACAAGCTTCAAGAGGGTGGAACAAGCGACTGGCTCCAAGATGGTGCTAATTTCGTCAAAATTCATCTAGAAAAGAAGGTAGCCGCAACCCCACTTGCAATCAAACCTTGGATGAAAGAAGAAGTCAAGCGACTCTTGGCCGAGCAAAAAGGCAGCGCTGCGCTAGATATCGACAAACGATTGTTGAACACACGAAAAGCCGCTACAATAACCATCACCAAGCCAGGCCTTAAGGAGAAATTTGACGCCCTCTCCAAGTCGCTCAAAGAAGCCGACATGAAAGACACTACGGGCAACGCCAAGAAACCGGATCCAAAGCCAAACTAGGCACCTTTAACCAGGCATGAAAAAGCCCATCCACATCGGATGGGCTTTTATTTTTTGTTTGCTACGCCGCGACGGTCGAGTCTTTGACACTGTTGACCAAGAGCTTCACGTGGTCGTTCGTAAATTCTTCGGTCATTAAGTACGGCCCCATTGCCGCTTCCAAACCATCAAAGTTAGGCGAAAGCCAGCAACCCAATGGCTGTTGATTCGAGTCGAGCTTCGTCAGAGTTAGCCGTAATTGGCCCTTCTCGGGAAATCGGAGTCCGTAGTGGACTAAGTCAGGAATTGAGGTGTAAACCCCATTTACAGATGATGTGCCGTCAATATAGACTTGTTCGCTTACCCAGTAGAGTTTTCTAAACATCGTTGTTCGTGTTCTCCTTATTGGCTTCGGTGCCGAGGGAAATTATACGTTACTTTCGGCTCGGATTTCCAATGCTAATTTTTCGACGTCAATTTTCTTGAAATGTTGCGAGAAAACGGGCGACTACAAGAATTTTCGGTGATCTGGGGTCTTTATGCAGGTTGGCTTCGTCCTTTTTTGTATGGACCAAAAAGCCATCACCGCCGAAATTGTGGGGACGTTCGCACTTTGCTTTGGAGGAATTCTCTCAATTCATAATTCAGTCTCTCCCACCATGGGTGGCAGCTTGCTCATCCCCGCCCTCGCGCATGGGCTCATTCTTGCCATCTTCATCACCGCCTTTGCCGCTATAAGCGGAGGACATCTGAATCCGGCCGTAACCACTGCGATGATTATTTCCAAGCGGATCAAACCAGGACTTGGACTTGCCTATATCGTTGCCCAGATCATTGGTGGAGGCTTAGCAGGCCTAGCTGTAATGGCTTGTGGCCTCGGAAAAGATGTCGTCTTGTCTGGAACGCCAATCCCAGCCGAAGGTGTCTCCATGGTCAGCGCGATCATCGCGGAAGCCATTTGTACGTTCTTCCTCGTGATGACCGTAATGACAACCGCTGTCGATAAGCGCGCCCCTAAAATGGGCGGGCTCTTCATCGGTCTTTCAGTTACCATCAGTATTCTCGCCATTGGTCCATTGACCGGAGGTGCGATGAATCCAGCACGATGGCTTGGGCCTGCATTGGTAACCATGAAGGACTTAGGCAACGCCGCGATTTACATCACGGGTCCAATTGTTGGCGGAGTCATCGCAGTCTTGTTGTATGACTATGTTTTGGCGCCGGATCAAGTCACTGAATGACCGAAATTACGGTTGAAAATGAATCAAAAATGCTCGAACTTGGCGCTCGCCTAGTTCGGGCATTTTCCGTCGGGGACATCGTTCTTGTCAGTGGCGAACTTGGGGCAGGTAAAACCACCCTCATCCGCGGCATGATGCATGAGCTCGGTTGGATGGATGCGGTTCGCTCGCCAACCTACAACCTTTTTGCCGTTTACGATACCAATCCGCCAGTTTTACATGCCGATTTTTACCGAATCACGAACACTCAAGGAACGGGCGTTGAAGACTATTTTGATACCCATCTTTGTCTGGTCGAATGGCCCAATGCCCTCCGGGACCTGATCGACTTTCTGTCGGCAAAACGGATCGATATTGAATTTGATGGCGACGGAAGACGGGTCCAACTGAGTAACATTTCCCTATGACCCCATCCGCGACCACCAATTCTGAAAAGAAGCTAAGAGTTGGTATCGTCAGCACTGCCCACATGCATTGCGCGAGCTATGCGCACCATTTTGCCCACCATGCAAGGACAACCGTGGCTGGAGTATGGGACGAAGACGTCGAGCGCGGCAAAAAGTTCGCCGCCGACCGAGGACTAACCTATTTCGATAATCTCGATGACTTGCTCGCTCAATCCGACGCCGTCGGAATCGCGAGCGAAAACAACAACCACGCTCGCCATATCGAGCGATGCGCTACAGCACGTAAACATATTCTTTGCGAAAAGCCAGTCGTCGCCAAGTTCGAAGAATTCGATACCGTGCGCACCGTTGTGGCGTCAAATGGAATCAAGTTCATGACGGCGTTTCCTTGTCGATTCTCGTCGGCATGGCAAACCCTCAAGGCTCGCGTGCTACACGGCGATATCGGCAACATCAAGGCGATCCATGCTACCAATCGCGGGAGCTGCCCATGGTCCTGGTTCATCGACCCAGCCCTCAGCGGAGGCGGAGCGATGATCGACCATGTAGTCCATGTCGCCGATCTTCTGAGGGATCTTTTGGACGAAGAGCCAGATACGGTTTATGCCCAAACCGGAAACAACATCTACGGTCAAACCTGGGAAGATACGGCAATGGTCACGCTGGAATACCCTTGTGGTGCGTTCGCTACCATCGATAGCTCATGGTCCCGGCCAAAGTCATACAAGACCTGGGGCGATGTCATGATCAAAGTCGTGGGCGATAAAGGCGTCATCAACCTCGATATGTTTGGCCAGGGATTGGACCACTATCGAAACGAGGGAACTCTTAGCCATGTGTCACTCGGCTACGGAAGCGACCTCGACCGGGCTATGGTCGACGCATTCATTCGCGTTTGCTTGGACGATGAACATGTGCCCGTCACGCTCGAACACGGTCTAGCCGCTGTTTCTGTCCCTCTTCGGGCGTACGAATCCCTGAAATCAAAACAACCAGTCGGGTCAACACTCTAATCGCTGACCCCAAAATATTAATGAAAATTCCTGTCGCCCACGATTACATATGCCCCTGGTGCTGGGTTGGACTTTTTCAGGCCCAAAAATTGCAACGAGAATTTGGGGTTACGATCGATTGGATCGCGTACGAATTGTTACCCGAGCATATGCCTTATGCGTCATCGGCCAAGGTACCCGACCCGCCAAACCGACCGCCGACACTGTCTCGATTTGCATTACTCATGGCCGCCGAAGGAATGGTCCTTCCGCTTGTTCCAAAACTGCCCGACGTACGGTCATTTAATGCGCACCAAGCGACTGAATATGCGAAGACCGAGGGAGTTCAAGATGCCCTGGTCGAGGCCATCTACCGTGCTTTTTGGGAGGAAGGCAAAAATATCAACAAAGTGGAAGTGTTGTGCGAAATCGCGAAAGGCATCGTGACCGATATCGATGCCATGAAGGAGGCGATTCTTACCGATCAATTTGGCATAAAGGTTGTTGATTTCGACGATGACGCCCACGCGAAAGGCGTGTATAACGTGCCGACTTTCTTCATCGGTGAAAAGCGGTTGGCCGAGCAGCCCTACACTGCAATCCGAAAAGCGATGGTTGAGTTCGCTGGCGGCGAGCCAGAAACAAACCACTATTCGGAAATTGAATACGAAAATCCCCACCAGAACCGTCCCTTTACCTTCGTCAACATGGTCTCAACAATCGATGGAAAAATCGTCACGGGCGACCGAAACGAATCCGTTTCCGACCTCGGTTCCGACACCGACCATTTTCTCATGCGTCGATTGGAGTCAAAAGCCGATGCCGTTCTCGTTGGGGCCAATAGCCTGCGCGCCTCCGGCAATAACTGGAACCCCGAGGCCCACGCACGAATCGTCGTCACCAAGTCAGGAAATGTCCCGTGGGAATCAAAATTTTTGACCAACGGGAATCCGATCGTGCTGACCACCGAAGACTCAAATATTCCTGACCGCAAAGGAGTCCTCACCATCCGCGCCGGGAAGAGCGAGCTTGACTGGGAACTGGCCCTGAGCGAAATTCATAAACTCGGAATCGAAATCGTCAATGTGCTAGGAGGCAGCGAGATCAATGGCCAGCTTTTTGAACTCGAATTCATCGACGAGATCTTCCTTACGATTGCGCCAAAGATCAAACTTGGCGACCATACTCCGACCATCGCGGGCGGTAATCCCCTCGCTAGGGGCGACGTCCAGCGCTTCAATCTGGTGAGCAGCAAAACGATCGGCGACGAAATTTTCCTTCGATACCAGAAATAGCTTTTGCTACCAAGTACTGTATGGCACGCCGTTCAAGTCAAATGCCGAAGAATTGACCATGAGTTTCCCAACGGTCGCTCCGGAGACGCTGTATGCGTAACCTATCGTCCGAACATCGGGATGATACGACGATGTATTTGGATACAGCTTCACATAAGGACCACCCCAAGATCCGTCGGGAATTGGCTGTGAGGTTCCCGCTGCGTCTAATCCTGTTGCTGGGGCACTTTGGCGACGAATATCCGCCATCGTTGCGGGATAAAGCCCAGTGTCGCTATGGAAACGCTCAATCGCCCCGCGATACTCTTTCAAATTCTGGCGAAGCCTCGACTCAGAACCACTTTTCCAAGCAGAATTGAACTTGGGGACGGCCACCGAGGCGAGGACGGCAATGATGATGATCACAATCAGAAGTTCAACAAGCGTAAAGCCCAATCGTTTTCTCTGCTTCAAATCTCACCCCCTTAACGTAGTAGCATGGTAGGAATGCCACGATTTGCCCATCCTTTGTCGCCAACCGTATTCCTTCGGCGCAATGCAGGCAAAACCGTTCCACTCATCGCGGTGATTTCCCTTGCCGTGATGCTAGTGCAAAGCATCATCGCCCTCATCAATTCTATTCCCCTAAGTATCCAGACGATATATAGGTATACCGACCGGTTTTTAGGCGTGTCTCCCAGGCTCGATCCAACCTTAACGGCCGTCTTTGTCAAAGACCTCACAACGAATCCGCCCGTCGAACTCGAACGAGTCATCCTCTGCCGCGGCAGCGGAGCGCAGGTCAAGAGCATCGTCGGAAAGTGGCCGTTCGCCGTCATGGGCTTCGAAAAAGACGATCTTGAATACTATTTGAAACGACAAGGCTATAAGGGAATCATCGGTCGCCGCCCAATTGATGGCGAACCCGAGATGATGGTCAGCACCCCCGTCGCGAAAAACCTGCATGTCCAAATCGGCGATATTCTGCTCAAACCGGACGATACGGACAACTTCTCTCGCCATCCAGTCAAGCTGGTCGGCATCATCCAATGTGACCGATGGATGATGGTTTCAAACAAGAAGTATTTTGCGAATACTCAGCCGATCCCCATTGATTTTGCCCTCATCTTTGCGAAGAATCCGACCGAGCAAACCAAGTACGACATCTGGGCAAAAAAGAAAATGAAAGGGAAGTTTGCCCAGCTCTTTTCATACTCTGAAATCGAAAAAGAAAGCAAACAAATGTTTGAGGTTTTGTATAAGATTATTGACGCAGTCATTGGCATATTAGTCATCGTCATCTCGATCATGATGGGCATGCTGATGAACATTTACCAGAGCCAACGCCTAGTTGAGTTTGGATTACTTCAGGCAATCGGTCATACCAAACGGCAGCTGTTCAAACGGGTGCTGAGCGAGTCAGTCATCGTCATTGTCGGCGGGTGGTTTTTCGGCCTCATTTTTGCCCGACTGATGCTAATGCTGCTTAAGGCTCAGTTGATGGACCCGCAGGGGTTTGCCCTGGATGTTGGCGACCCGATGGCCATGTCTTACACCGCGCCCGTGCCTATTTCAATTTTGCTCATTGCTTTTGGGACAATTTGGCTTCGCTTCAGAAAGTTTGACCCGGTTGCCGTGGTTGAAAGGAGGATCGTTTAGTGGTCAAAGCCACCGATGTTTCATTAATCTATCACGATCACGAGCGAGAAGTCTTTGCCTGCCGCGACATCAACATTGAGATCAAAGAAGGAGAGTTTGTTGGAATCCTTGGCCCTAGCGGATCGGGAAAGAGCTCCCTGTTGTACTTGCTGAGCGGGCTCAAAAATCCAACCCTAGGCGAGATCCGAATCAACGGAACTCTGCTGGGCAACTTGAGCGACGTTGAGCGGGCATCGATGAGAATCCAAAAATTCGGATTCGTGTTCCAACAGCCCTATCTGCTCGGCTACCTCTCCGCCATCGAAAATGTTCTCACCGTTAATCCAAAGCTCATTGACCGCGCCAAGTCGCTCCTCGATGATCTGGGATTAAGCGAGAAAATGAATCGACATCCGCACGAATTGAGCGGGGGCGAACGTCAGCGAGTGTGTGTCGCCCGGGCACTAATAAACAGCCCTGAGGTCATATTTGCTGACGAGCCAACTGCCGCCCTTGATCACGATAACGGCATTCATGTCGTAGAAATGCTCAATCGTCACCGGAAAAATGGCTCGCTCGTGATGGTGACCCATGACCCGACGATGATTGAAAAAGCGGATCGAACATTGGTCATCAGTAACGGAACTATTGCTGGAATGTAGGTGTCATTGCTTGACAACCTGTGGAAAAGTGGTATATTTCTGAATTGCGTCACACGGGTAACCGAGTGGCTTCTGTGGACCGAATCCACAAAAGGCGAAAACTTAGACGAAGAGATGAGACTGACGAATTGCAATCGGGGTAGCTCAACGGAGTGCTTAAACCAGCTGCATAAGGTCGCTCGATTCGAATCGTCCCCAATCTCGTCAGGTTTTCCGCGCAAGAGCAATCTTGTGTCTGCGCACGGTAAGTAAAAAGAGGAATGTGTGATTGACAAACTTATTCATAATTTTGGCTAGCGGACTTTGCGTCGCTTCACTCGCTGCTGACCCAGACAAACTGGGCTTGATGGGCTGGTTACGACAATTGTTCGAAACCAAGCCAAAAAGGATCGAACCATCACTCGTGATGGCCCCACCGCGAATCATCAATGAAGACGGTTGGACGATGATCCACTGTGACGATGAAGGCGCATTTAACGAATGGCTCGACAAAGACACTGAAGGTCTCCCATTCCGAGTCGGCGAAGAGCCTTCCCTTGGTTCCCACCTCCTCATCGAACTTTTCGGATGTAAAGGCTCAACCCTTGAGAAAGACACGACCGTTGGTCATGCTATGGTCGACGCAGCCCGAGTCTCCGAGGCCACCATCGTTGCTGAGTGCTTTAAAGAATTTAAGCCCTACGGCGTCAGTGGAGCGGTCATTATCCAAGAATCGCATTACACCATTCACACGTGGCCAGAGCACGGCTACGCGGCCGTAGACCTGTTCTACTGCGGTGGCACCGTCAAAGTCCGTCGAGCGGTTGAATTGCTCAAAGAGCGATTCGAGCCAAGACGAATCAAATTCCTTGTCGTCCGACGAGGCAGCCGAAGCGAAGTCGAAAGATAGGCCTTAGCTTACATGCCAAGAAGCCCAACTCATCGGAGTTGGGCTTTTTTGTTTACTCCCCTGGCACTTCGCCTGTTTTCTCCCTCTCGGCAAACGGCAGGTTCAAGGGCTCCCACGGGAATCCAAGGATCGAATCACAGCAAGCTCACGAACGCTAACCCCAAGATCCGACATTCCCGTGGGTAAGAGTTACTGTTGTACTTGAATTTCGGCTTTCAGTTGCTCGTCGAAGCATGGGCCGCCTGCCCGATGAAGTGTCTTGGCGAAGGCTGGGTCCTCGCCTGTTTCTTCTCTGCAAATATAACATCGCGGTAAATTAGTTTTATGGGATCGCCAATACCTCTAGCGGTGTTGATTGCGAACCAGACTCAAGGGCCAGCCAACTCGGTCTCAGACGGTCTAGTTGACCGGATATTCCGTTAACTTTAGACCATTAATAATTTAGATTCGGCAATTGTCATTAACCAAGTTAAATACAAAACGATAACCCTTCGATAACGGTCCGTTAATCTTGCACCCCTTATCATGGTGGATGGAGTAACCCCATGCGCAAAGCATTTACACTAATCGAACTACTAGTAGTCATCGCAATCATCGCCATTCTTGCGGCCATCTTGTTCCCAGTTTTTGCCCAGGCAAAAGCCGCGGCAAAAAAGACCGCCGCTCTCAGCAACTCGAAGAACATTGGAACTGCATCCATGATCTATTCGACCGACAACGACGACCTTTTCCCATCGGTTTACGATGGTGGAAATTCGCAAAATCACGGTGGTGATCCAATCGCTACCCTGCAGCCATACATCAAAAATATGGAAATCTGGTCGAAATATCGCCAGAATTTTGATAAGACTGGTTTGAACCCAGACGGGACCGTCTTCTACGACAAGAACGATTTTGGCTACAACTGGGGCTACGAGATCCGCGGCGCCGAGGCAATGATCAATGAAGAGAAGTGCTCCGATGGTGGCCTCGTTGTAGGTTGCGGTGGACGAGGTGGAAAACGATATAACTCCGGCAAATCAAACTCCTCGATGGCAAACCCATCTCAGTTATTTGCCTTTGGAAACACCTATGATACGCCTCGCCAAACAATGGGTGGAATCGATTGGTTCTTCGACAGTTTCCCTGGTGGCGCACGAAACAACAACATCTATTTCACAAGCAACATCGTTACGTCGTATGCTGACGGCCACGCCAAAACGGTGCCCTACAAGGGCGGATTCATTGGCGGATCTGGTGGAACATGGATCGCTTCACCTAAGAACTTCGACTCCCGAGTGAACGGATACTGCGCAGATCCAGAAGCGACAATTAACCCATTCCCACGGTCAGGATTCCCAATGGGTTCTATGAAGTGTAAAGACTTTTTGGCCTATCCGGAAGCGGCAGGAGTTGTTTGGTGGACAGACTAGTCCTTGCCCTGATTGTTGCCGCAGCCCTCGTTGGCTGCGGCAGCAAGGAAGTGACAACGGCAACGACAGACGGAGAGAAAGCGGAAATCGCCCAGTCGAAGGCAGCATGGGATAACGAAAAAATTGCGGCATTCCAAAAGGCTCACAAAGAGGCCCGGTCTGGTGCCGACGAACTTTCGAACGGAACGCAAGCTACTCCTGCAGGTCCCCAAAAATAATCTAAGCTTATTGACGGCTTTTCGAACCAATGCAATATATTGGCTCCTCATTTTCCGAGGGGCCATTTTTTCGATGTTTAAGATTCTAATAATTATCTTTTTGATTGAGAAGTCAACAAGTGGAAATCAACTAACCTTTTAGCGTGATCGCCACATTTTGTGCACTTCTCGGCCTACAGGGCCAAACATTCGAAGCTCCAGCTGGCAGCCGATTTGCCCAAATCGCCTACAACGGCGAAACAGTGCTACCGAACGGTCGCTTGCTAACTCCCCTCGGCAAGCGACTTTATTCGAACGACAACCTCTGGCGAGTGACACTTTCTCCCGACCAAAAGACTGCCGTCGGACTATTCGACGGTGGACTAAGCATTTTTGATCTCACCAAAGAAAACCCAAAACAAAGGGCCATCGCCTATAAAGATGGTTCGATTTGTGGTGCATTCACTGCAGACGGCACAAAGTTCGTCATGGGTGGCGGTGAAACGGGTGATATCGTCGTTTACGACACTACCACCTGGGAAATCAAAGATCGAATTTCAATCAAAGATTCGGCCAACAAAGATCCCTTTGTGATTGATTTAGCAATCACAAAAAATGGTCAGCGAGTCTATGCTCTCGACATTGCCCACCAAAGAGTAGTCACGATTGACCTGAAATTGAACAAAGTGTTGGATACCCAAAAAGCAGGTCGTCAACCGTACGCAGTTCTGCTCAGTCCCGACGAGAAAAGTCTCTACGTGGCCAACATTGGCATCTTTGACTATTCAATGATCAAAAAGCCCGAGGCGGGCAAAGGCAATGTTCGGGGTCTCTCTTTCCCGCCGTTTGCATTCCCAAGCCAAGAGGCCGAAAAAGGAACCAGGACTGAAGGCCGTGATGTCGATGGCCTCGGCAGCCCCCAAGCGCCAGATGCGCAATCTATTTGGCGCTATGATCTCAGTGCGCCTAATAAGCCGACGGTAGATCGAAAAGTCAAAACGGGAATTCTCATTCACGCCCAAGCCGATAGCGGAAAAGCAGTCGGCGGTAGTGCGCCCAATGCCCTCGCATTCGTCAACGGTCAGCTTTTGGTGACCAATGCCAACAATGACTCACTACAGGTCTTCGACGCCGGCTGCAAACTCCTCAAGACCATCAAATTTGCCCCGCAACCTTTGCTGAGCAAAATGAGGGGCGTCATGCCGACAGGAATTTCGTTTGATTCCAAAAATAACAAAGTTTATGTCTGTGCGACCGGGATCAACGCCATGGCAGTTGTCGATGCCTCAACTTATAAGGTTGACGGGTATTTCCCCACCGCCTGGTGGCCGATCGCGTCGGCGGTTCGCAAAGATGGAACCTTATTCATTGCTAACAGCTACGGAATCGGCATTGGTCCCCGAGGGGCCAAGAACCCCCGAACTCCAGATGATGAGCGCTATAACCTCTCCGGAATGCCAAGCATCATTAGCCAGGTCAAGGTTCCAAGAAACCTCAAGGAAACAACCCAGCAAGTTTTGCGAAACAATGGCTTAATCCCGACCACGCGAACGGTTCACTTTCCAAAAGAAATAAAGCATGTCGTTTTCATCACGAAAGAAAACCATAGCTTCGATGGCATTTTTGGCGATCTCAAGGGGGCCAACGCCGAACCTGAATACGCGCAACATGGTCTCAATGGCTGGGTCGATGGCAAAAAAGATGACCGAATGCCGATCATGCCAAACCATATCAAACTGGCCGAGCAATTCGGAATCTCGGATAACTTTTATATGGAAGTTGGTGCGTCAGGGGCGGGCCATCGATGGCTAGTCGGCGTTTATGCCAGTCTATGGACATCGCGAGTCTATTACTCTGGTTGGAACTTCAAACCCAATAACGACGCGAAAGGGCGTCTCGTCAGCTTTGGCTCGAACGGTAGTCAGATTCCAGAGGACTACCTGGAAAACGGTTCGATGTGGGAGCATCTCGGACGAAGCAACGTGAATTTTCGAAACTACGGCGAAGGGTTTGAGTTTGCCGATGTGGATGAAAACACACCATTCTCAAGGTCCGGAGCAGGGGAAATTGTCAACTTCCCAATGCCAAAAATTTTGTACGACAATACGTGTCGAGAATTCCCGATATTCAACATGAATATCCCCGATATTGCCCGGGCCGATTGGTTCAAGGAAGACATCGAAAAGAATTTTCGTGCGAAAAAGAAGCCGTTGCCACAATTCATGAACATCGCCATCTGCAACGATCATGGATCAAGCCCTAAACCCCTGTTTGGCTATCATTCTTCGAGCAGTTTCTTGGCTGACAACGACATGGCTCTGGGGCAGATCGTTGACTATCTTTCCCACACGCCAGAGTGGAAAAGCACCGCGATCTTCGTCACCCAAGATGACGCTGGCGGCGATAGCGACCATGTCGATCGTCATCGCAGCTTCGTTCTGTGCATCAGCCCTTACGCAAAGCACAACTATGTGTCTCATGTCCACACAAGCATCATGAGTATTATTCGTTCGATCTACGGCATCTTTGGCCTCGGACCAAACAATATGTTTGACGCGGTCGCCTCACCATTGGACGATATGTTTACGGATAAACCAGACTTTACGCCTTACACCTGCGTCCCCGCCGACCGACGTGTCTTCCGACCCGAGGAAACGTTCGACCCAACCGATCCTAACTTCAAGAAGCGGCGAACGATGGCTAGCGTGAAGATGGACAGCAAGGAGTGGTTTGAATGGCTCGAAAAACAGCGGGATGGCCACGGCAAATAACGCGGTAAATTAAGTTCGTGAGTGTTCCAATTTTCCTGTCTCTCGGGATGTTAACCTTGGGATTCCAATCGCCTCAGGTTCCAAAGTCCAAGCGGCTGGCTCCTGAGTTGATTGGGAAAATTCAGTGGAAGACCACAAAGATTCCCATCAGTGGTAGCGGTGACGTTCGATATCTGGCCTTCGACCAGGCGATTACTAAGTATTTGCGAGAAGTTGGCGCGCCAGGAGGAGCCCTTACGGTGTTTTACAAAGGCAAACGGGTGTACGCCAAAGGCTTTGGATATGCCGACCTAGACGCCAAGCGAAAGTTCACCGCCTTGACTCCCACTCGTATTTCGAGCCTTTCAAAGTACTTGACTCAACGAGCAATCAACCGCCTGATCGAGCTTGGAAAACTGAATGCCACCTCGAAGGCGGTCGAGATTCTAGCGAAAGGCGGGGTGAAGCCCATTGGTGGGAAAACAGATCCACGCATTGAGGCAATCACGATTCAAGATCTTATCGACCATAAATCAGGAATCGATGCTGGCCTCGACATTTCCCAATGTATGTCGGATGAGGTCATCAAGAAAATGGGTTTCAAAAGGCCGATATCACAGAACGATGCCCTCAGGTACATCCTCGGACTACCGCTCAATTCTGACCCTGGCTCATCGGCGATGTACTCAAATTTTGGGTATTCGCTCCTTGGCAAAATCGTCGAAATCGTGTCGGGGCAATCATTCGAATCTTTCGTCAAGACTCAAGTTCTTGCGCCCCGAACCGATTCGAGCCGCTGGTTCGTCACGACCGCGCAGCGAAAGGACCACCATCCTAACGAAGCCAACTACTATTCGACGGAAACCATGAAGACGTGGGACGCCTTTCGGTGGGACATCTGCGCTGGAGCTGGTGGCTGGGTGGCACCCGTCGACGGCGTCGCGGAACTCTTCAGCAAAGAGTTCCCTGGCCTGGGTTACAATTTCACCTTGTTTGGTAGCTACACCGGAGCCGTAACCGTCATGAAAGTGCATAAGAACTCCCTCGTATTTGCCGCCAGCATCAACTATCGCCGAGGCAACAATGCCGTGGACAACGATGTTCTATTCAAAGCACTAGAAAACGCGACCAAGAACCTCAAACTCCCATAGAGTCTAATCAAACTTGGCCCTCGCCCTCGCACTTGCACTCGCCATTGCCATTGCCATTGCCATTGCCCTCGCCCTCGCCCTCGCCCTGAAAATATGTCACAATAACCGAGTTAAAATGTCGAGCGACGCAACCGGAATTTTCATAAACGAGACTCATACTTCTGCCGCAATTTGGCAGTACCGCGTCGAGCGGATGATCCTCGAAGGCAAAACTGAGTATCAAACCTATCAGATTTGCGACATTCCTCGATTCGGGAAATCACTCTTCCTGGACTACAACATCCAAACCTCAATTTTGGATGAATATGTTTTTCACGAGTGCATGAGCCAACCCGCCATGACACTGCACCCGAACCCGAAGTCAGTCGTGGTCTGTGGCGGCGGCGAAGGCGCGACCTTGAGAGAAGCCCTCAAGCACAACACAGTTGATCGAGCCGTCATGGTCGACATCGACGAAGAACTCGTCGATATGGTGAAGGTTCACATGCCGGAGTGGCACCAAGGAGCCTTTGAAGACCCCCGTACCGAGCTTTTACACTGCGATGCCCGTCAGTGGCTGGTTGACAATAAAGGCGCCGAATTTGACGTTATTCTTAGCGACTTGCCTAACCCGCATGAAGACGGCCCGGGGCAGTTTTTGTTCACCAAAGAATATTTCCAAATCGCCGCCGACGCAATGAGCGATGACGGAGTGTTTGCGATGCAGGCTGGCTCGGCGAACGAGAACTATCCCGAATGTATGGTCTCGTGCATCGAGACGCTCGAGAGCATGAAGGAAGTCTTTCCCTATGTTTACGGCTATTTCGGAATCGTGACCACATTTTTCCAGCCATGGGGATTCGTTTTGGCATCCAAAAAGCACGATCCTATGGCCCTAACTGCAGAAGAGATCGAGAAGCGATTTGCCGCTCGTGGAGTGAAGAATCGATACTACACTGGCCGATTCCACAATGCTTGCTTTACGCTGCCGGAATATCTTATCGAAGCTCAAAAAACCAGCGGACGCATCCTTACCGACGCCGATCCGTTCGTTTGGACGGCTTAAATTCAGCTTTAAGCAACTTGCGAGGCGTGAATAAGTCGGCAAAGCTTCACGAATTTGTACTCGAATAGGTGAAAAAGTCTACGCGAGCGTATAATTACACTAAAGGTCCCAAACGATGTCAGAGGAAAATAACGTCAAAATTGACGGAGATGACCAAGTGCAACTCAGCCCTGAGCAATTGAAGATGGTCATTGATGCGCAAAGGGCGAAGGCTGCTGGAGCACCTACTTTTACCGAGGCCGAAGTTCTTGAACGAAGTAGAGCGAAGGTGCGAGCATGGCTTCCGACGAAAAGCGCTTAGTCATTTATAGTGAGCTTGCGGCGCAAGATCGTGAGGAAATTTACAGCTACACTGTCCACCATTGGGGTGTAGAACAAGCTGAAGACTACGCTCAGCTTTTGGCCGACACCGCTTTACTGGTGGTTGAGAAGTCTACGCTTTCAAGGCCAGTCGAAGGCACAATTGGAGTCTATGCCGCCTTTGTCAAATGGCCCAATGCTCGATATGGTCACTTTATTATTTTCGAATACGAAGCTGATGGAATCTACATTCTGCGAATCCTTCACTCGGCCATGGATGTCTCGAATCGTCTCAATTCATGACAGGTGGTTCCGTCTTGATTCCATGCCAAAATCAAAGACGTGCCAGAAATCGCTATTCGTCGCCTCGCTCCAGCTGACGTTGCCGACTATCGACGGGTGCGTCTCGAAGCCCTGAAGGCCGAACCGGAAAACTACGGCTCCACCTTCGAAGAAGAGTCAGCAAAGCCAAAGCTGGTGTCCGAAGACCCAATTGAGCAACAATCCCCTATCCACGTCGTCTTCGGCGCGTTCGACGGCCCAGAACTCATCGGAATCATGGCCTACTTCCGCGAGGAACGACGCAAACTTCAACACCGAGGGAAAGTGACCCAAGTCTACGTCGCCCCAAGCCACCGCGGCCAGGGAATCGCCAAGAAACTCTTGCGCGACCTGATCGATCACGCCTTCTCCCAACCCGGTCTAGAAATCCTCAACCTCGAAGTCGTTGATTCCAACAAAGCCGCAGTGAGAGTCTACGAGTCCCTTGGATTCAAACCGTACGGACTGATGGAAGGCTACTTTAAAACCGAGCGCGGCTACACCGCCCAACAATTCATGAGGTTGGCAAAGCCCACTTCTGACAGCTGAAGGCTTACCGTTTCTTGGCTAACAGCTATAAAAGCTCAACTTCCTTATTGCACCGAGCCGCGAGCTCTTCGATGATCAGATGATATGGCGTCTCCAGTCCGTTTCTCTCCCACCCAATCGGAACCTTCAGCGGACCCGCCACGATGTACGCAAACGGCTTAATCACAAAAGTCCCCTTCTCCAAAATCAGCTGAGCCCGGTCGCCTTTCAACGTGATCTTCTTCACGTTGGCATAAGGCACCGCCTTGATCGACGAACCCGAGACAATATCCATCCGGTCTTCCATCAAAACGAATTCGCTCGCGTTGGCGCGAAGGTGGGCCATTTCGGCGTAGGCACTACGCCCCATGTTAAAAACCGCGCTGGCGGCATTTCGGACCGTTTCGGTGATGCCTTGCATGTCCACCGCGTTCGGCTCGGTTGCCGCGCGACCACTAGCTTTGGCATCCGACTTCAATCGACCTGCTTCGGTCTGTAACCACTTAATTGCTTCGCCTGGCTTGTATCGCACGATTTCCACTACCCCAGTTTACGACACCAACCTGAAAGGGGTTGCAAGGTCCTACACTCGAATCGTCTTCCATTTTCCACGATTCCACGCAGCAACGGCAAAGAGGCCTTGAACTCCCTGTGTACTTGCCATCGCAATCCATGCTCCCTGCGCCCCCATCGCCATTCCAAACGGCAGGCCTAACCCAAAAATCACATTGGCATGAGTCGGAAGGGCCAATATCAAAGCAAGAGGCACTCTCAGTCCCCAAAGACAGAAGATGCCGATCCAGAGAGGTCGCTTGGTATCGCCCGCGCCCTGCATCCCACCCATCAGAACCATCGCCAAACAGAACAGGGGCTCAGTAACGCATAGCATCCGAACCAACGAAACAATCTGGTCCACGACCGCATCCTTGTGTCCCGCCAACGCGGGCGCAAAATGGGGCACAAACAGGTACACCGGAACCGCGATAATAACTGCTGCCGTAAACGCAACCCCCGACGCCAACCAGCCAATATGCTCGGCCCGAATCGGATTCTTCGCCCCAAGATTTTGTCCCACCAGTGCACTTGTCGCCGCCATAAACCCAAACGCCTGGGCGAACATCACCGATTCAACCGCAAACGAAGTTCCCATTCCTGCGATCGCCGCTCCATGATCAGGAACGTTGCTCAAAATCAGCGTAAATGCCGTCAACGAAGCAGTCCGTAAGACCGCCTGAGCGGCCGAAGGAACCGCGATCTTGAAAATCCTCGCAAACCACAATTTCTGAGGCAGCGACAACGAAAAATGAACCTTAAGATCGGTCGAGCGAACGTGCCAAATGTACATGATCGCTGAAACCCAAGCACTGGTCGATAACGCCAATCCTGCGCCATAAAGGCCCAGGTTTAAACCCGGCATCGATCCCCGAGGCGGGAAGATGAAAATGTAATTGAGCACGATATGAAGCAGGATCTGAATTCCCGAAAGGACCATCGGACTCTTGGTGTCACCAATGCTCCTCAGACAGGCGGCAATTACCTGGATGATGCAAATAGCAGGAACGCCTATCGAGTAAGCGTGGAGGAACTGGGTGATGTAGTAGATGTCCGCGGTATCACCTGACTTAAAAACCATTCGCGCCGCAATCGGTGCCCCTAGATACGAAAGCACTCCGAGGGCCGCCCCAACATAAATGGCCACCTGCAAAGCTTGCTGTGAGCCAGCTCGAAACTCGTGAATATGCTTCGCACCATAAGCCCGGGCGACGATCGCTCCCGCCCCGATCGAAATCGCAATTGCCAACGAGAAGAGCAAAAAGATGAAGCTCATAGAAGCACCGTGCCCACTCATCGCGGCTTCGGGAAGGTGGCCAATAAAATATCGGTCAAGGAGGCCATTTACTACCTGCAGTAGGTTGAGCGAGACCACCGGCCAGGCCATGTGCCACAGTTCGGAAACGAGCGAAAGTTTGGGCTGCTCTATCTCCGATTCAGAATCCATCTTTACTAAAGCTACCTCGAAAATGACCAAAATGACGGTACAACTTATGTATATGAAATTTCGTTTGGTGATTCCGGCTCTTTTGATTGGATTTGGAATGTCCGGTTGCCAATCTGAATCTAAGATCGATTTCTTGGTTTCACCACTCACTCCAGGAGAAGAGATTAAACTTTCGAGAAATTATAAGGACAAGCCAGTCCTGATTTACATGTGGGCAACCTGGTGTGGCCCTTGCAAGGAATTTGAGCCAACACTCAACAAGATTGCGGACAAGTACCAGCCGAAGGGAATCACGTTCCTCGCTATTTCCGGCGAAAAGCCAAATGAAATTCAAGCATCTGAAGCCAAGAACCCGCACAAAATGACCGTCTTGGTCGATAGCCTTTCATCGGCCCAGGAAGTACTCAAGGCCAATTCATTGCCAACCATCGTCTTGCTCAACAAGAATCACGAGATCGTGTGGAATTCCATCGGGGTTGGTGGGACAACCGAGTCAGAAATGACCACGGCTCTCGACAGCTTGCTTTAACCAAATGCTTTGGCGACAATCCTATACCACGCGGATCATGCGTGATTTGCCGTGCCCTAGCCCGACAACACAGGGTCCTGAAGTTTGGATATGCGGATTTGGTTTCGCCGCGATCGCCGACCAAGGCATTTGGTGGAAGTTGTTTCAATCTGACTTTCCCGGCGACCTCCGAACTAAACGTATCTTCTTCGTCGAACAGGTGACCGCTGAAGCCGAACAACTCGCGATGAGCTTGGTCCCGCGAAGCGAGGCCGACCAAGTCCAACTATACGACGATACAGATCACCAATGGCGAAACATAATCCAGCCAGACTCAGAACAGCGAGGTTTTGCCGTCATGATCGACAACGGAAGAATCTCCATCATCATGGTTGGTCCTCCCACCGAAGATGCCTGGGAGGAATTTAGCCGCGAATGGCGACTTAAAACTTAATCGTTCTGGGCGACGAAAGAACCTTCGATTGGTTTGGCGGGACAAAAACGAAAGCCGTGCTATTGCGAGCTTCAACCATAGGATTACCAAACTTGTCTTTCGGCACCGTCAAATACGTGTCCGAAACCTTCGTCGAAGCACCAAGCTTGTCTTGCTTATGAATCTGGACCGAGTCGAGGTTCCAGGTAACGCCCGCATCAAAAGTCTCCGTTTCGAATTGCACAAATCGTGAACTGTCGGGCAGCTTCTGCCAAACCGTGTCGTATTGGTGAGGCGGAGGAATAATCGGATTTCCGGCCCCGTCAAGGTTCAATGGGTCGCCAGGCTTGGTCCAGTTCAATCCTTGGAATTGAATTCCACCGAGCCAATCCTTGACTCGGGCCGTTCCCGTGATGCTCGCTTGATCCATTAACGTAATCAGCGTGAGGGGAGCGCCAGTTGCCGTCTCCTTAAATGTGTTCGTGAAATTAGTGCGGTAATTCGCCGTGTTCGCGCCTTGGTCGGTGTTGTAGGCGTTCGCGCTATAAGCGTTCTGAGCGGGGTCGTAAGACCAAACTCGGCGACCATCGGCGACGGTGCGTTGAATCAAGGTTGTGCCGCGGTAAAGCGTAAGCTCGGATCGGATCAACTCTCCGGCCGATACGTTGTCATCGTAAAGTCTCAATCCGCCCGCATACGTGATTGTGTTGCCGTTCAACGTCTCGGTCGTGTCAAGGCGAAGGACGTAGGAATACGCGGACAAATGGCTTGCATCAATGACCCGAAGGCCGTTAAATGCAGACTGCAAATTATCCCGACAACTACTGTCGTTCATTGGGGTCTGGGCTACTGCTACTCCCCCGAGCGCAATAGCGATGACAGTTAGAACTGATCGCACGGTTAATCTGACCTCATGTGAGCTTGAAAGGTTTCCCGAATTGGGACTTTTGACTCTCCAAACTATTATTCCATTGTTCACTTATAATGAGAATATGTATCCGTCAGATGTATTTAACTCCTTTGCCTTGACCCTCATCGGAATCGGTGCCTTGGGATGTCTAAGTTGCTTTACATTCTTGATCTGGCGAACTAAGCGTAAGAATGGACTTTCAAATTTGAGTGTAGGCGTCTTAACCTTATTCTTCTTGGGATCACTTTTCCTAACTGCATTTGGTACTCAGGTTAAGATAGTTTCTTCAATTGGCTCCGGCGTAGCCGACGACAAATGACCGTCAGCGAGGATGCTTTACCTTCCTATTATTTTGAATTCAATTTGCCTTCCGACCAATTGGCCGTGCACTGATCAACTTTAGAATTGACAAACCGACCACGAAGTGGTCACACAAATGTAACCGCAGACCCCCGGAAAGTGTCGAATCTGTCTTAAGTCCATGGTCGCTTTTTGCCGATAAGTGAATTCAATACCATGCGAGCGACCCCGGGCAAAGCCCGCAAAGAGCCTCAAATAGTCCCTATACATTCAATTCGACTGACTACGAACGACTATTCGAGCGAAACCGACGACAAATAGCAGTCAATGAGGCTGCTCGCCCTTTCAAACTTGGATTCAACGGCCTTCTCGGCTTTGCAATGATCAATGTTAAGAATTGACTAACCTGACCCGGAGGGTCAAAGATAGTAGCCAGGTGGTCGTAGCGACGAAGGAGCGAAGACTCCTGGAAAGATCGAACAACTTGCCTTCATTTTTTGCTTTCTCGGCTTTGCACTGACCAACTTCTGGAATTGACAAACCTGACCCGGAGGGTCAAAGATAGTAGCCAGGGGAGTTGCGAAGCAACCAACGTAGCGACGAAGGAGCGAAGACCCCTGGAAAGATTGAAACTGTCCCTATTCCAAGATCGCCCTGACATACTTTCGAATTTTAAAATAATCGATAAGCGATCCCGGCTGTTACAGCCGCAACTAGAAATGAGAACTTGGCAAAGGCCTTTGCAACGGCAAATAACCGTCAGTGAGGCAGCTCCGCCTGTCGGACCGCATCCAATGTAAACCGCGCATTCCGCAAGTGATGCTCCAGCGAGAAGATATGCTCGACCTCTTCGGTCGACAAGTTCGCTAAAACATCCTCGTCCTCGGCAACCGACGTCTTAAAGTCGTGACCCTCCCATGCCTTCGCGGCGTTGCGCTGAGCGACTTTGTAAGCCGACGCACGGCTGAGGCCCTTGCCAACCAGCGCCACCATCAAATGCTCACTAAACACGAGGTCGCCCATCTTGCGAAGGTTTGCGCTCATCGTGTCCTCAAACACGCCAAGTCCACTCAAGATTCTCGTCATTCGGTTCAGCATGAAGTCAGCCAAATGGCAAGAATCGGGGAAAATAATTCGCTCAAGCGATGAGTTGGTCAGGTCTCGCTCGTGCCACGTGGCGACGCTTTCGAGCATGGCGTGCGCATTTCCCCGGAGTAATCGAGCCAATCCGCAAACGGTTTCACTGTTCCAAGGGTTTCGCTTGTGTGGCATCGCACTAGAGCCCGTTTGCCCGGCCGCAAAAGCCTCCTGAACTTCCAAAATCTCGGTTCGCTGAAGGTTGCGCAGTTCGGTCGCAATTCGCTCTAAGCCCGCACCAAGCAAGGCCAATGTGTTGAGGAAGTTGGCGTGCTTGTCGCGGTTGATGATTTGGGTCGAAGCTGGCTCGGCCTCGAGGTCCAACTTCGCCAATACAGATTTCTCCATCGGTGGGTCAACCACCGCATGGATTCCCACCGCACCGCTGATTTTTCCGTATCGAAGCTCGGCTCGGCACGTCCTCAGGCGAACGATATTTCGGTCAAGCTCGGCCATCCAGTTCGAGACCTTAAAACCAAAGGTGATTGGCTCGGCATGAATTCCGTGGGTTCGCCCAATTTCAGGAGTGTTAATATGCTTTTCGGCGAGGTCATTGATGACCTTTCGAAGCTCGGAAGCAGAAGCAATGAGAACGTCGCATGAGTCTCGTAACATCATCGCCAAGGCGGTATCAATGACGTCGTAGCTGGTGACGCCGTAGTGAATCCAACGTCCGGCGGCACCGACGTTCTCTTCGAGGCAGCGGACAAACGCGACCAAATCGTGGCGCGTTTCAAGCTCGAGTTCGTCGCATCGCTCAAGCGTAAATTTGGACTTTGCGCAAATCTCCTCGAGGTCGGATTGAGGAATAACTCCCGCTTCAGCCCAGCCCATACAGATCGCAATTTCAACCTCTTTCCACAACTCATATTTGTCTTGTCGGGACCAAATATGGTTCATGGCGGGGGTGGTATAGCGATCGATCATCTTCAAGGTTAGATTACCTCGGGGGACAAAAGGGCGAGGGCAATCGCGATCGCGAAGGGAAGAAGGGATATCTCAGGACTATAAAACCAAAGTAGTGGAGGGCTGAAAGGGTAAAAACGCTTCAACATGAGTTATCGAGAAAATATTGCTTGGGACAAAGGGATGAAATTGGTGGTGGACGTTTATAAGTTCAGTGAGTGCCTGCCGAGATCCCAAAGGTACGTTCTTTTGCCGCAAATACAGCGATCTGTAACCGCGATACCGTCGAATATTGCAGAAGGTTATGGTCGATCTACCAAACTTGATTACGCAAGGTTCGTCGACATTGCTCTTGGATCGACGCGAGAATTGCAAACTCAGCTTGAACTTTGTGAAATGCTTAGCTATGGAAGTGCACAAGACCTCATTGCAAAAGCTGAGGAGATAGCTAGAATTCTTTATGGGTTGAGCAAATCGCTTAAGAAACAGAATCCAATGACTTAATTCTCATCGTTCATCCGACTTCCAACGCCATTGCGATCTCCCTCTCCCTCGCCCTCGCCATCGCCATCGCCATTGCGATCGCCCTCGCCCTGGCCCTTGAAACCTATTTCTCGTTGTACTCATTGCTTCCACACCCGCCCTTCCCGTCCGGACGAACGTGAGGTCCATGAACATCAACCATTCCCTGGAAAGCATACGGATCCTCGCCCGCAATCATAACGATATCCCTGTGGTTGAGAGTCGCAACCGAAAAAGGTCCAGCCGGGTTGATCCAAGGGAGCAGCGACTCCGCACTCATGTAATGATTCACGAGGCTCCTACGAAAGCCCGATTCTGCGTAATTCGGCAACGAACGATGGAGCAAATACCCATTAAAGAAAACGATCGAACCCGCTCGAACTTCGACCGGAACCGCGTCGTCGTTCGAATAAGGAAAGCCCTGAGCCTCAAGCGCGCAATCAAACCGTTCATCGCCGTGCCACTCCTGAAAGTACATCGTGCCTGTTCTATGCGAGCCAGGAATCACCCAAAGGCACCCATTTTCGACCGTTGCGTCGTCCATTGCGATCCATCCGCCGCAAAGCGTTCGGTCGCGGGTCGGAATATAAACCTCGTCTTGGTGCCAAGCCTGACCCGGTTTTCCGGCAGCTTTGATGAACAGCATCGACTGCATGCACTTCACGTTCGGTCCAATAATATTGGTCAAAACTTCTACAAATGGATTTGCTTTAAGCGTCGCAAACATCAAGTCGCTAATCTTGTGCGGAAAGTGAATGCACAGGATTTGGCGCAAGATTTCAACGTCCGTCTCCGTCCCCGTCCACGGCGGAATACCTTTTAGCGCTCCGCGGTCGCCGCGACAAATCGTCGTGGCTTCGTGTCGCAAAGCCTCGATGGATTCTAGCGAAAATGCGTCCTCAATGACCAGAAACCCATGCTCGGCGTAAAACTGAGTTGCTGCTTCCGTCATCGGAAGGCGGAAGTAAGGCGTTGGGTTTTCGACGCCCCGAGAGTCCCAAGCTGGGAGCTGTTTGGCCTCGGCCAGCGAATTCATGCTCAATTCAGGAACCATCAATTCAGTAACTATATCTCAAACAACTGCCATGACAACCAACTACCTGAACCGAACATCCGCAACCGAACCGGGGCTGATTAGTGTATAAGAAAGGGAAATGATCAGACGAATGATTTTGCGGTTTGTGGTGGTTGTCGTGGCAATCGTCGGAATCCGGTACTTGGTGAACACCAAAAAAGCTGGCGACGCCGCAAACCAAGAGCAGCAATACACTCAAAAAATGTCTGAGCTAACCAACCGATATCAGGCGATCGAACAAAACGTCAAAGACGTGAATGGCAAGATTTTGGCTCAACCCGCCAAGACCCCGGGCTCCGCTCGTGAACTCACCCAAGCTCTATCGAAAGCCTATGAAGACAAGGATAAGTATCTCGCCGATCTGCAAGCCCTCGATGTTCCCAAGAAATATGAAGATGCTCACAAAACATTTGTCGAGTGGCAAAAACAAGAACACGAAACCGAAGGCAAACTGCTTGAAGGTTACAAGGCCTTTTATTCCGGACAGAAGCAAATCGCAGGCTACATCGACTCACTTCTCGAAAACAGCGACAAGGTGAGTAAAGCCTATAAGGCGAAAATGGATGAGATTACGAAGAGCAAGCAGCTGGATGCTTTCAAACAGTTTTTGAACCAAAAATCCGACCATTAACGGCTTCTCTGCTGCAATTCTTTTGCCCCAACGGGGCAGTTCAAGTTAGCCCAGTGCGAAGCGCTGGGTAAGGGTTTAGGGTCTTCGCGGGCTGAAGGTTCGCCTCAATTTCCTGGACGTTAAAGAACCCCCCGGGCATACTCAGAACCGACGAATTCCGTCCCAACCTTTATCTCGCCAGTACTTGGCGGACAAGCAAGTCCACTTGCCATTCTTAACTCGAAACGTAGCGTTAACGCCATCTTTGTCATCGCGATTCTCGAAATCAACTAAAACTAGCCCCTTGGATACCCGCTTAATTTGAGCATTGTCTGGAATTAGCTTTGCCCTCGCGCGAACCATTGTGGGAATGGCGGCGAATAGCTTCTCGTTATAACTCTCGTCGACCTTGATCTCCACGTTATTTACCGTCAGACCTACGATTACATTGAACCGAGACATCTCGTGGCGGGTAAAAATCGCGACCTTGCCATGATCCATAATGATCGGTTTTGAATTGCCCGCTCCGCCCGGATAGATATCAAGCTGACAATCGTGCTTGAAACCATGACCTTTAATTGACCGAGTGGTCACGGTCGCCGTAGCCGAGTTACCATCCCCGACTCGTTTATAGTGGATTTGAACCGAAGTGATCCGACTAATCGGCTCAGACGCAATTTGCGGACCCAGCAACAAAAGCCCAATTTGGATCATGAATCAATCGTACACGAAGAATCATGCAAACGATCGCGGAAAAAAGTGGAGGAGAGAAGGAGATTCGAACTCCTGAACCCTTGCAGGTTTCTTGTTTTCAAGACAAGCGCGATCGACCACTCCGCCATCTCTCCAGTTAGTCCTAATAATAATACTCGGTTGAAACCTCCGACATCAAAGGGTGACGTACTACAAAGTCGAAAACTTTTGCATCTCGGAATGATTATTCTCTTGTGACATAAAGCTCGGTATCATCAGAGCATGATCTCCTGGTCGCTCATCGCCCTCTTGGCCACTTCCATCGCGACTCCACAAACCGCCACCATGCACGTTGAACCCTTTCCTCTTTCCGACGTCCAACTCCTTGCCGGACCGTTCGCCGATGCTAACCGAATCTGCATCAACTACCTCGAAACCGTCGATCCTGATCGACTCCTCAGCAGCTTTCGCAAGAATTCCGGACTCGAACCCAAAGGAAAAATCTATGGCGGTTGGGAGAATTCTGGCCTCGCTGGACACTCGCTCGGCCACTATCTCACCGCGTGCGCCCAAGAATTCGCCAGCAGCAAAAATCCGAAGCTGAAACAGAAGGTTGACTACATCGTTAGCGAACTCGCCGCCTGCCAAACCAACCGACCCGACGGATACATCGCGGCCATGCCCGACGGCGACCGTGTCTGGGCGGAGGTCAAAAAAGGTGACATCCGAAGCCACGGTTTCGACCTCAACGGCCTCTGGTCCCCGTGGTACACCCACCACAAAGTCCTCATCGGCCTCATCGATGCTTATCGGCTCACGAACAATAAAATGGCCCTCCAGGTCGCCGAAAAATTTACGGGTTGGATGATCGACGAAACCAAAGGCCTCACCCCAGATCAATGGGAAAAAATGCTCGGCTGCGAGTACGGCGGAATGAATGACGCCCTCGCCGAAATGTATTCGATCACCAACAAGGCTACCTACCTCGACCTTGCCAAGAAGTTTTACGACCATCGCGTCCTGGACCCGCTCACCAAGGGGCAAGACGATTTGCCCGGCAAACATTCAAACACCCAGATTCCCAAAATCATCGGTCTGGCCCGCCTCTCCGAGGTCTCACCCAACGAAACCGATGCGAAAGCGGCGAAGTTCTTTTGGGAGACCGTCGTGCATCACCACACTTACGCAATCGGAGGAAACAGCAACCACGAGTACCTCGGCAAGCCCGACGAACTGAGCGACCGCCTCTCCAGCAACACCTGCGAGACCTGCAACACCTACAACATGCTCAAACTGACCCGCCACCTCTTCGAGTGGGATCCCAAGGCGGAATACTTTGACTACTACGAGCGAGCCCACCTGAACCACATTTTGGCCTCGCAAGACCCCAAAACCGGCGGCGTGACCTACTTCATGCCGCTCGGACCGGGCTCACGTCGAAACTACAGCAACGCTTTCAACGACTTCACCTGTTGCCACGGCTCAGGAATGGAAAACCATACCAAACACGCCGACAGCATCTACTTCCACGAGGGCAACAAGCGTCTCTACGTGAACCTCTTCATCGCCAGCAACCTGAACTATCAGGGTCAAAAACTGTCGATGAACACCAATTTCCCCAATGACGGAAAAGTCGAGATGGAGATTAAATCTGGCTCATCCAAACCGTACGAAATGGCCATTCGCCATCCTGGTTGGGCCAACGGTTTGGTCGAACTTAAGGTGAACGGTAAAGTCGTCGCTCGATCACTTAAGCCATCCAGTTACATCGTCACCAAGCGAACCTGGAAGACGGGCGACAAGGTCGAATTTACGCTCCCCATGTCGCTTCACACCGAGGCTATGCCCGATAACCCTAAGCGAGCCGCGATGATGTACGGACCGCTGGTATTGGCAGCTGACCTCGGGACAACCGGCGGCTCGCGCCGCGAACAAACCGACGTCGAGCGATTCCCGATTTTGGTAACCGACAACAAACCAGTGGCGTCTTGGCTGTCCAAAGATCCGACCAAACTCGAATTCAGAACCCAAGGCGTCGCCCGTCCAAGCGATGTCGTCTTCAAGCCGTTTTACCAAATGAATCGGCAACGATACATGGTCTACATGGACGAATTTACCGACGCCGAATGGAAGACCGCCGAGTCAAAGTACCGGGAAGAAGAAGCCCGACGCAAGGACCTGCTGGACAGAACGATCGACAACGCTCGAATCGGCGAAATGCAACCCGAACGAGACCACAAATTGACGTCAGACAAGAACGATGTAAGGGGAACCGATGGCAAAAATTTCCGGTCGCCAATGACAGACGGTTGGTTCCAACTTGAAATGAAATGCGACCCCGAAGTCGCGACCGAGTTGGTCATGACGTATTGGGGCAACGAGCGAATGAGACCAGACTTCACCATCCTGGTTGACGGCAAACCCATCGCTTCCGAAAAGCTGACGGGCAAACCGATGAACGCATTCTTTGACGTGACCTACCCAATCCCCGCCGAACTGACCAAAGGGAAGTCAACCATCACGATCCGAATCCAAACCAATACTGGCAAAGGGGGCGCCTCAGTATCTGGCATGCGACTTGTGAAGGCGAAATAGGAATACATGTTGTGGCACTGGCTCCGACCTCTGCGTTGAACGAAGTGACGCTGGGAGAAGCCAGTGGATTTTTGGGAATCAGTTATCCGCCAACAACGCGTCCACTTCGTCGTATCCACACGGAACCACTACCTCTTCCTTCGTCGCCCCGGCCCCCAAGAGAATTCTCACTGAATCCGGCGTCCTCCGATTCGTCCAATACGAATCCACGCATGCCTTAACCGCCAGCATCAACGGAGTCCTGCCCGCCCCATCCCGAGCATTGACGTTCGCCCCACGGGCGACCAACATCTCCACCACCGACGAATGACCCTTCCAAGCCGCGACATGCAAAGCCGTGCTAAACGGGGCGATCGCGAAGTAACCGTCGCCCATGTAAATTCCGTCAACCGCCAATCCCAAATCCAGCAAATGTACAGTCAAGCTTCTTGTATGTCAGTTTCAAGATACATTAAAACCGTTTGGTAGGGTGTCCTTCCAAGGTTTCTGTATCCTAGGTGGGCTCTTTTCGTATTGTAGTGTACGAGCCATTCTTGGAGGTCTACTTCGAGCG
>JANYCU010000047.1 GCA_025360125.1 Armatimonadota bacterium | reverse complement strand
CCGAAGCCTGGACAAAGCAAGCTTCTCAGCAGGGTCTTTCACAAACGTTCTCTCCCCCAATAGTTTAGGAGATGGAATCTTAATTGATTGTTTTAGCATTGATCTTCATGATTATGTTAGTCATGAAGCTTGACTGTACAGGAAAGGAATTCTCTTTTTCGTCACCTGTGGACTGTATCCCTTGTATTACATGTTCTTCGAATTCGAAGATGACAACAAACTTCTGATTGTTCTCGGGGCCCTCTTCGGTAATGGAATCGCAGCCGGACTGTTCGCAATGGCCCGCTGACAAATCCCGCTTACAAAAAAGGCCGCCCAACCAGGCGGCCTTTTTTTGTAAGCCAACTCAGCCTAAGGCTGAATGTTGTATTCGTAAACGTCCTCGATCGTGACGCCTTCCTGCATCGGAGTCCCAAATCGGAGAACCTTTGGCAAGGCAGTTGCTGGATCAACGAAGAGAACGATTGGGCTGATTGGGCCCTTGAGGGTGAACTTGTCAAGCCTCTGGCCGTTTAGATTAACGCCTCGCTCAATAGTCCAGCGAGTCGTATCCTTCAGCAAGCTAACTAAGTAATCGGCACTGGTTTGGCCAGATTGCACGATCATCGGCTTCTCGCCGTTCTTTGCGTTTACGATGGCCATCGAATTGGAGATCGATCCTTTTCCGTTTTTCATCGACTGAGCGTTGATCGTGACCGTATTGCCGTGCTTGATGTCGGTCACCTGGCTGTTTGCCGTGTTGATCACGGTGCGTTCCTTGATTCCGTCGGGAAGCTTGTCAACTTCTTTTCCATTGACAAAGATGTGTTTGGCCTCCTTGCCGTTGGCATCCTTCGAAACTTCGACTCTGAAATCCTGCTTGTCGGCACCGTTGATGTTCACGTTGACGCCTTCAGGTAGGTTGTCGACTTCTTTACCATTGACAAAGATGTGCTGGACTTCTTTTCCGTCCGCGCCTTTGTTAACGATGATCTTCACTTCTTTGTCTCCTGGACCGCCAGTTTTGACGTGAACATTCTCGGGCAGTTTGTCGACTTCCTTACCGTTGACAAAGATGTGCTTGATTTCCTTGCCGTTCGGATCTTTAGTAATTTCAACTCTCACATCCTGATGGTGTGCGTCGCTGGTCGTAACATTGACTTCGCCGTTACCGCCGTCTTTCATGATATGAATCGTGCCTTTCATCTTTTCGATGTCGGCCTTGGACATATCCTTCAATTCGCCGCGGGCATCGACCGAGAAGCCCATCTTCATCGGGGAATCGTTCATCATGACGACGGCCCCGCTCGTTCCGCCCTTCGTTTCATTGCCGTCCTTGTCGTAGTAGACCGTTTTTCGGTCCTTTCCGTTGACGGTAGTTCGCGATTGCAGATGGCGGGCTTTGCCCTCAATCGTGAATGAATTGATCGTGTAATTCTTGATGTCCTGAATCGCTTTAATAACCCTTTCTGGGGTTGCGGCCATGACTCGAGGTTGGGCGACATAGAATACGCCAGCGATTGCGGCGACAGATACGAGAGTTGGCAAGGTTGCTTTTCTGAGGATGCTCATTTTAGATTCTCTTTGTTGCGACAAAAGTGCCTTGATCGTGTTCGCTTTCGCGTCAGGATGCGGCTGCTCTTGTCTTAGCGCTTGGATTTCTCGAGTATTAAAGTGATTGTTATCGACACTCATAACGGATCTCCTGATAGGTGCTTCCAAGGGTTAACTGCAGTCTCGATCGTGCGTGGTGCAATCTCGATTTGACCGTGCCGACCGGGGAGGCCGTCACGTCTGCAATTTCTTCGATCGTCATCTGCTGTACTTCAAACAACAGAAAAGCTTCTCGAAGCGCCGCTGGTAGCGTGTGGAGTGCGGTCAGCAAAGCCTCGCCATCATCCACCGATGAAAAATTGGGGTCCAACTTAGGAGCCAACATTTCCAACGGGAACAACAAACGCCGCTTTCGCCGCCACGCAATGTATTCTCGAAACGCGATTCGACTGAGCCAAGTTTTATGGCTAGCCTCCCCGCGGTAACTTGGGAGAGCCTGGATAGCTTTCAGAAAGGTCTGCTGGGCGAGATCCTCAGCGGTCTCGACGTGCCGAGTCAGGTGCCGTAATAGTCGGTAGATATCATCGTAGTTCCGATGTACCCATGTGTTTAGCGCCTCAGCATCCCGTTTTCTTAGCTTGTCCAAGTCCATACAAGTTTCGAGATCCATCGTTCTCCGTGAGTATAGAGAACATACGGACGACAAAGGTTGACTTAGTTTCCGATTTTGAGGAATTACACCAGAACAGGTATAAAAATGGGAACCAGACCAGACCAGACCACGTCAATATAAACATGACTATGAGGAACGTGACGGAGACGAAAGCTGAATTGTCATCTTTGCTCGTCATGGTTGAGAACGGGGAGGACGTGATCATTTCTCGCGGTGGAAAGCCAATTGCGAAGCTTGTTAAGATCGAGCAGATTGCCCAACCCCGCAAACTTGGTGCAATGAGGGGAAAGATCATCTTCAGTCCAGACTACGATCAAGCTGATGCCGAAATCGAAAGACTCTTCTATGGGGAAGATGATTGAACCTGCTGCTTGACACAAATGTCGTGCTATTCACTTTGTCGGAGCCTGAAAGGTTGTCGAAAGAATTTGTCAGATTGATTGAGTCGCCAAGCAATCAGGTTTTTGTCAGCAGCCTAACCATGTGGGAAATTGTCACGAAAGTACAGATTGGGAAGCTCCAGATGCTTGACAATTTTGCCGAGCAAATTCGGGATATTGGGATTACAACTGTAGACTTCAGTGAAAAGGATGCAATGGAAATATTCAATCTTCCGCTCCATCATCGAGATCTTTTTGATCGAGGTCTGTTGGCTCAAGCCCGACGCTTACAACTTCGTCTCCTTACTTCCGACATCCTACTAGGAAGCTATTCAGGTTTGGTAGATGTGCTTCTCATGTCTTAGTTTAATGGGGAAACTAAATTCGGTCTCAGAACGTTAGAACTAACATGCGGCAACAAGGAGTTCTCACCCGAATCATCGCCTTGCTCGCGCTAATATCCCTGGTGTTACCAGCAAGCGCGAGGGCAACCTCGTGCATGATCGCTAGTCAAAAAATGACCTGCTGCATGGCTCGCGCAACGGTCGCACCGAAGCCAAAACCAGTCGAACCCAAAGAAGATTGCTGCCATCCAAAGGCAAAGACTGCCTCCGGAACTTCAGCTATCGAAAAGCCGAAAACTGCGTGCCACTGCGCTCAGAAATCAATTCCGACCGCCCCCGCGACCACTTCCATTTTGAACCTCGGGACCGAAGGCGTCGAAGACACCGTCCCAAGTCAACAAAGATTCGCTTCCTCGCCAGAAGAAATAAAGAGTCAATCCACTACAATCTTTTTCACCGACTCAAGCCCGCCCGATGATCCGCCCGGATCATCCAGCCAAGGCCGCGCTCCGCCTGTTTCTGTTCTCTAACTCTCCCGCAGCATTTCAATGCCGGGAAGCTTCGTCGCTTGACATCTCCGAAGAACAGAACAACATGATCACCCTATTGACCGCTGCGCATTTTGCGCATATAATCTTTGGCTCCGAGCCACAAAATCCGAAGATGAAATTCGGAAAGTACCAATTCGAACTTCGAATGCCCGACGGCGGGCTGTTCGCTCAAGAGCAGACCGACGTCGAATTCCGCGTCGTTGATACCACCCAAAAGGACCCTGTCGAAGAAGGATTCAAGGGCGTCGGGGCGATTGACGCCAGTGGCTCCATCACCATGCCGGCAATGATTGGAATGCCCACGGTAAAGCCAGAAATCCATCGAGAAGGAGTGCCTGGCGACTACGGCATGGTCCTCTTTTTCGCCCACGGCGGCGAATACCAAATCGATCTCGATCTGAAGATTCCCAACGACGGAACGAAACACATCAAGTTCGTAGTCAGCGTAAACGATGAAAGGCTCCACGCCACAAAAACCGTCGCACCTTATCAACTAAAGCTGATTCAGAACTCAAAATTGCCGATGGCAGGCATACCGACCCCGCTCTCTCTTCAAATTATTGACTCTAAGTCAAAGAAAGTTCAAACCAGCTTTGACACTGCCCACGAACGCAAGTTTCACTTGCTGATTGCCAGCAAAGACCTCAACTGGTTCCGCCACGAGCACCCAACGATGGACGCAAACGGTACGTGGAAAATTAACCAGACTTTCCCAGCAGGCACCACATACCTCGTTTACGCCGATGTCGCTCCGAGCGGAAAAGGGTCGAGAATATTGATGTCAAAGCTTGTGGTTGGCGGACCTAAACCAAAATGGAACACAAAGCTCACATTGAATTCAATCGGTACCGACCAAGGCCTACGCGGCAACTTTGGAAGTGAAAAACTGATTCGTATGGGTCAAACTTCAACCGTAGTGATCAAGTTGACCGACGCGAAGACCAAGACACCCACCGGAATAACCGAGAATTATCTCGGAGCAGTTGGGCACTTGATGATCTTCTCGCAAGATGGCATGACCGCCGTACACAGCCATCCCGCCGAGGACGCGGATTCCCTTGCACAAGCGAAATCGGGCATCGTAAAATTTAATGCACGCTTCCCTAAGTCGGGACTTTACAAAGCTTATGCCCAATTCCAGTGGCACGGCTCGGTGAAGACTCTCGGCTTTACCATCGAGGTCAAAAAATAATGCCCTGGCCAATTGTTCTTCTCGTGCTCGTCTGTTGCGGAATCATCGTCCGGACCATGTTGCGCAAGGCGGGCGTTGGCACCAAAGACAACAAGCCTGACTGCGGATGTGGGTCAGGCAACAAATGTAAGGAAATATCATGAAAATTAAGTCAATGTTTCTCGTCGTCTCGCTACTCGGTTTGGCTGCCTCCTCGGCTGCCCACGAAGGCGAGTGCCCTTTCTGCAAGCTCAAGCTGGTTCAAAACACGAAGGATCAGGACAATGAAGTCGTGCTCAAGTTCGGCAACAAGCGAATCGAATACCGATGCGTCTATTGCGTTGTAAAGGATCAAGCTCGCTATAAAACCGACTTGGTGGTTTATGCGCCGAGCGAAAAAGTCGGCGAGCCCGTCGTTCTCAAACGTACCGACGGAAAGTGGACCGCGCCAGCGGGCAGCGTCTTCCTGAACACATTCACGAAACACGCTAACTGTGCCGAACTCTCCCGAGCGTTCTCGACGAAAGATGCTTTCACCGATTACGCCAAAAAGCACGGCGCCGAATCGGCCAAGCCTCTTAACCTAGACGAGTTTGTCGCAATGGTAAACAAGCCAGCTAACTAAGGCCACAAATATGCCATTTGCCATTGCGTTCGCCCTGATAACCCTGACTCAATCGAGCCAACTTCCGGTCATGCCCCCAAACATGCCGAGTTGGCTCAATAATTCAACGGCCGACACTCTCTTCTACAAGCCCGCATCCTACAACTGGGACATCAACCGGATGCCTGCCTTTGCTAAGGATATGTATGCAACGGGTGTCGGTCACGCGATGGCGTACGAAGCGATGGTAACCGGAGGGGCACCCGAGCTCGAAACCAAGACATTTAACATAATCGATTGGGTTCTCAAACACCAACCCACCAAGCCAGTTGACGAAGGGGCCATCTCACCGACATTCATGCGCAAGTACGGCTCACTCGAAAAAGTATTCGACTGGGCTCACTTGCTTCACTTCCAAGTCATCGACGTCTTTATGCACCCGGGATGGACCGATAGCCAAAAGGAAGCGGAAGTCGACCGACTGTGGAAAAACTATTCGTCCCAACCCTACGCCATTTCCGGACTGCCAATGAACATGGAGTTCCTCGACGGCTTCTCCTACTCCGGCAAATTCCGCAAAGAGAACCCAAAAGTCAACGGCCTGTTCTGGGGTTACCACTGGCTCCAAACCGTCAATCACGACATGCTCTACCGAGTCCCCGTCCAAGATCAAGTGGCTCAATATGCCCTTATCGGCAACCGCTACCGCGAAACCGAGCTCTACCGAATCGACCGAGATTTCATGCCCATGACTGCCGAAATGAGTCCGCGATTCGCCAAACGATTTCCACAAATCGCCGCCTCATTCGACAATCTGCACATGTTGCACGATAACGTAAACGATATTCTTGCCCAATCAAACCTATCCGAATCGCAAAAACAAGACCAGGTGAAAATCGCCATTTATCGCGTTTTAGATTCCACTCATAAGGACGAAGACCCTGGCGACGCAGTGCCAAAATCCCTCCATGATCATCGCCATCCATTCGGAATACCCGGCATGGGAATGATGAAGGGAAGCGACGAAGATTCAATGTTCATGGCCGGAATGGGCTGGATGGATATGAGCAAATGCTCCCACTGTTCCATCTCGTTGCCCGACTCAGGCCCGTGGGGAGCAACCGTTAGCGCCGAAGGATGGACAATGTCCGTTCGTTGCCTCATGTGTGCCCGCGATATGTCGGCCGAAACTCCCGGTCGGGCGATCATCCGCGCCTCAACCGAGGATCCAAATCGCCTCCTCGTCCTCATCTCCGACGAGGAAGGCAATTGGACCTCCAACATAAAAGAGGTCGTCTTCCTCGAGAACTACGGCGACCATCCCGAATGCAATGACTGGTCACGTGCGTTCACGTCCAGAGCCGCTTTCGACAAATACACCAAAGCCAACCCTGAATTCAAAGACGTCAAGCCGCTCAATCTCACCGATTGGGGCAAGCTCAACCACGGTAAACCCGTAACCTATCGCAAGATCGACAAGCCAAACCCCTACGGAATGAAAATGGAAGGCCATGGAGGTGGAAAATGAAACTATTGCCGACCCTTTGCCTACTCGCCATTGCCTCAAAATCCCTGGCCAGCGACCACAACAACTTCGAACGGGGCCGACCCCTCCTGTTCGATGACGCTTACTCGATTGCTTACGGCGAACGCGAATTCCAAACTGGATTCAGTCTCACGGGAAACCATCTCGGACTCAATAGCTCCCTTGGGTACGGCTTCGCCAAAAACCAGGAAATCAGCATCGGATTCGACGCCAATCGAGGATCAAACACGATCGGGGAAGTCAGCTTCTTCCAAAACCTCGCCCGCGAAATCAACGATTCTCCCGCCTTCGGCTTTCGGGTGACAGCCAACGGCACCGGAGGTCAAAGACCAATTGGCAGCCTCCGCCTCATCGCCACCAAAGCCCTTCATCAATACGACAAAATCCACCTCAACCTCGACTTCGAATCCCGCCAAGAGCCCGGATTCTTGGTCGGATACTCTGCCCCAATCGGATATCCAAAAAGCTTTGATCAAACCTTCGTGGCCGAGGTGGGTTACCGGCAAAAGCAAGCAATTGTCGGCATCGGAATGAGACGGCAAATCGACCCGCGCTCCGTCCTCGATTTTGGAATCGAGTCAGGAAAGACTTTGCAACTCACCTTTGGATACACGATTGCGTTTTAATATTCCAAAATTGGAAATTCAACTGAAGAACGGGGCGTCTTGAAGGTTACGAGTGCTCAACCAACGCCGTTGAGCCGGAGTCCCCAATGTTAGATCTTGAATTTGCTTTAGAAAATTGTATTAAACTCTGCACTCTCAACGAAGAAGAATGCCGCAATTGCGCCGACGGCTTTAACGCCATGGTTGGCATGGAAGACTGTGCCCAGCTTTGCACAAACTGCGCCGATCACTGTCGCGACTGCGTTGCTGCAATGCAAGAAGGCTCAAACGCCCAGTGTGCTCACTGCGAAACTGCATGCATCGCCTGCGCGAACGTCTGCGAAAAATTCACCCTTGAATTTACGCGCAGATGCACCGCCAGTTGCCGCGCCTGTGCCCAAGCCTGTCGAGAATCCGCCGCCGCATTCTAGTAGCAACTCATTGAGACCAAACGAATTGAACCGGAGTGTTTAACGACAATCCTGAGGCGGTTCGTCGAGATGGCCTTAACCGGAAACGCGTTCTCTGTGTTCGCCATCAAGGCGACCTTTGAACGGTAAATCGTCGTCCACCAGTGCGTGTCCATCGCCTGAATCTCTAAGCTTTCGGGAGCGTGAACACCTTGGTCATCCGCATAGAAACATAAGTAAACAGACTTCACATCAGTCGCTTCTGCAAAAGCGACTTCAAACCAACTCTCCCCTGCATTCGGGTCGGGCGACCACCCCCGAACCATCTCCGGGAAATACCACTCGCGCCCATCCACCGCGTGCCAAACCGTATGGTCCGTGTCGCTCGAAGCCGATGGCAATGGATGACCTGTCCGATAGATATTCAGAGCATTGTCAATCTGCTTCGAAGCAGTCTTCGCCTTCCGCAAGTTAATCGGACAAGTTAAGAGACCTAGTTTTTTTGAACCAACCACCAACGACCCATTGACAAAAACCGATAGTCCAGCCCCATGCCCATACTTCTTCCCGTCCTTATCCCAAACAATGGTCACCAAATTGCCATGGTAGGGAACGTTTTCAAGGCAGAACCAGGGAATATCGCCCGAGACCATGGGATTTACTTCCAACGTTGCATCTGAGTGAGGTCGCAGTCCGCAAAGTCCCGTAATAACCAAATCAACAAACCCCGAATGGTTGTAATGATGGCTACGATCCAGCCCAACGATCGTCCGACCAGTATCCGCGTTATAGTCTTCTTGCAGATTCGGCTTGCCATCCAAATAGTGCTGCTGAGCGTACTGACGCAACAGAGTTACATAGTCACTACCGCTGACTGAGGCATGCTGGTAACTGTTGAATAGATTTGCAAGTCCCAACAAAACCTGAGTGGTCTGGAACGGCCAGCTCGGTCCATTCCATTGACACTCCGGAGCCGTACCCAAATACCGATACTGCTTCATGTAGAATTCGTAACCCGGAGCAATCGTCCGCAGACCGTGCGCCCCCGCGAACTCGTTCTTGTCTAAAATAAACCGCCATGCCGCCGCATATTTAGGCTTATCGTCCGGAACATTGTGCGCCCACGGAACATAACCCGCCAGCTCCCTCGCCCGAATGAAGTCCCAATACTTCACGTTCTTATTCGTCACCTGGTATCGGTCCATAAAATGCTCATGGTCCGAGTTCCACAACGAAGCCTGCATAGCCGCCTTCAACTTCGCCGCACGGTCCGCATAAACCTTCGCCTCCCCGGCGTCTCCCGCCAAAACCGAAAAATGGCTGATCGCCATCGCATTGGCGTACATGTAGCTATTAATCGAAGGGCGAAATGCATCCCCACCCCGAAAACCGTCCTTCCCCCCACTAGCATCAATCGACGACACCGTGTATTCCGTCGCATCCAACAGCGGCTCAATAAAATAAAGCCCCTTACCAAAGTCAAAATGGTCATCCCACAGGTTGAAAATATGCTTCATCGCAGGCAAATGCTTCACCGCAAACGAAGCGTCACCATGCACCAAATAGTAGGCGTGCGCCGCGTCTGTAATACTCTCAGCGAAGTGACGATCATTGCCCCCACCAGGAAAAAGGAACTCGATGAACCCATCGAGATACCGCCGATCTCGCATCCAACGACCCTCGTAAATGTGAAAGCCAGTCGCGTCATTCAGCATCGCATAAGGATGCTTTTGCCACGGAACATCGTCCAAAAATTCAGTAATGACGTAACCAACACGGCCTAAATCGCGAATATGGGCCTTATAAAGTTTCCAGCGATAATGGTACGTCTCCTCAAGCAAAGCGTCCGAACACTCAAACATCGGAACGTTCGTATCAAACCACGCCGAGTCGTTTCCAAAATATTGTTTTGACTTTGATGGCGGGATGAATGACGTTCCAATAACCATGCTATGGTTATTGTACTATTGGAATAAGGGCGCGAATGGCTCCCAAGTGAAACGCCGCGTGGGCAATGTTCGCAATGGCTGAGATCGCTTTTTCCTCGGTAGCGAAATCGGAATCCGATTCCGCCTGCAGCCGATACCACTGAGTCGCTTCCTCATACTCAGCCAGTGTTCGATCCTGAACGTCTTTCCATGCCTTCGCATCAAAGGTCTGCATTTTCCAACTTCCTTCCCAGTCGCTTGGTTCCTCCTCACCTCGTTTGTGTACATTGAACAAGTGCAGGTAGTAGCAAAGGTGGTTGACGTGCGCACCAACCGTCGCCCTTCCTCCCGGATAAACCGTGGATGCCTGCTCAGGTGTAAGCGCCTGAATGGATGGTAAAACCGCCTCCCGCCCCTGAACGAACCAAGTTCCATTAGAGCCAGGCGCAACCCCTTCAAAGGTCTCACGAAAAAGCTCCAGGCAAGCGAGTTTAAGGTTGTTTGACATAGCAGTACTTTACCAAACCGTCCGAAGAATTCGACAACATCCAAATAGATCTATTTACGCGAAAGGCTGGTAGTTTGCTGCCTTGGGAATGCCGATTTCCTCCATGAATTAGCCGAATCCAGGCCGAATTGGAAATCGTTTCCCGAGGCTAAAGAAACCCTCATTCATGCCAATTTAATAGCCCAGACCGCTAGCCAAAAACCTTCTCATCCAAGTACTCGTTCTGAAACTTCCCACCCAGATCAAGCCGACTCGCCAAAGCCTTAAACTCTTCCATCTTCGGATACAACCCGCAAACCCGATCCGCCCCCATCGCAAACAACTTGCCCCAATGTGGACGAGCGTCAAACGGAGCTAAAACTTCCTCAATAATCGGCAACAAAACCTGAACCACCGCCCAGTTCTTCTTCCACGTAAAGTGAATGCAAACCACGTCTCGCTCAAAACTCGAGCTAAGCCATAGCGAATCCGCGCAAGCCGTTCGAACCTCCGAAACGTGCAAAACGGGCGAAATCACATCCCGAATCAGATTAATTGCGCTCAACGCCGCGAACGCGTGATGCCGGGGAACAACGTATTCCGACTGAAGCTCTTCGCCGCTGCTCGGCGTGAATTCCATCTTAAAATGAGCCAGCCGCTGGTGCCAAGAACCCACCACCCCAAGCTGCTCAGTGCAAAAGTCAGCCGGATGATCTGGCAATGGATGAAGCTTCCGAGTGGCAAGCGTCGCCCCAAATAATGAAGAGGGAATTGCTCGGTCCAAGTCCGTATCCTTCTGCCACACCTGGTCAACAAAATCGCTCGTCCATGTCGTAAACAAACTCACGCTGTAAGCACTCGAAACCACCTCGTCGAAGTGAGATGACAACTCGGCAAACGGCAGATTTTGGTACACAAACTGCCGAACCTGAAAAGCTGGCAAAATCCGTAAGGTCATGCTCGTAATAATCCCCAAAGCCCCAAGGTTGACCACCACACCATAAAAGTCCGGATCGCCCTCACGAAAAGAAACGATTTCCCCCGAAGCCGTAATAATCTCCAATGCAGTAACCGCCGTTGAAAGATTCCCATTGCGAACACCCGATCCGTGCGTCGCTGTTGCGCACGCCCCCGCCACCGAGATATGCGGCAAAGACGCCAAATTATGCAAAGCGTAGCCTTCCAAATAAAGGTGCTTGCTCAGCGTGCCGTACGAGATTCCACCTTCAACCGTTACCGTCATCCGGTCCCGATCAATCTCAATGATCCGGTTCAAATGCTCCGTCGAAATGAGATCATCTGACGTATCCGCGATGTTGTTAAACGAATGCCGTGTCCCCAGTGGCTTAACGCGGGAAGCGCCCGAAACAAGTGACTGAACCTCTTCGACCGAGTGAGGTCGATGCACCCTCGCGGCAGTGAAGGAATAATGTTTCGCCCAGTTCTGTAACGCTTCCACCATATCCGCTCTTAGCCTGAAGCCTACCAGGCAATTCTCAACCACAAGAACGTGTCACACCGATTCGAGCAATCCATCCCGAGAAATGCGCTTTACAATCGGCGCTGTCATCATCGTCGTGACCACCGCAACCAGCACCATCATCGAAAAGAAAACGGGAGAAATGATCTTCTGCTGCAATCCAATATTGAGCAAAACCAGCTCCATCAACCCGCGAGTATTCATAAAGACTCCGATTACCAGCGATTGCAATTTAGACTCCCCGCCGATGCGAGCGGCAAAGTAACATCCGCCAATTTTTACAACAATCGCGATGAACAGCATTAGGGCAAAAATAAGCCAGTGGTCAATCGTCGCCAACGATCCAATCTTCGTACTAAGGCCAGAGACAACGAAGAAAAACGGCAAAAAGAGGGTCAAGGTTAGCGACTCAATCCGAGATCGCAAATCTATCGCAAGCTGCCCTCGAGGCATCGCAACTCCAACGATAAACGCTCCAAAAACGGCATAAACCCCGATTGCGTCGCTAATCCAAGCACCGGCAAACAATGCCATCAAAACCAGGCCAAACGTTGTGTTAGAAACCGATCCATGGTCCGAACCCGACGGCCCTAAGCGCGAAAACAACTGGCGTCCAGCCGTCAAAACAATCAAGGAAAATGCTATTCCACCCCCAATGGCCCAAACTGCAATCAATGGGTTGCCTTTGCAAAACGACAAGATGACTGCTAGCAGAATCCACGCTACCACATCACTGATCGCCCCTGCAACAATCGTCACTGTTCCAAGTGAAGTGCCAGAAAGTCCAGATTCTTGGATGATTCTGGCGAGCGTCGGAAAAGCCGTAATGCACAGCGCTGCCCCAACAAACATGGCCAAAATGGGGTCGCTAATTCCGGGTCCAAACAGGTCCGATCGACTGCGCAGAACAGTGTAGAAAACAATAAATCCCACAATGATCGGAAATCCAATACTGGCCATCGAAACCGTCTTAAGGGCACGAGTGTGATTCTTAACAAGCGAACCGTCAAACTCCAATCCAACCAAGAAGATATATAGAACAAGGCCGATCTGAGCGATCACATACAAAACCGACATCGACGGACTCTTCCCCGATAAGGGATGATCAGCCACGACAAAGGGAGGGAAAACATATTGCTGTACCTTCGGGAAGATGACGCCGAAGAGGGAAGGACCAAGAACGATTCCCGTCAACATCTCCATTGTCGCCTGAGCTTGACCGAGATACTTCTTGCCAAACCAGCCCAGGACTCGGCATGCCACAAGCACAACGAGCACCTGCAGCATAAAGCGCAACATCAAATCGAGGTCTGCCATGGAACTCGTCAACAATACAGGATTTGACCGATTTGGTCAACCAGAGAACAATCAAAACTAGCTTGATTACGCTGCCTCAATGGCTCACGCGCCAACCATCAATCAAGTTTAGGATTGCTCGGTTATATCGATGCCTAAGCTACTAAGGCTGAAGCAACTAAATCTAGGATCAAGCATACGATGCACTTCCCATCGGATGAGCGGAAACGGCGTAAAGGTAAGTCATTGTCTCCAACCCGCCCTGAAAGACCTTAGGGGCTGAGAGTTGAGTCTGAACGGCAGACGAAAAAGCACACACTGTGCCCAAAGCGAAGAGCCGAGGTGACAGTGAAAGGTTCATAGATTTCATTAGAATATCCTCGGCATATGGATGCCTTACTGCTAAAGACTCTCAAATGAAAAAAAAAATTACGGGTACCTACGTCATGCTTTTGAGGACATAGAAGAATTGGCATGTGAGCCAGGGAATATAATCAGCTCCATAGTGTTGACCCATTGCCTTGCCTTTGTCCTGTTAGCCCAACCCCCCGAGATCCAACGCGAAAAGCGCGAGATCGAAGGGTGGACCATCCAAATCAACGTTAAATTGATCGAACAAGACAAGCCCCTTCTCGAAGGCGGAATAAAACTCCTCACCGAGCAACTCCAAAAAATCAAGCGACTGGTCCCCAAACCCGCGGTCGCCAAGCTTCAACGAGTAACGATCTGGTTCTCACCCGAATACCCCGGTGTCAGACCGACCGCCGAATATCATCCTGGAGCAAAGTGGCTCAAGGATAACGGTCGCGACCCGATCATGGCCAAGGGTGTCGAAGTTACGAATCTGCGCATCCTTGACAAAGAAATCAAGCGAATGCCAGTACTGTTCCTCCACGAACTAGCCCACAGCTACCACGACCAAGTCCTCGGCTTCAATAATCCCGAAATCGAAACCGCCTACCAACATGCAAAAGCGGGTGGCAAGTTCGACTCGGTCAAACGATGGCTCGGAACCAAATTCGCCGACAAACCCGAACGGGCCTACGCCATGACCAACGCCCAAGAGTATTTCGCCGAAGGCAGTGAAGCCTACTATGACCAAAACGACTTCTTCCCATTCAATCGCGACGAACTGAAACAAACCGACATGGAACTCTTCCTCCTCCTCGAAAAGGTCTGGAATAAGCAGTAAATATTGAGAAGAAAAATTCAGTCCCCTAATTTTTGCATTCAATCTATGCTGTTAACCTTGCTATAAGAGCGAACTGTGAAGCAAACTCAAAGCGATCTATTCTGCAGCTATTCCCCGAGTTTTGTATCTTTGTCCATTCTTCTCAGAAAGGCATGGAGCCAGTCAAATAATTGATGAGCACCTTCGTTCGTGTCAAGCTTCTGTCGCCACGCTTTAATTGAACCATCTGAGTAGGCGTACCAAATGACCTCCGGATATTGGCACCCCTTGTTAGGATCAAGTATTCCGTTGGATTTATTACACTCGATCATGTTAGGGGCCTCTCCGGTGAATTCTCTGACCCGATAGTGTGCTGAAAAAATATCGCACAAAATGGGATACGGTTTTGTTCGATCCCAGCCCAAAAATTGGTCCTTTCCGAGCTCGTCGAGTTTCTGCCAATTGCGCACCGCATAGATGTAGCCTCGTCCCCCAATTGTTGGGGCAGGCGCATCAGTAATGGGGTTGGTTACAGTTTCCGATCTCGGTGCCCAGCATGGTGCATTCCAATCATAAAGTGGACTGCATGGTGTTTTTAGGGATTTGCTTGCGAGCACATCGGAGTAACTTGGATAAGTACCGTCACAGTCGTTTGCATAAAGTTCTATAGCGATGAACTGCTGTTTGAGATACTGTTTCCCAACTTCTACTTTTGCGGCAAACTTTGCGTTAGCGAAAACAGGAAATATTATCCCTGCAACAACAGCAACAACAGCCAGTGTAACCAACATTTCGATCAACGTGAATCCGTATGAGAATTTTCTATTCATTTCAACTTCACCAATGCTTAAATATCTTGGGCCCAATCACCCGCTCGAAGTCACAACCGAGAATTACAAACCAGGGCATTAGCAGTGCGGTACCGATGAAAAAGTATGCACTTACAACAACCACTGGAGCCTGGACCCCCGGTTGTGATTGCAAGTACGAAAATGTCAGCCAAATCGGTAGAGCGAGGAAAGCACTGCTGAAAACCAGCTTCATCGCCAAGTTCATTTTCCTTTCTTTCCAAACCCAAATGGCACCAACCAGGATTCCAACGGGATTATTCGTAAAGATTTTGTAACTGGGGATAATCTCGTTCCGGTAGTATCCGCCCAAAAATAAGGGTAGACGTACAACATAGTAGGCCAGAATCAGGAGGACGAATACATAAAGAATCCGGCTCACTGTAGGCTCACGAAATAGCGGTCTTTTTGTTCCATCCTCCATTGGCTTCTATCCTATAGTGGTGGACAAGGACACACACGTGTGTGTGGACACAAGTTCCCCGTAATTGAGCAACAATTTCCTGTCATATCATCGTCCGTGCATGTAACGCCAGTGATATTGATAACCGTGCTGCCGTCGCATCCCCATCCATCGCTTACGTTAACCTCTTGCTTTATCCCGAGAAACGAGCATGGTGGCTTTCCAATAATACTCTTGCAGCCTGTAGCGGCCCAAGAGCAAGAAATCATGCCAGGAGGGTAAGCATGAACTTTTTGACTGAGTCCTACTCCTAACACAAGAATGCCGACAAGCAATAACATGTTCTGTATGTTTTGTATTTTTTTCATAGTTTGCCTTTCATTAAATTCATCATGGCACTTTCGTTATATCCACGAATGTGCAAAGAGGCGAGGCCGCCCCGAATTTTAACTAGTTGCGGGGCAAAGCTCCGATCTAAAATTGAATTCGGGGCGATGGTGGTTAAATCGATTTCAGAGAATTGAATACTATTTGCTTTCAAGAAGACTCGAGTTTGTTCACACCAGTGGCAACCTGGCAAATAGAGCAAGATCAATCCATCAGGGTGGATCGAGCCTATTAGACCTAATCGACTGACATTCTCGCCTGCTATGGGCTTGCTTGAAACAACTGGCTCGACGGTTGGTCTGCCAATACCACTCCCTGCTAGTGTAAGCAGACTTATAATTACCAAAGGAGCCAACACCAACTTGAACGGAAATATTCCCAATCGAGAACCATCGCTTTCGGGAATAGAAAACCTGAGTGCAGATGTAGCAGCGCAACCCGCCGCGATGCAACTTGGACACATTTTGGGAATCAAAGCCAGTAGGATCAACTGGACTACGGGTACTGCGACACAAGTCAGTCCTGCTAAAGAAAACAGTAAAGATTCTTTTTCATTTAGCGTCATTCGGAGCAATGAAGCAAGGCACGCGATCGAGATTGCTGAGACAAATAGCCAACCCGCTGCGCCACAATCTTGACATATGCCCCCCCCCGAAAGGACGGTTTGATATGTCATGTGAATTGAAGCAACAGCGATGAAAAGCCCGGTGAGGATAGCCGCACCATATCTGGTGAACAAAGTGCAAAGTTTCCAAGTAAGCAATAAAGAGAGAGCATGTAAGGCACTTCGAGGTCCTACCATTCCCTGATAATCGCGGAAAATATCAATCAAGCCGACAGTCAAAAATCCAACCAACAATAAATTTAGAATTGCCTGCTTCGTGACTCGTTGAAGAGTCAATTCAATATTGTCCGCGATTAACTTAACGCTCAAGAGACCTAACCTACCTCGTTGTCAATAGCACTATACACCAATTGTTCAATAATTGATAGATATTTTTTAGTTTTGCGTAAAAATACGTTATCAGGAATTATTGACCGAGTGGATCCCAGCGACGGCCAGCTCAAAACGACTTTTCCCTTGCTGGATTGCAGCAAGCTTAATCAATCCGACTTTGAGTTATTACCTCATCCTCGACAAGGTCTGGAATAAACCGCATACCTAGTTGTGTTGTAGGGAACGAGTGTTGCACGGATTCGGAGGGCTTGGAATCGCTACCTCAACTGCAAAAGTCTCGAGGTACAGTAGATTCACATTTTTGCTCTCAAAAATCCAAGCATTTGCGGTTGACGCTAAAAAGCAAGTCGATATTGATTGCATATATTAGGTCAAAATCCGGGTGGTATGCTTAGCAACCCCTATTTGTCCTCCATCGCACGCTTGTGCGATGGAGGATGCGCTGCTGAGAGTCAACCGTGAGAACCATGGATGAAATTTGAACATATGGTAAGACAGCATGCCAGTGACCACTCCAATTCTCCATTGTCCGAACAAGGTCAATTGCGCAGAAAGTTTCGACCAAGCGTTTGATAATCCACCAACCGGGCTTGAAGGGTCCAAATGTGTCAGCCCAGCCTGCAAGTCCTTTGACGCCTAAGCGCCAAAGGACTTGCAGGGCTGGGATAAGACCGGATCATTCAAAGTCCAAGATTTCGATGAAATCCCGGTTGTTACAACCGCAAGAACTCGACTATTTACCCATGCCTTAGATCGCGCCTAAGCCAAACCCAAAACGTGCGCCAAAATCACGCATCCGTACCCGCACAAAACAAACGTAAACAAACAGTTCAACATCACATGCCCGATCTGCATAAACCGACCCTTCGGCCAGTCGCTGCTCGAAAAATAGAAAACATCCGTCGCCAACCGCAAACACCACCAAAGAAGCATCACCACTGAGATCGCCAGTCCCGCCCGAGTCCCCCGCAAAATCTCATCGTGCAGAACCAAGGTCAACACGCCAAACGACAAAATCGTGTAAACGATGAACGACCCGTATGTCCACATCAACTTCTGGTTAAGTGAACTCAATCGAGGCAATTCTTCCTTCCACCGCAATCGTGTAGGAACCTGGAAGCTCGCCGCCAAAATGCCGAACTGAGCCACCCCCAAGACAAAGATCAACAACGATAGCGCTGGCACCAACCCAATCAGTAGCATCACCGACCGAGTCCAAGCCAAAAAGGGAAGGATGATCGCCGCCCGAAAGGCCGCGTGAAAAAGGATCGGCAAAGGTGCCAAAACCACCAGTCCAACCCACAACGGACCCTTAACTCGCAGCTTTCGCTCAACCAAAACCATCACGCCCTGTAAGGCGAAGTATCCCAGCGGCATCCCCCATCCCGAGCCTGCCGGATAACTAATCGCAAGCTCATGTAACAAGCCCGAGATGAGAAAGATGACGAAGATCGCGCCACGAATCCCAAGCCGCCGAACCAAAGACTGCATGAAGAAAATCTTGTTCAACTCAACAAACGGGCGATTCCACCGCTGAGACCAAAAATTGGATAGCGAAGCAGATCGCCAAGGTGACTCAAACAGCGGCTTGACTGGCCAACCAATCGCCTGCGTGACCTCAGTCAAACAATCCGACAGCCCGAGGTGAAAAGTAGTGAGCAAACAAAGAACCCCGAGCCATCCAGAAGCCAAAGGCCCAAGGCGCGATGAAAAACCTGCGACTAAGAGAAAGCCAAGAACGCCGATTATCGCCTTCGCCATCCCCCGACCAAACCGCTTCCCATCCTCAACTCTTCCCACGGGCTTTGATAAGAAGGGGACCGCATCAATCCCTGGCCACCCGACGCTAAACCAAACCAGCCCAAATCGATCTCCACCGAGCATAGATTCACGCGACAACAACAAGAGAGACGACCCCTTAAACGCCCCCAACAACACCAATCCCGAAAGCGCCAAACGAGCGAACGGATTCAAGTGAGAAGCAAAGAAAAAACAGCTTCCAACAACCAAGAAAGGAATCAGATAAGCCAAAAAAGACCGAGCTCGAACGTTTCCAACCGTAAAGGCAAGCACCCATTGAATCGTGAGTCCCCCAACCGAGGTGAGCGCGAACGTGCTCCACATACTCCGGTTTTACCACAAAAACAAACGAGCTTTCACTAAATTCTGAAAGAAATGAATTGAGCTTTATTTGAACTTCTTCTGAAGTTCCCGATTAACCGAATCGAGATCAAATGTCAGCGCATCGAAGGGTGCACCTAGCCAATCTATGGTGTCCTGTGCATGTGCCCGACTCTTGATCCTGTTATACCATGATATCCACCGCAGTCCTCGGGCGGGCAAGCCATCTTCCCCGAGATACATCGTGGATAGCGAACCGTAATATCGTGGGAGAGCACTTTGACAAGAGTGACGGTGTGAATCCAATCATCTCCAAAGTCATAGGTGTATTCTATCGACTTGACTCCCGCCTGAGCCAAGCCATCGAGGGAGAACTTACTCTCGATTTTGGAGCCAATGGCCATCTCGGGATCCATCGGTTCATAGACTATTTCTCCAATCCTGAAGCAATGCAAGTGACAGTTTTGCCATCCCATGACAATCTGAATAATATCGTGGAGTTTGCCAAGGTGAAATTTGTCAGGAACTTGAATGGTGCGCGTAACCTTTGGGTTAGTATCGTTCAGCTCGATTTTTAGTTCGTAAATTTGGCTTGGCATGGGCTGAGTATTATGACTTTTCGTCAAAGATCGCTTCAAGCTGCCCAACCCGTTCCGGAACTTCAAGCAGATCTGCATACTCGGAGAACGTATCTACAACGTACTTTCGATCAAACCCGGGATTAATCGAAACGATCTCTCGAATGTCTAGGATGTCTTTGGGGCGCCATGCGACCGCCTTCATGACTATCAATGATTCGACCGTCGCAATAGAAGCAAAAGTACCTGGCGCAATCTCGATCCGATCTGCATTTCTTACAACCATTTCTTCAAATGGTAGGGCACCAATTGAAAGATCGACATGTACTCCATCATGGTCGGTGAGTAAGAAAATCCTATTCTTGCGGGCAAAGTCTATCGGATCGCCAGATCTTGACGTAAATCCGCTAGCCGTAAGCTTCTCAAGAAGGACATCCCAATTATCTTCGCCAAACCAAATGACTGCATCAACATCCTCCGTAAAGCGGGGCACTGATTGGATGGAAACTGCAACGCCACCAATAATTGCATAGAGTGCTGGCACTGAATCTAGGGCAGCAACAAGACGTTTTAGGGTGACAAGTGGAATATCAGCCACTTTTTCTCAGGTGCGCTAGCCTCAATCGCTGCCAAATGTCGTTGACTTCCATATCCTCGGGCTCATTTCTAGCGATTCCTAGAAATTTGGCCTGACTCCAAATGAGAATCAATGATCGAATTCGATCCTGGTAACTTGCTGCCTTCCTTTCTTCAATCACAAATTCATTGTGAGCATCAAATCCGGCCTGCCACTCTCTCACGAGTTGCGGATCATCTCCAAACATTCCTCCATTGCTCATATTTGAACTTTCCTGTTAATCTGAGCATACTTCACGAGGAACCGAAGCGAGGAAAAACCGTTGTGCTCTTCTCGCGAACTTAGACCGACTTTTCAAACAAAACTAAACCAACCCCCCGTAGGTCAATCACCGCCCGCTCCTCATACCCAATCGCTCGGTAAAACCCATTCGAATTCGGATTAGCCGAAAAAGCATCCAATCGAATATATCGAATCCCATGTGACCGCGCCAACTCCTCAATTCCCTGCATCAAAAACCGCCCAATGCCCTTTCGCTGTAATGACGGCGGAACCACCAATCCAAAAACCCCTAAGCCAACCTCCCGACCCGAATTCCAATACTGCTGTTTCCAAAATCCCGGCGGATACGTACTCACCGCCACCGCACCAACCACCAAGTCGTCGTCAAGCGCAACAAAAAGCGTCGTCGCCCTCAATGCCACCGTGTCCGCACACTTAATCCGTTCCCGAATCGAGGCAATTTTCGTCGAGCCACTCCAAGGCCCATCCCCCAACTTTGCACTCAAATCCGCCGCGGATTCAATCCGCATGGACTCAATTGCTTTCGCATGCTCCAACCGAGCAACTTCGAATCTCAAAACTCCCATTGATTTTCCGGGTGACATGCACTGCAAGTTCACCAGAATCCGTAGAATACTCTCGTGGTTTGGACGAATCAATCACCTAATGCGAACCGCAAAAGATCACTAGAATAGCTATCCCAAACACGCCAGTTTGTGAAAGAGTTAGTTCCTAAATAATTCCAAGACTTTTGCCATGGCATTGGTTTGCTTTGGATTCCAACAACATGAAGTCGGTCCTTTGGGCAGTCCTTGGCCGAGCCAGCAACAACGACGATCGGACCAATCTCATAATCAGCTGATCTCCGACCACGTATCACTTTCAATTTCTTTATGGCCTGCATGGTCGGAATTTCCGTTCCTCGCCATGCAAAGATGTCAACAACTGGTGAAATCCCACAGGAGCTTTTGTGATGATCGACGACCCGGAGCAAGCAGTACTTTTCATCGGGCTGCTGGTAGGCCAGAATCGCTCCGATTGGCCAAACCGTTGAATCAACGTATGGAGCTTTTAGCTTCTTGGGCGGCGGCGGTGGAGTTTCAAGCTGAAGCTTGAGCTTTTCGAGCACCTTCCTTCGTTTTTCCAAGTTTGCGCCGCTGTCTTCCCAACGTTTAAGGTCTCCACCTTGACCAATAATTTCAATAGCATTGTCTCGAATTTCAGGCAGCAACCTCCCCAGTTTCCATTGCGTTGCCGCAAGGCCGATCCAAAAGGTAGGACCCTCCTCCAGATCCTTGATCGCGTCTTGATACGCCTCAATAATGAGCTTGGTGGCTTCTTCTGGGGAGTGCGATTTTAAAAGATGATCACGAAATGTATCCTGGACATCTTGGGTCATATCATCTGAAAAAATTCCTGTTCCCCATGCGCCCATTGAGATCGAAGAATACTCTTACATCGGCATCAGACACATTGCAAATGCGTAGAATACTCTCGTGATCAGAAACGGAGAACCAGGAACCAAATTTGCCCTCCTCGACCAAGACGGCATCGAGCACACGCTGGAAAGTTTCCTCGGCAAGCCCGTCATTCTCCTCTTCGTCCGCGGTCCCTTCTGTCCCACCACGCGCAAATCCCTCGCCGCATGGCAAGACTTTAGCCGCAGCGTCAACGATCTTGGCTTCGGAATCCTTGCCCTCAGCGCCGATTCTGTCGAGAATCACCTGGAATTTGCCACCCAGTACAGCATCAAAATCCCCATCCTCTCTGACACCAACCTGGATATCGCCCGAAGCTTCGGCGTTTACCTTAACCATAACCACAAGAATGGCGACTATGGCGAGCCAGGATTAGTGCTCATCGATGCAAAGGGAAGGGTCGCCTACTCAATTTTCAGCTCCGGATCAAAAGGAATGCCCGATCCCGGTGCCGTAGCCTCGATGCTGATTTACATGAATAAACGGGGCGGTTATTACTAACCGCGAGGGACATTGAAGGCATTGGCGAAACTGACGATGCGAGCAATTAACGCGTTGTAAGCGGCATGGGCGCCTTTGTCGAGCCGAATCTCTAAAGCCGAGAAAAGCCTATGTTCGTACGGCTCGTCCGTCATCGCAAGCGAGGGTACTTCGAGCCCCAGGCCACGCAATCTTGGGCTGGCAAGCGAAACAAGTAGGGCGTTCTCGGAAACAATTCCGTTCTTCAGATCGGCCAGCCCAGTCGATACCAATTCTCCACCTGGCAGCATGGAAAAATCGTTCGAGCTAGCTAACATTAGTCTCCTGGTTTTCAAAAAAGTCGTCCATTCGCTTTTGAATTTCTAACCCATTGAGGGCGGGATATCGCTCTAATTCGGGCATTACGCTTTGAATAAGCTTCCGCAAGAATGAGGATTCGACTTTTCCCAATGAAATTAGAGCTCGGACATCGGATAAGTCCACCGTATGGCCCCGAACAATCTTCGCGAAGGCTTGACCATAAAAGTCGTAATGAAAGAATTCAACTTGACCAAACTTCGCAATGAACTCGCTTCGTTCCTTCCAATTTGGTAGAGCGGGGACGAATTGATCGGGTGATGCCAATTCCACGCTGATCGAGAGGCTCTCTTTGAGCGAAGAGATACTTGCAAAAATTCCCTTTGGTTCCGGATCAAGCTTAATGTCGATGTCTACCGTTTGATCTCGAACTCCCAGCAAAAGGGCAGTCGAGCCTCCAACGATATAGATTCGTCCTGGACCTTCGGATCTATTCCCAATCTCCTGAAAGAAGGAGAATAGTTTGTTTTTATCGACAGGCGACCTCATACAGCCGATTCCTAAGTTTAAAAATGGCTGGCGGACTAGGGTTCGAACCTAGATTAGCTGCACCAAAAACAGCTGTCCTGCCATTGGACGATCCGCCAGAGCGCATTTAGTATACTTCGGCAGATACCCGCAAGGCCAAGAGGGGCAAATTTTTCATGTAGGGACTACTCTTCCCCCTCTTCCCAGCTTCCCTAGCTTCTTTGCTGAAAATGGGTTATGCTGGCACCATGAAATTTCTAAGCATTTGGATCGTCTTTGCCGCCACCGGAGCATTCGCCCAAAGCCCCATCGATGCCGAGTCCTACTTAACTCCGCCAAAAGAGATCGCTAGCTATTTCGACCTCCCTCGCCACACCCAAATCACGCTCAATAATCTCAACAGCACCCATTCCTGGTTCGCGAGGGTGAAATTTCAGCGGCAAGTAAACCTAAGCGATATCGCCAATCCTTACGAAAACTTCGGCGGATGGATGCTCGATACCCACGCCAATCGCGCCAGAACCATGTCCTACCAAACAGGCGAATCCATTGTCCTGACCGATGCGAACACCTTCACCGAACGGGAAATTACTCCCCCAAAAGGAACGTGGGTCAGTGCGCCATCATGGTCGCCCGACGGAAGCACGCTCATGTTTCTCGTCCATTCACCCGAGGCATCAACCATCTATCTTCACGACGTAGCGAAAAACCGAACGTGGCAGCTCACTTCACAACCCATTCTCGCGACTCGGGCAAACCCCGAATGGCTCGGTAACTCAAAAGGAATCGTCGCCGTCTTCGTTCCCGCCAATCGTGGACCAGAGCCAAAAGCAACCCAAGTCCCGTCCCAGCCGAGGGTCCAAGTTACCGACAAGGATAAGAACAACCTTCGAATCTATCGATCCCTCCTCCAAAATCAAACCGATCAGAATCGCTTGGTCTACTTCATTACCGGGCAACTTGAAGTTGCGAATGTCACCACGAATGCACTGAAGCCCATTGGTGCTCCCGCCATGATTTCTGGAATTGACGCCTCACCAACGGGTGAAGCGTTCCGAATAACCACGATTCAAAAGCCGTTCTCCTACATCGTTCCAGCTTCAAACTTTGGCACTAAAGAAGAAATTTGGGATGCAAACGGCAAATCCTTGACCACGCTCAACGACACCAAGCTGCGAAACGGGGAGGCACCACCCGCAATTCCCGGAGCAACCCCGACCCCTCCAACTCCTCAGCCAAGACGACAAATGACGTGGGCACCGGATGGAAATGGACTGATATTTATTCGCAATGCGACGGTCGTTGCTCCTGCTCCTGAGGCAAATGTCGAAACTGACGAGCAACGAGGACAAGGAGCAGGGCAGGGTCGAGGCGGACAGCGAGGCGGCGGAGTAGCCGGACCAGGAAAAGAAGAACTGGTCCGATGGGTTGCTCCATTCCGAAAGGAAGATGAGAAGGTTCTCTGTGCAAATGACCAAGGATTTTCTGGCCTGACTTTTTCGGCGGATGCCAAATCAATCTACTTCACCGAGTCAGCGGCTGGAACGACGACCCAATATCAATCTTCGATTACTGACACCAGTACAAAGAAAGCATTGTGGAACTGGAAGCCCGCTGAAACTGAAAAAGTGCCCGGCTCCCCAGTTCTTTCACCCAATCCTTTTGGTGCGATGACCATTGATTCCATGAGCGGGACAATTCTCCTTCGAGGAACCCAAACAGGTACCGATACGGAAAAGAACCCACCCCGACCGTTTCTCGATTCCTATGATGTCGGGTCAGCAAAAATTAATCGACTTTGGCAAAGTTCCGAGACCGCATACGACACAATCTCCGGCGTCCTCGATTCAAAGGGTCAACGTCTCCTTATTGACCATCAATCTCCCACCGAAACGCCTAACAACTTCCTATACGAAGGTGGAAAACAAGGCAAGCAAATCACGTGGAACAAAGACCTCTCGCCTGATCTCACGAATGCTAAGCGATATCGAATCCAAGTGACCCGCGCTGATGGCTTTAAGTTCTGGGTGAAAGTCACCATGCCGGAATGGCACGTCGAAGGCGTAAAGATTCCTGCATTCTTCTGGTTCTATCCGGCCGAATTTGATTCTCAAGATGCCTATGACCGACAAGCCAGAGTCCCAAACAAAAATCTCTTCCCAGCACAAGGTGGAAGTCCAAAAACCCTCTTGTTACGACGCGGTTGGGCTCTGGTCGAACCAGATTGCCCTATCGTTGGCCCGCGAGGTCGCATGAATGACTTTTACGTCAACGATCTTCGCAACAACTTATCCGCAACGATTGATGCCCTCGAAGTGAAGGGACTCTGTGATCGGACGAAACTCGCCATTGGAGGCCACAGCTATGGTGGCTTTAGTACGGCAAACGCGATGGTCAACACTCCATTCTTTAAGGCGGGAATCGCTGGCGCAGGCAACTATAACCGAACCCTCACTCCGATGGCATTCCAAACCGAAACGCGAAACATATTCGAAGCCAAAGACACCTACTTAGCCATGTCATCAATTCTCAACGCGGAGCATCTTTCCGGTGCATTGCTCATGTATGCGGGAATGGACGATCAGAACGTTGGTACAGACCCGATCAACACGGTCCGAATGTACAGCGTCCTCGAAAGCATCGGCAAACCCGCCGCCCTCTATATGTATCCGTACGAAGATCATGGTCAGATTGCCCGGGAATCTCTCATGGATCAGTGGGCTAGGTGGATTGCTTGGCTCGATAAATACGTCCTCGGAAAATAACATTTGCGCATGAAATCAAGAAGATTGGGCGCCCCTGTGCCCAATCTTCCCCTGTCTAACCAAACTCCCAGGCCTAATTGAGGAATACTAATATAGATGTCCCGAATCCAGAAACTTGCCCAACATCTAAACGACACTGGTTACGATGTGTTTCTTGCCCAAACCCCAATTTCCATGGGATATCTCTCAGGATTTTTTGAAGATGGCCACGAGCGCTTCTTGACTTTGGCTATTCACAAGTCAGGAAAATCCCGACTCATTTGTCCGGCGCTGAGCCAAATTCAGGCAAAACGAATCGGAATCGAAGATATTCGGGCTTGGCGAGATGGTGAGTCGCCGATCGACCACTTCTTGGAAATGGCCGAAGACTGGAACCTAAGATCGGGCGTGATTGCAGTCGATGATCATATGCCTGCGAAAATGGTGATTGAAATGCAGACCGCACTACCTGCAGCCCTGTTTAAGCCGGGTGGAACGGTTATTGCTGAGCTCATGAGCAAAAAGGACGACTCAGAAATCGCGTTCATGAAAAGAGCTGGACAGATTGCTGATGAAACCTATGAGTTTGTGAAGGGCCAACTCAAAGAAGGAATTACTGAGCTTGAGGTTCGCGAATTGATGGAGTTCGAAATGAAGAATTGGGGTGGAATTCCGCAATTTTGCAGCGTCTGTTTTGGCGAGGGCTCAGCAGAATCGCATCACATCAACAATAAAACTAGGCTAAAGCCCAACACGCTCGTCCTGATCGATTTTGGTTGTACCTACGAGGGCTATTGCAGCGACGTCACGCGGACATTTGTGTTTGGCAAAGCAACTGACGAACAGAAAAATTTGTATGACATCGTCTACCGGGCCCACGAAGCTGCGCGAAAGGTTGGAAAAATTGGTGCTCTTCCAAAGGACCTTGACCATGCCGCCCGAAAAGTCATCGAAGATGCTGGTTATGGACCGTTCTTCACCCACCGAACGGGTCATGGCATTGGTATGCAGGTTCACGAAGAGCCCAATATTACGTCCGACAACGATAAGCCATTGGAGCAAGGGAATTGCTTTAGCATCGAACCAGGCGTCTATCTCGAAGGAAATTGTGGCATTCGGCTTGAGAATTTATATTATTCAACTGAGGATGGCGTTGTTTCGTTTAACCAGGCGATAAGCCCAACTATTCTCGAAGTATAAAAAAAGACCTCACAAATCCATGTGAGGTCTTTTTGCGACAGCCAGAAATGGCTTATTTTTTCTTGCGTCTTCGGGTCGCAAGGACTCCAACACCAAGGGCAACCGCCAACATGGATGCTGGTTCAGGAACTGGACTATGAGATCCTCGATGGACGAATACCGCCGCTCCGCCAAGGCCGAGTACAGACGCAATGCTGTTGCCAGCAAACACGTTTGGACTGGAACTTGTTGGCGTCGTCTTCAATGTCATTGGTATGTCAACGTCTGGCTGATGTGGTTCGGCCGGGATTGAAACTGCATCAATTGAATTGGAAGAGACTGGCCCTACTGGTATCACGCCAATTGGAACTGAAGTCGAATCCTGGACCGTTGGCGCTAAGGTTGAGTATGGTCGAATCGGACCTGGTACAAACGGGTTGGCGCACTTCACTCGGAGAATTGCATTCCCATCGCTGTCAACAAATGCAGGCGTACCCTTCTTGAAGAACGAGACGTGCGATTTGATGACACCATTTTCGGGTGCGCTATAAATCGTGTAATAGCGGGACTCTTGAAGGCTCCCCAAGTGGAGACTGCCGACATATTCCAACACTTCTTCTTTTGACATGGAGAAATGCCGCATAAATCGATCAGCAACTTTCTTGTCCGACTTGATCTGCGCGATCAACTCCGGCACTGAGTTTGCTGGCTTATTTATGAATGCGTTAAGCTCCGGACGGGCTAAGGCCGTACCGGCCAACCCGACGAACAATGATCCTACTATGATTCCTTTCATTTGCTTTACCTTCTGAACTATCGCTAGATGTTTGAAGATAATGAGTCTGCAATAATGATGCCCAAAGGGGTCACTCCACCGAAACAATATCAATTAACTAACAAAAATACTGGGAAGCCCATATCTTGAGCGAACCCTACAACCTTACATTACGCCGGATTACTTGAATAGCTTCCGCCGCAGCTGATTGCTCAGCTTCTTTTTTTGATCGGCCAAACCCTTCGCCGATCACTTCGTCATCAAATAATACTTCGACAGCGAACTTTCTGTCGTGAGCTGCACCAAATTCATTCAAAACTCTATAATTCGGAGTCTTCTTCCAGATTGACTGGGCGATCTCCTGAAGCTTAGATTTGTAATCGTCTGGATTGACATCCCCACTACTTATACGAAGTAAGTATGGATTCAATTGTTCCAAAATAAACCACCTTGCCACTTCTAGCCCAGATTCCAGGTAAATAGCCCCAAAGACCGCCTCGACAACGTCGGCCAAAATGGACGGTCTTTGCCGGCCTCCAGTCGCTTCTTCACTCGGACTCAGCTCCAAATGGGAATCGAGACCAAGCTTGAGGGCAATTTCGGCCAAAGGAGCCTCCTGAACTACGCTGCTCTTCGCCTTCGACATCATTCCCTGATCCCAAAATGGGTGATGTTCGAACAAATACTGAGCGACCACTAGCCCAAGAACGGAATCACCAAAGAACTCCAGTCGCTCATAACTGTTATAGATGTCCGAAGGTGCAGACGACCGGTGCCGCATCGCCAATCCGAATATTTCTTCGTTCTTCAGCGGGATTGACTTAGGGATCATTGCCGATTTGCGAGAGCGTCTTTAATTCGACGAACTCCTTCCTCAATATTCTCTCGACTGGTGGCATAACTGAGGCGAATATGTCCTTTCCCTTCGAAAACGGAACCAGGAACAACGGCTACGTGAGCTTTTTCCAATAGGAATGCTGCGAGGTCAAGGTCGGTTTCGCCGGGCAATAAGCATTTCGATATATCGGGAAAAGCGTAGAAGGCACCTTTGGGAGGAGAAATCATGACGCCGGGAATATCGGAAAGTAACCCAACAATAAGATCGCGTCGAGCTTCAAATTCAACCCGCATCGCTTCGACACTTTCGCTCGGTAAGTTGAAAGCAACAGTGGCACCCTTTTGCGCAAAAGACGTCGGATTGCTAGTGACTTGGTCCTGGAAGTTACTCATGGCCTTAGCGACTGGTAATGGGCTGGCCGCAAATCCAATTCTCCATCCCGTCATTGCGTAGCTTTTACTGCACCCACCGATCGTAATCGTTCTGTCCTTCGTATTGTGACTAAAGCTCGCAATGGATCGAAAAGTTGTTCCGTAAATCAATCGCTCGTAAATCTCGTCCGAAATAATCCAGAGGTCATGCTCTTCGGCCAATTCAGCAATTCCCTGAAGTATCGAATCCGGTAGAACGGCGCCGCTCGGGTTCGACGGGCTATTGATCAATATCGCTTTGGTCTTCGCCGAAATCGCCTCTCTAATTTGAGCGAGCTCTGGCACAAACCCAGATTCAGCTGAAGCGTAGACAACTTTTGGAATGCCTCCCGCAAGTTGGATTTGATCGGCGTAAGTCATCCAATAAGGAGCAATGAGAATAACTTCATCGCCTGGATTGACGAGGACTTGCATCGAGTTATAGACGCTATGCTTTGCGCCGCAACTAACGATGATTTGCGAAGGATAATATTCCAATCCGTTCTCTCGGCTTAGTTTTCCGCAAATTGCCTCGCGCAACTCGTTGATGCCTGCCGACGGAGTGTATTTGGTGAATCCTGCATCGATCGCATCTTTTGCCGCATCACAAATGGGTTGAGGGGTGTTAAAGTCTGGTTCTCCAGCTCCAAACGAGATGACATCAATACCATCTGCTTTCATAGAATTCGCTTTTGCCGAGATCGCAAGAGTCGGAGATGGTTTAAGAATTTCAGTTCGATGCGAAAGTGCCAAGGTTTTCAACGCTTTTTGAGTATAACCTGAGGCTTATGCAGAAGTCGGCACGAAAAATCATGGTCGGGGCATTCTGCGTCCTCATCCTTGCGTTCGTTTTGCACGTTGGCATCGGCAGCTACGCTTGGTATAAGCCTTGGGATGTTGTTTCTCAAATTTTTAGGGGAGTTCACCCAGACGAGACAGTCAACCGGATAATTTGGAGTCAAAGACTTCCAAGGGCAATTGAAGCTGGCCTCGTCGGTGCCATTCTTGGTGTTTCTGGTGCCGCCCTCCAAAACCTTTTTCGAAACCAGTTAGCCGAGCCTTACATTGTAGGGTCTTCATCAGGAGCCGCAATAGGAGCCGCATCCATCCTCTTACTTTCGCCCTCTATCAAGCTCCTTTTGGGGAATCGCTTCAATGAAAATCAAATAGGAATGGGCATCGTTACTCTCGGGATGCCATTTGCTGGATTCATAACTGGCCTCCTTACACTGAGTGTTGTCATGTCGCTAGCGAGACGACGAGGGGTCATAGAAACTCCGACCCTTCTTATTGCCGGGGTCGTGGTCGCGACCATGCTTTCGTCCCTCCTTTCGTTCATGATTTTGGCGGGTGGATTGGATCAGCGAGTGGTTTTAAGGTGGCTCCTCGGGGGTTTTGAAACCGTCTTTTGGCCCCCGATTTGGATGATGGCAATTGTATTTGCCATTTCCTATGTCGTGCTGTACCGGTCCAGCCACAGGCTCAATGCGATGTCGCTTGGAGAAGATGCAGCTCAAGCATTGGGCGTCAATCCAATTGTTCTGAGGCGCAATATTCTGATTTGCGTAACGGCAATGACTTCAGTTACGGTGGGCGTTGCTGGAATCATCGGGTTTGTTGGCCTCATTGCCCCTCATGTTGCCCGTAGGCTGGTGGGTTCGGACCTTCGCGTAATGTTGCCGTTATCCGCATTTTTTGGCTCTTTATTGATGCTCTTTGCCGACGCAATTGCCCAACGAGGCATGCAAGGGGCAGGATTTCCAGTCGGAATTGTCACCTCGATCATCGGTGCGCCAGTCCTACTCGTCCTTTTGAAAAAGCGCTAACGAGCCATAATTAAAATTAATGAAACAAATCCGCGGCAATATGGATGCGTCAAAACGGCAATTCGCAATCATTGTCAGTCGGTGGAATGAGTTGATCACCAAGGAACTCACCGTTGGTGCGCTCGAAGAACTTGAGCGTCACGGGGCGAAGAATGTCGTTGTGATTCACGTTTCTGGCACATGGGAAATTCCACCCGTTGCCAAAAAACTTTTGACCTCAAAAAAGAAGGTTGATGGCATTATTGCACTGGGATGCATTATGCAAGGGGCAACCCCTCATGCCAAGCTGCTTGGTGGCGATGTTGGGGGTGCCTTGATGGGCCTTCAAACCGAATTTGCGACTCCAATTACCTGGGGAATTTTAACTCCAGATACCCAAGACCAAGCCCTCGATCGGGCTGGCCTGAAAATGGGGAACAAAGGTCGCGAAGCGGCACTTGCCGCTATCGAGCTGGCCGACGTTCTTAGCCAAATCGAATAGCTTAGCAAACGAAATCCGTCTCTAAATCGAGTTCCTCGGGAGGAATCGTCGAGAACATTGTCTCGCTTCCATCAATTGCTTCCAATAGGTTGTCCCACAGGTACTCCTCACGTCCCCATTCAGTGTCGATCAAGATCACTTGCCAACTCGTCAAGAGGGAATGGTAAGCATCTTTGGTGAGCTGATTTCGATAATCCTCCTTCTCCGGCTGACCATCCGTCATCCCGTGCCAGGTGTAAATCTGGAAGTCGATCGTAGTGATCGGAATGTTCACATCGTTGTCGAATCCGGGCGGAAAAGCGAGAACGAGTAGTCCCGTCTCCAATCCTAAAGCATACAAACGCCGCGCCAGTTCCTCATCGGCGTAGCCATGAACGGTGGCCCTCTGGGCGTTTCCGTCGTCGGTCGACCCGCCACCAGGCTGAGAGAATGTCGTGAAGAAACCAGATCGATTGCATTTTGCCAACAATGGCAAGATTGGCTCGGATTCAGGGTCTGGTTTTCCGAGGTAAGTCAGTGTATTTTCAAATTTCCCCTCGCACCATTGAGCCGAAAGCTCGCACAAATCGGCAAAGCCCTTCGCCGTTTTCCATTTATTCGCCATGCTCCATTCTGACTCGAACGAACGACCTACAGCTCTTCCGACGTCCGCCTTGCGATCAATTATCCAATTATCTGTGACGAAGCTCCTTCCCAAAGCATGGGAAGGTGGCGCGCCAGTCAATCTCATTTTTTTCGAACATGTTTGACCGGCGTGACGGAAGTGATGAAAGATCTCAATGCGATCTCCAAACTTCTAAGTAATTTCCCAAATCTTCCATAATCAAATCAATGTCCCCCCTCGAAGGCGTCGTGTTGTTTGGTGCTGGTGCCGTCGCAAGCGCAATCAACAGCGTAGCCGGAGGCGGTTCCTTGATCACGTTCCCCGTCCTCACCGTAGGCCTCAAAATTCCGGCCCTTGTGGCTAACGCGACGAATGCGGTTGGGCTGTTCCCCGGGTCTCTCGCCAGTGGACTTGGCTTCAAAGACCATCTTGGCAAGACTGGCGTTTACTTCAAGAAACTCCTCATTCCGACGATGCTGGGTTCGATCTTGGGAGCACTGTTACTACTCAACACTAGCGAAGTCGCTTTCAAAATAATCATCCCTTTTCTCATTCTGTTCGCCTCGACCCTGCTTTGGTTTCAGCCCAAAGTCAAGGCAATGCTGGCCAAATCTGATCACCAAATGGTCAGTCCCAAAGTTGGTCTGATCCTGCAGTTTTTGGTGGCCGCCTATGGAGGATATTTCGGTGCAGGAATGGGAATCATGATGCTCGCCTCTTTTGCACTTTATATGGAGGGCAACACTCATGAGCTGAACGGAGTGAAGAGCCTTTTGGGAACGGTCATCAACTTCGTCGCCTCGATTGTTTTTGTAATCCAAAGTTCCGTTTCTCCAAAGCCACTCATTCTTGGAAGCTATGCACTTGTACTCCTCCTCGGCGGAATTGTTGGCGGCTACGCCGCAGCACGGATGTCGCTCAAAGTCGATCCTGACAAATTGCGAATCGCGATCGCGATTTACGGCTTCATCATGACCGCGTATTTCTTCTACAAGATCTTCGCTTAGCCATTGAGGATGGACGGAATTAACCCCGGCCCACCGTAAATCCATCCGGTATATAGCTGCACCAGTTCGGCTCCGAGTCGCCTCTTGGTGTCGTAGTCCGCACGATCAAAGACGCCGCCAACCCCTTGCAAAATCATTTCCATCGGCTTATTTTTGGCCAGGAATTCGAGGGAATCGTTGGATATTTTGTAGACTGGCTTTCCAGACAGTCCTCCTGCTTGGGCTTTCAGTTTTTCGTTCTTTGTCTTGAGCCCTTCTCGAGAAATAGTGGTGTTGGTCGCGATGATCCCAGTTAGCTTCATTTCAATCGCAACTCCGAGGATTTCTTCTAGAGCGGACTCAGCAAGGTCGGGTGCGACTTTCACAAACATCGGCTTTGTGGCGTTGACGGTCCTGAGCGCCTCGAAAATTCGAATGAGCGGCTCACGGTCCTGAAGGCTCCGCAGACCGGGCGTATTGGGGCTAGAGACATTCACAACGAAATAGTCCCCAAGGGATTGCAGAACTTCGAAGCTTTGTCGATAGTCCTCGTGGGCTTCCTCGAGTGGCGTTATTTTGGACTTTCCAAGATTGACACCAACTGGAATTTTGGACGCAGATTTAGCCAACCGCCCGGCCACGGCGGTTGCACCATCATTGTTAAAGCCCATGCGGTTAATGAGGGCCTTATCGTCGGGAAGTCTGAAGAGGCGAGGTCGATCATTGCCAGGTTGAGGGTGCCACGTCACCGTGCCAATTTCGATAAATCCGAACCCAAATCGGTGCCAATTATTGACGGCAAGAGCGTTTTTGTCAAACCCAGCGGCAAGTCCAAGTCGATTGGGAAAGTGAACCCCAAATAGTTCAACCGAGTCATATTCAAGCGGAACTTCGTTGCCTGGGATTAGCCCCCTCGCAATCTTGTCCATTGCTATTTCGTGGACTTTTTCGGGGTCCATGAGAAACGCAAGTGGTCGAATTATTGATTCGTAAAGCCCCACACCATCATTCTACATTCGTGGCCAGTGTAAATTTGGTAATTCGAGCCATCACTCAGGTACAATCTAGGTTCAAAGTAGCGATTTTTCTCATGCCAGACAACGACCTATTTAACGCCGATAATCCCGACTATTTGTCGAGTGAAGATCAAGACGCCACGATTAACGAATTGGCTCAACGAATTGAGGGCGATTACGACGCCGCTCAGATTCAAGTTCTCGAAGGACTTGAGGCAGTTCGAAAGCGACCCGGAATGTACGTTGGCGATAACGGAAAGCGAGGTTTGCACCAACTGTTCCGCGAAGTTATCGATAACTCGGTCGACGAAGCCCTCGCTGGGCACTGCGACCACATCACTGTCACCCTTTTCGCCGACGGTTCTGCTGGAGTTGAAGACAACGGTCGAGGAATCCCGGTCGATATGCACGCCAAGATGGGCGTCTCGGCCCTTCAAGTCGTCATGACCGTTCTTCACGCAGGTGGAAAATTTGGGGGCGAAGGCAGTGGCTATAAAACGTCTGGCGGTCTCCACGGTGTTGGCGTATCGTGTACCAACGCTCTTTCCACTTGGATGGAAACGACGGTTAAGCGAAACGGTAAGAGCTACCGACAACGCTACGAGAAAGGTATTCCGCAAGGTGATGTTAAAGAAATTGGCGTAGTCTCCGACAACTCGACTGGTACGGCCCAGCGATGGATGCCAGACCCCACCGTTCTCACCGAAGTCACCCACGACTCGCACATCGTCAAGAGCCGAATGAAAGAGTTGGCCTACCTGAACCCCAAGGTCACCTTCGAGTTCATCAACGAGGTGGACCCAGAAACCAGCGAAACGTTCTACTTCAGCCGCGGTATTCCTCAGCTAGTCGAAGACATCAACGATGGCAAAGAAACGATTCACAGCGTTATCCACTTCCGCCGAATTAGAGAATCAAGTGAAATCGAAGTCGCGTTGCAATATCACGATGGCTATAACCTTACGATCCTTGCGTTTACCAATAACATTCACAATCCCGACGGTGGAACCCACGTTTCTGGATTTTCGACGGCTTTGACGCGGACGATCAATGCCTACGCGCGAAAAATGAACTTCTTGAAGGAGAAGGATACCAACCTTCAAGGCGACGACGTTACCGACGGTTTGACCGTCGTAATCTCGCTCCGCATCGGCGATCCTTCGTACAACTCGCAAGACAAGGTTAAGCTTGTCACTCCCGAAGTTCAGGGCCTCACCAACTCACTCGTTGGCGATGGTCTCATGACGTTCTTCGAAGAGAACCCAAACATTGCTCGAAGGATCATCGAAAAAGGCGTCATTGCTCAACGAGCCCGAGAAGCGGCCCGAAAGGCAATGGAAAGCGTTCGCCGAAGCTCCTCCATGGATAGCTTTGGCCTGCCCGGAAAGCTCACTGACTGTCAGTCAAAAGATGCCAGGGAATGCGAAATTTTCTTGGTTGAAGGCGACTCCGCCGGAGGCTCCGCTAAGGGTGCTCGAGATCGCCGAATTCAGGCGATTCTTCCGCTACGAGGGAAAATCCTCAACGTCGAACGAGCCCGAATCGATAAGGCACTCGACAACGTCGAAATCAAGGCCATGATCTCTGCCCTTGGCGCGGGAATCGACCTCACGCTTGGCAAAAAGCAACTGGAGGATGACCAGCCTGACCTCGAATTCAACGGTGAGCAAACGAACTCACCGAAGAAGCGAGAGAAAGATTCGAAGGAACGAGAAATCGAATTCGACCTCTCGAAGCTTCGCTACCACAAAGTTGTCATCATGACCGATGCCGACGTTGACGGCGAGCACATCCGAACGTTGCTGCTCACTTTCTTCTACCGATACATGAAGCCATTGATCACCGAAGGATATGTGTATTTGGCCCAGCCGCCTCTTTTCGTTGTGAAGGTAGGCGCTAACGAGCGACACTACGCAATGTCTGAGCAAGAGCGCGACGAAATCATCCGAAACCTCAAGAAGAAGAACTACTCAGTCACCCGATTTAAAGGTCTGGGAGAAATGAACGCCGAAGATCTGGAAGAAACGACGATGGCGGTCGATAAACGACGCCTCGTTCGAGTCAACTACAACCCAGAATACGAAGCCGAAGTTGAAATGATGTTCTCACGATTGATGGGCGACAAGGTCGAACCTCGACGAGAATTCATCGAGAAACACGCCCGAGAAGCTGGCAACGTCGACTGGCACTATTGATTCGGTCTTATGTGGAGTGCGCCGATTTATCGGTGCTTTGTACTGCGAGATTTATCTCGCTGCCAAATATGTAAATGTCCCTGCCAATATGGCCGGGACAGATTTACATAACAAACCCGTCCAATCCAACAAACGCGGCTTCCAGCAACTCCGCGGTATGCATCACCCTTGCCGATCGCTGCTCGCGGCACCCTTGCGCGATCCACGCATGACAACCCGGATTCCCCGTCGCCACAATCTCAGCATCAGTCTCTTTAATGTGACCGACCTTTCTGTCCAATAACCGACGCGCCATCTCCGGCTGCAAGACGTTATAAACCCCCGCACTTCCACAGCACATCATCGACTCCGGCAACTCGACGAAGGTCGAATTGGGAATGGCTTGAATGAGTTCTCGGGGAGGACTCGTTACCTTCTGCCCGTGCGAAAGATGGCAAGCGTCGTGGTAAGTAACGGTGACCCCGCCAAGCCCAGGGGCCTTCGCCAATTCGTCGACCAACCCATGGGAAAGCAAAAACTCCGATAAATCAAAGGTTCGCCCCGCTACATCAGCGCACTCGGGGCCAATGAGGTCGGCGTATTCCTTCATCGTGCTTCCGCATCCAGCCGAGTTAACAATGATCGGAATGTCACCAGTGAATGCCCGGACGAGTTCCGTTCCGAGCTTCCGCGCGGTCGTCAGGTCGCCATTGTGAGCGTGCAGCGCCCCGCAACATCCTTGCGGAACATCCCGGATGACGTACCCAATACGGCGTAGCAGTCGGCGAGTACATTCGTGTACTCGCGGATAAAGAACTTGCATCGCGCACCCGGTCAGCATGAAGACTTCGCCGCGAACCGAGACTTCCGTTTCGAAGGTAGGAAGAGGTTTGTTCGCCTGAACAGTAGGCAAATCCGCTTCCGCCTTTGAACCGGACAGGAGTTTCGAGACGAAATTCGGAACTCTTCCCCCGGGCAAAAACTTGCTGGCGGCTAATTGAGCTTTGAGAATGCCTGGATTCGTAGTTGATGCTAATAGGGCTCGCTTCGACATCGACGGTTTTTCGCGTTCGATGATATCTCGTGCCATCTCGAAGATCGCTCCATACTCAACCGCACTCGGGCACGCCGTCTCGCACGCACGGCACCCTAGACATAGGTCCATGTGCGGCTTCACATCGTCTTGCCAGTTCAGCTTGCCTTCGAGGGCGCTGCGCACGAGGTAGATTCGTCCTCGCGGCGACTCCAGTTCGTTGCCGGTCTCGACAAACGTTGGACAGTCTTCGAGGCAAAATCCGCATCGGATGCAGTGGGTTAAGAGTTCGTCGAGGTCATGCATCAGAAGAATCCAAACTCCCCAGGATTGAGCTTATTGGTCGGGTCAAAAATTGCCTTGGTGCGCCTCATGAGCTTTTGATCGGACTCGCTAAAATTAGGAAGAGCGAATTCGCCAACATGCGAACGCCATACATGGCCAAATTTGGCCGAATCAAACGGAGCATCATTAAAGTGGTTCTGGAATGACTCGGTCAAGACCAGGCAACTCTCGTCCTCTATATAAAAAACCATTGCATGCTTAACAAATTCATCGTCGTCTTCCGTATGGCACTTGGAGTATTCGAGTAGCTCCTTCAACCCTTCACGATTCGTAAGAAACAGAATGCCATGGTTCAGCGCAATTGCTGGATAGTCCTTAGGTGTTGACCTTGGCTTGATTCTAAGAGTGACCTCTGAGATAACTCCCAAAGTAAAACGGGCACCAATCATAAGCTTGTGGATGTCAAATCCGCTTACGCTCTTAACTACATCGGCACCAGAAGTCACAATTTCTCCATTGGCGAGAACGATCCTCATTTTGACGACCCAATCACGCCAAGTTCCTCCTCTTGCCAAGTTCCAGTGAGGGAGATTCATCGCCATAAGGTCTCCTATGCACTCTTCTTGGTCTTTCTCGTTAAGTCCAATCGGAATCTCAAAGCCCGAATCCAAAAGATACTTATTGAGGTCATTAAGAAGTATCCCGGCTTCTACGGTAATCACTTGATCGGCAGGGCTGAACATAACTACTTTGTTCAATTTGTCAAGTAGTACATGTCCATCACACTGCTGCACCGTTGGCGGCCCTTCCGTCCGAACCAGTTTGCCGGACTCGGCCTTTGCGAAATTCGCTCCGGCCTTAGAATTAGAATATCTGTAAGGATTAAAACCTCCAATTCTGAGACGTGAGTGGTTCGAAATCATCTGAGACAGGTCCGTCTGAGACCCTGGGAAAAGATAGTTTTGCGCCAAGTCGGGAAATTGGATAACTTGCTTATGCTCGAAGCTCATGTCGCTACTCCTCGCCAGCGCATCTTATGTTCTGCGCAACCTCGCTGGTTCGGCAGCACCTTGCACGGGTTGCAGAGCATGCCATCGTTGAAGATTCGTTTGCACATTGCCTGAGCTTCGAGATCGGCCGGAGAGAACATCAGCGGCATCAAATCCATCTTCTCGACTCCGATTCCGTGCTCACCCGACACCGAGCCGCCCAGTTCGATGCACTTCTTGATGATGATCTCGCCCGCTTCGATGACCCGCTCGACCTGAAGTGGGTCACGATCATCGAAATAGAAGCACGGATGAAGGTTTCCATCGCCAGCATGAAAGATGTTCGCCACGCCAATCTTATGAGCTTCTGCTACTTCGTACACGAAGTCGAGCATCTCGGGTAGTTTCGACCGAGGAATGACCCCGTCGTGCGTTACGATCGAGGGAGCAATTCGCCCCATCGCCCCAATTCCTTTCTTCCGAACCATCCACAAATTTGCTCGCTCCTTTTCATCCGAAGCGATTCGAATTTCAAGGCATCCATTCGACTCGCAAACCGTGCGAACAGACTCCATTTCCTTCGCCACGACGTCAGCATCGTCCCCATCGCACTCAACCAAAAGCAAAGCCTGTGCTTCCGACGGAAATGTCAGTTTGAACGCCAATGCAACCGCGTTCATGATGCCGCGATCCATCATTTCTAGTGCCGCCGGAATCGTGCCAGTTGCGATAATTCCCGCCACCGTCTCGGTTGCCGATCGAATAGTAGGAAAGGCTACTAATGCAGTCGTTACGGCCTTAGGTAAAGGCGTTAATTTCACCCAAGCCTCGGTCACTACGCCAAGCGTCCCTTCCGAACCGCAAATTAGTCCCAAAAAGTCGTATCCCGGGCCGCAACCCAGCTTGCCGCCAATAGTGAGAATTTCGCCAAGAGGATCAACCATCGTGACCCCGAGAATGTGCTGAACCGTCACTCCGTACTTCAGCGTGTGCGGACCACCAGCGTTCTCGCCAATGTTCCCACCCAGAGTCGAAACGGATTGGGAAGAAGGGTCGGGAGCGAAGTGAAAGCCATCCGCTTTCACCGCATCGGTCAGACGCCGATTGGCAATCCCGGTTTGAGCGAGCATGCACCGATTCTCAAGATCGATTTCGAGGATATGGTTCATCCGCTTGGTCGAGATGACCACCCCGCCAAGGGCAGGCATCGCCCCACCAGAGAGGCCCGTCCCGGCTCCTCGTGATGTAAAAGGAACCTGACTCGCCGCGCACCATCGCACCACTGCCGCAACTTCTAAAGTAGTCTCGGGTAATACAATCACGCTCGGCTTCGATCGATCGACCGTGTACGCATCGCAGTCGTATCCGCGCGATGCCGCCGCCCCAGAAAGAATCTGGTCGGGCCGAAGAATCGCCTCAAGAGTAGAGAAGTCCACGTGTAAATCCAGTTTGCCATACGCGAAGCGCGAGTCACCCGTTTGCAGTCGGCACTTTGCAGAAAGATGGAGCGGCTATCGGCTGCCACGGGAATCCAAGGATCGCGTATGGGGTGAATGTTGGATGCGACGAATTCGATCCGACCTTCCCGTGGCTACAGTTGTTTTTCTGCCAACCGTAAACTGCCGACTGCAAACTTCTTTCTCCCTGTATCCCCGCATACATCACTTCCTCCTCAAAAGTGCGTCAATAACCACATGATATTAGGAATTCACCATGTTACTGCTTTGGCCAGCCACCCGCAGCCCAATGTCGATTTTTATGTCGGACTCCTCGGTCTGCGCCTCGTTAAGCAAACCGTCAACTTCGACGACCCCGGTACCTACCACCTCTATTACGGAGACGGCGCCGGCACGCCCGGAACCCTACTTACCTTCTTCCCCTACGGAAACATCCAAAAGGGTCGACGTGGCAAAGGCGAGACGACCAGCATCACGTTCCAGGTTCCAGCCAACTCTCTCGACTTTTGGATTGAGCGATTGAGCATCGAGAACGTCCCGAACGGCGAAGAGATGATCTTCGGCCAGCGGGTGGTCTGGGCGCTCGACCCCGACGGAATGCGCGTCGAATTCGAAGAGTCCGAGGTCGAAACACCCAATACATATTGGAATAGCTCAACTGTCCCCGTCAATAAAGCCATCCGAGCTATCAAACGAATCACCCTCGCCCCAAGCGACGGCCACCCCATCGGTGAATACAAGACCACGGAAGACACCCTTACCAACCTATTCGATGCCAAACCGATCCAGCAAGAGGGCAACCGACAGCGGTTCCAACTCGGCACTTCCGAAGTCGACATCGTCCGCGATGACTCCCAACCGCGAGCCCAAAGCTCAGCCGGAACAATCCACCACGTCGCCTTCCGCAACGCCAACGAGAATATCCAACAGGAGTGGCTACAAAAACTGACCGAGAAAGGATTCCACGCTAGTCCAATGATGGATCGCGAGTACTTCGAGTCGATCTACTTCCGCGAGCCAGGTGGAGTCTTGTTCGAATTCGCCACCGATGGCCCCGGATTCCTGATCAACGAGCCAGAAGCAACCCTTGGGACTGAACTCAGAATTCCACCCCAGTACGAGTCGAAAAAGACCCAACTCGAAGCCATTCTGCCCAAATTGAATCTAAACTTTACAAAGGTGACCGCATGAGCTTTCAATTCATCGAAGAACCCGCAACCAATCCGGCCGAAACGCGAACCCTCCTGCTTCTCCATGGAACGGGAGGCACGGAACACGACCTGGTTCAAATAGGGAAAGAACTTCTACCCGGAGCCGCCATTATCAGTCCCCGAGGCAAAGTGAACGAGCACGGCATGTCTCGTTGGTTCCGTCGCTTCGCCGAAGGCGTCTTCGACGAGCAAGACATGCGACGGCAAGCTGATGACCTCGCCGAATTTCTAAAGGGAAGAGAAAACCTCATCGCCCTCGGCTACAGTAACGGAGCCAATATGGGTGCCGCGCTCATGACCTTCCACCCCGAGATCCTCAGCGGCCTTATCATGTGGCGAGGAATGAACATCCTCCAAGCCCCAATCAAGCCTGATCTCACGGGAAAAAGAATCCTCATGAACAACGGAATCGTCGACCAAATGGGTCCAATCGAATCTGCCCGTCAGCAGGCGGAAATTTTTCGGGAAAGTGGCGCGAACGTGACCGCAAACGAGTTAGGTACGGGACATGGATTGACCCAAGCGGATTTTTCATTGACTCATGAATGGCTTGCTTCAAGCTAAGGTGGAAGCATTTTTGGAGTGCGAGTGCCTGCACTCGCTTTGGCCTGCGAAACCTGTTTCGCTGAATATTTTGCAGCAGTGAAGCAAGCTTCGCGCCTTGAAAGCGCGAACAGGTTCGCGCACTCCCAAAGTTAAGCTTGGCGAGTGTGCCAAAATAACTCTATATGGCCGGCCATAGCAAATGGAAAAATATCCGAATCCGAAAAGGGAAGCAAGATGCCCTTCGAGGAAACCTCTTCACGAAGCTCAGTCGTGAAATAACCGTCGCAGCGAAAAGCGGTGGCGGCGACCCCGGAATGAACCCACGGCTTCGCGTCGCGGTTGACAAAGCGAAGGAAGCCTCAGTTCCCAAAGACAACATCGATCGCGCGATCAAGAAGGGAACGGGCGAAATCGCAGGCGTCAGCTACGAGGAAATTACGTACGAAGGCACAGGTCCCGGCGGAAGCGGAATTATCCTTCAGTGCTACACCGAGAACCGAAACCGAACCGTCGGCGAAGTTCGCGACGCGTTTAAGAAAAATGGCGGTACGATGGCGGACAACGGCGCGGTTAGCTGGCAATTCAAATACGTTGGCCAGATTCAATTCCCGGTTGGGAAGCACGACGAAGACGAATTGACCATGGCTGCACTTGAGGCGGGAGCGGAGGATGTCCAAAACGAAGACGACGTCATCTCAATCATCACCGCAATGTCCGATTTGCACAAAGTCAACGAGGCGCTCCGAACGGCTGGCTTCGACGCCAAAGAAGTCGCGCTGACTTATATCACGACGAACAAGGCCAACCCATCGCGAGATGACCTGCTCAAATTAATCAAGTTGCTTGATGCGCTTGAGGATCTGGATGACGTCCAAGAAACTTTCATGAACGTCGACATTCCCGACGAGCTATTCGAGGAGGCCTAGACATTCGATCGCGAACTCCCGTTGTAACTCTGATCTTGATCGCCGTAAACATCATCGCGGCGTTCTTCGTCATGATTCGCCCGGAAATAATCGATTCATACGGATTTAAGGCAACGGAATCGTCCATTTGGACCAGTTTCACTTCGATGTTCATGCACGCGAACGCAATTCACCTGCTTGGAAACATGGTTTTTCTCGCCGCGGTTGGCGCCGCCGTCGAGATTGCTACTGGCTCGCTCCGATTCATTGCCGTCTATCTGTTTTCCGGTCTGTGCGGCGTAGCCCTATTTTGGCTCTCAGTTCGCCACAACGTTGATGCACCACCACTAGTGGGGGCCAGCGGGTGCATTGCTGGTTGCGCGGTCTACTACAGTCTTCGCTACACCAAGTTAAGGGTTCCGCTGGCTCCAAAAGCCTCCGCAACCGTGGCCTGGGTCACGCTAGCATGGTTATTAATGCAACTGATCGGTGCTGTAGTTCGCATTGGCGAACCGCTCCACGCTTCCGGATTCTTTGCCCACTTAGGTGGAGCGATTGGCGGCATGATTTTGGGACTCGTGTTTCGAGCCCCTGACCTCGGTTCTCAGAAACTCGGTCACCAAGTTTACGAAGCGTTGAATCATTTAGGACCAGCCGCCCAGGTTTCTCACTTGCAAGAGCATTTGAAGGCCCATCCCGAGGATTTAGCGATGCACCTCAAGTTAGCGGAAGAGTACAGAGGGATGGGTGATCACAAAGATGAGGCGGCAACCCTGTTGGGAATCATCATGCAGCTCAGTGGGGAACCCGCCGACCATGCAGCCGAACGGCTAATCGAATTAAGGAAAATGAGCGACATCGCGCCGATTCGCCGCCGTCAGCTTGCCGATAAGCTCTCAAATCCGGTGGCGATGAAGGTTTTATGGTCCATCGCCGATATGCCAAAAAGTGAGCCTCAGCGCCCAGAAGCATTGCTCGAATTGGTGGGACTCTCTCGTGAGGATGCCCCGAAAGACTCGGCCCGGGCACTTGAGATTTTGAAGGCGGACTATCCCAGCCACAGTGCGATGGAGATCGCCAAGCAACGAGGCTGGCTCTCTTGAGCGACCCGTTAAAGGTCCGGATTAAGCGGCGGATTTTTGCATCTTTGGGTTACTACGGAGTTCGATTTATTGGCAGAACCTTGCGGCTCGAAGTCACTGGCGCAGAACAATTTGCCACCAACGATTCGAAACTGATCTTCTGCGGATGGCACGGAAAATCATTGATCTTTGCGAGCTACTTTCGAAAGAAGGGCTACTGGGTGATCATCAGCAATAGCAATGACGGCGATATCCAGAACGAAGTCTTTACTCGGCTCGGCTTCAAAACGATCCGAGGTTCGACGGGGCGAGGCGGCGTTCGAGCGGCGTTGCAGGGCGTCAAGGCACTGAAGGCGGGAGGCACCATGGCAATCACGCCAGATGGTCCACGCGGCCCAAGCGGCGTGGTGCAAGGCGGCGTGATGCTCATGGCGCAAAAGTCGGGGGCGGCATTGGTTCCAGTTGGCCTTTCGGCCAAAAGGGCGGTTTATATCGGCAGCTGGGACCGATACATGTTCCCCTTGCCTTTCTCAAAGGCTCGAATGGTTTTCGGCGAACCTTTACCGTTGGCCGAAGATGCCGATGAGGCTACCGTCGAAGCTGTGCGATCAAACCTTGAGTCTGAAATCAAGCGGCTCGAAGCGATTGCGTCGAATTGGTCCTAACCATTTTCAGTACTTTATTCCCAGCAATCTAGCGCAACGGTCGAGGATTATTGTAACGTAATCAAAGTATGGAACCTACCGAATTAATTGATCAGGCACGCGAAGCGGGTGGATCGAGAATGGGCAGTATCGTCGCCCTAACCGTGGCCATTTTAGCCGTGTTTATGGGAATCTTCAAGGTCAAAGACGACAATATATGTCAGGCCATGCAGCAGGCTCAGGCGGATCGGATTGACAACTGGGGCTGGTATCAGGCGAAGAAGACGCGCCTTGAAGTGGCGGATTCGACCGTCAGTTCGTTAAAAGCAGTGCCTCAAACTCCTGAGCGCGACATAGAAATCAAGAAGTGGGAAGGCGTCGTTGCCAAGCAGAAGACCGAGTCGGACGATACCAAGAAGAAAGCCGAAGATGCCGAAAAAGCCTATGACAAATTGAATTTTCGGGATGATCAATTTGATATGGCTGACTCAGGTCTCGCCATCGCCATCGCCGTCTTGGCGGTGACCGCCCTAACTCAAAACAAAAAGCTGTTGATTATGGGTTTTGTTTTCGCTGGGTTTGGCCTCATATTAGGTTTGGCGGGCATGTTTGGTTGGTCAATCCACCCTGACTTCTTAGCCAAATTCTTGGGAACATAGCCATTTAATTTCCCCTTATCGTGTCGTTCAACTCTCGCCGCGCCAAGGGGATAACTTGTCCCCCGGTATCAAGACGTTAAACCTCGGTGAATCTACAGAGACAACCAACGTATCAAGAAAGCATCAACTTTGTAAGCATCCCTTTCATCGAAACCAATAATTACAACAAGATGTTTACAAAAGCTATGAAACCAATCATTGTTCTCCTCCTCTCCGCTTCGTTCGTATCGTTGGCCATGGCAGACGACGATCTGCTCCCTGCAAACCGCCCCAACTTCTCGTCCAACGCAACGGTCATCCCGTATAACATGTGCATTATCGAGACAGGAGTGACGTATCAACGCCTGGATTCAGCGTTAAATCTCAGCGGTCCTGAGGCAGCCCTCCGATTCGGGTTTGCGAAGAACTGGGAACTGGTGATTTCGCTACCGGACTATATTACGGGAGCAGCTCCTCGGGGCTGGACCGATGGAGGCTTCAATTTCATTCGGCAATTGCCTGGTTGTCACGGCTGGGATATGTTGGTGGCGTTTGGCTCCTCGGTTCCCACTGGTCAATCCGACTTGACCGAACTTGCCTTTAACCCCCACGGCTATTTCTCGATGGCGCATGGCCTGCCCAGTGGATTGTCCGTAACCGAGACTTTTTCGGTTGAGTGGCGCCATGGAGGGAGTAAGTTTTTCCCGAGTTACACCAATGGGTTGACGCTTTCGAAAGATTGCGGTCAAGGACTTGGGGCGTTTGCCGAAATATTTTCTCAGTTTGCACCCGGTCAATCATCTTCCCAGACCGCCCATTTCGGCGTGACGTTTGCGCATACAAAGGACCACCAAGCCGACATCCACTTTGGACGAAATATTAATGCGGGAAGTGGCACCAACTGGTTCATCGGGGCGGGCTATTCCCAGAAGATAGGCAGGTAACGGCTAAATTAGTTTCTTCCTTCCCAGATGTGATAAGCAAGTGCGAAGATGGAGGAGCGGATCGCCTTGGCGACGGTATTTTGAAGCTGTTCGACGTCAGTCACATTCGCTTTGGCGTCTTCGGCTGTGATGGTGATCAACAACCGATTCTTGGCGTAAATGACCCCGTCTTCGCCGGTCGTAACATCGTACATTTCGGGGACGCGATCAAAGAACGTGTTCAGACCCTTCATCGTCGACTCGGCCCGGGCAAGATCTCCTGAAACGGCGAAGAGCTTTCGCTTGCCAAAATAGAGAACGTTCTGACCCTTGTCGGAGACTTTGTTTACGACTCGGAAATCGGTGGAAACCAAACTGCGACGAATCGCGATCAAGTTTTTGTTCATGTAGGCTTCGATTTTGTCTGCCCGAACTTTGCTCGGCGGGTGGGTTCTTAGAATTCCGAGATTGGCATCCATGTTCGCGTCCTTGGCCTGAAGGCGCTCCATGAAGGTCAGCATCCCGGTGGCATCATAGCCACCTGCGACTACGAGTTGGACTCCGCCATAGTCCGCTGATGTTTCTGCTTTGACGCTCCAGCCGTTGGTCATTGCGGTCCCGAGGAGTTCATTCGTGATGACGCCCTCGGCCCGACCCGTGAAGATCGAAGCGAGAATAAGCGGGATTTGAATGGGGGCCATTTTGGCTTGTTCCTTTCGCATCCAGGCTACGTGGCGTTGGGCCGCGTGGGATATTTCGTGGGCCAAGACTCCGGCCAATTCGTCGTCGCTTTGGACGAAATCGATGAGGCCCTGATAGACGTAAATGTAGCCACCGGGGAGCGAGAACGCATTAACATCTTTGCTCTCGACGACCTTAAATTTGTACTCGAATTCGGCGTGCCGGCGATCTCCCCAAGAAAGGTCAAAGGAGTTGGCGTTGGCGATAAGCGCAAGTTTTGCCCCAATTTCTTCAACTCGCTGTTGAGCGGCGGTGTCCTTGGTTGGCTTAAGAGTTCGGTCGTAATAGTCGGCCGCTTCTTTGCCAACCTTCTTGTCGTCGAGGATGTCCTTTTGAAATTGCGCTTGATCTTTGGCGATCTGGGCTGCCGATTTTTGAGTGTCCGCATGTGGCTCTGCGAGAATTGGGCTATTCCAATTCATAACTGCGCAGGCGATGAGTGCGGTAATCATGTTTGCTACTGGTTAGACGAACAAAATAGACTTAAGTTTTAGAAAACGACCATCGGCTTAAGGATTTCGCCTCGTTTCATCGCGAGGTACATGGCCGGAAGTTCGTCAAGTTTGATGAAGTGAGATACGACTTGTTCTGCCTTGAGAATTCCCTTGCCGATCATTTCCCAGGCCGCCTTGGTGTCTTCGGGACCGCAAGAGTAAGAGCTGAGGATGGAGATATCTCGGAAGTAAATGTCGTTCGGAATACTGAGAGACTCATCGGGCGATAGCGGGGCAAACATACAGATTCGGCCACCGGGTTGAACCATCTTGATGGCGGTGTCGAATGCGTCTTGGGTTCCGGGGCAAACAAAGACCACGTCGTGAGCGTCGGGCTTAATTTCATCGTTGGATCGAGCGTCTAGCCCAGTTCTCTTGGCCCAAGCGACCCTCAGCGGGTTAGTGTCGTAGCCGATCGCCTTCTCGCCAAGAGCGATCATGTGCATCAGGCCCATGACTCCCATTCCAATGACGGCGGGGTTTTCGGCGAAGCCTGCAGTTCGGATCGATTTCATCACGCACGCCATCGGTTCGATGAGTGCAGCGTCGATTGCACGAAGCGGGTTGACCAGCAAAGTGTCGGTGAGGTTTCCGAGGGGAACGGCAAATCGCTCAGCCATGCCGCCGGGCAGCAACTTGGTTTCTTTCCATTGTTTGCAGTGGACCGAGCGGCCAGTTTTGCAATAGTCGCACTTGCCGCACGGAGCGTGGTGATGGGGGAAAATGCGGCTGCCAACCGGGAAGCGAGAATCTTTGGACTCGAGTACGAGCCCGGTTACTTCGTGGCCGATGACGTGGGGGACTTTCTTGTCCATGTACCACGACATGAGTTCGCCGGAGCAAAGTCCGCAAGCTTCAGTTTGAACGAGGAGGCCACCTTCGGGGCATGCGGGCTCCTTTTCCTCGACAATCTTGACCTGACCGTTTCCGAAATAGCGTGCGATTTTCATGGGCGAAATACGAACTTGATGCCCTTTCCAGCATCGAGATCTTGAAAAACAGTTGCTCCTTCTTCTAGTTTACGTTCTCCGCTGATCAATAAGCTCAAATCTGTCTGAGAATTAAGGATCCAGATGCGGGCTTGACGAACTGCTTGGGTTCCAAAGTGGAACGGACTGAGGATTGAAATTTGATCGTAATGGACCCGTTTCGTGTCGTAAGTGACCTTGGTTCCGGGGGCACAGCCACCGAATAGCATCAGCGTTCCGCCTCGCCGAACATAGTCAATGCTCTTTTCCCACACCTCGACCTGCCCCGTGCATTCGATGACAATATCGAATCCGCGATCTTCCTTTTGGTATTCGTTGATGAGGACGGTCTTCGCACCAAACGCCTCGGCGACCTTTAATCGGTCCGGGTTTCGTCCGGCTACTGTGATGTTGCTGATTCCCACTTCCTTCAGAGCGGCCACGAACAGTAAGCCGATTGCGCCGGGGCCAATAATGAGAACCGATGCGTCATCGCAGATAACGTCTTTGAGTTCAAGGATGCCTTGAGCCACACTTGCATAGGGTTCGAGCAGACTGGCGATTTCGAAGGGAATGTTCTCGGGTTTCTCAAAGACGTTCTTGTAAACGATCCGCTTGGGAACAAGCAAGTACTGGGCAAAACTGCCCAGCACTTTTGAAGACATGATGGTTTCGCACAGGTTTTCTTGACCACGCTCACACCAATAGCATTCGCCACAAGGGGCCGAGTGGACACCCATGACGGACTGTCCGGGTTTGAATTTTGCTCCCGTCCCCGAGGCAACCACGACGCCGGAGTATTCGTGCCCAAATCCGCCCGGCATGGGAATTTGTGAATGACCGCGTTTGAATGCTTTGAGATCGGTTCCGCAGGTGGTTGCGGCCTTAACCCTTATCAGAATTTCTCCGTGGCCAGGAATTGGCACTGGGACATCTTCAAGGGTGATACGTCCTGGTTCTTGCAGGATCAGGGATTTCATGGTTTGAGGCAGTGGTTCAGTCATAGGGCCTCTGGTATTCCAAAGATCGGACATTAATTGGCTCTAAGTGCGAAGGTAGAATGCCAAATGTCCACTCTAGTTTGACTCAAAAGCCATGCCTACTGTTGAAACAACCCTCTGGATCAATGCTCCGGTCGCCAAAGTCTATGCAATTGCGAAAGAATGCGAACGATATCCCGAATATATGAAGGCCGTCGTTAGCCTCGATATCATCGAACGGGATGAAAATCGAGTTGTCGCCGACTGGGTTGGCTTAGTCAAGCAGTTCAATCTCAAAGTTCGCTGGACTCAAGAGGACCTGTGGGATGACGCGACCACGAGTTCGAAGTTTCGCCAAGTGAAGGGTGATTACGACAAGATGGAAGGGACCTGGACGTTCACCGAAGAGAATGGTGGCACGAGATTCGATCAGTTCTTGGATTACGAATACAACATTCCCACGCTGGGACCATTGGTGAAGAAACTCGTCCTTTACCTTTTCCGAACTCAGCTTGAGGCGGCGGCTGAAGCTATCAAGAAGCGTGCCGAGTAAGGTTTATTCAAAAAACCTGGTAATTATAGTCCCTTTCTGGAAGTTCAAAGGTGGCACATCCTCCATGGGGAAAAGGGAGGAAGGTTGCACGACATTGATCGAACCATAAACGATGAAATCGACGCACTGAATAATCAGGCGTACCTTCTTCGTGCTTCTGACCCAGTGGCTGCTCGAGAGCTAACGAATCAGATCTTGATGCAGGCTGAGGCTATAGAGTATCAGCTTGGCATTGGACACGCTATTCGGACCCTGGCCGCGATTGAAGCGAAGATTAACCCGGTGGAAGCCTTAATGCTCGCCAATCAGGCGATTGCAATTCTTGAGCAAGAAGGCGATACGAGCGCAGTAGCCAGTGCCCTCATGACCGTCTTTTGCTACTATCACCATGTCGGATGGTACGAGCAGAGTCTCTTGGTGTTGAAAGATGCCTACGAAAAGGCCACCAAATCAGAGAATTTGTATGTTGCGGTGATTGCTGTTTATAACATGGGCGTCAACTCGGAAGAGCGTAAAGACGTTGATGCGGCCATTCGATATTACGAAATGGCGATGGATGAGGCCAAGGACGGAGTTAACGAGGCAATCTATTGGCAAGCACGAAATGCCCGAGCAAAACTTCATGCGATCAAGGACCCAAATGCCAACTGGATTGAAGAATTACGAATCTCTCGAGAAGCCCTCCTTAAAGTTGAGAATATTTCGGCTGCATGTGACAGCCACTCAAGCTTGGCTTTGATTTTCTCCGATCGTGGCCTGTATAAAGAAGCCATTTTTGAGATTCGACGAGCAAGGATTTTGGCGGCTAAGCATTTTCAAGCTCCGATGATCTCTTCGATGTTGTTAGATCTTGGTGAAATTTATACAAAATACGGCAAGTACACCTCCGCTTTGCGGACTTTCCACCGAAGCTATCGCTATGCGCAATCAACCGGATATGTCATGTCGGAGTGCCGATCGCTCGAACGAATGGCTTATGTCGAGCAAGAGCTTGGACTCTACAAGAAGTCTTTGGCGCACTTATTCCAACATTTGAAGCTGAAAGAAAAGCTGGTTGGCGAGCAATCGGAAAATCGAATGAGAGATCTGCAAGCGTTTCACCGAATCGAGATGGTTCAGGCTGAAGCGAATTTGGCCCGTCGAAAGAACGACGAACTCGCTACGATCAACAATGATTTGGAATGCGCTCTTGAGCAGCAGTCACGGTTGCAAAAAGAGCTCATGAGAATGGCATCGACTGACGACCTAACTGGCGCTGTAAATCGACGACAGTTAGTCAATGATGGAACCCTAGAAATGGAGCGCCATCGCCACGTGGGAGCGCCCTTTGTCGTGACGATTTTGGATGTCGATTTCTTTAAGCGAATCAATGACGGCTTTGGCCACGCTGCGGGAGACGAAATCTTGCGACGTTTGACGAAGTGCTGCCAAGGCCACCTTCGAAGGTTTGACGTCTTCGGAAGGCTAGGTGGTGAAGAGTTTTGTATTATTCATCACGACACGGATGTTAAGGGTGCGCTGATTGTTGCGAAGCGGCTGATGGATTCGATTTCGGAGATTCCTACCGCTGATGTCATCGGTGACATCAACCTGACCGTCAGTATGGGCTTAAGTGAAGTGCGTCGTGGAAATGAGTCATTTTACGACGTGTTACACGATGCAGACATGGCGTTGTACGAAGCAAAGAACGCGGGTCGGAACACGGTCAAAGTTTGCCAAAGTCGGCATCTTGAAGCGGCTTGAGCTTGATCCCGCAACAGTTTCGTACGCGTAGGAGTCAAGAAATAGGTGACTGATTCAGCCTGAACGGTACACTAAGGTCCACCTCGATGATTCTGAAGCTGCATGAGATCGAAAAAAAGTTTGATGCCGTTGAAGCCGACTTCAACGACATGGGTATTGTCTCGAACCCCAAAGAGATGCAGCGATTAGGCAAATTAAGGTCCGACCTTGAGCCTATTGTTATGACAATTCGAGAGTATCGAAAAGTTCTCGATGACCTCAGCCAGGCCGAAGAAATGTTGTCGGACCCAGAAATGAGGGAATTGGCGCAAGAGGAAATCGAACCGCTAAGGTCAAAGCGAACGGATCTGGAAGCTAAACTCAAAACCATGTTGGTCCCTAAGGACCCTTACGATGACAAGCCAGTTATCGTCGAAATTCGACCGGCCGCAGGTGGCGACGAAGCAGGCCTATTTGCCAACGAATTATTCCGAATGTATACGCGCTACTGTGAGCGTCAACGATGGAAGGTTTCGGTGATGGATCACGAAGAGAGTGGAATCGGCGGCTTGTCGAGAGTTGTTTTTAAAGTTGACCAGATCGGTGCTTATTCTCAGCTTAAGTTTGAGTCCGGTGTCCACCGAGTACAGCGAGTTCCCGCGACCGAGAGCCAGGGACGTATTCATACTTCGACGGTAACGGTTGCAGTTTTGCCCGAAGCGGATGAAGTCGACGTGTATATTGACCCGAAGGATCTTGAAATTTCAACGTTCTGTTCGTCGTCGGCGGGTGGTCAACATATGCAGAAGAACGAAACGGCGATTCGAATTATCCATCGGCCGTCGGGCATCGTGAGCACCTGTCAGGATGAGCGGAGTCAAGCCCAAAATAAAATTCGAGCGATGGAAGTCCTGCGAGCTAACTTGCTCAAAATGAGGATGGAAGAAGCTCAAGCAGAGCGGTCGGGAATGAGGAAGGGACAGATCGGCACGGGCGACCGATCAGAGAAGATTCGAACCTATAACTTCCCCGAAAGCCGGATTACTGATCACCGAATAAAGCTGACGATTCACAATCTTGGCGCGTTTTTGGATGGCGATATGCAGCAAATGCTGGATGGATTGATCCAAGATGACCAGGCCCGAAAGCTAGCCGAAGACGAAGAAGCGGCGTAAAAAAGACCGTGCTAAAAAGAATGGCCCTGAGCAAAAAGCTCAGGGCCATTTACGTTTCGATATCGAACTAATTACCCTTTGACTTGCCGCTAACCTTTGCGGCAAACGCTGCTCTCATTTTTTCGAAATCTTCCTTGGCCTGCTTATTGCCCTTGATCCCGCTAAGCGGGAAGGCTACCAAAGCTTTGTCCATACAATCGAGCGCCTTCTTCGAATTGTTCGAATCGTCGTAAAACACGGCCGCTAGATAGAACCGCATCACGTCATCCTTCTTCGCGTATTTGAGCGAAGTCTCCATGACCAAGTTGCCTTGAGCCAGGTTGCCGTCCTTTTGAGTCTGATCCATCGCGAATGAGAACAGCCTTTGGGTTGAGTCAGAATCGGATTTCTCCGCTGTTTTCTTCACCAATGCTGTCCACGCTTTCACGTCTTGTTTGGACATCAACAAAAATCGCGTATCGTCAAGCTTTAACGGTGGGTTTTTCGCTTCAAACTGATCGATTCTTGTGTGAGCCTCGCTCAGCTTGCCCGCCTTTATTAACACGTTGATAGCGGTCTGCTCGCTTTGAATTTTGATCGCAGTTCGAGTTGCTGCGACTCCTTTCTCGAACGCGGCCTTAAAAGCTGCTCGATCAAATGTTCCAGCTTTGATTTCTTCTAGCGGCTTCTCCATTTCTATCGGGTGGCCAATCCATTGGATCGCGTTGTTTTTGATGATGAAGGCGGCAGGAATTCCGTTTTGCCCAGCTGCTTCCATCCACGAAACCGACATGCCAGTTTTGTTGCCCGAATAGCCGACATGATAGTCCATTTTTTCACCCATTTTGTCGATGAAATTCTTGATGTTTGAATCCTTGTCGTCTTCCCAAATGCTGATACCAATGAAAGTGACGTCTGTATTCTTTTTAGCCATTTCAGTGAGGTGAGGGATGCTTTGGATGCAAGGACCGCACCAAGTGGCCCAAAATTCGACGACATAAGTCTTGTTTTGCTCAAACTCGGTAACCGCCGATCCTTTGTACCAAGTTTTGACGTCAAGGGCTGGAGGCGTCGAGCCAGGACCAATGCCGTCGCCATAGGCGAAAATTGCTCCGAGGATGAGGCCGATCATAACGACTAATTTGGGAAAAGCGAATCGCATATCTCAATTATAGTTTTCTTTCTGGCGGTATGACAAAAATAGTAAAATAACGGCTCAATGAGCCTTCCGATTTCACTTCAGCTATATTCGCTTCGCGACGACGCGCCAAAGGATTTTCCCGGCATTCTCAAGCAAGTTGCGGGCATTGGGTTTGATGCCGTCGAATTTGCGGGCTATCACGGACATCCCGCTTCCGAACTTCGGTCAATCATGGATGACTTGGGCCTAGAATGTTCGGGAACGCATACTGCAATAAGCTTGCTCGACGACGAGAACTATGCCGAGACGATCAAGACTCACGCGACCCTCCGAACCAAAAACATCATTATTCCTTGGCTTCCACTCGAACTTCACTCGACCGCCGAAGCAACGTTGTTAACCGCCGAGCGGCTCACAAAGCTAACCGCAAAAGTTGAGGCAGACGGTTTCCGACTCGGATTTCATGCCCACGACGCGGATATGAAGCCGCTCGACGACGGACGATCGACTTGGTACATTTTGGGCGAGAACACGCCAGATTCATTCATCCTGCAGTTCGACACGGCCAATGCGATGCACGGTGGAAGCGATCCTGTCCAACCGCTAGGGGATTTTCCCGGACGAGGAACCACCATTCATTTCAAGGAATATCCGTTCAACGGCGAATCCATTGGCGAAGGAAAAGTTCCATTTGCGGAGTGCATCAAGGCTCTCGGCGTCGCAGGTGCCGAATGGATTGTGATCGAGCAAGAGCAATATGGCGACCGAACGCCAATCGACTCATGCCGAGTCTCATTCGAGAATCTGAAAAAGCTGCTTTAAAGCCGATAGCGAGGGCCGCATTTCCTTGCGATCGCCCTCGCCCTCGCCCTTAATTCGGCAATATATGATCCATCTTGTCGCGCTTGGTAGCCAGATACTTTTCGCGATGTTCTTCGGGCTCCGCGATGACTGGCACATACTCGACAATTTCGAGCCCGTAGCCCTGTAAGCCGGCTCGTTTCGCCGGGTTATTCGTCATGAGGCGAATCTTGCGAATCCCCAGGTCCGCCAAGAGTTGAGCGCCAAGCGAGTAGTCGCGCGAGTCGGCCTTGAATCCAAGAGCCACGTTGGCCTCAACCGTATCCATCCCCTGATCTTGCAATTCATAGGCCCGCAATTTGTTGATCAGACCAATGCCACGACCCTCTTGCTGAATATAAACCACCACTCCTCGCCCTTCCTTTTCAATGTTTTGCAGAGCCATTTCGAGTTGGTCACCACAGTCACACCGAAGCGACCCAAGCAGGTCTCCGGTCAGGCATGAAGAATGCATTCGAACCAAAACTGGCTCTTCGGTGCAGACATCGCCTTTCACAATCGCCACATAAGGATCCCGTTCAACCGTCGGCTCGTAAGCATAAAGCTTAAAGTGGCCGTGCTTTGTCGGAAAGTCAATCGGGCCTGCCTTGCGCTGAATCAAAACTTCGTTATGCCTTCGGTATGCGATCAGGTCGGCGATCGTAACGATCTTTAGGTCGTGCTCTTTGGCGTATGGAACCAGACCGTCGAGCCGCATCATGGTGCCGTCTTCATTGAGGATTTCGCATCCAACACCGACTGGCTTAAATCCCGCCAAAACACAAAGGTCCGTTATGGCCTCAGTATGCCCCGCACGGCGCAAAACTCCACCAGGTACGGCTCGGAGGGGAATGATATGTCCAGGTCGTCCTAAATCGGAAGGCTGAGCGTTGTCATCGACAAAGACCTTTACAGTAAGCGCCCGATCAAACGCGCTGACCCCGGTCGAAGCACCCGGAATAGCATCAACCGTCTCCGCCATGGCAGTCCCGTGGCGAGCCGTGTTTTGCTTGGTCATCATCGGAATCTGAAGTTCCTCAAGCCGTTCCGCTGTGGTTGGAATGAATGGAACCCCCCGACCGTATTTGATCATGAAGTTCATGATTTCGGGCGTGCAGGTTTCTCCTGCGCAAACGAGGTCGCCTTCATTCTCGCGGTCAGGATCATCGACAACGATGATCATTTTGCCGCGCTTTAGGTCTTCAATGGCTTCAGGAATGGATGCGAAATTCATAGGGGTTTTGCTGCTTTTAAGACTTTGTCTACGGCCTTCTTCAGGACCTTTTCGTCAAGGGAACTGTTGCCGTCTTTGGTGAGGATTCGGACGATGGGTTCGATTCGAGTGAATCCGCCCGTTGCCGAGTCGAGGGTTGATGCAATGTCGAGCATTTGGAGCCCGTTTTCGAGAACTCGATCGAGGCTCTTGGTTTCAAAGCCACCCTCGGTCCTGCGAAGGAACTCGAAAACGCCGCGGATCCTCTCGGACCCCGAGCCAGCGCATGCGTATTCGCCGTTCTCAAATTTTGCGCCCGCTCCATCGAAGAAATAGACTCCAAACTTATCCGTAGCTTTGTCATAGGCGGCAACGATGGGAAGGAATACTCCAATCCCGTTCATTGCCATTTCGACGTTGCCCGCCAACGCGCGGGAGATTTCGGAGAGCTTTCCTTCGAGGCTCAGCTCTTGCAAGACGGCCCGTCGATAGTATTTGAATGAGTGTTTCAGATATCGACAAATCTCGACCGAGCGAGCAAACGAGCCCGAAATGGCGACCACCGTGAGATCATCCAAGGGCATAACCTTTTCGGCCTGCTCGAACATGATAAGATTACCGATGGTTGCCCGTCGGTCGGCAAGAATGACGACTCCTTTATCGAATCGTAGCGCGAGGACAGTTGTTCCGTGCGACTCAACTTCGTGGTCGACCTTTCCTGAGATCAGGGTGCCAGCGACGACTTCGCTAAATGGCTTTGCTAGCGGGGACATCATTGCCCGGACCGCTGCCGGTATTTCTTGGCCTGATCAGGGTCGATCTTCTTTAGTCTTCGAAGCAACTCATTTCCGCCTTCAGGCTTGGTTACCTCCGGTGATTTTGGTCCAGAATCGTCTCCGGTCTTTCGATCGGGCACCGGACTCTTTTGGCGTTGAGGCTGTTCAAATTGAAGCATGAATGTCCTTGAGGGTTGTAATAAATGTTTCTACGTCAGAGATGTCGGCAATTGAATCAGGATATGCAACATCGGGACGCAATTCAATAAATTCTTTCCCGAAAGTCAGTCCTCGCCAACCGACATTGGTAAGGTGTTGGTTAAAATTCTGGATCGCGACTCCTCGGGCAAATGCACGAGATCGGGGCACCATTTCGACGGGAAATGACAGTTCCAAGATCTCGCCCATTTCGAGCAGAGCATAGTAAAGGCCAGCATCGGGATCGATGTTGCTGTATTCGAGATCGTAGGCTTGCAAAACGGGATCGCGCCAAGTGAGGCCCTCTTCGCTACGGTATTGATTGAGGAAATGAAGTTTGGAGGCCCAATCAACCGATTTTCGGAAGGAATCGAAATCGCTCCGGAGCTGGAGGAGGAGATTGCGGGAAGTATCAATCACCCATTTGGCTTCCAAGTTGAGAGCGAGGGTCGCTTCGGCCGCCGCAAAGTATGACTCCAAGATTTCATATCCCGTGGTCCAGTTGCCTTTTGCGAGTTCAACTCGAAACTCATGGCTGCTATCTCGGCTGATTGATTTGAATGATTTGACGGGCTGAGCAAACACCCACTGTGGAGCCTCGCCCGTATCCAGTAACCAAAGAGCGAGCTTAACCAGCCCGATCCTCAGGGCTGTGCAAGCAGGATTCATGTTGGCGTCACCCGAAATGACGTGCAATCGAATCCATTGCGAAGGATCTGCATGAGGTTCATCACGGGTATTAAAGATGGGGCGACGCCAAAGGGTTTCGGCATTGGCGGACTCGACAAAAAAATCAGCCCGCTGGCTCAACTGAAAATCGCACCAATCGCCTTCCTCGCTTCCGACTTTGCCTGCCCCGGTTAAAATTTGGCGGACAATGAGCATCGGTGTGATCGCCGCAAAGAGCGCATCAAACGAATGTTTTCGAGGGACTAGGTAGCTTTCGTGGGTTCCGTAGGATGCTCCGTGATAGTCCGTATTGTTTTTATAAAGGGTTGCTTCAAGTTCGGAGAACTCGCCTGCTTGCCGGACCACGGATTCGCCGATTAGATCGAGTTGGGCTAATTCGAAGATCGAGAAGGACTCCGGCGTCGCATATTCCGGGTGTCCATGGTCGTTGTAAAACCGCGCGCCATTTGGCAGGACTCGGTCGGCGCGGACCTCGATGGAACTTCGATGCTGGCGTCCCACATCGTATTGGGCATCATTGGGATCAATGGCGAGGTTTTTGAGCTCAAATCCTCGAAGATCATTCCGAGGGTTTTCAAATCGATAGTCCCAGCCAACAAAAAGACCCTCGTTGGAGAAGCTCTCAACGAGGGTCTGGGAATATTCGATTTGCTCGTCTGCGCCTTTCCCCTTAACTAGAATCCCGTATTCACAGTCGATTCCCGCAAGGATCTGGCGCACTAATGTCTCTTACCGACGCAAGACTACAATCTTGCCCGTTGCAGGGAATCCTGCTGGAGGCGTTGTGAATGTAAATTCTGCGTATCTCATTTGCTGTGGCGAAAGCGTAACCGCTCCGGTAGAAGTGAACAAGGTTCCAAGAGATCCTTCAACTTCACCATTTCGGTTTTGCAACGCGTTTGGATCGGTGATGTTAGCGATTGGATAGACGCGAACAACCTTAGTTGCCAAGTCTAGATAACCCCACATGATGCCTGTGATGGTTGCTGATTTCGTTCCGTTTCCGTTCGTGGAGACAGTTTCGGAAATCATGACCACTTGTTGTCGCTCGTCATCCAAGCTAGTTGGGAATGACATGGCTTCAAATGAGTGAACGTTCTTGAAATATCCAAGGTCATCAATCTTGCCCGTTAATGAATTAAGGTTCTGACTGAAGTGAAATTGGAATTTGCCTGAGAAGTTCGTGATCTTTCGAGCCAATGCAGGATCGGTAGAAGTTACATCTGACGGATCAACGCCAATCGTTGTATACGTGTATTGTGGATTTGGTGAACCAGGAATGCTTGACGAAGAGTGTCGTCCAACAACCGATGCGCCTTGTCCTTGCTGGAGAATAAGCTCGAATGGAGCGCCACCAGCTAAGATGTTTCCGTTTCCAAGTGCGAATCCGTCACCCGAGAAGAAGATTCTAGTCGCGGTTCCGCTACCGTCGCTCAAGCTTGGCAGCACACCGGGATCCATTGCTGAAACATCGTAGCAAACATAGTCGCTCAAGAAGCTTCGTACTGAAACTGAATCACCTTCGATCTTGTTGATAACATTAAACCAATCAAAGTCGAACTTCGCTTGGGTGACATCGCTACCACCAACATTAACCGTTTCGGTAATGAATGTATCGGGATCAAGATACAAAGGAACTTGAACGTGGCGTCCCCTGAAAATTCGAATTGAGGAGGTCAATTCGTCGGGAATGTTATTGATCGCATTGAACGACGCGGTTCCCGAACTGTCAGTTTGCGTGTAATTCTTAACATCCAAGATGAGTTTGTTGAAAACTCGGCTTTGGGAATTCATCAGTCCAGCATTGGTTGCCAGAATGTGTGATTCATAAGAAGTTAACGTTAGATTCTTAGGCGTCAAGCCAGAACTTTCCGTTCCAAATAGGTCTGACACGATAAGGTTTCTGGCCAAAATCGTTTTGGTGTCTCCGGCTCTACCTGCGCCGGTTAAAAATACGTATTGCAGCGATGCAGGTGTGTCGGAAAGGTTAACTCCCGCAACATCGCTAAATAATCCTCCCGTCGTGGACGTAGTACTGGTTGTCCCAGTAGTACCTGTTCCGACGGAGTTTCCAGCACAACCAAAGAGGACGCCACCCAGTGCTAGGACTGCGAGGCTCCACTTAATATTCTTCCAATCAATCTGACGATGCATAATCATCCCTTTCGTGGTAGAGAGTGAAGGCAGTATATCAAGAAAAGTCTCAGAATATGCAAATTTTCTTGGTTTTTCATGAAAGCGGTACACTCATTTTCCCTTGCTCAGAGACGACCTTCTCGACCTAAATGACATTCTGCAGCATCCAGGCAGGGAACTTTCAGTGGAAGTTACCACCGAACTTGCTGATGAGGAAGACCTTGATTTGGTGAAACCCTTGGAAGGAGTCCTTGAACTCGTTTCCACTGGCAACCTGCTAATTATCAAGGGGAATTTCTGTACCCGGGCCGTTGTTGAATGTGCCCGGTGCCTTGGCCCACTCGAAGTTGACGTCGAATTTGAAGTCGACGAGCAGTTTGACGTAAAGGGCGTGCCGAGTTCGCTTGACCACACGAGCACCGCTAAGATTGATGCCGATGAGCCATATCCGCTGTTTGAAGGTAACCAATTGATGGTCGAGGCACTCCTGCGTCAAGACCTCCTACTAAATTATCCCGTTCAACCGCTCTGCTCTTTTGGATGGGAAGGTGACTGCCCGATCGCCAAAGAACGTCTCGTGGTTCGAAAACCACCGTCGGCATCTCATCCTGAATTTGAAAAGCTGAAGAATCTTGTCGACGAGGATGATGAATGAACATTGCCCTGGATGCGATGGGGGGCGACAATGCTCCGGCTGATATCATTCAAGGTGGCCTCGATGCATGCGCGCAGATCCATGGCGATCTGATTTTAGTGGGTGACCAAGACGTCATCAAATCTCATTTGCCTTCAAATGTCCCGAAGAACGTTAAAATTTTCCACGCGAGCCAAGTGGTTGACATGGATGAGAAACCGCTTGAGGCCTACCGAAAGAAGAAGGACTCCTCAATGATGGTTGGGATTCGCTTGGTGAAAGAAGGCAAAGCCGCCGCATTCGTCTCAGCGGGCTCGACGGGTTCGGCTTCCGCGACCGCACTATTGACATGGCGGCAAGTTCCTGGAGTGCATCGTCCCGCTATTGGCACCCAACTTCCGAATCACCACGGTGGCTTCGTGTTGTTAGATGCAGGAGCATCCCCAGACGTTGACCCTAGCCACTTAGTTGAGTTTGCGATTTTGGGCCGAGCGTATGCGCAAAAGGTTATGGACCGAAAGAATCCCAAGGTTCACCTGGTTAACATCGGTGAAGAACCAGGCAAGGGCAACGCATTTGCCAAGCAGGCTTACCAACTGCTCTCACAATTCGACTGGTTTGCGGGCAATATTGAGGGCAAAGACATGTTTAATTCACCCTGTGACGTAGTGGTTTGTGAGGCATTTGTTGGTAACGTGATCTTGAAGACAGCGGAAGGGGTTGCCGAAATGTTTGCCAGACACGTGAAAGCAGGAGTCCCCGACAGTTTTATGAAAGCACTATACTGGCCAGTCAAAAAGGTCATGGCCCCGATCAAGAAGCATATGGACTATGCCGAGGTTGGTGGTTCTCCGTTGCTTGGATTGAATGGTATTTGCGTGATCGCTCACGGAAGAAGTAACGCCAAAGCGATCCGCAATGCGGTTTTGAACGCCGATAAAGCGGTCGGGGCTCATTTGGTAGAAAATATTCGCGAAGCAGTAGAACGAGAACTGGGCCCTCAGCAGGCCATCGAGGAAGGAAATGAGTAGACGAGCGGTCATTCAATCTGTCGGCCACGGTTTACCCGTCCGAATTGTCACAAACAAAGAACTCATTCTCGAAAAAGGAATTGAATCCGACGACGAATGGATTCAGCAGAGAACGGGTATCCAACAGCGGCACATCTGCACGGGTGACGAAGGTGCTTATTCCTTGGCAATTGAAGCCGGACGAGAAGCCCTCGAACGTTCTGGTCTCAAGCCAACCGACATCGAAATGGTCATCGTCGGAACAGTTTCTGGCGATTACATATGGCCTTCGACAGCTTGCTTTGTCCAAAACGCACTGGGACTCAAGATGGCAGGTGCCTTTGATGTGAGCGCGGCGTGCGCCGGATTCATTTATTCGTTGGCGAATGCCACCGCCCTTATCGAAACGGGAGTGATCGAACATGCCTTGGTTATTGGCGTTGATGCGCTTTCAAAACAAGTGGATTGGAGCGACCGAGCGACGTGTATCCTTTTTGGCGATGCCGCCGCCGCAGTCGTAGTAAGTGCGGTTGAAGGTGGTGACCGAGGAGTCATCAAGACGGTTATGTTGGCCGATGGGGCAGGGGCTCCTTTTATCAGTATTGACCTTGGAGGAACCAAGTATCCGCCAAACTCAGTTGCGCCAGAAGGTATGAAGTACGGAATCCAAATGATGGGTAACGAGGTCTATCGGTTCGCCATCAAGGCGATGGGCGATGCGTGCGAGAAGGTCCTGGCTGAAGCCGGAGTCGATGCCTCTGAGGTCGATCTATTCATTCCTCACCAAGCCAATATGAGAATCATTAGAGCCGCAGCCGAGCGATTTAAGTTTCCTTCGGAGAAAGTGTTTGTCAACGTTCACAAATATGGAAACACGAGCGGCGGATCGATACCTCTGGCTCTATACGAAGCCAGCGATAGCGGCCGACTCAAGCCAGGCATGTTGGTCCTTACCGTCGGATTTGGTGCGGGGCTCGTTTGGGGCGCCAACCTAATTCGTTGGTAATCGGAGAACTAGGCGTCCCAACTTTCCGAAATCGGAACTGCCTAGCCGTTTCGAAATCCTATTTGGTCCAATCAGTTGTAAACCGACCCACTACATTAAGGAATGGACAAAATTTCGTGTAAAATAAGCCAGAAATAGCCTAAAATGAATAGTGAACGTAAACCCTTGGAATGGATTGGTTCAAGTCGAAAAGATATTCTAGATTTTCCAAGAGAGGTTAAGCAGGCAGTAGGATTCGCACTCGATTTAGCGCAATTGGGCGAGAAATCATCCCATTCGAAGGACTTTGGAGGAGCAGGAGTTCTAGAGGTCGTTGAAGATTTTGATGGAGGTACTTACCGAGCGGTCTATACCGTGAAGTTTGAGGAGGCAGTCTACGTTCTTCATTGCTTCCAAAAGAAGTCGAAATCGGGCATTTCTACTCCGAAACAGGATATTGACAAGGTGAAAGGCAGATTGAAGATTGCGGAAGGAAGGCACAAAGAATGGCAAAACAAAAACAAGAAGAAATCCTAATTGAGTCCAGTAGTGGAAATGTTTTCGCTGATCTCGGATTTGAGAATGCTGACGAAATGCTGGCAAAAGCACAGCTTGTTCACGCTATCAGCAAAGCAATGGCATCGAAAGGAGTCAACCAAACTGATTTGGCAAAAATGATTGGAATCGACCAATCGAAAGTTTCAAAACTCCTCCGTGGAATAACTGAAGGTTTTTCGTCAGATCGACTTCTGAGAATCCTTAATAGCCTCGATCAAGATATTGAAATCATTATTCGCGCACGGCCCCAATCTGAAAAGCGTGAGGCCCATGTGTCGGTGGCATTCTTGCAGTCTATTTAATGGGTAGCAATTAGGTGTCCCAACTTTCCGAGATCTGCTTTCTTAAAACCGATTTCTTGGCATCGTCAAGGAACGATTTGTTTACAGCCCCTTGGCAAAGGCTAAACAAAATGTCGGTGCTGAATTGGAACTCTTCGGCGCAGCGGATCCATTCATCGGTCAACGTCGTGTTGAAAAAGGGAGGATCATCCGAGTTGATCGAGACGCTTAGCCCCTCGTCCATCAGGATTGGCAGCGGGTGGTCGGCGAGCGACGGGTACAGCCCGAGGCTGACATTACTCGTAGGATTGACCTCAAGGTGGATTTGCTTATCTCGCAGTTCTTTGACGAGCTGGCCATCTTCGATACAGCGAACTCCGTGCCCGATTCGATCAGCGTAGGCGTCGGCAAGCACTTCACGAATTGCCGATGCGCCACCCGTTTCGCCCGCATGAGCCGAGCATTTCAACCCGGCATCCTTGGCGGCCTTGAACGAGTGTTTGTGGACCGCGACTGGGTCCGTGCCTTCAAAACCGGAAAGTCCAATCCCAACTACACCCTTACCCATTCCATCGATGCACCACCGGGCAATCTGCTCGCCCTCGGCGACCGGAAAGCCGCGAACAATATCCAAGATTAAGTTCACCGGAGACTCCGGAACCTTCGCAAACCCTCGATGAAGGGCGTCCAACTGCTCGTCAAATGGAATTCCGGCGTATCGGAAAATCGTCATCGCGGTGTAATGCGCCTCGGTGTAAAGAATGTTTTGCGCTGCCTGCCCCCGGGCAAATTCCTCGGCGATCAGCTCCAAATCTTCTGGCTTTCGAATGCACTTTGAAGCCGCAACATAGACTTCGACGAAGTGGTTAAAGTCGCGAAATTTGAACCATTCGCGCAATCCGGCGACGTCCGAAGCGGGCAACGAAATGTCATTTCGCGAAGCGAGCTGAAGGAGGGTTTCCGGTTGGATTGAACCTTCGAGATGAACGTGGAGCTCGACTTTTGGCAAGTCTTGAATGATCTGGCGACGCGCCAAACCTTCTTCAGATATCATGCGAAGAGTTTACTTTCAAGTGGCCTTAGCTAATTGTCAATAGCACCGTAGGATGTGGGTCTACCTTCCGATTCCCATTTTGCGATATATCGACTTCTAGACTCGACATTGATGAGCTTTCGATTGACCTGGAAGAGAAACAAGCCAATCCAAAGGACGATCATTAATATCCAGAAATAGTTAAGTATTGGTTCCGGAATCCATAACAAGAATGCGACCGATCCGATCACTTCTACAGTTGTCGATGCGATCAATGGAAAAAGTACCAACCGCCTATAGAGTGGATCAATTGTTGGAACAGTTTCTTCTCTCATCACTTCTTCCGCCTCCTGGGCTAATTAATCTCTTTTCTCCGGAATATTAATCCCGATCGTCACGCCTCTATGACGCCGCATCTTCCGACGATGCCAGTCGTTGACGTCATTGTCGTCGCCATCAACTCGATACTTGCCGGGTTCGCCCATCTCCACCCATCGCTGAAAATCGTGATCATGGGTGGTAGCTCGTTGCCGCGAGTGAACAAAGTGCGAAGCCAATCCAATTCCCCACGCTGCCAACACGATCCCTGGCCAATAGAAATCTTTACCCGAGAGGTACCAAATCACATGCAGCGTTATATTGGTGCTGAGATAGGAAGTCAAATGGGAGGCGAAACCTGCTCGCTTGGCCCTCATAAATCGATTGATCTTCGATTCGAGCAACTGCTCTTCGCGAACACGATCTCCTTCTGCCAGATATACTTTTTCAGCCTGGGCGAGAGCCTCGGGGCTAATGCCCAGCTCCTCGGCCGAGCGAGTCAGTCGTAGTCGCAGCTCATCGGCCGATCCATGGTCTTGCCTAAGGGCAATCTTAAGAATCGCGTCGACATCTTCCCCCGACTGTAATGTTTCGCGCTCCACGTTATTAATCATACGACATTGACTAATTTCGGTTGCAGGTTGCTAAACTAGAAATAAGGCATGGATGCCGAATATGGAAAGACGCACAAAAATCGTCGTAACGCTTGGACCAGCGGTCGATTCCCGCGAGAAGATTCAACAGTTAATCGAAGCTGGAATGAATGTCGCGAGGCTCAATTGCAGCCACGGTGAGTGGAAGGACAAGCGACAATGGATCGAATGGATTCGAGAACTGAGCCCAAAATTTGGCCCAGTCGCCATCTTGGCTGACCTTCAAGGTCCAAAATTTCGCGTTGGCTCATTGCCAACTTCAGGCCTTGATCTTGTCGCTGGTCAGAGGGTTACCCTCGGCCACGGTGCCCAAGTTCCCATTGAGCAGCAAGAAATCCTCGATGAGATGGATGCTGGAGAACGCCTCCTACTCGGCGATGGAGAAATCGAAATTGCAATCGATTCAAAAGAACACGAATGGTTTACGGGCACGGTCGTCACGGGCGGAAACCTCAAGAGCCGAAAAGGAATTACTCTCGTTGGTCAAACCTTCAAGGTCCCCGCCCTCACCGATAAAGACGTCGAAGACATGAAGGAAGCGGTTGAGGCAAAGGTCGACTTTGTCGCCCTCAGCTACGTCAAGCATGCTGCCGACATAAAGCTTCTCAAATGGGAGCTGAACAAGCTCGGTGCGAAGGTCAAAATTTGCGCGAAGATCGAAACGGCAGAAGCGATCTCCGAACTTCATTCGATCATGGAAGAGGTCGATATCATCATGGTTGCCCGCGGCGACATGGGACTTCAGATGGACATCGAAGATGTCCCCCGATTGCAGAAGCGAATCATCGACCAATGCACTGAGAACGGCGTTCCGGTAATTACCGCAACCCAAATGCTCGAAAGCATGATGTCGAACCCACGCCCAACTCGGGCCGAGGTTTCCGATGTCTTCAACGCCATCACCGACGGAACGGACGCGATTATGCTCAGCGGTGAAACCGCCGCCGGACAGTATCCCATCGAGTGCGTTCGGGTTATGTCCCGCATCGCTATCGAAGCGGAATACGAACTCGGCGACAGCATTTACCTAAAGCGCTCCAACAAGGAGCCGGAAGAGCATACGCACGCCATTGCGCTCGCTATCTCGACCCTCGAGCGGCAACTATCCCCCGCCGCGATTCTTTGCACCTCGACCAGCGGACAGACACCAAGACTGGTCAGCAAGTATCGACCCCGATCACGAATACTCTGCGCCAGTTGGTCACAGCAAACAGTTGCCTTTATGGCGGTTGTTTGGGGGGTCGAAGGGATGTTAATCGACAATTTAACTACCACCGACGAGGTTTTGACCAATGCAACGGATACATTCTGCAAGGCGGGGCGTCTGAAAAATGGAGACCTCGTTATTTTCACTGCCGGAGTCCCAGCCGGAAAGGTTGGCAGTACGAACCTCATCATGACCCAGGTAATCAAACACGAATAGTGATTAAGCATGAGTAAAAAGCGAAGACTAAATTACTTCATTCCGGTGGCGGTTGTAGCCGGACTTGGTTTGGCCATCTATACGTCGAGCAAGACGTGGAAGGTGTATCAAGCGGAGAAGGATAAGGCAACCCAAATGCGTTCGGAAATTGATACCACTCGGAAAGCTGACGCCAAATTGCGGCGCAAAGACCAGATCATGAATCCGGTTCAAAAAGAAGAAGAGGCGCGCCGGTTGGGTTACGTTCGACCGGATGAGACACCGTATCCCGAAAAGACTGCCCCACCAATAATCGCGGACGAAAAGTCGCCCAAGACTTCGAAAAAGAAAACAGATGTGGCCGAGCCGCCAATCGATTTGAAGGGCTCCGATACCAACGAAGAAGTTCAGGCTGCTCCCCGATGATCGTCGCTGCGATTGTTCCGATGGTTTGTTTCTTGGCACTTGCCGACCAACAAACCGTCGGGCAGAAGTGGCAGTATGACGTTACGTGGCATTTTAGTAACAAAGAGCTCAACTTAACCGACGAAGAATCGTTTGAAGTTGAGGTTACGAAGGTCAAACCAGACTCAACCACGATCAAGGTTTCGCAAAAATTAGTCGCATCGTTATTCGATGGACAAAGAGTGCCAACCGACCCGAAAGCCATTCCATCGACCCACGAATGGGCCCTCTCGCCGACGGGATCAGTAGCGTTCATGCCAACTGCCAGATTCCCGCTGGAGTCGCGCCTGTACCGAATATTGAAAGGAATTTTTCCCGAGCCAAAAGGCGATCCGGCGCGATCAACTCAATGGCAAGTGGCATTTGCCGAAGATGGGCAGGGAATGCCAGAAGGGAACCTCAAAGCGGCCTTTGTCGATTCAACAAAAGAAAGCGCAAATTTTAAGGTCCGCTACCGAGAGGATGGAGGCACAAACGGTTTGGGCAAATTCACCCGCAAAGAAAAGATGCCTTTCCCGAGTCAGCTCGAAATGCACTTTACGAACACGAGAATGTCCGGCGGAACCGATGTGGTCGACTGCGATTTCTCGATGAATCTCAAGCCAAAAAAGCCAGCTTAGGCGGATTTTCGAGTGTGGAGGACGGGGCGCTCACCAAACCGATCAATATCAAAATTGGTGCCCAGCCACTCGGCAGCGGACTCGCTCAGTTCGATCTTAAACGGTTGTCCCCTATCGGCCAAATCCATCGTCGTGTTCCAAAGTTGGCTCAGGGCCACCGTCGAACCAAGACCAGCCGTCGGAATAATGTCGGCATTGATTCCAAATTTTGCACTGACCACCAGGTTGTGTTCACTCGCGAAAAGTTGCACTCCGTCCCGAATTGCGAGGGCGGTCAATGCTGTTTGCATTAAGGCTTCTTCGGCGATTCGATAATCCGCTGCGGCGGCCATATAGGTGCTGAGATAGGTGCCAACTTTCTTAAGCCGATGAGATTCGACAATTTTGTCAATCGTAACCCAAAGCTCGCCAAGCCACGGTTCGTTGGAGATCACCGGCCCGTTTCCGTTTACAATTTCAACCACCAGGGCGGAAAGCAGGAGTCCGTCGCGAGAAGACGGGACATTGCGCTCTAGGTTCAAAAGTTCCAGTCGGGTGCGGGCTTTGGATCGAACGCGCCAGCGTGCAAACGATGCAATTATCGTCAACGCAATCCCTGCGCACCCAGCATAAATTTGAACGGCGTGATCCATCTCCGCAGATGGTCTTCCATAATGAAATTGAATCCATGACGGGTGAATTACCAGTCCTTTACACTGCGGGCTACGGCAACCGCGGCCTCGATTCGTTCATCGAATTGATGCGGCATTATGGAGTCACGCACCTTGTCGACGTCCGAGCGGTGCCGAAAAGCTCCTATTGGGAGGACTTCCGACGCGAAAACCTCATGGACTCTATCCCGGCGCGTGGGTTGAAATACGTCTATATGGGCGACACGCTGGGTGGAGTTCGCGACTCTGCAGTCCTATGCAAAGACCCCGACTCGGTCGATATTCAGCCCCTTTTCGCCGATCCTGAATTGGCCAAAGGCCTCGATGCCTTGCTGAAAGCCATGAACGCGCCAGACCGAGTGGTCTGCCTCATGTGCGGGTGCATGCGCCCGAACGGCTGCCATCGTTCCCGCCTCCTCGGCCGAGCCCTGCTCGAAAAGGGCGTCGATGTCCACCACATCGACGCCGACAACGAGGTCGTCAAACAAAGCGAATTGGACTTAGCCGAACAGTTGAGCCTGTTCTAGGCGTGGATTCGCTGCCTCAGTAGCAAACGATTCCAGAATATAGACTGAAACCCGTCGCATCCTCACGTCCAGGCATCTGCTGCTGAGGCTAAGAAAACTCTTGGATAACAAGATGTAAATTCGGATCATTTCTTCTTCTTCGGTTCCTGATACGTCTCCGTTCGCCCATGCCTGTCGCCATTCTTATCGATGGTTACTACAACTCGCGAGTTAAATGCCCCGTTCGCCTTCTTTATCTTGGCAACCAAAGAAGGAGACAACTGATCAACCGTTAGCCGTTGCCCCTTATCCGGCGAAATCGGATCATAGTAATCAACCGAATAGTAATGGCCCTTCGTCAAATAGCATCTCAGGGCAAATCGTCGGCGCGTCCGAAAATCGAACTTCATCCACCGATTCGCCCGGGCATAATTTCCGCAATCACGCTGTGCTCCGTTAAATCGCTCGGGCTGTTCGTCAAGTGCCATAGTTTCGCGGATGTCATCATAGGGGGGTTCTTCTGGGTCATGAGCCAACAGATACTTCTCATCGATATATTGGGCTGTGATGCCCAAGTTATCGTTCAGCCCGTTGGGTAGCTCGATAGTTGGTTCCCAAGCGCCAGTTCCGCCAATGATTCGATGGAAAGGAACTCCATAGACGATCGCTTCACAGTAACTTCGTTGGGCTTTACTTAAGTCTCGATAGCGAATCATCGTGCCGTGAAGAAGCAGCTTCATCTGGGCATCAGTTAAGCTACCGAGGAGCTCACCCATACCACGATAATTCGTATAGGCAACCTGAGAGTTGTAATGGAGATTTCGCGCCGGAGGCATTGCCAACTGAGCAAACTCAAGGATGTTAGGGTAACCAATGCTCCCTCCGGGAAAGAGGTGAACCACGTCACGCATGGGCATGGTTTGCGTTGCGCTCCACGCCTTGGCGCAACGAGCAAGTGCCTCACGATTGCCCTGGGACTGCCAATGACTGGCGGGATTTCGTGGGAAAAACTCAATCCAATTCTCCGAAACCGCGCTAGTCGTAGCATCTCCAATGCCTGCCTCAACAAACCGCTTCACTCGTGTTTCATCCCAGTGTAAAAACTGCCCATCCGGAATGCATGCCACGATTGACCGCTTGGTCGCTGGTCCAAGAAACGAGAGAAATTCCTGGTTCCCAAGCTTGAGAAAGTCGTTGTTTTCCGGGTCGTTGAAGTATGGAGCCAGTGCCTCACTGATCTCCTGATCCGATAAGTGGCCTGGCTTCTTGTGACGGTGCTGCTCGCTGGCATCAAACAGTGCACGGGTTTGTCTGCTTGTCGAAACTAGATTTGCCGACTCAATTTCCGGCAAATTGATCACTGGCTGCCGCTTCGGCAACGACAATCTCACCTGATCACAAAGCATTGCTGCAACCACTTGACCTCGATCATCGAGGAGAGACATAACTGCGAGGGCGCTATCGTAACTGGTCGCATTGAAGGACAGGACTACCGATGCGACGGGCCGAGCAAACGGCAATGTTGCATTCGCACCACCATCAGTGAGAATCGATTGCTCATATTTCTTTGGATCGACCGTCAACGCCTTGGTTCGAAGCCCAGCCTTGGCAAGGCTTGTGCGCCACCGCTTCAACGTGTCATTCAAGTCGCGGATAGCGAGTGTTCTTGATTGTGTAAACGAAGCTTGTCTTGGAGTGGGAGAAGACGAAAACACAACTCTCTGATCCAATTGTAATTTGGCAATCTTTGCCGGGTCGATCCGCTTTAGGCATTCTTGGTAGAGCGGTGCCAGCAGACCCTCATCAACGTATTTGCTTGGGTAGGTTCCTCGGTAACCTTTCCTATTCTTGATGAGCCTGCGGAGTGCAGCCACATACTTCGATTCCAATTCCATTGCCGACGGACCACGAATGGGCTTAATCCCATCGCTTTGCCATGCCTTGACAATCGATAGCAATTGCTGATTCTCCGCCGTCCGGGCGCGTTCGATAAGCGACGCTGGCCTGGAAAGCTTGAACCCGCCACTACCGTTCGACGTCCACTCGCTCGTCGTTACCTTGGCAATCTCGTCCAGAACTTCCTGCAAGGGCCGATTGTCGACGTGAAGGAAAACCGTCTCATTCCTAGCGACGCCTTCGACGCTGAGAGGGACGCCACTCACCTTGCTTAATTCGCGCACCGCTCCCGAGATGGGACCAACCTCGAAATCAAAGCTGATATTCGGTCGCTGAAGAAAAGTAAGGTTGCGAAAAACAAGAATCCCCTCGCCCAATTGGACGAGGGGATTCGAATATTGGTTACTAGACCTAGTTCCCGGGCAACAAGACTAACGAATTCAAGAGCAACTTATGCAGCCCCGGCCACATTGCCCGCTCGCAAGGATCCTCGGCGAACCAAACGATATGCCCCCGTCCCGACGGCTCGTCGTGCAGCCAAACCGCACCTGCCAGTGCCTTCTCGGTTTCCTCGCCCCACGTCCAACCCGTCAGCAGCTTCTTCGTGTCGCCTTCGGCAAACTTCACCACGCCGCCGCCTTCTTTGCGGGCTTTCGGGAAAGTAGACCCAGAAACCGGGACAGCAATCTCGTCACCCTCATAGCCGTACGAAAGCAAAGACCGAGTATCAAGCTTCGCCCGGAAAATCGAACCAGGCATGGCTCGTGATTCCGATCCGTTGCTAAACGTCGCGACGTTCGAAAGCGAATCGCCAAATAGGATCAGAACTCCACCCTCTTTCACCCAATCCTTCACTTTCTGGTTTGTTGACGCGCCAGAACCACGAGGGGCAATGATGACCGAATAGGAGTTCAAGATCGAGTTGCTGTTCAAAGCCTGCGCTCCCAAAGACACAAACGGCATGTTGAACACCTTTTCAAGGGTAAACCAAACCCCGCTCGATGCGGTCATTTGCGCTCCGTTTCCAAACACTAAGCCGATTCGGGGAGCCGTAACCGCGCTAAGGCGGTTGCCCGGTCCTTCACGTCCCTCGTCGGGATAGCTCGTAGGCAGGCCAACGAATGAAACTCCTCGGGTGTCCATTTCGTGTTGTAATTTGGCTTTGAGGTCCCCTTCATTGCGAATCTTAAAGATGACGAACGATCCTCGGTCGAAGGTCTGTCCGCCGAGCTTCATATCTGACCTCATAAACGCGATCTTGACTCCCGCCGCCGCAAGGTCAGCCGCCGCAAGAACCGAGTCTTGGCTGGTGTAAGGTAAAACATATCCGACTTCGCTTTCGGGCAATGCCGTGATTCGAGCACTTTGGGACATGGGCTCAATCGTCTTTGTGTCAGCCGTCCACCAGGCTTTGAGGTTGTGGGCGTAGGGCAACGCCCAGCCCGTCATGTCGTAAAATTCGATGCCTTCTTGTCCAGGGTACTGCTCGCCTTCGGGGGCAGACGATTTCTTCTTTATTTGAGCGTCAACAAACTGCTTTTCGAAATCCGAGGTCTGCTCAATCAGTGCCTTAGCGATCGGTCCATATTCTTGAGCCATATCGACAATAAGGGTTGGGCTCGCCAGCGAAACATCCTCCTGCTTGCCCGACCAGAACGATGTGGCCTGGATGCTTGATTTGGAACTGACAAGAGTGCTTGTCACTCCCGTATGGAGCAATTGATTTTGCAAGCGGGTCAAATCCAAAACGTTCCGAGATTGGAAAATCGCTCGCTTAAATTTTCCGGCAAACTCGCCCGTGACCGCGCTTCGTTTGAATGATGCCCAGTCCGTCAGCAGTTCTTGCTTTTTGCCGCTCGCCGCGTTAATGCACGCCAAAGCAGTAGTCATGTGCTTGGCCGCGCCCTCGCGCAACGATGAAATTGATCCGTCTTCGCGGGTTTTATAAAGCTCCTTGCCACCGTCGGTCTCATGAGTAATGCCGATAGCACCCGATAAGGCCGAATGGGCGTCGAGATAGCCAGGGTAGTAAAAGTCGAATTCGTCCTTGATGAAATAGCTCCATCCGGTCGCATCGAATGCTTTCGCACAGGCGCGGCCCAAAATGTCCGTCCACTTGTTCAGTCGGTTCCGATCGACGTTGGTGTTGATCGACATTGGGTTCGGTGGGAAGAAGTAGTTCGAAACTTGGCCATGTTGGTCAAGATAGATTTGAGGTCGCCAGCTTTGCATGAGCGCGACTTCCTCCTGAGTTTCTTTTTGCGAAAATGAAACTCGATCTCGGTTCATATCAAAACGAAAATGGTTCAGTCGTCCATTGAACAAACCAGCCTCGTACTGCTCAAAATTTCCTGGAGCAAAGTCGCCCCGAGCGTAGGAATTGTAACCGACGGCAAATCGCTCGTGCCCATCTGGGTTGTAACAAGGGTTCAGGATAACCACGATGTTGTCGAGTGCTTTTGCGTAGGTGCCTTTGCCTGCGATCAGGTTGTACATCAGCATCATTCCCGACTCAAAAGAGGCAGGCTCGTTGCCATGAATGGTTTCGTTGACCCAAACAATGGCGGGAGTATCGGCACTTGGAGTGGTGCCTGATTTAGCCGACGCGGCCATCGCCTTATGAATATCATCGAGGCGAGCAATATTCTTCGCCGACGAAATCGCATAAACCCGCAATGGCAGGCGATCATTGGTCATTCCGTAATCGATTCGCCGGGCCTTCCCGCCTGAGTTTTTGAGCATGGACTCCATCGCCCGCTCTTGGTCTCGGTAGGTTGTGATGCGGGTGCCAATCGGGTAACCGAGGGTCGATTCTGGCTTCGGAACATTTCCGTCGAATGGTCCGTTGAGTTCCATGTTGGCGTTGACTTGAACCCGAGCAAGGGCTAAAGAACAGGCAAAAAGCGAAAGCATTTGAGGATTCTATCTCGCAAAGCACTGCAAAAATACGAGGTACCTGCCGATACCTCAAATGTGAGTCAAGTTTTGCCTCACACATCTACGATCATGACGAACGAGAGACGAAAGTCGGAAGGCCTGGTAAGCATTAGCGTCGCCAGCAAGATTACAGCTGTGGAAATCCATACGCTCCGGTATTGGGAACGAGAATTCGAAGCATTTCTCGAGCCCGTCCGAACGGATGGTGGACAGCGACGGTATCGCCCAGAGGACATTCAAACTGTCTTCACGATCAAGCGACTTGTTCGCGACGAGATGTTTAGCATTGCGGGTGCTCGGCGATATCTTGCCAAGCAACGACAATCGGAAGCAGCATGAGCCATCCGGTTGCTGAACAAGCTCGTCAAGCACTCGAAGGACACTTGTTCTCGAAAGCAAGACAGATCTTGGTTGACGCAATTTCTCGTGGCGAGAGCCACCCTGATATTCTCTGCGAACACCTCATTTGCGAGAGCTACTTCGGAAACGAAGAGTCCGCGGCAACGCGATTCGAGGAAGCCAAAGGTACCAAACGAACCCATGATCTCCAACTTCTTTTGTCGCGTTATTTCTATTGCCGACAACTTCTTGCAGTACGACAATCACGCACCGACATTCCAGCGAATGATTGGCTAACCAAACACCCTTATACTCCCGAAGCCGGAGTCGGAATTCGCATCTCTGCGTGTCTGATCACCAAAGATGAATCCAAAAACTTAGCAAAATGTCTTGATAGCCTCAAGGGAATCGTAGACGAAATCGTTGTCGTCGACACAGGCAGCACGGACGACACGGTCAAGATTGCCAAAATGTACGGCGCGACCATCGGCTCCTTTCCTTGGATCAAAGATTTTGCCGCGGCTCGAAACCACTCTCTCTCGCTTGCAACTGGCGAATGGGCCCTCTGGATCGATGCCGACGAGCAACTCGATGCAACATGCGCCACCGAATTTCCAAAAGGGATCGTTCGACCGCATATTGGCGGCTATAGCATCGAGATCGTCAACTATCTTGACGATGGCGGAACCACGACCGAATTTGTCCACAGTCCAACCCGACTGTTCCGAAGAATAGAAGGAGTCGAGTTTACCGAGCCCATTCACGAACAAATCACCCCTTCGTTGATGAAGTTCCGATTGCCGTGGACCCCATTGCCTGGCTGCAAAATTCACCACGACGGATACCGTCAAGCTGCGCTTGAAGAGAAGAATAAGGTCCAGCGAACCCTCGATATTCTCCAAGGAGTCGTCGAAAAGAATCCGAACGACCCCTTCCACCTTTTTAACTTAGCCAACACCTACTTCGTGGCCGCCGACTACACAAAAACAGTCGAAGTCGCCCAGAAGTGCGTGAAGTTCATGCCGACCGCCGGAGCCGAATACGGCCACGCCGCATTCCAGGTCTTAGTCTCAAGCCTCGACATCCTTGGTCGACAGCAAGAAGCTTTACGTGCCTGCGATCAATGCGATCAAACATCGTATAGCGGTGTCGTCAACGAATATTTGCGCGCCTCGGTACTCCTCAATCTCGGCCGATATCCCGAAGCTATGCGATCATGCGAAAAGTGCATGACTCTCAGTTGGCCCGACGGATGCATTGGTGATCGTGGTATTGCCGACTTCCGACGCCACGGCCTTCTCGCCCAGCTCAAAGGATGCCTTGGCAAATGGCAAGAGTCCTTAGATGGATTTGACGACACGCTTTCACGCCAACCCGGATTCCGACCCGCCCTGATGGGTCGAGCGATTGCGCTCGAGAATCTCAATCGATTTAACGAAGCGGAAAAAGACTATTTAGCCGCGATAACCGATCCTCGCCAAGTGGCAATGTGTTCTCGTGGACTTGCTTCGATTGAGCTGCATCGAGGAAATTTCGAGCAGGCGTGCAAGTATTTCGAGCAAGCGTGGACCGCGCAAACCGAGAATCAAGAATTATGGAATGAATGGGTCACGTGCCTCGATAACTTAAGCGACTTAGCTCAGATTGAGGGAGCTTACCAAGCCTATCTCGAATTTCATAAGCCAACTTCTGGCTTCTACGTCAATTGGGCGCGAGCCTGCGAGCGATGCCAAGCCTTCGACCATGCCTTGGTCCACTATCAAGAAGCAATCAACGTTGATCCAAGTGACTCAAACGCTTCGTTTAGTTGCGGTGACATGCTCTACACAATTGGCGCATTCCCCGAAGCGGCCCAGATTTATGAGATCACACTGCGATCCCGAATGGACTTTGCCGATGGCTGGTTCGTACTGGGTAATTGTATGGCGCAAATGGACCACGATCAGGCCGCAATGAAATGCTATTCGCAAGCCCTTGTACTCGATCCTCAACATCAAAAGGCGCAAGCCAACTTGATGACCGTCTCACAAGCCGCTTAGATCGGGAAGGGAGTGGAATCGCTCCCTCAGTAGCTCACGAGCCAAGTTCTCGGATTGGGATACCTTGCGTAGATTCACCTATGACCTCGCTACTGAGGGTATTAGATTTTCACACCTCGACGAATGCGATTTTCGCTGCCTCCGCAGCCCGGGGTGCCCATCGGATAGTTCGCCATTTACCACTGGATACCAATGCTCATGCTGTGGAGGCTCAAGACATTAGCCTCCACAACATGGCCTTTAACCACTTATTGTTTGGCGGTCAAATCGAGAATTGACCTGGCCGGGCTGCGGAGGGAGCCCTACTAAACCGCTAAACTAGAAACCAATGGTTCTCACCTCGGCGGTCTATTCGGAAATCGAAGATCACATCCGTCGCCACCTCGCCGAGCAACGCGTCCCGGGAGCTTCCGTCGCCATCATCCAAGATGACCAACCCCTACTCCTAAGTGGCTTCGGATTTGCCGACATCGAAAACCAAATCCCCGTCACCGAAAACACAACCTTCCCAATCGCCTCCCTCACCAAGCAATTCACTGCAACCTTGGTGACCGTGCTCGCGCTCGAAGGCAAACTCCATCTCGACGACGCAATCACCAAATGGCTCCCTGAAGGCGGCCACAAATGGTCGATGATCTCGGTTCGCCACCTCATCGCCCACCTCTCAGGTATCTCCGACGCACCGATGAACGACCTCGATGACCAAACCGACTACACCGAGGACGAATTCGTTTCGACTATTGCCAGCGCTCCGCTGCTTTGGCAGTCTGGAACAAAGTGGGACTACTGCAACTCGGGCTACGTCCTTCTCGGAGCCCTCATCCACCGGATAACGAGCCAAACCTGGTACGACGCGATGAGCGAAAAATCTTCAAGCCCCTTGGAATGACCACCGCCCGTGTCATCGACGAAACCCCCAGCCCAGACCGGGCCATCGGCTACGAGATCACCGACGGCAAGGTGCATCCCCAAGCGTGGATCGCCCCCAGTCACAACACCACCGCCGACGGCGGTCTCCTCATGAGCACTCAGGACTTCGTCGCGTGGTCAAAAGCCCTTGGTTCCGACCAACTGCTCCCGCAACGCGAAATCCAACGAATGTGGGAACCCGTCCGTTTCCGTGACGGACGCCTCGCCGGAACCACCGCCCTCCGCTTCGGTCTCGGCTGGATGCTCCCCCACGAACCAAACCTCCCTCGTATGGCTCAACACAAAGGCGCCTGGCAAGGCTTCTCAACCTACATCGCCCGCCTCCTCGACACCAAACTAACCATCGCTGTCCTCACGAACATGGAAGATGAACCAAGCAACCCGGCTCAAATCGGCCACGACATCATGCCTTTAATTGTTCAAAACTAAACCACAACCCGTTCACGGTACTGGACGGCTTCAGCGAGGTGACTTTTCTTCACGACGTCGCTTCCATCAAGGTCTGCGATGGTTCTTCCCACCCGCAAAATCCGGTCAAAAACCCGAGCGGAGATATTCATCCGAGCCGAGACCTGGCGCATGAATTGGTCACATTCCGCGTCAAGCGCGACCATCTCTCGCGTCTCCCGCGGAGACATCTTCGCATTTACTCGCGATCCACCCAGCCGTTTACCCTGCAAAGCCCTGGCCCGCAAAACCCGCTCCCGAATCAACGCGCTCTCCTCGCCGCCCGATTTATCCATCAATTCGTCCGGCTTCAACCGGGGAACCTCGATATGGATATCGATTCGGTCGAGCAGCGGACCGCTAATCTTTCCCGCGTACTTAATGCAGCTCGACGGGGTCGAAATGCACTTCTGCTCCGGCAGACCCCGAAAACCGCACGGACATGGATTCATCGCCCCGACGAGTATGCACTCGGCCGGAAAAGTCACCGTGTTTTGCACCCGCGCGACGGTGACAATTCCGTCCTCCAGCGGTTGACGCAAAGCCTCCAAAACCGTGCGATCGAACTCGGGCATTTCATCCATGAACAAGCACCCAAAGTGTGCCATCGAAATCTCACCCGGCTTCGGATTCTTTCCTCCGCCGACAATCGCCGCATGCGACGCCGAATGGTGCGGAGCCCGAAACGGACGCTCCCAAATCAGGCCGTCCTTTTGCTTCTGCCCACTCGATGAGTGAATCCGGGTGACCGCCACACTTTCTTCCAAGCTCAGTGGAGGCAAAATCGTCGGTAACCGACGAGCCAACATCGTCTTTCCACTTCCCGGCGGGCCAACCATCAAAACGTTATGCCCTCCCGCTGCCGCTATCTCCAAGGCGCGAACGGCATGCTTTTGCCCCTTCACGTCGCTAAAGTCGACCATGTATTCCGGCATCCGAGCCTCGGGCGAGTCGTCAAAGGTCTCGGGGAAGATCAGCGGTGAGCCATTCAAAAGCTCGACCGCTTCGAGCAAGCTGGTGACGCCGTAGACGCTAAGACCGAGGGCGACGGCCGCTTCGGGAGCGTTTTGCTTGGGCAAAATGAGTCGTTTAAAGCCTTTTTCGAGCGCCATCAGGGCGACAGATACAGCCCCGTCGATTGGGCGAAGCTTTCCGTCTAACCCCAGTTCACCAAGGATTACCGTTTGTTCCAGCTCTGAAATCGGGAGCACGCCGTCACTTGCCAGGATCGTGCAAGCAATCGGCAAGTCTAGCCATGGTCCTTGCTTCCGGATATCGCCCGGGGCGAGGTTACACATGACGGTCTTCTTCGGCATCGAAAAGCCCGAATTGTTGATTGCGGCCCGCACTCGCTCTTTGCTTTCGGCGACGGCTTGGTCGGCGAGGCCAACCAAAATGATGGAAACATCGCGCCAGGGCTGGAGGTCGATTTCGATGACAATCGGCAAGGCGTCAATCCCACTAAGGGTTGCAGAGTGGGCTTTGGCAATCACGGCCTAATCTTATCTGAGAAAGACATCTCAGTGCTGGGCATCTTTCTCGGCTAATTTTTGCGCTGCCTGCCAAGCCCGCTCGATGTCTTGAACCAAAAGTCCAAACCCACCATCACTGTCGGGTCGCTGCTGGCGCAGAATATAGCTCGGGTGTAGTGCCGCCATCGCGGTCTTGGCGTACTCGCAAGGGAAGTACAGGCCACGTTCCTTGGTGATCAAGAAATTCTTCTTAATTAAGTTCTTCGCACTCGGCGCCCCCACGCACAAAATCACCTTCGGAGCGATCAATCCCAGCTGAGGAATCAACCATTGCCGACAAGCTAAAGTCTCTTCGTCGGTGGGTGGGCGGTTTTGGGGTTTCCCGGTCGACCAATCGGCCGCCCTGCACTTGACCGTGTTGCAAATGTAGACCATTTCCCGGCTCAACCCAGCCTCAACCAACGCCTTGTCCAAAAGCTGCCCAGCTCGACCCACAAAGGGCCGTCCAGTCTTGTCTTCGTTGTCGCCGGGACCTTCACCCACGAGCACCAAAGGAGATCGAGGGTCGCCTTCGCCAAAGACAACGTTGGTTCGACGTTCGGACAGGCTGCAGGCAGTGCAGACCAAGGCCTTGGATCGGAGCTCATCAAGGATCATTTCGAATGATTTCCATCAATTTATCGTACGACTCTTCGAGCGTTGCAGGCATCACTCGGACTTCGCCGATCGTGGTCATGAAGTTTGTATCGCCGCTCCACCGAGGAACAACGTGCCAATGCAGGTGGATGGGAATTCCCGCCCCTGCCGCGCTTCCGATGTTGAGCCCAACGTTAAAGCCGTCGGGATTGTAAGCTTGTTTCAGCCACCGAACCGATTTAGCCAGAAGCTGATTGATCTCCAGCAGTTCCTGGTCCGACATCAAGTGGAATTCATTCGTCTGTCGGTATGGGGCCACCATCAGGTGCCCGCTGGTATACGGAAATGCGTTTAGAAGGACAAACGCAGTTTCTCCGCGAACCAAAATGAAATTCTTTCGGTCGTCATTTTGGGCAGGCAAATCCAAGAAGATATTGCCCGAGGAACCCGCCTTTTCCACGTATTTTAGTCTCCAGGGGGCCCAAAGGTTTTCGTTCATTGCGTGGCGTTCTAGGTTGATTCGGCAACGACAATGGCATCGGCGACTTCTCGCATCGACTTTCGAAGGTTCATTGACTGAATTTGGATTCGGCGGTAGGCTTCGGCTTCATTGATCCCTTGCGATTGCATAAGAATGCCTTTGGCTTTATCGATTGCCTTTCGAGCATCGAGCCGTTCGGTAAGGCTCAAAACTTCTTTGCTGAGCAGGACGTTTTGTTCGAATCTTGCGCGGGCTACTTCAATCGTGGGTGCAAGGTCGCTCGGCTTAAATGGCTTGACCAAGTAGGCAAAAACTCCCGCTGCTTTGGCTCGATTAATCAGCTCTTTGTCCGAATAGGCGGTGAGTAAAATGGTCGGAGCAATGCTCTCTTCGGTAATGATATCGACTGCTTCAATTCCATCCATGACGGGCATTTTGACGTCCAAAATGCAAACGTCTGGGTTGTGCAGTCGCGCAAGATCAACCGCCTCTTTGCCGTTTCCGGCCTCGGCTACGACTTCATAATCCAGACTTTCGAGCATTTGTCGAAGGTCGAGGCGAATGATTGGCTCGTCATCAGCAATTAGGACTTTGATTTTGGACATTTTGGGTTGGTCGGGGTTTTTGCCTCTCGCCACTGAGACGCTGAAAATGAGTTCCGAACCTTAAAGATACCTTTTTGCGATTGTCCTACATCGGGCCCTGAACGGCTCTTAGCCTCCAGCTTTTTGGATAAACTGTATTGGTGGCTACCGCGGACCTCTGGTTTCTTGAAAACATTATCGATTTCGCGGGAATATTTCCCCCGGGCTCCCTTTCGCCTCTTGATGCCATTCGCAGCTTTCGGGCGTATCAAAATGGCGAAGAGAACTGGATCCTCGGATCTCTGGCTTGGACCTGCAGCACATTATCCGACCTTGACCCGCTGCTAACCCCGAATGACGAGTTCGAAATGGCCTTAATTGGCCGGCCAAGCACCACATGGGAATCATGGCAAGATGCTCGGCTTCAGGATGTTGAAGACGTCAATCGCCTTCTGGACCACTGGCCTGGCGTAGTCGCATCAACTTACGAGTCGCGGATCGAAGACCTTTCGAAAATCACCGACGCGATGAATTCGCTTCGGATGCTTGGCAAAGAAACCGATATTTATCTCGAATTACCATGGGATCAGCCGATTGACGACGTATTGGCGGAAATTGCCTGTGAAGAGTGGGTAAGAGTCAAATTTCGTACTGGGGGTAAGACCAAGGACGCCTATCCATCACCTTCCCAACTGGCTTCCGTCCTCAAGCAATGCATCGACCTTGAAATTGAATTTAAGCTGACCGCCGGGCTGCACGAACCAATCACGCACAGTGATTCGAAGATCGGAACGCTTGCGTTCGGATTCCTCAACGTGTTGATGGCCACGTCGATGGCGTTCCATGACGAAGCTTCGATCGAAGAAATGGCAGACGTACTGGAAAACACTGATGTCAGCTTGTGGAGCGTTCAGAACGGCCTCAGTTTCAACGGAAAAACTCTCGGCCGCGACGAACTCAATGATGCTCGATCATTTTTTGGTTCGTTTGGTTCTTGCTCCATTTCAGAGCCGCTCGATGGTCTGCGGCGACTTCAAGGATAATTTATGTTCATCATTCCTTCCACCGCTCGGTCATGGGTACCAGTAGAACCGAACTCTCATTTTTCAATTCAAAACCTACCGCTTGGACTCCTTGCTCCTGCAGGTCGAAATGTCACCTTAGCTACCGCAATTGGTGAATATGCAGTTGATTTGACCGCCTTGCGCGAGGCTGGCCTCCTCGATATTTCTCGAGTCGTCGATCTCGATTCGTTCGCCGACTTCACCCAAGAAGACCTTTCCGAGCTTCGACGCAAGATTTACGACATCTTTGTTGACTCAAACCCTCGCCTTCGCGACAATGAAATTCTGCGCAGGGGAGCAATGGAATCTCTGAGCGAAGCCAAAGTGTTGATGCCGATCAAACCGACCGCATTTGTCGATTTCTATTCGGGAATTCACCATGCGTCCAACGTCGGCAAGATGTTCCGCCCCGACATGCCGCCCCTGCTGCCCAACTATCGACATATTCCGGTCGGCTATAACGGCCGGGCCTCGAGCGTGGTCGTGAGTGGAACGCCCATTCGCCGTCCGAAGGGACAAACCAAGGGCGCAAATGATGAACTTCCTACCTTTGGTCCGACCAAAGAGCTGGATTTTGAATTGGAAATGGGTTTCTTTGTCGGCCGCCCCAGCGCGATGGGCGAAACCGTCCCGATCAAGGATGCTCCCGAGCATATCCTCGGCTATGTGCTGGTAAACGACTGGTCTGCTCGCGACGTGCAGCGATGGGAATATGTGCCGCTTGGCCCGTTCCTCGCCAAAAGCTTCGCTACATCGATCTCACCGTGGGTGATTTTGCCCGACGCCTTAGAGCCGTTCCGAATTGGAGCCATCGAGCAAGAACCCGCTCCGTTGCCCCATCTTCAGACCAAAAAGCCATTGACGTACGACATCAAGCTTGAAGTCCATCTGTCAACGGCGAAGTCCACCCAGCCTCAGATGATTTCAACCTCGAATTCGAAATACCTTTACTGGTCGTTCGATCAACAATTGGCCCATCAAGCTTCAAACGGAACTCCACTGGGCTGGGGAGACCTCTACGCCAGCGGAACCATTAGCGGACCGCTCGAAGGTTCCTTTGGCTCCTTACTTGAGCTGACCTGGAAGGGAACCAAGCCGATTCAGGTCGATGGCGCGGAGCGAACTTTCCTAGAGGATGGCGACACGCTGACGATGACGGGCTATTGCCAAGGTGATGGCTTCCGAGTCGGATTTGGAACGGTATCGGGAACGATCCTACCGTCCTAAGGTTTAGGAGAAAATTTTCCCCGCGGCAAACGGCAAACGGCAAACGGCAAACGCTCTTTGCACTCCGCACTTTTCTGTTTAGCTAGCCAAATCGTCAGCTTGTCGCTGAAAAACTTGATGAACGAACTCAGCAACCGCCATTCGCTCGCCGTGGTTGTCGGGAACAAATCGCACGCCTGCACTATAGAGTTCGGAATTGTTGACCGTGGTCGCGTGTCGAATCTCGCCGCGCAACTGAAGAGTCGTCCCATCCATACAAGCGACATGAATAAGGCATCGGGTCCCCGAGATCAATTCTGACTTCGATCGAATCTGAATTCCGCCCAGTCCAATGTCAGTGATGACGATGTTAACGGAGTCTCTACCCTCGTTAAGGCTCATTGCTGCGTAGTCAAGCAGTTCATAGCGAACATATCGTCGTTTGTCTGAGTTGTACGCAAGATTCACGGTTTTTCCCTAGTTCAACCCCGCAATTCTGCGGAATTACTTTAGTTATCGGGAAGACACCCGTACAAATGAAGGGAAATCCGCACGCAAGAGTTAAAAAAATAGGGCCCGCAGTGAATGCGGGCCCTATTTGGGGAAGTTAAGCTGGCTGGCTTATTTCTTGGTGATGAGAACGTGGCCCGTTGCTGGGTCGAACTGGATGTTGACATCCAGGGCATCCTTCATGAAGCTAAGCGGAACAATTGTTCGGCCTCGATCGATGTAAGGAGCCAGTTCGAGGGTGAACGGCATGTTGTTGACTTTAGCGGTGCTGTCGCCAACTTTGAACCAAATGCTCTTTCCGTCGGAAGTCGCATTAACTGACTTATCGCTGTTGAGCCAAGAAACCTTACCGCCTGATTTCTCCATCAAGTGTCGGAAAGGAGTCATCGGAATTCCGTCGTCAACTCGTGGTTGAACGTCGAATTCGACATAGGAACCGTTATACAACACGTTGAATGATGTCACGCCGTTGAGTCGGGTGCCTTTCTCAATGCTGAGGGCTTTACCAGCGGCTTCGAAAGCATAGTTAGGAACCTTGCTGCTAAAGCTCTTGACGGAAGCGACTTTCGTTGGAGTTGTTGACTTCGTTTCATGAGAAACGCCAGCAACTCGAGTTCCGGTTGGAGTCATATCTTGAGGACCCATTGCAACTGGTGCGCCGAGTGATGCAGGAGCCATCTTGCTGACCTTCGCGGCCAAAACAGTTGCCGTTGCGCTGCCTTTTGTGACGGCAGGAAGAACGGCCTTGACGCTGTTAATCTTTGTATTGACAACCTTCGTTGTTTTGATTGGCTCTTTAACCGGAGGCGCCACTTCTGTGGTTTTAGCCGGATTCTTTGGAGGCTCAGGAGTTGTCTTCGGAGCTTCTTCAGGAGTGCCAAGGTTGTGTCGCTCAGTTCGTCCACCAGGATTGTTGACAAACACTCGAACTTGTTTGGACTTAAATGTGTTGGTGTCTCCATCAACAGCCCAAGCTTCGACGGTGTGCCAACCATTGGATTCTCGTTGAGTATCCCAAGTGTAAGCGTAAGGTGGTGTATTGGTAATGTCTCGGTGATCGCCGTCAACAAAGAAGCTGACCCAAACACTCTTTAATTCTTTACCAAAGCCAAGCTTGATCTCGGTGACGCCTTGGACTGTGGAGCCTTGACGTGGACCCGAAATATAAACCGGACCTTTCGTATCCGGATCGGTGGTCATCTTCTGCTTTTGGCTTCCAATGACTTTGCCAGTCTTGTCGTACAATCGGACTTCGACGTCGTTCTCGCCATCCTTGAGGTCTGACATTGTCAGTGCAAAATTGGTTTCACCTTTGTTGGTAGCAGCACTGACCGCTTTGGTTGCCAAGCTAATGCCATTGATGCGAAGCTCGACCAATGAAGCGCTAGCGCCATCGTATTTCACGGTAAGTGTTGGGCTGTTCAGAGCCCGCTCGATAACGATATTCGTATCGAGCATAAATGCGAACGATCCTGCGCTTAACGCAGCGACCCCAGCCAGAGCCATCGTTCGTTTGATGCTTGTGTAGCGATTTAACATTCCCCTTAATTCCTGATCCTGCTATCGTAAGACAGCATAACCGATGCTGTATTTTTGCACCGATCCCTTCTATTGTCAAGCAAAAACGCCCTGAGAATGCCGGGAAATGTAAATTTAATTGGGTTTTTGCACGTCTACTTATGCGTGGTTGTTGAATTAGCACTCCTTTCTCACTTACTTTTAGGTCCCCAAACGCCCCTGGATAGGTTCCTGAACGCCCCCGAGCGGGGTCTTCCAGAGACGAAAGTGACGAAAAATGGCATGACGTACGAAATTGAGTTTTGTAGTCAGAAATGGCACAACACTCTTTGGAGTCATAAAGTGCTCCTTCTGGTGCCGAAAGGAGCCGAGAAAATTCACACCGCGATCCTGTACATCACGGGCGATGGACCGTTCAAGGGTGATTACTCCGAACTGAGCTTGCTATCGGCGGCCACCGGAATGCCAATCGCGATGCTCTTCAATATTCCCAATCAGCCACTTTGGGAAATGAAGGAAGATGACCTCATTGCCCACACGTTCGGTAAGTACCTCGAAACCAAGGATGACACGTGGCCGCTCCTCTTCCCTATGACCAAATCCGCCATCGTGGCAATGAACGTCGTCCAGAAAATTGCCCGGCAAAATCAAATGCAGTTCGACAAATTTGTCGTGACGGGCGCGAGTAAGCGCGGTTGGACCACCTGGCTGACCGCCGCCTCGGGCGATCGTCGGATCGCCGGAATCGCGCCGATGGTGTTCCCTAACCTCAAATTTGATGCCCAAATGCCCAAACAACTGGCCGATTGGGGCAAATATAGCGACCAGATCGCCGACTACACCCGACGTGGACTCCAAGCCCAACTCGAAACTAAAACGGGCCAAGACCTCATGGCGATGGTTGATCCGTTCTCCTATCGTGACCGATATCGAATGCCGACCCTCATCGTCAACGGAACCAACGATCCTTATTGGACGGTCGATTCAACCTCCGTCTTTTGGAACGATTTGCACCAGCCGAAGTGGCTGCTCGAAGTACCGAATTCGGGTCACGGACTCGAAGACAAAATCCGTGTGGTGAACACAGTCGGCGCATTCGCGCGATCCGTCGCAGGTCAGTTTAAACTTCCAGTTTTAGACGCCAAAATGTCCACCGATAAACGCGAACATACTGTCAGCTTTAACCTCGATGGCGGCTCTGGTGCTCCCGCCGGTGTCTCGATTTGGCAAGCCGAGAGCGACACCAAAGACTTCCGGGCATCGAAGTGGAAGGAATTCAAGAAAGCAAAGTCCGATATCCTCAAAATCGATACCAATCCGAACCTGTTCCACGCGGTATTTGTCGAAGCAAAGTACTCGGTCAACGGTCGGATCTTTAGCCTAAGTAGCCCCGTCCAAGTCATCGACAAGGAAGAATAGCTACCGCATAAACGGCGTTGCCGGTAGCCCCGCGCTGTTGACGAGGTTTCCGCTCGGGTTGTCTGCCCAGCAGTACCGGACGCCCTTGATCACGCCAATCCCGACCGCCGAAACCGTGACTGAGGGGGTCAAAATCGCCACTTGTGCCGCATGCCAACCCCCGCCCGAGTCCATGACTTCGAACCCCCTAACGGGACCGCCATCCGATGTCTTCAAGCCCCGATAAGCATTCTGGAAAACAATCCGAGCCGTTGGACCGCTTAATTTGATCGAGCTAATAATCGGGCTAAACGCGTAATTTCCGCGCTCGTAAACTTGCGCCGCCGCGAGGCCCGCCAGGCGCTTGCCAATCTCATACTTCTTGATCGGGTGAATCGTATCTGGATCCTGCTGATCAATACTGACAACCATGCTAACGTACGGCAAATTCAGTCCCGATAACTGAGCCTCCCGCATCTCGGCCCACTCGGATTTCTTGGGCTCAACCGCCCGGGCAAAGCCCGGAAGTTGAACGAAAAAGAAGGGAAGCTCCGGGTTCTTCCATCGCTCTCGCCAATCCTTGATCAAAGTTGGAAAAGCGGTCCGATACTCTTCGGCTTGGCCAACATTGCCTTCGCCTTGGTACCAAACAATCCCCTTAATCCCAAACGGAATCAAGGGAGAAATCATGCCGGAAAAAGCCCCTGCTGGCGCGTTGCGGTCACCCGGCCCCATCGGACGCAAAGGACGTTTTTTCGCTTCGTCGATCGGTGGCTCAATCACCAATTCGTTCTTCGTTTTCCAAGTCGTAGCAAGGTCCATGTAGGCTCCGCCATCCACCGGACCAAGGCGTAGGTTGGGACCAAGGATTCCGCCCTCGCCCGAACGATTCCAAACTCGAACCGCGATGACGTTTTCTCCCTCGTGAACCACGCCCGGGCCAACGTAATACGCCCGTGGTTTGTCTTTACCAAACGCTCCGCCAATTTTGAGGCCGTTGATGTAGGTCATGTCGTCGTTGCCAACGAACCCAAGCTCAATCCGCAAGCCTTTGCCTTTCCAATCAACCGGAAGCTGGAAGTGATATCGGTACCAACTAGCCCCGTCAACATCCTTCGACTCGTCCTGTTCCCAGGGCTCGGGAAGCGACATGTCGGCCCAATCTTTGTCGTTAAATTCCGGCTTATGCCAACCCTTGTCGAATCCCGCATTGCCCGGGTCCTTCTTCTCGTTGAGGGCATCCCAAACGTTGGCTTCTGCCTGCCATTTATCCAAACGGACCTGAAAGCCAGAAAGATTTCCCAAATATTCGTCCATCAGCGGTTTCAGCCGCTTGTCCGATTCAAGCGATTTCTCGCTCATCCAAGCTTCAATCCGAGTTCCGCCCCATGTGGCCTGAATCAGGCCGATTGGCACTTTGGCTTGTTTGCGCAATTCGATGGCAAAGGCAAGGCCAATTCCCGACCAGTTTCCGACCGATTGCTTCGACCCAACCGTCCAGTTGCCTCGAATCTCGCGAACCGGAGCCTCGGTGCTCTGCCGCACCACCCGAAAAAGACGAATGTTTGGGTCAACTTCGGCTCGCATTTTGTCGACTTCTTTGCTCCGCGAAACGGGCCACTCGATATTGCTTTGCCCGCTCAAAAGCCAAACGTCTCCCATTTGGATATCCGAAATAACGGTTTCTTGACCTGCGGACTTGATGCGCATCACATACGGACCGCCAGCCGCGTGGCGTGGGAGCTTAAGGCGCCAAACCCCTTCGGGTTTCACAACCGTTTGCGATCGAAAGCCTTCAAATTGAACCTCAACGGTTTTGCCGGGGATTCCGAGGCCAAATACGGGCACCGACATGTCTCGGGGTAGCACCATATGATCGGCGAAAATCGGTGCCGGGCGCAACATCATTTGCAAGCCAAAAGCGAAAGTGGCTAAGACCATCCTGGTGTCTAACCATTATGACTTGGAATGGACAGTCCTGATAAGTTTAAGTCGAAAAATCAGACGGAAGAATCACGGGCACATTGACATGCGGGCGAATTCGATTGGCTTGCAGTCCAAACCAGATTGATTGGGATTAAATCTACTTCGAAGTAGAAAATAAATCCTCTTTACAAGCGCACAGACAATCTTCAAATTTTCTCTTTGGCAAGACATAAAGGGATCCGTCCATGTTTGTCCTAAAGATAGCCCCTCGCATTACTGGCCCATACTCAGAGTCGTCGTACGAATTACCCATCCATTGAGATATATCTCCAACCCAAGGGGAGGCGAGCATTCCCACTTTTGCATCCTGACGTAATACTATGTAACTAGATTCATCATCATCCTTAAATGACCGTAAATATGGATAGCTAATGCGATAATAACTTCGGTCAAAGGTATTTGGAGGAGCACAAGGGGGCGAATTCCATCCTTGCTTAGTCGAGTTCTGCTTTCTGGGGTCGAGAATCGATTTAAACACTTCCACGCTACCAGTGTAACCAGCCGTCAGAGGTAAAAAGGCTGGCGACCTGTCATCTGAATCGGATTCATACATACAAACAGCAGCATAAAGTTGCCTCATGTTAGTAATATCAGTAACTGCCTTGGCTCGCTTCTTCGCTTGGCCAATTAACGGGAAAAGTTGTGCAGACAGAATCGATATGATCACAATCACGATCATTATTTCAAGCAGTGTTATGCCTTTGTTTTTCATTTGGATTCCTCAAACAATCTTGTTTGGTTTAAAGTCTTGAAGAAGTATGTCAAAAATTGTTCAACTTTTGGAAACAGTAGCCCGCATGCCAATCCATTAAAAATCAAAATCCAATATCCACCATGCTTTCTTGTCAGCAAAGCGGGCAAACCGCCAGGGATCATGAATTGATAGGCAACGATGCTTACAACAACCCAACTCAAAATTCTATACAACTTGAATGACCGGTTCAAGAACATGAATATCAGCCAAATAATTGGAGTGACTAGAAATCCGAATTCTCTCGAATCCAACAAATCATACCAAAATGTAATCAAATATTGTTCGAAGATCGAATGGGGTATGTCGCCCCTGAGCCGATTATGGCCCAATACGCCCAGGAGCCGAAGCAAGGTGCTAAACACTGTGTTGCAAACCATTGCGCACACAAGTACGCTTGCGGCACAAGCGGCAGATTGCAAAATTGAGTTGAGCACCTTGCTTTTCATCAACTACCTTTACTAAGGGGCACAAGAAAGTGGGTTCGGGCTAACCATGTGGTATAGACCAGTATCTGATGGATCACAGCACTGCCCGGTGGGGGCAAAGGTCCCGCAGTTATTGACCATGTAAACGCCTGTTGGGCAGCACCACCAGTCACAAGAAGCTTGTTCCCAGTAAAGTAGGTGCGTTGTGCTACAGTCGTCGGTCTCATCAACGCAATGTTGGGTTGCCCGTCTACCACCAAAGTCCCCACCAGAACATGGCGAAGTTGCAAAACTAGCTACCGTTGCCAGGGTTGCCATAACAATCATGAGTTTTTTCATTCTATTTTCCTATCTCTGCAATTTGCAGGGAATCCGTTAGTGTTTGTGTAATCGCCTTCTTCCAATCCGCTTCATTTGACCATCCGCTCGTCTGACTGTAGATTATTCCATCCGACCCAACAACGAGGAAGGTTGGGGTTTGAATACTAATATCAGGTGAAGGTACAAATTGCGACGAATCGACCCTCTGCATCGAACCCCGGGGTAGGACCTCAACAAAATGAATGTGAAAATTTGGAAGCGCAGAAAAGTATGTTTTTGCTTCCTGGCATGGTACACACGTGTTACGGGAAAGGCAAATAAGTTTGGCGGAATGTTGATCGTCTTCAATTAGTTTTAATGGCCCAGTAGTTGCATTTGATCCGACAAATGACGAGAAGTGCTTTCTTGGAGAATCTGATTTCAGGGAAGTTCCATTGCCTCTGCTTCCAGACAAGTTTGTTAAGGCAAAAAAGGTAGCTATGGCCAAAGCGACCATTAGTACCCTCATCGCGGTACCAGACCATTTTGCTGCGATATCATTGGCCCAGCTATAAGATATCGCCAATGGCCCAATCGCCAGCCAAGCTACAATGCATGCATTGCAGGAACTCGTCGGATAAGTCAGGAGCAAGGCGAGTTGCCCAATTGCCAGGACAAGGGCAAGACTTCGAGCGCAATGCATTCCTATCGGGTTCGCAGCGATCTGAGTTATGGTAAGTGCTATCGAACCTAAAACCAAAGCTACTATTGACGCGTAAAATGGTATTCCGGTGCCCTCACCGCACACAACACATAGAGTTGTTACCTTCGCTGACATTGCTGCAACTGATATTGCGAATAATATCGGGGCAACCCTCGGTGCTCGAAGTAGTAGTCCCAGCCATAGCACAAGGATCGGGACGCCGAAGATTAGAAGTTTACTTTGCGGTTGGGCTTTACCAGCAACTAGGCTCAAGATTTCCTGCTTAATCTTTGCTGTGTCAGTGACGACTGTGGATCTGCCCCCCCCCCTCCCCAGCCCGAGTAAGCGGATCAATAATTAGGACCAGAGGCGCCGACGCCGGTGCCTTGACTTGAGCGAGCATGTCGCGCCCAAAGCGAGAAGTTGCTGGACAATATGTGAAGTGTCCGCCAGAACTTTCTTGGCCCAGCGTAATTAAAGATAGATCTTGCTGTTGTGATTGTCGGGAGATTAGTAGAAGCCTAACTTCCTCTCGATACCAAAGGTTCCAACTTTGAATTCCAATCCAGGCACAAACTCCAATGGCGTATAGCATTCCAAGAAAATTTAAGCTCTTTCGCCAAAAGTGCATGTCAATCTTCGGTCCATCATTGGCTCTTGACTTCATTGTCGTTATAAATGAAATGATAACACAAGTGTATCGACAATAGTTAAAAAAGTTTCCAGGCAGTCAGGATGGATAAAGTATTTATGTCAATGGTCGTTTATACCCGTATGATAGTGTTGTGAAATCAATCACAGAAGCTATACATTTCAGTATGGTCATTGACGAACAAAGAATTGAGAAGTCGAAGTGTAATTCCTAAATCAACTCCGTTTACCAGACACTCGCTGAAGGTCTCGTTCTGTCGATAGCGTCCGAGAACGTCGGTAAAAGTGGAAAGAACGTATGATTCGGAGTGACTAGCCATCCAACCAATGAAACGTGTCGTTCCTGGTCTAGATCACTTCCTCGCGAAGCGAGATGCTTCTCTGAGGTCCCCTGCGAAGCAGATGCCAAAAAGGCATCTGCGCGCGAGGGCGAGAGAAGTCGGTGAGGACCAAACCGGATGAGATTCTATAGTTGCTTGTCAATCCTCTTTATGTCGAACATCGAGTTAAATTTATAAACTGAGTAGAGAGTGATTGCGATCCTTCTGGCAATTGCAACGATCGCTTGCTTCTTTTCTTTACCTTTAGCGAGCAGCTTTTCATATCTTGGCTTCCAGGCTTTCGTTCTGGTCGCCGACGTCCCGGCGAGGTAGCGCAAGGTCCTTAAAGTCATGTCTCCTTTCTTCGAGATGTGTCTTTGCCCTTTGAATTTTCCCGAGTCGTTGGGCACGGGGTCAATTCCGGCGAAGGCGACGAATGCTTCTGCGTCCCTAAACGGGCTATATTCTAGCGAACAGAGCGCTGCGCCGGCCGTGAGGATTCCAACTCCAGCGATGCTAAGTTTGGAATATCTTCGAGCAGTTCTTTGAGCCGGTCGTCTTTCATCTGGATGAGGTCATGTAATGGCTTCAAAAGGGCCTCTAGATGAGCTTTTGCAAGCTTTAATGCTCGGTAGCGTTGTCTCATCCTGGAGAGGTCTTTGGCAAGACCTTGGCGTTGTCTCAGAGTCAATCTGAGCTCAGCCAGCAACTTTGGAAGCGGTCTCCAGATATGAAGATGGTCGGCTCTCTCGACCAGAAAGTCCTGGATTGTCTGGGCATCGATCTTGTCGGTCTTTCCTCGTGGTTTGATGCCTCTTCGGTGAGAGCGGATCCAAGAAGACTGGATGACGTAGACCGTCATCCCAAGCTTGAAGGCAATCTGGCAGATGAGGTCCTGCATCCCACCCGTTGGCTCAACTGCCAATCTAGCTCCTGGATGCTGGACGAGGAACTTCCTCAGTTCAGTTGGTTTGTTCGCAACGGTGAATGTGCTGTTTCCATCAAAAATGACGATGCTGTCTTTAGCAACGTCGGCTCCAAGTGATATCATAGATTTGTACCTGAGGCGGTCCTCTGCTCGGTGCTGACTTGTGATTCTGATTCGCACTCGCAGCTCGTTACTGTGGTGTTGGATTCTTTATTCGCACTCTAAAAGTTAAGCAAAGAAACGGGGACCGTACTCACCCACACAGTCCTGATGGCTGTTAGTCGATTGTGGTCCTCCGCCTCTTCCACAACTATACAAGTCGATTGAGCGAAGCGAATAATTCTCTGAAGTTAGCCAGCCAACCAGTGGAATTTGTCGTCGCCAAGCAATGACTGGACAAAGTTAATTTGCCCGCTATGATAATCGGTGTGAAAGGTAATGAACCGACACCGCTCCATGCGCGTGGTGGTCTTACCGCCGTCCTCATAAGGTGCTTCTAGCTCCTCCAGAGTGAGGTCATCGAAGGTCTTGATGGTTTGCTCGGACGACTCGGTAAAGGCATCAACGACTTGCTGTTTGGTCTTCCAAGTCTCGGGAGCCTTCAACCAGCCATCCACCCATTCGAACTGAGTTTCACCGCGAACGCCTTGGCAAATATGCTTATCGACCTGGCCAGTTTCGAAAACGAGATCGGCGATCGAGCGCGAGCATCCTCCAAAGCTTTTGAACATAGCTTCCTCAGGAATAGCAAGCAGATCGACCCGAAATCGCCAAAAGGCGTTCTTCAGGTACTTAACGGCGATAGTTTTAGCGTCGGAGGCAACGATTGCAGACATGATAATTTCAGGATTGACTTCGGAGAGAATGGAGAACAATGACGCCCGGATCGCGCATTTCGCTTGAAACGAAAGTGAGGTTCTTCGGGGAGGACAGCTCAGGGAACATCTTGATGCCCTGGCCGAGAATGACGGGATTAATCAGCCACCACATCTCATCGATGAGGTCAGCTTCGATAAGCAATCGAGTTACCGATGGACTTCCGAGCAGGAGAATGTTCGAACCATCCTGCTCTTTCAGATGCTTGATTCCGCATTCAATGTGGTCGGAAATGACGGTTCGCTTGCGGTCAGCATCACTTGACAAAGTAGTCGAAACGACGACTTTGTCAACTCTTTTGTACCAAGCCGAATGTTCAATATCGTGCTTCGATGGATTGGGACCGTCAGCCGCGGTTGGCCAATAGGCTTCCATCATGTCGTACGTCACTCGTCCATAAAGCGCGGTGTCGGCCTTGCTCGTGAGGTCGCCAGCGAGGTCGAAAATCTCTTCCGAGATATTAATCCAGTTCATTTCGCCATTGGGTCCGGCGACGAATCCATCAAGCGAAACGTGCATCAACGAGACAAGCTTTCTCATGAACCCGCCACCGATGGAGCCCCGACGGACGGTGTGCCACCGGGCATATCTAGGGTTCGAACCGGACGAACTTCAATCGTTCCGTACTTGGCGGGAGGGATCCCCGACGCCAATCGAATCGCTTCGTTCAAATCCTTCGCATCAAGTAAATAGAACCCAGCCAGCATCTCTTTCGTCTCCGCAAACGGACCATCGGTGACCGAAAGCTGGCCGTTACGAACTCGCACGGATGTCGCGGTATGGACCCCATGGAGAGGCTCGGCCGCAACCATGTGCCCGCCATCGATCAAATCTTGGGCGTATGCCCCGCACGTTTCGTCGGGGCACGAATCCCAATGTTCTTGATCTAAATACACGAGGCAAAGGTATTTCATTTCGCCATCAACTCCACCAACTGATCAAGGCACAGACCCCAGCCCGTATGGAATCCCATCGCTTCATGCTTTTGGCGATCTTCGACGTCCTTGTGCATTGCGATCGCTCGGTACAAGGTTCCACCTTCGACCTCCTCCAACTCAATGACTCCGGTAAAAAATGGAGTGGGTGATGGACGAAATCCGGGTTCAAGCGCACTGGTAAACACCAATCGTTCGTTGGGGATGCACTCGAGGATACAGCCGACATTTGGCATCTCTTGACCCTCCGGTGAAGCCATAGTGATTTTCGAAGCGCCACCTGGCCGAAGATCCATTTCGGCGAAAGTAATGGTCCAGGGTTTCGGCACAAACCATTGAATAATGAGTTCAGGTTTGGTCCACGCCGCGAAGACATCGGCTCGGCTGGTTGGCACAACTCGCTCAAGCACCAGGTCTCTCTCTGGGTCGATTTGGGTTCGATATTGGCTCATGAATAATCTCCCTTAGGTTTACCTGTCTTACATCGCCTGAAGATTGCCGTTGATGATCCAATGAACTCCAAATTTGTCGGTAAGCATGCCAAATTTCTCAGCCCAGAAAGTTGGGCTGAACGGCATCGTGACATGGCCACCTTCGGCGAGTGTGTTAAAAATCAACTCAGCTTCTTCGACGGTATCAAAGTTCAAAGTCAGGCTGAAACCATGCATCCCCTGATATTCCATTGGGGTCGGAGCATCGCCAGCAAAAAGGAAAACTCCACCGGGAAGTTCAAGCTGAGCATTGAGGATTCGGTCGCCAAAAGACTCGATCATTGGATCCTTGAATGGGGAATCCTTACCGGACATCATGACCTTGATCGTTCCGCCGAGGACCTTTTCGTAGTAACGCATCGCGTCGGCGCAGTCGCCGTTGAAGGCGAGGTAAGGGATTGGCTGAAGGGTGCTTGTTTTTGTAAAAGACATTTGAGTTTCTCCGTTGTTGACCAGTTTTGGCCTTGATGATGAGTAATCGAACGGCCCTAAGAGCATTCGACAATGATTTCAAATTTTCTAAAGTTTCTCGATTTGCCGGCTCAAAAAGCGCTTTTCAGGCTCTTGATGAGCCAACTTGATTGCGAACAAATAGGATGCCCGCGCCTCATCCTTGCGATCAAGGCGCCGACAAAAGTCGGCCCGAGCCGCGTGAGCCAGATGATAATCCATCAAGCCACCCTCTTTTATGAGGTCGTCCACCAATTCGAGCCCTTGCTCAGGGCCATGATACATCGCAACCGCCACCGCGCGGTTCAGTTGGATGACACTCGATGGCTCCATCTGGAGGAGGGCATCGTAGAGCCCGATGATCTCTTCCCAATCCGTTTCTTCGTATGTCTTTGCTTCCGCGTGAACCGCCGCGATCGCCGCCTGCAACGTATAAACCCCAAACCGACCCGTGCGCAAGGCTTGCTGAGTGATCAACGACGCCTCCTCAACCTGCGCCATGTTCCACCGGGAGCGGTCTTGCTCATCCAGCGGAATCAAATCCCCATCATGTGTCGTTCGTGTTGTCCTCCGGGCTTCCTGCAAAAGCATGAGGGCAAGCAAGCCAAACACTTCAGCATCGGGCAGCAACGACGCAACCAACCGGGTCAAACGAATGGCTTCCTGAACCAGGTCTCGGCGGACCGCAGTCTCGCCCGAACTCGCCGAATACCCTTCGTTGTAAACAAGATAAATAACCCGGAGAACACTGCGCAGTCGCGCTCCGAGTTCATTTTCATCAGGCACTTCAAACGGAATCTGCGCGTCGCGAATCTTTGCCTTAGCTCGAACAATACGCTGGGCGAGAGTTGGAACCGGGGTCAAAAAAGCGCGCGCAATCTCCTCCGTCGTGAGGTCGCAAACTTCGCGAAGAGTTAGCGCGATTTGGGCATCTGGGGCTAGGGCGGGGTGGCAACAGGTAAAGATAAGACGAAGCACTTCGTCACCGACCGCTTCGTGCTCATGGTCAATGTCAATTGCCGCATCGTGACTCTCAGTTAGGGTCTGGAACCGTGTTCCCCGTCGAATAGTGTCGATCGCCTTAAACCGCCCGGTCGAAATGAGCCAAGCCACTGGATTCTCAGGAACGCCTGTCTGCGGCCACTTTTCCATCGCCGCACTAAATGCCTCATGCATCGAGTCCTCCGCCAGATCAAAATCACCCAGCAAGCGAACAAGAGTCGCAAACACCCGCCGAGACTCTGCTCGATAAAGGTCATCTATGGACTGTTTGACGTCATTCATCAACCTTCTATGCTGCGATCATAGTACTACCAAGGAACTAGTATGGATAGGATTTGGTGCCTATCCGTTCTGACAACTCCCGGCCACGTTCCAACCAAGATCTCTCTTTTTGAAGAGAGATGGGTGAATCAAATCCACTTGAGAAATCGAAACAGTTTGATGAACCTTGAGAGTAGATTTTTGGCAAAAACGCTCCCAACTTCCGCCTTCCTCCCTATAACCCCTGGAAAAACTCCCAAATAATATCGTCCGAACCCGGCAAACCCTCATGGCCAAAGTCAGGATACAAAACATGCTTCTTGGGACCCTTGATCTTGTTATAAGCCGCAAAGTACGAGCTTGGCGGAGTGATCGAATCCATCAGACCTCCGAGCAGCAAAACCTCACCCTTGATCCGAGAAGCCAAATGTTGATTGTCAATATATCCCAGCTTAGTAAACAGCTCGTCTTCCCGCTCATGCCGAGGGTCAAAGCTCCGGAAAAAGTAGCGAATCTCGTCGTAAGCATCTTTCGCCAAATCCATCTCCCAAACCCGCTTATAGTCGCACAAAAACGGAAAGACTGCAGCGCACATCTTAATCGGAGCCAAAGCCGCGCACGCCAACGCTAATCCCCCGCCCTGAGAACCCCCAGTCGCTCCCATCCGACTTGCGTCCACCTCATCAAAATCCGCAACCACTCTCGCCAACTGCGCGGTATCCAGAAAAACATTGCGGAAATACATTTGCTCGGGCGGTCCGTCCAATCCCCTAACGATATGACCTCGCAGAGTCATGCCTTGATACATACCCATGTCATGAGACCCGCCTCCTTGTCCCCGACAATCCATCGAAGCCACGGCAAAACCGCGCGCCGCCCAAGCGAGTTGGTTGGACCAATCTCCACTACTTGCCGAATAGCCATGAAATCGAAGCAGAACCGGACAATTCTTCTTTCCTTTCGGCCGAACATACTTTGCGTAGACATGTCCGCCTCGCGTCCCATGAAATCGAAGCTCAAAGCATTCAGCAAAATCCGCTGAAATAGCCTTTGGCGTCAAGGTCATCGACGGAGTTGTATCGGCAAGCTCGGCCAACGCTTGATCCCAGAAAACTTCGAAGTCCGACGGCTTAGGATTTCGGCCTAGATAAGTCAGGAGTTGATCCAACGGCATGTCGACAAGGGGCATGACTGGGATTTAACCCGCTTTTTGCGCCACAATAGGGGGGTGGAGATCGTTGTTCCAGAGGAATTTAAGCACCTGTTCGTTCAGAGCAAGGATCGTCCCGTTGTAAAGATTCCCGATCCGGTGCTTCGAAAAATTGCCGTTGATGCGAAAATCAACAAGAAAACCGACTTCCTCATTAACGAAATGATGCGGGCCATGCGAAAAGCCAGCGGCGTTGGACTAGCGGCTCCTCAACTCGGAATCAGCACCCGAGTCATTGTCATTGCTCCAATGGATTACAAACCAACCGCGCTCATCAACCCAAGAATTATTCGGGCCGAGGGAGAGCAAATCGGACTAGAAGGTTGCCTTTCCATTCCCGGACTTTATGGCGACGTGAAACGGGCCGACTATGTTGAGGTAGAAGCCATGGACCGAAAGGGGCGTGAGATGATTTTCGAGCTTGAAGGGATGTCAGCCCGGGTCGCGCAACACGAAATTGATCACCTTGATGGAATTCTTTTCATCGATAAAGTCGATGCCGCCACGCTGCACTGGACGGACCCAGACAAGATGGATGCGGATGATGCCGAGTGAAAGTCGTCTATTTCGGTACCAGTGACTTCGCCGTTCCCGCCCTCCAAGCGATAGCCCCGCACGTCGTCCTTGTGGTCAGCCAACCGGATCGCCCGACTGGTCGAGGCATGAAACTTCAGTCCAGTCCAGTCAAGAAACTCGCCCTTGAGCTTGGTATTCCCGTCGAAACCCCCGAACGAGCCCGCGCACCTGAATTTGTCGAACAAATTGCCGCCATAGCTGCCGACGTCCACATCGTCGCTGCCTACGGTCAAATCCTCTCCCTCAAATTGCTCGAAACCGCCAAGCACGGCGGAATTAATCTCCACGGATCAATCCTGCCTCAGTACCGCGGAGCCGCCCCAATCCAGAGATGCATCCTCAACGGTGACACCGAGACCGGAGTCACGCTGATGCAAATGGACAAAGGCATGGACACTGGCGATATGATTGACATTGTCCGAACCCCAATCGATCCGAACGAAACCTACGGCGAACTCCAAACCCGACTTTCATTTATCGCCAAAGACTTAGCCGCCAACTGGATCGAACGACTGGCGAGCGGCAATTATCCGCGAACCCCTCAAGACAGTGACCAAGCAACCTACGCTACCAAAATTGACCGCGCTGAGACGGAGCTGGACGTCACGCGAAATGGAATCGAAGAATACAACCGATTTCGAGCTTTTTCGCCATTTCCCTCTGTTTTTCTCAATACTTCGCATGGTCGAATCAAGATCAAAGAATGCCGCGGAGTACCAAATAACCAGACGCCGGGGCAAATCGTGTCATTGAATCCTCTAACTGTCTCATTTGTTGGCACAAGTCTTGCGCTGATAACGATTCAGCCAGAAGGAAAGCCAGCCATGTCGGGTGCCGCTTGGGCGCTCGGAAGACATCTTTCCGTCGGTGATCAGCTCGTTTAGCGAGTGATTGTCGCCTTTTCTGGAACTCATACTGGCTTGGATGACATAATCCCTGTATAAATCAATGAGCGAACCAAACGTACCCGAGGCAAACGAACCCGAAATTCAACCGGAAAAGAAGACTTTCGTTTCGGCTTATGAAAAGGCAGATGCTGAAAAAATCCGTCGCGGAATTCGGCCCCGAACCGCCAAGCGGCTCGCGATCATGTCAGTTATTCTCGCCGTGTTCCTCTACGGAGGATATTGGTTCATCGGACTCAAAGGCGACCTCCAACTTCACTCGGATACCAGCACGATGATTGCAGCGACCCGACTGCTCGACCAAGGATCCCAAGCGGTTGTCATCGATGCTCAAGGCAAAGTAACTCAGTCGAGTGGATACGTGATGGGCAAATCTGATCGGGACTTGGCCTGGGATCCGAAAGGCGAAAGGCTGTTCTTTATTAGTGACCGAAAAGACGACAGCTTCCACATCTACCGATGGGATCCTCAGAGAGACAAAGTTGATCAACGCTCAATCGACAAGGCCGGACGAAGCAACCTCACTTTTGATACTCAAGATAAGGGGAATGGCGAGCTAGTAGGACTTGTAATGGTTCGCGGAACAGTTCAAAAATTCACCCCGAAAACCGCAAAAAGCCAGCAGGTCATGCCACCACCAAAAAAGGCGAATGGCGACCCTGAGGGCGGTTCCACGAGCGCATTCGATCTGATTTACAAGCGATATGGTGATAGCTTTAAGGTTGCACGCTGGTTTAACGATCGACACTACACTGCGGCGGTCATGCGACGAGAAGACAAAGGCGAATCGCTAATCATTCAAAACAACGACCCGGATGAAAAAGGAGATGTTCGGCCTCCCCAAATCTTGTTCGTGGCTCAAAAAATTAACCTTGCGGTTGATCCTAAATCGGGCAGCTTGATCTTTTCAATCACAGAAGTGTTACCAATTCTAAAGCCAGACGGCACGCCTGTTCTTGGTCCCGATAACAAGCCGCCAAAGTACGACTTTGTTCACGCCTTGTTTATGCTTTCGATCACCAATACAGGGCCAAAAGCTGAATTCATTGGGCCAAGCCCGGGCAGAGATTTTTGCTTTGGAAATCCGGTTGTTTCACCGGACGGAAGCGCGATGATGTTCCAAATTGGAAAGTATATGGGTGACGGCAACATGGAAACCCAAAATCTCGTATCGTGCCCCCTAACCGCTGGCGGAATTCGAGGAATGTCACAAGTTGCGCCTGGAACCGTAACCGATCAAAGTTATAGCCCGGACGGCCGGAAGATAGCCTTTGTTCGTCAAGAGGGCGGACATCAAGCAATTTTTGTCGCGGCTAACGATGGCAGCGGTGCCAAGAATCTGACAGGTTCGGCAGGAGACTTTGCCGCCCCAGTCTTTTCGCCGCAGTACAAGTAGGACTTGCCGACGACACAATTCAGCTTTTAAAGACGTTACTAAAGTTAGGGTCGAATTGTGAGTCAAAAATTGACGCAATTCCAAACCTACGCAGAATTCAAATCTGTGGCCATAATGTTAATAGAAAGTTAAGGAAAACCGACATTGCGAATTCACTATGAAGAAAGGCTGTCCGCTATTCGAAGCCAAGTCATCGCCATGGGAAATCTTGCCCATGACATGGTTAAGAAGGCGTCGGAATCAGTCATCACCGGAAACCCATCTCTGGCAAATGAAGTCATTCGGGACGATGACGCGGTTGATGCCGCCGAGCGCCAAACGACGATTGAGACCATAATGCTGGTCATGCAAGAGAGTCCAGTCGGTTCCGATCTCCGATTTTTAATTTCAACTCTCGGGGTGGTTGGCGAAATTGAAGAAGTCGCTGATGATGCAGTGAAGCTTGCGCGTCGAAGCATCAAACTAGGTTCAAATTTCCCGTCATCAATGAAGGTCCAGCTCAGCGACCTCAGCGAGATTGCACGTCGTCAATTGGCGAGCGCGGTTCGGCTTTATGCCGATTTTGACCCGGAGCTAGCACAATCGATTATTGACACCGATGATGAAGTTGATTCGGCTTACAGCAAAGCTAGGGACGAATTACTCGGAATTTTGAAGCTAGACCCGACCGACGCCAAAGGCTTGGTACGGGCGATTGAGGTATTTCATGCCCTGGAACATGTTTCGGATGGCGCCGTGGCCATCGCCAAACGAATGCAATTGATCGACGAACCGCCACCATCGATGGCTGGCTAATGTCCCTTCTGGTCCAGCAACTTCGGATCAATCGAAATCCCAACCCGGGTGATTCTCCTTCGCGCCATATTCTCCACCCGCATCGAGCCAAGCTCTGTTTCAACCGAATCTCCCGGACGCGGAACCCGCTCAAGCTTCTCGACGATCATATTCGCCAAAGTCTCCGTTCGATTGGCAATGTCAATGTTCAGCCCAAGCTTATTCACTAACTCGTCAAAACGGACTTCAGCCCGTGCCGAAACTCGACCATTTGGCAGCGTCTCAATTGGATTTCGCTCACTGTCTGGGCCGTCTTGCAGTTCGCCAAAGACTTCCTCAACCACGTCTTCAAGGCTTATCAGTCCACTCGTCCCACCATATTCGTCCAGCACAATGACAACCTGGGAATTGCTTTCTCGCATCGTTTGTACAATGCGCTCCATCGGAAGGTTCTCGGGGATAGCAACAAATGGACGAGCCAGCTTTTCGAGGTCAAAATCAGAATTGGTGTAGGCTCTCAACAAGTCAACCGTGTAGACAATCCCAACAATGTCATCAATGTCTCCCCGACAAACTGGAACTCGGGAATAGCGAATCTGAGACATCTTCGACAGGGTTTCTTGCAGATTCAAGTCGATGTCCAACCACTTAATATCAAGGCGGTGAACCATGATGTCGCGCGCCGCCAATGCGTCGAGTCGGAGGGCGCGAGATACCAAATCGGCATGAGCCTTTTCAAGCACTCCTTCAGATCCGGTTGACTGAACCATCATGATCAGCTCTTCTTTGCCGATCGTTTCCTTGCCCGTCTCCCTAATGTTGATCTTAAAGGGCTTGAGCAGGAGTTGCGACACCCATTGGGCGCACCAGATGATGGCCGAAAAAAGCTTGACAAAGAGCCTAAGCGGGCGATAGGTCAGGAAGATAAATCGCTCGGGATGTTTGAGGGCAACATATTTCGGGATCAATTCGCCAAGAACAACCAGAAAAAACAGGACGATGACAAACGAAAGAACTTCAGTGACCGTGTGATTGAGACCAGAAAACTTTTCAACGAGAAGGTGAGTAACGAAGGGCTCGGTAAACGAACCCATCGCTACCCCGATCATCGTAATGCCGATTTGTGTCCCTGCGATGAACGGCGAAACATTTTCGGACATCTTGAGGATATCTTTCGCACCCTTATTGCCCTTCTTGGCCATGCCCTCAAGGCGTGACCGACGCATCGAAACCAGCGAATACTCTCCGCCAACAAAGAATGCACTGCCGATCAGGAGCAATACCAAAATGATCAGGTTGGAAACAATACTGGCCGAAGGGGCATCGTGGTGCATGGCTAACGGTTAAGGAGCAACATATACTTGCACTTTGCCTTTTTGAACTTTGTCGAGCCAGTAATCAATCCCCATTTCACGGCCATTTCCATGGAGTCGCTCAAATTTGTATCGATTGAATTTTTTCGCGTCATTCGGCGAGGCTGCCGGAGAATCCCACGCCATACATGCCGATGAATGAGCGTACAGTTTGCCTTTATAGGTGAACGATTTAACCAACGATTTGTTGTGGGGATACTCGCCATAGGGCGGGCAAAATGGCATATTGGGCTTTACACCATAGCTAACCAAAAGATCATTCATTTTGGCGATTTCCGCCTTCACTTGATCATCATTCAGACGACTCAAAAAACGGTGATTGTAGGTATGGTTACCAATTTCCGATCCCCATCCCTTCAGCATGTCGATTTTCTTTTGGATGAGGTTATGCTGACCCCACAAAACTGGAAGCGTGTAAAAAGTGCCTTTAACCGGAAAGTCAGGGTGAGTTTTTGCAAAATCAGCCCAGATTCCGACTGCACATTTAGGATCAATCGTCCCATCTTTGCGGATTGTAAATTGGTCGGGGTGCCCATCGTCAAACGTCATGACCACAGGAGATGCACCTTGAGCCAAAATCATTCTGTTTCCGACATATTCGGAGATAGTTACTGGGCGAAAGCCCATTTTGTAAAGATGCTCTAAGTCTTGGCGAAATTTTGAGGGCGAGCGGAACATCGCATTGGACCCTTCTCGGAAATGGTGGTACATAACAATGAACACCTTTCCGTCCGGATTTGGTTTTCGAGTCGATACCCGAGCGGGCTGAGGAAAGCCAAATGTGCCAATTGGCGTCGATAGGGGTTTTTGAGCGAGAACAACGCCAGCTACGAGATTAACCAATTGTTTTGAACAAGCCTCCGATAACCTATTTTACAACTAATTATCCCGTGAAAAGAAAAAGGCCATCCTGGCCAATATTGCGCCCGCCAATCCGTTGGCTTAAATAGTGACGGGAGTCCAACCAAGAATGATTCAAACATCGAACGAAAATCCGTCGAATCCTGCCTCAATGTCGTGAGGTTTGAGGGCCGCGACAAGTTCATCGTGGGTTGCATCGCCACCTGCTGCATGGTGAGTTGTGACCACACGCGCATCAGAGATCAACGCTCCGTTCGCTCGCAGCCGCTCAACGAGCTCAACACATTGGGCAATATCCATGTGCCCAATATAGGGTGTTTTTTGAAATCCTTCGCTACATTCGACGACCAACGCGTCGATTTCTCGACCCGCCAAAAAATCGAACACCTCATCTCGATAGAAACCTGTGTCGGTAGCGTACAGCAGCTTTCGGCCATCTTTTTCAACGATGAAGTTGTGACATTCTTCATCACCCTTGTGAGTTGCCTTGATTGGGGTGACGTGGTATTCCTCGTGGACCACGGGAACATAGGATTTAAGCTCAATAAGGTCAATGGGCCATTCGGGATATCGATGCCGAATAAGCTGGCAAACGATTTCGTTGCCGTAAATCGTGTAGTCCAGCTTCTCGTCGTCAACGAAGGGAAACATTCCGTACTGAATCTCACTCAAGCACAGGTGATCTTCGTCACTGTGGGTAAAAAACACCGCAGACCAATCGCGGGCATCAATTCCAAATCGATGGACCTGGCTAAGCGTATCCGGACCGAGATCGAGCTTGAGGGTGGCATCAATGAGGGCAGCCGAACGGGTGCGGAGGTCTTTGCCGCCGTTCGCGCGAGCTACTTTGCTCACTCGGTCGCTTCCATAGAGAGCCGGAATCCCGTCTGCTCCACCTGTGCCCATCAAAAGAACCTTCATTAAATTCGAAAATCTCTAAGACTCCACATATTAGCCCCTGGCAACGGCAGGATGCTATTCGCGTAAGCCATGTATGGGTACTCGAACCTCGATTTGATGACATTTTTTGTCAGTTTTGGGGACATTAATGTCACGATTGCGTTGCCGCTGCTGTCATCTAAGTTAATCAAATCCGAACCAGAATCAAGACTTCTGACGCCCAGAATCTCCCGCAATTTCTCCAATTCACCGTCACTACCACGGAAAGGACATAAGTATTTATCCTCCGCAACCTGAAGGGTGGCGTGTTGTGGGTCATCTGCCCTAGGACTTACGGCGTAGCCCGCTTCGATCAGCATTGGGCGAAGCTCATCAAGCGGCCTCGTGCAGCAAAAAGATAAAGGCTTGGCTTGGATCGTAGTCAAAAACGACTCGTCGGTCACCGCAACTAAACAGAAGTCCGATGGCCGCTGCTTGTTTGGCCTCGCCAATTCTTGTTGATATGCTTTCGCCGCAGAAAAGAGTTCATGATTCCCAACCACCGAATAGATCCCACCTTCGAGTTCAACAACAACAATCGGTTCGGAGTAAAGTTGGGTCGCTTCCAACAGCCTTTGCTGGTGAACTCGCGCCGATGGCGGAACCGAAACCAATGGCATCAGCGAATCAATCGGCACCAAAGCATATCGAAAGGCATGTCCCGCAACCTCAACCGATGGCGTCTGAATTTCAGGATCAAGCACGACGACCTCCTCCCGAACCCACTCCGCCCACATCGCCGCCGACCGAGCATATTGAACGAACGGGGATCGGTCGTCAGGTTTCCGGTCTGGCTCCATGATCGCAGAAATTTGAGATGCGTCGCCGTCGCGAAAGTTCCAGGGGCGATAAAACAGGAGCGACGACATCAGGTTGAGCGTACCTAGGCGCTTTGATTTTCGGCTGACGGCTGACAGCGTTCGGTATCCTTACGGAATGGATTTTGAGCTTTCACCTCGCCCGTTCTGAAAATGGCTGATGAAAGACTTCAATCTAAAGATGCTCTCCTGAGGAGAGCTGGCGCGCGTTTCATTCCTAGTATTTGGCACCAATGAAACGCGTGACTGAGAGGGGGATGTGAGAATGGAAAGCAATCAGTGACACTATAGTCGCTAAGGGACCAGGACGACCTCTGCGAGGCTGAGAGTTGTCAGTGAATGAAATCGAACTAACCCACGAATTGGCTGAAAATTGAACTTTATGGAAGAATAAGGTTTGAAGAAAAGCAATGAGAGTTCTTGGCTGGATTTTTTTCATCTTTCTGGTCGTTTCCTTATACTTTGCCGTAATTGAAGCTTGGAAACACATCAACAGACCCAAGTGAACACCATAGCTTCGGGTGGCGAGGGGGATGTTGACCCGCTTGTAGTGTAATTGTCAAATCACGATCCGAGCGGAATTGATCACGTCTCCTCACCCTTTCCTTCAACTCGGTATCCTAACGTCATGGACTTCGAGCTTTCGCTTCGCCCCTATATCCTCGAAGTGAATGCTCGACTCGCCCAATTACTCCCGCTCGAAACCGCCGAGCCACCCCAACTCCACCAGGCTATGCGGTACAGCGCACTCGCCCCTGGGAAAAGAATACGCCCTGTTCTAAGCCTAATCTGTGCGGGTGAAAATCGCCGAGATGCCCTCGATGCTGCCTGCGCCATCGAAATGATCCACTGCTTTTCGCTCATCCACGACGACCTTCCCGCCCTGGACAACGACGACCTGAGACGCGGACTGCCCACCTGCCATGTCAAATTTGGCGAGGCAATCGCGATCCTCGCGGGGGACGCCTTGTTCGCTTTGGCATTTGAGACCGTCGCCAACCAAAAGAGCCCCTTTGAAATCACGGTGCCAACGATTCAAATACTGACGACCGCCGTCGGTTCCCTCGGTCTCGTCGGCGGCGAGACCATCGATATTCTCAGCGAAGGTAAACCCGTCGATGCCGCGACCCTCGAACTCATCCATCGTCGAAAAACCGCCTCCCTTATCGCCGCATCCTGCGAAATAGGCGCCCTTTTCTCGAAATCTAACTCCCGAGCGAAACTGCGCGAGTACGGTGAATGCATCGGCCTTGCATTTCAAATTGCCGACGATGTTCTTAACGAAACCGGAACCGCCGACCAGCTTGGTAAAGCCGCAGGTAGCGACCGCGAGCGACAAAAGGCAACCTATCCAGCAGTCTACGGAATCGAAGCAAGCCGAACCAAAGCTTTGGACCTGGCAAAAACTGCCTCCCAATGTGTCCAAGGACTAGATAACGAATCCCTCCTCCAAGGCATCGCACGGTACACCGTCGAAAGATTGAACTAAGCTATTTCTGCCAACTGCCAACTGCCAACGGCTAACGCATTCTGCACCAATGCGGCTTTGCCCTATCAACTTGAAACATCAGGAACTTGACCCCGGAGGGGTCACAGATAATAGTCGAGGAACGAAGACCCCTGGAAAGGTCAGAGTAGTCCCAAGTCCAAGGAGCTTTGCGACCCGGCGATTATCGCCGCTCCTTGCGACCAACGACTAACAGCTAAAGGCTATCTTCCCACTTATCCCCAAAATGGAATCTTATCCCCATTTGCGAGGTTGAATAATATCTGGTGCGCCTTTTAAAGCGTCTCCTCCGTCCTTATTCGCAGCAAGGGATTGTCGCGTGTAAATTGCCTGGACGGCAAAATCTGGAAAACAATGCGACCGGAAAATTTGTTTGAAAATCAAGCGACCATAAAAGTAATCGGAGTCGGCGGTGCTGGAAGCAACGCGGTCAACCGTATGATTCGTGAAGGCGTCATGGGCGTTCATTTCGTAGCGATGAACACCGATGCCCAGGCATTATCAACGAGTCTTGCTCCCAAGAAGATTCAGTTGGGAAATGACTTGACCCGTGGACTCGGTGCCGGAGGCGATCCTACTGTTGGAGAGCAATCGGCAAACGAAAGCGAAGCCATCATTCGAGAAGAGCTCGAAGGCGTCGATATGGTCTTCATCACTGCAGGAATGGGCGGCGGAACCGGAACGGGTGCCGCGCCTATCGTCGCGAAGATTGCCAAAGAAATGGGAATCCTCACGGTTGGCGTTGTCACCAAGCCATTCCTCTTCGAAGGGCCAAAGCGAGGGAAACTCGCTGCCGCCGGAGCGGAAGCCCTACGCGAACAAGTGGACACCCTCATCACGGTCCCAAATGACCGACTCCTCGATGTCGTCGAAAAGAAAACGACGATGCAACAAGCTTTTGCTGAAGCCGACGACGTGTTGAGGCAGGGAGTGCAAGGTATCTCCGATATCATTCTGCTGCCCGGAATCATCAACGTCGACTTTGCCGACGTTCGGTCGGTAATGAGCAATGCGGGGGTCGCCCTCATGGGACTTGGCCGCGCTGTGGGCGACCAGCGAGCGAAGCTCGCTGCACAAGCGGCCGCTAACTCACCGTTGTTGGAAACCAACATCCAAGGGGCGAAGCGACTATTGGTCAACGTAACCGCTGGCCCAGATTTCAGCATCGGCGAAGCGCACGAAGCGATGGAATACATCCTTCAGTTCACCGATGCCGAAGATGCCGAAATCATCATGGGCCACGTCATGAAGGAAACCGCCGATGGCGAAGTTCAAATCACTTTGCTAGCGGCTGGTATGGACCTCTCCAATCGAACGGTTTCGGCCAAGATCGACCCGATGATCTTTGTTCAACCAACGATCCCGGCAGAATATTCGCGGCAGCGAAATAATTCTGAGCCGTTCTTGCCCGACACCACGTCCTTACCTACAAGTTCGATCGCCTATGAGGGTTCACAAACCCAATTAGCAGCGCCTCAACTTGAAGATATTGATCTAGACATACCGACATTCCTACGAAGACAGCGACTCGGTGAGTAAGACAATATCATTCTCCAGCCACATAGGCCCCGACACCCTCGGGGCCATTTTTTTGTCTGCAAATTATATGGAGTGCGCGAATTTATTCGCGCTTTGGCCTGCGAAATTTATTTCGCTGAAATTCAACTTTCTTTTCTTGGCGTTGGCCAAGCGCCTAACACCTATGACCTTCCCAAACTCTCCACGTCGTCGAAGTTAAACAACACTTCGGGATTCTTCCCATCCCGACCAATCCTGTTCAGAGTAAGTTGATGACCATTGGACGAGTCGTATGCTCTCTCAAGGTAGTAGATCGATTTCCTGTCGGACGAAAGCACAGGATTAGAACACGGATTTTGATTCCACTCAATCATTCCATGTACCGATCCATCAACCAAGGATTTGACGTGAATGAGATAGTTATCCTTAAGGCCACCTTCCGTGAAGACAATGGATTTCTCGTCTGCGGAAATCCGGGCGTCGCGACATTCTTTCACCAGTACTTTCTGGGCTTTCGATTTCAGATCAACTGTCTTAATGAATTGAAAGTCGTTCACAAAGAGAAGTCCAGAACGCAAAACTTCGGGAGCCATAACGTAAAGAGATCGGTCATCAATTTGCTTGATTTCGTGGGTCGAAAGGTCGAGCGAATGAACCTTTCCCGCGTCGTGCCAATTTGGGGTAAGTCCGCCCCATTGATACTCTGTCTCACGAGTAAATACTATCTTGCGGTCATGGTCATAAAAGCTGGGCCAAGTGTCGTTATCGAGACCCTTTGTAAGCTGCTCCAACTTACTGCTTTTCCGATCAAGCACAAATATGTGGTCTCCTCGTTCACCGGGCACACCGCCAGCAAATGCAAGTTTTGAACCGTCGGATGAAAACCTGGGTGCCCACTCATACTTTTCTGTTGTCAGCAACCGAGAAACCTTTTTCAGCGGAATGTTATAAAGGTAAATGTCCATGCCACCCTCCACGGGCAGGCTAAATGCGATTTCGTCACCCTTCGGGGATAAATCAAAGCTTATGTCGTAGTGACTAGGGTGTCGATAGTGCCCGGTCTGGCTGTCTCGAATCCAAGCGATTACAAATGCAATCGGCAAACAGCAGAAGACAAGCACGCCGACAATGATCCAAGCTATTCGACTCCTCATGGCTCCTTCTCCAGAACAACTTACTTTACACGGATCAGAGTTCCTTCAATTCCCCCGTCGCAACCCAAACCCGCCAAAACGAGTTATATACTCTGACCAATGCTCTCCTACATGATTTCAAACCCAGTCGGCGGAATGTCCGGCATCTCCTCCGCCGACGCCAGAATGATCGCCGAAGATTCCTCCAAGGCGATCGAGCTCCGACTCCAATCCCTCGAACTAGCCTGCGCTGCGATGTGGACCATCCTCAAGGATAAACACGGCTACACCGACGAACTCCTCGTCGAAGCAATCACCGAAGTCGATGGGCGAGACGGTAAAGTTGACGGGAAAATCTCCCGCGCCGAACGAATCTGCCCTCACTGCAACCGAAAAGTCCTCACCCGCAATCCGAACAAGTGTTCCTGGTGTGGCGGAGCTCTGCATCCACTTGGCTTATAACGCTGAAATGAATTGGATCATCCGACCTTCGCAACCCGAAGATCTAGACGGAGTCATTCGGGTCCAAAACGAATGTGCGCCAATGCATAAAGTCTCTCGGCAAGAAGTCCTCCGCGATGAAGAAACGCTTGCTCCCGAACTACAGCGCATCATATTTGTTGCTCAAGCGGCCGATGAGATCGTTGGCGTTGCCGTCGCCAATCGAACCGCGGGTTCTTATCATCCAATGAAATACATGCTTGAAATGGGAGTTTCGAAAGACTTCAGAAAGCAGGGGATAGGGAGTTCTTTGTACCAAACGGTATTTGATCATCTCGCCGATCTCGGTCTCCTAAGCATTTCCTGCCAAGTGTCCGAAGCCAACGAAGCCGGACTCGAGTTCGCCGCCCGCCGTGGCTATGCAGAGCAGAAGCGAAACTTCATTTCCGCGTTGGACCTCAGCACCTTTAGCCCCTCGAACTTTGATCAACCGATCGACGGACTCGAAATCAAGTCGCTCGAACAACTCGATTCACCCGAAGTCCGTGAGCAGTGGTTTGACTTCTTCACCATCGTCCGACAAGACGTCCCCCGCACCGCTCCCCCGACTCCCCTGACCTTCGATTTCTTTGAAACCCAAATCGTACAGGAACCAGACCTGGTTCGAAGCGCCACCTTGTTCGCCTTCAAAGATGGCCAAATAGTCGGATTCACGGCGGGTTTCCACGATCATGAGAACGACCATTTTGATCAGTGGCTCACCGCTACCCACCGCAACTATCGCGGAAAGGGAATCGCCCTCGCCTTAAAAATTGCCCAGGCAACGGAAATCAAACGCCTCGGAATCGCAACAATCAAAACCGACAACGACACGCGCAACAAACCCATGCTTGCCATCAACGACAAACTCGGCTTCGTCCGCCAACCCGCGGTGCTAAGCTTGTCAAGGGACTTCTGGGGATGTCAGGGGTAAACAATCAGTTGACGGTACAATTCGACCGTGCCACAAGAAGCCAAAAAAAGGATCATGGATGAAGGAACAAAAGACTGATCAAAAGAAGGGATTCAAGCCGAGCAAAGAGCTCAACAGGCGCTCAACGCGCTGAGAAGAGCTGCCGAAAGGATCCAGTTAGAAGAATCCGACGCGGTCGAGTACGCCAAATATAAGGCAAAAGTAGCCGAAGCTTCATAGTCGTGCCCGGTTATACTTACGAAATGCATCGGTATCATATTCGTTCGGCTATTACCATAGCCACCTTTGTTATGATGGGCGCGGCTCACGCCGAGATCCGCTACACCGTTCATCCTCGTCCTGAAACGAAGGAATTGATTGTTGAGATCCGAATTCCCACAAAATCTGCCGAAACTCTGGTCCAGATTCCACGGTGGATGCCGGGTTACTATGTCCTCTCCGATTCGGGCAAAAATATTAAGGACCTCATCGCTAAAGGTCCTGACAATGGCGTCGTCTCTATCGACACAGTCGATGATCACACTTGGAAGATCAACGCGGCTAAGGCAACAGAAATTATCGTCTCTTATCGAGTCCCTTTCAATTTCTCAAATGGAATGGGACATTACAGCGGTACGCCAAGTTATATGTACGTGGTGGGACGAACCCAGGAACCATGTCGACTTACGTTCGATGTGCCTAAGGACTGGAAAATCGCAGTCGGTCTCGATGGCCAAGGCTCAGAGTATAGAGCGCCAACTTACGATGTACTCGCCGATAATTCGGTCACGCTCGGCAAGTTTGTCGAAGCAACATACTTGGTCGCGGGCAAGAAACACACACTGGCGCTGGTAGGCCCCGGAGCGGACAAGGTCGATCTAACTACCCTCAAAAAGCAGTGCGAGTTCGTTTCCACGATTGAGGCAGACTTTATGGGCGGGCTACCCTTCAGCCATTATGTGTGGCACATGGACGTCCACACTGGTCGCGGCTTTACTTCTGGCATCGAACATCTCAGCAGTGTCGAAATCAACGTCGGAACGGGTCTTAGCACTGGAACAGCCAACCTGTTCGCCCACGAATTCTTCCACCTTTGGAATGTGAAACGAATCCGCAGCCGAGTTCTCGGCCCATTCGATTACACCAAGCTACCAAAGACAGGAGCACTCTGGTGGCTCGAAGGAGTGACGGAATACTATGCGGTCAATCTTCTCGGTCGATACGGTTGGTACACCGAAAAGGAGTGGTTGACCGAGATCGCCGGAAATGTCCAGAACCAAAGCACAAATCCTGCTCGACTCACGGTTTCACCGTATGACTCCAGCTACCGCGTCGATGAAACCAACGGCGGGAGAGGCAACAGCGATGGATTTGGACTCAGCTATTACGAAGAAGGATTCGTAGTGGGACTCTGCTTAGACCTTGAACTAATATCGAAATCAAAAGGTAAAGTCCGGCTAGACGATGTCGAATTAGCACTTTTTAACATGTGCAAAGATAGCCGACCAGGATTTGAAGAGGGCGAGATTCGCAAGCAGTTGATCAGGTTTGGCGGAGAGTCAATGGGGGCATACTACGACCGCGTGGTCATGCAACCGGGCAATCTACCAATTGCCGAAGCGCTGAACGTTGTTGGATATGAATTCATTGCTCGCACCAAAATGGAGGGCAGCCCTGCCCTCGACCAGCGTGCTCATATCGCCCCGGTCTCGTCGCCAACCGCTGAGCAGCTTCGCCTTCGAGCAATCTGGCTCAAGACGAAAAAGCTTTAGCTCTGGCGCCTTTTACGAAGCGATACGGGCATGCGACCCGAGTAGATGTCGTCGAGCAGTTGAAACGATTCGGGATCGTAAGCCTTAAACGCCTCTGGTCCCGGAACTGGAAGTCCGGCACCTTTCGGCATGTCTCCGTGGGTGCCAAAGTACCACATCGTCAACTCAGCGAAGAACTCGTCTTTGTCCGATGACGAATAAGCCCCCTTCCAAAGCCCCTTCGCCATCGTCGCCTTAAAGTGCGCAATGATCTTGTCCTGAATGTCCCGCGACAGCCCGTAGTTCTGCAACGTGTGTGCCATTTCGTGAACGCAGATGTCACGCCCAAAATAGCGGTCCGTTTTCAACTTCAGCAAGTTTTCTTCGCCGCACGACCAAGTCAGTCCACCCATGCCCCGGGTCCGTTCGTCAATCGTGGTCACCTTCTCGGTTGGCTTGCCCTGAAACGGCTTCCCCTTCAAATGCCGAAATTCCGGCAAGTCCGAAGTCACTTGGTCTTTCCCAATAATATCAAGCTCAGCGTGCGCATTAACCAAATTGGCAATCGCGTTCGGCATATTCTTCAGCACCATTCCCATCCGGCGCCATGCCTCAATCATTGCTTCGTCCGAGACGACTTTATTCGTCCGAATCGGGATTCCCATATAGTCGGTGCGCTTGTCAAAGAATCCTTTCTCCTGAGGGACAATCGGCGTAATAACCGGCACCTGCAAAGCCAAGAAGAGAGAAACCGCAATCATGTTTCCATTTTCGCACAATCGACAGTCCCAGGTCATAAGGTAAAAGGAAATCTATGATCGGCATAAGTTGTTTCATCGCTTGGGCATCCATTATTGCGCCCGCCCAATCAATGAAGGTTACGACCCCACCGGAAACCTTTTTCGCGATTGTTGCCGAACGAGACCGGGCCGAAGCTCGGAAGTTTTACAAGAAATATCTCGACGTCAACGGACTCCCCGTCGTCGCCGCTCCAGACGTGACCGACGCCGCATTGCGCCGCACCCATGAGATCGTTTCCCACCTCCTCGCGGGCCGCCCCGATGTACTCACCTCAATGGTCAAAAACAAGATGTATCTCATCATCATCGGAAAGGATCAGAAGTACACCGACATGCCCGAATATCGCAACGCGCAGAACCCCGACTACATGAACGAACGCGTCCGTGGCACGGGAGGAAAGCCCACCAGTTTCGGCGAAGAAAACCTGCTCAGCATGCCGATCGACCGCTACGATGACGAAAGCATCGGCGTCCACGAGTTCTGCCACACCATCGACAGCGCGATGGCCGCTGTCGACTCAACCTGGTCATCCAGAAGGACCGCCGCGTTTCGAGGCGCGCTTGCAAAAGGACTCTGGAAGAACACCTACGCAGGCTCGAATCCTGCTGAATACTGGGCCGAAATTTGCCAATCATACTTCGACTGCAATCGCGTCAATAACTGGAATCACGGACCGATTCGAACCCGAGAACAGCTCAAAGCCTATGATCCGGAGTCCTATGAATTGGTCAGAAAGGCGTTCAATTTTAAGCCCGACCAAGAGTGGAGATACGCCTGGATCCAACCCCTCCCCAACGTCACCAAGCCCCCCGCCCGCTTCAAAATCGACCCGTATTACACCAAATTCACCTGGGCGAGAGAGTTTCCCATAGTCGGACGCGGAGCCAATGACGCCACGCTCCTCAAAGCCAACGACACCATCCGAAAAATTTTCGCCTATCGCCACGACATCCTCAAAGCCCTCATCAATGACGGATGCAAACTCGTAGTAATCAGTAAGAAGGAACGGCTGGCCGACCTCCCAGAGTTCACCGGACGAGCCGACATCGACCTCCTCGCCCGCACCTGCGACTACAACCCAACCAAAGCCATCGTGGTTGGTGAAGAAAACTTGCGCGAAATCGTCCGCCTATTTGCCCGCGCCTTATACCGTGTCACGGCAATCCGTCCAGTTGATCCCAATTGGAACAATCGGGGCCGAGACGTCCAGCAGTACGAATTGCGCGTCAAACGCCTCGACGTCACCTTCGACGAAAAGCTGAAAGCCCTCTACGACGCGGCCGTCGCAAAAGGAATGTGGAAAGGTTCATTCGCCGTCAATTCCCGTGAAGATTATTGGGTCGCTGGCGTCGCCGCCTACTTCGACCTCAACGACTCAGATGCCGCGCCAAACGATGCCCCGCATCCCATCAAAACCCGAGAATTACTGAAGGGCTACGATGCGGGCTTATTCGAACTGGTGAACGAGACGATGGCATACGACGGCCACGCCGACTGGCGTGTATAAACGGGTTTGGCCGAGGATTCCTCGCCCAAACGATGTGTTGTCACGCTGTTGTCACGCTCGCCTAATATCATCTATTGCATGACCGAAACCAAACTGAGTCGCCGTGAGATCCTGGGCCACGGACTGCGAATATCTGCAATTGGGGCCGTATTTCTGACCGGATGCGGAGGAATTCTCAGTGGAGGAGGAGGAAGTGGATCATTCTCGATGGTCTCGGGAAATGTGATTGTTCCGCCTGGGCTATCAGAAACAGACCTTTTAATTGTCGGCCTGGGGAAAACGGGCCAAGTCACTTCTGGAGCGTTCCGAGTTGCAATCGACACGGGCGCCCCTTCCTGGGTCTTGGCCCTCCACGGGCCATCCGGAAAAGTCGTCGGAATGGGCATATTCGATCCATCGAACCATGCTCCAAAAATGGATGCAACTTCCGATGCCGAAGCATTGCTCTTCATGGCCCTTGACGGTAGTGCGTTGCCAAAGGACGGTCGCAAAGCCCTATTAGACATCATTCGGAACTCTCCTGCTACCGCCGACCTAGCCACGGTGATTCAAGGACTCCTCGCGTCCGACCCATACGCCCTGGAGACCGCTTCATCAACCTTGCAGAATGCCGTTGCTACCGCCGCCGCGACGATCAGCTCGCAAAATCACTCCGCCCAGTCGTTCACTCATTTCCCCCTATCTTCTGATACTCAGAATTTAACCACGCTCATGTTGATTGAGCCAAGTAACGAAGTGGACGGCCTAACCGTAGTTCAGGATTCTGCCGTGCTCGGCTTTGATGTTCAAAATGCGCGACGCCGAAATGGCCTCATGTACACCTACTTGGTTGCCCATGTGGACGCGAACGGCACCCGAACCGACATTACGCCACAGCAGATCGGCAGCCCACTCGAAATTCCATCGACTAAGTCACTCCTCAACCTTTCTAGTGGCTGGCATCCAGTCACCACTCCTGCCGTGCCGCTCAAAATCCAAGGACAGGACAAGAAGTCCATCTACGAATCGGTAGCCCTTAATGTCGTTTTTGGTGCCAACGATCCTGCGGTCTACAGTCTTAGTAAGTATGCGGGTGTCGTTGATCAATGGAAGCAAGACGTTCGATCCCTCCATGCAAATATGGTCTTGAGTTATGTTGCAGGCATAATATTTGATGCCATTGGTATTGGCGGTCTGACATTTGGAATTGCCGAACTCACCGCTACGATTGCGCGATTGACTCCAGTTAGCAGTAATCTGGTCTCCCTTCTTATTGGAGCGCAAGATGGCTATGCCCTCATCCCACTAACTAAAACGGTCATTCAAAAGTTTCTGTCTGACAGCCTGCTGTCGCCCGATGGGATAAAGGCATTCCAGCCGTTACTTGAAAAGGCCGAAGGGCAACTTGCTCGCGATCTCGCCGCTGGTCAGGCATCATCGTCGGTTTACGTCGCGATGCGAGCCGCTGTGAGAATCTTCCTTGCCGTTGGACTCATTGGGTTAGGAGCCGATCTTATTGCCGTGGCTAAAGATACTTCAACGGGTCAGCGAGCAGACCTATTCACCCTTACACTTTTTGATCCGAAAGTGAACCTGAGCCCGGCAAACGGAACTTATACTGCAGGATTCGACAAATCGATCGAAGCCTTGGCTCCGGGAGTTCCCCAAAGCCACCTTTCCTACCATTGGAAACTAACCGGGTCCAATCTTGCAAATCTCTCCGACGGAACGACCGTCGGAACTGATTTTACGTCAACAGTTAAAACCGTCAATTTGGCCACGACTCCGTCGACCCAAGGCAACCTGACGATAACCGTAACCGTGACCGACACGAGTACTTCGACCGTCCTGGGTACGGCAACCGCGGTCTATTCCAAAGGAACCACTCAGGACTATTCAAACGCTCTTCAGACAATAGTCGGAGGGACCGGCACCCATCCTCAAGGCGGAGGTTACGCAATCGTATTCTTCGGTGTTCCGATGGGTAACCAACAAACTACAAAGCACATCTCGCTTGTCCACGATGAATGGGGTACTGCGAGCTACGACATCAAAATTCCGGCCGCAAGCACAGCGATTAGTCCTTCGACACCAGTCACCCAAGGGCAATTGTTTGGCGGGTCTCTTGGATATAACAACGGTACGATCACAAACGTTCACTATGTTGGTGCAGACGGATTTGGCACAGAGATCATCTCCCAAGGAATCACCTGGTGGAACTACGGAGACACAGCTTGGTTGGTCTTGGCGGTAAGCGATTGGGATAACCGAGGATCATCGACTGGATTCGCAGGCAACAGCGGCGACGCCCTCCTGACGGCAAAGGCATTTGCGGCAAAATGGCATGTCTCAATGACCTAGCAAAGCGACTCATCCCGACCAAGCTATTTGCGTTTGGCAAGCATGGCATCAAGACTAATTGGGCCAGCGCCTGCGGCCGAGAAATACAGCCAAATGAAACAGAAAAGCACCGAGTCAACGCCACCATTCAGTTGTGGCCAAAATCCATTGGGCTTGTGGAATTGGAAATATGCAACCGCCATCATTCCTGACAATACGAATGCCACCGGGCGCGTAAATAGCCCAAGCAACATGAGCACTCCACCACCAAGAAGAAGAATTCCGCCAATTCCCATTTGAGACATCAAAGCCGGAGCGGCAGTCATTCCTGGACCCCAGGCCGGGAAGCCAAACATCAGCATCGTGCCAGATAACATAAACATTGCACCTGCCACTATGCGCAAGATGCTCTGGAAATAAGGGGCATAGCCCGTCCACTTTGAAACGAGATCGTTCATGGTCTCTTTATACACCTTGCACAAAGAAAATGTTCAACTTTTGCCCTAACCAGTGCTCTGCATCGCCGCCGCAATCCCTGCGATCGACTGGAGCATGGCCTCGCGCCATGTTCCCTGCTTCTCTTCGTCGCTCAGGTGTTCCCAACGGTCCATCAAATGAATCTGCAACTTATTAATCGGCAAAGTCATCGGATTCCGAAAAGCAACCGTCTGGCGAATAACCTTCGAATTCTCCAGCAAGTCATTTTCGCCCGTAACTGCCAAAAGCGACATGCGAGTCAATTCAAACTCATGCAGAATAGTTCCCCAAATCGCCTGGTCTGTCGCCCGTGAAGCATAAAGCGTCGCCGTCTCCATATGCGCCCGCACCAACTCCAATTGAGCATTATCGATGACCGTTCGGAAGAACGCCCACTCCTTGTACATCGTCCGCAACGTAGCTTCTCCGCCCGAAGCCAGATAGCCAGACAAGGCAGTTCCGACCCCATACCAACCGACCAACAAGGCCCGGCTCTGCACCCAAGCAAAGTTCCACGGAATCGCTCGAAGGCCCTCAACCCCCTCGGCCGCACTGCCTGGCCGATAAACTGGCCGAGAAGCAATTGGCAACAAACTGATGTGATCAATCGGAGTCGCCTGGGTGTAAAACTCCCAAAATCCCGGAGTCTCGTAAACCAACTTACGGTACGCCGCTCGCGAATCGTCCGCAAGCCTTTCCATTATTCCCTCGAATTCCGCATCATAATCTCGCTCATTTGGCGACGCAGTCGCGAGCAAGCAAGCCGAGACAATCTGCTCAAGGTGACGGTGGGCAATCGCCGGAAGGGAATAGCGGAACGAGATAACCTCACCCTGCTCAGTAAATCGAATCGAACCATTAAATGCACCCTTCGGTTGACTCAAAATCGCCTGCGAAGCCCTGCCCCCACCACGCCCGACTGTGCCGCCGCGACCATGGAATAAACGAATCGGAATTCCGGTCTCCGCCGAAACCGCCGCAATTTCTCGCATTGCGGATTGAAGTGCCCAGTTCGCCGCCAAATACCCGCCATCTTTGCTACTGTCGCTGTAGCCCAACATGACTTCTTGGTAGCCAATCGCATCAAGGTGAGCGCGATAAACTGGCAAAGCAAAAATCTGCCGAAGCAACGGACCGCAATGCTGAAGGTCGTCAACCGTTTCGAACAACGGAACAATATTTGGCTTGTTCGCCAGCACGCCTTCCTCTTTGAGGAATAGCATGACCTCGAGCATGTCGCTGACCGAGGTGGACATCGACGTGATGTAAGTTCCCATCGACGAATTACCTGCCATCAGCTCAATCGGGCCAAGAACGGTCGTCAATGCCTCATCCACCGCCGTCCGAATCAGAGGTCGCGGGCTCGAAATCTCCTGAACCAAAAGCTCAATTCGCTCCGATTCGGAAAGACTTGTATAATCCAAAGACGAACTAAGAATCCCCGCCTGAGCCAAGAGAAGCCCCATCGCCCGCTCGTGAACCTTCGAATGTTGTCGAATGTCGATATTCGCTAAGTAGTTTCCAAACACCCGAAGCCGACGAATCGTATCCTGCAAACTGCTTCGAAGCGACAAGTTGCTTCCTTCCGTCGAAGCAATAGAATGTTGGACCGCGAGAAGTCCCGCCTCGACCTCGTCGAGATTGACGTTTTCGGTAGCCAGGTACCCAAACAGTCCGAGCAGCAGCAAAACGTACGGCTCCTGGCTGTATCGTTCTTTCTCGGCATCAGTCAGGTACTGCTCGAATTTCGTCGTGACCTCTCGAACCGCAACAACTTCGCCAACAAACTTCGTCGACTGGGTAAATTCCCATCGCAATTTCTCGATCTCGCCGCGATGCCGCGGAACAACCATGCGCCGCATGGTGGCGGCTGCGTCTTGAGTTGCCGCCGCCGTGACATTTGGATTTCCGTCTCGGTCTCCCCCAATCCACGAGTGATAGCGAATGATCTCCGGAACCGCGATTCGCTCACCTAAAACGTGCTCAAGCGCGTCCTCTAGGTCCCGATAAAGCCAAGGAATGACTTCGTAAATGGTGCGATCAAAGAAATACAGCGCATTCCGAACTTCCTCATCCACCGTGAGGCGCTGCGACCGCATTTCGTCGGTATGCCAAAGCTCAATGATCACGTTTTCAAGTTCGCTAGCCGTATCCGAACCCGCATCCAGAGGTGCGTTCAAGTCGTTGGATCCGTGCTGCTCAGCTAACAAATGCGAGACTTCCCTCAACTTGTCCAGAACGACTTTCCGCTTCGCCTCGGTCGGGTGAGCGGTCAGGGTTGGAGCGATATAAAGTCGATTGACCGTTGCGAGCAAGACTTCTCGGCCATGAGCATCGAAAATCTTCTGGACGGTTTCGCGAATCGACTCCCGTCGAGGATGTCGTGCCCGATTGACCCGCACGATCTCTTTCTGCTCAGCCGAATTGACTAGCTGAAAGAACATCGTAAACGCCTTGCCGAACTCACGAAGCCCTTCCGGAGTTTTGAGTTCCGGGCAATCAAGGTCAGAAATTGAACATGACGGATCGTGCACCAGCCGACGGGCCGATTCAAGTATCCAAGGTCCTTCTTGCTCAAGCAAAACCTTGCCCAAGACGTTGTCGAGAAGTTGTATGTCGGCGCTTAGCTCCGGTGATAAGCCATACGAAGTTGGGTCCAGTCCGAGAAACGCCGAATTTTTCACTTTCTTGGCATCATCGAATCGGCATTCGCAATGTTAAAGCTGACGACGGCCATGCTGGTCGCAACTTGCTTCAGATATTCCGGCACAGCTTCCTCGTAGCGATCATATTGGGTGTGCCAAATATGAAGGTACTGCTGGGTACCTGCCTTACCCATGAATACGGAAGGAACTCCCTTGGCCCAAAACGACGCTTGGTCGCTGCCGCCACTTGCATCGTAGTTAGTCGATGGATGAAACGTCATCGGCATCTTAGGAAACGCTTTAGTCATCAAGTCAAACGAAGGCTGAAAGAACGGGGTCCAGGACGCATATCCCGATGCATCCGACTCGTAATTCGAGCCGCCATCGTCAACGATACACGCACTGATACGATACAGCTCGCCCAAATGTTGCTTGACGTATTCGGTTGAGCCAAGCAAACCCTGCTCCTCTCCCGAGAAAAGAATAAAGCGAATCGTTCGCTTCGGCTTGACCCCGCTCTTCAGAATCAAGCGGGCAGCCTCGAGCGTTGAGCTGGAACCCGTTCCGTTGTCGTTCGCCCCCTGAGATCCTGGCGAGTTCCAAGAATCCAAATGGCCACCCAAGACGACGATTTGGTCAGGGAACTCAGTGCCGACGATTTCAGCAACAACGTTGTGGACTTCGATCGGTCCCTTGATCCATCGATTGTCAATATTGAATTCCGCGACCGTGTCTTTGCCCGCCCTCACATTCTCCGCCAACATGTCCCAATCGGCTTTTCGAACGGTCACCTGGACATTCGTGGGATGATTCTCAAAAGTCTTGTCTTTCCACGTTCCGTGGGTGTGCAAAAGGTCGCTTTTCGATCCAAAAACCACACCATTGATGCCAGATGCTTCGATCGCCTTCATCAAGTCAACACTCTCTTTCGCGATGTTTGCGCCGCGCATGCTCACCGGGGCATCCGAAAGAACCCAAGCACCGTTCAGCGAGGACTTCATCGACACCAATTCTTCCATCGACTTAGGTGCAATGACGACTCTTCCTTGCAAGGGACCCTGGGTCCCCGGCATCCAGCAGTTGGTGGAGAACTGCATTTCGGCACGTCTTGGCGAAATCATCTTCGCCGAATTATTGGGTCCCCGTTGGAAACCAACCGGAACGTCAGCCCATTTCTCAAGGTGGGCGTTGTTATAGCCGAAAGACTTAAATTTGGCGAGGGCCCACTTTTCCGCTTTTTGTAACTCTGGCGAGCCCGTTGGGCGTGCACCAACGTCATAGCAAAGTTCATGCAAGTGCTGCATCACTCGGTTATCCGCGATGCTGAGGTTAATAATTTTTTGGGCGGGGCTAGCAAAGCTTGTCGCTAACAATAAGGAAAGGGCAATCATACGATAACTATATCCGCTAGCTCATCAGTCTTGCGAGAACAAAGTTAGCAACATAGACCAGAACCATGCTGATGACAACTGTGTTCGTAGTTGCCTGGCCGACGCCAACCGCGCCATTTTTCGTTCGCATGCCTTGCTGACAGGCAACCAGCGCCACGATCAAGCCGAAAACTGGAGCCTTGTACAAGCCACCAAGGATGTCGGATGGTTGCGTATATTGACTGACAGAATTAATATAGGCCCCACCCGGAACCCCTTCCTGAACCGCAACGAGCCACCCGCCAAGCGAACCCGCCCAAACGCAAGTCAAAGCCAAAATCGGCATCATGAGGACCGAAGCAACGATTCGCGGCACGACTAAGTAATTGGTGGGGTGAACGCTTAGCATCTTCAGAGCATCAATCTGCTCCGTGACCGCCATCGTTCCAATCTGCGCGGCCATCGCAGATCCGCATCGAGCAGAAACCATGATGCCTGCTAATACCGGACCAATCTCACGGGTCATCGAAAGCGAAACCGTCGCCCCGACAAATGCCGTCGCGCCGTACTTCAACAAGAACGTGCTGATATAGAGACTCAAGACCGCCCCGCTGAAGAAGCCAGTCAACAAGACAATCGGAATTGAGTTGACGCCAACAAAAGCCATCTGACTGAGGGTCTCCTTTGCCTCAAATCGGCTTGACACAAGCCGCCTAAATGCGTCGGTAAGCAACATGAACAGCTCGCCGACGAACACGAAAAAGGAGTCAAATGGACGAACAACGTTTGCCATAAACCCTCCTTTTTCGCGTGCCATATCCGTAAGAATAGCAGGTTTCTTCGATAGCTTAGCAAAGGCAATGACCACCTTACTCCCCTGGTAGTGGAGTTCTTCACCCAACTCCAATTATCGTTTAAGGCCAAATATAGCTCTACAATTTGCTCTTTGACACTCACTGCTAGCATTTTTTCGAAAAGATAGAAATTTAATCAGAAACCATTGACAAAGAAAAAAAAGTAGTGGGTAAGATCGCACTATGATCGGAATTGTTCTATCGTCACTCTCACTAGGCAAGCTTTATTTCGATGATTACCGGGAAATTCGAGACGCTTTTCCTGCGCCAGTCACGACTACGCACCACGTTACAATCCAACCGGGAGGAACCGAAAATTTCTTGTCGACGGATACGGTACAAGGATCAACTGAGCCATGCCCATGGAGGACGTACGTGGACCACATATTTTATTGGCAACATGCTGATCACATCACAAATGAGAGCGGGCAGCCTGTAACTTTCGCCTATACTTTGAAAGTCCAAAACGGATACAATGACTGGCAAAGTTTTTCGACCAGTACCATATTCGGCAGATCTCGAACAATGTGGATTTATAATGCAACTTGGACACCAGACTAGAAAGCATTTTGGTAATTTCTGTTCGGTACCACGAGGAGCGAAGTTATCGTTTTAGTGAGCGCAATTTGTCTTGCTGGATCGTTGGTTCAGCAAGTCAAGCCAACTGGGTTTGACTTCAAACCAATATGCGCAGCACTTCCAGACAAAGCTTCACCTTTGTCGTCTATTTTGTTTAAAGCATATAAAAAGGACGCCTCGGGGGAAGTAAGGCGGCTTGACAATGGATATTACGTCAGAGATTACGGGAGTTACTATTGTGTTGTTTCGCCAGAAATATCCGCACTAAAGTACCTAAAAGCTAGTGTTAGACTTGTAAGGGCGATTTTGGAGAAGGCCGGAGACAACGGCGAACTTGATGCCACATGTGAAATTAATGGCCGAGATTTGGACCCGACTTGTCAGGCTGTGCTAAAGGATCTGATAGAAGCACGATTAGGAGTGAAAATTTCAAATGATCAAATCAAAGAAAATACCTTTACCTTCGGGTTTTTCCAAATGGTTTCTTATTCGGGATCCGGCTTTCGTTCTAGCGTTTCACCAGGGGTGCGTTTCAGCGACGAAGATGCTGAAAAGATTTCTAGATTGAAGCACAAGTGGTCCGTAATAAATGACCTCGATACGACGAAAATTCCATTCGTTCTTGATCGAGAAAATATTAAGTATTTCCCAAGACCATTTAGCGATTATTCGGTCAATTTTTTTAATTATTCGGATGAAATTGGTGATTCTGGGTCGATGGCGCTGTCTTTGGCGGAAACTGCAGCCAAGGCCGTTCGGCTCGAAAGATTTGAATTGGCTAAGGAAGTTCGGGAGTATGCGAAGAAAGTTGCCGCCAAGCTTCCGATGCACTTCACCGATTTTTTTAGTCCTTCCGTGTCTGAAGACCAACTCAAAGAGCACAAACGGTCGATGGAACTTGAAATGCTTGAGAAGAAAAAGAGTCCCCAAGAGATTGATAAAATGTTGTCTTCAATGGTTTTTTCGGAGAGAAATCTATGTGTTGAGTTGAGGTCATTGGTCAAATTTTCGAATGTCAAAAGAGCTATGGGCCCAGTTAGTGTACAAATCTGGCCCTAGTGAACCACAATCAGACATACACAAAGTTGATTGGAGACCCCTGGAAAAATCGAATCTGTCTTAACTCCAAGGTCGCCCTCCAGGACTTTCGAATTTGAATGCTATCGGTGTGTGACCCCGGCTGTTACAGCCGAATCCTGATGTGAAATCGGGAGATGCAACGACCAACCTCTCGGCCTAAATAACCCAGACCAAAGTCCCACGCTTGAACATCCAACCCCATTTTTCGTTGACCACACAAATGGTTTTGAGCGAGCAAGAAAAAATTGGGCACCTCCTACGCCGATTTGGCTTTGGCGCCAGTGAGGCCGAGCTAGCCTATTACGGCAAAAACGGCTTGGCCGGAGCGATCACCGCTCTTCTCGACTACGAAAAAATCGAGGACGTTTGCGAAGTCGACCCAATGGCTTTCTCGAATGGCAAAAATGTTGTCAACCTCCGGGTCGTGCAAAACCTGTTCGCCATGCGTCTCATCGGCACTCAGCGTCCACTCGAAGAGAAAATGACCCTGTTTTGGCATAATCATTTTGCCACCAGCAGCGCCAAAGTCGAAAACGCATTCGTGATGTACAACCACATCAACACCTTGCGCAAATACAGCCTCGGCAAATTCAATGTCCTGCTCGAAGCCATCAGCAAAGATCCCGGAATGATCTATTGGCTCGATGGCCAAGAAAACGTGGCGGCTCACCCCAACGAGAACTTTGCCCGAGAAGTCATGGAGCTCTTCACGCTCGGCATCGGCAACTATTCCGAAAAAGATGTCCAGGAATCGGCTCGTTGCTACACAGGTTGGACTTACGGTCGCGGATTGCGAGCCAACGATACGTCGCCAAAACGAATCGATCAGTTCCGATTCTTTGTCGATCGTCATGATCGTGGCGTCAAAACGGTCCTTGGCGAGACCGGAAACTTGAACGGCGAAGAAATGCTGATGCTCCTATGCAAGCAAAAGCAAACCGCAAAATTCATCACCAGAAAACTCTGGTCGTGGTTCGCCTACGAAGACCCCGAGGAGACCTTGATTGAACGCCTCTCGAACGGCTTCTATGCTTCAAATCTTGACGTCAGGGCTCTGGTTCGATCCGTGATGGAATCACCCGAGTTCTACTCAGAACGGGCGTTCCGCAAGGTCATCAAGAATCCACTCGACTTTACTGTCTCAACCGTCCGCCAATTGGGAATGGGACAAGTCATGATTGAACGACTAAAAGACAGCATCGCGAACCCCCAAATAAACGAGCAGAACGGCCTCAATTTGTCCATGATTCGCGCACTTTCACCAGCCCAAACATCGTTCTCCTCTTCCAAGTCGATGGGGATGGAACTCATGGCTCCTCCCGACGTTTCCGGTTGGAGAACAGGCAGCTACTGGATCACTTCGGCCACGATGGTCGAGCGAATGAAGTGGGCCGACAAACTGTTTGCCGGAGGCCCCGCTGGCAATACTCAAAATCCGGCAAATCCTCTCGGCGGGAATCGTGGACCCCAGGTTGGAGCCCAGGCGTTTCCATTGTTCGCTGCCGACCCATCCCCGGCAGGAGTCGTCAAAACCCTGACCTCGATCTTCGATGTCTCCTTCTCAGCTGCGAAAATCGCTGGCCTGGTAGAAACTGCTCAAAACGAGGGCGGCACACAAATCACCCAACGAACCGCCAACGCTACGGCAAGAGCCGTCTGCAAACTGATATTCGCCTCCCCCGAATTCCAGATGATGTAAGAGCCAGCTTTTCAGCTTTCAGCTTTCAGCTTTCAGCTTTCAGCTTTCAGCTTTCAGCTTTCAGCTTTCAGCTTTCAGCTTTCAGCTTTCAGCTTTCAGCTTTCAGCTTTCAGCTTTCAGCTTTCAGCTTTCAGCTTTCAG
>JANYCU010000045.1 GCA_025360125.1 Armatimonadota bacterium | reverse complement strand
CCGAAGCCTGGACAAAGCAAGCTTCTCAGCAGGGTCTTTCACAAACGTTCTCTCCCCCAATAGTTTAGGAGATGGAATCTTAATTGATTGTTTTAGCATTGATCTTCATGATTATGTTAGTCATGAAGCTTGACTGTACATAGGCAAATAGCCGTTGGCCGTTGGCCGTTGGCCGTTAGCCGTTGGCCGTTGGCCGTTGGCCGTTGGCCGTTGGCCGTTAGCCGTTAGCCGTTAGCCGTTAGCCGTCAATCATCAGTGATCAGATGAAGAGTGTGGTGGCTTTTTCATTGCAGTTACGGTGCGCTAGAGCCAGCGGGGGCGGGGGCACCTTTAGGAGGTCCAGATGAGGGTGATGAAGTTGGTTTCTTTGGCGGCTCGGGGATTACGGTTGCCATCGACAAATGGACGACATAATCCGGTGGGCGAGACAGGGAATCTTGGCCGCCGTCGTCCTTTCGGTCTTTGCCCACGGAGTACACGACCCAGCCTTTGGATAGCTTTGCAATCCGAATGGAGTGGCCATCCTGATCAAGTCGATTGCGGCCTCCCAGCAAGAGTCCTTTCGCGGGATCGGCATGGGCTTTTAGGATTGCAAGTGCTTGCATGAGTGCGTTTCGATTGGCGACTTCGTTTTGAATCTGCTGCGCTAACGAGATGGGCAACATCAATCCGTATCGGAGTACTGCGTAGCTCCAATCCCCATTTTCGAGTATTGGTTGGCCTGCGTCGACTGCCATAGCGATTCCGTTAAGATCCCACTGGTCAGTGGGCATTTTTGTGGCGAGTGTGGTGAAGTATTCGTGAATTCTCGCCAAATTGGCTTCTCGGAAACGCGGCAGCTGGGAGCCCTTCTCGAATTCGATTGGACTACTGTCGTAGTACTCGTTAAACCCCGTGTCAGGCCTACGGTGATAGACATGCTCGACGGCAATCATTCCCCGATAGTTCTCGACTTTTAGCATGGTAGGTAGGTCGTACGGTTTATCCAACCTTGAGAGGGCGTCGAACATTTCTGCCAGCAACGTTGGATTGTTGGTTGCCCTCGGAATGAGCTTTCGAATCGCGGTTCCTATGCCGTTAGCTCGTCGGTTTCGCTCGCGAACCCCGTTAAATGTATGATCATCGTCGAGCTTGGCGGCGAGGATCGACGCGGTTTTGATGAGGCGTGGGATTCGTTGGTCTTGAGGGGTCGGCGTCAGGGCAACCAGGATGTAATAGATGAGGTTTTCCCACCCGGCAGATCGACTTAGGGCTCGGGGAGACTCATATTCGTCAAGGTTCACATCGCTAAAGTGCCACTGGCCGACCATGTATTTTTTGGATATTGCCGATTCGATTAGTTGAAGTTTGGGTTCGAAGGTAGGCCAGAGTTTGTCGACCATTTCCTTTGTCAAATTGGTGTAGTCCTGAACCACGGGAACTTCTATTTTTGCGATCTCATTGGCGGCGTTTTCATTGTCGGGGACTTTGCTTACGGCCTTGGCTTGCGATTCGTTGAAGAAGAGTCCCGCTTTCTCTGCCGCATTTTTACTTCTTGCGTATACCGCAGCCCCCGAAGGCAGCCCGGTCCAGGTGTAAGCTCCGGCGGCGAGCACTATGAAAAAGGTTGCGGTGACTGCCGCGACTTTGCCGACCTTCGCCCACTTGCTCAGCTTTTGCAGGGGTTTAGTCTTTTCCATCGGCCCTAGTTTTGGTTCAAGCGTGGGTGAATGGGGACTGCGAAGTCTCCCTTTCCAATCGAAAGTTTCGCGCCACCGTCGTCAACCTTGTCCATCCCAACCGAATAGACCACCCAGCCATCGGATGACTTTTTAAGCCGGATGGACTTGCCGTCGACGTCCACTGCGAATCGCCCGGTTAGCGGCAGGCCCTTGCTTGGATCGACATTTGGTTGGAGCAATGCGACGGCTTGCCGGAGGACATTTCTTTGGGCGATTTCTTTCGTCACCGCTAGGCCCCACTGGCTCATCATGGGAACCATAAAACTGACCATTGTGTAGCTCATACCCGGAGTCATTCCAGCCTTATCGATCGAACTCATCGCGGTTTGGATTCCGACGATATCAAAGGGATCCGAAGGAAGGGCCTTTGCCCCTTCGCCATAAATTTGATGGACTCGGGATAGATTTGCCGTCTTGAATCGCGGCAAGAACCTGCCGTATTTGATCTCGTTTGGCGTAGCAGTTGTACCCATCGTGGTTTGAAACGCCGACGGGTTCTTGATGATTGAGTCCATGACCGAGACCGAGAACCAGTGCTCCATGCGGAGTGCCCGTGTTAGATCATACGGTTGATCCAAAACATTCATGACCGAGTCAATTACGTTCACCATTTGGGGATTTGAACCGTGATTGGAAAGAGCTTCCTGGAGTTCCTTTTCGATAATCGCTAAACATGCAATGCGGATCAAGCTTCCTATGATAGTGCCCTCATCGTCGGCTTTTGTCCCTAAATATGCGGCCAATCTCCAATACCTTTGGGTGTTAGTTAGGTCACCCTTTTCAGAAGAATAACGGCCCATTTGTACGAGGAGCTTGACCCAGTCCTTTAAGCCAACAAACTGGGGAAAAGTCATGTTGGCGGGGTTCGACAAGTCCTTTTGAAAGATGAGTGCTTTTCGATGGCTTGCTTCTTCAATTTTCTGGATCGCGCCTTCAAGCTCACTGGCGTTTTGGAGAAGATCTGATTTGATGGATGGCTTTGCCTGATTTAGCTTGAGCCTTGCAGGAGTATCCAGCACCTGTTTAATTAGCTCGGCTCCGTTCTCATTTTTCGGGATTGCATAGGCCGCTTCGACCTGCTTGGTCGTGAAATAAAGACCTTGCTCCTCGGCAAGCTTTCGGTTCTTTTCAAAATTTCCGGCGGCTTGATTCAGATCGGTTCGACTGATTCCGGCCCAATAGCCACAAACGATGACTATGACGGCAATGCCTGCACCAGTTACTGGCTTTTTCCACGGATTAGTATTTGACATGAACGTTCCCCAAAGTACCGGACGTATTCGGACAGGCAAAGCGTACGAAATACGGGCAATCTATTCTTGCTCTTATTTGCCTTTAGTTAAATTGTTTGGTCCCCGTCGTTCGGGCGGACACAACCGGATGTTTTACTCGGTACAGATATGCCCAGATGCGACTAAATTCATTGCCAATCTCAGCGAAATCGAACCCGTAGTGGACAATATAGTTCGTGTTTGACTTAGCATAGTAGACCCGGTTTGCAGCTTCGCGCAGGACCCCAGCATTGACTGCATTTTGGTGAACTTTTGGATCTATGACATTAGAATTGTCCTTATTCTGGAGCTCGTCTGCGTCCTTCAATTCATTAATTGCCTTTGTAAATATTTCATCAACTCGTGACTTCCAAGCCAAATGTACTCCAGGTATCGCGAGCTGCACTTTCTCGTTAAAGTTCAAAGGTTTAGGCCTCTCAAATATTTTCGAATGAGGTTCCATTCGATCTTCGCCATTTAGCACTTTGATCATTTTTTGAACACGAAAGTGTTCGAATTTGAACATAAATGACAGGTCATACGGTCGGTCAAGAGAATCAATGCAGCTAGCGACCAGTTGAGCCTTTAGTTCGGCCTTAACTCCGATTGTCTCGCGAAATCTCTGCAAGTACGTCAAAATTTCACGGTCTGACTTGGCCCGATTTAGGACGCCGACATACGTTCCCTGGCCGTCCAAACAATTCCCAATTTTCGCTAGCTCTTTGACCGTTTCGACTTTCAATGCAAATTCTTTCGCATCGTCATTTTTGAGATCGTTCGCATTGACGAGAAGCGAAGTGATCAGTTGATTCAATTCAACAGAATATCGGTCTCTTTCCGATACTGATTTGAATTCAGAGATTCGATCATTTGGTTTTTTTAGAGCGACCAAAAATCGTTGGATAGACTCGTTTGAAATGTTTTTCTGATTCAGAATTCCTTCATGAATCGCAGCGTCTATTGCTCGAGTTTGAAGGGCTTCTTTTTCATAACTGAGGGCGGTTTTCGCTTTAAAATAATCGCTCTCAGAAGCAAAGACTCCAGCCCTGTTGACAAGCCTCTCATTGCTTTCTTGGGTACGCAAATCTTTGAGCGTATTGTTGGTGGCATAGAATATTGCCAGGGAGCCGCCAGCGAAAGCAGTGCCCGAAAAAATCCCCACCGCAATTCGAACAGCCTTTGGAGCGAAGAATACTTTTTTCCTCACTCATACTTTATAGACCATTTGCAGGCAATTTTGCCTACGCGCATCGACGTTTTCGAGAACTTAGCAATTTTGTTCGATCACGATATTTGTTGACGGTGCGTCGGGCGACAACTACGCCCTTCGTAGCCAGGATTTGGGCAATCCGCTCGTCGGATAGTGGATTGTCGGGATTTTCGGTGGCCAAAATCTCTTCGATCATTTTTTGAACTCGCAGAGCTGGCTTGAAGAATACGTCGAATGAAACAGTTTCTCCAGTCGGTAACTGAACGAATTTGCTTTGGGTTGCTCGGCTGATGGTGCTTTCGTGGAGCTTCAAGTCATGAGCCAAAACTGTTCGAGTAAGAGGAACCAAAAATGCGGCGTCTCCTGTGGAAACAAACCCGACCTGTCGTTCGATTAGGTATTGGCCGATTCGCATCATCGTGCGATACCGTTGGTCAAGACACTCGATGAAGCTTGCGGCTCGTTCGACAAAGTGCGATATGTGACGTCGCTCATCTTTGTCCTTTCGGCGATCATCCTGCAACTCTTCTAATCGTTTTTTGTAGTAGCCATTTAAAGAGAATTCAATGCTGCATGGCCCTTTGACTGAAATTTCCCAACCTTGCTCGGATCGGGATAACACAATATCTGGCTGGATGGCAGGGAGTCGAGCTTCTGACGTGTTCGATGACGAGAAAAATGCCTCTCCGGGAAACGGCGTGCAAGTGAGAATTAAATTGAAGACGCTCTCCATGACATTGGGGGTCACGCTGAATTTCTTGGCGAGCTTCAGATGTTTCCCGTTGGTGAACAGGTCCAGATAGTCACGCACGATCTTTCTAGCAATGCGTCCTTCGATGGTGTCGTTGTGCCTTAGTTGAAGTAGCAAGGAATCTTGGATTCCGTTTGCTCCGACTCCGTACGGTTCGCATTTTCGAAGCTGTTCGACGACTGATTCTGCTTCCTCGATGGAGCAATTTGCACCCAAGGCAATTTCTTCAATTGGTTCGTACAAGTAGCCATTTTCATTTAAGCATCCGACGACGTATTCGCCGACATGACGAAGTTCCTTTGGAATACTTGCGAGGAGTTGTCCGCTGACATGGTCTCGCAATGAAATTGTTGAGGAAGTTAGTTCAATCCAAGAGGGAGTGTCGTCGTCTTGTGGCAAGCTACGCCACATTTCGCGGTCATCGCCCCTTGGTTTGAGGTCTCGTCCCATGACGCCTTTTTCGATCATGCGGTCAGTGAGGTGATCTTCTTCGGATGCGACTCGTTCTAGGGCGGGGTTTTCGCTGAGCTCGGTCGTGATCATCTGTTCCAGCTCTTGCTGAGTAAGCTGCAGAACCTGACTCGAAAGCAACAGCTTTGGATCAACACGTAATCCTGTGTCGAGTCGTTGACTTGTACGATTGCCTATATTCAAAACCCAAAATCCCCTAGGAAGCCTTCCCTTGGATTGGTGATGCCATAGATATGGCTCGGGGCCTCCTAGTAGAGTTGCCAGCAAGCACGGAGTCGGATGTCAGTAACGGGTCAAAACACTGGCTTCTCCCAGCGTCACTTCGTTTCCACTCGTTCCTCGCTTCACTCCTTCGACGCAGTGGTCGGAGCCAGTGCCACAAAATAGCCCTGCCCACGTCAGTGGCTGGCCACCTAGTAGAGTTGCCAGCAAGCACGACGGCGGGGAAACTATTGTCGAATTGTTCACAACCCTTTTGCCTCGATTGGTGTAGATTCTAGTAAGAGCGCATTAATGCTTTACCAAACTCTCTTTTTAACTGGCGCGATCGGGTTTTTCGCCCTCGTATTTCTCGGCACTTTTCACGGCACTCGGGGATTGGGTCGGCACGGACGACACGGGCATCACGGCCACCATCATGGAGGACTGGGAAAATTTGGTCGGTTCAAGTTCTTGCTGGCGATATCGCCAATCGATATTTTTGCCATTTGTCTTGGTGTCGGAGCGGCCGGGTTGTTGCTGCCTCACTCGCTTTCAACCACCGTGGTTTTGATTCTTGCGGTTCTGATTGGCCTTGTCTTTGACATCGCGTTGTTGAAGCCAGTTTTTAATTTTGCGCTTCGGTTTGTGTCGACTCCTAGTGATGGCCTTGAGGGCATGGTGGCCAAATTTGCAACTTCGGTTTCCAATTTTGATTCAAGTGGACGAGGTTTAGTTTCGGTGGTTATCGACGCCGAAGAGAAGCAGCTTTTGGCGACGCTTGAGGAAAGTGAGAAGGGATCGGCGGTTCGCAAGGGTGAACAGTTGATTGTCACCGGAGTTGATCCCCGTCGGAACACGTGCAGCGTCAGCCGCATGTAAATTCGCAACTCTGCACCCTCGTACCCAGTACTATGTAGTGAAAACAAATGGAACTTTCTAGTCCAATGGTTATAGCAATCGTGATCGTAGCGGTTGTCCTTTTCATCCCTATTCTTATCACTCGCTTTTTGCGAACCGTCGAAGCCGGAACGATACGACTCGTTAGCTGGCTCGGTGGCACCACCCGTATCTATAAGGGTCCAGGCAAGGCGTTCGAGATTCCGCTGATTACCACTGGAACGACGATTCCGGCCAAGGTTATCAACATTGACCTCGATATCGCTGACCAGACCGCGGACGTTGGCCCAAATGGACAACCTCGCCCGATCAAGGTTCGGGTTCTTGCAAGTGCGATTGTTAGCGTTGGAGACTCGAACGAGTCGATTAAGACGGCAGCCAACCGCTTCTTTGCGATGCCAGTTGAGACTCAGACGAATACTTTGACGGATTTGTTGACGTCGACTGGTCGACGCGCGATTAACCTTTTACACCACGACGAATTGTTTAACGCCAAGGGTCCGACGGCGGCTGTCACTGCCGACCTCGCCGCGGCATTGGCTAACGATGATGATGACCGGCTCGCGATAATTATTAAGAGTTCTTGTTCACGTGAGCTTCAGGATCTTGGTCTTTTGTTCAACTCGTTGAACATCAAGAGCGTTCAGAGCGAAGTGGCGGAAGCTCGTCGACGCCAGTCTGCGGTTGAGGCTAAGGCCAATGCTGACATTGTGCAGGCCGACCAAGAGCGACGAGCTCGTGAGGCGCAATTGGCCGCCGAGCAGGCAGTCAATGACAAGGAACGAGACTTGAGTGAGCGCAAGGCCCAAAACGCGGCGGTCGTCGCGGACGCGGAAGCCAAGAAGCAGGATTCCCTGCGGGGATTGCGAGAAGCTGAACTTCGAGCGACGCAGATTGCTCAGGCAACGGCTGACTCCGAACGGAAGAAGATCGACGCGGCGGCGAGTGCTGACGCCGAAGCGATTCGACTTAGAACGGTTGCGTCGGCTCAGGCGGAAGCCATTCGAGAGGTTAACAAGGCGGTTGCCGAGGGCGGTAATGCCTACCTGCTCCTCAAGCAGCTTGAGATGTTGCCGGAAATCGTTCCTCACATTGCCAATGCTTTGGCCCAGGCGAAGATTGTCACGATTTCGAGCGACGGAAAGAGCGCGGCCAACGGCACGACCGACCAGATTACTTCGGTAATCCAGACGGTGCTGGCAGCTCAGTTGGTTTCGAGCAACGTGAACCTTGGTGGAAATCCTCCGCCGAGGCAGTCGAACAAGCCGCCTCAACAGTAGTAGGAGTTAGCTTTCCTTTATTCAGGGAATTCGGGAGTGTTGCAGGACCTAATTAGTTCTGCGACACCCTCCGATGTCGGCGTTGACTAAGGTTGAATAGATTTATACCGTGCGGCTGTAACAGCCGGGGTCGCCTTTTGTTGTGAATTTGGATCGGATTGAATGGTAAGGCGACCTAGGACTAAGGACCGTTTCCGTTTTTCCTGGGGTAGTTGCATGAGTCTTCGCCGGAGGCTTGATCCATGAAACGACCCCAGGCTAATTTGATTTGACCCCTTTGGGGTCGGTTTGTTGGTGACTAGACGCAGTCAATGCAAAGCCTAGTAGGCGTCCTTCAGCTTTGCATTTTGTTTCCGCAATTCATCACTGGCATTAACTGCCTTAGATTGTATACATCCTCGCCTTTTCAAAGTTTTGCGGTGGAGAAGCGCATCTTGAGGAGGCTTCGGATTTGGATGATCGTGAATCCGACCAGAATGGAACCCATCACCCATGCGGCGGCGGTGGCGTAGCCAAACTTGAGATACATAAAGGCGTTTTGCCAGACCTCAAGGCCGATAGTGCGGGTTGAATTCAGCGGTCCGCCCATGGTCAGAACGAAGATGTTTTCCATTGCTTTGAACCCGGCGATGAACACCCCAAGCAGGTTGATGAGGATGAGTGGCTTTAAGCCAGGGAGGGTGATGTGGCGAATCTTCTGGACCCAATTTGCGCCATCCAAATCTGCAGCCTCGTAGCGGTCCTCAGAGATGTTTTTTAATGCAGCTAAGTAAAGGATAGACCCCGGTCCGGCGCCAGCCCAGATGCCGGGTAAAACGACGGCATACATCGCCAGCATTGGGTCACCGAGCCAATCGTAGGAGAGGGGCCATGGCCCGTGACCAACCATTCGGAAGATCGGATTCACAACATGCTCGATCAATGGTGCCACCATTGAATTCAAAAGTCCAGACGGGCTCTTTTCGTATAGCTGTCGCCAGACGAAGGCAATCACAATGGACGACGTCATGGCGGGGAGGTAGAAAATGGTCCGAAACAGCACCTTAAATCGCGGAATCTCGTTGAGCGCGAGTGCTAGGAGGATCGGCATGAAGAAGCCAACGACGAGCGTCAGGATCACGTAGACGACACTGTTCCACATGCTTTTATAGAACAAGGGCTGAGTGAAGACGCCAATAAAGTTATCGAGCCCGACCCACCGAGCTCCCCTCAGGATGCCGTAGTCTTGGAACGCGATTACGAGTCCACGGAAGAGCGGTAAATAGCTCCAAAGTCCGATCGTGACCAGTGCCGGGGCAAGGCAAACGAACAAGAATCGGCGCATCCGCTTTCGGTCAGTTCCGGCGGGGATTCGCTCGACAAAGTGGACCGGATTGAGGCGTGCTTTGCGGACGAAGTATCCAATAATAAAGGCTGTACCTATACAGATCACCGCAAGGATTCCAGTTGCCCACCCTCGTTGCCTGGCCAGCTTTTCGGGTGCGGTATAACCAAGCAGCTTCTCATTCATTTCAGATTCGGCGGCTTTGAGGATGCTTTGGGTGGACTCATTTGGATTGAGTCGGGCCCGGTCGAGAGCATTGTCCAGAACTGAGTAGACCTGTTGGCAGTTCTTGCCGTACGGTTCTGGGTGACCCGTTTTGAAAAGTTCGTCGTTTGCCGCCGCATAGGCCGGGTCGGTTTGAGCTAGCAGGTCGGTGTAGCCAAACTTCTTGAGCCAAGTTGGATTGACGAGGTTGCCCATGCCAAGCTCGATGCATTTGTCGGTGTTTATTTTGGCGGCATCGTCGCCAGCGAAGAATTTGATGAATTCCCAGCAGGCGGCCAGCTTTTTCGGATCGGTTACTCGGGAGCTGATGGCCCACATTCCGGCGTTGACTTCGTTCGAAAATCCGGCGGGCCCCGCCGGGACCCGAGCGATACCAATAACGGACGGGGATAGTTCGCTCTGCTGCAGCAGGACGTCGTTGGTGTAGTTGAGCCACATCGCGGCCTTGCCGCGACGAATGTCGTCGTTGAGGTCCTTCGAAATCGTTCCGATTGGCGCAGGACCCCCGATCAGACGGCGAAAGAATTCCATTGCCTTTCCGGCCTGGGGGGTGTTGATTGCAGCTTTCCATTGTCCGTTGGCATCCTGTTGGACGGATTCTCCGCCAGCGGCGTAGAGGAAGTTGGACCATTGGTAGCCGGGCGGCGACGAAAGTGCGAAACCGTATCGTCCAAGTTTGGCATCGGTCAGCTTTTGAGCGTCTTCGGCGAGCTCGTCCCAGTTTTCGGGCGGCCTCGTGATCCCGGCTTGCTTGAAGAAATCGGTGCGGTAATAGAGGGCGGTGGCGACTTGGAAAAATGGAACGGCGTAGACCTTGCCATCATAGCTGGTCAGGACCTTGCGAACCATCGGGTTGCAGCGTTCCATGACGAACGGATCTTTCTGGATGAGGTCATCGAGGGGACGACAAAAGCCTTGCTCAAGGAACGTGTAGTACTGCCGAAAGTTGACGTAAAAGATGTCGGGCGAGGAGTCACCTGCCATCGACATCAGGAACATTGAGTCATCAAGGTTGCCTCCGCTAAAACTGAGTCCACCGGCATTGACGACTCGGACCCCGGGGTTGCGATGGTGAAATTCCTCGAAAACCCTGCGACGGACCTGGGCGGTGATTGAGGTTGCTTCTTTGGGCGGAATGCCATAACTCGGCCCGGCGAGCATCCGGATAACAGTCTCCTCGTCGGCAAAGCAAAATGAGGCAACTAGGGCCACACCAAGACAAACGATTCGTTTTAGCCAACCCATATGGTTGATTTAGACACAAACAACCGCCCCTCGGCGCGGAACATTCTTCAGAAAACTGCAATAATTGTTGATAAATCCCTTGACAGAGGGCAATACAAAAGAGTTATAAATACTAGACATTCGTCTATAATTTAGTAGACAAAGGAAAAACAGCGTGAGAAAGGCAGCAATTGAAATAGATAAGGGAATTGGGGAAGTTGGCGGCACAGATAAGATGCGGGCTCTCCAGATGGCATTGAGCCAAGTAGAGAAGAATTTTGGAAAGGGATCGGTGATGCAAATGGGCATCGGGCAGCATGAGCTAATCGAAGCGATTCCGACTGGATCATTGAGTTTAGACATGTGTTTAGGCATTGGTGGGTTGCCGAAGGGTCGAATTATTGAGATCTACGGACCAGAATCGGGCGGAAAGACGACGCTATCGTTGCATTGTATTGCCGAGGCGCAGCGAGCGGGCGAACTTTGCTTGTTCGTCGATGCTGAGCATGCACTTGATGTCGAGTACGCCAAGGTTCTTGGCGTCGACATTGACAAGCTTTATATCTCCCAGCCCAGTAGCGGAGAGGAAGCTCTTGAGATTACTGACACGATTATTAAATCCGGTGCGGTTGGCCTCGTCGTTATTGACTCGGTCGCGGCGTTGGTTCCGAGAGCAGAAATTGAAGGTGAAATGGGAGACGCCTTTGTTGGGCTCCAGGCCCGAATGATGAGCCAAGCCCTGCGAAAACTGGGTGGCACTCTTAGTAAATCCAAGACAGCTTGCATCTTCATCAACCAGATTCGCGAAAAGATTGGTGTGATGTACGGCAACCCCGAAACAACTCCGGGTGGACGCGCCCTCAAGTTCTGGGCAAGCGTTCGACTTGAAGTCCGAAAAGGCGACGCGATTAAAGTTGGAACGGAACAGATTGGCGCTCGTACGAAGGTAAAGGTTGTTAAGAATAAGGTTGCGCCGCCGTTTAAGACCGCAGAATTTGATATGATTTTCGGTAAGGGCATCAGCAAGTCCGGTGATGTTCTGGATATTGCAACCCTGAAAGGAATCATTACTCGCAGTGGAACGTACTATAACTACGGCGAGGTTAGGTTAGGTCAGGGACGAGATAATGCTCGAAATTTCCTTGACGAGAATCCGACAATATTTAACGAAATCGATAAGAAACTGCGAGACGCATTTAAAGCCGAAAAGGCGAAATTACCGCCTCAAGCAGTTGTGGAGGAAGAAGAAGATCCTGAAATGGAGTTATAGACATCAGATGGGCGGAACAGGTGGTCAAATTCATCGAGAATTGTCTCTGTTACCCAACCCCTTTGGAGAAGGTCCATTCGGTTTGATGAGGCCTGAAGTCCATGCCCCCTTGCTGAGCGCCTTGCGGATGCTCAAGCGTCAGGACTTGACTGTCCTAGAATTGACCAGTCGGCTCGAATGCAATTTCGAGCCAGACCTGGTTGCAGATACGGTAGAGTTTTTGACTACTAATCGACTTTTAGACGACCTTCGTTATGCACGTAACGCAATTGAACGAAACGAAGGTCGCCGAGCCGTCGGCGACCAGGCTCTTCGAGACAAACTTGAAAGCCGCGGAGTGCCCGATCAAGTCATCAGCGAGCTAATGTCAGAGGTTGACCATGATGAGTTGGCTCGAGCCCAAGTTTTGGTCAGTGCAAAATTTAGTGGCTCACAATCGCCCGGACGGATCGCGCGGTTCCTTGCCAGCCGCGGATTTAGCGATGAAACCGTCGAATCGATTTTGCAAGGGCTCATTTTCGAATAGTTATTTGGGTTCGAATAAGTTTCCATTGCATCCTTCGTGAGGGTGACGGTAGATTTTTTGACAAAAAAGTCCCACGCACTGGGGTTAACAGTGCGCGGGAAATTAGGAGGTGTTTCTTGATTTTCGCTTTTAAGCCTTGGTGATTCGAATCGTGCTGTTAGGCGTGATGCTGTACTTCAGGTGAGCAACTTTACAGACTTTATCGAGGGCAAACTTGAGAGTCGTGTTGTAGAATGAGGCGTCGAGTTTGTAATTCGGCACAGCTTCATCAAACTCAATTTCGATGTTCGTTTGTCGACCAAATTCGGCGAAGACTTCTCGAATGTCCATCTTCTTTAACTGAACGGTTATCCGTGCATTCGTATTCAGAGTCGAGGGTTTAGCACCAGTCGGCACCATCGAGGTAAATCCTTGTCCTGCCGTTTCCGTTTTTTGAGTCACTGGCTTTTGGATTTGGGTTTTCGTCGTTGGTTTGGCGGTAGTTGAATTTGCAGTTGTTGACTTGGCGGGCGCTTTGGTCTTGACAGGAATCTTTGTGGTTACGGGCTTGGAAACCTTTGTTGCCGGAACCATTGATGGCGCCTTTACGGTTGCCGGAACAAATGAGTGACCAGATGACACAGCTCGCTTATGGATGTACCAAATTCCTTGCTTCTCTTCAAATTCCATGTCTGAAACATTAGAGATGATCTCAATAGCCTTTTGGAAAGTAATTCCATCCAGGTTCATGTAGAGGGTTTGATGGTAGTTCGTCTCAAGGACGTATTGCTTACCGGTTTGTTCGAAAATTGTATCAATGACGGTGCGAATGTCCTCACCGCGTGACTTGATTTTGACGGTCTGGGTTTGGGCAAAAACGCTCAGCGAAATTGCACAGAGGGCGAGGGTCGTGATTGGTTTGATCATTATTTTTGCTCCTTCGTGTTAGGAGTTTGGTCTGGCGTATAGAGCTTGACTACGTTTTCGGTGGAAGTTGATTTGTGCACTTTGTGGGCGACTTGAGTTCGAGGCTTAGCCTTCACTCGGGGCGAATTGAGCCGGGGCGCCTTTGCGAAGTGCTGAGCCGCAGTTTTCTTCGGAAGATGAGGCTTCATCGTGTGATTTATTGCTGCGACCTTTACTTTGTTGACCTTTGGCGCAGGCTTCTTTTTGGTTGGAGCTACCGCATTGGTAAAGCTTTGGGCGTCGGTCCCACCATCATTGATTTGACCTGGCTTGTGCTTGAGCACTTTTGCTACTTTGGTCGACGGTTTTGCCTTTGATGAAACTTCAACGACAGGTGATGATCCTTTCGCAGCGACTTTGTTTCCAAAAAGGGTGGTTGGATCCCGAAGGATGAAGGACATTGCGGCAACTACGCAGCATAGACCTGCCAAGTACATCGTTGGTTTGCGAAGACTAGGATTGTTATCTCGAAATACTGCTTTCGCTGATCGAATACTGTCTGCGGTGAGTGACGGCTTTGAGTCTTCGTCTGGAACATTCTTAAAGAGGGCTAGGGCTTTGAGGTCAAACCGTTTCTTGTCTGATTTCGAGGCGGATTCGATTTCGTCAATCACGGAATCAGAGGTTGGCTGTTCTTTATAGGCGAAAGCCGGAGCAACCATAGGAATTTCGGCTTGCGAGGTTTTTGGCTGGACCTTTCGACCAACTTTTTCATCGAGCGATCTTCGGGCATTGTCGGCTAAAACTTCCATGTAATCCATCTTGAGAGCCGAACTACCGTCCGTTGCCATTGCTGATGGCCTAGTCATCGGAATTGGAGTTTCGGTGATGGAGATGACACTTGCGTCATCCTCTTCGTCGTTGATCATGGCTTCCAGCGAATTCTTTCTTTCTTGAAGGAGTAGCTTGCATCGATCACAGTTGTTAATGTGTGATTCAAGCTGACGTGCGACCTCCGGTGCCATGTTTTCTCCCGCGATGTAGCGTCCTATTTGAGATTTGGCAATTGCGCATTCAAAATCTGTTACTGACATTTTGTTAACCCCTTTTCAGGTTGGACCTGATGGGTCCTACAAGATTTATCGGGCCAATTCCCAAATCCTTAAGGGTTCAGCATGAAAATGTTTGAGAAGTTTGTTAGGTTTTTGACGGGCGTACTTTGGTGGGTGTGCAGAGGGGAATTACACGAAAGTGGTCCGGTCTAGCAAAAATGCGTTGTAGTTTTTTGGGAAAATGGCCAATAAGCCTAATGTGATCGCTCCGATGCTTCTTGGTTATCTTGTCGGTTCAGTAGGAATTTACACACTGCTGTACAAAGTGTCACCCGTGGTGTCTGACGACATCAATGGGCAAGCAGCAGTTCACGAGCCGGAGATTATTAAACTCTTCTCTGACCACCAACCTGCAGACCATTTGAAAGCCGCTTAGGCAGGAACGCAGGTCTCAAAAAGCATTTTGGCCATCTCAATATTTCGTCGATGACCCGAGCGAAATCCAACAACGTTTAAGTGGTTCAAAGGAACTCCTGATAAGTACAGGTCTCCAATCAGATCTAGAAGTTTGTGTCGCGCAGGTTCATCGACGAACCGTGCTGAATTGTCGTAACCAGATGCTCCAATAATCAAAACTGAGGATTCATCGAGTCCTTGGCCGAGGCCAGCCGCCCGCACCATCTCGATTTCTTCGCTGAAAACGGTTGTCCTTGCCGGAGCAATTTCGGTTTCGTACGACTTCAGTACATCCACTGACTCATAAGTTTGCTCACCTGGCCACCGTGAATCGGTAATAAAGTCATATCGCCAATGCCCAGTGCCTTTCCCGACGGCAATCTTGACGTTTTCGGCTTGAACAAACAGGCGAGCGTAAATTTCGTTGAACTCCTTCGATCCGATTTCTTCGGTCCCACAAGAACGAAGTGCATCTACAAATGGCTTCGCGCTTCCGTCCATGCCCGGTAATTCGGGGTAACTCAGCTCAATCCTTACATCGGTAATTTCCAGAAATGCAAGAGCGGACATGATGTGTTCGATGGTTCGAATTGTGCCTAAGACGGTACAGCGAGACGTATCGGTTACATTCGCGGGTATAGCGTCGTAAACATCTTTTCCATGCTGAAATTGAATCCCTTCAGAGCTTGGAAATGCCCGAAGGGTAACGGCTGCGCCAGAATGCAAGCCGAGACCCGAGAGGACGCACTCTCGTTGGATGGTTCGCCGATTGACGATCAATCTTTGCCTTCCAATTCTTTAACTGTTCGCTCTAAGGCCCGAATTCGATTGACGAAATTGGGGAGGTCCGCATGGATGACGGTAACTCGCCGATATTGTCTCATCGGCATGCACGGTGCTCCACCATAAATGCCGGGATCGCTAATGGTGCCCATGACACCGGAACGACCAGCGAGAATGACATCGTCTCCAACAATGACATGGTCCGCATATCCACTTTGCCCACCAGCCATATTTCTGGCTCCAATTGTGCTGCTTCCCGCGATTCCAACTTGGCTTGCAAAGACACCGTGCTTACCTATTTTCACGTTATGGGCCACTTGAACAAGATTGTCAAGCTTATTTCCATCGCCGATTGACGTTGAGCCAGCAGTAGCTCGATCGATGGCGGTTAGTGCGCCGATGTCGACGTTGTCACCAATAATAACATTTCCGACTTGGGGAACGCGGGCTTGTTGCGTGCCATCCCAATAGTAACCGAACCCGGCGTGCCCCAGGATCGCTCCTGGCCCAATTTCGCAGTTCGTACCTAACGTGACGTTGCGGAGCAGAACTGCGTGGGGCAAAACAACCGTTCCGGCACCAACTTTGCAATTTTCGCCAATGAAACAAAACGGCATGATCGTCGCCCCCGGATCGATGATGCAACCCGATTCGATCACCACATAGGCACCAATTGAAATATTATCGCCGAGGACCACGGAAGGATGAATAACAGCGGTAGGGTGACAGCCGGGAGTCTGAAAGATGGGACGATCAAACAGGGAAAGGAGATGGCCAAACGCCGCCCGGGGCTTGGGGTGCCTCATTGCCGGCTTGGGAAAATCTTCGACGCTGGACGGGACAATAAAAGCCCCCACGTTGCTGTGCATGGCTTCTTCTAGGGTTTCGGGAGATTCGGCAAAGGCGAGGCCATGGGGTTCGTCCGAATTGAGACTCGCGGGTGCAGAAATCACAAAATCAGGGGACCCAATTACTTCTGCGCCGAGGACTTCTGCCAACTTTCCCAGTGTCCAGATTTGAGATTCGTTCTCCATTCAATAAATTCCTTTGTTACGTCTTTGGCACCTTGGCTCTCGGTCACCCTGGTGTAATGATTTAGGCTCAGAAACGCTTCCAGTTCTTTGGATAGATCGGCCCGATCATCGCGATTCAGCAGATTCCTCTCAAAAGTTACCCTCGGAACCCCAACTTGGGCAGGCATTTTGGGGAAGTTCACCGTTTTTGTCGGCAATTCCTTTAATTGAAAGGTGTACCGACTGAAAATTCGCTCTGAAATTCCTGAACTAAACCGTTTGACAAGCTTGGTTGCTTCATCCTCCGCTCGAACATCAATTTGCTTTTGACGAGCCGCGATGGAGGCCAAAATCCTCTCCGTTTTGGCTTCCAGTTTTGAAGTATTCCTCTTCTCGAGATCTATGATGTCCTGGTCGTATTGATGATCAAGTGCGACTAATGATCGCTTGAGGTTTAGGATCTCTGTTTGCCGTTTGATTTCTAACGGGGTTAATGACTTTTCGTTGAAGGGAATTATGTTGACATTTGGTGGAAATTTTGTCATGAACGTAAGCCGAGTCAAAACTGGACCCCGTTTTTTTGCGGACGCCTCAAAGATGGTACGAATCTCTCGAAGAGAGTCTTCTCTTATGGTTTGATTGTACGGACCCAATTTGCTGAATTCAGCTTTATAAAAGTCGTCGATTTCCCGACTGTAATATCCCTGTAGCCGTTTTGAAATAGTATGAATGGCATTGTCCGTTTCCTTTTCGACTTCGGCTTGGATTGCTTTCTTGTCATCGGCCCTGAGGTTCTCTATTTCAACTTCTGGCTGCCCGGGAATGGTTTTCGCACTTGGGACATCAAGATTTCCTTGATCAGGCTTCAGTTGGCGGATTGAGATGGGGTGAGAAACGAGGACTGGAACTTGACCAAGATCCACGGTGACGGTTGCCGGTTGCCGACTGCATCCAGTTAAGATGAAAACGAAGAAGACTAGCCTACGGTTTTGCATTCAATGCGGCCAACGTTGGATCCGTGATGTCGTTAGCGCCATATAAAGCCACGGTTCCCTCAAAGATTATTGTATATCCTTCTTTCGCCGCCACTTCGTTGACTGCTATTCTGGCTTTTTGGTAATTTTCGTCCTTTCGATCGGACATCCAGTTTCTCATTTCATCGGAGAACTCTCGGAGCCAACGATTGGAGAGGTCGTTAATGATTTGACTTCGGCGCGAAAAATCTTCTACCAGGGTCCGTTCTTCGGGAGTCAAATTTGCTTTTGTGGCCAGCTCTTGAGACCGTTTGCTGGTTGCAATGACGTCAGCTTTGATCCGATCAAGTTCGGCATCTTCTGGTTTTGTCCGTTCCTTTTTGAGCATGAGATCTTTGATTCTCGTTGCCTGTTCAATGGTGAGGATGCGATATTGGTCAATAAACTCTAACAATGACTCGCGGGACTTCTTCATGTCATCGAAATTCTTTTTGGCGAGTTTCCCAACCTCGCTTTTGTCGATGACCCCATTAAGGTCAACAACTCCTAGCTTGATCGATGTGGCCTGAAAGCCGCTGCCAACCATTACTCCGGCTAAACCGGCGGCGGCAATCCATCCTGACCAAGCTAGGCGTTGTTGCTTCATTTCTTAGCGGCGGCTTTGGTTACTTCGTCGGTAATGTCGTTTGCGCCGTATGGAGCAACTGCTTTGTCGATTACCACTGTAAACGCTTGTTTCTTACCCACTTCATTGACGGCAGTTCGAAACGCCTCAGTTAGGGTGTTTTGATCCTTCTCGTGAACGCTGGCGTACTCGGTTTGGAAATCCTTGAAGAGACCTTGAAGATAATCATCCATCTCATTCTTTCGATTTCGGTATTCATCTAACAATTTCAGTTCATCTTGCGTCGGGCTTGACTTGAGTTGAAGTGCATTAAATTTGTTGACTGAATCTTGAGCTGCAAGTTTTAACTTTTCAAGCTCTGCCTTTTCGGCATCGGTTTTTTTCACTTTGATCGACAAATTCTTGAATTTTTCGGCATCTTCCTTCTTGATGATCGGATATCGTTGAAGGAACTGCATGACGGTTTCTCGATCGGTTTTAAGGTTTTTTTCATCCTCAATCATGTTCTTCGCGACCGCAGTGGCTTGCATTACCAAGCCCGAGTCAATAACGCCAATTTTTTGATTTGCTCCTTGGAAGCCACTTCCGGCCAATATGGCAACCATACCGAGGGCTACAACGGTTGTGCCTGAGAGAAATCCTGTCCAATATGTTCTATTCATCTATTTTTTCGTACCTAGTGTTATTTTAGAAGCTTGTTCCAATCATAAAGTGGGCCCGTGATCCGCCCTTATCATTAAACGCATAATCGAGTCGAATAGGTCCCAACGGTGTTCGGAATCGGAGTCCTAATCCATAACCGTAGTGGAAGTTCGCCTCACTGGCCTGTTCGAAGTCTTTGATTCCTGCGTAGCCGCCCCATGCACCGCCGTAGTCGATGAATCCGACGAGGCTGAACTGTTCTTGAATCGGCTTTCGGTATTCGAATGTTCCGACGACCATGTTTCGACCCCAGAATCGGTCTTCGTTATAGCCTCGGACTGAGTCGTTGCCGCCAGCGAAGTATTGCTCGAAAAATGGCACCGTACCAGTTTCGGTTCCGGCTCTTAGTCGAAGGGCAAAGACTTCTCGCGAGCTGTCATCCTTGGTTCGCATCTTCTTATTCTTTGTGAAGTAGGTTCGGAAATCGAAGCCGATTTTAGCAAAGGTGTATCGACCAGGGGGCGGATTTCGAAGGTCTGTTGTAGTTGAAGGCTTAATAACCGAATAGCCTGGTTCGAGGTCAAATCGAATGTAGGTGCCTCTCGATGGATCAAAGTCAAGATCGCGAGTGTTGATGATGCTGGATAGTCCGACCGATCCAACTTCTCCATCTTGCCGAACATACGGAACAACTGGTGCATTGGCGGGAGCATTGAGGGTGTGGATAGTTTCAAGTCTCGTTGATATTCCGTAGCTTTTGCTGTTCGAGACTGGCCTCGTGAATGAACTCGTGATGCCCCTTCTTCGTTCCTGATACGCATCAGATGTCGATGAAGATCCGTTTAACGCTCCGTTCGAGAATCGATAGATGAGTCGGTCGTAGACTGACATTCGAAAGGCGGTGTCATGGGAATCCATGAACGGATTAGCGTAGTCTAAGCTGACACTTCCTCCGACGCCTTTCGTTGCCTGAGTGAGGTTAAAACCGACGCTTTGTCCGGAACCCATGAAGTTTGAGTCTGAATAGCTCACTGCACCTGCGAGTGAGTTTTGGGGGTCCAGAACCAGACCTGCATTAAACAGTCCGGTTCGGGCGTCGTCGAGGCTAATTTTTAAGTCGACGAGACCTTCGCCTTGGTCACTTAGACTTGGGAAAGTTGGGTTAAATTTCTCGAACCACTGAGTGTTGGCAATTCGGGTGATGTCTCGGTTCCATTCGAGCAAGCTGTACGGTTGCCCTGGCTTTGACTTGATGAGTCGGTCAAAGACGCTTTGCTTTGTATTCGTAAACCCTTCGATCGTGATCGAGTTGATGATCGACTCTCGAATTTTGATAATGACGGTGGTAGGGCTGAACGGATCTGGTCCAACTCCTTCTACTCGACCAAATAATCCTTTTTCGTTATACAGTTTGGCGATGGCGTCACCCGTGGGCTTCATTTCCGCGTTATTAAACGGCTTGAGGTCGGCTTCTTTGGTGCCGGGTGCAGGGCGGAAGGTGACGGCTTTGAGAAGGTCCTCGGTTTTCATTGCGGTCGAATTTCCGACAATTGCAACTTCCTTGACGACTTCATATTCTTGGATGTCGATAACAACTTTCCAAGAACTCCCGGTGGTATTGGAGGAGTTTGTAGTGGTGTAATCAACCTTTGAGAACCAACCCATATCACGGATGGCTTGACAGTCTGCCTTTATCGCTCCGATATTGAGAAGCTGGCCAACTTTGACCCGCATGGTTGCTCGAATAACGGGTTCTGAAACCCGTTTGTTCCCTCGGATGATGATCTCGTCAATCTTCCCCGAGTCTTGCTGCGCAAACGCAACGGCGGTTAAGGTGACGAGACACGCGATATTTATGATTCGAGCCAGCACTAAATTCAATCCCCCGACGCAGACACCATAAATGTACCTGCCTTATTTATTTGGGACGTATAGTTTTGGAGAGAGATACGGTGGAATTATTCTTCTAACCATTCAGGCAAGTGATTCCACCGTTTAATTTGACTCTTGAAACGAACTGGATGCCTACAGATTCGGCCACTAAATTACTCTTTTGGATCGATCGGTTTTATTGTACGGTCCAGCCACGAGAAGCTCTTGAACGCTGCTTTTCGGGTTCGAATTCGATTGGTAAAGTCGATTGAAAGTTTGTATGGTCTCAATTGATCGGTACCCAGCGAGAAGGAGAGGGCCCGAATTGAGTTTGGCCCTTTTGTAGGGCGATATGCGATTCGAAAATCGTATGCCGTTGGCTGGCCGGGTAGTGGTTGGAAGAGCTGTTGGCGGCCTTGCAGAAAGAACCCGCTGCCGATCGACTTTGCGAACGACACAGAAGCTTGTTCGAATGCGTTGTAATCTACTGCGAGGTAGTCGAGCTTAAAGTTCTTGGCTAAATCGTTGGTAATCCCTTGGAACACCCAAGGGAGCACGTGCTCGGCAACCGCGTTTTTCAGTTGGTTTTCGATATTCGAATTGACGCCAGATTTTAGCAGAGATTGCAACAGGTCGGTTCGACCTAACAACTGAAGAATTCGATCTTGGGAGAGGTCTCCTGGTTGACTGGAAGCCGAGATGATCAGTCCATCGGCAGATAGGATGTCGCCAGTAATATCAAGGGAAATTTCGTAGCGTTCGGGGGTGACATTGTTCTTGAGAGCGGTTAGTGACGTTTCACCGTGGAGGTCAGCGATGAGCTTTGCCTGGTTAATCGGGATCGACGAATCATACTTAAACCCAATTGTTCCGTCGGGGGTCAATTTGACGGTTCCGCCGGGCAAGGTCAGACTGCCTCGTTCGACGGTCAGAGTCCCCTCTGATTTAAGATTTGATAAGGTTCCCTTAAGAAAACCTACACCTTTTGCATTTACCGAGGTCAACTGAGAGTTGATGCTCATGGGTGAATTTGAGAAGAATCGGAGGTCAAATTCGGGTTCTATTGTTGGCACATCTGAAGATTCTTTCGTGGCGTTTAGGACGGGCACGGTTGTGACGATATCATCAAAATAGATGTCACCGAAGAATTTGGGCTTCATGAGCGTGCCGCTGATCTTGATTGGCTTGCCTGTTTCGGTCAATATGGTGCCTTGTCCCGATGCCTTTTGGGCAAACGATTGATAGACGCCTACATTCTTAAACGCCAGTGATCCATCGAGGATTTCCGACTTCATCCAATCAATGTTCCCTAGATTTGGCTTCATCAGATCACTAATATCGACCCGGCTCTCATATTTGAAATACCCCTGATCGGGATCGTTGGGGTCAAGTCTTGAGTAATTGGTAGTGCCTGCAGCCTTCGTTCGGAGAACAAGCCCTGACTTTGGATCATTTTCAAAAGCGGCAGAAGCAGTCAGGTCCTTCAAAATGAGATCGATCGGCTTTCCGATCATGGGCTGGAGGTTGGTTGATTTGATCGAATCTAGTTTGAGGTCAAAGCCTCCGGTAAATTTTCGATCAGCATAGGTTCCGCCGATCTCGACGCCACCACTGATTTTGGCGCCACTTTGTCCGATAACTACCCCCGGCAATTGTTTGGCCATTGCCGAAAAATCTCGCTCGCCGTTTAATTTTGCCGAGACTACAAAAGGAGCCTTTTCGTCAATGCTGAACGAAGAATTGAGCACTATTTTTGAATTGACATTCCCTTCAAGTTCACTAAACTTAAAAACGCCCTTTGTTTCCAATTGAATAGAGCTGGTTTCGCCATTGGCAATTGGCTTTGCACTGACATCACTATCCAGCGTTAGCCGACTCGCCAAAATTCCATCGACTACTTTGTTTCCTTGCGGTGTAAGGGCCGCGGTCAACGACACGTGTCCATCGAGCTGAGGCTTTTCTCCGGTTCCTTTCATCTGAAAGGTTGCATTCGTAACCTTTACGTCAACGTCCTTAAACGCTGGAGCGACAGATGAGAACTTGCTCAATGGAAATCCGAACATTGAAGCGGATAGATTGAGGCTATAGTTTTTCCAGTCTACAATTTCGTCAGCTTTGATGGTCCCGGACAGCTTTGCCGTTCCGTCCGGAATCGCAAGGTTATTGGGCAGATTGATGATTCCCGAGAAGGGCAGGGTAATTTTTGAAAGCTTGGGACCTTGAAGCAATCCATCTGAGATCGTGAAAACTTTGTCGGCATAGTTTGCTTTGAGTGAAAAGGTGCCAAGATCGGTTCGGCCAGTTTCGTCATTGCCAAGGTTGATTCCGGAGATTTCAAATTCCGGAACCTCGAGAATTGGATTCTTGACTGTTCCCGAAAACCGGGCAAGCGACGCAAGTTTCCCGTTGACCTTATCAAGATTCGAGGCGCCTTCCGGCGTGAGACGTAAGCTTGGAGTTGATGCAAGGATCAGTTCCCGGATTGGGATTTGATAGGAGAGGAACTCTCCTCCGATTTGGCCAGAAGTTGGATTATAGAGGGCGTTGTCGATGCGAAAATATTCGGCCAAAGAACCAATAAAGGCGTTACTAACCCATTGTTTGCTGTCGTACGATGCATCCCATTCGCCCGAACCAATGATGGCATTGTTGACTAAGACATCATCGACACGACCGTTGCTTTTGAGGCCCGACCAAATTCCGTTATTGATTGAAACTTCAATGGTGCCCGAAGTGGCACCTTTGATTGAGAGCTCACCAAGGAGGTTCTCGAGATCTTGATTTTTTGAGTCTTTCGCGGTCTGTCGAATCGTATTGGCGACATCGGATAGATCTAGCTTTTGGAATTTCGACTCAACTCTTCCGGTCTTGGTTTTGGCATCGAGTTCAGCCGAAATCTCCGTGATTGACCCCTTCGACATTTGGGCATTTGCGTCAGAGATTCGAAGCTTTTCACCATCGAACGAGACGTGCCCCTTTGCTGAATCAACCGCGAAATTATAAGCAAGGATCTTACTTGCTTCAAAGGTTCCGTTTACTATTGGCTTCGAAAAGGTTCCTCCAAGCACGACATCTTTGAGGTCAAGAACCCCACCAACGGGGCCTTCATAGAGGTCGGAAACTTCGATTCCGTTTACGGCAAAGAGGCCGTCCATTTTTTGGTCGGCAAAGCCAATTCCAAGTTGACCGGTGATTTGGCTCGCGCCGCTCATCGCGTCGAATTGCTGGAAGTTGATTCCCTTTTGGTTGCCCGAAAAGTCAGTTGCAACCGCTACGATGGTGCCAGGAATTCCTGTGTAACCAATCCGGTAGCCCTGCATTTTCCCTCCATAAGTTGGGTTGTTGAGTTTTCCGGTAATTTGGCCTTGAAAATCGAATTTTCCGGAAGACTTTTCGGCAAGCTTCGCTAAGTCAATGTTGTTTCCAACGACTCGAACATTCAGCCCTTTTTTCAAGTCGATGCTTCCTGAGGCATACAACGAACCTGTTTTATCGTTCATCGCCAAACGATCTAACTGAAACTTCGTGCCGTCGTATCGCAGGACAACCTCGGCTGGATTCAGTACCAAAGTCGAATTTGACATCTTGATCTTTGGATCAATTGAACCTTTGACTAAAATATTTGGCTTCGATAGGGTGCCGTCGATCAGCCCGACGAGCCGAGCCTTGGATTCCAATACATTCGAAGGCAACCAGTGAGAAAAATCTTTTGCGTTGAGTTGAGGGGTCGAGAACGAACCGTAGATTGCATTCGATTTTAGATTTAGGCCGAAGTTGCCTTCAATCATCGTTGCGCCAAGGGCGGTTGGTTTGACCGTGGCAACGAGTTGATTATCGAAAAGCTTTACGTCGCCTTTCAGTTGGGGAATCTTTACCCCGTAGATGCTTGCGGAGGTCAGTTCGGATTTTCCGTTCCAGCCAAAGACTCCGTTTTGGAGTGTAAAGTATCCTTGCGAACTTGAGGTCGTAAACGTGATATCTTTCGGCAGAGTGACCTTGAAAGTACTGAGGTAGTTGGGGCTCAAACCCGACACCTTCACGTTTCCTGCGATCGAGGGCTTCTTCGTATTGCCGTACTGATAGACCATCGATCCTTCAAATTCGCCCGTTATCGCTTTATCTTGAAACTTCAGAGTTCCATCCAGTCCCTGTTCACTGATTGAGCCTGAGAATTTAACCTTGTCGGCGCGGTAAGTGTCCCAACCAACCCCTGATGCATCGAGGTTTACCGAAGCGAAAATGACTGGTTTGTCCTTAATCTCCACCGAAAAATTCCCGAGAGCTGTACCTTCAGAGATCATGAGCGGCCTAATCTGTTCGATCCATTTTTTCTCGTTACCCGCCCTCAGGCGCGCAAGTACGGGGCTGATTTTGGCCGTGATGTTGTTGCCCGCAAGGACGGTATTTCCGTTGTGACTCTTGACCGTAAGTTCGCCTTTGAGCAGCCCGGGAATGGTGACGGACGATCCCCCTTCGATGTGGTCTCCAAGGCCAACGAAGTTGCCCGTTGACAATTCGATATCGTTTTTGGCAACGCCCGGCACCGTATGATCCGTAAAATGGACAACGGAGTCTCGAATACTGACCTGCCAAGGTTGTTGTGATGAAGTCCCTTCGGACTTTTGGAAAAGGTTAAGGATATCGAGATCGCCTTTGGAGTCTCGATCCACCCAGAGTTCGGCGTCTTTCAGTTGAACTTTCGGCGCTAACCCTTGATCAATCGCGATACCTGTCGCAACAACGTGGGGAACCCGCGCAAACAGCGAATTATCTTGTTTTCGAATGACGAGTTGGTCGATAATGACCACTTGTTGCACGAGGTCAATGGAATAAGTCTTGCAGGTTATTTTAAGGGAGCCCGTCTTCGTCGGGTAATCCATCGTGAATCCGGTTCCGGGCGACAAAATGGTTTGGCCAAATTCGTAGAGATAAATGCCGCCGCCTACAGAGACTGCAACTATTGGTGCCCACATCACCACGAACCGTAATGGTACGTTCCACATATCGGATGTTCCTATTTAGGATACGACGATTAGACGGCAGTGGGATGTTGTTCGGCCTGATCTTCGAGGTCTTTTACGAATTTCGCTCGTTCAAACTCATCGAGTTGCGCCAGTCGATCACCCATTACTTTCTTGCTAAACTCCACCGCGTTGTACGAACTTCGCACAAACGGCCCACTCGCCACGAACGCAAATCCCATGTCGGCACCAATCTTTTCGTACTCTTTGAATACGGTCGGATGGATGTATTCGACCACGGGTAGATGTCGCATCGTTGGTCTTAAGTATTGGCCGATTGTGACGGCATCAACACCGATTTCTCGAAGGTCTTCGAGGGTTTGGATCACTTCTTCTTGGGTCTCGCCGAGGCCGAGCATTATTCCGGATTTGGTGTAAATCGCAGGATCAATCTCTTTGACCATGCTCAAGACCGAAAGAGTTCGGTTGTATTTGGCTTGGGGTCGGACCATCGTGTGAAGCCGTTCGACGGTTTCGATGTTGTGGTTAAAGATTTCTGGCTTGGCGGCGCAGACAGTCTCCACGCACCAGCGGTTGCCTTTAAAGTCGGGGACGAGTACCTCGACGATGCAGAGCGGGTTCTCTTTGTGGAGGGCTTGAATAGTCAAGGCGAATTGGCCGGAGCCTTGGTCGGGAAGATCGTCTCGGGCGACGCTGGTGACCACGATGTGCTTGAGGCCGAGGTCGGCGGCGACTTTGGCGACGTCGGAAGGCTCATCAGGGTTTACGGTGAGTCCGCGTCCGACTTTAATCGCGCAGAATCCGCAGGATCGGGTGCAGGTGTCACCAAGGATCATGAAGGTGGCGGTCTTCTTGCTCCAGCATTCGGGAAGGTTTGGGCAGCGGGCCGATTCGCAAACCGTGTGCAGGTTCTTAGACCTCATCATCTGCTCGACTTGCTTGATCGTGTCAGGCCGAGGCAGTCGGATGGTCAACCACTCGGGCAACCGTTGATTCATAGAGAGAGTTTACTTGATTCAAGCAAGCTGCTAGCTTCAAGCTTCTAGCCACAAGCGGAAGAAATAGTGGTTGTTGCCTGCGAAAGATAGATCGGGGATACCCAACTCAAACAAGCATCCCAATTCACCCAACCTACCGCTTTCGGCCTTCGTTGAGATTATTGCCGATGACTGTGTCGGCGACGTTGATGAAGGTGTCCTTGTCCGACATGACGGCTTGGGGTGGCAAGAAGTCGTGTTCGGTTTTGAGGCCGTCCATTTTCTTGACTGCGGTGCCGATGGCAAGGAATTCGATGATGCCCGATCCTAACGCATACACATATGTTTTAATGCCGATTACGTCGTCGGCGCCTGCAGCGATGGCATGCTCCATCATCTTAGCCAGGGCGTTTTCGCGCGCATCGTAAACCAAGTGGGTTAGCTCACTGATTTCACCGCGACCGAACGACTTGAAGAATGCAGAGAGGCTGCCTCCGAGGCCAATCGAGTAGACGCTGACCCCCATGACAAGCTCAAGTGGTAGGTAGCCAACGTGGATCATGTTCCACATTTCTTCGCACGTCATGTCGCTGGTAGCGGGGCGCATGTCGTAATCGGGGCCATATGCCGCGTGGCGACTCGCGGTTCCAAGCATGACCATCTCTTGCATTCCGCCGAACTTGATGATGCTGGTTTTGATTCCGACCACACAGTTGGCTCCTTTTTGCCGAGCTTCGTTTTGGATACGCTCTAAGGCAAGGTGGCGGGTGTGATAGAAGACGTCGCTGAACTCTTTGATTTCTCCTTTGGCGAGGCTGCGAAGCCCGCCCATGATGCCTCCTCCGAGTCCTATGGAGTAGGCAACGTTGCCGAATGCGAAGGCGACCGGAGTAAATCCGGCGTCGAGTTGACAGTAGAGCTCTTGTCCGTCGGCGGCGCTGGTGAACTCGAGCGCGGGAGCGTTGACATTGTCACGATGCACGGCCGAGCCTATGCTGAGGAATTCGATGTTGCCGGAATGGATGACCAGTTCGTTGGTGACACCTGTGATTCCCACTGCGCCATGGAGTCCGGTCCAAGCTTCCATTCGGTCGAGGGCTGATTTTCGGCCCTCATGAATGATGCTTGTGATTTGGGTTACTTCGCCGCCCGCGATTGTTTTGAGGGCGCTTCCGATACCGCCGAGGAAGCCGACCGACCACACCGAGTTGCCGATGACCAGTTCGCCTGGTGTGTAGCCTTTCTTATGAAGGCAGTAAATCTCGTTTCCGTTAAAACCCGTGTTGATCGGCATAGCTGAACTCAAATACGAAGTACGGGTTCAAAAAGGTGCGAAATAACGAAGCCTGCGGAACGGAAGAATCCGCTTCGCAGGCTTGGTTAAACTTACTTGCCCGTTGGCTTTGGAATCGAGAAGAAATTGCTGTCGAGCTTTACGTTTGCTTCTGACTTTTCGATTTTGATGACGACTGGTCCCTTTTCACCGGATTGGGTGATCAGGAATGGCACCATGGCGTTGCCAACTTTTCGATAATCAGCGTAATCGGCTGACTCAGGAATGCTGCCCAAAACTGTCATGGTGTAAGTAACGATTCGGGCCAGGAGGCCAGTGGTCGAATCAAAGTAAAGATCTTCAGAGACTTTAGAGTTTTGGGCTCCGCTTCGCATCACCAAGACCTCTTTACCGTTGATTTTGTCTCGCCCCGCAAATCGGAGTTCGCCGAACGACGTGAAGGCATTTGGGCCGCGGAAGAATCTTCCAAAGTGCTGAAGTGGGGCTCCCTGGCTGCCGGGCATGGGTTGAGCAGGCACTGCACCAGCCTTGAACCAAGCGTCGGTTCCGTCAAATCCCAATTTCTCGCCACCAAATTCCATGGTGAACTTATTGGGGCTACCTTGGAAAATTGTGATTGGCGTTGTAGTCGGCACAATGCCGGATACTGTTCCTTCGAGCTTAACCGTGGCAAGTTCTCCGACCGCTGAATCTTGAACCTTCTTCAGTACCTCTGCGGGGGTCATGGCGGGTCCACCACGAGTGATTGTACGTCGGGAGATTCCTTCGAGGGCGGGGGTCCGTTGTGGGTTTGGACTGCCATTGTGGCATGTGTTGCAGGTGACTTGGACTCGCCCGTTAAAGTTCTTGGCGTTGATGTCCTTTTGCATCTCGATCATGTGTCGAGCGGCACCCTTTTCGCCTTTTTCGTCGCTGGCAAAATCGTTGGCTTTGTGGCAATACTCGCAATTGACCTTGAGGGATGCGCACATGAACTTCATCGACGGGATGATTTCGCTGGCTGGCGTTCCGGTCATGGTCTTAATGTTTTTAAACACTTTTTCGGCAGGTGGATCGTTTTGTTGAACGGCAGCGACACCCGTGAGCGAGAGTGAAAGTGCGAGAAGGATGTATTGGGCTTTCATGGTGGACTCTTATGGGAAACGATACCTGCCTCCGCGGAGCGGAGAAGCCAAGAAGCGGTTAGCTTTTAGCCAAGAAGCACTTTTTGTGAGGTCAATTTAAGGTTGCAAATCCAATTTCATTCGTTTGGCAGTTCAGCCAGTTTGGTTTTGATATCGGCGATGAATTTGGTCAGCGGGCAGTCCGCCTCGGGATAGATGTAGTCGCGATTGGTCCAGAGTTGGTTGGTCTTGTCGACTCGGTAGGTCATCCAGATGTCTTGTGCATCGTATGCACTTGGCCACATGGGATTTTCGCGTTTCTTGTCACGGAGGCCCTTTGGTTTTTTTGCGAGGATTGTTTTGAGCTGGGATTGCTGAGCGGCGGTTAGCATCATCCAATGGCGCACATCCCCGTCTTTAGAAAAGGTCTTATTTGGAGTTAGCACGAGGATGTTCTCAAATTGGCCCCGTCGCGACATCGTCCTTTCGTAGATCCGAACGACCTCACCTTTTTGTAGAACGGCTGGATTGGGCAGTTTGTCTTGGGTCAGAGCGAGGATAGTGACGAGTGTTTCGATGATCATTAGTACTTATGACGCCTGGAACCGGGCCATGAGTTAATGTTGGCTACATCTCAACAAGTGAGTTCGGGCGTTGTTCATTTCCTGTAGAATGAGCGACAAGACGCTCATGCTTTCCATCGCCTTAGCTTGTTCCATTGTTCAGTCCCCTAGGCCCAATGTTGTGTTCATTTTTAGCGATGATCATGCTCGGCAAGCGATTTCGGCCTATGGGTCGAAGCTTATGCAAACTCCGGCGATTGATCAGCTTGCGCGGGAAGGGGTTCGATTTGATCGACATTACACAGCGAATCCACTATGCGCACCGAGTCGGGCAAGTTTGTTGACCGGAAAGCTGAGTCACATCAACGGCCATATCGATAATGAGACGAAGTTCGATGGGAGCCAAGAGACTTTTCCGAAATTGTTGCAGCAGGTGGGCTACCAGACGGCGTGGATCGGGAAATGGCATCTTGAATCGGCTCCGACTGGATTCAATTATTGGGACATTTTGCCCGGTCAGGGCAATTACTACAATCCGGACTTTATTAATGCGGCGGGGACTTATCGAGAAGCGGGATATGTGACCAATCTCATCACAGAGAAGGCGAAGAAGTGGATCAAGGCCGCATCGGGACAACCGTTTTGTCTGATTGTTGGACAGAAGGCTCCGCACCGTCCGTGGCAACCGAACTTAGACAAGCTCGATCTTTTTGCCGATCGGAGATTTCCTTTGCCATCTGATTTTTACCGAGACTATTCGGAGCTCAATAGTGGGGCGTCGAAGGCGCACATGAGGGTGAATCAGGACCTTAAAATTGATAGCGATCTGCTTGTTGATAGCCCTCCGGCTCGCCTGGATGCCGCTCAGAAGGCCACTTGGCTATCGAAGATGAAGGGGCAGGATGCTGAGTTTCATCGGCGAATTGAATCGGGGGAATCACGAGATGCGGTCATTTACGACCGATACATCAAGGACTATTTGCGCTGCATCAGCTCGGTGGATGATAGCGTGCGCGACATTTTGAAATCACTGGATGAGCTTGGTTTGGCGAAAAACACGATCGTGATTTACGGTTCGGACCAGGGATTCTTTTTGGGTGAGTTTGGGTGGTTTGATAAGCGATGGTTTTATGAGCCGTCGTCGGGAACGCCTTTGATCGTTCGTTGGCCGGGGGTCAAGCCGGGTGTGGTTAAGTCGGTGACGAGCAACATCGATCTTGCCCCGACCATTCTGGATGCGCTTGGCGTGAAACCACCCGCGGCGATGCAGGGGGTGAGTCTGTGCTACCTGATTAAGACAAAGAAGACTTCGGTTGCTACGCCGTTTTACGGCCACTTTTATGAGAGCAACGACGGAGAGCACCACGTCCCGAAATGCATTTCTCTGATTGATGGCAACATCAAGCTCATGTTTTACTACGAGCTGAATGAGTGGGAGCTTTTTGACATCGGGAAGGACAAGGGCGAGCATCGAAACCTTTGGGGTGACGCTCGCTCGGCGGATCTGCGCAAGCGGATGGTGAACTTGTTGCTGGGGACTCAGCGGAAGTACGTTGAGACGCCGGAAATCATTGAAGTGACGAAGCGGTCGTTGCTCCGAGAGCACGTTTAGGTGCCACTAGCGGGTTCGCCTATCGCCGGAACATTGGTCTTGGTGCTCCACGACAGGCAAAAGACAAAGGAAAATTTCGCAGAGACAGAAAGCTGGTGCGCGGGAAAGGACTCGAACCTTCACACCTTGTGAGCACTACCACCTCAAGGGAGTTTTGGTAGGTTCAAAGAGACCCTTTTGAATCTACAGACGTCTCTGGAAGTCTCTCAATATTTCCTCCAATTGAGAGACATTTGAGAGACCAAAATCAATCGCCGACGCTCGAACTAACTGAGATTCTTTATGTAAACCTCTTCAATCTCAATGAATTGATGATCACGGAAGTGCTGCTACATGCCATTGCACCAGCAGCGAGCATTGGGTTCAGGAGACCAATCGCCGCAAGAGGAATCATCACTACATTGTAAGCAAACGCCCAAAAGAGGTTGCCGCGAATGGTGCGAAGAGTAGCCCTTGCCAGACGGATCGCTTGTGGGACGCCTCGCAGGTCGGATCGAAGCAAGGTCACTCCCGCAGACTCCATCGCGACGTCAGTACCGGACCCCATCGCGATTCCAAGGTCGGCTTGCGCAAGTGCGGGAGCATCGTTGATGCCGTCGCCTACCATTCCAGTTGGTCCAGTCTTCTGAAATCGCTGAACGATGCTGGCCTTGTCAGCTGGCAGCACTTGGGCCTCTATTTGTTGGATTCCTACTCTATCGGCTACAAATTTTGCGGCTAGGCGATTGTCTCCAGTCACCATGACAGAGGTTACTCCAAGTGAGCTCAGCATATGGACAGCCTCCTTGCTACCCTCGGAAATCACGTCGGATACCGCGATTACGGCGAAGTCCTCCTCGCTCCAAACCACAAACACGGTCTTGCCTTCACTTTCGAGACGATTCACCGTTTCAACAGCCGCCAATGGAATTGAAAATCCGTTCTCTTGTATCCAACTTGCTCGGCCTATGCGGCCCGGTCGGCTGTCTACTGCACCCTGAATCCCTTTTCCTCGAATCGCCTCAAACTTGGCGGCCCTAGGAATTTGTAGGCCATTTTGGGTTGCATAGTTGACGACGGCGGTTGCTACAGGATGTTCACTTTGCGTCTCAAGCGCGGCGGCAAAGCTCATTGCTTCACCCTTCGACCAAGTACCGAAGCTGGCCACATCGGTTACTTGGGGCCTTCCTGCGGTAAGCGTTCCGGTTTTGTCAAGCAGGATTGTTTTCAGACTGCCAGCCCGTTCAAGTGCCTCACCGTCTTTTACGAGAATCCCTAATTCAGCTCCGCGACCCGTCCCGACCATTAAGGCGGTCGGAGTTGCAAGTCCAAGAGCGCATGGGCAAGCAATCACGAGCACGGAGACGGCGGCAAGAACGCCACTTTCAACTCCCTTACCTAGAAAAATATACGTTGCGACAATAAGCACTGCCAGTAAGATCACGATCGGCACGAAGATCGAAGAAATTCGGTCGGCCAAACCTTGAAGCGGAGCCCGAGATCCTTGTGCCTTTTGCACCAGCTTCGTTATGTGAGCAAGCATGGTGTCCTGCCCGACGTGGGTTGCCTCGAACACAATTGATCCCTGTCCGTTAACTGTTCCACCCGTGACAAGGTCGCCAGGCTTTTTACTGACCGGCAGCGGTTCGCCCGTCACCATAGACTCATCTACAAACGATTCGCCTTCAGCAACTATTCCGTCTACAGGCACGCGCTCGCCTGGACGCACGCGGACATTCATCCCCATAGCCACATGTTCGACAGAAATCCGAAGTTCGGAACCGTCAGTTCCGACTACTGAGGCTTCTTTCGGAGCCAAGTCAAGCAGCTTCCGAATGGCGTCGGACATTCTCGTCTTGGCTCTGGATTCAAGGAACCGACCGAGAAGAATTAGAGTGACGATTACCCCGCCAGTCTCAAAGTAGACGTGGTCGCTCACCATGTAGCCGTGACCCTGGTTCCTTACAAGCGAATACGTTGAGTACGTCCATGCGGCGGCCGTGCCGACCGCAACAAGAGTGTCCATCGTTGTCGATCCGTGCCTGAGCGCTTTCAATGCGACGACAAAGAACTGCCTTCCGCACCAGAAAATGGCAGGCGTGGCCAGAGCGAAAAGAACCCAATTCGCCCACTCGGGTCTTGGATGCCATAACATTGAGATCAGAACCAATGGAATTGTCAGCGCAGACGAAAACCATAGGTTCGTCTTCATTTTCGACATTTCGCTTGCCGACTCCAACCGCATATGCTCTGCATGCTCGGATGCGGAATGATGGGAGTGGATGTCATCGGGCATGACCTCCGCCGAGTAGCCCGCGTCATCGATTGCGCCAACCAAGTGCTCCGGTGTTACGCTTGTGTCGTGACGAACTGTCGCCTGGTGAGTTGCAAAATTCACCGAAGCCGAAGCAACGCGTGGGCTATTGGTGAGAGCTTTTTCCACCCGTCGAACGCACGAGGCGCAGGTCATTCCCTTTACCGCGAGCTGTGTTTCAACTTCGTGGGTTTCGTGGTCATGGTGTTCGTAATCGCTCATTGGACCTTTCCTTGATAGCCTGCTTCTTCAACTGCGGCCAGTGCCGCCTCCGAGCTAACTCCATCCACCTGTGCCGTTCCGGACACAAAATCCACACTAACATTGGTTGCGCCTGGCAAGGCTTCAAGGGCCTTTACAATGTGTTTGACGCAGCCTTGACAACTCATGCCCATGATTTTAATTGTGTTCATCATATACTCCTATGGGTATCAGGCCTTCATGAGCTTACTGAAGACTTCACTTAGTTCATCGAAAAGGTCGTCCTGGCTCATCTGCTTTGCCACCTCATGTCCATCGCCATCGGCATGCCCTGCGATGCAATGCCGGACATGCTGCGACGCCACCGCAGCAGCGACCTGGTTCAAAGCTGAACTAACAGCGCCTATTTGGTTAAGGACATCACAGCAGTAACTGCCGGACTCTACTTGTCGTCTCAGCCCGCGGACCTGCCCTTCGATTCGGGCAAGTCGGCGGTCAATACTTTTCTGATCTTCTTGCTTCATAGTCACATTATACCCTATGGGGTATATACGACAATAGAGACCAATGTGTTTCAGATCATACTAATGCTGCATCGGCATTTGCATGTCACTCCTCAATTCGGCTAGGGCGAAAGCGGAGGGAAATTCCTACCAATATTGGGCTCGATCCGTAGAACGCCCCCCGAAACTAAAGGGAGTCGAATCAAACGAGTGATGCCCGATATTAGCTTCGGGATTATCAGTTGAACCCTTTGCCCATAGTGGTTCGTGATCGCATCTTGGAACGAACTTTTGGTCTCATGCGTCATACTCAGTAAGTCAATGCATCGGTTACCGAAAACACTGGTTTCGCTGTTCTTGATGTTTGTACTCATATTGCAGGCATCGGCAAGCAGCGCGTGTGCCGTCGGTTGCCTTCTCGGTGTGTGCGCATCCAAGCGAGTCGCTATCATTCACCGGGATCATAACGAGGAACATCGGGGCAGTTGTTGCGACCACGAGAAAGACGAATCCTCGGCTCATGACCACGACGGTGGGTCTCAAATTAGTTCAGAGCACAAGGACTCATGCGGATGCCCATCATTCGCGAGTTGCACTTCGACTGTGCCTTCGATTACTCAGGAAGCGAGGGTCCCGGCTTCTAACGATGACTTGCCCGTCATTTTGCCTGTGAACCTTGTTTTCACAGTTAGGATCGTTGACGTTCCAGAGCCAGGATATTTTAGCAACGACTCCAGTCCACCAATTCTTGGTGAATACGCGCCCGATCATGGTCGGGCTCCTCCAGTTGTGTAAAACACCAACCTTGTACGCTCAAAAGTAGCGTAGCAGGGTTGTTCGGCGTCTTTACAACCAAAATACAACTGGAATCAAAAATGATCTTTACTACACTTATCGCGACAACCGCGATGTCATTCGTCACTCAACAAGCTTCCGCCATTTCTTGCCCCATCACCGGCGAACCAATCGTCAAAGGTATGAAAGTAACGGAATACAACGGTGTTCGCTTCACCTATTGCTGTGCCGGTTGCGACACGCAATTCGAAAAAGACCCCAAGGTCGCGCTCGACAAGGCCGTCAAATCGGGCAAAACCATCGGTGTCTTCCTGTTCGACCCGATCAGTATGAAGCGACTCGAAGCTGACAAAGCCAAGGGTGGTTTCACTGACTACAAGGGCCTTAGGTTCTACTTTGAATCAGAAGCCGACAAGAATACATTCGACAAGGAACCGGCGAAATTCGGCGTGCTGCCCAAGAAAGAAGCTTTGTACTGCCCAGTTAGCAAAGAAGTGGTGACGTCCTATGCCAAGGCCAGCGGATACGGAGACTTTAACGGCACCCGTTATTACTTCTGTTGTGGAGGTTGCGAAGGACCCTTTGGAAAGGAGCCAGCGAAGTTTGCCGACGTTGCGAAGGGATACGTAAAAGCCCCTGCACCTATGGCCGCTGAGAAAGCTGACCATAAGAGCGGAGGAGGCGACAACAAATGAAAGTGTTCACTCAACTTTCGATGCTGTCACTAGCGATCGGAGCGGCAGCCTTCAGCTTTGCAGACGGATTCACCGTAAGCGGAGCAAAGAAAGTGATCCTAACAGCAGGCGGTCTCGCAGGAGCGAAAAAGAAAGCGACCACGGGCAGCATTGGTTCAGATAAGAAGTCAATCACCTTTAGCGCCAATTCAGCGCGTCTTGTGGTAGAGACAGGACCTAAGAACGATATGATGTCCTATCGCATCCAAGGCTTACGGAACCCTCCGCTCTTAGTAAAGCCCGGTGCGACTCTTCACGTCCTCTTCGTCAATACGGATGACGACATGCTGCACAGCCTTCGATTCACATCAAAGGTCACTCCTTTTGATGCCAAAATTGGTTTAAAAGGCTCGGTTGGCTCCGCTGATCTTAAGCCCATGTCAGGCAAGTCCCTCTTTGGACAGGAATTTACGGTGAAAGTGCCTTCAAAGAAGGGTTCTTACAGCTACATTTGTACGACTCCAGGGCATGCCGCCGCAGGCATGTACGGAACAATTACCGTCCGCTAGGAAAGCCATGGGTAAAGACAAACCATCTGACAATAACAAGGAAGCTCTTGGTCGGCGAGAACTCCTGAAGCTGGGAGGCATTGGACTCGGGACCGGACTCATAGGGAACGCATTCGGGCAATCGGGCCAAAAGGCTGCTGCACACCAACAAGTGTCGCAGTGGCCCGGGGCCTTTGATCCGCAGGAAACCCATCCGCCGTACCCGCCGCGCGACCGTCCAAAACCCGGCGAAAAGATTCACGTGCATGATATTGAAGTGACGATTGGGCTCCATGAAATCGTGCCTGGGGTCCAGACGCATATGTTCATGTTTAACAAGTCATATCCTGGCCCTGAAATTAGGGTCAAGGAAGGCGATTGGGTTCAGGTCAATCTAAAAAATACCAGCCCAGAATTCCATACGATCCATTGGCACGGCATCATGGTCCCGATGGAAATGGATGGAGTTCCTCTGGGAACGCAATGGCCAGTGGCACCGAACCAGGAATTTCGGTATCTCTGGCGAGCGCAGCCAGCCGGAACTCACTTCTATCACTGCCACGTCATGACAACACTGCACCAGCAGGCAGGTCTCGTTGGCTCCTTGATCGTAGAGCCGAAAGAGCCGGACATCGTCCAAAAGACCTTCCCGTACAAACGTGAGTACACCATGATCTTGAGCGAACTCGATACTAATTTTGTTCGCAACATGATGTCTGAAATGGTGGAGATGGGCGTTCAGATGGAGCGGATGAATCACAGCGCAAAAATGATGCGTGAGATGAACGGCAAGATGATGGGCTGGTTTAAATCTAAGGAAGAATTCGTAAAGGCGGTCAAAAATGGATACATCCCTCCGTATCTCGCTGCGCGAACAGGCACGGCAATGCCAATAACGCCAAACTACTTCATGATCAACGGAAAGTCGTATCCGATGACGGATCCCTTGATGATACGTCGCGGAGAAAACATTCGGGTGAGGCTGATAGCTGGAGGCTTCATGCCCCACTTCATTCATCTTCACGGACATGACTTCTGGCACGTCTGCCAAGACGGATCGCCACTCGCGACGCCGGTTCGAATGAATACCATTCCGATATATCCAGGCACAACGAGTGACATCGTAATTCAAGGTACTAACCCGGGGTTCTGGCACTTGCACGATCATAGTGATCTAGCTACGACCAATAACGGACAGCATCCGGGCGGAATGATGACCATGCTGATGTACGAAGATGCTCGCGAGGCGGGCGTCAAATGGGAAGAGGTCATCGCCATCAGTTCGTAAAGCAGGAGTAAATGCAAATGAAAATACAAATTAATAGAATTGGAATCCTGGCCGCAGGCGCACTTACTGCTGCGTCTCAGGCACAGACTCAACAAAACCCGGTGCAGCAAATAAGCCTGCAACCGCAAATAGAAATCGCGGGTTCGGGTCTAGCTACGCTCGACTTCGGACGCGAAGGAATGTTTGGCGGCAGAGGCATTGGAAGCCGAAGCCAGATCAACTTTTCAGATTCGTCGTTAAGCTTCGGCGTTGCCCAGCGAATGTATCGAGGAGCCATCGGCAGTTTCACCCTTGGTGGAATTGCCATCGACGAGGCGAACAACGGGCACGGAAAGCAAATCTTCATGCATCAGGCCTTTGCCGATTTTCAAGAGCTTCGCTTCGAGGGATATATTGGAAGGACAAATACCCCGACCGCTCAAATCGTTGCATTTCCGACAATTCGTGAAGACGATCTGGTCGATTACACATCGGTCCTGAATCCGTTTTCAAATGGAGCGAATCCAGAAGAGCATCGCTACAGCAATGTTGCTGGCGCTGTATTCAACAGCGGCCTTCACCACTTCGTAAATGTCCATGCTCAGCACCAAATCGATAGTGCAGGTGTCGGACAAAGCGATACTGGACTTAACTCGGTTGGAATCAGCTTTCAATATGAAGGCAACCCTGCTCTCACTACGATTGATCGATTTCCTTCCTTTGGGTTCGGTGTGGAGAGTCGCGCAGTCAACAAGAGCTTTGGCGGGACTTCGAATGTCTTTTACGGCGGCGGAGTCCTCAACCTCCAACCTGGACTCGTAGACAAGCTGGATTTGCGCCTTCTGGGCCAAGTTTCATTCGGCAACGATACAAACACGTTGACGACGCTCAATGACACGTACCGTGCCGACCAAGAGTCGATTGCACTATCCCTTCGAAAGCTCTACAGCCCCTTCGGAAAACCGGCTTCGCAAATCGCTCTGACAACGGGCATGAAACGCTATTCAAAAGTGCCCAACGCAAACTCGTATGGAGTTGCCTTGAGTTACGGCAAGAGTCTGGGTCAAGGCTTCGACTTTGTTTCCCAGATTGGATATGAACGTCGAAGCAGTGCGATGACCTCGGCCTTTGGCGGGCACAGTGATGCAATGGTTTTGCAGTTTGGACTCTCGTTCAATTTTGGCTCGACATTCAATCAGAGCATCGGTCCTCGCAGGTCCCCGACCAATTTGCTTCACCAATACATTCCAAATTAAGGAGACACCATGTTAAGAAAACAACTATATTCACTTCTATTCGTTTCGACGTTCTCCGCTACTCTGCTCGCTTTTCAGCAGAGCCCTCCCGCTACTGGCAGAACCCTGGAGGCATCGGCAGTCATAAAACCTGCTGCTCCTAGGACAGGCGAGAACGCTCTCGAAGTCACTTTTTTGGAAGCATCCAAGCCCGTTGCGGGTTTGAAGCTTATCTCGAACGTGGGCATGACAAACATGGATATGGGCACGGCCCATCCTCTTGTAAAGGAGACCACTCCCGGACATTACACGTTGAAGCCTATGTTTCTGATGGATGGGCCTTGGCGGATAACTCTCGTCAGCAAAGATCCCAAGTTCACGGTCAATTTCGATATGACGTCCGGCGCAAAGGGTCCTTGGAAGTCTGCCAAGCAGACGATTAAGATTGGTGACACGGCGGTTCCGGCAGCTCAGCCCCCGAACAAGACAGAGCCGCCGAAAACCGAACCGAAGACGACCGACACTTCAAAAAAGGACCCCGTCAAGACTGAGCCAAACACCACCGATCCTTCAAAGCAAGAGCCGAAAAAGGACCCAGCAAAACCGGAGCAAGGTTACGAGATGGCGGGCATGGGACATGTTGCAACATCGATGCCCCAGCTAAAGGAAAAGTCCTCATACATATGGACTGGGAATGAAGAATGGGAAACCCGAACCGGCTTTGGCAAGCTAGAACCAATGGTTAAGATGATGATTCTCATGATGGTCGGCGGTTCAGGCATGGAAGGGATGAAAATGCTCCCGATGGATATGGTTTTCAACGCGGAGAACTTCATGGAGGGAGGTGACTCGCCGATGAAGGACATGCCCGCAGCAAACTCGCAAACCCTGAAAGTGGAGGCGAAGATTGAGAAAGTTGGCATCGGTGACAACAATGTTTCCATTACGATCACCACACCAGATGGAAAGGCCGTAACCAGTGCAAAGGTTACGACCGCCGTCGCAATGACCAATATGGATATGGGCACGACTCACCCTGCAATGAAGGAACTCGGCAAGGGCAAGTACGCGCTGAAAGCCAATTTCAGCATGAACGGACCATGGCGTCTAACCCTTATCGTTTCTGCCCCTGGAATGCAGCCACTGACTTATAACTTTGATTTTGAGGCGAAGTAATTATGCCCTGGCCAATCGCTCTGCTCTTCATTGTCTGCTGTGGATTTATCTGCAGGACGATGCTACGCAAAGCAGGAATCGGCACGAAAAATAGCAAACCAGACTGCGGATGCGGTGAATGCGCCTCAAAAAGCAACAAAAGACCATGAAGTGCATAATTGCGATTGTAATGGTTATGGCCTCGATGATCGCCTTCGCGACGCCCGAGCAGATGAATGCATTTCGCTCGGCAATGCAGCTAAAAAATCAGTCAAGTCTTTTCAAGGCTGAATGCATTACGTGCCATACCAAGCCGCCCGAACACAATCCGTTCGGCAAAGATCTGAAGGCCGCACTAAAGGCGTCGGGCGAGAATACTGTGACCCTCCAAGTCATCGAATCTATTTACGCCAAAGATTCTGATGGCGATGGATGGCCCAACGGTGAGGAAATAAAACAAGGCTTCCTGCCCGGCGATCCCGACAGTCACCCTGCTGGTATGCCACCGGGACAAAACGATCACAAAAAGATGATGGGCGCGAATATGGACAACCCGTCTGGCGGGCAGAAGAGTATTTTCGACCAAATAGTGCCGAAGCACTCTTTCCACCCCGCGGTGGTCCATTTTCCAATCGCACTGTTCCTGTTTGGCGCGGCGCTAGAATTCGCGGGCTGGCGAAGAAAACAGGTTCCGATGCGTGAGGCTGGTTGGTATTGCGTCCTATTTGGGACACTGAGTACCCTTCTCACGATTCCCACTGGGTTGATGGTTTTCCTTCGAAGTGGATTCCAGTGGCAAGGGACCGCCTTAATTCACTTCATTCTCGCACTATCGGCGACCTCGCTTATGACGTTAACCGTTCTTTGGCGACGAAAGGCCGCCCACGAGTCTTATACCTACTTCGCCCTACTTTTACTATCTGCTCTTCTCGTTGGAGTCGCAGGTCATTTTGGGGCCCAACTCGTTTATGGCTAAGACCTCAAGGAATTGCAGATGGAAATAAAGAAGCGACACCCAGAACTCTCCGAACGCGAACAGCAACTAATTACTCTGGCTACCCAGGGCTTGACCGATGTCGCCATCGCAAACCGCCTGGGTATTAGCGAGCCAACGGTCAAGAGCTATTGGGGTCGTATAAGGAGCAAAATGGGTCCTTGTAACCGAACTGAGCTTGTCGCTCATGCCCTAAAGGAGGAAAGTGAAAATGTAATTCAAGAACTTAACGAAGAGATTGAAAGACTCAGAAACGCCCTCGAAAGAACTCACAAGGAGCCTCTTGACCTACAATTGGAGATTCTCGAAAATGCTCCAGATGCCGTTTTCGCAATTGACCAGGAAGGTAGTTTCGTTTGGCTAAACCTGGAAGCTGAGCGAATGTTCGGTTACCGATTTGATGAGATTGTCGGAATGCCCGTCAGCATCCTTGTCCCTGATGACCTACATGATAGGCATCAACTGCACATGCAACAGTATTTCGGGAAGCCTGAGCGAAAGCATATGGGAGAGCACCTCGCCACGACCGCGGTCCGTAAGAGTGGTGAGCTTTTTTCAATTGCAGCAACATTGGCTTCAATCGAGACACCGAATGGTCGACTCGTAACCAGTTTCGTGAGGGAGATTACGGAAAGTCAGGCACTCGCCTCTTTAGCGGAGCGATATGGCGCTCCCGTGAGTTAGAACCATCGAAGAGGTATCAGCTAAGTCTTAGGAACCGGGCTGAGTTTGCGCCGCATTGCCTGGGTTGCGATCGCGATTACAACCATCAGTAATCCGCCTACAGCATAGGGCGCCTCAATTCTCCATGCGTAAAGGATGCCTCCGATCAGCGGTCCACCGACCTGGCCGAGGCTATTTGCACCGCTCAATAAGCCTATAGCTGCCCCAGTGTGATTACCACGATCCTTCGCCGACAAAGCGGCAAGATTTGGTGCAATGAACGCCATTCCCAGTGCGAGAACGGCCACGAGCATCAGGATCACACTGAATTGATGAGCAAAGCTGAGGAGCATTATGCCAACTCCCATCATGGCAAAACCCAGACTGAGCTGGATCGCACCGCTTACGCGGCGGGAAGCGTAAGTTACGACGATTACTTGAAATACAGCCATAACCGATCCACAAATCATGAATACAGACCCGACTTCTTTTGCTCCGTATCCGAACTGCACTTGGGCATAGAGTGGAAACGTCGCCTCAAACGCGGTCAGCGCAATCTGACCGGCAAGCGCGAGAATAAGGATAGGCCATAGCGCACGAGCCAACGAAAGCCAGGACACAGAAGGCGGCGAAATTGCATTAGTTGATTGGGACTCAGATTCTGGCAACCAGAACCATGCTCCTATTGCTGTTACCGTCATGAGGAGCGCAGCAGCAAAGAAAGGCACTGAAAAGCCGTCAATTCTCAGATGGAAAAACAATAATTTAAGGTGAAGGTCGGCCGCGGAGATGGCTCCCCCAAAAGCTAGGCCAGCAACTGTTGCAAGGCTCGATACTGTGCCAAGCCAAGCCATGTAACTGGAGCGGTTTTCGTCGTTGCTTAAATCAGCGACGTATGCGGTTGCAGCCGGAAGCAAGGAAGCCGAAAGGACACCACCGAGAATACGCGCTGCGTACAGGAGCAACAACGAATTTGAAAGTCCAAAAAGCACCTGGCTGACTGCGGCTCCCAAAATACCGATGCAAATCAGGTTCTTCCGGCCCAGTCGGTCGGATTGTGCGCCCCAGAAAGGACCAAAAAGGAACTGCATCAGTGCATAAGTGCTCGTTAGCCCCGTGACATGGATCGGCATTGCATTTTGAAGCGTTTTCGACGTGCCCATAAGGCGCTCTGCGTAAAAGGGAAGCACAGGCAAAGTGATTCCTAGGCCAATTCCGGCAATGAAAATCGAGACAAGCAAGAAAACGATTCGTTTGTTGTGCGTCATGGGAAATGGCGGTTAAGATCGATCCTCGCGCCCACATTTAGACCGTACCAGTTTGTAGCCCTTCGTAATTTAGTGCTCACCATGCCCTCCAAAGGGACGACATGACTTGGACGACACATAAAAGACGACTTGCGGGCAACAATTTCCCAGTCCATGATGTACCGCGGACTACTCAAAGTGCGTGGTCCAGGAAAAACTAAGATGACTATTACTCAAGAAGTACAAAGCTGTATCGACGCATGCGAATCATGTGCCCCTATCTGTCGTGATTGCGCCAAGGAGTGCGAAGAAATGGGAGGAATGGATCACTGCGTGAAACTATGCGAGGAATGTTCCACAATATGCGATCAGCATAGTGAGGGTCTGGCCAAGGGCGATCACTCGGCCTCAGGTTCGTGCATTTCCGCCTGTGAAGCGTGTGCTACCGAATGTGAAAAGGGTGCTGACCACATGGACATTTGCAAGACATGCGCAGAAGCTTGCAGGGCCTGTGCGACCGCTTGCCGAAACGCCGAGGAATCCAAGGTTTAGTCGAAGCGGTGGGCCATTGAATCCTTCTCGAATGAAATCCACGCTATGCGATCATCTAGGCGTCGCGCCATAAGAAGGAAGGATGCTGGTCTTGATCGACTTCCGCAAAGTCGCAGACGACCATCTCGAGTCCGTCTCCACGATAATCCTGTACAACACAGGGTTCAAAGCGGAGACGGTAAGGCTTAATTTAGCATCGGTTCTCGACCGTTAATACTTCGCTCTATGACCTCGCATCCGCAGGAGGAAACCGCTTCTTCAACAACATCTACTGCTGCATCACATAGCCGACAACTAACCGTAAAAACTTCCACTGTGCTCATTGAAGGCTGTTTACCTTTGATGCACCGTGCCATCCGAAGGGACGACACCACAAGGATGACACCTAAGAGACGACTTGAACCAGAACGAAACCTAGCCCATCATATTGACATATCGGCGCGGAATGCGCCTAAAAAGAAATGAAAAACCTATCAAGTATCTTCGTTGTACCTGCCGCAATCGCTGCGGCCCTGCTACTTTCTGCCGCGTCCGCACAAAAAGGCGGCATGGCATGTTGCGGTGGCGCAATGACAAATCTCAGCCCGGGAGACAAGGCTGTACCAGCAAAGCAGCTTAAGGACAAGCAAACTGCCTCGATCCTCATTAACGGTGGATATATCCCTGGCCAGATTTCTGTCAAGCAGGGCAAACCCGTGGAACTGACATTTACTGGTGGCAAGAACCTTGGCTGCGGTGGAACGGTCGTCTTCAGGTCCCTGAAAATCAGCAAGGACGTTGCCGTTGGAAAGTCCGTTGTCATCAAGTTCACACCACAGACCAAGGGCGAGATTCCATTTACCTGCAGCATGGGCATGTTACAAGGCAAGGTTATCGTCAACTAATCGACCAGTCCAAACCACAACCAATCGAGAAAGAAATATCATGAATGAATCCGCAACCCCAATCGATACCACCGTCGCTCTTACCGACCATACAGTTGCCGTCTATGTAGCCCACGACCAAGCACATGCCGCCATCAAAAAGCTGAGCGATGCAGGATATAACCTAAAAAACCTTAGCATCGTTGGGCAAGACTACAAGAGCGAAGAGCACCCCGTAGGATTCATTCATACGAGTGATCGAATCGTGTCTTGGGGGCAAATGGGTGCTTTCTGGGGAACTGTCTGGGGCCTGCTAACTGGATCAGCCTTCTTTATTATTCCTGGATTTGGTCAACTGATCTTTGCAGGTTATATCATAGCCGTCTTGGAATCAGCACTCATCGGGGGAGCGATCGGTCTCGTTGGTGGAACTCTTGTAAGCCTCGGCATTCCTAAGGACTCCGTCATTCAATATGAAACGGCTTTGAAAGCTGGTGGCTTTCTAGTGATTGCTCACGGGAACGATTCAGAAGTTCAACGAGCAAAAGATATTTTGTCGGAGACCGCGGCTACACGCGTCGATTCCTATTCGACCAAAGACAAGAAACCTGCTGGCTGCCATTAGGTAAAGAGCATGTGATGAATGCACAGAGATTGCGAGAAGTTATGCAACCCGTGGTTTCGATTGGACCCAATGAGTCAATTCGCGCCGCCGCGAAGAGAATGATAGAAGCTGACGTACCTGCAATTCTCGTAATGGATGAGGACAGGATCGTCGGCCTTTTAAGTTATCGAGACCTTGTCGCAAAAGCAATCGCACAATCCCTTCCCGCAGATTTAACTAAGGTATTTGAAGTCATGAACAACCAGCCCGTAAGGATTAGCGATGATCGAAACGTAGCCAACGCATTGCTTGTTATGCAAATCCGCAAGGTCAACCGATTAGTCGTTCAAAATTTTTCGGGTCAAGTAGTCGGAATATTTTGTGATTGTGGCTGCGGTAGGGATTCGAAATGAAAACAGACGAACATAGCCATGCTCACCATCAAGGACATGACCTTAGCTCCATGCCACCGATGGACATGTCGAAGCCCCCATCGAGGACGGATGGGCAGCAACCAGCACATGACCATAGTGCCATGCCTGGAATGAATATGACTTCGCACTCTGGTCATCAGCACCTAGGAATGATGTCTGATCCTAAGATGGCCGCGTCAATGGAAATCGACATAAGAAATCGCTTTTGGGTTGCGCTTGGCCTCACCATTCCGATCGCGTGGCTCTCGGGCGAGATTCCGGGACTTCCGGTCCCGATAGCGGGCCATCTTCAGCATCTCATTCTCTTCCTGTTGACCACGCCTGTCGTATTCTACTGCGGCTGGATTTTTATTCAAGGCAGTTACTTCGCACTCCAGAACCGCAAATTAGACATGTCTGTCCTTATTGCGTTGGGCGTCTTGGCGTCCTATTTATCCAGCGTCTATTTGAGCCTTGCGCCAGACTCGATGGTGTTCTACGCGGCATCGGCAATGCTTGTGACATTTGTCCTTTTCGGCCATTGGATGGAGATGAAGTCCCGTCGAGGTACGTCCGATGCCCTCACGGCTCTCTTCAATTTAGTTCCACCAATGGCGGTCGTGATTCGCGATGGTCAAGAGCAAAAGATAGCAACCAAGGATGTTGTTGTTGGTGACACTTTAATTGTAAAGCCGGGTGAAAAAATTCCCGTTGATGGCCAAGTCACGGAAGGCGCATCCCCAGTGGACGAGGCTCTGGTTACCGGTGAAAGCTTGCCTGTTGAGAAGGGGCCTGGCGACATGGTTGTCGGAGGTTCTGTTAACACTTCCGGGGTCCTTCATTTGAAGGCAACCAAAGTAGGTGGAGATACCGTTCTTGCACAAATCACGAAATTGGTTGAAACGGCGCAAAGTTCGAAAGCGCCAGGTCAGCGGATCGCAGACCGTGCTGCCGCATATTTGGTCGTGATTGCTACCGGATCTGGCCTTATCACATTTATCGCGTGGAAGTTTGGGGCAGGCATTCCATTTGCGGCCGCCCTGACCTTCGCGATCTCGGCTATTGTTATTGCATGTCCCGATGCACTTGGGCTAGCTACGCCCACTGCGGTTGCGGTCGGTATTGGTCTTGGCGCAAAGCACAATGTGCTAATTAAAGATGCCGTCACACTTGAACAAACGGCAAAAGTCCAAGCGATTGTCGTCGACAAGACCGGAACCTTAACGGAGGGCAAGCCAAAAGTTACCGACATCAAAGTCACAGATGGCCAAGATGCGGCTCAATTGGTCCAGTACGCTGCATCGGCAGAGGCAAATTCAAGCCATCCACTGGCGCTTTCAATTATTGAAGCGGCAAAAGAAAAGGACCTGAATCTGCTCGCAGTGTCAAACTTCGAAAACGTAACTGGGCTTGGACTTAAGGCAACGATCGAAGGCAAGACAGTTCTCGTGGGTCGTAAAAAGCTTCTCGAAGAACAAGGTGTGAGCTTGGCGGGAATCGATGAGGCTGAAAAAGACCTCCTTAGCAAAGCCAGGACTCTGATGTACGTTGGCATCGATGGCAAATTCTCTGGCATCCTTGCCGCCGCTGATCCCATCAAGGCCAATGCTGGTCGATTCGTAAAGGAGATGACGGATCTCGGAATCGAGGTAGTGCTTATGACCGGTGACAACAAGGCGACTGGTGACGCGGTCGCAAAAGAAGTTGGCATCAAACGCGTATTCTCCGAAGTATTACCTGCAAAGAAAGCTGAGTATGTTAAACAACTTCAGACCGAAGGCAAATTTGTTGCCATGGTCGGTGATGGCATTAACGATGCTCCAGCGCTCGCTCAGGCAGACATTGGGATCGCGATTGGCGCAGGAACCGACGTTGCGATTGAGACCGCAGACATCGTGCTCATGCGATCCGATCCACTTGACGCGGTAAACGCCATCATCCTGAGCAAGGCGACGGTGCTCAAGATGAAGCAGAACTTGGTTTGGGCAAGCGTTTACAACCTTGCCGCCATACCGGTTGCTGCGGGTGTTTTTTATTCCAGCCTTGGTTGGAGTCTTAAGCCCGAGATTAGTGCTTTGCTAATGTCGATGTCGTCGGTGTTCGTTGCGACCAACGCCGTCCTGCTAAAGCGTACAGAAAAGCGTTTTGTGAATTTGGGGTCGGCTGTTGCAACCCCTGTATTACGAGGTTCCAATTGAAACTACAACAACCATTACTTTGGTCAATACTACTTTTGACCACGTCCGGCTTAGCTTCGGCGTCTGAAACTCCTGACTCAAAAACGATTCAGCAAGACAATAATCATCAAGACATTCCAAGCGGCAAAATGCCCCAGGACAAGATGTCTAATGACAAGATGCAGATGGGTGAGCAGTATGAAATGGTCATGCCCTTCTTTACCCATATGGGAATGCCCCAAGCATTTGGCACCCATAGCTTGAGCTTATCTGGCTTGAGAACGAGTGCCGGAGGGCGTTCGACGCCTGACTTCTCATTTCAATATATGTGTGGTTTGTCGGATCGTCTAGGCGTGAACTTTCGGAGCGACGAATTCACGACTGGCAATGAAGCGGAAGTGATGTTCCAATACGCCGCGATCCGAAGCATGGACGGTATGAGCGGAATTAGTCCGATGCTTGAAATTGAGTTTCCCACCCGTCGATCGGGGAGCGGAGTCAAAACTGTTATTGGCTTCTCGTCAGCTCTTGCCCAGAAGCACGGCACTTTCGATGGCGCATTTCACTACAACCTTTTCGAGAGAAAGTTCGAAGGAAGTATCGCCTACGTTTGCCAGACAATGCCCAGCTTCTTTCCAATCGTTGAACTGATAGGAACGGCCGAGTTAAGGGAAATGCCGACCTTAGACATCTTGGCTGGTCCGAAATTTAGGACAGGCAAAAACTCTATGGTGGGGATTGCCTACCAGACGCCCATCAGCTCCCGCAAAGACTTTGGCTCAAGGTTCATTCTCCAATTCGATCTCAAATGGTAGGGCAAAACACTATGAACACTCAGGAATTCAATCTGTCACGGGCCGGCAAGGTGAGCTTCGTCTCAAGCAGGTCGGTCGCCTGGTTAATGTGGTTGGTTTTGGCCCCACACTGCGATGTCTGGGAAAGTAAAGGACGTAAGGGATGAAAACCGTTCCCAGCTTCTGGCGAACCTGGCCCGGAGCCTGCGCTATAGCACTTCTCGCCGTTTTGCTCTTCTTTCTCCTAACTGAGCATCGGGCACATTTCTTCGGGTTTCTCCCTTATGGATTTCTGCTGATTTGCCCATTCATGCACTTTTTCATGCACAAGGGGCACGGTTCCCACGATGGAGATGCTGAAGCTGAAAACAAGGGTGACTCTGGCTCTTCCGGCGGTCATCAACACTAGGAGTTACCATGCCACACGAATCCTCTACCCCCGGTTACGGCCTATGGCCCCTCGTCATCATCAATAGCCTTCTCTTCATCATGTTCGCCTTTAGCTTTGCTAAACCTCAGTCGAAGCGAGACTGGCGGTCATTTGGAGCCTTTTCGGCCTTTATCATCGCGCTATTCACTGAAATGTATGGATTTCCGCTGACCATTTATTTCTTAGCTCCCTGGCTTCAGTCCAGGTTTCCAGGGATGAACTTATACACCCACGATATGGGTCATCTCTGGTATTCCGTCCTTGGCTGGAAGGGTGATCCTCACTGGAATCCGATCCATATTGCAAGTGAGATATTCATTATTGGAGGCTTTTGGATCGTTTCCTCGGCGTGGAGCGTACTCCTCCGCGCCCAGAAGGACAAGACTCTTGCGGTTAACGGGCCGTATCGAATCATCCGCCATCCTCAATACGCAGGCTTTATTTTGGTCATGTTTGGCTTCTTACTCCAATGGCCAACGATCATAACACTAGTGATGTTTCCGATTCTGGTCGTGATGTATACACGACTAGCCTTGAGGGAGGAGGCGGATGTACGAGCCGAACTGCAGAGCAAATATGAGACATACGCGAAGAGAGTGCCGCGGTTCTTTCCAAAGGTGACTCTCGGAACTCAGGACAAAGGGGGCCCAGCCAAGTGAAAGAAACTATCCAACTTCAAAACGTGCATTGCGATGGTTGTGTCCATAACGTTAAAAATGCCCTCGAGATGATCGACGGTGTTCGGGTAGCGCACGTTCATAAAGAAGATCTCGTTGTGGACGTTCTCTACGAAGCCCCAGCTACTCCGCTAGAGATGCGCGAGCAACTTCTCTTGGGTGGATATTTAGCTGAGCCTCCCAACAAGCAATGATGGACCAAATGAAGCAGACAAAAAGGATTGTCCGATGACGAGGACGGGAAAGGGAGTGATGAGGAAGCAATCTTAAGACGCTCTAATCTCAAGCGGTCAGCCAAGGCAATCCTTTAGATTTGCCTTGACAAGCTGCTCCCCGAAGTTAATGCTTCATTTTAGCGTGCATCAGTAGCTTCGTTCTTTCGCTCTTCTGAGCTTCGATCATCTTCTTGGCCATTGCCTTCAGTTCGGAATTCTTGCCGGACTTGACTTCGATTTCAGCCATTTGAATTGCTCCCAGGTGATGTTCTGCCATCATCATCGCGAAGTCGCGGTCGGTGTCCCCACTCATTTTCATCCCGCCCATGTTATGGGTCATCTTCTCCATGCTCATATGCATCATTTCTGACGGAGATCCGTGCATTGATTTGTTCATGTCATGATGTTGAGCCATTGCCGGAGTGATTAAAGCACTTCCTAATATCGCCCCAGTCAGTAGGTAGGCAATAGGAAAAGCTTTGGTCATTGAGACTTTCCAGATGGCTGACGAGAACTCTGGACGCGTTGGATGATGGTTAGATTTCATACTTTTTCCATAGGTCAGATGTTGTCATCACGACGCAATCCGATCTATTACTCTGGACTCCGCAAATGATTTGACGAATGCCCGTCGGGACAAAAGGCCTGGACCCTTTCGAGACTCGTCAAGGCTCGCAATTTTCTTTGTCTGCCTTCACGGGACTTCGAAGCAAAAATATTTGTGCTACCTGCCCCATGTACTGACGATTTACTTTCGTAAGGCCCGGTGCCTTATGGACTACCGCAATTTTGCTGACAGCAATTAAGTCAGTGTCGGTTGTTGTGATTGTTTGTGTATTTGAGTTCAAACACTACTTCTAAAATGGTTCGGAGCAAAATCAGACTTTTCACGGACAGTTGTGGAAAATGTCGAATTTCTTCTGAATCTACTGAAACTGAAGTTTGCAAACAGGAACTATTGTCGGAATTGATGGATTGTTTTTTACTTCGAACATAGTCTGAAGTCCGGAGCACTAATCTGTCAGAAGGAAGGACATTTTAACACTTCACGCTTTGTGGGCACTTCCACGTCAAGGGAGTTTTGGTGGGTTCTAAGAAGCAACTCTGAAGCTACAGCCGTCTCTGGAGGTCTCTCAAAATCTCCTCCGATTGAGAGACTTTTGAGAGACGTCGGATCAGGAATTACTTCAGGACTTTCTCGATTTCTTTCTTGAACGCATCTTTGTCCGTAACTCCCACCCATTGAGCTACGATTTGCCCATCTTTCACCAGAAAGTAAGCGGGAATCGTCGTGACATGCCAAGCCAAAGACGCCCTGTTTGTATCGAGCACGGCAGGATTCGAGAACGGATTGGTCTTCATGAATTTTTCGAATTTGTCCTTCTTGTCGTCCTCACTAATCGAAAGGATCTCAAGCCCATTCGGATGATAGGATTTGTACAGGTCACCAAGGACTGGGAACATGCGACGGCAGGGTTCGCACCACGTCGCCCAAAAGTCGACAAGCACGGTCTTGCCCTTGAACCATTCCGCATTGTATCGAGTACCGCCCGAATCTTTGAGATCGAGTTTGGACATCGACCTTGGCAGCACCGGATCGGAATAAGCGTCCGGGTCCTTCATGAACTGGTCGAACATCCCTTTGCTGTGAAAGAAATACCGCTTGCCGTGGTATCGGACCCCGGCAACTGGCTTGTCTGGGGTCATCATCGTCCCCAGCGTGATACACACCGCGCAAACTGCGCTCGGTGGAAGGTCGGCATCGGGAATGCGTTCAGGTTTGTCTTGCGCGGATGCCATTGCCGACAGCGCGATTGTCGTAGTTAGAAAGACTGATTTCATATATTCTCCTTAGAATCTGACACCCAACATGTAACCGGGTGATTTGTAGCCGATTAGATAGAAACCGGCGGTCCATTGGCCCTGGCTGACCGATGCGAACGGGTACTGCTCGACGCCGTCGTTTTGGTAGCCGATCGTGTAGGAGCCGTAGCTGTATTTGAACCCACCGACTCCGCGACCGATTTTGCGATTCGTTCTGTAGGCAAGGCCCGCAAAGACATTGAAGCTTCCAGTAGCCAGGTTCCAGTTCTTCTCGCCAGTGAAGGAATAGCCTGGATTTCCCGTGCCAATTCCTTGAACACCAGCGCTGACGTGAGTGCTGGGCAGTGAATCCGTCTCTGGCGACAGCAGGTACGAGCCGAGAGCTCGGAACGCTTTCTGCTTATACAAAAGCGCGGTTCCGAGGGTCAGGCGTGGATTTACGCTATACCAGAGGAACGTTTCGTCCTCCGTTAGCGAACCTGGCCACCAAACGGTGTTGAGCATCCAGCGGTAGTTACCCGAGGCCGAACTGGCCCCGTATCCTCCCGCCATTCACAATGGGCAGTGGGCTTGGCCTTCCTTTCCGGTTGCAGTTTGATTTTGCGGCAAGATATCGCGGTCGCCGCCGACCTGTTGCCCGAAGGATGCACCAGCTAAGACGCATAGGGCAAGAGTAAGTTCTTTCTTGTACATAGTTTTCCAATTGTTTGGTCGATGTGAGTTGACGAGATGGTCACATCAAGCAATTGGAGGAGCACGGGATTGTGTTGTAGTGGACGGAGCACCAGGCGGAATCTGGTCCTCGTAGAGAACGCGATGCTCGCTTAACCGAAGGACTTCCGTTTCCCGAAGTTCGATCTTGCAGGGCACTATCGCCACCCATTCCGGAGAAACTGTAAGGAAGTTCTTTAATGTCGTAGCGGGTGGATCACCCTTTTTGGCGATCCACATGCAACAATCATCGCCTTCGGACTTCTGGCCTGTGACTTGGTTTAGCCCAGTTTTAGATGGTTTGCAGTGAGAGCAGCAAGTAGTCTCGACCTTTGGCGATTCGGCGATTGGCGCAGAATGGCGGTGACAACAAACTCTGGCCTGGCACAATGTCGCGCACACGCCCGAAGCTATCGCACTGCAAAAGAATAGTACGAGAACAAGCCATCGGACTAGAAGTTTTCGCGTCATGATCCTACTGATATTATCGCACCATTTTTGCGCGTGTATGGTTCGGTGAGCGACGACCGAGCACTACGAAGACACAGTAGTGCTCCAATAATTGAGCGACTATTGAGAGATCAAGTGTTTTGTTGTTCGCCGACTGAATCAAATCATTTGCGGAAATGCCACAATTTTGAATCTGGTGCGCGGGAAAGGACTCGAAACTTCATACCTTGTGAGCACTACCATCTCAAGGGAGTTTTGGTAGGTTCAACGAGACAATTTTGAATCTACAGACGTGTCTGGATGTCTCTCATTTCTCCTCCAATTGAGAGTCATTTGAGAGCCCAAATGAAAGCAATATCAGCAAATCACTTCTTTGGCTTTCTTGGTTTGAGGAATTTCTGAACCTTGTATCCGCCCTTGTTGTCTGGAACGATTCTGGCATTGTTGGCTTTGGTAAATGACTCTAGGAGCGCGGCCAATTCTTCTGGTACTTCGGCACTGCTTTTGCCTTTGCTTTTTGCCTGCGCTCCAGGTGCTTTTGTGGATTTCAATGCTTTCAGCGCGCCGACTTTACCTTCCTCCCCGACCTGGTCCTTTCCTTTGAAGATAGCGTGAACCGAAGGAATCGAAAGGAACGCCAAACCATCTTCACCTTTGAGCAAATAGGCGTCGACGTCTTCAAAGTGAAACTTCCGAGTGCCGACGGTGATGATGACCTTGGAGACATTCGCGCTCTTTCTTTTCATGATGAAAAGATCCTGGTTGGATAGGTTCAGGAGGTTGTTTGTCTGCTTAGGCATGGACATATTTTAACCTGGCTACGGGGTCGGTAAAGCGATTTGCATATGGTGAATCTCGCTCAATATCCGTTGATGAATGGCTATCGCATGGCAACAGGGCTATGCGAGCTCCATACTGCTTTGCTGTTTGATGAATTCTGTTATATCGGGACAGGTCGGAGTGACTAATTCGTCGAATACTTCCTGGACGAACGGCGCAATCCAGTACTGTGATCCTTCCACTGGCTCTTGACCACATTCTAGAGCATCGACGTAGTCGCTTGATGCCATGTACTCTGGGTGGAAGAAGAACACGTATGCAAGATGCCTTATTAAGAGATCACGAAGGTCTTTGGCGAACTGTTCAAGCTGAGCCATCTGATGTTCACCATCAAGATTTTTGTCGTTCATTCGCAAGTTTCTGAAGAAATTTACGTGAACATGATCGTTGCAGCGATTGGAAAGCTGCTCATACGCGTCCTCATCAAAAAGTAGGTTCAATTGCGATAACTTTGGAGACGTGGCGATTACATCCGAGAATCTCGACAGCCACGGCAAGCTTTTGTCTCCGGCCAGCCACTCTTCGATTTCTTCTACATAGATGCCCTTCTGCGCAGCTTGCCTAAGCAATTCAAAAAACTTCTCGAAATCCATCGCTCCAAATTCCTCTTGTTTGCCAACGCCTCGATCGTTTGATTCCTCGAAGCGAAGCATCACGTAAACATGAAGCCAACTAACTTCAAGTAGCCTTCGCATCAGCGTGTAAGCATCGGCGATTCTGCCAGTAAGGAGGACTGTCTTGATCGACTCCACGGTTCCTTCAATAGAGTCAAAGAAGCAACTGTCGAGATTGCCAATGAATGAGCGGGTAGGCGTAATCTGCCCGAAAACCAAGTCGGACAGGCTTTCATAAACTGAGATGGTCTGATCAATCTCTTTGAATATTTGATGTGCCGCAAATTCTTCTGGAACCCTCGGCCTTTTCCAGGACTCGAAATCACTCATTGGATCCATTCCAGAAAGTTGATGTGATCTCGCTCATTTCGCTTTGAGTATGCCAAGAAGTTTGGATTCAGTTAGTCATCTTGCTGAAAATCTTGGAATTGCTTCCAACTGCAAAGTGAAGCTTGAAGGAAATCTTGAGGAGGATAAAAGGAGAAAGCCTCCCAAGGGAGGCCTTCTGAAATCCTTGCCCTGGCGTCATGCAAGCAGAGGACGTATCAGGGGATACACTGTAATAATACGGCAGATTTACTCAAATGTCTATACCAGGATCTCAAATAGTCAGCTCTAGCAACAATATTCAAGCAAATTGGACGGCTATTCACGGGCTTGCGCCAGAGCGATTTGATGCTTATTTGCGGACCGGCGACAAGGACCAACTCGATGCGGTCGCTCGATATGCTTGGAATATCGCAGTCTGCCAAGAGCTTCAGTCCCAACTGCACCTCGTCGAAATTACCTTTCGTAATCAGCTTCACAATGCCCTGACCGGGCTTCATGCAGTTACCTGGTTCAACAATACACAACTACTAAGTCCAGATGAGCAAAAGTCAGTTGATCGCGCCAAGAAACAGCTTCAACAATTGCGACGACCCTATGATCCTGGACGTGTCGTCGCTGAACTCAACTTTGGCTTCTGGACACAGCTCTATGGGAAAAGTCACGAGAATGACATCGTCCGCCCAACTATACATTCTGTGTTTCCTCACTATTCTGGTACGACATCACTCAAGAGGGCGGCAGTTTCTGGCCCACTTCGAGAAATCCGGCTTGTCAGGAACAGGATTTCGCACCATGAGCATGTTGTGTTCGATCCAAACCTACCGAAAGTTCATTCGGACATGGTGAAGCTCCTTCAATGGATGCATCCCCAAATGGCAGAGCTAGCTGGAATTCAGGACGGCTTCTTGTCTGTGTATGGCAAGAGTTGGCCAGAATTCCGTGGAATAGTTGAAACGTTGTTTGCATAATGCAACTTACAACCTGCTTGTTGCGGCAAAGCTCTAACTTTTGCAGGACGCCTAGCCCCAGCAGACACTGGGCAAGTGTCAAGCATCACATCCCTTCGCGACGGTTGCAAAACCGCCCCACCTCGTCGTACCGCCCCTTTTGATCTAGAACCTGGATTCTACGAGCCCGCGAATCTGTGGCTATATGGAAATACTCGGTTGCTAGAATCGAAACTGGTTTGCATCACTGAAACCTTTGGACCGGACTGCCACTCGCCTTGTCAACTTGATGAGATCGAACGGAAAGCTGAACAATTGGTCCTCGATGGCAAGATTCTCGTTACAGGAATCCACAATTCAGCCCACCAACGAGCTGCTATCGTGCCGCTACGCTGGGGTGCTCCCAGAATTGTCATTTTCTCTGGGGGTTTCTTCCACCATTTGGGACAAGAACTCAATCAAGAGCCATTTCGAACCGCTCGCCTTTGGCGTTATGAATGGGATCGCAATACGGACCTTGCCGTGTCTCTCCGTGCCCCTACCAAGCTTCCAACGTTTGGCAAAAATAACCCGACGATCGATAGGCTAATTGCCAAGATCGGAAATCGAGAATTACCAGGCCTGATCTTCAGTCACCAATGAGGCCCTATATTCCTTCGCCCGCTACCTTAGCGGGCGTTTTGCTTTGAAAATGATCTGAAGCAATTTGCTCGACATTCAAACACTCAACCGCTAGATTAAAGTGGTAACAAAGCGATATGGTCTCAAAGTCAGAATTTCTACTTTTCAAGAAACACCCGTGTTGGCTTTGGTTGTTCAAGCACGAACGATCAAAACTGCCAAAAGTAGACGCGAATTTACAGCGTCTCTTTGAGGACGGCAAAGAGCTTGAAAGTTACGCAGAGCAACGCTATCCCGACGGTGTAAGAGGACAAGCCGATCTTGATCCTGGAACGACTCATTTCCAGAAGCGCTTTGAGCTTGAAGGCTTTGAATGCACCTCAGATATTGTCCTAGTCAATGACGACGGTTCTCTAAGTCTGATTGAGATCAAATCCTCGACAAAAGCAAAAGAGGATCACGTTTTTGACTTAGCATTTCAAAAGCGACTAATTGAAATGAGTGGACATCGAGTTTCAAGCACTGGCGTTCTTCATATCAATAACCAGTACATCCTCATCGGTGAACTGGATGTCCAGGCGCTTTTTGCTTTAACTAACGTCACAGAGCAAGTTGAAGCCTATCAGACCATAGATGCTGACATGACTGAGGCTAAGCGAATTGCTGGTATGGCAACCATGCCCGACGCGTCAATCAGACACTGCGGAAGCCACGATGGTGATATTAAAAAGGATTGGTTAAAGGTTATGCGAGGACTGAGGCCGATTCCTGAGGCGAGCATCTTCGAGCTTCCTTATCTGAAACTTGAGCAAATGGCTGAACTTGAGGATCAGGGCATTCTGGAGATCGCGGCAATTCCAGATGACTATAAACTCAGAAAGGATCAAGAAAGACTTCGCGAGGCCCTTCGACGAGGGACTTGTGAGGTCAACAAGGAAGGGTTAGGGCAGTTTATTCAGGGACTCCAATATCCTCTCTACTTCCTTGATTACGAATCCCTAGCACTGGCCGTACCTGCGTTCCAGGAGACCAAACCGTATCAGCAAGTGACTTTTCAATACTCTCTCCACATTCAGGATCAATCCGGAGAACCCCTCCGCCATCTCGATCACATTCATGATTCTAATGATCATCCATTTCCAATTATCGCGAGAAAACTCAGGGACGAAATTAGCGATGTTGGCTCTATCATCGTTTGGAACGAGACATTCGAGAAAGGCCGAAACAAGGAGTTGGGCACTCACGTTCCAGAGTTAGCGGCATTCTTTGAGGACGTTAACTCTCGAATTGTTGACCTAATGGTCCCGTTCAAGCAAGGCCACTACGACGACCCTTCATTTCTTGGCAGTGCATCGATCAAGAAAGTCTTGCCCGTTCTAGCTCCTGATCTCACCTATGATGATCTGGAAGTAAAGGAAGGAAAATCTGCTTCTAGGCTTTGGCGTGAGGCGGTGGTAGACGGTTCTATGTCGGACAAGGACAAGCAACGGACTCTTGACAACTTGAAGACCTATTGTGAACTGGATACTTTCGCCATGGTCCGCATTCTGGGAGCTATCCAAGGTTTGTGAGCCCTATATTGAATGGCGCAGAATTACCTGGTCAATTCATCATTTTCTTGGTAGGATCTAGGTTGAAAGCAAGGCCATTTCGCGCTACTTGTTCGCCCGTCGTGTTCTCCGATAAAAAGTAAACTCTCCGGAATGGCTCAACTAGAAAATATCGAAGCGATAGAGCGGCGGCTATGGAGCGCAGCCGATAATTTGCGAGCCAACTCCAACCTGGCCAGCAACGAATACTTTTTGCCGGTAATGGGCCTGATCTTTCTACGTCATGCCTACAGTCGCTACCTTGCCGTTAAGCCTGAAATCGAAGCTAAATTGCCCTCACGCGCAGGAATCGTTCGACCACTGACGAAGGAGGACTTTTCGGAACGATCGGCAATCTTCCTTCGCCCCGAGGCCCAATTTGATTACTTAGTTGAGAATGCAAGCAACTCAAAGCTCCCTGAGATGGTCATCGCGGCGATGGAGTCGATCGAAAAGGACTACCGAACTCTTGAAGGTGTCCTCCCAAAACAGGAGTACCAAGAACTCGATTATTCAATCTTGGGCGACCTCGTTCGCAAATTGAACCCAGAAGAACTCAAAAAGGCAGACGGCGACATTTTCGGGCGGATTTATGAGTACTTCCTTACTCAATTCGCCGATCAGGGCGCACATGATGGTGGGGAATTCTTCACCCCTATCTCCTTGGTTGGATTTATAGCTAACGTTTTGGAGCCAGAAGGAGGCATTATCGCTGATCCTGCTTGTGGCTCCGGAGGTATGTTTGTTCAGTCAGCCCACATTGTCGAGGGCAAGCACCTCAATCCTTCAGAGCGACTTACTTTCCGAGGGTACGAGAAAAACAAGACGACTGCCAACCTTGCGAAGATGAACCTTGCGGTCCATGGGCTTGAAGGCTCAATCTCTTCTGGTAACGACGCTAATAGCTATTACAACGATCCCCAGAATCTTTTCAAAGCATGTGATTATGTCATGGCAAATCCGCCGTTCAATGTGGATGAAGTGGATGCTGAGAAAGTTAAGAATGACCGCCGCTTGCCGTTTGGCCTGCCTGGAGTCAACAAGGGAGGCAAGGTTAGCAATGCCAATTATCTTTGGATTCAATACTTCTACAGCTACTTGAATGACAAAGGCAAGGCTGGGTTTGTTATGTCCTCTCAAGCATCGAGTTCGGGAAGGGAAGAAGGAAAAGTCCGTGAAAGACTAATCAAGTCCGGCCACGTGGACATGATGGTCTCGATCCGGTCTGGTTTCTTCTATACGCGAACTGTGCCTTGCGAACTCTGGTTTCTCAACAAGGACAAACCTGAGCAACACAAGAATAAAGTCCTGATGTTGGATGCTCGAAATGTCCATCGGAGAGTCACCCGCAAGATTTACGACTTTTCGCCGGAACAGCTTCAGAACCTTCTGAGCATTGTTTGGCTGTACCGAGGTGAAAGTGAGCGATTCTGGGAGTTGGTGGAAGCTTGGCTCAGCCGCTCGATCGCGGAGGCAAAAAAGTGCTTTGATGCCAAGTCTGTCCCAGATAGTCAAGACGCCCTGAACAACTTCGTCGACCATACTTCGCAATTCTTTGACAAGCAACCAAAAAATCAACTTTGGGAAGAGTTTGAAAATGCAATCGACGACTACCATTTCAAAGCAAAAACATTTGAGGAGTATCTGCAGTTTGCACCTAAAGCAGGAAAGCAGTCCGAGACACAAGTTCGAACAATTGCCGACATCTCACACGACTTAGTCAAGGCACTTGATCACGCCTCAAAGCTTTCAAATCGATTGGTAGAGCATGCCGAGAAATTGCTGGGAGCAAAAGAATCAGAGCTATGGGATGGTCGCGAAATTGCTAAGGCGAAAAAGTTACTAGAAGAGAAACGTGGACTAAGCATAGAGCAATTAAAGCTCGTCCGATATTTTCACCGTCAAGCACATTGGCTCTTGGAGCGTTTTCCAGAAGGGAAGCTTAGGGACGTCGAGGGCCTAGTCAAACTCGTAGATCACTCGGAGTTGGAAAGGAGCGAATGGTCACTCACTCCGGGTAGATATGTCGGCATTGCTCCAGAGATCGAGGATGATGAATTCGACTTTGACGAAGCAATACAAGCAATTCACGATGAACTTCAGGGACTAAACTTTGAATCCTCTGAGTTGGCTTCACTCGTAAGTCAAAATTTACAGGAGCTACTGGGATGAGCTGGACTGAAACCACACTTGGTGAAGTCGTAACTCTCAAGCGTGGTCACGACCTACCGGAGAGCCAAAGACGCGACGGCTCCATTCCCATTGTCTCGTCTTCCGGAGTGACTGGATTTCACAACATCGCCAAAGCTGAGCCGCCCGGAGTAGTCACAGGTCGCTATGGCACTATAGGCGAGGTCTTTTACATTCAAGAGCCTTATTGGCCGCTCAATACGGCACTTTATGCCATCAATTTTCATGGCAATGATCCAAAGTTCGTTTCTTATTTCCTTCGAAATTCCCTGAAAGGGACTACTGGAAGTAAGGCTGCCGTCCCCGGAGTAAACAGGAATGACCTCCACGCATACAGAGTTAGGGTTCCTGACCTCGCGGCTCAAGTCAGCATCGCCAACAAATTATCTGTGTACGATGATTTGATCGACAACAATAAGCGTCGGATTAAGTTGTTGGAAGAGGCGGCGCGACTGACCTATCGCGGGTGGTTCGTCCGCTTCCGCTTCCCCGGTCACGAGCTCACTAAAATTCAGAACGGCCTCCCCGAAGGCTGGCATCGAGCAGCGATTACTGACTTAGCCGAGTTTTTGTCGAGAGGGATTTCGCCTGCCTACGACGATGATGTGCAGGGGTTGGTGATAAACCAAAAGTGCGTTCGGGATGGCCTTCTTGATTTAGGTCCCGCTCGACATCAGTCCAAGAAAGTGCCAGCTTCCAAGTTCGTTCGAGTGGGAGATGTCCTCGTGAACTCTACAGGAGCCGGAACTTTGGGTCGTGTCGCTCAGGTGTTGGAGGAGATTCCGGATTGCACGGTTGATTCTCACGTCACTATTGTTCGGCCGAGGGAGAATCTGAGCCCGGCATGGTTCGGCATGGCTCTCGTCTCGATGCAGTCCGTGATCGAAGGAATGGGTAAAGGAGCGACAAATCAAACAGAACTTTCCAAGACGGACCTTGGTGAATTGAAATTGACGGTTCCTTCGAAGTCCGTATCGGATGAGTTCGATCAGCTAGTGTCCCCATTGCGTCGGCAAGTCCAAGTGCTCCGAAACCAGTGTAAGGCACTCCAAAAGGCACGCGACCTGCTGCTTCCTCGGCTCATATCAGGAGAGATTGACGTATGAAAGCAGTTGAAGCTAATCTCCTGAAGTTCATCCAGAGCGGCGAACAGTTTGTGATTCCCATTTACCAGCGAACCTACAGCTGGCAAGAGCCTGAATGCGAACAGCTTTGGCAGGATATAGTTCGATCAGCTGCCGACGGCTCGATCACAGGCCACTTCGTTGGTTCTGTGGTCTATATTGAAGAAGCTCAGTCGAACGCCTCCAGGTGGTCTCCCTATCTTGTGATTGACGGTCAGCAGCGGTTGACCACGGTTAGCCTGATCCTCGCAGCACTGGCAGAGGCACTAGGTGAGAGCGAAACTTCTGACGGCTTTACGGCCAGGAAGATTCGCAATCTCTATCTAAGCAATCCAGAAGAGACCGGAGAACGGCGATTCAAGCTCCTCCTCAGCCAGACCGATAAGCCCTCTCTTAGCGCGATTGTGGGTCAAGCGCCGATGCCCAAGGAGAGCTCGATCCGAATTGCGGCGAACTACGAGTTCTTCCTGAAGCGACTCAAGGGGTCTCAAGACCTTCAGGATCGAGTGTGGGCTGGATTGGCCAAGCTCATGATTGTGGATGTGTCCCTCACCAGGGGACAAGATAATCCTCAACTCGTTTTCGAGAGTCTCAACTCAACCGGGCGCGAGCTCAGCCAAGCCGACCTCATTCGAAACTTCGTGCTGATGTCGCTGGAGCCTGATCTCCAGACACGCCTCTACGAACAGTATTGGCGTCCCATGGAGATTGAGTTTGGGCAGGAAGGCTACGTGTGGTACTTCGACGGCTTCATGCGGCATTACCTAACCGTACGCACCGGCGAAATTCCCAACGTCCGAGATGTTTACACCGCCTTCAAGACTTACACTCAATCAGGAAAGGTTGAGGGTGTGGAGGCGATTGTCACTCAGATTCGGGATTACGCTCGATTCTACTGTGCCATGGCTCTCGGCACGGAGAGCGATCCTGAACTGAAGCTAGCCTTCCACGACCTCAGGGAGCTTCGGGTTGATGTTGCCTACCCATTCCTCTTGGAGCTTTACTCTGACTTTCAATCGGGTCTGTTATCCAAGCTCGACTTCCTGGCGGCAGTTCGGTTGGTTGAGAGCTATGTTTTCCGCCGTGCAGTCTGTGAGATTCCAACCAACTCGCTGAACAAGACATTTGCGACGTTTGGGCGCGATCTCAAGAAGGATCGCTATCTCGAAAGCATCCAAGCGAAATTCCTGCTGCTGCCTTCTTACCGCCGCTTCCCAAGGGATGACGAGTTTCGACGCCAACTCCAAGTGCGCGACCTCTACCACTTCAGGAGCCGCTCCTACTGGCTTCGTCGGATGGAGAATCACGATCGCAAAGAACGGGTCCCGGTGGACGAATACACCATCGAGCACATCATGCCTCAGAACGAGGACATGCGCCCGGAGTGGAAGGCGATGCTCGGCGAGGAGTGGGAGCGTGTCCACGGAATGCGCCTTCACACCGTGGGCAACCTGACTTTGACTGGCTACAACACGGAGTATAGCGACCGGCCGTTCCACGAGAAGCGTGACATGAAGGGCGGATTTGCCGAAAGCCCACTGCGGATGAATGCAGGTCTTGGGTCACTAGAAGTCTGGGATGAGGATGCGATTGTAGCGCGAGCCGAACGGCTTGCCGAACTTGCAAGCAAGGTGTGGGAGTCGCCGAAGCCAGAGTCATTGAACCTTAGCGAATTCCAACCGCCTAGGCAAGTTGAATCGACACAGTACACACTTGATTCCTACCCTCAGTTAAAGTCAGAGGCGATCAGGGTGTTGTACGAAGCGATTAGAAAGGAAATCCTTGGGCTCGACCCTGTAGTGGCGGAAGTCTGTCGATTCGGATATGTTGCCTACAAGGCAGAAACAAACTTTGTGGACGTTGAACCGCAATCAAAGCGGCTGAAGCTTTTCCTCAATATTCCTTTTGCTGACCTCAACGATTCTCGCGGAATTACCCGAGACGTCACCAACATTGGCACATGGGGTAATGGTGACGTTGAAGTCTTATTCGATAACTTGGAAGAGATTCCATATATCATGAGTCTAGTACGGCAATCATTCGAGCGACAAATTAGTGCAGTAGACCAATGAGCCTCAACGAAGACACTCTCGTCCAACAGACTTCCGCAGATTATCTGCGGGATGCCTTGGGTTGGGAGTCGGTCTTCGCTTACAACCAGGAGGACTATGGTGATGGGAGTCTACTAGGTCGCAAGGATCAGCGGGAAGCAGTTCTCTTTCGGGATATACGAGACGCCCTTCGACGGCTCAATCCTGAACTTCCAGAAGCTGCCTATCGGGATGCAGAACGCCAACTAACGGAGGCCAGCTCTAGTCTTTCACTTTTAGCAACGAATCAGGAGAAATATAGCCTGATTCGAGATGGTGTCCTTGTTACCTATCGTGACGACCAAGGAATCCTCCAAAAGAAGAGACTCGCAATTATTGATTTTGAGAATCCCGAGTCAAATCGATTTGTGGCGGTGCGGGAGTTGTGGCTTCAAGGCGACATCTATAGACGGCGTGCGGATATCGTAGGCTTCGTGAACGGATTACCTCTAATCTTCATTGAGTGCAAAGCCATTCACCGAGATTTGAGACGTGCCGTTGAAGAGAATCTGAACGACTACCGAGACACCGTCCCGCATGCCTTTCACCACAATGCAATTGTCTTGATAGGCAATGGGGACAAAGGCAAATTAGGTTCACTTGGAAGCAAATATGCTTTTTTCCATGAGTGGAAACGACTGGAGGAGACCGAGGCTGGCGTTGTTGACATGGAAACTCTGTTGAAGGGTGTATGTAACAAGCGAAACCTCCTTGACCTTGTCGAAAACTTCATCCTCTTCGATGAAAGCTCTGGCAAAACCGTCAAGATTGTTGGGAAAAACCACCAGTTCCTAGGAGTGAATAAGGCGCTTCAGGCAGTTCGCGACAGGAAGGCTCGGGAAGGAAGACTTGGTGTTTTCTGGCACACCCAAGGTAGCGGAAAGAGCTACTCGATGGTCTTTTTTACTCGGAAGGTGCACCGGAAACTCGGCGGGAATTTTACGTTCCTCGTTGTGACTGATCGTGACGATCTTGACTCTCAAATTTACAAGACATTTGCGGGCTGTTCTGTTGTCAAGGGTAAAGCCGAAGAGCATCGTGCTTCATCCGGCGTACACCTTCGTCAAATGCTCGCAGATCATAAGAGCCATGTCTTTACGCTTGTTCAGAAGTTCAATAGAGACGTAAATCCAGAGGAACCATGGTCTGGTCGCGACGACATTATTGTTATTAGCGACGAGGCCCACCGGACCCAATATGGACGTCTGGCACTCAACATGCGAAACGCCCTTCCGAATTCGAGCTATGTTGGATTTACCGGAACACCACTGTTCAAAAGTGATGAGATTACACGGCGCGTCTTTGGTGACTATGTCTCGACGTATGACTTCCAACGAGCAGTTGATGATGGGGCAACTGTTCCTCTTTTCTTTGACGCCCGTGGTGAGAAACTGGGCCTTACCCATACTGAACTTAACGAGAAGATCGCGGAGATCCTCGAAAAGCTGGATGAGTATGATCTCGATGTAAATCAGCGAGCGCGCCTTGAAAATGACCTTCAACGCGAATACCACGTAATTGCAGCCCAACCTCGACTCGAAAGAATCGCGGACGATTTCGTCTGGCATTATTCAACGGCGTGGGAAAGTGGCAAGGCCATGATTGTCTGCATCGATAAAGTGACCTGCGTTCGTCTCTATGACCTAATCATTCCTCGTTGGCACAAGCGCATCAATGAGCTGGAGGCAGAGCTTCGTTCCATCACCGATGAGCAGGAAGTCATCTTCCGTCAGCGCCAGATCATTTGGATGAAGGAAACGCTCACTGCCGTCATCGTGAGCGAGGAACAGGGTGAAGTTGCCAAGTTTCGAAATTGGGATGTGGACATCGAGCCTCACCGGAAGCTGATTAAGCAAGGATTTTCATTGCCTGATGGAACATCGCTGGATGTTGAATCGGCATTCAAACGCGAGTCGCATCCGTTCCGCGTCGCAATTGTTTGTGCGATGTGGCTCACAGGATTCGATGTGCCTTCATTGGCTACTCTGTATCTTGATAAGCCCCTCAAAGCTCACACCCTCATGCAGGCAATTGCCCGTGCCAACCGAGTTAACGATGGCAAAAACAACGGATTGATTGTTGACTACTGCGGAATCCTCAAGAACTTGCGAAGTGCTCTTGCAACGTTTGTGGGCGAAGGAGACTCTGGCCGCCCTGGCGGGGAATCAGATGAGGATGAGCCAGCTAGATCGAATGAGGAATTGTTAGCTGAACTCGCCGAGGCCGTGGAGTTCGTGCGACATTTCCTTGCCGAACGCGGCGCGTCACTGGATTCAATCATGAATGAGACGGGCTTTGCCAGAAACGCAACCATCATCGCTGCGAAGGAAGCCGCAAATGAGTCGGACGAGTGCCGAAAACAATTTGAGGTGATTGCACGTGAGGTCTTTAAGAAATTTAAGGCTTGCATCACGATTGATGGAGTCAACGATTTCAAGTATGCGTACGATGCGATCAACGTCATCTATAAGAGCCTTCAGGAGGACCGCAACGATGCGGATATCAGCAAGATCATGAAAGACCTTCACGCGGTTGTTGCTGATGCAATTCAACCGATTCAAGAGGATGTCGTTAAAGAACACAGCCGACCCTACGACATTTCAAAGATAGACTTCGAACGTCTTCGCGAGGAATTTGCCAAGAGTCCTAAAAAGAACACGACCGTCCAGGAACTCAAGACGATAATCGAACGGAGGCTGGCCAAACTCATGAGAGAAAATCCGCTTCGTGCAGACTTCCAGGCTCGCTACGAAGAAATCGTCGAAAGCTACAATTCTGAAAAGGATCGGCTTACAATTGAAAGAACATTCGAGGCTCTTTTACGCTTTGTAGAAACACTTGACGGCGAGGAAAAGCGCTACATTAAGGAGGGTCTCGACCCTGAGTCAGTAGTCATGTTTGACTTGCTCATGAAGCCAAATCTCAGCCCCAAGGAAGTCGCTACCATTAAGCAGATCGCTGGACAACTTCTTGCGACCCTGAAAGGTGAAAAGCTAAAGATCGCCCAATGGACCGAGAAGGAAGCAACTCGTGACGCGGTCCGCTCTACTATCTTTGATTTTCTATACAGCGATCAAACTGGTCTGCCAGAATCCTATAGCGGACCTGAAATTGAGGGTAAAGTGGACGCCGTCTTCAGGCACGTTTACTATGCTTACCCAACAGTGCCGTCACCGGTCTTCGCATAGGCCAAACACTTAGGCCTCTTCACTTCTTTCCTTTTTGACAGGGGAAAAACTCAAGTCTTGAAGTTACGGCAAACCGAAACGGTCAAACGCAAAGAAGACCTGTCGATTACATCTTCCGATATGAATTTCCTGGCTTCTTCACATTTTGATCAAGCCATTGCCCCTTCGACGGAGCATCAACGAATTCACTAAATTGGAACTCAGAAACGCCTGAGTAAATGTAAGTTCCGCCCTTTATAAAGCGAACATAAAGTTCGTCTGATGCTGAATCAAATCCGATCGCTTCGATGTTGCTCGAAGAAACAATTATCATTTCGACTGGTTCCATGTTTTCTATCTTACTGCTTTCTTGAAACCCAGTTCTTATAAGCTGCCAGATATTCGTCAGCTGCTGGTCTTTCCGCTTTCGACCAAGGCACAGAAACGGGAGGATCGCCTCCCACTAACTTACGAATCGCCTTTGGAGTCCTCATTCTGGTTGGCAGAGGTACTGCTTCGCCGACAACAAATGCCTCTCCATTTCTGAGACCTGGAAGAATTGCGCCGAGGCCGCCGAATTCGTCGGGTACAACCGCCAGTATTTTAGCTCGATCAGCGGCATTAGTAGTTCTCATTGCGGCCAGCGTGCCAATCTGGCTCAAAATTGTCTCGTTTACTTCACTTGGCCTTTGCGTCACAAGCATGAGACCAACGCCATATTTCCGACCTTCCTTTGCGATCCGCGCACCTATTCTGTTGCAAATCGTATCACCTTCACATGGTAGAACTCGGTGAGCCTCGTCAAGCACAATCAACACAGGTTGCTTTAGGGCAGATATCTCGGTTTGACATCCCCAAAAAAGAAATTCATAGACAATGGACAAAAGACTTCCGGCAACTAATCCATCTACCTTTGAATCCACGTTAGAAAGATCGAGCGTACAAACCGTTTGATCACTACCAATCCAACTGCAAACCAAGTCAGCAAGTTTGACTACCGGCACGTCGGGGTCAAGGATCGGATCAATGCCCTTGCCCGCTAAAAAGGCGTACCTCGGGTCCGTCAATAAAGACTTCAAAGCATCTAAATTTCGTTGCAACCCCTTCGTAACTGGTGCAAAGGGGGCGTTCGACGCCGACATATGGGCCGGATATTGGGGAGCAACGAGGGTTGTCGCATTACCAACAATGGTCGGCTGAGTCCTCGTCGTCTTTTGGTTATCAGTATATGTTGCAAGCTCACCTTCTTGAAGTTCCAACCAAAGCTCTCTGACACTGAAAGGAACAGGGCTATCGGCTGAAATGGCCGCAACGTCAACATCAAGACTGGTCTTACTGGCATATTCTCGTTTATGCCGGATCACAATATCTCGAATATACAGTTCATTCGGGGCAGAGGACCTCATTTGAAACACATCCAACAAACTGTCAAACGGCAGTGCCCAATACGGCAAGTAGAGTTGCTCAGAGGGATCTGCAGCGGCAATATCAAATCGCTTACCTGCGAATCCATACTCTCCATGAGGGTCTAGGATCAGCACTCGCGCTCCCGGAAATCGGGAACTTGTTAACGCCTCGACTAAGAGACCAACAAAATTTGACTTACCAGATCCCGTTGACCCAAACACTGCGGAGTGTCGAGTTATTAGGGTGTCTAAATTGATCGGAGCCTGTACTGAGGGAGCCGATGACAATACTCCAATTGAAAGATCGGTAATGCTGGAAGACTTATAAATGATTCGCATCAATGCGGTATCCACCACATAGAGCTCATCTCCTATCGTTGGATATTGTCCTACACCACGTTGAAATGCTCCTTGTGAAACCTCGCCGAACAAGGTTAGAGTCATCGTATGATCAGAATAATCATCATGGCGGGTTTGGGCTTCGCCGCGAGGTGCACCAGCCATTACTCCATCACAAATTCCAATGAGGTGGATTAAGCCAGCCTTTATTGCATAAAGACTCCCAGTCTGCCCTAGCCTGAAAGTTTCACCATTCAAAATTGCGAGCGACGAAGGTAAATGGCCAAGTCGAACATTAATTGATACTCCATTTACGGCCACGACGGAGCCAATCGGCGTGTCTTCAGCTAACATCTTTCTCCAAAGTTAGACTTGGAAAAGAAAGGCGGGAAAGTAATTTCCCAAACTGAGCGAAGTCACCCAAAATACACCCATGTTCTTCACTTACAAGCGTCTTGAACAACGGGTCGTCGGCCACTTCTTTGAGTGATTGAGCATCCCACGTTGCCCAATCTCCGCCTATGCACCCCTCTTTCGGAGCTATACAAACGAAATTTCCTTTACCCTTTGAAAGGTTCTTTACTGCGGAGCCTTCAACTGGATCTGAATACATTAAAGCGAGGATTGTTGCACCGCTACGTTCAGCATGGCTAAGAATTATTTCATTGATGTGATCATCGCCAAAAGCATATCCTTCGACAATTAATACTGCACTTTTCTGGCTCATCACCCGTCCAAGCTTGTCCTGCATCGCCCGATAGGGCATTTTCTTGGACTCTTCATACTTGAAGTGAGATGGCATTATCATTTGGCCATCCTCCTTGACTTCACCTCTTACAATAGGTTCTCCATTGCCGCCCGACCAGTTGATTGAACCGTGAAGCTTCCACAACCGGAGCCAGGAGCTAAGAAGTTCATCATTATCGCGATCAAAGACAGAAGCATCGAAATACGGTCGATAACTTCCAACAAACCCGTCAAAAACAGGTACGCGCTGGGATTCCAGGCTTCGCTCGATTAGGATATCGTAGTTCACTGTGAAAACTTCGATCGCCCGGGTTCGGTGCAACTTCTTTATCCATCGGGCAAAATGGTCGTGAGGCAGTTCTTCTGGTATGTCTGATTCCTTTGGGTTTACTTCCCTGGCAATTCCGCCGCAAATATGCTTCTCCATTCGCCCGAGTTGATCTGAGGTTGCGCCCTGAAAATTAGCCCCTGGAAGTGCCGCAATAACCATCCTAAGGCGAGAAAGAATTGCTTCAATATCCTTACGATTGTTGTAAGTTTGAGAATCTGCCTCGAGTTGGTCCCATACGGCCTTCCATATCGTGCCATCTGTTGCTTCCGAAGTCACTGATTCTTTGCATCGTTCTGTCAAGGCAATAACAGCTGGTATTAGAGGCCGTGTTTCATCATCAACGCCTGTGGGCACTCTGACCGCACATGAGGTTCCTGCCCCAAACAAAAATGCAACTGGAAGATCGTGGGAACTTAGAACAGTAGTAAGGAGATTTAATGCCCGTCGCAGGTCTATGCCAGTTGCAGAATTCAAAGTTGTTGTGTTACTCATCAGTGTCGCCGTCTTCCAAAATAAACGCGGGCAATTCTGGCATTTCGCGACCACCTATACCTTGCAGGTCACCAGAAAGGGCACTGGCGGAACATAGGACTCGCTCAATTTGCTTTGCTCGCTTGTTCCACCTGCTTAAAGTTGTTCGTTTTTCTGTTTCAAGATCAGACTGCATTTGAATAAATGGTTCAACAATTCCTTCTAATCTTGCTCGAAACTCCTGCCCAATTAAGTAATCATATAGCATTTCAGCTTTACCTTGCTTACCTACTACCATTCGACGAGCATTCGAAACTTGGTCTAGCTGTTGGCGCATCGCGTGAGCAAGGGGAACCGCGTATAGCGGTCGACAAACCCAGACCCCCTCGAAGAAGCCAAATGTTTCAATACCCTTTGGAGTTGATTCGCTAACAATAATGGCGACTTCTGCTTTAACCGATAAGGCATCTTGCTTTGCCTTCGATGTCCAGTCACCACCCCAGTTTTGCGTTCTTTTGAGTTCCCACATAATTGTCCCCGCCAGTTGGCCAGGGCCCGTCATTACCTTTTGTACGAGATCGCCACCACGCTGCCCCGTCTTAACTGTTTCTATCTCATCCCAGGGAAACGTTCCTCGTATGGTGCTTTCGAAATCTAACTCAAGAATTTCACCCTGCATTTGTTGAGATCCCTGTTGTGCCTGACGTTTGGCTTCATCTAACTGGTGAAGTAATTTTTCGATCTGCTTGTCTTTTTCGACAATTTTCAATCTCTCAGTTTCCTGGGCTTCTCGTTGAGCCTCCTCTCTAAGCTTGCCGACTTCAAACTGGACTTTCTTTTGAGCTTCTACTTCGGCAGATTGTGCTGCAAGCTCAGCAAATTGCTTTGCCTTAAGAGCGTCCATTACGTCCTGCTGGGACTTTTTCAATCTGGCCGACGTTTCCTCCTCACGCTCCTTGGCTCCCTTTATTTCTGACTCTAATTCAGCGCGGATACGTTCTCTTTGAATTCGCTCACCATCTGTTAGTTTGCTAGCGAGCCTCTTAGCAATTTCAGCATCAATTCCAGCTTTCGCCACTTCGAGTTCTTGAAGACCAATGCTCAATTTGTGCTCTGCTAACTGCTTCTCCTCAATTACTTCACGAAGTTTGGCTTCACCTTCAATTCGTGCTTGCTCAATAAGGGGTGCGGCAATCGTTTCGGTTAGCGGAATCTCTGTTCCGCACTCGGGACACTTGATTGTGGGGCTAATCATTTCCATGGCATGTGTGGACGGAATTCTACCCATACTATCAGGTTTCAGCGGGTTTATCGAGGCCACTACTCGTTGCACGAAATACCCAATTATTGTCAGTCAGCATTACTTAAGTGACAGTTCAACTATGCCTAACTGCTACCGATGCGGAACCTACTTCAAGTCCGGCGACTTTCAGCTCAGGCGAAAGGTCCGAACGGGCGAACACCTGACGAAGCAATATCGCTCCGGCAAGACTAACGTGTACTCAGTGCGGTACGGCCCACGCGTCGTTTGCAAAGGGTGTGCCAAGCAAATAGATCGTGAGAATAGGCGGGCTCAACTCGCTCCCTATTTCGGACTGTTTGCCCTTCTCGGTTTCCTCCTGATTTTATATGCTTCAGAATATGTAATTCAGGCAATAAATAAACCCCCGACGATTAGTTCGGGGGTTCAGGATGAGTTTAGTAACCAACTCCCTTGATGTAGTCCGCTGCTTTCTGGGCTTGGGCTGCGGCATAGACCAGCATCTTGGGATCTCCTTTGAGAACAGATAGCCAGCCTTGAATATAGGAAGCTGAATCTTGAATAAGCGAGTTGTCTAAGGATACGGTGGCGCAACAGAATGCAGAGCCTAGTTCAGCGACTAACTCTTCCTTGCTGTAGCCTTCACTTCCAAAGTGAATCTTGTCAGTGACTCCTTTGCGGTTGAGTCTGGACGGATGTCCAGTGGCGTGTGCTAACTCATGAAACAGAGTCCCGTAATAGGAATCGATTGAATCGAACTGAGTGATCTGGGGAATTCGAATCATATCCTTTTCCGGGTGATACCACGCTTCACTCCCTTGCTCCTCAACAAACGGAGGATTTGGCATCGAAGTAGCTAATACGTCGGCCCGATCTATCCTGTCTTTCTCAGTAAGACTTCCAGTTGTGGCAACAGGAGCTACGCTTAGCCCTTCAATCTGCTCGACATTGAACACATTGAAATATCTCAGGATTGGTACTGGACGCGGCGCGTCTGATTCAGGCTCCGGTTGGTTGGGTTTGGGTTCGGGTAATTTCCAGAAGACAACCATTGTCGACTTCTCACCAGCCTTCACTTTTCCGCCCAACTCTTGAGCTTGCTTGAAGGTGAGCCACCGATGATCTCCAAATCTGGAAAGTCCCAGAAGGAGCATGTTTACACCGCGATAGGGACGATTGAATTTTAAGTTACAAGGCAAGTGAGCGGAGGAATTCCAGGGTTTTCGCCATGGAACCACACCCTCACTTAGAGCCTCGATAATCTTCAGAGTGACGATTTCATAGAGATTGCCGCTCAAGGAAACACCTCGACGCAACCTCCAACTTGGGGGATGTTTTGGTATTCCATTTCATTTCCAGTTGTTAAGGTTCACGGCTTGGCCGCAGTCTCAGTGTCCGGAAAGAATGATTTGAATGGAATTTAGGCGTACTTGGTGCAACGAATTGAACGCGCTCGATTTATCCTGTGGCTAGCGTCCGAATATGCTGAAGTGCTTGTGTCAGCTTATTTGGAGGATCAACAGTAGCTTGCAGTGCGGCCAAAAGATATGTCCCCGCGTTTTTGCCTTCGTAGCCTGTACTTGCTGCAATCAAAGCATCTCTTGCTACACCCCATTCGATCCAGTCTGTCTCCAGGAATGTCTCTAGGGTGTCGTCGAATATCATCAAGGTAGCGTCAGGACCAATATTTGGCCAATCCACTTCAGGTCGCCCCAAGTACCGAAGTAGCTTTCTGTTCAATTGCTTATTTGCCGTCTCAGCGTTTGTGACAACAGGGGGTGCCTTGCCCGCGGTGGTCATTCGAACAGCACAGCCGCTATCCCCGTCAAATATCACGTAAGTCGGAATGTTAAGTTCCGCCAAAATTGCATGATTAAGCGGAATATTAGTTTTTCCACAGGTGGCCACGGCAATGCCACTTACTGATAATGGACTCTGCCTTGCCGCAGCGCCCTCCAAAATTCCTGCATCTGCTGTTCCTTCAACAAGGACAGCAGCTTGAGCAAATACTGCTTCGCCGAGCTCACCAATACAGGCATTGTCCAGTTGCCTTGCAACGGCGTCAGTATCAACACAGCCGATTAGCCGTGCGCAAACGCTTCCAAGAGTCGCATGGGAAACGCTAACGGTTGCATGTTGGTCAGCAACTTGATTCCTGCTCATTCTACGAATCTGATCAAAATACTTCGGTTCAATAAAGTACGGACTGTGTGTAGCGTATGCCACCTGAATTCCTGAAGTTGGATCCTCGGCCAAGGTTCTTAGGACTTTTGCGAAAGCTCTACATTGTGTCGGATGCTGGAATAGTTCTGGTTCTTCTATTGCAAGGCACAGAACAGCATCATCCTCATTGTTTGGTTGAGGTCGAGCAAGTAGTTTTAATGCGGCAATTAACAAGGTTCGTTGAAATCCATGACCCTGTCTGTCGATCATGGTTTCCGCCAGGTGATCTAGGATGCTGACCTGGAACTTTAAGGTTTGAGCTTTAAATTCTTGCACCTCGGCCTTAACAGAAACGGTCCGACCTACTGCAAATGCAGCCACCTCGGCTGACATAGCCTCTGACAGTGCGACCAACTGAGGATCAATATGTTCAGCATTTATTGCAAGTTGCTGCTGGACCAACTGAACTCCAAGCTGGGCAATTTGTTCATTGGCCAGTGACCGATCTATTGCCTTCTCCAAGATGCGACCAATTATGGAAGTCCTATTGTCAGCACCTTCCTCGGACGCTCGCATATCAGCCGAGACAAGGGCAAAGTCGAAAAGCCCGGATAACTTACCTTGACCCGCGAAGCCAAAAAAGTTTGTGTCAGAGACTTGAGCTGATTCCAAGCTTTCTGGGTTTTGCCTTTCCCATTCATCAAACGCTGCGAGCGTCGCAGGCGCACTTGTCCATCTCGGTAGACCTAAGTCAGGATGCTGAGCCGTTACTTCTTCAAGTCTGGCTTTTTGCTCGGCAGCGCTTACACCAGCTCGCACATGCTCGAATGGGAGAAAAGCCAATGCTTTTCCCGTAATCTTTTCGGATCCATTGTCCCAAATTTTCCATGCGGTAAATGTGTTTACATTCGCTGGGGCATATTTCTCACCTAAAATTTCACGCTCCTTTGTCGAAATTCCCTCAAATTCTACTTTAACCGTAATCTTCCTTTCCGCTGCCCCAGAGTAGAGGTCTTTTTCTGTTAGCGGTTTACCTTTGTCTCCATTAAAAAACCAATCAAGGGCGCGAAGAACAGAAGATTTTCCGACTCCATTTGGTCCAATGAATGTAGTGGTGTCTTCAACCTCAATCAGACAATGATTGATGCATCGGTAGTTTTCGATTTCGACCCTTTTGATTCTCATGTATTTCTCACTGAACGCGTAGATAGGCTGTTCGTCATTTAGCCTTTATAGAACTGAACCTCTGTAAAGATCTTTAGGACAAGTACAGCTTAACATAGACGGCGTGCCTACTCGATAACGACGAAATTTATTTGGAAAGCGGCGTTATTGAGGACCGATGGAGCCAGATAACGCTCCACAGGAGCTCATATCTTTACCGAACTTACAGCTCTGAAAGTAGGTATGTGCCATTCGACTTGCGAGCAAGAAAAATCCTGGCAAGGAAATCTACATGACCCCAGCACCTTGGGTGACAAGCATTCGCTGAGACAAATTACATGTTGCGTAGAAGTCCATAATAGTGCGATATTTACTGCTCTGAAAGCAGAAAGTCGTACCATTCGGTCCGCCAAACGTAACGAACAAAAACCAAAAGTGGACCTAATGAGGTTCACTTTTGGTTTCAAGGGTTAGCAAACTACAGCGCACGACAAATTTCTTTGACGCTAAGGTTGAGTACAAGTGAAGGAAAAGCTAGGATGTAGATATGACAACAAAGAAACAAAAAACAGAGTTGCAAGCCTCTCTCCAGGTACTGGCCACAAAAGTCGCGGAGATCAATGATGAGCGAGTCAAAACGAAGAAATCAATATCCTCACTGGAACTGGTGGAGAGTGTGGTAGAAAGCTTGTACGCCGAATTAGACAAGCTTTCCAAGAAAAGTCCGTCACACCCGCTGAGCAACCTTGCCTTGTCTCAGGTAAACCAAGCGATAAAGGACTCAAAAGAATTACTTGAAGGCGATCCATATGTTGATCGCATCACTGAGTTTGTTGCGGCTGGAGACAATCCAGAGCACAGAGACGGGGTTTTGATTCTAGGACAGATCATCTCAGGCATTTCCCGTGGTAAACCCCGGTTGAAAGGCCGTGGAGAGACCCTCTTTAAGCTGTCAAATGAAGCAGACGCATTGGAAGAGCTTATCTCCACTTTCGTCAATGGGGACGAGGAAAACAACACGGAATGGCACGCACTTTTCCGCATAAATTCACGATGGTTTGAAGGTGACACCTTTTCATTTGAGAATTTGGACGATCGTATAACTGAAAGGTTTACCGTTGAGTAATGCGCCACGAAAGGGAGACCGTCTTCTTCCAGAAATATCTCAGTTTGGAGTCGACTTTGTGATCCCTCGGCATGGCACGGACATTAACCTCGGAATTGACCCCTTTTTACTCTTTAAGAGCCGCGACCCGAGAATTAAAGGATTTCACACTCGAATGGTGGCGGAATTTAATCGAGGGATCGGGCTAATCAGGGATGGAAAACTAGATGAAGCTGAATACCTTTTTACAGTCCCCGAACCTATAGAAATTGGACTCGGGTACGGAGAAGGAAGTCGAAAAGGTTCAGGTATTGGAAAGTTCCTCTCTAACTGTATCTTGGACGCTATTCAATCATCCCCCCATCTTCAAACCGGAGGCATTCGTCACATAGAAGAGCTACAGCTCTATTCAGTAGGCATTGGCCCAGATCGCACCAGCGACCTAGCGTGTGGGTTTCTGAAGGACTACCTTATAGAATACACACAGACTCAATGTCAGCAGTGGGGTATCGACTTGTCGCCCGGCGTTCCAATCGAAGGAATCTACAATTTTGAAGAGAAAACATGGGAAGACTCCTACGAAGACCTTCCTGTTTCGCCAGTCGATGGCACTGCCATGCTGTTCGTACCGCGGAGAATTGTAAGGAGCCTTCCCTTTATTTCATATGATGACTTTTTACGGAACGATATGGCCGCCTATCTGCGTCGGTCAAGGGTGAAAAAGGCAGTAGCCAACAACAGGAAAGCTCCAGATAAAGCCACAATTGTCTCTTTGAATCGGAATGAAATTGAGAGGGTTGAACAATATATCACACAGAGGGAAAAGGACGCATCGAAGGCTCAGCCTTCGTCTGGCTATCTACGAGATGACCAGACCTGCGCTCAAGCTGAAAGGCTAAGTAGAGAATTGAAGTCAATCCCAACTGGCACAAAGGCAGCAAATCTATATCACGAGAAGACACTTGAAATACTAAACTTTGTCTTTAACCCCGAACTGTCAAATGGCGAAAAAGAAGTTAGCACCATCCACGGAACTGAGCGGAGGGACATAATTTTCACGAACGAATCTGATCAATCCTTCTGGACTTACATCCGAAACGAGCACTCATCGATCTTTCTGATGTTCGAGGTAAAGAACGTTGAAGCTTTAAGCAATGATCATGTAAACCAGACAGCTACATATCTAGGTGAAAGACTTGGAAGGCTCGGAGTTATCTTGACAAGAAATGCCCCGTCGAAAGAGAGGCTCCTCAAAATTCTTTCTGTATACAATGACAGCACCCCCAGAAAGATCATCCTCGTTTTGTCAGATCATGATCTATATGCGCTATTGGACATCCGCTGTAACGACAAAGAACCTATGCAATACATACAAAATATTTACCGTACTTTTAGGACGAAAGCTCAGTAAGAGCCGAATTTCCCAAGAGTCGATACACTGAGGTTCCGGAAAATCTCTTGGAGTTTCTCGAACGATATCCCATCCCATTCAATTCTTTGGCTATTTGCCGAAATGAAAGTTGCTGACTCCTAAGATTTCTTGCTCTCAATAATATTGGGTGAGTTTTCGGATCAGGCTCCATAGTAGATTGTCCCTGCTCGTCCTTCACATTCCTGTATCCAAACGGAGCGAGGTGCATCAGCTCGCCTTGCGCTTTCTTCTGCTGAATAGCTTCATGACCCATAGCAGAAAGGTCTTTTCGGTAGGTTTTGTATGCATCTTCCATATGTTCAGAATGAAGGCTCGGTTCCTTTTGAGTTAAAAATGTGTCGTTCATGCAACGTTTGCTAGTGTGGTGCGGAGGGGTCTTATCCACCCAAAGCAAGAGCAATGAACGTAGAGCTCACGGCAAAGCAGATTGAAGATCTGCAGAAAATATTCAAAGAGCAGTTTGGAAATAATGTGGCACTGAAAGACTGTGAGGAAATTGGCATAGGGCTTGTTGAGTTATATGGATTGCTTCTAAAACTGAGAACCTGAACCGTTGCGTAGAAGTCCATAGTTTTGAAGATTTACATTTTCGTCGTGCAGATACTCCATCCATTCGGCCCGCCAAACAGTATTGCCAACCCTTAAAGGTTGGCTTTTCTGTTTGTGAGAGCCAACTTTAAGCTGTTCGAAATCTCGAACTGAAAAATCAAAGTTTCTGGGCAATTTCGAACGATTCGTTGCGTCAACAGCTTCAAACAGCTTTTGATAACGGGGAGCATACAGGGGGTTTACTTCGTCTCTGCTGACCGAAATGTCCATGAACACTTGCTTAAGAATGTCTCTGCGACGATTGGGTTCACTTGCCAAATAATCTCTATAGAATGTTTGAGCTTGCTTGAATACCTGGGAATGTTGAACGTACCGATCACGGGCAAAGTCGCTTTGAGATTCCAATTGTGACCTTAGCTTATGCATTTCTTGCTCCAAGGACTCTTTCTTTTGGTCATATATTTCCTTTGCCAACTCACCGTCTATTCTCATATCCACAAGCCTTCCCAACTTAAGAGACAGAGCTAAGAGGCTTCTTTCAATCCCTTCCTTCGTTTCAGAATCTCTTCCAAGTCCTTTCCCCTCCACATTCTGTATTGCGGCGAAAATCCATTCCGCAAGGTCCTTATCGACGACAATCAGCTTTCGAAGTTTCTCAATAGCAACTTCTTCTATGTCAGATTCACTCCGCATTGCCCTTCCAGAGCACTTGTCTTTGCGTCGGCAGCTTCCGTACGTCTTCATTCTTTGGATTTCCCACGTTAGAGGGTTTTTGCATCCTTGGCAGGTACAGATACCGCGCATTAAGTGATCGTGTTTCTGGTAGGCCACGGCTCCTGTTCCGCCTCGCCTACGAGTCAGCCTCCTTTGGACTCGGTTAAAGAGTTCGTTAGATACCAGGGGAGCATGGGAGCCAACCCAGACTTTGCCCCTGTATTTCATCTGCCCTATGTAGAACACGTCCTGAAGGACTTGGTGAATCCTTGTCGACAGTACTTTGTTTCCCCGCGAATTTCGCAATCCTCGGCGATAGAACTCCTCCGCAAGCCTCTGAACGGACCAGTCTCCGTCGTCATACAAGTGAAAGAGTTGCTCCACTAGAACAGAATTCTTTGGGTCCTTTTGAATTGGTGATACAGGATCGGACTTGACCCTCATATAGCCTATCGGAGTAATGGTTGGCCAAATACCTCGACTGAGCATTACATTTGAGGCCTTCAAGACCTCCTCGCTTAGGTTGTCGCTCATATGCTTTGCCACGGCGAGGTGCATTCCCCAGACAAATTTTGTTGTGGACGGTGCATGCTTGTGGATGACAAGAGATTGCTTCACCAAATGGACGTGCCGATTCGCGTCACTATCAATCCACTCATCAATTAAGACTGCGTCCCTGCTTCCAGACCGAGAAATTCGATCTACTTTTTCTGCGACGACGTGGGTGATCTTAGTACGTTGAACCTCTTTCACGAACTCCTTGAATTTCTTTCGTTGTTCATACTTAGAAGCAGTCTCTGAGAAAGACCATACGAAGGCGACTTTGAAGTCATTCTTGACACAGTACTCGCGCAATAATTTTTCTTGAGCCTCCAAACTGTAACCTTCCTCTTGATCTTTTGTGCTGACGCGGCAGAGGAGAGCCGCTTTGGTTAGATTGCCTGTTTCCATGGTGAGGGTGTTATGCCGGTAAACAAAAGAAGGACAGCCCTGTGCTTTACCATGTGAAACACCTACTCGGCGTCCTCATGGACAGAACTGCCCTTCTTAGGCATGAATTGCTTGGAGTAGTTGAGTTTTTCACATGGTAAAGCAAGGGCATCGTAACGAATTTGCATCAAGTGCGCAACTTCAACAGAAGCTGATACAACTCGACCAACCCAATGCCAATCTCTTCCGCATCCTTAATGCTGACGTCAGCTCCAAATTGTTTATGAAGGACCCTTTGGAGGTCGCTAATAGAATCGCTTGATAGTTTCATAGAACGATTGTGCAACAGCAAAAGCGGTCTGCAAAACATTAACTCGCCCACGCAACGTTGCGTGAACGCAACAATACTTGTCGGTGTTTGTTCGGTGTGTTCAAATGGTAAATATGAAACACCCACCACCCTTTAACGGCTTCGGCCCACTTCTCAATCGGTTTGACGACGTTCTCGTCCACACTGACCGGTTCGCATTCTATAAAATTCGGCGTCTTGCGAAAGACGCTGGCGTCAGTCCCTCTTCCGTTTCCCGGCTTATCAACAACCAACTTAACCCATCGTTTGCGCTTGTGGCTCGCATAACTGCCGCGATTGAAATGGAACTTGGAATGAAGATCGATCCAAGAGACCTCATTGCCGAGAATGGAGAATTCTTAACGCGCTCGGTCTGCGACCTAACTGGCTGTAGGGGTTGCCTCCCTTCAGCCGCACTGGACGAGTTCGGACGAACACTACCTGCATTTACCGATGTCAAACCAGGAACCTGGGTGACATCACGAAACCCAAAAGGCTTTGTAACTGAGAAAGGAAATTGATGAAACTAGAACAAGCCATGAAAGGGACCCTCAAAGGAAGTTCCCTCCATGTACTCATCATGCTCACCGCAAAAATCTTAACTCGCTCGGGCTATGGAGATATCCAATTGTTAGGCCGCAGACTGAAGGCGCAAAAATCGCGCGCCGGCGGTTGTGAACTGCTTTGTCAAACCAACATGGGTCATGTCCCCATCAAAGTCATTATAAAGGTAATTAATGATGGTGTAAGGACTCGTATGCTAGACGAGATGGCCGGAGCCATCGACCGCACCGGGTCCGACTTTGGCATCGTCGTGTCCACCGAAGACCTTAGCCCAAAAGTGGCAAAGAATCAAGGTAAATACGAGAAGTCCAGAGTCGAAGTCATTGATGGTTCCCTCTTCGCCTCGATGTTAGAAAAATTTAAGATTGGGGTCCGACAGGATGGCAGTCCAGACTACGCATTCTTCGGAGAGTTAGAGAATCAGCTAGAACGCGTCAACGAATTCCTTTCCCATGGCCGCTTCGCCCGGGGATCGTAATGTTCAAGTCGCCGCGAAACTTTTGCAGCTTGGTATTAGCCATGCTGGCGTTGTTGAGCTTCTACAGTTTCCTCTGGACCAGGTTGAACAACAGCTCGAATGGCTCCCGTTTCGCAAAGCCAAGCGTCCCGGTGCATTTCTCATTAACGCGGTAAGAAACAAGTATTCACCTCCTAAAGAAGCCTACTATGCCAAAGATCAAATTAAAGCTCATGGGGTCGATGACTCCGTGGACTAAAACTCCCAACATCTTCATTGACAAACTGATGCCGATGCTCCGGGACACTGAAGTTAGAATCCTCCTAATTCTGCTCAGAAGCACTGTAGGATGGAATAGGGCTGATCATCCGGTGGTATTGTCCTATTCGATGCTCATGCAGCGCTCAGGACGCTCTAGTGAGGCAATCTCCAAAGCATTGAAGGCTTTGGAGGATCACGGACTTATCCACATCACTCACGGACGCCGAAGAAAACCTCGCCTCAATCCGAAGTTAGGGCCTTCGGAAAGCGAAGGACTATATAAAACAGAAAGTTAAAAAAGAACAAACAGAAAGTCGGGCTTTTCCACAGCTAAGCTTTTGAACCTCCTGTCTTGCATTCAGAACAAGCAGAAAGCTCCTTGCGACATGCAAGGAGCTTTTGATTTTTCATGAAAATCCAGCAGAACAGACAGGGAAGGGCGGGCGGGTTCTACAGGGGTGATCCTACCCCAACCAATAGCCCGACCATTGCCCCGACTAAGGCTAGTCGAACAATTTGAACCTGCTAGAACTTAGCGCAAAACTCAACCTTCATAGTTATCATTTCCTCATTCACTGTCGTTAATTCGTCAATGATATCTATTCGGCCCGCAGCGTGATGACACCCGGTCTTCGAAGAACTCCCTTACCTTTGAGTACTGACTATCCAGTCTTTTTAACTAAAACCCGCGAGGGCGACGGGGAATCAAGAAGATGCTAATTGGATGCAAGTCTCGTTAATTCTTACGCAATATTTCTAAGTTCGTCGAGAATGCCGACGACCTTTGTTGCTGTATGTAAAAAACCATGCTGCGTAGCAACTTTCACTGTTTCTTCTCCCATTTTCCTCGCGGAGTCAATGTCGCCCCTTCGGGCGTACGCTAGAACAAGAGAGTGACTGAGGTACAGTCGGTCGGCCCGGCTAGGAGCTACTGCGATCGCGGTCACGATTTTCTCAATTGCTTCATCGCGGGGATTCATGCTGGCATCCGCCCGAAGAAATGTTAATTGACGGGTTCGGAAATATTTCTCGATTTCGGACCAGTGCCTCATGCCGGGTTCATGCATCTTCAACAGGTCTAACTCTGAGGCAGAGCGAACCTCAACTAAACAACCCCAAAACTCGCGATACGATTCGTGCAACAGCCAGTCAAAGAGTTCGCTTGGCTCGTTGGAAGAGTTCTTGATCCCTCTAATTCGATCATGCTCTCGTAGATATTGAATTGCAGTATCAATGCCACGCTTGTTTAGGGCCCTGTTGGTATAAACGAATTCAGCATATTCAAGGCGTAATCTAAGTCCGATGCTGATTTCACGCCTCCATTGTTGCAAGGCATACTTGCTGATCTCTGCCGCACGTAGGTGACTCCCATTCTGGGAAAGAATCCTGCCGCTAGAAACGGCTAGCCACGCTCCCGCTGTTGCGTCAACACGATACGGTCGATCTTTATCCGCCGTAATTCTGCTCACGGTCCTCCACATACTATTGGTTAGTCTGACACCATCGCGAAGTTCCCCCCGATATGAATGGCTGAATATCGCATCGCAGTTGGCATTGATAATTTCTGTAAGCCTCTCCTGTGAGAGAGAGCCGATCTCCTCGAGGATCGAGTGCCCTTGAATTGCCTCGGTCACGTGGGTTTTCTGCCATGCGTCGACTAAGCGCTTTTTACATTGCGGCAGGTCCTCAAGTACAGCGATCAAAATGTCATAAGGCTCTTTATCGAGCGTTCTTGCGCCAGTTTCACAGGATCGGTACAGTGACTTGCCCATGTTTAAGAGGTCGGCCATCTTCTGATCAGAGCCGTACTTGCCATAAACAGTGATCCGAGCAAAATGCAGGGCGTCGCCCATATCTCGACCCTCTCTTACTACTCTTTGCTTACCCATAAGAATTGATACCCACGTAACATATTTGACTATTTTATATCAGAAAATGGCCGCTCAATGAGGAAAAATCGCTCTTTATGATACGTTTGTCGCATACACGATCATGACGTCAAGTTTCAAATCAAATTAGTGTTGTCGGGCAACCTGACCCCAACTAAAACACCCACGCGTCAACGTGGGCTTTAGATTGAACTAGTTGCTTCGCAGAAACGTCCTTCTGTTCGGCAACGTAGGTTCGAAACGGTTGTCTCATACATGAGACTCCAAGTCAATAGGTAAGCCTTTGACGCAACTGAATCATGGTTACTCGAGCACCGGAGTAATCATGGATCACCATAGCGAAACCACCCAAAATTCAAACGTAAATGAGCCCCAGATTGCCACATTTGAGCAACCATGGCGTCCCAAAAAGCTCTCTGTCTCCCCGATGGCCTTTCCCTGTTACCAACAGGCAATTGATGCTGACCAGGAGCGTTTGAAGGAGATTCTCTTCCTCAGATGCTGCCGATCTGGTCAATGCTCATCATGTCCCTTATCTGAGGAAATCTCAACATATACACATTTAGTTCAGCTCGTTGGGGAGGCCTAAATTGGCTGAATTGCTTCCTACTCACTGGCTCGGAGTGAAAAAGCATTGGCGGAAATATGACGCATCGATTCTTGATGAGTGGGACTCTGAACCAGAACCTTACCAGTGGGTTTCAGTCCCTATTCATCTTCTAAGGACACACGGTTACGCTATTGGCGCAACCGGTAGCGGCAAGACAACTGCACTTCACCATTTCTGGAATCAAGACATTCAGGAAGGACACTCGCTTGTCATTTTTGACTTGCGTGGGGATCAAATCGCAGCGGCACTTGAGCTTATAGCCGGTCGCATTCCACCTTCCAGGGTCAAGCTCTTTGACCTCAGAGAAAAGGATCGCCCTCTCGGATTCAATCCACTGTATGGCGCAGGTGAAAGTTACTTTCGCGCACTTAATGTATTAGCAGCGATTGCCAATGAGAATGAGTCCTTCGGAGTTCAGTTGGCAGAGACGCTTCGGATGGCACTTTTACTCCTGGCAGAGACAGGACATTCTTTGCCGGAACTTGAACAGCTCCTCACCGATGAAGTCTTCCGCAACTCACTACTCGTAATCACAGAGTCGGAGACATTACTTCGATTTTGGGGCCGATTTAATGATCTAACGCCCGAGAAGCAGGCGGCATATGTCGCCCCCGTTATGAACAAAGTGAGCCTCCTGCTCTGTACGGAGGGTCTTCGCAGAACGCTTGGACATCCCAAGCCAGTTGACCTTGGCAAGCACCTCAATACACCGGGAACGGTCACCTTAGTCTCTCTTGCCGTTGACGAACTTCACGGTGCGGCGCGGATGATGGGCTCTCTTTTCCTCTCGGCAATCTGCCGAGAAATATTCGCCCGGGTGAATATCCCCGAAGCTCAAAGGGTTTCCGTACGCTTGTATGTCGATGAATTTGAAAACTTTTCGATGGACGATTTTGAGTCGATCTTAGCCGAAGGACGCCGATTCAAATTGTCGCTCTTCCTTGCCAACCAAACCCTCATTCAGCTCACTCCGAGAATGCGGTCAATGATCCTCAATAACGTCGGCGTGAAACTCTTTTTCCGAACCGGTCGCGAGGACGCCGAGGCGCTCTCCAAAGACCTAACAGGTGATCGTAAAGCATTGAATCTCGCTGATCTTCCCGTCGGAGAAGCCTTTCTGTGGCATCGTCAAATTGAGCCAACTCGCATTGAGCTTAGTGAACCACTTTTACTTAACGTTGGTGAACTGAGTGCACAGGCTCAAACTTTTGTCCGTGAGTTACGAGAAGCTGTTCCTCCCTTTGAACCTAGGAAATTGCAGGGGCGGGTTAAAAAGGCTCTACCGGTGAGTCAAAGCAGTCCGTCTTTGGGGGATTGGCTGTGAGAGTAACAGATCGAGACATTCGTCTCGTCAAGGACATGGCCCTAAGCCACCTACTGAGTCGTGATCAGATAATAGATCTTGGCTTCTTTTCCTCGATAACACGTGCCAACACGAGACTGCGCGAACTGTCTTCCACTGCTCTAATCCGACGTCTAGAAACACCATTCTTCGCCCAAAGCCTCTACGTACCCGGCTGCAGAGCAAGTGAAATTGTGGGTAGTGGCATATCCAATCTTATAGACCGCAGAAGTGGATCACCGCGCTTTGTGTGCCATGCGCTTTCTGTCACGAACGCCCGAATCGCCTTGAGTCAAAAGGGTGTGGGTTGGAGATTTGAGCAACAACTCTGGCGCACACTGGAAACTCCAAGAAGGTTTGAGATTCGACCTGATGGACTCATCCTGACTAACAGCATCCCTATCTTTGTTGAAGTCGATCTCGGGCATGTTGCCCCAGCTAAGTTCAAAGAGAAGCTAGCTGGCTACAGCGCTCTTACTCATGAGAACCGGTGTCGAGATCTCTACGGGTTCGACACTTTTAGACTGCTGACCATTACCACCGGATCACTCCGGGCTCGCCACTTGCGCACCGTCCTACCTAAGAGTCCAGGCTTTGACTTTCTCTGCCAGACATTTGAAGAGACCGGTGTCAGACCAATTCGCCAATGGAGTTAAGAAGAAAATGAAAACCTATGCAACCCTGCCAACTTCCCTAAGGGAGCTAATCGAGGAAATTGTAAAAGACGCTGTTGAGGCGCGCCCTTTTCAGGTCGAATTCCGCCCTGTAGAGCATAACCTCAGCGACCACATGAAAGAGAACATCGAGCGTATCGTAATCGACACTTTGGATAGCCGCCCAAAGGAACATGACCTCAGCGACAGCATGAAAGAGAACGTTGAACGTATCGTAATCGACACCGTGAAAGCAAAGCTAAAGCTTGTCGCAACCAGTATTCTCGAAGACCGTCTAAGGGGGAAAGACCGAAGTCAAATCGTGAAACTGGAGGTAGAGCGTGTGATGAAGAACATTCTCGGCAACCGTCCGAAGTACCCTCATCCACGCATCAGACTCACCAATGCCTCCTGTCACCTGGCGGCACTAACCCTAAAGGAGATTGCTTCTGAAAACCCTGGTGTAAATGCATTGCTGAAAGGAGAAATTCCTGGCCTGCACACAGTTACCCTTGTGCCAAGAAGCCGAGTTCCTAAGGGTTTTCCATTCGAGCAACGATTCCTGATTATTGGGATTGACTACGACGCCATACCAAAGACTAGACCTTTTGGGTGGCGGGTGGTGTTGAAATGATCCGGATCGAGGCCAGCAAGCAGATACACCCTGATAAGCTCCTCTTTACGCTTGAGGAGGCTGAGGAAATTCTCTCTTTGTCGAGAAGCCAACTCTATCGTCTGGCGGACCAAGGCGACCTGGCTACCGTGTCCATCGGGCGGAGTAGACGCATTTCGCGGGAACAACTCATTTCGTTTGTCGAGAGTTTGGAGCAGTCTCCAAAGCTCCGAGTCATTCGCTAATGGTGCGTCAATGAATTCGAATTTGCAGCATCACGCACCTTCTTAGAACGTGGATTCATGGCAAAGAGAGCAGATAACAAAGACGGCATTTGCCGTGAAATCTTAACAGGTCGACAAAAATCGAAGTGGCGGGTGCAATATACCGTGGAGACTCTAACTGGTCATAAGCAACGGCTTTCACGAGTCTTTACAACGAAAACCGAAGGAAAGGATTTTCTTCGATCTCTTCATCGAGGAACGAAAGTTGAGACAGCTCGGCAGTCTCGTGAAATGACATTAGACGAGTGGTTTTCATGGCTGGCCGAAAACGACTGGCCTGAAAGCTTGGCAGCAGTCACTATTGAGCAACGCAAACGCCGATTCAAAAAGTATGTGAAGAAGCATTTCGGTGGCACGGCACTTTCAAAGATTGATCCCATGAAAGTTCGCTCTTTTTACAGGGAGCTTCGGGCGAACGGCGCAAAGGACACCTTGGTGATTTCGGTACGAGCGGATCTTGTAAGGGCCTTCAACCAGGCCATTGTTCCGTATGGACGGATACCAATGACGATGGCGAATCCTTTTCGCCTATCGGTCCCACAACCGATTGCGCGTCAGGCTGTAGCATTGTCCCCAACTGAAGTTATAGCTGCAATTAGAAATGAAAAGCTCGACGAATCACGCAGAGCCTTGCTCGCACTCCTCCTTCTTGGAGGACTAAGGCTGGGCGAAATGATGGCAATGCAGGTTTCAAAGTTGCGCTTCGATGACAATTTGGTCGTCGTTGATCAGGCTGTACTTGTCGCCTTCGGTGGCAAGCAAAGTCTCGGGCTTCCTAAGGGCAATAAGACTCGAAACGTGGTCATGTGCCAGCGCCTTAAGTCAATTCTCCTTGTCCATGTTCATAGTTCGTCTCCTGATGCCTTTCTATGGCCCAAGGCAACCATTAATGAGCCAAGGATGAAGAAGCAGGTCTATGAAGTTTGGAAGTCGATTCTCGAAGATTCTGGACTGCCTAGCGCCATGTCGCCTCACGACTGCCGATTGACACACATCAATATCATCGAGAAGTTGATGCCCGACGTTTCACAGACAACGATGAAAGAGCACATTGGTCACGCCGCTACAGGAGTGACAGAAGCTAACTACACAAGGCCGCTTACAGCGGCCCAAGCAATACTTCGCGAATCTCTTGACCGCATCCTGGGGGTTTAGATTCTAAAGCTCACCATATTCGTGGTGGGCTTTGTCTTTTAATTGAGAGTCGATTTGAGAGTCACCCCAAATTCGGTACTGAACTTAGCAAGAAACTTCGTTGGGGAAAGCGTGAATTTGAACCTAAACAAGGTCTGGTGCGCGGGAAAGGACTCGAACCTTCACACCTTGTGAGCACTACCACCTCAAGGGAGTTTTGGTAGGTTCAAAGTAACGATTTTGAATCTACGGACGTCTCTGGAAGTTTCTCACTTTCTCCTCCAATTGAGAGACTTTTGAGAGACTAAATGGCCGTTATTGAGTCGCCGAGGAAATCATTACCCCCGTTGGCTTCTAGCCTAGTGTCGAATGGGGTCGAGTCTCAGCGTCGTTCTCGCACTTCCCGTTCGTAGAATGTCTTCTCGAATTAGTCCCCATTTGGTAGTCGGTTAGATAAGCTTTCCCGGTTCGCCTAAACGTACCGGGATTTTTGCTCTTCGTCAGGCAGGAGAATTGCTATCGCGCCGTGACCGACATATTAAGTGCTCCCGTCAATGTCACGAACGCAGGACTTTCGGCAGAAAGAGTTCCATCGGCGGCAATCTGGAACTCAGAAACCGTTCCATCGTTTTGGTTAGCGACGTAGAGGTAATTTCCGCTTAGCTCGGCCAATATCCATTGAGGTGCATTACCAGCGGCTACTGAAGTTGGAGCCAAAGCGGTCAATTTACCTGTTGCACCGATACTATATTGGTCCACTGGGCTACCCGGGATTCCACCATTAAAGACGCCTAGGTATCCATGCTTGCCGTCCGGAGTTACTGCAAAGGATGAATTCCCAACTCCAGTTCCGGCAACTGTCGATGGTGAAAGTGGGGTTAAGGCACCAGATGCACTTATTGAAAATTGGGCTGTATCGGAAGCAGATGGGCAATACAAATACTTGCCGTCAGGTGATATTGCTGCGCCAATAGCAAATGTCACCGAATAGCTGGGGACAGTTAATGCAGTCAGTTGACCATTGGTGGCAATCGAATAGGCATCTATTACGCCGGAAGCGAAACAGGTCGCATACAGAAATTTTCCGTCGGGCGAGATGACCATTGTTTGGCCATTTGTGTCCGTGTTTATTGTTGCCGGAACCAATGCAGTCAATGTTCCGTCGGCACCGACAGAGAATTGCTTGATCTTGTTGTCGTTTTGATTGAGGCTATAAACAAATTTCGTGTCTGGGGTTATCACCACGCTTACTGGCTTATTTCCGCTCGGTACGGTCGGGGGGTTCAAAGGAACCAAAGCACCAGTGCCGCTAATCGAGTATTGAGAGACGGTGCCTTGGGCTTTGTCGGCCGTGTAGGCGTATTTTGCGTCTTTGCTAGCGGCAACCCACACATTGTTGGTAGCAGATGGAGTTGTAACAACAGTCGCTGGCGATAAAGGGGAAAGTTGACCGTGTGAGTCGACCGAAAACTGGGCAATGCTTGACCCGGTGGCGACATAGACAAACTCAGCGACATTAGATACTTTAGTACTAACTCCGCCGCATGCCGGAGTGAGTCCAATGCCGATGATAAGTCCACCTAACGTGAACAATTGCGAATGTTTGTATTCTTTAGTCATAATGCTCTCGACACTCTTGTCGATTTGAATCGCGGTGTATATGATGAATCGTGAGTCTCCACTAAGTTCCTTGGTTCGTCGTCAGTTTGAGCGGGGCTAAATCCGCCAAATGACTGGATCATAGTGTGGCTCTCCCTGGCTTGGTCGTACCGAGCATGAGACAAGCTCTGGCCTTTCTGCGGCGTCGAATTAGAGCGATTGCGCCAAGACCTAATACGCTTAACGATGCTGGTTCCGGCACTGGATTGACACTTATGCTGTAGTTTCCGCTGGAACTGGTGGAGACCTCGCCTGGTGCACTGATGAGGGAGTCCGCGAAGAAGTACAAGAACAAGGAGTGGTCACCAGCGGCTAAGGTTGCCGAGTAGGTGTGATTTCCGTTTGTGGTGAAATCACTTACGAACGTGTTATCAATCCCATAAACACAAACTCCACCGTTCACCTCATTAAAGCTGTCTACCGAAAAAGTAACCGTCTCTGCTGTTGCCAGATGCATCGACACATCAGCCTGGGTCGCTGGCACGCTCTGGTACGTGCTCGTTCCATCTCGTGAGAGAATGCTCGAACTACTAAACCCTGTTCCACTCAGCAAGACCGATGTGCTTGTAGAACTGAGGGTTCCCCCTATCTGCGTGTGCGCCCTGAGCTCTGCCGCACCGCCCGTGGTAGGGTTTGTAACAACGACGTCTGTTGCTGGCGACTCCACGAAAGTCGTCGGAGGATTAGGCGTGAAGAAGAACTGTTGGTTAAATCCAAACTCAGTGTTAGTAGCATCAAAGCCGCGTTCCACGTTGTTGTAGCCTAGCTCGGAGGTGATATTGCTCACCTGCGCATGTGCGGCAGTCGCCAAAGCAATCGCCAGGATAGTTGGGACGAAGGGACGGGGGAGTTGTTTTAGTAGCATGGTTTCCTCAATAGATCTCAAGTCAGCAAATCAGGCTTGATAATTCGCTACTGGCGTGACAGATCGAGGCACTAGGCGTGACAAATTCATCGACTAGCCGTGAAACATTGAATTTCTACCTAAGTTGAGTGGTCGGGAGGCTACTCGGCGAGGGGTAAATAGATCAAGACCGCACCGAAGCAGTTTCAGGGAAGACTTCCTGAAGCGCAGTTTCGAGATCTGGTGAATGAGCGAAGATGGCCGCCATTTCATCCGCTCCAAGTGCCGCCTCAAGGTCTTGAACAATTTCGGCGACATAAGCGGCTTCCGACGGCATATCGCTGTCCCGAGTCGGAGTCGGAATTGCCTTAACTACCCCCATGCATCGAGCAGCCAAACGCGCATCACCCAGCAATAGGTGGGCTTTCGCCATCGAGGTGAGAGTGCAAGGAACCACTGCCAACATGCCTTTGCTCAACCACATTCGCGCTGCCGTGGCAATAAGGGGCAGGGCCGCTTTGGGATCCGCTTGGCAGAGGTGCACTCGAGCTAGCAAATGCAGTTGGTCCGCGTGTTGATACACGTTACCAAAAACGTCCCAGCTAGTCGCCGACACCCGATACCACTGAGCGGCTAAGTCAAGGTCGCCTTCCGCTTGGGCGACTTTTCCGCAGGCTTCCTGGATCATCGGAATGAACTGGCTAAACCCGTACCGCTCGGCCAGGCCCAAGGCCTTGTAGGCACTCTCCTTGGATTTCACGAGGTCCCCGATCTCCAGGTGCATGAAACTCAACATCATCGAGTTCTGAACTTGATGGAACGGAACGTTCGCCACGCCGATCAGCGACATCGCCGTCTCCATACTCGCGACCGATTCACGAACATGACCCTGGTAGTACTGGACCATCGCGCGGTTCTGATAGGCCACCGCCAACTCGCGGGGAGCATCCAACTTCTCGAGAAGCGCCTCGCTTTGACTAATGAGCGCTAGGCTGTCGTCAAATTGACCGGCCAAAAGCTTCGTTCGCGATTGCATCACTAAGCACATCACCGACTCAACTTCCAGACCAGTTTCTTGGCAAAGACGGGCCGTCCTTTGCGAAACTACGAGGCCAATGTCACCGGGCGTGTACGCCTGCAGGATGTAGAGAGTTTGGGCTTCGCAAAAGCTCGCTCGTGCAAGGGCGCCAGTAACCGGAAGCTCGGGCAAATGCTCGAAAAGGGCCGCGTAGAATGCCCTTGCCTCACGAATCAGCGATCGGCTTCCCCAATATCCGCCGAATGTCGCCCCAAGGGCGACCGCGCTCTCAAGGTCATTCTCCAACGAGTATCGGGAGGCTTCGCGAATGTTGTCGCGCTCGAGATCGATCGTCTTGTAGTGTTCGATCGTTTCCGCCGACTGGTCCCGCCACATTTCCGGTCTTCCGAGCTCAATAAGCCATTGGGAATGTTTCGCATGGGCTTGGCGGAACTCCTCGCTGGGAATCGTCTCAATCACGTAGTCCCGGATCGTCTCAAGCATTCGAAATCGAATGCCCTTGTCCTCCCGATCGACTCGGATGAGCGAGTAGTCGAGGAGCTTATCCAGTGCCGACAGAGGGTGTTCAACTTCGCAGACAAAGGCGGCGGCAGATTGGTTCCAACCGCCCCGAAAAACGGAAAGTCGCCCCATAATCCTCTGGAGCTCCGGTGGAAGGACTTGAAAGCTTCCTGCGATGGTCGTTCGGATGGTGCGATGCCGCTCGGGAGCATCGACCCGCCTATTCACGATGTCGAGTCGCTTGCCAAGTTGGGTCAACAAATCAGAAGCGCTCAAGATTCGAAGCTGGCCCGAGGCCAATTGCAAAGCCAACGGAATGCCCTCAAGTTTTTCCGCGATTTGCCTGAGAACTGCGAACTCTTTGCTGTCCGGCTCTTTGAAATCGGGCTCAGAAAGGAGATGGTCGAGAATAACCCGAATCGCTGGCTGATCGATGGAGTCTCCGTCCTTGGGAAGAGGAAGCGGACCGACCGTAATATTCCGCTCGCCGCTCAGATTGAGGGCGACTCGCGAGGTCATCAGAAGTCTCAGGGCCGGACGCGCCTCAGCAAGTGCCCGGATGTGAACGACGCCTTCTGGCAACAGATTTTCCAGATTATCGAGTACGAGCAAGGTTGGCTCGCCGGGAAGTAGCGCGGCAGTTCGCTCCGCAGGATCAGAACTCGGCCCGAGAGTGACGCCCAATGCGGCAGCGATTGCCGCAGGAATGTTCGCCGGGTCGTCGATGTCGGCAAGGTTAATCCAGCCAACGCGGCCGGCATAACTGTCCCGCAGAAGCATTGCTACCTGCAGGGCAATTCTCGTCTTTCCAATTCCTCCTGGCCCCAGGAGGCAGACAAGCCGATCGGTGGAATCATTAGGGTCGAGAAGTCGACGAAGGTGATTGAGCATCTCCTCGCGACCATATATCGGTTCAGTCGGGGCAGGAACCGTGAAGTTGAGACCATCTCCGACGGCTCGCGGTTCGATTGCCAATTTTGGCTGGCGCAGGGAACTTGCAATTTCCTCAGCTGCCTGCGACGGAGTCTCGGCAAATTCGTCCTTCAGCACTCGCTTTAGTTGCTGATACTTTCCGAGGGCATCGGAAGGGTGGCCAAGCTTGCCCAATTCCTGCATGACCAGCAGGTGGGCGGCTTCCTGCCCTGGGTCGGTATGGATCGCTTGGTTGGCAGTTTCAAGGGCGGTCTCATGGTCCCCCCGGTTGGCTTGGAGATTTGCGAGGTCGATGAGAATCGAGTAACGAATCTGAACCAGCCGCGCTCTCTCGGCATCGATCCATTCTTCCTCGAAATCCTCTAAAAAGGGCAATTTCGAAAGTGTGATGGCCTCGCGGCAATATTTCTCCCGCAACTCCGGGTCGACTTCCGCTCGTTCGGCTCGAAACAGCCCCTCAAAGACCCGGACGTCGACCTCTAGTTCATCTCCAGCAAGTCGGATCAATTCCTCGTCGGTCACTAAGATATCGCGCGCGGGACCAAGACTTCGCCGTAACCGAGTAAGCTCTTGGCGCAACCTGAGCCTTGTCGCATCGAAAAATTCATCGGGCCACAGCAACTCGGCAGCTTCGTTGCGGGTGAAGACCCTCCGGCGAGAAACCGCAAGCCGAGCCAAAAGGAAGATGGATCGCTTGGTGCTGAATTGAACCAGAGATTGGTTGCGTCCGACCACGCTCAGCTTTCCGAAAAGGTTTAGCGTCCACTCCGCTTTGGATGCCCTCATTGAGGGAAAGTTCCCATTGATCATTATGTCATATTTGGGAGATTCCAACGACTCTGCAGACCGGACAAAATGCGAATCAGCCAAGGCGGCGTGGATGCTCCACAGACGCTAGGTCCTTACCCCAGGTCACGTACGAGATTCCCCAAGTATATTGAGGGTTCGCAGTGGTGGTCGAGCCCACAATTGAGAGACCTCGACAAAAAGAGCGATCATGACCGGATCGGGCAACTGCTTAAAAGAAGGGAATTTGAACCTACATTAGTTCTGGTGCGCGGGAAAGCGCACTTCTACCGGTTTGAACTTTCAAACCGGTAGAAACTCCGTCTTAGCGGGGAGTTAGGCATGAGTTAGCGGAGAGGTCTTGGGCTACAAGTGGGCTACAAAGTTACATTGTCCAATTGCTCGTAAGCTCTACATAAATACTTTTGGGACGGACATTGACAGACTGAAGAAAGCCTTGGCTCATTAGAACCATCGAGAATCTAGACCCAACTTCATAGTTCTCCTAGACCGAGATCAGCGTGAGAAATAGGTATTTTGTACCCATTTCGATAATGTCTTCACCATTGGTTGTATCGCTTAGTTCGTTGTTGGAATAATTCTAATGTTCAACTTCGACAGCACAGGATCGATTCGGCAGCCGTAGCAGACTCGAGTCGGGTCATTGATGTCGCCATTCGCGGTTGCAATCAGTAGCCCGATGGCTTCTCCTGCTTCCGAAAGGATCAAGGACCCGCTATCGCCCGCATGACTAAACGAGCAGGCTTCCGTAGAAACCACCGAGAAGATGTCGTTGAAGGAGATCGTGCCGAACTGGGGATAGAAAATCGCGAGGTTATTGTGCGAGATCGAGTCGATTCTCCCTCGCGTGACCAACGTTGTACGACCCAACTTTGCCACGTTCGTATCCACCGCGGGGCTGATTGTCGCGCCGGTAATCGGAGGAACGCCCGCCGGTAAGGTCGTCGTCATTTGGACTCCGGCATCCAAGCGCGCATAGGCGGCATCCGACACATTTCCTGAGGCGCCAATGACAACCCATCGCCACGGCTGGGCGATGTCGTCGGTTGGCGAGCCTTGGTCAAAAACCCCTGGCTGACGAATTCGCCTCGTACCGGTCGGGTCTTGTTGGTTTGCCAAAACGTGGTTGCACGAGACGATGCCCGAGAAGGCAGAATCGTTCTCCTGAGCAAAGAAGCCGATCGTGCCCGCATCGTTAAAGCTTTCGTTGCTGACGCTATAACCGATCTGGAGTGGTCGAGTCTGCTGGATGAGCGGAGATCCGCCGCACAAAGCACTGATTTTCCCGGTGTGGATCACCTTGAGCCGACCGTCCGCCTCCTTTCGTAGCCATTTGATCAGCGACGAGTTGCGGTACTGCTTGTCCTGCACGTGAACACAAAGAATGGGTTCGCCTTTGGCATCGGTCGATATTCCGATGGAGTGCGATTGAATGAGGTGAGCCGCATCCATCGCTTCCTCGGGGCTAAAGTTGAGCGATCGGAAGGCATTGACGTCGCCAAACCGATGCTGCTGCAACAGGGATTCGAATTTTTGAATGATAAGTTGAAGATTTTCTGACATGAGGATGTCCTCCGGAAAAGGGAGGCAGCCAGGCTAGCTGGCTGCCTCCCTCGCGGCTCAGAAGCTATACGAGATTCCGAGAACCGACTTATTTCGCCATACCTTTCGGGTCAAGGTCTGGTCGGCGGTGATCGTGTCGCCGAAGTTGATTCCGTCCAATACGTCGACTTGGCCAAACTGCCAGCCGAGGTTCAGCGAGAGCCGCGTCTTACGACCGAACTGCAGCGAGAAGCCCGCGAAGTAGGACACCAGGTCTTGACCGGAATAGAGGACCCCAAGTGTAGGACCAACGTGGAAATCCGGCGTGCTATACATGTTGAGGTGCATAAGCGCGGTTGGAACGACCTTCCAGCTGTTCTTTGCGCCCGGTTGAACCGTCATCACCGAACCGGTGGTGACCTTTCGGAAACTAACATCCATCAAGGAGCTATTAGATAATCCGACACTATAGCTTGGTCGAGTGTGACCCAATCCACGAGATCCGAGATAGAACTTCTTCAAGGGGCGAGCGTCGGCAGGGGGTACTCCCTGATCGTCCTTTGGCGCAGGGGTCGTATCCTTCTTTGGATCTTCCTTTGGTGGAGTAACCGGGTCCTTAGCAGCGGGTGGCGTGCCTCCCGCTTTTGGAGTAGCTGGCGGTTTTTGGGCAGTAGGCTTTTCTCCCTGTCCACCGACACTGCTTGCGGAAACTCCTGCACCAGGACCGCCCGCTCCTCCGCCCGCACCCGGTCCGCCTGCACCTCCTGCAGCACCGCCACCTCCGGCAGGTGCATCGACCAAAATCACGCCCCAATCCGGAGCGGTAACCGGTGTGAATGTCAGCTTCGCCGTTAGCAGGTCGGAATCCGGTTCAATCTCGTACGGTCCCGATTGAAAGAGTGTATTCTTCTCAATCTTTTCGAGGAGATCAGCCATCTTGACTGCCTGATTGTAAACCTTGACGAACGTTGGGATTGGGGAACCCTGGAGGGCATTAATAGCGAGAGCCCTAACCCTTCCAGATAATGCCTTGCCATTGTCATCGAAACCTTTGACCTTTTCCGTAATCGTTGCCTGAAGGTCGCCCATGAGCATGTATCCATTGGCTGAAGTTAAGAATTCGCCTGATTTCGAAGGCGTGCTCGGACACTCGGGTGAGGCTGCTCGAAGTTTTTCGACCAATAAAGGGTACAAGTCGGCGAGTTCCTTAAGCTTTTCCTGTGGCGAAACCCCGCTCCCGCTTGGTGTTCCAGGCAACAACTTGGTAAGGATATCCGGCGCGGTCGATGCAAAGGTTTCTTGGGCAAATTCCACCTTGACCGTCGTCTTCAACGTGTTTTGAATGATGAACAACTGAATATGGTCGCCTCGATAAAACGTTGGAATCTTCGAGTCGATTGCGCCACTGGAGTTAGTGCACCTCCATGTCAGATCGGCATAGCAGTAGTAAAGTTTGTAGTCAGCTGCGAACGCGCTCGCGCCCGCCAATACGAAGAGTGAGGCAACGAGACCTCGATTTAGAACGCTTTTCATGGTTATTAGTCCTTTCAAAAAGTTGGTTCCGAGGAACCAGCACTCAATCAATCGAAACCGCTCGCCGAAATCTAACAAACCGATCCAGCTTTTTCGCAAGTAAAATCCGAATTGGGGGACACATGCAGGATTTTCTCATCCGCGTAAGCGAGCACAGCGACGGCATCAACCTAATCCTCACGCGCCCAGACGATCAGTCCCCCACCGCCGAAGCGACCATCGAAACCGCCGACCTCGACTCGCTCCTCGACCGCATCCAAACCCTTCACTCCCTCCCAACTCACGAGACCTCCCCCGAGCTCGCCGCCATCGGCGAGGCGTTCGCCAACCTCCTCCCCTTCGCCAGCCTCCTCGCCACCCCAAACACCACGGTCCGCATCCTCTGCGACAGCAACCTCGCCCACCGCCTCCCGTGGGAGCTCCTCGCGTGCCCCCAGCCGCTTGGCCTCACCCAAAACGTCCGCCTCATCCGCCTAATCTCCGAGGTCAAACAGGACAATCCTGCGGAGCGAGCCACCCTCCAACTGGGACTCTACAAAGCCGATCAGAAGTCCATGGCGTACGACAGCCTCCAAGCCCCAAACGCCGAAATCCAGGCGATCGTCAACCTCTTCCATCGGTCACGCACCGTCGTTCCGACCGTCCACAACGCCCTCCAAAAGCCTGCTCCCGATCTCTTCCACTTCAGCGGACACGGCGACATTCGACCCTCCGGCGGGCTTCTCAACTTCTCCGACGGTCCCATCTACGGAGAAGACCTGGCCCAGGCGCTCAAGCCCAACACTCGTCTCGCCGTCCTCTCGGCGTGCGATACTTCCGGTCACCAGCGTGCCGTCGGACCATGCCTCGCCCACGCCGGAATCCCCGCCGTGATCGCCATGCAGTGCCCCATCTCTGATGAAGGCGCCGCCCACTTTGCCCGTGCGTTCTATCTCTCGCTCTCGCTCGGTAATCCGGTCGAAGACGCCATCCGCGACGCCCGTTTCTCCATCCAAGGCATGGGTCGCGACTGGCTTGCGCCCGTCCTCATTCGCTCTGCCTGGTCCCCTCCACTGAGCCTGGTAGGGAAAGAGGAGCACAATTTCCCCGTCATGGCGGGGCGTTTCATCGGGCGTCAAGAGGAACTGGACAAGATCGGCGAGCTTACGGCGAAAAGCCGCCTCGTCACACTCACCGGCATGGGCGGAATCGGCAAAACCACCCTCGGTCACCAACTAGGAACCGCCACTGCGGGCACCATGCCCGACGGCGCGTTCCTCGTCGAATGTGAAGCCATCCGAACCCGCAGCGACCTCGTCGCCGCGACCGTCGATGCCCTTAGCATTCAAGGCATGGCCGATCCCGAAAAAGACCTGCTCGGCTACCTCAAAAACCGCCAAATGCTCCTCGTCTTCGACTGTTTCGAACGCATCACCGAATTGTCGGGATTCCTCACCGACCTGCTCAAGCAGTGCCGCGATGTCAATATTCTCGTCACCAGCCGCATCCTTCTCGGCATCAAGGGCGAAACCGAGTTCCGCGTCCCGCCCATGTCTTCCAAGAAACGCAAGCAAGCCGCCTCCGAAGCGGTGGAACTGTTCGTGGATACCGCGGTCCAATTCGCTCCCGACTTCGAAGCCACCAAGTCGAACCGAGCCCAAATCCAGGCCATCGTCGATGATCTCGAGGGCGTTCCGCTTGCCCTTCTCCTCGCCGCCAGCCGCCTTCGCCACTTCACATTGGACGACCTCGCCACTCGGATCCGGACCAACCGGCTCGAAACCCTCAGGCGGAGGGGCGGGCCTGAAGACCGCCACGCCGACCTCTACCGCGTCATCGGCGACTCGCTTGAGTTGCTCGAAGAATCCGATCGCGTACTTCTCGGAATCCTCACCGTCTTTTCGGGCGGTTTCTATCTTGAGGATGCCCAAAGCGTGGTTGGCAAAAACGGCGATGCCAACTCCATCGCGTGGCTACGCGATAACAGCTTGCTCAGCGCCAACATCGAGGGCGGACGCATGCGCTACCGGATGCTCGACACCATCCGCGAATACCTGCAGACCAGCCCCTACACCAAAGACCTCCACGAGTTTCAGCAAAGGCACGCCGAATGTTTTGCCCGAAAAGCCACCGCTATGGCCGGAATTAAGGGCGCGTCCAAGTGGGCCGAAATCGCCCACATCTATCCGGTCGAGGCCGCCAACTTTCGCGCGGCGGTTGCCTTCGCCCTTGCCACCAACAACGCGGACCTGATGCGGACTTTCCTCCTCACGCTCGCCCGGGTCTGGCTCGAACTCGGACGCCCTGACGAGTTCGACTCCGTCCTCCCGTTTGTCGAGGATCACTTTACCCAAGACGCCGAGATTGTCATGGAAATTGCCGGACTCGAGGGCGAACTAGCGAAGCGGGAAACCGATTATGCCCGGGCGAAGCGATGCTGGCGCAAACGTGCTGACACCTGTCGAGCGGCGGAGAATTTCGAGGACTACGCCGATACTCTCGTCGACATGACCGACCTTGGTTTCATGGCCGAGGACCCCAAACTGGCCAAAGAAGTACTCCACGAATTCGACCAAATCGATTCCGAGCTGCTCTCGGATGTCACCCGGGCCAGCGGCTATGTCCTTCACGCCCTCTTCGAATCTCAATTCGGAGAAACCGATGCCAAAGACTACGCCGTCCTCGCCGAAGAACTTCTCAAAGACAGGTCGCCCGATCAGGGTCACTTGTATGTTCAAATGCGGGTGGCTCGGATCTATCGCCAACGGAGCGACCTCGACAAAGCAATGGAACTGACCAAACGGACCGTGCGTCAAGCCATCGAAACCTCCCATCTCCACTCGGCTGGCAACGCTTTGCTTCAACTTGCCGAACTCTTCAAAGCGACAAAGAGGCCCGACCTTGAATCGCTGGCGGTCTTTGCTGGCTGCCGAATCCCCGGCGAAATCTCGACTCCCCTCCGACGAGAGTTCAGACGCCTCGCCTCGGAAATGCCTCCCGAGCGCTTTGCCCTGTCGAACGAGAAGTACGCCCGGACCGACTGGACCGAGATCGCATTGACCGTCGCAAAACAGGTGATTTCCTAAACCGCCACGATCTTCACCAGCGACGTTCCCCAGATTTCGAGCGATTCGATTTGGAGGATTTCCGTTTCAAACCGCAATACCGATTCCGATTCGCGAATCGTCGCCTTACCCAAAATCAGATCGATCGAACCCATCTGGACCAAGAATTGCACATCAAACGCCTTCGCTCGGTCCAACGAAGAGACGTCCACCGCCAACCGAAGCCGGCCAAATTGAATCGAAATAGGCTCCGCGAGCGGCAGTCGAACCGTATGCCCATTACTGAGTCTCAAATCGATCGACCCTTCCTGATCGGGCAGCGTCGTGACCACCGAAATGGCAAAAAGGTTACTCGGCACCGGCCCTTCGCCAAACCCTAACTGGTCGGCCAACTTGCTAAAGCTCAGCGGCACCGGCTCAGATCCCAAAGGGCCTTGCCACAGTGGCAGCAGCGTTCCGCCTGGATCCTTTATCGCAAACGACAACTGTTCCGAAATCTCCTGCGAACCCGGATAAAGCACGACCTGCAGGTCACCCCCGACCACATCGGCAGAAACGCGGAGACGCTGCTCCGTCCCGCGTATGCCGATCGTATCCTCTGCCCCGCGAACGGTGGCATATCGAGGCGAACTCAGCATTTGCCGCCAGCCGTTGCCGACTGATCGCCAAACAAACGAGGGAACAGCGCGGTCCCGTTCAAACTTCCCACTGAGTGAGTCGAACGCTGCGCGAAGGGAAGCCAAGAGCGAGCCCCCAAATGTCGGGTCTTGGCTCAACGTCAACAGCGATTCGTCGGCAAACCGAGCTTGAAGGTGGATCAAGTCCTGGCGCTGCGCGGCTGATTGGACCAACGCTTCCAGACACATCGCTTCTTCTTCTGGCCCGCAGGTTCCCATTAAAAAGCTCAGCAACTCTCCTAAAATCGGCGTGGGAGCGTCGAATTCGCCGGCACCCTCCAGCAGCAGGTTCAAATATTCCGCCGAAGCCGGGTCCATCGGTTCGTCGTTATTGATCATGAATTCACCTTCCGATAGTGTTTGATCAGTTCGTCGGCAAGCCGTCCGCTACCCCACCAAGCCTGTAGCGTGTTGCCATCCATGCGCTGGTCGCAGGCGGTTGCCGACGGGGCAACGCGTTCCAAAATGTGCTTATGCTCAAGGCGGTCCATTGAGGCGCAATAATGAAACACAACGCGCTTCCAAAGCCCTTTCCTTGTAAGACAATTCGATATTCTGCGCGAGGGAGTGACCTTGTGTTTCACGCGCTCCAACCGGTCGCAAAAGGGAAACTGTTGGAGACACGCTTCGATCGTTTCTTCAATGAGTTGCTTGCTAACATGCTTCATTCGTTCCGCCGGATCGTGTCCAAACAAGAATCGGTGACGGATAATTTCAACTTGATCCTTGGTCCAATCAACGTTGAGTAGGATCTCGTCCCCTGGTGCGCAACTCATCGTGGCCCGAGTTCCTAGTAGGATGTCGGTGAGCTCCTGACTCGCCGCGTACACCTCCCGAAACGCCATGTGGAGCAGCGTCGGTTCGTGTTCGAGCCACTGATCAAACTTGGATCGGTCCATGTCGGGTCGAAGCCGAGCCACTGCCGCAACTTTATCCCAAGCTTGGCCGTGAAGGAAGAACAATTGGGCGGCTAGGACTTGGCGATTGCGCTGAACGGGCGGAACCGTGCTGTCCCATCCAAGCCAAACCTGATCGGCAAGATCGTAAAGCCTCCGTTGAAACTCAGATTCATCCGACTCGATCTCTTCAATTTCTGGATCGTTTTTTCCGGTTTCAATAAGAGGGTCGTTTTGCCGCTTCGTTCGCAAATGGTCGATCGCCGCCCATCTGCACAATCGGCGAATATGACTGAGCCAACTCTCAATACTAATAGGCTTAAATTGATGCCTTGCATGCCATATTCTCTCGCATGATTTGACAACGATCTCCTCACGGTCCTGAAGCAAGGACACTCGGGGAATTAAGTACTGTTCAAGAATTTGCCTAATAGCCGGATAGAGTCGATCGAATGCCTCTTTTGCCACGTCTTCGTCGGGGCTAGGCAATCGGTCAACATCCTTCATTTCCATTGATTGGCAAATCTTATCACATCGTTCGATAAATGATCGAATACGCGGACTCCACAACAATGAACGAGACGAAGGAACTGAATCTAACAAAACGGAAAAGATTGCAGACATCTTTCAAAATGTCCCGGCCCTACACTCCCTGAGTCACAGTAGGAACAGTTGTGGGTACTTTTATCCAAATTGTTAGATTTCCCGTCGAAAATGCGTTCCCCTTTTAATCGCCATATGCGATAGTGAGAAAAGCCAATGCTTAAACCCCCTGTATACACCGCCCAAATCCTCCGCCTCGACAACACCAAGCATGGCGACATTGAAGTCATTCTTGAGTGCGATACGTTTAGTGAATTAGAATTACTCCTCATCAATCCCAAGAAGCATCTCCGCCAACTTGGCAAAAGATGGATTCAATTCGATCCTGATACCGGCGATACTTTAAAATGGAAAATGCTGAAGCCCATCACCGTTCTTTTGGGAACTGAGAAGTCGGGAATCGGAACCCATGGTCCACTTCACTTTCTCCCCATTGGGAATCGCGCCATTTCCATCACCGGTGACGGGGAAAGTCTTCCGGATGGACATTGGGTCGCTTTATTTTCACTGAATACCCACCTTGTTCGTGTCCACTATAAAGTTCCCGCCGATGTTGCGGCGAATATCTTGGATGTCAAGCACGATTTCACTCTGCCAAATATCTTTTACAAGAATGTGGATATGGGGGATGGAAAATATCAGAAGCGGGGAACGATTCACTTCGATCTCACGATTACCGACCCCAACCAAGTAAACAAAGAACGCGCCCGTTTTGTGATGAACCACCTTTTGGATGCACAATGCAGTACATGCGACAGACTGCTTCCGAATCCTGAAGAAAAGGAACTCGGAACAGGAGACACCATGGGAAGCGTACTCCCAGTTCTGTGCGGTAAGCAGACGATGATCGAACGACAGTATAAGAAAACGCCGCACCTGGAGCCGATCGTTATCATGGAAGGACTGAGCATGCCATTTAAGCCGGTCAAGTCTCGTTCAGGGCTCGTAGCGTTAGATGATCCAGGGCCGCCGCTTGCGTGCTCTCAGACCGGATGCGTGTGGGTTGAGCAAGTCGGCAATGTTCCAGCGCACTGGGAGCTTGACCACATGGTGGTGAAGAACTATGTCGCGCCTCAGGGCGGCGGTTAGCTAGGAACATAAATGAAAATGCCTCATCTGATGAGCGCCACAAAGGCTCTTCAGGTGATGCCTATTTCGCCATCAACAAACCGTTGATGGCGGGACAGAAGCACCTCCTAGCCGCCTTCATTGACTTCACCGGCATTAACGAAGCAAGCCAGATCGTGTCAAACGCGAGCCAACCAAACCAGGAACAAAGTCTATGACCCATATCAGTGAGAGACCAATTGAGAGACTAGCCCGGAAGAGTATAGTTTGCCGAATTTCAGTGAAGTAGAAAAGGGGACGTTTTAGACTCAAAGAGAGTTTGGTGCGCGGGAAAGGACTCGAACCTTCACACCTTGTGAGCACTACCACCTCAAGGGAGTTTTGGTAGGTTCAAGGAGGTGATTTTGAATCTACATATGTGTCAGGAAGTCTCTCGATTTCTCCCTCAATTGAGAGCCATTTGAGAGCCATTTGGTTACAATAGGATCAACCAAGTTGCGAAGTTTGCTTGATCACGGAAGAACATCCTGTAAGGGCACTTCGGCGTAGGCCATCGGATCTCGACTGTTGAACCGGTGAAGAACAATTTTTGTCTCGATAGATAGCTGTACTTCCGACAACCAAGTTTCAGTTGATCGAGTATTTAAATCTTTGCATTCTTTCATAAGCGAGTTGAGGAGAATTTCGACCTCCGACTCGTCCGGCGATCCGTCAAATGATACTATTTCGTAAACGGGGGGAAGAGTCAAAGAGCCCTCAAGCATAGGTGTCCAGGAATCAGCTGCAGAAGACGAGAAGCAAGCTCCAAAAATGACGGTCAGCGATGTCGACCTTGGCTTCATGGTCTTTTGGCCCGCGAGTAGCCACCTCCAAAGCTCTTCCCAAGTTGCACCAGGGTCGCTTTGCGGCCCAATATCCTTCGGGCTACCGTGGGTTCCGATGTACAAGAATTGAGCGTTGTCGTTACCCTCGCCCCAACTTAGAATTCCGTCCTCAAACATCTGCTTACCCGGATCGCCTTTGCCAGAAAATACAAATTCGATATCGAAGAATTCGCGATATTGGTCGTAGGCTGCTTTCGCTTCGTTCGATTCAGATGGCTCTAACCATGTTAGAAGCAAGACTGGTTTACTCATCAGTTTGTGATTATAACGTTATATCCAAAAGTCGGTCCCAAAACCTTGTCTTATTCAACTACCACTGCCAAAGAAGTCTCAGGTTTTTCGTCATGTTAAGGTTTTGAAATTCCCAAGCCTGCGACGGGAACGGCAGACCAAATCGATGTTTGAGCACAAATGCTTGCAATAGCCTTGCTCCAGTCAGCCTTCACACATTGCCTAAACGCAAGGTGTCCACCATTTATAGGCCAAAAGACCTAAAAATACTGCCATTTTTGATTGTTTCAACAATTACAGTCTCAAATTCTATACTATGAGACTGTGGATTTGGATTTGATTGGCAGTTTTATAAACGAGCGTTTCACCACACGTAAATCCGTGGAAGAAGCGGCCGAAGCAATCGACGTCTCAATTGCGACGATGTACCGATACAAATCGAACCCAGAAGCTATTTCCTTGGGGCAAGTCTGTAAATTAGCTCAACGGTTTGGGCTACCTCTCGCGAACGGAGCAGTATGGACGCAGGACTGCATCCTTGGTTCAGAGCGACGTCGACTTGAGCTTGAGGCAGTACTCGCCAAGAATGCTGGCTTGCGCCTCATCACGTTGCCAGCATACACGGTCAACGACGAACTCCCAGAGATCACCCGCCTCCTGCTGCTTGAGGACTACGGCTCGGAAGCATCAAAGATTGAGGCCGAAGTTCTTGGAATTCGCTCGGAGCGCAAACGCTTCTACCAGGAGGGCAATTACGAAAGCTGGGAGATTTGGAATGGATACGGCTATTTGGATTTCCTGCATGGTCGAGGTCGTTACAGATCGATTACAGAGGATCTTCGCCAGGCTCAGATTGAAGTGTTCGTGGATAGCACGAAGAAACCAAATGTACATAGGTTCGTTTATTTAACTCATTCTCCAGACTTGCCAATGTTTGGGTGCCACACTCCTCCCGGAACAGCCTTGGTCCGGGTTGAAGATATCCACCTTGAGTTTCAACTTCGACCTTTAGTTACAAGCTTCGAAGAAACTTTCGAAAAACTCCGTCGGACTGCTGAGCCTTGGACAGACGAGCAATTCATAAAGTTCGTACGGGAGGGATTAGATCAATGAACCAAATGAGCCGATTAACTTCTCCAATAGGCTGGCTTGGTGAGTTGTTGCCGCATACTGCCGAGGCCCTAGGCATTGTCGACCGAATCGAAGGCGAGATCATGCGATCCGAGAGCATCTTTGGACGAGAGAGGCTTTTACAGACGGTTCTAGATTTCGGAACAGAGGCGTACTACTCGCACACCGACTATTACCGCCATGTCATTCGAGACACGATATGGCCACATGGTATTTGGGTCGCAGGAACGCATGCTGATTTCCTTCGCGGCTTCGAATTTAGTGCTCTTGGATTTGTCTGGACAGGATTTGAAGCGCTTGAGTTCTTTTCCGGATCAAGTCAATGGGAAATCTTCGAAATTTATGAAGATGCGCTGGTTGCAGAGTCGTTGCGAGGTCAATTTGGAAAGTCTTCTCCAGACGGTCTCGATCGACGCATAGAATTGCTTGAAGATCAATTCCTTCAGGAACATGGTACTGAGGACGAATTGTTCGACCTTTGTACTCCCGTGGCTCCTATACGGACGGCCGAAACCTGTTTGATCAACGATTTCCAAGATTTCCGACGCGTATTCCCCCAACCACCGTCAATAGACGAAATTATGGATGTTTCTGAGCAGCATCACCCAACGGCTTGGCAGTTCTTGCGACGGCACGTACGGTGGAATTTAGTTGCAACAGAGCATCTATATTCCTCGATGCCGCCTCAGTCACTGGTTGAAAAAGGCTCCGGTGATCAGCGGCTGGAGTCAGATAGTCACGGTCTCGCATTATCTCGGCTCCAGCCTACAACCCTTGCTCTTGTTGACAAAATCATGAGCCTGAACGTTCTCAATCTTGTTCTCGAACCTGCATTCAGCTTTAAGGGGTGCGTTGGTTTACCGATCGGGATGGTCTTCCGAATGGCTCACCATGTTGAGCGAAGACCTCCCTTGGATCAAATCAAGTTGCTCGTAGGAAAGATGAATTTATTTAACTTAGCGGAATATAAGAGTCGACATGAATAATCCAGAAACAAAAAATAAGTACCCAGGGCGACGTGCATGTGCTGGCAAAGCCGTTGGACGTCCAGTAGTCATCGAACATGAAACTGATCTCGACAACGTGCTCGAAGGAGACATCCTCATTTCAGCACAAACGGACATAGCGTATGTGCCTGCCATGCACCGAGCATCTGCCGTTGTAACCGAGACCGGCGGTCGATTTTCCCACGCCGCTGTTTGGGCCCGGGAAAACCAAAAGCCCACGTTGCTTCAAGTTGACAATGCGAAGGGAAATCTGCGTAATGCGCTGACTGTTCTAGTCAATGCCGATGAGGAATACGTAGCTGAGTTGGAGGAATCATGTCTCGAAAAGCTCTAAACCTCATTGAAATCTCGAAGTATGGGATTCGGACCCCATCAGGCTTCTTTCTTGACGAAACTCACTACCGAGAAGCTGTCCAGCCTATTCGTGGAGAACTCATAAAGTGGTCGAGGGACTCGAACGCTATTCGAGCAATCTTCTCAACGATTGAAATGCCTTCGTGCACTGTGGCGGCATTGAATGAGGGTCTCAGCAATATCCCTTCGGACTCAAATTTGGCGGTTCGATCTTCAGGTTTCATTGTAACCAATGGCCGATTAGTAGCTGAAGATAGCCAAGAAGTCTCGCTGGCCGGACAATTCGAATCCTTTCTAAACGTCCCGATGCAGGATGCAAAAGATGCTGTAGTTCAGTGCTGGGCTTCTTTGTTTAATGAACGTAGCCTCCATTCGTTCGAAGTAGGTGAACACTATATCGACAACAGCGCGATGACCGTCTTGGTACAGGAAATGGTGCCAGCTACAGCCTCAGCGGTTGTGATGACGGTCGACCCGCTTTCTGATGGCACAATTGGTGGTATTGAGCTTGCTATTGGCCCTTGCGCGGTTATTGTCGATGGATCAATTTGTCCGGATGAAGTGACCTTTTTGAGAGAGGATGGTCGCATTTTGGAGCGAGTTGTGGGCAGGAAGGAATTCGCACTCGAATATGATCCCTTCACGAGAGGAGCCAGCAATTCTAAAAAGAGGGCACTACCCGATGACGTTCGCAACCGTCTTGCCGTTTCAGATGAAGTGCTTAACAAGATCATTGCACTCTCACTCGAAATTGAATCCATTTTCGGGATGCCACAGGATATAGAGCTTGTAGTTGACGCCAAAGCCGAAATCACTATAGTACAAGCAAGACCCATGACCCGGTTGCCGAAGGAATTTACACATCTCGCCGACAAAAAACAACTAAACACACAAGAGGAAAAACAACATGCATAACGCACTAATCTGCATCGACTTCATCAATGAAATCGTAGGCGCTTCCGGCAAGTTAGCTGGAAAGGGCTACTACGACTTTGTAACCAGACACAACACGCTGAGCAACTTGGCAGCCGAACAAGTAGCAGTTAGGGCTGCTGGCGGCAAAATCATCCACGTACATCTTGGATTTGCATCAGATTACTCAGACCATCCAGGCTCGTCCCCACTGCTCGGCGGTGCAAAAGCTGGCGGGATTCTGCAAGAGGAGACGGCTTCCACAGCTTTTGCCAGCGAAGTTGCCCCTCAAGACGGAGATATTGTTTTGGTGAAAAAGCGAATCAGCGCCTTCTTCGGCACCGGCCTTGACCAAATACTCAAGGATCTGGGTGTAACCAAAGTTCTTATTGCCGGTGTGGCAACCGACATTGCGGTTGAATCGGCTGCACGAGACGCACACGACCGAGATTTCGAAGTCGAAATCGTGGCGAACTGCTGTGCTGCGGCAAATGATGCAGATCATGAAAAAGCTCTGAGCACCATGAAAAAATTCTCAGCAGTCAGACTGTAGATCGAAATCGAACTGGCACTAAATGCCCCCAAGTGGCTTCAACCACTGGGGGCACTTTGGCGTTTTGGGCACTATTGTCAAGCCGGACTCGTCTTCAAGGTCAAAGAAGACGACTCGCTTTCCACTCTTCGTCGGGGGAAACCGGTCTGCTTCTTTGCACTGATTTAACTGGGCTAAAATATCTCTGTGCCAAAGCAGACAAACAACCTTCTGAACCTATCCAACCAGGATCTTTTCATCATGAAAAGAAAGAGCGCGAATGTCTCTAAGATCATTGTCACCGTTGGTATTCGGAAGTTTCATTTGGAAGGCGTCGAAGCATATTTGCTCAAGGGTGAAGATGATTTGGCGTTCCTTTCGATTCCTTCGGTTCATGCCATCTTCAAAGGAAAGGAACAGGTTGGTCAAGAAGGCAAAGCCGACGCGCTGAAAGCACTCCGTACAACTAAAGCACCAGGAATCAAAGCTGCTACTAAAGGCAAAAGCAGTGCCGAAGTGCCGCCTGAATTGGCCGAGCTTTTAGAGTCATTTACCAAGGCCAACAACGCCAGAATCGTGCCAGACAGCAAGGGCGGATACAAGGTTCAGAAATTCCTCAAACCAAGAAAACCAAAGAATTGATCTTGTAAGATCAATTCCCATAATAGGCATTCTTCCAGAAACTGCTGGAATCGTATGGCGCGAATATCCTCAGCTATTTACTTCGACCAAATACCCGTTCCGCAACACAGGCACAACCATGTGGATATTCTCTTGCGCTGCATATAGAACGTCCTCTGCTTGGCCTCGCATAGCCAATTTGCGTCCACTCGCTGACTCGCTGAATATTGTTGCTAGATTTTCACGGGTTCCTAAATACGCGGCACGGCAAATTTCTGCTTCAGGAGACAGAGAAGATTTCAGGTGCGACATGATTGCTCCGGCACCTAAATAATCTTCGGTCGCGAACCTAAGTAGACCATCTGGGTTTGGAATATCCCAATGTGCACCACATGCAAGAACTGTCACCGCACTTTTAGTAAGCAGGCTCGCAATATGGTCTCCGGCCGCTTTTGCATTGACGATGGAGGCGACAATGACCGTGTTTCCACGCGCCCCAATATGACAGCACGTAGCACCATTCGGTGAGGCAATGGCAAGCAACGTTCCTCTTTTCAAGTCATCAAAACTATTGGGACAGAGTGAATACCCTGGACCGCCTTTTGTTACTTCAGTGGCTCCTGATAGTTGAATCGCTCTGCTTTGTTCCTCTACGTCACGACAAGGAATCACGACCCCACCCTTTGCCAGAGCAGCCACAACTGCCGTGCCAAATCGCAACGTATCTACAACAACAAGTGCGTCACCGCGAGTAACCGCCCTTTCAGCTCCACCACGCCCCCAATCGAATCGAACGTCGAACCCGTCCTGATCGTAAACACTCAATCGTACACCGAGTGATATGGGCGTCCTTTCATTGCCTGGAATATCGAATGGAGTTCATGTCGATTGCTTAGGTTTTTGATCTGCTAACATTAGTGCTTTCCAAACTTGACAGCTCAAATGGGAAGATTGATGTCAAATTTCTTGCCATCAGCTATTCCAATAATTTCAACCTCAAGGGAGTTTTCGTAGGTTCAATGGTGTCGTTTTGAATCTGTGGACATCTCTGGAAGTCTCTTAATGTCTCCACCAATTGAGAGACTTTTGAGAGACCAGATGTCTTTCAGGCACTACTAGTTTCTGGTATTTCGGCCAGCTTGATTTGCCACCTCTGGCAGTTTTCCATTTGAGAAAAATGACCAAAATCAAATCGAGATCGGGGATTTAATGAAGAACGAAGGCGTTCCCAAAGGATCCTGTCAGTTTCTGACCACTCGAGCAATGCTCCTAGGATAGCTCGGACCTTCGCTGGTTCGGTCAGGGCTACTTCGCAAAGCAAAGACAATGCTTTTCCTGACATATATTCTTTGATGACTTCTTGGAGTCGAATGCATGTTTCTTGAGGATCAGCCTCGGCACAAGCTCCTCGGTCTCGAAGGAATTCAATTAATGCTCCTTCCAGCTTTGGAAGAGGGCGAGGTCTTTTGCCGCTTCGAAGGGTTATTTGAATGTCGCCGAAGTTGGATGGTAGCCGACTGGCATAGAGAACGAACTGGGGCCTAGCGGGAATTTGAGTGGTGAGCCCCAAGATATAAGCAGCACTCGTCAGTGTCGGCCGATACTTGCCCGCCCAGATCCGTTCGAAGACAGCCAACTGCGTAGGTCTGCTTTTCCCGAGCAAGGTGTCTTTTGGCAAGTAATACAAACCTCTAGCTGCTCGGATCAGCACCCCTTGATTTGCCAATTGTGCTAATTGCCTCGATGCGGACGAATGGCCATGTCCTTTGAAGTCTCTCGCGGCGAAAAGACTGTCCGCTGACGATCCAATTTGAATCGACACGTGTTCGATCGATGCCTTACTTGTCTTTTCAGACCTTGCCACAAGTTAATTGTGCAATATCATGGTGAAGTGTTGCCATAAGAACAGGACTGAACTCCCTTGGAAGTCCGAATTGGGCATAACCTCGATAGCACAAAGACACGCGTACAGGCCCTTTCCGGCCGCACTGACTACGGATACAACTTGGTCAGCGACTTCGCAGCCCCATAGTATTTGCATGTTCGAACTTACTTAACCTCGGAGCTGCGTACATTGTCGGTTAACGGGCCACTCCCAATTGGACGTTTTACTCCGTCTACGGAGTGGCTCGCCGTTAAAAGGAGAGGAATTAAAGAGTACTGAACGGTCATTTTTCACAATTGGGTCCTAAGGTGTTTTTTGGGCTAGAACTTGGAATTTGACCATGATCGTTGTTTTGACCAGTCCCCATTTTATGAGACCTGGCAACGCCTGCCATGCTCGCTCCATTGTCGATTTCCTGAAGAACCTTCACAATCTGGCCCTTGCTGTAACGTTTCGCACTCATCTGATTTAATTAGTATCCTACAGATACGAACTGGTCAGTTTAAGGGGAACCGGTCAAAATGTACTTAAATTTCGTCCCTCAAAAGTCCGATCGAGCACTAACCACTGACAAATCGCAACTAGACTCGCGAAGTTTCCTTCGCATACTCGGTGGGATCTGGCGACCCAGAATAACCCGCCCACTGAGTACCGCAACTAAGTAGAAACCTGCCTCTGCCTTCGACTTTGGTGGACATGTCATCCTCGCACCTTCGCAGGTGGTCAGTTAAACAGGCCACTCCTGGTTAGAAATTATTTCTCCGCCCACGCAGTGGCTCGCTAGTGGCTCTTTGAATAACATGGCCAGAACGTGCCTTCACTCGCTCTCCAGAATCTTAATGCGTTTCTCAATCCAATTGTAAGCTTGCAAAAAACGAAGCCTATCTCCAGGTAAATCTATTTTCTTTCCGTCTCGAAGTCTCAATTCATATGCAACAATGGTCCCTTTCCACAATCCAATATTCTTAATCTCCTTAGCCATTACTATGCTTTCTTTTCCATTAACTGTTCGAATATAGATAGTATCATTTTGGATAGCTATAAATTCTCCCTTTGCAACAGATTTGTTCACAATTGCGAATGTTAGAAGCGATATTACGGCAAGAACAGAAATTGAAATTCTAATCCACAATGATGTGGAAGGGAACAAAAGAAACGGAAAACCAAGGCAAATCAAAGTTGCCACCATATATTGAAAGAGAAGAATGCCCCTTTTAGTAGAGCAAAAAAAATCTACTTTCTCAGAATCGAACATCTCTCCACCACAATAAACTAATGACAATCTTTTAAACTCGCTGATCCAGTAAGATCTACCCTTGGGAGGCCGCACCATCCAAATTTATTGTTTAAATGTGTGCCATCTGTGCCGACACAAAATTCAATTGTATAGAGCCCCACACAAACTCCAATACAGAATTCAAATGTATATTTGTGCTCCGGTTCTCGGCAGTCTTTGATGGGTAATTGAGCAAGGCCCATGTTTAGCATGGAGGCGAAAATGCTGCCGATGGTCTTAATTACCTGCATTACTTCTTCCTCTATTTTATCAATTCCAAGATCACCTGGAATTCCCAGTGTTAGTTCCAAAACCAATTTCCCTTCTTGGCACTGCTTTGCCACTGGAGGGCGGCAGCAGGTTATATCAAAAATCTCCATACAAAAGTCAAATCGAACTTCCAGATGACTGAAAATCCCCGGAAAATGAAATGGCATCCAAAAATGGATGCAATTGTCTACAATTCCATGATTTTCATCATTGTACCCTTTAGTCCCGCTCTCTGGTTCCCAACCAGATGGATCTACCGACGACACCGGATAGGAATATGTATAATTGTGTAGCGAAGAATTGATGCCAACCCCACCGCTTCCCAATCTAGTGGCTATAAAATGGAGAATTGGATCTAATGAGGTCCACTGCCCGCCGACAGTAGCATAGTGTCTCGCGCGCATGTAGTGATCTGACTGACTAAGGCCCGTGCGACGATATCCGAACGTGCCGCCCCAACGAAAAAGACCCCCTGATCCCGCAGACGACAGAGCGCTGCCGAACGGCTTATATCGCCCTTCAAATGTCTTATTATTGCCTGACTGATCTACTTCGGCAGTGACAGAGCCACTTTTGCGTCGTGCTTTGGAAATCGATGAAGCTAGTTTTGGTAGCGGTCATATTAATGTGGCAAGAGACCTCAGCAATCTTGGCAACCTCCTTTCGGCAACTGGTCGCTTATCTGAAGCAGAGCCTTTGATGAGACGTGCGCTTTCCATTCAAGAAGCTATTCTTGGTGCCGACCACCCTGACGTCGCCCAAACACTAAACAACCTGGCTAACCATCTTCGGTCTTCTGGAAACCTTTTAGAGGGTGAGCCTTTGATTTTGCGAGCCCTGAAGATTTACCAGGAAAGCCACGAAAGCAGTCATCCTTACCTTGCAAGAACGATGAGCAATCTAGCATTGCAATACTATTTTGCTGGCGACTTGGCAAAGGCAGAGCCATTATTTCACCGTGCCCTAGCAATCGAAGAATCAAGCTATGGCAAAGATCACCCGGATATTGCAATGAATCTGTATAATCTGGCGTCTTTGTTTCGACTCACAAATCGCCTGTCTGAGGCAGAGCCTTTATTACGTCGAGCTCTGATTATCGAGAGGTCATATTATGGGTCAAACCATCCCAACGTAGCCAGGGACCTCAATGAGCTTGCTCTCATACTTGAATTGGGTGGTCGCGTATGTGAAGCAGAGTCTCTATATCGTGAAGCTCTTGAGATCGAAGATTCTTCTCACGATGAAGATCATCCCGATGTGGCTCGTGCTCTCTCCAACTTAGCATCCTTACTTTGGGACGCTGACCGCTTCTCGGAAGCGGAACCATTCTTGCGCCGTGCTTTGAGGATTGAAGAATCATGTCGAGGTGCAGATTCCCCTGAAGTCGCAAACATCTTGAACCTCCTTGCATTGAGTTTGCAAATGACGGGCCGAGCTTCCGAAGCTGGAGCCTTAATTGAACGGGCACTCAAAATACTTGTTCGTCATTCCGTGGCCACTAGTGCCAAGCACCCGGGTCTTCATTCTGTCGCTGAAAACTTTTACTCAATTCTGTCGGACCTCGGGATTGAAGATTCCGACATTGAACGCAAATTGCATTTGATACTCGGTTCCACACTGAACACCTCAGGTTAGGTGGTGGCCAATCTTAGAGGGTCATTGAATCAACTGAGTTCAGGAGTAAATTCCGTAATTTGAATCTTTGAGTTGTCGTTTCACCGCGCTCAATATATCGAGTGGATCTAGGATACAAACGGTGGGAACCTCGATAAGTTCACCTTGAAACAACTAGCGGCACTCGCCACCGGACTAGAATATGTAACCCACTGTCTAGAAACACTTTTCATATATCATCTGAATAGTGGGTTTGCAGCTCGCGGTGACCACGAACTATGTCGGCTTCCGATTCTTCCGCGCCAGCCCCTGACGCTGCTGAAAAGCTGACGTTGTCACGAAGCTACATCTACGAACAAATCAATAGCGGAAAGCTAAAAACAAAGAAAATTGGCCGATCACGGCGAATCACCTAGCCAATCGGATTTGCACGACCGATTGGATCTACGCTTGAAAGCTGGTAGCACATGTTTTCGTAGGTTTGGCTCCAGACATTGCCCATCGGGTCCTGAGTGGTCGGATATTGTCATTAATTTTTCTTAGCTAAATCTTTAAAGCAAAATACTAATAACCAAATAAGTGATAATTCAATCAGAACAATTGGCAACACAACGGCATCCCCAGATGAAATGATTCCTACATCAGAGACCATTCTCCATTGAATTTGAAAGGCACCGTACCCTCGAACTACCCGCATTGGAACAATAAGTAAAGCACACACATTTAGTAAGATAATGACAATCCAATTTAGTTTTTTCATAAGTCATGTTTTGGTTACTACACAGGATACATCGCGTGACAAATATAATCAGGAATACCTATTTTAAGGCATAGCTTTTGCATCAAATTTTGAGCAAATCCGTTAACTCGATCTTCTTTTGGACATCCTGGTGATCCATCGCCGTAGTAAGCTTCGCGAATAATAATAGTTTCGCTGAACACTCCTATGTCTTCCTTCAAGTAAGTTCCGCGGCAGTGAACTTCACTCTCTTTGACCCAAGTAGCAAAGATAATAGGCAAGTGACAATAATAAATGGCATCACATTTACATTTCCATTTCGTTGTCGTCCAAAGAGCATCGTAGGCAATTTGTCGAGAAGTACCTTTCCATTTTACACCAACTCCAAATGGCGTTGCGTTAATTTCGAATTCTTGACCTGGCCTTGTCTGAGGATTCGAGAGTCTAGGGTTTCTTGTGGTTTCACGTTTACCGCAATGAACAGCGTCGCAAGGACCTTCTGGCAGAGAACTGCTTGGAAATCCTTTGTCTCCAGCTCCATTACCAGAAGGATCTGGCGCATAGGTTGAACGACCAACTACGTATGCGTATGATCGCTCATTTGGCCAATAGATATCACGCTCGTTCCAGTTTCCGCTTACGCTGGTATAGTGCCTCGCTCGAATATAGTGACTTGGCTGAACCAAGGCCGTTTCGCGATATCCAAAGGTTCCCACCCAGCCGTACTTACCCCGAGGGCCAAATGACGATAAATCGCTTCCATAGGGCTTGTACCGACCCTCGAACGTTTTGGTGCACGTCTCGTCAACTTCCGCAGTGACGGAACCAAGAGCATCGGTGAGGAAGTCTTTGCGGCCGCCCATGTCCTTATAGCTAATCATTTGACCTTCGATCGAATAATATTGCTCCTTCATTGCCATGTTAGTAAGCTCCTAAGTATTCGCTTCTGTCCCAAACCAGAGTAGTGATTGTTGCTCCATTTCGCTCAGTCCCCTTCATTCCATCTGACTGGTAGCTAAATGTATTCAACACTGCTCCATTTGAATGAACTATCATCCGATTCTCTTGATCATATCCCATTGTAACAAAGTTTGCTCCTGTTTGGACAACAGAATTGTTGCCATCGTTGTCAAATGTAAAAGTTGAGAGGACGCCCAGGACATTTCCTACCAAAACCTGACCTGCGGCATTGTAGGTGAATGTTGATGGACCATCTTCGCTGGCAAACGTCCGGTTATCCACCGCATCGTAAATGTAGGTATAGACCTGGTTCCTGACCGGAGCAAATTTTGCCGAAGTCAATCGATATTTCGCATCGTAGCCGTATTGAACAAGATCGCCACTCGAATCTAGAATCTGGATTGGATTGCCAATTGAATCGTAAGTGTAGGTCAAAAGTTGCAAATTCACATTTGCCGCATTGGAATCTTGAAGTCTGGTAGTTCGACTAACTCCATCGTAGTTACGAATCCGCGTCATGCCGGAATTGAACACCGTGGTCGTTTCTCGAGAATCGGCGTCGTATTGGAAGGTCGTGAAATTATTGTCGGGGTCTCGGAAGGCACTTTTTCGTCCAATTGCATCATAGCTAAAGGTCCGTATTCCACCATCGGGATTTTTCAGAGTTAAACGCTGTCCAACTGCATCGTAGCTATATGCTTGAACCAAAGATCCTGGATCAGTTTTGCCAAGCATCCTGCCGTTACCATCATAGACATAAGTGGTGGTTCCTGTATTATTCGATGAGGAAGTTTGAAGTCCTACGGGGTCATAGGTGTAAGTAACTCTCGTTCCATTGTTATAGAGAATTCCTGTTTGCTCGTTGATAATGTCGTATGAGTAGCTCGTCACCATTCCGCTTGGTTGTTGCTTTTGAGTAACCCTTCCGTCCGCATCGTAAGTTGTCGTCGTGACTTTGCCAATTTCATTCGAGATAGCCGTCATTCGGCTATTCCCATCATAGGACATCGTGATCAAGTTGTTTGACGCGTCGGTTCGGCCAGTTTGACGGCTGATGGCATCGTATGTGTAACTCGTTCTGAAGCCCAATGAGTCAATCGTGGCACTTGTTCGCCCCACTGCATCGTAGACTGTCGATGTGCGATTGCCATTTGCGTCTTGCACTTCAATTTGGCTACTTCGAGAATCGTAGATATATGAAGTCCGTTGGCCAAGTGTGTTTTGGAAAGTTGAGACTTGACCTGCGCTATCGTAGACGGTGGTGCTGGTGAATCCCATAGGCGTCTGCGTCGCGATCTGTCGGCCGTTGGCATCGTAGATTGAGGTTGACATCTGGCCCAGTGCACTTGTTCGTGCCGCCAACCTGCCATCTGAGTCGTAGGAGTAAGATGTTCTGTAATTAAGGGCATTGACGGTTGCCTGACTTCTTCCTGCCTTGTCGTATGAGATGGTTGAGAGGAATCCAAGGGCGTCTTGGATCGAAATGCCCTGACCTGAGACATCATAACTGTAGGTAGTCATAAAGCCTTTCGCATCGGTTTGGGCAGAGACACGATTTGTTGTTGCCTGGTATGTTAAGGTTGAAACATTATTCAATGCATCCTGAGTCGCTTCCTTTGCACTACTTGCGTTGAATGTATAAGTAGTGCGGTTACCAAGCGGACCTATTTGGCCCGTTACTTGATTGGCAGCATCATATACAGTGGAGTTGATGAAGCCAAGCGGTGATGTGTAAGTGATCCGTCTACCGATGGCATCGAAAGTCTGTGTACTACGAATACCAAGTGCATCTTGCGAAGCGACGACGTCTCTCGCATCGTACATAGTTGTGGTCACATTACCAAGGGCATCTTGCACCCCATTTGGCCTGCCAGAGCTATCGTAATTATACGAAGTCAAGTTACCAAGGGCGTCTTGGCTCGCAATTTTCTGCATCGAGGCGTTGTAGACCATCGTGTTTGTTCGTCCCAATGGATCGATACTGGACAGGGCGGTTCCCAAGTTGTCATAGGTCTGGCTCCAAACATTTCCCATCGGATCTTGGGTCGTGAGAACGTTCGAGAATCGGCCGTAGGTCATCGTAGTGCGGTGATCCATCGGAGTGACCTTGGCAACCGGCATGCATGAATCGTAAACAGTTGTATTTGTTTCACCGGCTGGATTCATAACTGCAACGACATGATCAGCGACATCATAGGAATAGCTAGTGGTCCGGCCCAGCGGATCGGTCGAAGTCGACTGCCTACCAAACGTGTCGAAGGTTTGAGTCACGACACTTCCATCGGCATTGGTTATCGTAGTTTGGTTGCCAGTGGAATCATATTGGTAGGAAGTGGTGAGTCCTCTTGGGTCTTGACTGGTTAGGGTTTGGCCATACGAATCGTAGCTGAAGCTGGTTCTTCGTCCAAGTGGATCAACGCTTGCGGTCATGTTGCGACTAGAATCGTAGACCATCGAAGAGATGAACCCGAGGGCATTAATTATAGTGGTTCGGTTTCCAGCAGCATCGTATTGGTACGTTGTCCTATTGCCAAGAGGATCGTCGGTTTTGGTAACTCGTCCTCTTGCATCGTAAACATTGGTGTACCGATATCCAGAAGGATCTCGCTCCGAAGTTCGGAATCCGTTGGAATCATAGTTGTAAGTGGTTGTGTAGCCCTCGGGCCGGCGAACTTCTCGAACTCCAGAAGTATCGGCAAGGTAGGTGGTAATCGCACCAGTCGGAGAAGTGACTTGAGAGCCACTAAAGAATGGAGCAACGGCGGTTCCGTATATATAAGTGTAAACAGCACTACCAAGGGCCATCGAGGCAACCCGACCGCTGGCATCGTAACTGTAAATGGTTGCGTAGCCTCTAGGGTCGGTAATGGAGTTTAAGTACTTGCTACCAAAAAACGTCGCGTAGCCTAGTGCGGTCTGGCATCCTAATGGAGTGGTGAACGTAGTTAGCTGGCGATCCGTATCGTATTGGAACGTCCAGAACCGTCCACCCCAATCTTGGACCGAACTGAGAAGCGACGTCGGGGAACTTGCCGAGTAGGTGAAGGTGACTTTCCGTCCGTCGGTTACTTGGAGAGTTTTGAGAAGACCGGCTTCGACGGTGGTGCCGTAGTTAAAGGTTTGAACACAACCAGCGGCAGAAATGCTCCGGGTTAGCAGATAGTCCCCAGCGTTTTGAGTTTCATACTCGAGCAGACTTCCATCAGGGAATCGCTCTTGGTACTTTGTGCCGTTATAGATGAGAGTAGTCGAAGAGTAGGTAGCGGCATTGGGAGAAAACGTAGTTATGCCACCAATGTTGCTTTGAAGATTCCAAGCATTGAAGCTTTGGTCTCCTCGGAAGACGTTCGCACCACCAGCCTCTAAATCCGGAGTGACATACGCATTGACACTTGCAGACCTTCGTTTGCCAAATTGTTTATTACTCGTCGAATGGCTGCTGTAGAAAAATTCAACCGTTAGACCCATTCCGAGAGCCTTAAGAATTATTTCCGGATCTACGCTCAGCGAGCCATCGATCGGATTTGGAAGCGGCCGATAGGCATGCTGGTAAATTGGATCGCTAACGGAACCTTGAGATTCGGCAAGTTGAACTTCGGATTTTTCGACTAATTTCACAATCTAATTCCTCCGTTATACCGTGGGGCAAGTCGGGGCGAACTGAAGGTCACCTTTCCAAGGATCATATCCACCAGGAGGGCAAGGGACGCCGCCACTTCCACTCGTGCCGCACAGTTCAGAAGTGCCCGTTCCGCCAGAGCCTTGACCCGCAGCCGACGGGAAGAGTCCACCCGAAGGAACATTGCAGGTCCCGCCACAGCCTTCACCGACTACTGGAGTAATCATAATTAGTTATCCTCCAAAGCATTTTGAATCGCCTGGATGGCAAGTTCAGCGTAATATCCTTTGCCTTCTGGCAAACCGCCTAGATAAGTGACTAAATCTTTTGCATCGAGTAGTTTCATTTTCTCTAACTCTCTCCCCGTTCCGAGTTCGCAAAGAGCACTGGCACAAGCTATAGAACTCGGACACCCGTTGGTGTGATAGCTCGCCTTCTGTATTCGTCCATCCGTTACTTGAAGCCAGATGCGCACATGTGGCCCGTCCCCTGGGGTTCCCGCCGTGCCGATACGATTGGCATCTAGCATCTCCCCACAGTTCCTTGGTCTTGCTACGTGGTCGTGGACTCTATCCGAGAAAACCATATCGCAATATCCTGGTAATTGCACTATACGATACTATTGGAAAAAATGTGTGAAATTTTTCCACTTTTTTTATTTAGTACCCATTTGAACCTGCATAAATTTACATCAGGCTAGCTAGTGCGCCATCGAAGATATCGCAACCCCAAAGTTGATAGGACGTAGGTACTTGCACTCCATAGAATTTTTGTAATTTAGCGAATAAATTCGCATCGCTAGACGCGACTAGTTCGGTGACTTCGGACTTCTCCCTGGTGTTAAAGCTCTTTTGCCCGGCATGGTGAACAAAGACGTCAAGCACGGTGAGTAACTGGTAGTCCAAGCATCTCAATCGCCATGAGAACTCTAAGTCGTCCGCGCCGAGGAAGAGACCCTCATCGAGCAGTCCAACTTTGGCGAGAGTATCTCGCCGCACCATCAGGCACATACCCATCAGTAGCTTGGTTTCCAATGCCTTATTTTCATAACCTTGCTTCATTGCACCGGGAAGCTCTGAAATTGGAACTCCACCTTGGATGTAGTGACCAACGAATTGAGTTCCGCCAATATTATCCGATACCGGACCAACTGCTCCAACCTGGCCGCTTAGATGTTTTGACAGGCCGTCAAGCCAGTTAAGACTCACTTCCGTGTCTGGGTTGAGAAGGGTGACGAATTCGCCTTGGCTTGTCAGAATGCCGATATTTGCGGCCCGGGCATAACCAACGTTCTCGCTGTTACCAATAACCTTAAGGCAGTCCAAACCTAAGCCGGTTAGATATTCCACAGTTCCATCATGCGATGCGTTGTCCACAACAATTATTTCGTCGCTGGGGCCGATGGTCGGCAGCAACGAGCCGAGGCAAGCGGAAATCCATTTCTCAGAGTTGTAGGTAACGATAACAATGGAGTGGCGCTTCGCGCCTGGCTTTAGGGATTTGGTATGGGGGCCGACTAGGAGCTTGGTTTGGGCTTTGGCATTCAAGATGGAAGGTGCATCGGTTTGAACCATGGCTTGAAGCTTTTGGAGTTGATCGATACTTTGCCCATGACCAGGATTGAGCACCGTTGCCCTTTGGGTCCAGTGGATTGCCCGTTCGATGTCGCCGCGTTGAAGCGAAATAACACCTAGCAAGAATGCAGCCTCGGCAATATTGTGCCGTTCCAGGAATTCAAGGTGGGGAATGGCGTCGCCAACGAGATCTCTTGCGAGGAATTGACGGGCGAGCATGAGTCTTGGCCCCAGAGCACTTGGGTTTGCCCCATGGTAATGCTTCATGGCTCCGAATGAGGTGCCAGGTCCTTCTTGGATGTCGGCGAGTTTTGCCCTTCGCTCGGCCCAACCCATTGAGAGTCCTTCTATCTGGACTAGGCTTTCAAGAGTTTGGTGAGCGGTTTGGAAATCTCCCATTTCGATCGCGGCATCACAGAGGGCTATGAGGCTCATCGTAGATCTTGGGTTTTGCTGGAATGCTTCGAGCCAATCTTTTTTGGCGGCGACGTAGTCGCCAAGTGCCATCTTGATTCCGCCTAGGTTTTGGAGGCGCTTGAAGGTCATGATGCCGATATCCATACTGCTAAAATATTCTCCGGTCACTTGAGGGATATTTTCGTACAGGTTCTTGGCTTCCAGCAGATTGCCTCTAGCTGTAGCGGTCATGGCAAGTTGGAAGGTGAGTTCGGGATCCTCTCCTACTCGCATCAAGCCTTCGCGGAATGCCGCTTCGGAGTTTTCGAGCTCGCCCAGTTCTCGGTACGAGACACCCATAAGGGAATATGCTTTGCGAAGGTGGGAATCTAGCTCGCCAGAGAAACGGATGCTGTTTATGAGCGCATCGACGGCCTCTTGATGACCTCCAGTGTAGTGGTGGGTCATACCAATGTTGAACCAAACGAATGGGTGCTCAGGTCTATCTTTTAGGTCCAAGTTGAGGAGATGCCAATCCCGGGTTCGTTTATTCTTTTGGCCTTTTTCTGAGGTGTCGTATCCGGCGTGGAGGACCACTGCGTTGAGACGAACGATTTCGCCACCATGTTTGCGAATGGAACTGAGGATTTGTTCGTGGATGCGGCCCTCGAACTCGATACCGGGATAGTTGCGGATGAGTTTAACGTGGTCTACCTTGGTTCCAGCATTTGGCCCTTCTTCAACGAATTGGACGGGCACAATGAATCCAGTTATCTCGGGGGTTGCATTAATAGCAGCGTGAAGGACTGCTTCTCCACTGGCAAGGGGTAGTACGTCGTCGGCGTCGAGCCAGAAAATCCAGTTGCCGGTGGCATGGCTGAGGGATTCGTTTCTCGCCGCAGCAAAGGAATCTGGCCAAGTGCTTTCGATGAGTTTGACTCCGTGCTCTTTTGCGATTTCTATGGTTCGGTCGGTGGAACCGGTATCCACCACGATGATCTGCTTGAAGTATGGTTTTGCGCTCTCTAGACATTGATTCAGGACGCGCTCTTCATTTTTCACGATCATGCACAGCGAGATATTGGCGCGTTGTTTTAGTTCTTCGAATTGTTCTTGAACCCGGTCTGGATGCCGATTTTCATCAAATTTGGTTATGCCCTCGTTTAGGTTGAAGCCGGGTAGATGGGATGCGTAGCCGCAATCGATCTCGTGCTGCCATTTCGCACGGTAAATTGCTCCATTTTGGTGAAGCAGGGTTTCCATATTGGGGATAACCTTTTGAAGGGTGCGAGATCCCCAATGGTGTATGTAGGCTCCGCAGACCATCCTTAGTTTGTATCCGGCCTTTGTGATTCGGTAGCACAAGTCGGTGTCTTCGAACATTCCGATTGGGAAGCGCTCATCGAAGGGACCGACTTCCTCGAGTACGGACCGGCGAACGGCGAGAGCGAAGCCGACAAGGATTTCGACGTCTTTGGTTTCCTTATTGGTTTCGGCAAGGTCGGCGGCGAAGAGATCCAAAGTGCCTAGGGATGTGTAGGTCGGCGAGATTCGCTGGTGGTAGCCGACGTTATTGGATACCGGTCCAGTTGCCCCAATTGTGCCGGATGTCATCAGTTCCTGGACGAGTTTTACGAGTCCGGCCCGGGGGACAACAGTGTCGGAATTGAGGAAGAGGATTACTTCGCCGGTAGAGTTTTCGAGTCCCTTGTTACACGTTTTGGCGAAGCCTTGGTTAGTTTCGCTTTTAACGAGCGTGATGTTTGGCCTATTGGCTTCTTCTATCGCGTCGTCGGGGGAGGCGTCGTCCACCACGATGAGTTCATGGATGAGGTCTTGACTCGTTTTTAAGCTGTCGAGGCAGAGTTTGATGTCTTCTCGTCCACCGTGGAGGGGAATAACGATGCTGAGTGTTGGCCAGTTGTTTGGCTTAGTTGGATTTTCGTTTGCGATGGGACGCTCGTCCCAGACGCCATTAAGGATTTCGGGGATTTCGATACGTTCGGCCATGCCGTAAGCGGCGGGATGGGTCGGGTGGAAATCTCTTAGGGTTTTATCTTTGTCCCAGCCGAGCCAAACGTTTTGATACCAATCCGGCACGAGTTCGTGCTTATGGCTCCAGGTACTGATTTTTCTTTCGATTCGCTCGTCGGGCCCGGCGTAGCTGAGATGGTGGATGACGCCATGCTCGGGGCCAAGAATGATTTCGCTTCCGCCGGTGAAGTCCCTTATGTATTGGTGGGAAACTGTCTTAAGATTTATGAGGATTGCGGGTGCGAGCTTTTCCCTCGGGCGAATGACGTAGCGGGCGGACTTCCAGTAGGTGTCCATGTGGGCGCGGGCAATATCGCTTATTCCAGCGTCGGCTATCTTGATTAGCTTATCGAGAAGTTTGGGTTCGATAATTTCGTCGCCGTCAGGAATGAGGGCGTATTCGTAGCCGCGCTCTTTCGCGATTCGGTATGCCTCGCGACGGTGGACCGTCTCATTGTCCCAATCACCGAGGACTACTTCGGCACCGGCGGCTTGGGCTTCGTTTTGGACGCGTTGCCAGTCGCCTGGGTCGCCGCTCCAGGAAGTCCTCGAAATGAATGCGAGAACTGGGCCGAAGCTTTTTGCTGCCTCGACCGCACTTTTGACGAACCAGTAGTCGTCGTGCAGACATATGACGACGCATTTTTTATTTTTCAATTTATTCCCACAAAGCAGAACGATAGAATAATCGAAAAGCGTTAAGAATGTGCTGAAGAAAATCTCACCGTGGCTGGGAATCGTGATAAAACTCTTGAATTCAGGCAGTGAACCTGAGTTAAGGCTTGGATTGGCCACATCGCTTAATATTCCGTTCTTGAGTTCCTTGGGTGCTCGACCAAATGTTCTGGCGAAACATCTAGTCCCTCGATTGCCGACGAGTAGGACACCTGGATTGCGATCAACAAATCGAGTTCGTCCTGCGATTAGATTTGCCGGTCATTTGCTTTTCCACCATTTGCTTGCTAAGGAAATAATTCTTCTGAGGTTCATTTGTGACTCCAAAGTGTCAAGGTTCACGGCTATGGCCGATGAGCCACAATGACCTTCATTCCAGAGTCTCTAAAATCAGATCAACTTCAGGCATCGAGACAAATGAATCGCTTTTGTTCGGCCAGCGTACGAAGCTGAGACCGTCCCAATTGGAAATAACCGAAACGTTCGTCCCTTCAATTGCGAATTTCTTCGTACCAGCGGTTACCAAGATTTCGGTGTACTTTTTTGCACTCTTACGAAGCAGAACAGGGTCGCGGTTTCCGATCTTGGATAGGTTTGACGTGCTTGTGGACATAAGAAGAATGTAGCGCACGGGAACATAGCCCGAAGGTTCTGGAAAACTGGGATTTGAGTCGCCCTTTGCACCAACGTACCATAAATTGATCGTTGTTCGGTGACGGAGCAGGATGCGGAGAGGCACTACACGAATCTGCCCGCCTACACCATGCGAACACTGAACCTTTCCAAAATTTCCGCGCTATGCGCCCTCAATCCTCGACCCATCAATCAAGATCCACCAACCACACCGTTGCCCGTGACTCCGTTTTGCGTTCCGCGCTATTCCGACGAACTGGGCCTGTGGCTCTACGGAAACGAGAACCTGCTCAGCGGTCCCCTTTCACCGGCTCTTTCGGCATTCCGCATCCCTCCGTTCACGGAGTTACAACTCGACCAGATCGAAGAAGAAGCGCACGTCATCGTTCTTTCGGGGCGCATCCTGGTCACAGGTGTTCATCACAAAGGGCATATGAGGGCAGCAATTGTTCCTTTGCGATGGGGCGCGCCTCGAATCCTGTGCCTGAGCGGCGGCTTCCACCACCACCTCGGCCCGGAACTCAACCAAGAACCTTTCAAAGAAGCACGCCTTTGGCGGTATGAGTTCGATCCTACGTCGGACCTTGCGGTATCCAAGCGGGAGCCTTCAAAGCTTCCCACTTACGCGCTGAACAACCCGACCGTTGACCAACTCATCCTTGACCTGTGCCTCTGAAACCGATAGAAATAGGAATCTCTCGGAGCCCGCCTAGGCGGGCTCCATTTTGAATTGCGGGAAAGTGTGCGCCCAAAATGTCCGGCTCCGGCCAAGCAAGCCGAGAACCGGACACATTATCCTTCCCTTTTGCCTAGCCGGGCTTCATCGACTTGGTCACTTTACCGAACAACCACGACCAGACTCGGCGGCGCTGGACAGTTCCGTACACGGGATGCGGGTACACAAGCGCCTTCGCTTCCTCGCTGTATGTAATGGCGTCGTTTTCGGCGTCCTCGATCTGGTGCAGTTCCTGTTCAGAGAAGGCGTATCGAAGGCTCGCTTCAAGGGCAACGCTCTTTTGTTCGAGACGGATCAGTTCTCGACGGACCGGAGCCAGGATAGGGCAGATTTCGCAGAGTGTGGCATAATCTGCGGAAGTGAGCAGCTTCTGCCGTTCACGATGGTGGAGTCCCCGAAGGTGAGTCTGCGCAGCCTGGGAAAAGCCAGCAATCAGCTTTCCTGTGACGTACATACCAATCACCGGCAAAACCAAAAGCATCGACACGATCAGCATCTCGCTTCTGTCAAGCACGACCACCGTCAACCGCCGGCCCTCTGCGATCGCCTTGAAAAGACCGTTCTGATCAACTTTGGATTCGATGGCGATGCAAGCATAGCTGCTTACGGCCAAAAGCAACACCCATGTCGCGGCTACAAGCCCCTTGAAAACCGGGCTGCCGACTCCTACTCGGTAAATGACTCCGCCGACGGTGTGGGCCAATGGCTTCAGCCAACCGCCCACCAGCCCCATGATCGCCATTCCGCACAGGGCTAGGATAGCAAATTGGGGCACTTCGTTCGCGATGTTTGACAGTTCAAGTTGCCCAAGCAACGAGCCAAGGGAAACGCCAAGTACCGTTCCACCGCCTACGACGGCGCAGGCGTCAAGCGAGCGGCTATTCGATTCGACGAGTTGATTGGGAATATTCTCCAATCCCGCCAGAGCTTCGACCGAGATCGGCTCGTCGGGGGCGAGCGGGCTGATTACTCCCGGACCCTTCCACTGCAAGTTCAGTGTCTGCAGCAACCGTTCCGCCTCAGGAGCAATTTGGCTCTCCTTCTCCAAGAAGTCATCACGCTTCTTATCGACCTCGACTAGTTCCTTTTTGATCCTTTCGTTGTTCGCGTTTCGTTCATTGACAAGATGTTCCCGCAGGGCTGTCGCGTTCCGATCCGCCTTAATGGCATTCTTAATCGCTTGGCACTTCAGGAGTTGTCCGGAATCGCCGACGCCCTCCTTGAGGGCATCGGCGAGTTCCAGCGCGGCATCGGCGTCGTGCTGGATGAGGGAAGGTGACACGATCCTCGTCCGGGTTTTGGGATTGCCTTCCGCGTCACGATTGAACGGCTTCCAGTGGCCCGTGTTCTTGACGTCGCCCATTAGTTTGCCCCCGATTGCAGCAGAGCCAAGCTAGAGTCCGCGTCACCGACCCCACGAAGAAGTGCTTTCGGGCCTAGGTCGTCGAGCCAACCTTTCCACTGGCGGCGGTACTCCTGTTGCACGCCAATTACGGCCACGCGCGCCACGTTCGGCTTGCTTGCAAGAGACTTGAGCGTTGTTCCGAACGGATCCTTCCTGGTGCCGACAACGCTTTCGATGCCGCCGTCAGTCAGAATCCAGTCCTCCTGCGTCCCTGCAAACCGGTCGGCGTCGAAATCGGACATCACCTTGTCCGTTTCAGTATTGGGTTTGCCAAGAGCAGCGGACTTGAAGGTGAACCGCGAGGCAACTTTCTCATTGAAATCCGAACGGTTGCGGATTGGCTGGTCGCTGTACACGATCTCGTTGTCGTGGGCGAAAACCGTGACGGTGAGGAGATCGGTGTCTGACAAGTTGCGCTCCATTCGATACGTCCAATCCGCGTAGCGGAGCAAGACAGTATCGGTTTGGTCGCTGATGTCGATCGCGATGTTGACATGTCGTTTGATGGGCGGACGCTGCTTCCCGCACGACACGATCACGCTGGCAACCACCATCGCGGCCGCGATTTTTCGGGGCAGGTCAAGGCTCAGTGCAGGGACGAGGGCAACCGTGCCGACGAGTCGGATTGGCCGCATATGTGAAGCGATCGCTTCGATAATTTTTACGCTCATTATGATTGCTCAAATCCCATCCAAACGGGTCTGGATGGGAGGATCGGGGTCGGTTCCGAGCCTAAGCACTTGCAATGATCGCCATTTCGGCTACAATGAGAAATGCGTTGGGATTCGTCCCGACTCAACAGTTGTATGACCGTGCCGTAACTTATTCAGGGCGTAGGCTGGTCGACGACGATTACAGGGGACTGCATAGCGGTCCCTTTTTTTGATTATGTTCCAGGTTGGTTCCTCCATTTTCGAAGACATTAACAGTGAATATCGTATAGATTGTATACTATTTGTATGTAAAATACATCAATATTTAAACAAAACACATCTCTTAATGTTCACTTAATTAAGTTTTCTCGGTTAAATGTGGTCTGGAATCGATGCCAAACGCTTCTAAATATGTATACTCTTGATTGAGTTCGCGTGAATGAGCCAGCCTGAATACATTGCCCGACCAGTCGTAAAGGAAGATTTCCCAAGAATATGGGAGCTGTTTTACACACGTTTTTTGGCATTGGACAAATCGGAGGACGAAGCTAAGAAGGAGTTCATTGGCATCATCGAGAGACAGAGCATCTTGGCTCTTGGCATCGAGAGGTTTGAGGAGGGCAAGGGCGAGCTAGTCGCGGTCGGCGTCTCGGCTCTCGTGAACAGACGGTTTGCAAACGCGCTCGTGACCAACGATTCAATGGCTGACGTTCAAAGGTTCATTTTCAAGTACCGGGAAGAATGGCTCGCCACCGAAACAGAGATCGAGTTTCATAACAGTTCGCCCTCGTCGAAGGGAAATATCCTCCTGCTGCTGTACTACAACATCAACACCCCTCCCTATTGTTCGGACGAGGAATTCCAGGAACTTAGACAACTTTTCCATGACAAATGGTTCGAGCTTTGTGGCGGCTTTCGAATCGCAGAGGTAATAGGTGAATTGTGGAGGGAAGAATGGTTTGATTACCTTACTGGCCCACCCAAGCTCGGAGGGCTGGGACTGAACGTGGTCAATTCCTATGATCGCTTTAAAAAGCGCTTCAAGACGGTTATGGCTCGCCGTGGTCTTGAAAAGGCCCCGTGCATTTTGTCTATAAAAGACTGGCGCGACACGAAGGACCCATTGCTCAGAAAACTGCTGACTTACCGGTCACCCATCTTCGGCCTTACGCGAGCACAGAAAGAAGCCATGTGTTCGCAATTTGGACTTTTGCCGAAAATCAAGGTTGACGAGAAGACGGTGAATTCCATCAGGCAGCGGATCTACCAAAGATTATCCAGAGAGGAATTCGCCGACACCTGGTTGGGAATGGAGCTAGGCAAATTGGAAGCTGACGCTGGAAAGAAGGTTCTTGTTGACAATTACTTCAGGGACCACTTGCAAGAACTTAGACCCTATCCAAGCTTCCGGCTCCAGTCGGAAGGAAAGGCACTGAAGAAGCCCACGGATTAGCAATACTGAGGCATTTTGCTCTTCCGATTTGGGCTTACGCGCGGTTCCTGAATGGCCAACTGATGATTGCCCAGCAGAGACGAAGTAACGCGCCGCACAAATCGAGCCATGCACGACACGCCTCTTTGCCGCCAAAGCCCGCGATAAATGTGATGCCTAGAAAGTAGGCAAAGACGCGAAGAACGAGCATTCCAACGGTCCGACCCAAGTCGGCAAGAGGATCTCGAAAAATCAGGATGGCACATGAAGTCATCAGGATTAACGCAATGACCACAATTGGGCGGTATTCGACCACCTCGACGCCTCTGCTCAGTTTGCGCGAACCGCACTTGGTACAGAACTTAGCGTCGAGATCGACTTCATGACCCTTGGGACAGACCCTTTTTCCCAACGATCCGCCACAGCTACCGCAATATTCTGAACCAGCATCCCAGATCGTGTTGCAATGTTTGCAAAGGATCACGACCATCCTCCCAAGACCGGAACGCTTAGCGAAGAAAAGGTCTTCACATCAATTTCGATGCCAAAGGCCCTCGCAACCTGTTCCAAGTGCGACTTTCGCAGGTCGCCGGTCGTCACGAGAAGAACCCTCGGACACCGCCTGCCGTAAACGGAACCGTAATTCCCTCCGTTAATATAGTTACTGTAGCCTTCGAACCGCTTTTCGAACCTCGGCATCGAGACGTGACCGAGGTCCGCTTCAACGAATATCGCTTCGGAGTCCGCTAGGAGCAGTCCGTCGGGGCGAAGGTCAATGTCTTGATTTCCGAACGAGAACTGGTGGCGTACTTGTGCCTCGAACCGCCAAACCGAAGCCGCGTCCGCCAGTCCGATCCTGAGTTCGGTCACGGCAAGGGCGTGCTGAATGAACCGCGGAGTCAAGGTTCGGCACGTCAACATACGCGACAGGTTGTCGCCCAAGACGGTCGGAGTGTGCCTGCCAACGGAGTACAACCTCTGGGCATGGAAGGGCGTGTCGATGGCTTGCAGGAGCCCCTCTGCGCATAGGAATTGGAGCCGCCGGTTCGCCCGCGACACTGACGAGAAATAGCCGAGCTGCAACACTTGGTTCCTGCTCAGGACGGTGCTCAGGGCCACGTCCCTGACAAGCTTGGCGTCGCGCTCCGTCAGCTTCAAATCAGTTCCTCAAGGACGGGAGAGCGGGCGTTATCGCTTTTCGGTTCGGGAACTGGCACGCCCGGATTCGCCTTGGCCGGTCGGCTTGGCAACACGCTGGCGCGGAACGCTTCGGCTGCGCCCGGCGACGAGCGATTCTCGGCCTTCGAGAAGGTTACGTGGACCGTTTCGCCGTCGCGCCACATGACTAACGCCTGTCCGACAGCAAGGCTCCGAAGGTCAGGCGCCGTAACTTCTTTCGGAAGTTCCTTGGCAATGCTCGACGCGTCCTCGAATCCGACCTGGAAGATGACCTGGACGCCGACGTTGTTGCGAATCACGGACCGTAACCTGGCCGGAATCTGGCTTTGAGTCTGGTGTGCGAGAACGAGCATGCATCCGAACCGCCGACCTTCGGCAATGATGCCTTCGAAGGCGTCCGACGCCATTGTCTCGAACTCGTCAACGTAGAGTCGAACTGGATTGCGAAGTCTTTCAGGAACGTTAACGCGTGCCAGCATTTCCCGGGCAATCGACGAGATCACGAGGCTGCCGATCATGCGGCTCGACCGGTGCAGTTCGTCGACGGCGAGCGACACCAGCAGGATGCTCCCCGGCGTGCCGAGAACAGAATCCAGGTTCAACGGATCGTTACCTGAGAGAACGGCGCGAAGGGTCGGGGTCGCGAGAAGCGGCGTTACCTTGTTAAGGACGGGGAGGGCCCAGGTCTGCCGCCGATCCCGACTCAAGCTTCCGAACCGTTCCCAAAAGCCGATGATCGATACGTCGTCGGTCATGGCGAGGCAGGAGGCGCGAAAGGCGTCGTCGTAGAAGACCGCCTCAAGCCTTGTAACCGGTTCATTGGCGGAAGCGAGCAGGAGGAAGCAGTTGCGCATCGTTTCCTCCAGCTGGACTCCCCACCCGGCGGACTCTCCCGAAATCACGTCGAGCAGGTGCAGCGCCCGGATATGCGGCTCGCCAGCACCGGACAGCGGATCGAAGCCTTGAATCCGTTCCTTTTCCCTCAGGTCGAGAAGCGAGACTCGGTTCGGATCGACGGCTAACGATTGGCAGATGCCGATCGTTCCGGCGACGAGGTCGCCTCGCATGTCGATGACGACGACCGATTGGTTCGAGCGGATGTCCCGTTCGAGCAGGCGCAGGATCAGGTTGGTCTTTCCCGCTCCAGTGCTTCCGATCATGTAGCAGTGCCGACTGAGATCGTAGGCTGAGAAGGAAAACGGCGAACCGGTATCGGTTTCGATGCCGATGAACGACGTTTCGGATGATGGCGGACCGGGGCCGTTCGTTGACAGCCGGTGCGACATCCGAATAAACGGTCCTTCGATGAACCGTAAGAACCGTTCGAGGGTAGATTGCATATGTCCATAGCTTGGGCGAGTGCGAGACAAGTGAAGCGGAAACCCCTCGAATCTTTAGGCCAGACTAAACCCGAGCATTTTGGCGAGGCACTGAGGGCGGCCGCGATAGCTGAGTTCGGTTCAGGAAAGGCGTTCGCGAAGGCGGTCGGAGTGTCGCCCGGACGGATCAGCCAGATCGTCAACGGAAGGGAGGAAATTGAAGCGACGACCCTTGGCAAGCTGCTGGGCACCTTCACCCTGCCGCACTTGCAGGAGCGCGTGCACGCGGCTTGGACGAGGCAGTTCGCTCCTCGTCCCGAATCCGAAGATGACTATTCCGACCCTGCTGACGGACTCCTGAGGATTCTCGCCCTTACTGAGGCCGGTCTGCCCGTCCGCGCGCTGGACTTGGCGCGAACATGGCAGGTTCGCACGACAAACGAGCCCCGGTGGTACGCCTTTTCACAGCACGTGGTCGAACTGTCGCTGCGGCTCGCCAAGGTATCGTCGGCCTTGGCGGAGGTCCAGAATATGGAGTCGGTGGCAATTAGCAAAGGGGACCGCCTGCAGATGGCCAACGTACTTTGGCTCAAGGGGCTGGTCCTAAGGAACCTTGACCGTGCCACGGCAAAGATGCTCAGCGAGGCTCACCGCGACGCGGTGCAATTCACCGAGGCTTACGACATCACGAGCCAGACACTTCCGGGCATAGAAGAACAGTTGGCGAGGGACTTCGCGCTCCACCTGGTAATGCTCAACGAAAGGCGGCCTCTTCCCTACGAGGCATTGCGGTACGCGCTAAAGCTGGTATCCGATTCCGTTGACCAAGGCCTTGACGGCGTACTTCTGGCGCACGCGCTGGAGATCAGGGCGAGGATAGAAATCGCGTTGGGGCAAGCGACGAAGGCTGAGGACACCCTGGAAGAAGTGGAGTCAATCAGCGTCAGCAGGGCCACAGACGTCTCGGAAGCCACGATGATTTCACAGGCGAAAATCCTGATCGCGCGGGGCGATCAGGACGAGGCGAAGTCGATACTTGAGCGGGTGGCCGAAATCAGCTTTTCCCGTATGAACCTGCACCACCAGGACGTCGCAGAACAGCTTCTTTCACGGCTTTTGCTGGGTCAACGATAGTTCGGCGGACCGTAAGTTCCCGCCCTCCCGTCCCTGTTTGTTCTGTTTTGCACCCCGCACAGAGGGTAGCGCAGGGCTGTGCGGGGCTGTCGTACCTGACTGAGGTTCACCCGAAAACCTGACTTTACTTTGCTTCTCCCTGTTTCCTCAAAGCAAACTTCGCGACGATCGGGCCACTGTGGATAAGGTTCGCGACAAGGCTGTTCTTTTTCTTTCTATTTCTGTTTATTGTTGCAGTTCGCTTTTCGGCACCGTCGTCGCGGGAAGTCGGACGTCCCTTTTGCCGTCGGCGTGGACAAGTCCGCGCGACCGAAGCGAGGCCACCGCCCTGCCGAGTGCCTCGCTTTCTCGCCCCGTCAGTTTCTTTAGTGCCCTGTAGGAGAGAATGACCGTCGACCCCTCACGGTTCCAGCCCACGGTCTGGCGAAGCAGGATTAGCAGGAGCCTCAGCTCGGTGTCTTTTAAGGTCGGAAGCAACCCGTCCAACAAGGCGTTCGGCACTTTTGTCCAATTGCTGCTCGTCCTCAGGTTCAGTCTGAACTTTGGCATGGAATAGGTCTTTAGGGGCTGAGTAGTCGAACCTGACGGCCTCGATGAGGAAAGCGCCGGGACGCTTGGCCTTGCGATATGGCAGGTAGTAAATCTGGCGTTCAAGGACTTCAAGTTCGTAGTTGGTCAGAAGCCGGACTACGGCGGCCTGGGAGATGCCAAGCTGCAGCATTACCTTTGCGGCCTCGATACGTCGGTCCCGGCTCATTCCTTCTGCGATTCGATGAACCCGAGGATCTCTTCGGATGCATGCTCCAGATAGGCGAAAAAGGCGTAGTCGATGTCGCCCTTTGGACGCACCCCGATCTTGTGACGGACGAGAATCTGTGCAATGGCGTTGCCGTCGAGGATCTCAATCCTCGACCTGCAATAGCGCTTGAGCTCATTAAGCGCGTTGTCGCTGGCGTGCCACGGAGTAACGATGAGCCCGATGTCCGCCTTCTGGCGGTCTACAACGCCAGCGAGTTCGTCGAGCATTCGGACTCTCACCACGTCATTGATGACTTTAACAACCACCTTTGCCGGAACCGAACCGAGCGTCGTATAGCAGACAATCTCGTGACCTCCGTACCTGGACTTTTGTCTCGCGTGCCTCCGGTCCAGTATCTCCACGTCCCCGTATCCTGTGCGAGTCAGCGCCTTGGAGACGAGCATGAGCAGCGAGTGCAGCGAGCATTCACGAAGCACTGTTTCAAGCGGCGGGTTTGTGTTCATCGGGCCTCGTTAACGTTCTTAAAACCGCGCGGATACTTCGAGGTCACCCATTCTCCCTGCCTTATCCCGTCGAACAGTGGATTGAGTTCCTGGGTAGGGCCGGTAGCGTTCTCGGGCAGGCAGCCGGGACAACCGACGGCCTCGCAAAGGAATTTCGTCAAGAACTGTCCCGATTCGCCGACCAGGTCCCGGGGATCGATATTGAAGCCGAGCTGCCTTTCAAGTGCCGAGGTAATGCGCGCCACGAGCAGGAACGAAGGGTTGATCTGTCCGTGGATCAACCGGGTTACGGACGAGGGAAATACGCCCGCGTCATACGCGAGCTGGGCGGTGCCGCGAAACTGGAACCGCGTGCAATGCGCCATCATATCGGCAATCCGATTGACGGCCGGTCCGAAGACCTGGTTAGGTGGGTGGTTGTTCATGCTCCCATCGTATGAACCATTCGTTTTCACGGCGACAAAAAATGCATCCGCGCAAATTTGCGCCGCCGCTTCAAAAGTTGTCAGAACGATTTTCTGACGAGACTATGAAGGCATGACATTCTCCTCAACCCAAATTTCGGAACTGATCTCGATCTTTGACGAAGAATTCGGGATTGCGATCAACTACTCAGAAGCTGAAGACATTGGCAAGAGCCTATTTGTGGTCTTTGAAGCCTTGTCGCGTTGCAAAAATGACCCAATTTGATATCATGCAAGTGCTTTCCCGAATCGTAGACGCAATCCCTTCTTCATATCCTTTCTGCCTTAGAAGGGCAGTCCTGTCCAGAAAGTACATCGAAGGGTGTGCGATTTGGGAAAGCACAGGGCTGTCCTTCTTTTTCATTGGCTAATCAATCGTTCATGAACAAACACCAAACTGCTGCGCTGCTCTGCCGAGTCAGCACCAAAGACCAGGAAGAAGGATATAGCCTTGAAGCGCAAGAAAAGCTCCTCCGAGAGCATTGCGAACGAAAAAGTATCGGAGTTGCCTTCGTCTGGTCCTTTTCGGAGACTGCTTCGAAATACGAGCAGCGCAAAAAATTTCAGGAATTTGTGAAGGAGGTTCAGCGGACAGGCATTTGCCACATCGTAGCGGAAAAGGTCGATAGAGTCTCCAGGTCTGGAAGTCGCGATGCGGTTCTCATCGATGAGTGGCTTGAGCATGACGCGAACCGGCATGTTCATTTAGTGAAGCAGTCGCTCGACATCCACAAATACGCCGCATCGACGACGAAGTTCGTATGGAATATGCACTTAGCGGTAGCAAAACATTCTAGCGACAACTTGAGCGAGGAAGTATTGAAGGCTGCGGACGTGATGCTAAAGCGCGGCATATGGCCAACGAAAGCGCCATTAGGGTATTTCCGGGACAGAACCCACCCGACTTCACCCTTACAGGTGGATAGGGTTACCGTACCATTCATCGAGATGATGTTTGAACTCTATAATTCAGGTGAATATTCAATTCCGCGCCTCGCGAATAAGATGGAAGAACTGGGCCTCCGAAACGCCAATCGTCATAAGGTAATGGCGAGCAGGATTCACATGCTGCTGCAGGATCCATTCTATGTCGGCCAGATGAAGTTCCGGGGAAAGGTCTGGCCAGGAGCACATGTGCCAATCATTAAACAGGAAGTATTTAAGAACGTTCAAATTCGCATGAAGCGAAAAGGTGGGGGTGAGGGTGCGAGACGCTATCGCAAACACGACTATCCCCTCAAGGGCATTGTGCTTTGCGACTCGTGTGGGAAGCTCATGAGCTGGGAAGGTCATGGCAATTTCGTGTACGGTTACTGCAAGCAGTATCAGGCATGTTCGTGTCGTACCTCGAGGAAACAAGAATGCACAGAAAGTGATCTACTGCCTTACCTCCAAGTTTTAGAAGTGAATAATACGCGATTGGCCGACTGGATATACCGAGCCTTAACAAGTCAAAGTCGAGACGTTATGGCACTCCAAGAATCCCGACGAGAAGAACTTGAGGCCAAACTCAAGTCACTAGGTAAGAGGCTAGAACGGCTTCTTGAACTTCGCATTGAAGGCGATCTGAGCCGCGAGGACTACGATCGGAAACGGTTAGAGAGCTTAACCGAGCTGGCTCGAACTCAGGAAGCCCGAGAAACGGTTGAAAATGACCTATCCGAGCACTTTAAGTCAAAAGCAGAAGTCTATTCGATCGGACGAAATGCCGGTCAATTATATTTGAAGTCCGAGGGTTCAGATCGGCGTGCCGTTCTGCATACGGTCTTTGCCTCGATTCGAGTCAGCAACGATGCAGTCATGCCGGAATACCGACCTGCGTACCGACAGCTTGCCAAAGCAGTTGCCCTGACGAATTCCTCGAAAGTATCCGAAAAGATGCCTTTAGAAGAACTCAATTTCGAAAGTCAAAAAAGTCGCTCTGAAAGCAAGAAAGACCAACCTTTTGGGGTTGGTCATCCTATTTGGCTGGCTGCATGGGAAGAGTTTCGGCTTTCAACAGAGTGAACCTGCCAAGTATTGGGCATTCTGCGCAATTTCCAGATGCTTTTATACCGACGGGACCAATTTTCAGTTGCTCGTGCCAGCGAGAATCAGACTACTTCACGTAACTTTTTAATATTACAAGAGTTTGTCGAAAACATCCTTGTAGCCGTAGTTCTGAGATCCTCGACTCCCTGGGTTGCCAGGTGATCCGGCATTGCCTGGGTTACTTGGGTTTCCAATGTTGCCATAGTTGCCCATATGCTTGTCAACGACCATGTCATGGTCAAGCTCACCGACATACGGTCCCGAAAGCTTGTGAACGTGAGTTCCGCTTATTTGACCAACCGCCTTTCCGCGCATCGTGTAAATAAAGCGTCCCCTCACGTATCCCACCGCCTGCCCCCTCGACGAATATAGGTAGTTGCTGCTCATTTGATTGCCTCTTGATTCTCCTCGAAATGTTTTGTATCGATGCCCTTTATTGAGCGGTTTTTGATCCGGCAGTATTCCACAACCTAGCAATGAAGCCGTATAGTAGCACGACACGAGTCTTGATCCATTTGACTGAGTTGTCGGTATCCGGCCGATTGATTTGCATTGGCAACGACTTTGTGTCACCTCGTCCCTTAGCGCTGCGATCTCCACTTCCACAATGAAGACAATCATGCTTCGAGATGTGACTTACGCGAAACAGACGTCGATCTAATGCTATGTAACGTAAAGACTCAAGCTCCACTTCGTCTCGAAATAGTCCTGTAAACATCATCATGATGTCATTAACAACATGTGCCGCCGATAGGACATTTAGGGTAATTACGCTTGGCTCGGGAGCCGCCTCTGCGAACTGCTGGTCTCCGTATGCTTGGGCGCGTCGTTCGCTCACGGACAATCCCTCCAGACGTAGTTTCTCAGCTGGAATGAAATTATTGCAGAGCAAGCAGCCTCCTCCAAAGGCCGGAAGGACACATCTTGACTCAACCTTTATTTCGGCAACCTGTCCAGTTAGAGTGTCTGGCAGAATATGAACGCCCACGTGAAACCCAGGAATCATATATTGGTGGACGATTGCATTGAAGAGCAAACGGCTTCGATAGCTATCTCCAGCAAGAATGATTACGTCTGAATCGATGACTTTTCGGACGACATCAATATAGCGCTCATCACCCACGATGCCTTCGAATCTAATTCCAGGCTGAGCGGTCTTGGCAACTCGCTCGGCAATCCTGACCTTATGCGTCTTCTTCCGAATATCCCTTGGCTCTGACCCAACTATTCTCGGACGGTTCGTTTTGTCGATAGTATCTGGGTCTATAACTACTAGATGTCCTACTCCAAGGTGAGCTGACCATTGATTCGTGAGCGAACCGCCGCCACCGGCGCCCATTATAGTTACCTTGAGGCCCTGCAGGATTCGCTGACCTTCCTCTCCGAAGAGCCGAACATGACGATCATAAAGTTCGGATACGTCCGGGCCACATGTCCGAGGTCCAGGGCGAAGGGCTCGCATCCTGGGACCGATGACCACCATCGAATCTAGCACCTCTCGCGACTTTTGGAACCAGATATCTCCGGCAACGGCATTCTTGGCGAACACAAGGGCGCCGACTGGATGCCCGGTAATGTCTATTAGGGCAGGATAGCACCTCTCGTGAGATTCAAGGTCATTGGGAGAGAACTCGACGGTGTCTTTACCGAAGTGATTGTGTGCTGCCAGATAGATTAGGTTTTCCTTGGCGCAATATGACGCCCACTTAGCAATGAATCGGCTCGTCAGTTCTTTGTACCCATGCTGGCTGTGCACGAAGTCCGTTCCGTCTTCGGCGAGGACGACCTGCCGGACCAACAAACGGGTCTGGTGATCGGTTCGCACAATGCCGCATAGAACGAGAGCAGCATGCTCGTCATGGTCATCACGCAAGAGATGTTCGTTCAGCACTGCAAAGTCTGCGTTAGTAATTCGTAGTTGTAATGAGTCTGTCATCGTGTCCTCAGCCATTGAAGAACCTTCACAAGTTTCGTAGCGGCCGTGTCAACGGAAGGGTTCCATCCGTTGGTCCTCCTCGAAATCTGATTGCAGGTGATATCGTTCCACGGAACCTGCCCGGTAAGACCTTCCCCAAGTTCTCGGCCGTCCACCCGCCTAAGGCCCAATGGCGTGAAGTGGGGATAAACGTCCGCAAAGGGATAGCCTGCGGGTATCGTGAACCCGATCCAATTCTCCTTCGGAATGAGGGTCGGCCCGAAGTCCAGATCGGAGACTTTTACGAATGCCCCACCATTCGGCCCGTCCTCCGTCGAAACACCGTGACCCGGAAAGGCGGCCTTCAATTCTTCTACGGCCGCCTTAATTTCATCCGTCATTATGAGCTGTGATCCGGGGTAAGCATAAGGAAGACATCCTTACTATGGAGGTGAAGGGGTTCCTGGTTTTCAATCAGCGTTTGCTTGTCTCCTTCAACCTTAAAGAGATCGAAGTCCGCCTGGACGTTGGGTACGCCCTGCGCAATTGCCGCAAGCTTCACCGTGTATCCGGTGGACGTTTCGGTCTTAAAAACCACCTTGTGGCGGTTTACGAGAATTACGATTTCATAAGGGTCGACAGGCTTTTGGCCGGCAACGTCATGAGTTGGGTTCTGAGTTTCGTCGTTCTGCATTTGAGTTACCAATATGGGTGCCGGATTCGTTGAACAGCGATCGCCGCACTTGTATTAGTTCCATCACCGGACCACCTTCGATTTGGAAACCCTTCGTGAAAATTCCTCTCGATAAAAAATTCACCGAGAATCTTTTCCGATCCGTCTATAAAGTGGTGATGGAATATATGGAAGCTATGTTGCTAGCAAAATTGAAGAGGGGTGGTGATGGAAGATGAATCTATAAAGACGGCAGAAGACAGGCAATTGACGGAGTCCCAAGTACTGGGCGAGATCGTGGGACGCATTCGCGACAGGCTCCGTCGTGGCGAAGCTTTCGAACTGGCGGGCAAGACGGCGGAAGCGGGACGGGAGCGGGATACCGCCTTGGATTTGCTCGGAAAGTTGGAGGAACGCCTCGAAACTAAGGTCGCGAGATATGCCCTTTCTGCGCTAGGATCAAAAGACCACCTATACTTTGAGGACGCAGTAATAAAGATGGTGGGCGTGCTTCGGGCCTGCGTATGCAATATTAGTCCCGCGTTCGCGAACTTTGAGGACTGCTTTAGTGCCTGCTTTTTCAAGCGGTGCCGCAATGCGATACGCGACTGCCAAAGGGAAAATGCCCTCATTGGCAAGCATGCCCCGGGAGAAGACCAACTCGTTAGCCTAACTCCCGTCAATGGGAGCCAGGAAGTCTCCGATCCCAGATCAGCGAAAAAGAGTACAAAGAAGTCGGCCGTACTCTGTGACTCAAGCTTTGAGGACTCGATGGCCGAAGGTCATGTATGGGACGCGGTGAATCGTCTTCCAGAAGACCTAAGGCTCGTAGCGGTACGTTTTTTCCAAGGAGCCAGCTACGCGGAGATAGCAGCCGAACAACACGTTACGGAAAGAACAATTCGCAATCGCCACCTTGACGGGCTTGAGCGGGTTCGAACAGACTTGAACCAGTGAATCCCGATTAGCCTCACAGAATTTATACATCTGAGGAAGTTTTGAATAACATAGAAAAGAAAATATATGCAGAGATCGAAGCCGGTCTGACTCCGGCTTTGGACCAATACCTCGTCAACTTTCCCGACCAACAAGACGAAGTGATCCAGATCTTTTGGGAGGCCATGCTGTTTTCAGGAAGCAACCCCGAGTCTGGATCAGAAGGATGCGACGACGAGACGCTGGAATCCGTGCGTCGGCTAATGGACGTTTCGCGAACCAAGGCGTCCGATCTTACTGGTCGAATCAGGGAGATCGGAGTGAGTCCGAACGTGGTCGCAACGTCGGTAAACATTCCCAACGAGATCATCCTAATGATTCAGCGGCGCACTCTCACGGAGATTCCGGAAAAGCTAGTTGTCAGGTTGGCGCGCACCTTGAAGCAATCTACGGAGAACATTTGGCCGCTGGTTTCTGCGCAACCGCCAAATCCGGAAATGGCCTCCCATTACCGTGCAGTTGGCACGCCAAGGCCAGTGACCCACGCCCAACGGGCGTTTGGCGATGTCTTGGCCGAATTACGCTCCAAGGGCAAATTGAACCAATCCCAGATTGAAGACTGGATGTCGGAGCAAGACTAGTGGACCGTTACTCCGCCATCCGCTCAAGGGCCCAGTCCGTCATCGCGGAGTACGAGGCCAAGACCGGCCATCCTTTTGAGCGAGGCACGCGACCGGTGATCGAGGTCTTGACCGAGATTGCAGACCAATGCTTCAAGCTGGGAGTCGTCGAGGATTCGGAACTTCCGGATGGCGTTGTGGGGCAATTGGACCTGAAATACGACACTATCAGTTACGGGCCCGGGCTCAATGAAGGAAGGCGTGCCTACACCGTTGCCCATGAAATTGCCCATAGGGCTCTTGAACATCCGGAACAAAAGGTTCTGGATACGGAATTCGACATCGACGAGTCCCCGGATTTCGACGCCCTGACCGTTCAGAACGGGATTTACAGGAGCTACAACTCGAAAGGAGCCTACGAGCTTGAGGCCAACGTGTTCGCCGGGGAACTGTTGGCCCCTCTACACATGGTGAGGGAGCGGTTGTTGCAGCAACGGGACTGGTCGGTAGAAAGCCTGGCCGCCCACTTCGGGCTTTCCAAGGCGGCCATGATGAACCAAATCACTGCGGCCCTGCGTCCAGACCATCCGGCCGTTGTGAAAAACGGCATAACTCCCGTCCTGACGAAGGACGACGATCACGACAGGGCCGTCAATGCCCTCGGTCCGGCCCTCGTCTTGGCCGGTCCCGGAGCAGGTAAGACCAGGATACTGGTCCGCCGGTTCGAAAGGCTTGTAAAGGAAGGAAAAATTCCGGCCCGAAGAATTTTGGCCCTCACTTTCAGCAACAAGGCCGCGTCGGAGATGAGGGAACGCCTGTCCAAAGCGATGCCCGAACATGCCCACGAGCTTGCGGTGTTCACCCTTCATTCGTTTGGGTTGGAGACGCTGAAAATCCACGGCGAGCATATTGGATATGTCGGCGAGCCAAAGCTCCTGACGCCAGCCGAACTGATCGCCTTCCTAAAGAAGAACCTGTCAAAAATGCCGCTTGGGTCGTTTGAAAACCTAATGAACCCCGCCAGTAATTTGGGGCTTCTTCTGGACTCAATTTCAAGGGCCAAGGACGAATTGGCATCGCCCCGCGAATATATTGCCCTTGCAGAAAAGCAGTTGGGCGATTCCGAATCCGATGAAGCCGAGCTTGCTGGAAGACGCGCAATCGACGCAGGGAATTTCTACGCCTCCTACGAGAAGCTGCTCCAAGATAACACCAGGGCCGACTACGGCGACCTTATCTCATTGACCGTGCGTCTTCTGGAACAAACGCCAGCCGGAGACTTGCTCAGGTCCGAGTACGACCATATCCTGGTCGACGAGTTCCAGGACATAAATTTTGCCAGCGGCAGGTTGGTCAGGGCACTGGCGGGACCAAATACCAAGGTTTGGGCGGTTGGAGATCTCAAACAAAGCATTTACAGGTTTAGGGGTGCCTCGCCCAGCAATATCGCAGGATTTCTCAAGGACTATCCGGGAGCAGACATCATCACTCTGAACACGAACTACCGGTCGTTCCAGGACATCGTTTCGTGTGGACAGGCCGTACAGATCCCGCAGCGCGGCGACGTGAGCCACCTGCCTACAGCAAAGCTCGTGGCTCATCGGGGCAATTCTCCGGACGGTCCTGGAGTCAGAATTCTGAGGGCCCCGGACGGACCCAGCGAACTGAAGTCCGTGGTCGAGGCCGCAAAGGAATTCAAGGCCAGGTTCGGCGCGAATGGCGTCGCGGTACTTTGCAGGACGCGCTCTGACGCCCAGAAGGCATCGGACGCACTTGAGCAGCAGGGAATAGCGACGAGTTGGTCGGGAGACCTGCTGGGTTCGGCGGCCTTCAAGGACCTGTTCGGCATGCTTTATCTGGCAGTCGGCGACCTCCGCGGACTCGTACGGGTGACGGGTGGCCAAGAATACAAGCTCGCGAAACGAGACCTCGGTGTCCTCCTGAAATGGACCGACGAGCACGTTCCGTCGGCCCTAAGCGCCATTCATGCCGCATGCGATGGAGATATTCACGGACTTTCAACCGAGGGACTGAACACCCTGCGAAAACTTAAGCAACTTGTGGGTGCCATGGGCGTCCAGCCGACAGTCTTCCATGCGTTGGCGACGTACCTGTTTGAGTACTCGTCCTTGGTGAGAGAACTGCTGCTCGACGAAAGGCCGTCGGCGAGACGCGCCCTGACGACCATTCGACAAGTTAGCTCCATGGCCAGGTCGTTTCGAACCGCCTCGCCCGACACCCAAGGAAGGCTCCAGATACGCGAGTTCCTGGAATTCGTGGAGGCATGCGCCCAGTCAGGAAAGCTCGATGCGGTTACCCCCGATCTTCTAGATCCCGATTGCGTTACGGTGACGACCGTTCACGGAAGCAAGGGCCTGGAGTGGTCGGCAGTACTTTTGCCATTCCTGGCGAAAGGCAAGTTTCCGAACACGTCGCACCACACTTCGCTGCCGATTCCCGACGGCCTGATCAAGGGGCTCGACGCCGCTGACGAGGATTCCGAAGAGCCGTGCCTGTTTTACGTCGCCCTAACAAGAGCTAAGGACCGGCTCGTCATTTCGGTTGCGGACAAGTATGGCAAGGCTGCAAAGCCTTCTCCTCTTTTGGATCATCTAGGGCCCGAGCTCGTGGCAAATGGATACCTGGAGCACGTCACTTTCGCCCAGTCACTGCCTCTGTCAGTTACCGAGGCAGTCATCGCAAGGTCCGAAGGGTTCCAATTTGGATCTACGATTCCCTTCGGTATGATCCGGACGTTCCAAAGGTGTCCAAAGCGGTTCGAGTATTACTACATCTTAAACCTATCTTCCGGAGACAAGGGTTTTCGTGATTTCAACAGGGTTATAACCGACGTCAAGATATCGATGGCCGAGAGCCATAAGGAAGGTTCCCTGCCTTCCCTTGGAGAGGCTTTAGCCTGCCTAGACGCCGCTTGGGAGGCGACGGGACCGGCAGGCCATTGGTACGAGAGCAAGTTCAGGGAAAAAGCACTTGTCGCACTGACCGCGTTTCACGGGAAGCTCGCGGGCGGAGCCAGCATCGCGCCTAACCAGACCGTGGAGCTTGTATGCGATGGTCGAACGTTCTCCATTCCGGCAGACGAAATCGAGGACGGAAGTCCCGCGGTTCTGAGAGTCGTCCATTACGACCGGCCAGCGAAGGCACACTTAGGTTCGGACTCGAAGACCTTCCTTCCTGCGCTTCTAGGTTCCGTCGCCTCATCGGTTTTTCCCGGCAGAGAATCTTCGGTCAGAATTTCATATCCGCTTCTTGATCGCGAGGAACTTTCAACCGCGTCCGCTGGCTTGGTTGCAAAGAGGCCCAAACAGCTGGTCGAACTGGCGACAAAGGCAGAGTCAGGACCGTATCCACCCAAGTGGGAGGCCTTCTCGTGCCCAGGTTGCCCGTTCGCGCTGATTTGCGTGAGTTCTGACGTAGACGAGGAAACCGACGAATGAGCAGAGTTAAGTATGCTCCGACTCATTTGAGGGGGAGCTGCCAACCGAACGGATCAGAAATCAAGGCTTGACTGAGGAACAAAATACCATGGATCAAAAGACACTCTTCGCCGGACAATACTTGCCAGACATGCTGCGCCACCAAAAGGAAAGGCTCAAAGCAGCCGCTTTGGATATTGGGTCTGTCACTACAAACCTGTCGGAGGATCAGATTGTTAAGAAGCTCGTCCACGAATTCAAAGTTGAACCACCCACGTTGCATGAAGATCGCGTCCAGAAATCGCTGGAGGACGGGGTCGCCGACTTGAGAGGAACATTCCAAGGACTTCTTAACGACGTAGAATCGCCAGAAACCGCAGTCAAAGTCGCAGTCTACGCCGTTCCATTTTCGGGCGAAGAAGTATTTTTCGAATTTCGCCCTTCCACGTATAGCTCGGCTCCGCCGCGAGCAGAAGTAGACGGGCAGGTCCTTAGGTTTTGCTATCCGGCGGTCGGACAGTCTCCAGAGGACATCAAGACGACTTTTGAAAGGGACCTCGCCAAAGTGAAGGAAAGTCTTGCCGTCCAATACGCGGACGTTGCACCCTATTCCGCGGACCTGGAGAATTTCATTCGGGAGACCCTCAAGCAAGCCAAAGGTAGCCGAAAAGCTCAAGACGATTTTTTAGACAGGCTGTAAGCGCCAAGCTGATAGGCGCCCAAATGATACATCCACGAGGAAGGGTTGGCTATTTCGGCGCGATGCGATCGACGAACTGATTGAACAATTGTTTAGGATCGACACCGATTGCCCTTGCCAGAAGCAAGAACTCCACTACGTCTATCCGCCGTTCGGCCTGCTCGACCCTCTGGACGTAAGTCTTGTCCTCGTCCAGTAACTTGGCGACTGCACGCTGGCTCAAACCCTTTTCCAGTCGAGCCTCAATCAGGGTCGCTACCAATACGTCGTATTCGGCAAGATCAACCGAACCGATCTTTTCTTTTGCCACATACTAAGCTGGTCATTTTTAGTGCCTATATTTTATAGGCATTTAGAGTATCCTTACATATCTAGTCCGTACCAACGGATGGAGGAACGACCGGGAATGAAGATGCTTTTACCCACCTATGCACTGTTCGCGCTGACACTATCAAGTTCTGTCAGGGCTGGGCACGACGGCGCTCCGTGGGTATGCCCCCACTTCACGGAAATCACCAAGAAAGCGGAGACCGAGGCATTCGAGACGAGGTCGAAGAGTATGGCAAGTTCTGTTGACCTGTATAAGTTTGCCGAACCGTACATGGAGATTCTTCACCGGCAGAACCCGTCGAAACCTGACAGCTTCAAATTCCAAATTGGAGGAGGAACAGGTAACCCGGGCGGAAAGATGTTCAGTCTAGATTGGGGTCCGCAGACGCCGCTCAAGGAAGGTTTCCAGATGCGTATCGACTACCACTTGTACGACGGGAAAGTCCAGACCCGGTATGTGAAGCTCAAGGCAGACCACTTCAAGACGGCGAAAGTAATCACCAACATCAATGTCTACCAGTTCGACAGCATCCCTCATTATGTGGGTATCGAACTGACCATCCTTTTGGATGACCCAAAGCCGACGTACAGGGTCACGGCCAAATTCTTTCCCGACTACTGGAAGTACGACTCCGGCTCATTGGGGACCAGCTGACATGAAATACAAAATAATTCCTTTCGTAACCGTTCTTGTTGCTGCATCTAATTCGCCTGGCCAGGCAGCTGCTTCGCAAGCCTCGACGCCAGCCGTTCCCGGACCCTGCTTCCGCGAAATTGCTGCTGGAGCCTTTGCCGAAAGGGAAAAGCTCACGCAGAATGTTCAGTCTTTCGATTCATTCCTGGTTTCGACGGTTCGCACCCAGAAATTCTATCTTGACGGCAGTGCTGACTGGGTCAGTTTCGGCCGAGGAATCGTTTTTCAATTTGGTAAGAAAACCCAGTTAGTAAACGGCTTCTCATTGAGGGCAGTTATCCATTTGCCAAATGGCAAGCCTGACGTTACCCGTTACTACCATACTGTCGAAGAAAATCTGAAGAACGGAAGGTTAAACATCCTCCTTCATTTCGGTCTTGACCTCGGTGCCGTTACGGGCGTCGATCTGGCTGCCATCATGGACGATCTGAAGATCTGCCCTACCAAACTGGCCGGCAAGTACACATGGCCGCATTCATAGTTCGACATTTTTGGAAACGGACATGATCACGACCCTTAGCCTTGCCTTTGTTTTCTCGCGGACTGCTTCCGGGAGGCTTGATCCCATCGGCGACTTCGCAGCCTCCGCAGACGCCAAGAAGGTCGTCTTCGCATCAGGCTCTACGAAGTTCGTAGTAGCCCAACTGAAATATCGGGACCTCGAATCCGGCGAATCGTTCGAGGTTTCGATAGGAGTTGACGGCAAAGCCGCGGACCGTTCATGCGACAACGTCGCCATTTCCCCTTCGGGCGACACCGTGGCCTTCACAAGCACCGCTACCAACCTGATACCCAACGGAACAAAGCAGGACCGCGTGTACGTTTGGGACAGGGCAACGAGGAAGCTTAGAGTCGTCAGCGACGGATTATTGAACGAGGTCGTGAATGCCCGCAAACACGACATGTCGGTCTCGGACGGCGGCAGGACCGTCATGTTCATTACCGGGACTATCAACGGCGTTCCAGCAAGGATTTGGATCGCCGAGGCAGGCAAGAAAGTCGCGACGCTCAGTTCGCGGCTCGGGCTGGAATCGCCTAAGAAGGACGACCTGCGGGCGTCGATATGCGGCGACGGCAAGTCGTTCTATGCCGTCGTACAGGACGGCAGGTACAACCTGAACAGGAACATGTTCAGCCCCATGTTGGTCGCGGGAAACCTTGAAAAGGGAATCGTAACGCGGATGCCGTTGATGTACCCATACCACAGTCTCGGGGCGCTCGCCGTCTCCGCCAACGGCATGACTATGGCCTACAACGACTGCGAGGTGCAAGGGAAGTTGGTCAACGTCGTTACCTGGGTGTTCCAGTCCGGGCATTCGAAGGGATGGGAGCGCGCCGTTGAGCATGCCGAGAAGAACCTAACCCATTACCCCTGGCTGCTCGCACTCAGCGGCGACGGCAACCTCATCATTTACCAGAGCAGCAGGAACAAGGTCGAGACCAGCGACCAGGTCGTTCTCAGGAACTGGAAGACCGGGCACTGGGAAAACGTCTCGGTGGACAACACTGGAAGGGCCGGAGATATCGACGCCGGTGGCGACGCGTTCCAACTCAAGGCCTTCTCCAGTAATGCGGACGGATCGACGGTGCTCTTCACCGGAAGAAGCCTCTACGGGCTGTCGTTTCCTGAAACGCACGCCATTCCGCACTTGCTCTGTCGGGATACCGTTAACCAGAAGACCTCGGAAATACGCTAGGCAAGTATCATTGTCTTGTGGGCAAAGTCTTCAACTTCGGCTGGAGCTTCTCGAAAGACGGTCTCTTTCGGGAGTGCGAACGCGCGTTCTTTTTCCACTATGCCCACAAAGATGAGCCGTTCGGCCGTGACGCCCACAGGCTGAAGGAACTCAAGACGCCCCTCATGATGGCGGGAACCGTCGTCGACACCGTAATAGGGAAAGCCCTCGTGGCTCTCAAGGAAGGCGGCGAGGTCAGGACGGAACTTGCGACGAAGGGCGAGAAGGCGTACGAGTACATCTGGACAAAGAGCGCAGACCTCGGTCCGAAAACCAGAACCGGAAAGGCTCCGCCGGAGAACGCGATCATCCTCCACCACCACTACTTCGACCATGGGGACGACGATGCGGACAAGAAAGCGGGTTTACGGACCGTCAGGACATGCCTTGAGAATTTTGAGGGCTCGGGACTTTGGCAAACCCTCCAGCGGATGTCGGGACTGGAATGGGGCGAGATCCGCACCCACGGCGACGGGAAGTTCCCGCCCAAGTTCAGGATGGACAACGGCATCGCCTTCTGGGCCGCCTACGATTTTTACATCAAGGAACCACCGAAGCTCCATATTCTCGACTGGAAGAGCGGAAAGAAGTGCCATTCGTCCCAGCAGAAGGCGAAGCAGCAGCTGGCGATCTACAGCCTGTACGGGCAGAAGGCTCTTTCCACCGACCTCGAAAACGTCACCGCCCAGGCCATCTGGCTGGCGGATGAGCCCGAATGGGCACCGGAACAGGTTGACGGGAACCTGATCGCCGGAGTCGCGGCGTCGGTAACGGAAAACGCCGAGAAGGTGTTCGCCCGACTCGTCGAGGACGGCGACTACAAGGGGCGGCCCATATACGAAGCCTCGGCACCAGACTTTCCTCCCGCTCCCGACATGAGGAAGTGCGGACGGTGCAGGTTCCTTTCGATCTGCGAAGAAGGCCGGGAAGCCGTCGCCGGAAAGGTCGTCTCGGACGACTTCGACGACGAAGAGCCTTTCGAGCCGGACTGACTCCGGCGAATTTGCGCAGGACAGCGTGCGTTTGAAAGCGGTCCGGCGATGGCGGACGATGTGCTTGCGGACCCGTTCCGCGACCTTTGACAACAAGGAAAGCACACCATGCAATGCAAACCCCATTCCGGGGCCGCGCCGCGAGGCGCAGCCGTGAGCCGGAACCTGTACGAACTCGTCACCCAAAAGATCGTCGATTCCCTCAAGGAGGGAGTGGTTCCCTGGCGGAAGCCGTGGAGGACCAACCGGTCGCTGCCGAGCAACGCCGTCACTTCCAAGCCCTACAGGGGCGTGAACGTCCTGCTTCTCGGCCTCGGGCCCTACGAGGACCACCGCTGGCTGACCTTCCGGCAGGCCAAGGAACTCGGCGGCAAGGTAAGGCCCGGAGAAAAGTCCACGATGGTGGTCTTCTGGAAGTACTGGCAGAAGGAAGACGAAGCGGAAGGCTCGGATTCCCCGAAACGAAAGACCATACCAGTCCTCAAGTACTTCAACGTTTTCAACGCCGAGCAGTGCGAGGGACTGGCCCTCGCGCCGATACTCCACACGGGAACCGCATCGCCCGACGACCGCATCCGTAGCGCAGAAGCCCTGATCTGCTCCATGCCGAACCCGCCGTTCATCGAGGAACGGGGCGACCAGGCGTTCTATCTGCCGAGCGAGGACACGGTACGTGTCCCGAAGATCAGCCGGTTCGACACCGTGGACCACTACTACGCCACGACCTTCCACGAACTCGGCCATTCGACGGGTCATGAGAAACGGCTGAACCGAAAGGGCGTCATGGGCAAGATCCATTTCGGCTCCGAGGACTACGGGCGAGAAGAGCTCGTCGCCGAGCTTACGAGCTCGTTCTGCTGCGCGGCGGTCGGAATCGACAACACCATTCCGGCGTCGGCTTCATACGTGGATTCCTGGCTCCAGTCGCTCCAGAACGACCCGAAGGCAGTGGTAATCGCGGCGGCTCAGGCACAGAAGGCGGCGGACTACATCAGGGGAATTGACCTGGCGGACTGATTCCGACCCTCACCGAAAGGCGGGGGTTTTTTCATTGCCTGAGGGACAAGGAAAACAGGAAAAGGGCAAGCAGCAGGGCGAGGGGTCCGAGATGGTACACCAGCTCACGTCTGAGGTTTCCCCTGTCCAGCCGGTTGGCGCACGCCCGGCAGACCAGACGGAGGCCGAAATAGGTCTTGACCGACTTCGCCCGCCCGCGAAGGTACGCCTTGGTCTCGTGTTCGCCCGTCTTTACCTTGCGGCGCACGTGCCGGTGAGTGCCGGGAATGGGTTTTCCGCACAGGTAGCAGTAGCTCATACCGCGACTGTCGGACAAAACGGCGTCCCGGGCAAACGGCCTCATTTCCACGCAAAAGGGTAAGGGTTTAGGCCCGACTAAACAATCCGGCGGCTTCGGAAGTCTGTGCCCCGCCGCGGTCCACTCTTAAGCCATGGAAACCGGTGCGAAGCAGAGCAACCCACGGAATGACTGTTGGCCCCACGGCAAGCTCGTGTACTCGCTCGAAGAATGCGAAGCCCTCCTTTCGATCTCCCGAAGCCAGATCTACCGGCTCATCGACCAAGGCGACATCCAGACGGTTAAGATCGGGAGGAGTCGGCGCATCACCCATTCTCAACTCGACAACTTCGTGGCGCGCCTGCACCAAGCAGGCGGACTGGACGTCATCCGGTGAAGCGCTCCATATTTGCGTGTACGAGCGAGCTTTTGAAGCATCTCACAATTTCCCTAGCATGGAGTCATGGCAACAAGAGCAGACAGTAAGGACGGATCATGCCGCGAAGTCTTGACAGGTAAACACAGAGGGAAGTGGCGCGTACAGTACGCCGTCGAGACCCCGACCGGGCACAGGCAACGGCTGTCCCGCATCTTTTCAACCAAGACCGAAGGCAAGGACTTTCTTCGGTTATTACATCGAGGGACAAAGATCGAGACTGCCCGGCAAAACCGGGAAATGACCCTGGAGGAATGGTTCGGATGGCTCGCCGAGCACGACTGGCCTGAGTCGTTGGCCGCCGTCACCATCGAACAGCGGAAACGGAGGTTCAGGAAGTACACGAAGAAGCATTTCGGCAACACGCCCCTTTCGAAGATCGACCCGATGAAGGTCCGTGCTTTCTACCGTGAACTGAGAGCGAACGGAGCCAAGGAGACCTTGGTGATTTCCGTACGGGCCGACTTGGTGCGGGCATTCAACCAGGCGATCGTTCCTTACGGACGAATCCCCATGACCACGGCGAATCCGTTTCGCCTCGCCGTCCCCCAACCCAGGGCCCGCTGCGCTGTTGCTCTTGCGCCGGACGAGGCAAGAGTCGGTATCGACAGTGACAAACTCGATCCTTCCAGGCGCGCCTTGCTTGCCACCTTGCTCCTCGCCGGTCTGAGGCTCGGCGAAATGATGGCAATGAGGGTGTCGAAGCTTCGATTTTCTGACAACCTCATCGACGTCGACGAAGCGGTCAAGGTCGCTTTTGGCGGCAGGCAGTTCATGGGACTTCCCAAGGGTGACAAGAAGCGAGCAGTGGTAATGAGCGAAAAGCTCAAATCCATCCTCCTCGCGCATGTCGAGGGCATGGGCCCAGAAGCCTTTCTATGGCCCAAGGCGACTCTCAATGAGCCTAGGATGAAGAAGCAAGTGTACGAGATCTGGAAATCGATTCTCGTTGATTCTGGACTGCCGAGCGAGATGTCTCCCCACGACTGTCGTCTAACGCACATCAACATCATCGAGAAACTTATGCCCGAGGTAAGTACGTCGACCTTCAAGGAACACATCGGACACGCGGCGACCGGTGTGACCGAAGTGAACTACACGAGGCCACTCTCGCCCGCCCAAGCAATTCTGCGCCACTCGCTTGATCGTGTGCTGGGTTAAATACTTTCTTTCAAACTCGCCCAATCAGGCGGGTTTTTCTAATTGGTCAGGAATTCTTGGAGTCGGTCCACTTCTTGACATGCCTTCTGAAAGTGCTAAGTTAAACATATGGAGCGTCGCCTTATACTCACGCCGGATGAATTTGCCAGACAAACTCTGATGGTCGACTCATTGCTAGAGTCCCACCCGGAATTTGAGCCATCCTCAGACGACTTCACCGCAGCAGAACTGGAAGTGTTCTCGTCGGTATTCAGGCCCGACTGGGACTCCCTTGGGGACTATCGCGTTGTGTACGACAAGCTTTTTGGTCACGACCAGCCTCTAATGCATGCGAGCCAACAGGTTCTTGCCAAGTTCTGTTTGCTACATGGCCTGGAACCCGTTGACCCGACCGATCAATAATACGATCACCCGAACTGTTTACTTGTCGTCAGAGTGAATCTTGTCAATCGTGACGGAACCGTCGGATTGCTTAGTTCCGACATAACCGTCGTTATGCTTGTCGCCGCTTTTCTGTCCGGCATGATAGTGATCGTTATTGATCGACGATTCTGATTGAGCGGTGGCTTTCTCGCCGGCCGGACTGTCTTTCAGTACGTCACTCAAGGTGTCTGAGATGGCGTCTCGTTCGATTTTGTAGTTATCTGGCATCTTCTTTTAGCCTCTTAACCTTAAGGACGCCGATTGCACCAAACCCATTCGACGGATTTGACAGATTTCGATTTCTTTAACATTAGAGAGCCCAAAAATGTAACAGAGGTGATTCTATTTTTCCTGATGAACTTAATTGGAACTGAGAGACCAATTGAGAGACCTGGCATTTTCGTGCGGTCTCGAAGAAATCTAAAGAGAGTTGAGAAGTGTGGGCTTTGAACCTAAATTAGGCCTGGTGCGCGGGAAAGGTAGTTCTACAGGCACGATGCTGGAAACCAGTAGACAGGGCACATTGGAGCCCGGTTGGCGAGACGAATTGGAAATAGGCGTGTCGTACAGATTGTCGTACGGGATGCTCTAAGCGCGACATATTAAGGTGCTCATTTGATTTGGCGTTAAAGATGGCACCATGGAGTAACACCTAATGTAGAATGATGGAATAACCGAGATTGAAACTAGGAAACTCGATTTAACCACCTTTGAACTCAAGTGAACTGATGTCAAATTCCCACGAATTCAAAGCACTGCCACTGGACGAAGTGCGTCTCGCGATCACCTTCATTCCGATTGCCACGTTATCCAGCGCGCAAATTGCGGCCCTGGCCGTTGGGTTAAAAGACTCGGTTGAGTGGTCGGTAAATCAGGTTCAAGTATTTGAAGCGATTGAATTCAGATTTAAGGAGTACGGCATTGTTTGCACTTTCGATGGCGTGAAATTGGACATCGTTTGGAAGCGATCTCATGGTTGTGCTTATCCGCGGTTTGAGGCAATGGCGAAGTGCAGTCGCGACGTCGCAATGCACATCAAAGCTCCTGTTCAGATCGTGTCGATGACATATGCGGTTGTCGAGCCGTCAATGAACCCGAATTTCAGTGACGTGGGTGAATGGCTGGATTTCGGGGTCCATGGCCAATTCCCTTATTCAAAATTCCATAACTTCATGATGTCGGGAAGAATAGACGAAACCAACAGCGTTGATCTTGCGTTGAACCTTTTCAGGCACGGCGACCAAGGCGTTGTTGTTGAAACATCGTGCGGTTCGTATACGTCCGAAATATCAAGCGGTCTCGAATTAGCGCATAATACGCTAATTGACTTCTTCGGGAAGTTAATCAGCGAGAAGGCAAAGGAAGCATGGCAACTCAAGTAAGCGATAAATCTAGTCTTAATGGAAGGGACTTAGTAGCAATGTCTGCTGCTAATTCTGGTTCGTGCCGAAGCGTAGGCACTCGATACGAAGACAAATTTGCTTCAACTCTTTTGGGAAGGCAGCTAGAAAGCGATTTCAAGCAGCTACTTGACGCGGCGCTTAATGAGTGCCGAGAATATGAAGACATCCTGCCCTCACACGAAGAAATTACTCGAGCGCACCTGGAAGCATCAAGATACTGGAACAGTGTTCCCGAGCCTCGAGTTGTTCCGTCAATTAATGGATTGGGTCAAATCATCCTAACCATTTTCTTCTCTAACGGCGCAAGAACCTCGGTCGTCGTTTAATTTTTAGCTATGCCCGACGGCGCTGTTGAAGAATGGTTTGTCCGTCAAATCAGGCGAAATAATCACATCAGTAATGGTGCTCCTCTTCCTCCGGTTTTCCAAGATGGACATGAACGATTGTCATTTCACCGTGTTCCTGACGGATGGAGCATCGACGATTTCATCAAGCGATATCACTGTGCAAAGTGGTCAAGAAATGGCGACTTAGTCGGCATAGTAGTTTTGAATGCTCAGGATTTCCGAGATCACGATTTGCCTGTTCCCTCGCTTGATAATGCCTATGAGGCTGACGACGACTTTTATTCGATCCATCACAGCTGCGCGCAAATAATCGATGTCGGTAAAGCTGAGGACCTGTGCTCAGCTGGATCGCCGGTCAATTCGATTTTCACGAAAAGAGGGCACGATGCCTACTACAGTGAAAATTGCACCGATTACGACGGTAAGAATCCACTCAAGCGGGCGGATATGGCCCAAGGCGACGATCAATGAACCCCGGATGAAAAAGCAGGTGTACGAAATTTGGAAAACCATCGTGAAAGATGCAGGGCTTCCAACCGATATGTCTCCACACGACTGTCGGCTGACACACATCAACATTGTCGAAAAGCTAATGCCAGAGGTCTCTAAGACCACTTGGAAAGAGCATCTCGGTAATGCGGCATCTGCTGTTTCCGAGATTCACTACACAAGGCCGCTGACGCCAGCCCAAGCCATTCTCCGAGAGTCACTCGATCGCATTCTAGTGTGACCATTCCACAAAAGCTTGTCTTATCTGAAGGCAAGCTTTTATGTTGATGATCTATCTTTCATTCAAAAAGAATTCGACGAGAATGTCCTCGAATGTGAGTAATGCCAGTCGAATAAAATATAGGGATGGACTTAGCATTTACCACTTTTCACGTCGACGGCCAAACCAGAGGAATTGGCATTCCCCCCGAAGATACACCCCAATTTTTTGGAGGAGCCTTTCTACAGAAAGTGAGAGCTTTTGAGAAAATTGCTGAAGAACAGCCAACTCCAAAGGAGGATGGTCTTTGCTATCAGCACGCACGTGAATTGGCCATATCATCGAATGGCAATCTGAGGTATGCGGATGGCCTCGCTGGAACGTCGCGAGGAATTACAGATTTTGGAGCTGGACCGATGGAATCATTCGAGTGCTCCCCTCATGCTTGGTGTATTAACCAGCAGGGAGAAGTGGTTGACCCCGGCTGGGACGCAAAGGATGGTAGGTTCTATTTCGGAATTCTTGTTTCTGTTGACGAAGTTGTGGAGCATCAGAGAGACTTTGAAAGCGATGATCGGAAAGCTACAGGGCCAATCTTATCTTTGCCACACCTACAAAAGCCAGAAGGTGAACAACTAGCAACTTCGAAGGAGTTTGATGCTTGGCTAGGTGGCTAAAGTGATCTCGGCATCGGCACATGCGCAGGATTGATACGCTTCCAGATGGAACGGAAAGTAAGTAATCGGAATCAATTGAGAGACCAATTGAGAGACCTGGCATTTTCATGCAGTCACGAAGAGGTCCAAAAGGGACTGAAGAGAATGGAATTTGAACCTAATTTAGGTCTGGTGCGCGGGAAAGGACTCGAACCTTCACACCTTGTGAGCACTACCACCTCAAGGTAGCGTGTCTACCAATTTCACCACCCGCGCACAAATGGAAAGTCAATGATACCCGACGATGCGAGCTGTCAGCTTTCAGCCATCAGCTTTCGGAAATCAGAGATGTTGTGGCATGGCATTCTGGTGCTGATACGCCGATAGAGTTTGAATCACCCCCTCGTCAAACGAATCACCTTTTCGTTTTTTGCTTTTTGGTGAGATTCGTTCGCCACTCCCCCTTCTGTTGTGGGGAGATTTGTTGCACCGGAGATGGGCGTTTTTGCTAGCGAAGCTGATAGATGACATATCGTGGACGAACTATCAAGACATCTCCCAAGAAGGAGACGGGCTTTTCGTTTTCTGCCTTGATGAAGAATGCGTATGCTGAGCGTTTCTGGAGTCTCGGTGACATATAGCCTTGCTGCCAAAGGATCCATTGCCGACTGAGTTCGATGTCTTTATCGGTTCCGTCGTTGTATAAGTCGCGCATGTCGGGGCCGATTTCGGGTGAGTTTTGGAGCGGCTGTTGGTACGGCAGGGAGAAGAGGTTGTTGATGTAGCAATTCTTTTCGAGCAGCAAAAGGCAATCGGCGTGAATGATCGAAGGGTTCCATCCGACTGGTTCAAGGGGTTTTGATTTTAGGGAGGTCATTTGGTAAACCAAGCTTCCTTCTTCGATGACCCTTAGGTCTTGGCGAACTTGGTCAAAGGTCAGGTTCCAGGTAAGAAATCGTTGAGTGATGTCGACCGAGCGAGCGAATAGTAGACCAAAAATGAGTCCTGGCGAAATAGAAATTCGCTCGGCGGTTGCTCCGGCAATTAGGATGGTCCAGATTGAGATTCGCCCGGAAATGAATGCGCTCGTCATCGCCATATGGGGCAGGGCCAGGGCGATGAGTGTGAAGAAGATGAACAGGAAGACGGGGAGGGGAAAGTTGCGGGTTGGTGGTTGGGAGACTGGAGTTGGGAGTTGGGACTCATCGGGCGATGATGAAGATTGCATGGTTCGGGTTCGATCACCCCCCTCCGGTTCCCTGGTCGCTTCGCGACGTCTCACCGACTCTCCCTTCTCGGGAAGATTTGGCCCTGGGTTACTTCTATGTTCTCCATCTCGACGGTGTCGAGGTACGAGCCAGACTACAATTCCAACGATCACTAGGCAAAACGTGAGGTCGCGGAAGAGGTCGGAGAAGTAAAGGGGAAAGAAGACATTGCGCAGGTGATGGGCGATCGGATCATATACGATCTTGGTGGCGCCGAGCCCAACGGTGGCCGAGAGCTTCATGTAGATCAAGCAACAAATGCCTCCCAAAGCGGTTCCGCCCAGAAGTCCAAACGACTTATCCCGTTGCCAAATGGCAATGATGACCATCGTCATTCCGCCGAGTACCAGAGCCAACATGTGGTTGAGAAGCAGAATTGGGAGTCCGATAGTGATGACTGCCATCCGAAGGTACGGCTTTTGTTTGAGCATTAACTGAACGCCAACAAAGAGCAGGGCCAAACCGATTCCGAAGAGGTAGTTAATGAATCCAAAACCCAGCACGTAGCTGTACGAAAAGAGAAACCCGAAAAAACCCCAGGCCGACCATTTGCCGGAAATCGCTCGGTTTGTTACGGCGTAGCCAGCGCCAGTAACGCCAATCGAATTAACGAGAAATATCTTCATCAACCAAAGTGCGTTGATGTTGCAAAAGTAAACGATTGGGGTGATGAAGAGGTCTACGGCGAGGTTCGGAAGGATCGCCCAGTGGGTGCGATAGAAGCTGGCGAGGGCTTGGTTTTCTTGAAGGGAAGCTAGCACGTGGAGGCGGGCAACGTGGTTTGGCGTATCGACCCCGGGAACGCCGTGCAACAGCAAAAGGGGTATCGCAGTGATTGCCCAGGCCAGCAAGAACCAACCCCAAAACTTCTTGGTGGTCATCAGGGTTTCTTCCGGCAGCAGAACATGGCTTCGACTTCGTCAAGGCTGAGGGGGCGCCGACCCCAATAGCCAGCCGTTCCGCCGTAGACCGCGTCGACCACGAAGGTGGCTTGTTCGAGCATGTTGGTCACTTCGGGGGCGATGAAGAGTCGCTCGTAAATTTGAATCTGTTTGGTTCCGCTGGGCAGGTCCCACTCATCCATGTAGTTGCTGACCATGGTTGCGGGGTTAAATCGTCCGTCGGCACTGAATTCGTCTTTGAGTTGGCGGATGACTGAGTAGCCATTGAGGCAAGTAATGACGAGGGGCGCATTGGCCTTGAGGTGTTTGGCGATGTTTCGGAAAACGGTGAGGTCGTGCTTCACGGGGTCCTCGCCTCTGTCGATGAGTCCTAATGAGCCTTCACAGAGGCAGATGGCGCCTTCGTACATTTTGTCGAGGGCGAAGTTTTGGGCGTCGGCGTTGACCCATTCGATATCCAGGTCTCCGGCGTTGGCTTTGGCGACTTCGAGCATTTTTTCGCTGAGGTCGAGACCCGTCATTTGGTATCCGCGTTTGGCTAATTCGATGCTGTGGCGGCCAGTTCCGCAGCCGATATCGAGGATGGATGCGCCCGGCTTGAGAGGATAAAGGGAAAGGAGGAAATCGACCTCTGCCACCGTGTTCTTGGTGAACGGATTCTCTTCGTAGGTAGAGGCTTGGCTATCGAAGAACTCCTTCCACATCGAACTCATTAATGTTAAGGGTACCTAACAGGGCAAAGGGCGAGGGCAAGGGCGAGGAGGTAGTGAGAGAAGAGTTTTTGCAGGCAAGATGCCTGCGCTCCATAAATACATGCAAAACTTGAAACATGGATGTTCGCCGAACAATGAGGTTTGGGATGTTGGTGCTGTTGGCGCTCGGCGGACTTAGTTGTTCAAAGCCAACTGACACTCGGACGGAGTTGCATATCGCGACGTGGTCTGGTGCGGGGGAAGACAACGATTACTTCCGCTTGGTCAACCAAATCTATCACGACTTTGAGCGGAATAACCCCGGCATTCGCATCGTGATCGAGAACATGCCGGGCAGTGAATACGTGCCGAAGACGATGCTTTCGCACATCGCGAATGTCACGCCGGATGTGGTCATCCTCGATGCTTCAAGCTCAGCCTTGTTCATGAAGAACGGGGTTTTGCAGGATATATCGGGCTATTTGGTATCGGACAAGGACCTCCATCGCGACGACTTTTTTGAAAATACGTTGTTGGCGGGGACTAATGGCGGAAAGCTGTATTCGATACCCGTCGACTTCACGCCAATGGTGATGTACTACAACAAGGACCTCTTTGACGCTGCGAAAGTGGCGTATCCAAAGAATGGTTGGAGCTTCGAGGATTTTGAAGAGACATCGGCGAAGCTCACCACGGGATTGGCGAACCAAAATAAGAAAGCCTTTGTGATTTCGTCGTGGATGCCCGGCTGGGTGATGTGGCTTTGGAATAATGGTGGCAGTGTGCTTGACCCCACGGGAACAAAGGCAACGGGAACGCTTGATTCGGCGCAAAATGCCGAAGTCATTGGGTACCTCAAGAACTTGGTTGACAAGGGATATGCTCCGAAATTGAGCGAGGTGGCGGCGGCTGGAGTCGAGCCGTTTGCGAATGGCGACGTTGCGATGGCGATCAGCGGTCACTGGTCGATCACGACGTACAAGAGCTCGAAGGTTGATTGGACTCGGCTGGGGGTCGTTTCGATGCCGACCAAACTCAAGTCTCCGGTGACCGTTTATTACGAATCTGGGCTCGGAATTGGAAACGGATGCAAGCACCCGGATGCGGCTTGGAAATTCATCAAACACTTTTGCAGTTATAAGAATCAGCTTCGATACAATTCCTCGGGAATTGCGGTTTGTGCTCGAAAGGATGTTGCCAAAAACCGAGCCAAGGATCCTATCGAGAGTGACTTCATCAATCTGATCCCGGGAGCGCGTCCGCCAACCGGGACGCAGGTTGAAGGTTATGCTTTTGTCGAACAACAGGGTCAATCGATGATGGATAGCGTACTCAATGGTCGAAAAAGCCCTCAAGAAGCCTTGCGAGACATGGCGACCAAGATTGACCGGGAGTTTGCCAAATGAGCCTTCGGCAACGCGAGAACCGCAATGGGTGGCTGTTTGCGGCTCCGGCCACGATCCACTTGCTGCTGTTTGCGATTTTGCCGATTGGGTTTACGCTGTATCTGAGCTTATTTCGGTGGAAGCTTTATGAGCCGACGAAGAAGTTCTTGGGCCTTGAGAACTATTTTTATTCCTTTCGTGATCCGGCGTTTTTGAACGCCCTTTCTAATTCACTAAAGTACGCCATTGTCGCGGTTCCGAGCGGGATTGTGGTTGCGCTGGCGATTGCAATTTTGCTGAACCAGAAGATGCGGCTGAGTGCCTTCTTTCGAACGATTTATTACTTGCCTGCGATCTCGAGTGGCGTGGCCATTTCGATGATTTGGATCTATATTTTCTTGCCGGAAACTGGTCTTATCAATTCGATGCTGATATCGCTCAGCCACTTGGTGAATCGCTACACTCACCACGAGTTTTACCAAGGGATGGACTTCTTGGGTAAGTCGGAGACGGCACTTTGGGCTTTGGCTTTTATGTCAATTTGGATAGGTCTTGGCCCTAAAGTTGTTCTTTTTCTCGCAGGATTGATCGGAGTTCCGCAGACTTTGTACGAAGCGGCGATGCTGGATGGCGCTAATGGGTGGCAGTCGTTTCGAAGGATTACGTTGCCGATGTTAATTCCGACTTCGCTGTTTGTGGTGGTGACTTCGACTATCTCGGCGATTCAGGTTTTCACTCCGGTTTACATGATGACGAAGGGTGGCCCGGAGGATTCGACCGATGTGGTCGGCTTTCACATTTATAACGAAGCATGGACCTCGTTTAACACGGGGCTGGCTTCGGCGAAGTCCTTCATTTTGTTTGTCCTGATCGCGAGTGTGGCGTTTATCCAGTTTCGGATGACTCGAAAGCAATTGGAGGGGCATTCCACATTCTGATGGCAATACTTGTAAGGAAATATCGACCTTCGGAGCTTCGCTCCTCCATCATTCGAAGCTTTCTTCCCAGAACGAGAACGTCCTCGCCCATCAGGCTTGTCCTTGACTCCTTTACCTTTGTGAGCGGCTGTAACAGCCGGGGTTGCTCATCAATATGTTTCCAAGGTGGTGCTGAGCAACCTTGGACTCAGGACAGTTTCGGGCTTCCCAGGGGTCATTGCTTCAACCTGCGCCGGAGGCTTGATTAAGGCAATGACACCCTGGCTACATGCTGTGATCCTCCGGCGCAAGTTCTTGGGAATCCAAAGCGATCGATGCACAGCCTTCTCGATTGAACCTGAATTAAATCATTTAGAAGAAATGGATCAGGTTAAGGCTATGAAGCGAGGAGACAAATGAAAATGAAAAAGTTTTTGTCGGCTGTTTGTTTATGGGGACTGGCTTTGTTTTTGGTCGCACCATTCGTTTGGATGGTGTTGATATCGCTGCATGGGCCGAAGGAGGCGATACCGCCGCTCGTCGAGACCGTGCCGAAAATTTGGCATCCAGAGAATTACACGTTCGTACTCTTTAATCCATCGCTTCCGGTGTCCCGGTTCTTTTGGAACTCAGTGTTCGTGACGTTTTCGATCGTTTTCTTGCAGCTGTTTGTGACGTCGATGGCGGCGTACGCGTTTGCCCGGCTGACATTTAAGGGCAAAGAGCCTTTGTTTGCGCTCTTCTTGGGTTCGATGATGTTTGCCGGAAGCGTGCTGCAGATTCCGGTCTATTTGCTCATTAAAGGGTTTGGCTGGCTGGATACTTATCAGGCCTTAATCGTTCCTGCGGTGAGCTCTTCGTTCACGGTGTTCTTGCTCCGACAGTTTATAATTTCGATTCCGCGCGAGCTTGACGAGGCGGCGAAGTTGGACGGCGCTACGGAATTTCAGATTTATTCACGGATTATTCTTCCGCTGAGTCAGGCGTCGCTCGCGACGGCGGGGGCATTTACGTTTTTTGGAGTCTGGACGGACTTCTTTGGGCCGTTGATCTATACCAATTCGACCGAAATGAAGACTCTCGAAGTTGGATTAAGCGTGTTTAAAAACTCGTATGGGGCGACGGCTTGGCCGCTGCAGATGACGGCGGCGGTGATCGTCATGATTCCGCTGATTATTGTGTTCCTGTTCTCGCAACGGTTCTTCATTAAGGGAGTGCTGATGGGGTCGCAAAAATAGTCATCAGTCGACAGTCGTTAGAAAAGTACCGTCCGCAATATCGATCACTTTGATCGGTCGCCGAAATTTGCGCTCAGTTGGTCCCATAGCTTCCTTTGATCCGGTGCTAGCGACTTGAATCCTTTCTCCATAATTTGAGCTTTGATCAAGGTCAAGTTTTTTCGTTCCTGATTGTAGTCGTCGCCCGTGACGGCGGAAACGTAGTCTTTAACCTTTGCTTCAGCGATGATCATTTTACGGTCGCTGTCGGAAAGTTGATCCCAAAATGCGACTACAAGGCATGCGCCAGCGTGTGTTCGGGCTTCTCGCATGTTGCCCGTGTCAGGCAGGAGCAATGGTTTGAACGATTCCCATCGGCGGCGAAGAAGCCGAAAGCCAACCTTCGGATCTGGTTCCTTTGCATCAAAGAAGATTGCTTCGGAGCTGTCCCACGCGACGTATTCCTGGTACACCCGGCCACAGCCGCCCCAAAGAATAAGGACCGCGGCGATCCCAGAAAGGGACCGACGCGCAAAAAAACTCTTCAAACGAAATAGTTTCATCGGTAGGCTCCACGTTTAATTATCGGAAAGTGAATTCAACTTCCGATTGATAGTGCGTATTTGATGGTTCCGGCCTGCAGAGGCAGTTCCTAGTGAGTGTACGCCGAGGTGATCGCGGGCATACGAACATAGTTCTCGAACAATACGCGCCGGACGATTGAGTCGCCGCAGAATTCCTTTTTGAGGTCGCCAAAGGCGAGATTGTTCTTGCAGTCGCCTATAGATTTGCCTGCATTTTTCTGGGTTTGAACGTCGTTGGTGATCGTGGTGAACAAGTTTTCCAGCTTTTTCAGGAACGCATCATCGTGCATCACCGGACCGTGGCCGGGAACGAGGGTTGAGAATTTTAGGTCGCGAATCTTGGCTAGGGTTTTTGACCACGCGGGGACATTGGATTGATCCCCACCGACCAGGGGAACGGGATAGACGACCAGGTCTCCGGTCGCAATGACCTTTTCATTGGGAAGCCAGACGATGAGATCGGACGGGGTATGCCCCTCGCCAAGGAACTTGATTTCAATGGTTCGTTTTCCGCGTTTGAGGGATAGGTTATTTTTGACCAGTTCGGTTGGCTTTGGGAGCGGGATACCTGCCATCTCTTTGGCATAGCGACGAGCAATGTGGATGTCGCTCGTCATCTCCGCGCGCTCTTCGTCGGTGATGGGCTTGTTTGCGAATCCGACGCCTTTGTCGAGCATGCTTTGCAGATAATCCGCCATGTCGGGGCCACTCTTGATCATCGAGGCTCGGGCGGGTTTGAGCAGCTTTTCGATGGCAGCAGGAGTGGATTCGTGCGCGATTAGTTTGACCTTTGGGAATCGTTGCCGGATGGTTTCGACTCCGCCCATATGGTCGTCGTGGTAGTGGGTGGCAATGATGGTTGACACTGGTTTGGTCGTGATTTTGGCGAGGGCGTCAAGGGTTGCGGTTGCGCTTTCGGGCCCGATGTTCGCGTCGACCATGACTACATCTTGGTCGTTTACGATGAGGAGGACGTTGCTATCGACGGCGAGTCCGGTCGGCTCGTTGCGAATGACGGCATAAACGTCTTTTGCGACGGTTTGGACGTCGAAATACGACTCAGGGCGTAGCAAAGTTAGACTCAGAACCGCGATCAAAACCATGCCATCTCGTACGTGTGGATTGACCCAAATCGTTCCCGCGGATCGAGGGCTTCCTTTCTGCCTGGCTACCATCAAAAGTGAAATCGTTCGAAACTTAGGTATGTCTATATGTATACTTTCTCTTATATTATGTCAATATATATTCATACATGAAGAATTTTACACTGTCTATGCGACGTAAGGCCCTTGATGATCAATTGAGTCATCAGGACCAAATAGTTTCGCCTCCGGTTGGCGGATGGGTTCGTGCCATTCGAGAATCCTTGGGCATGACTTTAGATGTTTTCGGGCAGCGGTTAGGTGTTACTCGGGCAACGGCTCATCAAATCGAGCGGGCCGAGGTGTCCGAATCGATCACTATTAAACGTCTTAGGGCGGCGGCGGACGCGCTGGGGTGTGATTTATCGATCCAATTGGTTCCTCGCCAGTCGCTTGATTTGATGGTTAAAGAGCGGGCCTACGAGCTGGCTCGGGCGGAGTTTGATTGGCTGAACCATACGATGGTTTTAGAAAATCAGGCCATTTACGACAAAGATCGCGACGAGTTTATCGAGACAATTGCGGATGATTTGATTGACCGGAGGGATTCGCGACTATGGAGTTCCAAGTAGCACCTGGCAACACACCCCTCGACCCAACTGAGGCCGAGGGGCTCATTCCCAAGATATCTACGCTTGGAGAATTGAACCAGGTAGAAGGCTTTAACATTCTTTCTGCGCGTCGCTGGGCCAATGAGGATCAAGCAATTGCATCCGACCTATTGAGTTCCTCAAGTCTTCGGAAACTTCACCTGAAAATGTTCGATCGGACATGGCGATGGGCGGGGAAATATCGAATCACGCAAAAATCGATTGGGATTGAAGCATTTCGAATTGCCAGTGAGATTGAGAACCTTGTTTCAAACACGAAAACTTGGATTGAATTTGGAACCTATTCGCCGCTAGAGATTGCGGTGCGATTTCACCATCGTCTTGTACAGGTCCATGCTTTTCCTAATGGAAACGGCCGTCACGCACGACTTACCACCGATCTGTTGTGTCAACAGCTACGCATTGAGCCTTTCACTTGGGGATCACATCTTATCGAAGAAAGGGCGCAGGTTCGCAGGAAATATATTGCCGCGCTTCAAGATGCAGACAATCATGATTTCACGGCCTTGTTGGTCCTAGTTCAATCGTAGAGTCGAAACTTCGTCGGAGCTCAATCAGTAGAATAAAAGCAATATGAGCCCCGATTTAACCGCAGAATTTGCTCACCTTGACTCACGAATTGATCGCTTCGTTGAGCGCGTCGGTGGCTATTCACCGGAGATTCAGGCGGCTCCGTTTGGCAAGAGTTTCTCGCCATTGAAGGCAGTTGAGCATATGTGTTTGGTGGACAAGGGATATGTCGATTTGGTGGCAAAGTTCAACAAGGAGAAGTATGCCGGGAAGGTTGGTAAGCCAAATTTCTTCTACCGATTTGTGGTGAAAAGTATGACAAAGCCATCGAACCAAGCTGCGCCTACGATCAAAAAGTTTTCTCCAGAATCAGCCATGCCGCTCGAAGAATCAACCCTAAAATGGAAAGAACAGCGAGCGAAGATCGTTCAGCATTTGAGCCAGTTTGGTGACAATGACGTGGCGATGAAGCATCCGTTCTTTGGATTGATGAGTCCGCGGGACATCTTCATCCTGATTGAAAAGCACCAGGATTACCACGACGTCCGGTTGCCTAAGTAGTTCGCCGTCAGCCGACAGCCGACAGCCGACAGCCGTTTGCCGTTTGCCGTTAGCCGTTAGCCGTTAGCCGTCAGCGAAAAATAATGGACTTTTGCGGTTTCTCTTGTTGTACAGGCATGACGCCTATGCTCCGACTGCCTCGACAACGCTATTTATCATGTAGAGGGACTAGGTAAGGAAAAGTGTTGGCGATTGCGGACCTGTCCAACATTAATTCGAACTAAACTAGGGATATGTTCTTAGCCGCCATGGTTGCCAGTCATTTGCACGGACAGTTCACGATTGTTCGTCCCACCAAACCGGGAACGTACGTCATCAAGACGGCGGAAGACCTGAGCCAACCTGCCTTAGTTCTCAAGGGCAACAACGAAACCATCGACTTGAAGGGCATGGTCTTTCGCGGAAGCGACCCTAGTGTCGAGCCCGAACAACGGAAAGGACTTGGCGTTCGGATTAGTGGGAATAATCTCACTATCAAGAACCTGAACGTGCATGGCTATAAGGTTGCGTTGTGGGCCGAGAACTGCAAAAACCTCAAGCTTATTGATTGCGACCTCAGCTACAACTGGAAGCAGCACCTCAAGTCCACCCTCGAAAAAGAAGATTTAGAAGACTGGATGAGTTTTCACCAGAACGAGAAGAACGAGTGGATGAGATATGGGGCAGGAGCCTATTTCAAAAACGTTAACGGCTTTGAAGTTAAGAACGTAAAAATCGTCGGTGGACAATGCGGCCTGATGCTGATGAATTCCAACAACGGTTTGGTCTGGAACAATAATTTCTCTTTTTTGAGCGGCATCGGGTTGGGAATGTACCGAAGCAGCAACAACCGAATCATGCACAACAACATTGACTGGTGCGTGCGTGGCTATTCGGACGGAGTCTACAACCGCGGCCAGGACTCGGCGGGGATTTTGATTTACGAGCAGAGCAACAAAAACACGTTTGCTTATAATTCGGTTACCCACGGCGGTGATGGGTTCTTTTTGTGGGCTGGTCAGAGCACGATGGATACCGCGAAGGGCGGATGCAACGACAACGTCGTTTACGGAAACGATTTTAGCCACGCGCCGACGAACGGAATTGAATCAACATTCTCGCGAAACCACTTTGTCAACAACTTGATTCGCGAGTGCTGGCACGGATTTTGGACCGGATACAGCTACGATACGCTGATCTCGGGCAACGTCATTGAGGACTGCGAAGAAGGAATCGCTCATGAACATGGCCAGAACAACATTGTCGAGGCCAACAAGTTCAATTGGAACAAGACGGATATTCACGTTTGGGCCAACGCGACTCAGGATCCGAACTGGGGCTATCCCAAGAACCGCGATACCAAAAGCAGAGACTGGATCATTAAGGACAATACTTTCCATGGCGCTCTGACTCACAAGATCTTGCAGGCGAATCGAACGCAAGGCATAAAATTCTCTGGAAATACCGCGTTTGGCGGTACGTTTGCCGTGGCAGATGATGTGACCGGATTGGTCATGGATGCCACTTGCCTGCACGCAGACACTAAGACTGAGTTGCCAAAGAATGCAGTCGCCGTAAACACAATGTTCGAACCTATGCCGAAGCAGATTGAGACACCCAAGTGGAATGCGATCGACACCGAAAAAGCTTTTGGAAAGGATGCGGTTGCTCCGCTCGCTGGCGGTCGCATGCCGTTCATTGGCGATGGTCGTCGGGGTCGAAAGACGATCAAGGTTGACGAATGGGGACCTTACGATTTCAAGAGTCCGAAGCTTTGGCCGGGGACTGTGCGGGAGGATGGATCGGTGATTTACTCCATCATGGGTCCGGCAGGGTCGTGGACGGTGAAACAAGTTGAGGGCCTGACGGTTAACGTCAATAAGGGCTCGGTGCCGGGATCGATTATGGTTAAAGCGATCAAGGGTTCGACCGAGCAAAAGTTGGAATTGGAGTACGTTGGTAAGTCGTTCGTCGACTATAAGGGCAATACGATCAAGGCGGGGCAGCCCTCTCTATTGTCGATCCATCGGTTCGATCTGCCAATTGAATGGCAAATTAGCTTCTTCCCGTTCGATGAAAAGACTGAAGACCCGCGCACGCAATACGATGCTTACCAAAAGCGGGCGGCTAGAGCGACGATTCACGTGACGAAATCGCGCCTGGACTATACCGGGTACGGCAAGTATGAAGCGGGCGTGCCTGCAAATCACTTTGGTGATGTGGCCGAGGGTTCATTTACGATCAAGCCGGGTGAGTACGTGATTGAGCTGACAGCGGACGATGGCGTTCGGGCTTGGCTTGACGGAAAGATTATCGTCGACGAGTGGCACTATCAGGGTCCGACGACGTTCACGGTGAAGGTTCATCTCGGCGGCGAGCACAAGCTGAAGGTGAATCACTTCCAGCTAGATGGGTACTCGGCTTTGCAGTTGAAGATTAAGCCAGCGAAGTAAGGGCAAGGGCGAGGGCCCGCTACGCTAGGGCGAGTACGTCCGTGCAACTTTCCTGACTCAATTCTTGTCTACTTAGTCATGAAGAAGCGGATTCAGGTTGCGTTGCCGCTGCTTTTTCTTGCTTATTTGCTCGCGTTTCACTTTGTACTTGAGCCTCATTCGGAGGCGGGTTGGATTAGCTATGGCTTGGTCCATGAGATGCGGCTTTTTCTCGCTCCCGTTAGTTTCCTGATGGTGTTTGCGTGCATCAAGCTCTGGCGGTGGGTGGTGTCGTGGATTGGTTTGACTGCACTTACGGTGGTGTTTGTCGGGCATCCGAATTTCGGTTCACGACCGGAAGTTTCAGGTAAAAGCTTGCGAATCCTTACCTATAACGTCGCCAGTTTTGAAGTCGACAAGGCGGGAGTGTTGAAGGTCTTGAAGGAATCAAACGCCGACATCATCTGCCTGCAGGAAGCATGCAAGATTGGCAAGATCAATGCGGCGGGTGTCGCCCTAAGCAAAGAGTTGCGCGGATATTATTGGACGGGGGTGTCGACGAATTTGATTCTGTCGCGGGCTTCCAGCCGGCTCTTCAATCTGCTTCTACGAACGCACTACTCCAACGGAACTTATCAGGACTTTTACATATTCCTGCTTTAACTGGATTCTCATGGATATATCTGATGACATGTGAGAAATGCTCTTCACTTCTAATGAAGCGATCAAATGATTCTTCTTGCCAAATTGGTCGAACGTCCGGATGCAACTTACCGAGTTCATTTGATGTAAAAGACTTCAACGAATGCATCGCCTTCCATAAAGGTTGTCCTTGGTTAAATCGGGCAAGAAAATGGACGTGGTTTGGCATGACAACCCGGGCTATCAGCTCATAACGTGTGCCATCGAGAAACTTCAGGGCATTTTGAACAATGGTTGCACATTCTGGTTCTCGAAGAATACATGAACCACTCCCTTGGTCGAGGTAGTACTCTAGTCGATTTTGTCGCTCAATCATTCCCTCAGTCCCCTCGTGTCTAAGGTGCTCTAGCTCAATTAACACTTCCTGTGGCAGGCTATCTCCGAGTCGAAAGGTGATGAATTGAGTGACATCCCCGGCATCATAGTGCGGCAAGTATCCTCGATTATGCCAACCTTTATTCTCTTCCATTATTCGTAAATACTACAACATGTGTTGTAAGAGCCGGCTGGAAGCCCGCGCTCCATATTGCTTTACGTCAACACGGCCGGGAGGATGTCGCCATTCTCGTCGAAGTACATTCGTTCGAGGCAGACCACCCGATGGTCGCGGGCGGTTTCGTCGATTGGGCGGCGATGGTAAGCGATGACCCAGTCGTCAGTGTTCGGAATTTGGAGGACCGAGTGGTGGCCAGCTGAGTTTCCGACCGCAGGGTCGCTTTGGAGCACCTTGCCATGTCGGATGAATGGGCCTAGCGGGTTATCGGATTTGGCGTAGGCGACCGAATAGCTGGTGTCGCCCCATGAGCCTTCTGACCACATGAAGTAATAGGTGCCTTGGCGCTTGAGCATGAATGGGCCCTCGACGTAATGCTCAGGAGTGATTTCTTTTACTTCGCCTTTTAAGCTGATCATGTCGTCGCCGAGTTCGACCACGACGGCGTGGCTCCAGCCGCCGTAATACAGGTAGGCTCGGCAATCATCGTCGATGAAGGCGTGGGCGTCGATCGGTTGGGCACCATGATGGTACTCCTCGATGAGCGGTTTGCCGAGGGCATCGACGAACGGTCCGGTTGGTGAATCGCTGACGGCTACTCCGATGCCCGCGCCATCTCCGGCGGAAAAGTAGAAGTAATACTGTCCATTCTTGTACGTAATCGACGGAGCCCAGGCAGCTCGGTTGGTGCTCCAAGGTACGTCTTGGAAGTCGAGAATACGCCCTTCGTTGGTCCAGGTTTGCAGGTCGTCGGAAGCGAAAACTTCGAAGAAAGTCTGGTCTTCGTACAGCGCCGAGAAGGTCGGATAGATGTAATATCGCCCCTCGAAAAAGTGAAGCTCGGGGTCGGCATACCAACCAGGGAAGATGGGATTGGCGGGCAACTGCACGACCTATATTGTGACGGGTGTTAAGCCACTCCGTAGGATTTCGTCCGTACACCGACCACAAACCATTCTGTCCCGACTTTCTTGACCGTGATTTCGCGAAGGCATTCGAAATAACCGCCGGACTCATGAATTGGCACATAGTATTCGGTCCCGGATTTGTTGGTTGGCTTTACACCCGATTTTATGGTGAACCAATGGCCAAACACGTTGTCGTGCATATTTGGCGTCTTGGTGAGAACTGGACCGTTACACGATTCGACCTCGACTGGTGTCATATCATCGGGAAAAGTGAGAATTTGATTTCGATACGGTTGGTCATGCGATACGCACATGTAAGACAGAGCCGATTGGACTGCTTTTTCCTGATCGGTCAATTGTCTGTCAGCGGCAAAAGGATTCTTATCAATGCCGTCACTGATTCCATCTCCGTCGGTGTCTGGATTCGTGGGATCAAGACCCAACCATCGCTCAACGACATCGGTTAAGCCGTCGCCATCAGAGTCCTTGGTTATGTCGGAATTGCCCACGAATTTACTCACCCAGCCCTTGCCTTGGACGAGCGCTTTCATTCGTGCCTCATGTTTGTCATAACCCTCTTGAACTGGTATACCGCCGGGCAACACTTCTGGCCAGTAGGTTGTTTCTCCGGTGAAAATCGGATCAATCCATTTGCCGCCTGGGTTTCGGTGAACGATCCACAAGTCTTCTGGCGCCCCGAGGGCATCCCAGTGAAAAAGGGCCCACTGGGTTCCCTTGGAATCTAAATGAGTTGACAAAATCATTTTGTCTTTCGTTCCTTCTGGCAACGGCTTCCTTTCGGTTAGTGGGGTCAACCGACGACCTTTGTGCATCGCTTTTCGGACAGCTTCCAAAGCGTGTGGGTTCAGGGTTGAAGCCAAATCCAGACAAATCTCCCGATCATATTCGTAACTTTGGTCCGCACTCTGCAGCTCTTTTCCCAAGAACTGGATGGACCAGTCATCACCGACGCGGGCGATTCCCTTAATGGCTAACATCTTCCTCTGAGATTGGCTCTTGTATTCCGCAGTAAATAGTTGACGGTTCCAGCGAGCGTCACCGGTCTCAGCCAACCACTCGAAAATCCAGTGCCGGGGGTTTGGTTGACTTTGCGAAATCCTATAAAGCGCAGTCATTTCGGGAGTCCGTTTGGCGGTCGCACAAGAGGTCAGGAACAAGATTCTATTTCGGACCAAGTTGTGTTTCTTCGAGTCCATGCTTGGCAATTGATGCTTTAAATTGGACTCTACGATTGGATAAAGGCGAACGAAGGCTGAGTCGCCCAGTTCTTTGATTCGCTTCCAGTCGCTGTCTTGGGGTTTTGCGGCGCGGCTGAGTATGGCGTCAATTTCTTGAGTGACCTTTTTTTGACCACCAGCTACTATAATCAAGAATATTAACGTTGTCATTATTTGACGCTTCCTTTCGGGCTCAACATTGCGACGAAGCCACCGCCGCCCGCCGCCATGCTAAGCGTCATTACGGTATCTTTGGTGCAGAGCGAGGCCTGTTCGAGAATGCTTTTGGGTTCGAATTCAGATTTTTCGGTGTCGGCGAAGGAGCGCATCGTCCACTTTCCTCCACCTAAGAATGAGAGCGGAACGTTGGCCGAGGCGCGGTCGTTTCCGTTCATCGCGGCGAGCCACCATTTTTTGCCCGATCGGCGGGCGATGACGATGGTTTTTCCGACTTCGGCCTCGATCACGCGGGTTTCGTCCCAGACGGTGGGCAGGTCGCGATAGAACTCGAGTCCGGGCTCGGGGTGTTTCAGGTCGTTGCCTAAGTAGGATGTTGGGCTATCGCACAGTACCAACAATGGGCTGGGGTAGATCATGGTTAGGGCGAGTTGGTGGGCCCGTGTGCCGAGAACTTGGCAGTTGCCGCCGGGCGTCTTGCCAGCATCGAGGACAAATTGGGACGGGAGGACGCTTTGGAATCCGCCGGGGGTGAAGTCCATTGGTCCGAGTAGGGCCCGCGTGAAAGGCAGGATCATGGTGTGCTCGATTGAGCATGCGTCTAGCCTGATCTTGTTCCATTCGTTGCCGAGGACGCCCTCTTGGGTGATGTAGTTGGGATAGGTGCGGGCAAGGCCAGTGGCTTTGTAGGCGCCGTGGAAATCGACCAGAAGTTTGTACTTGGCGGCGGCGGCCAGCGTGTTGACATACCATTGCACGGTTTCTTGGCTGTCGCTATTCATGAAGTCGACCTTGACTCCGACGACGCCCCATTTGGCAACAGTTGAGAACGCTTTGTCGACTCCAGTTTTGTTGAGGGCATCGTTGTGCATCCAAAGCAGAAGCTTTACGTTTTTGGCTTTGGCGTACTCGATAAGGCCGGGAATATCGACGTTTTTGTTGGGTTTAGTCAGGTCGTCGCCTTCGTTCCAACCCCAGTCGCAGAGCATGTAGGGCCAGCCCATTTTCGCCGCGAGATCAATGTAAGGTTTGTGGGTTTCGGTGGTTCCGCGGGTTTGGATCGAGTTGGCCCACCAAGCATCCCAGGCGGCAATTCCGGGCTTGATCCAGCTCGTGTCGCCGATTTTGTTGGGAGTGGCGAGACATTTGACCAAGTTATTGGCGAGAAGGTCGTTGGCAGTTCGGGCGATCATGATGACTCGCCACGGGCTCATTGCTGGCGTTGCGATTTGGACCGCGCCATGGCCGTCCTTTCGGTTCGCGAGGTCGACTTTGAGGCCATTGCCGTTGGCGCGTACGAACATTCCGGCCCAATTGGTCAGATCGGATTCGGCGATTTCGACGAAGCCGTTGGGAGTTTGGACCAATGCCGGAAGCACTGATTGGTTCGGGGTTTGCGAGACTTTTCTTTCGGGATAGTTGTTCTCGGCGCAGACGGATGGATCGCCAGTCCAGGCGCGATAGTCGCCCTCAAAATTGAACTCGGTTTCTTCGGATTTGAGGTTCAGTACCGGAATTCCGCGCTGTTTCGGAACTGCGTATCGTAAGGCGACGCCATTGTCGAAGACACGGACGATGAAGTCCATCTTGACCCCGTTCTGGTTGAGCGAAATCGTCGTTTGGTTCCAGTTATCGGGCACGCGGCGCTCGGTGCCAAATCGGTCTTCCCAGGATCCTTGGTGAGATGCTTCTTTGATCGATTCGATCTTGGCGGTCGAGCCAAAGTTGCCGCGATCACGCTCGATAAAGCCAATTCCGGAAGGAGAAATGAGGGGCTTACGGTTCTGATCGACTCGGTAGGTGACGCGGTCGATATCCGTGACCGTGACCGTGATTCTGGTATCGGGCGAAATGACGACGACCGCGATTTTTGCGTCGTGCAATTTGACGATCTGGCCCGTGGCATAAGATTGCGCAACACAAGCCAGCAGACTTCCGATGGACAGCAGATATTTCAACATGGACTTGATTCCACGTTACCCGCGACGGCTAGGGTAAGGGAGCTTTTGTCACGATTGGAGTACAGATCGCGACGATCACGCATAGGATGGCGAGGAATCCGAGCGAAGCGAGCAGGCTGGTTTGGTGGGCGATAAAGCCAAGCATGGGCGGTCCGACGAGGAGGCCAAGGTAGCCCATTGTAGTAACGCTTGACAGTGCGAGATTCGGTGGCATGTCGTCTTGAGTTCCGGTGGCAGTAAATAGGATCGGGACGACATTGGCGAGCCCGATTCCAACCATGGCGAAGCCCAGGATTGAGACGGCGGCGACGGGAACGGTGGCGGCCAGCACGAATCCGATTGCTCCGCAAACGCTTCCGCCGAACATGATGGTTTTTCGGCTAAATTTGGCGACTAGGTGGTCTCCAGTGAGGCGGTTGAGGGTCATCATCGCGGCGAAAGCAACGTAGCCGAGGCCAGCGTGTGCGAGATCTACATGACGAAAATCGGACAGGAGTACGCCGCTCCAGTCGGTAACTGAGCCCTCGGCCATGAAGACGATGAAGCAGAGTGTGCCGAGGAGAAGCGGCTTACCTTTGGGGAAAGCGAGGGCCCTCGGCCGGGAGTCGACCTGAGCCTGTTTGGAAAGGAGGTTGGGTGTTGCACCAGCGAGCATCAGGACGCTGGTCGCCGCAATGATGCTTTGGCTGGCAAGAGGTGTGAGTTTGAGGCTGAGCAAGGCGGTGAGTCCACCCGCGCCAACGATTCCGCCGACGCTGAACATGCCATGAAAACCGGACATCATCGGCCGTTCACTTGCCTTTTCGACGATGACGGCTTGGATATTCATGGCAACATCGAGAGTGCCGCCGCCCGCTCCGAGGAGGGCGAGGGCGAAGGCAAGGGTGACTTGGTTTGGCGCGAGCGGGATCAGGGGGAGGCTTGCGCACATCGCCAGGGCGGAAATGATAATCATTGCTCGACAGCCAAATCGGGCAGTCAACCCGCCCGCGAAAGGCATGACGACGATGGACCCGAACCCTACGCACAGCAGGAGCAATCCGAGAGTGCCGTCGTTAAGGGCAAGGCGTTCTTTGATGCCTGGAATGAGAGGGGCGAGGCTGGCAAAGCCGATTCCGCAGATGAGGAACGCGATACGGGTGGAGGTTTGGTTCAGTTTCCGATCGTCGCGGGGTGTCACTGGTGATTAGTATTTCATATTGAGAGTCGAGGGGCGAAGGGCATGCCAGATTTGTTCGGAACCATCCCCCTCGTCAAGCGAATCGCGCGTTCGGTTGAGTTTCTTGGAACGATTCGCTTGCCACTCCCCGCCTGCTTCGGGGGAGATCATGGTTGGTCAATAGCTGAACAATTTGTCGCAAATCTCGTGGTTGAGTAGGTCGGGGGGCCTCATCGAGAACCAAAAGACAACCCAAATGCGTACCTAGTTGATATGATCTTTTCGGCCCTGATTTTTCCCATTGTTGCGATGCCCGTTCAATTAGAGGCTCAATCGGTTTTTGATGCCCGAATGGAAAAGATGTTTGTCTCGAGCGGCGTTCCCGGCGCGGGAGTGCGGGTGGTGATCGACGGAAAAATCGCCTATGACAAAGCGTTTGGGGTCGCCAATGTGGAAACGAAGGTCCCAGCCAAGACGTCGATGTCGTTCGAAATTGGATCGCTTTCGAAGCAATTCACGTCGGTTTCGGCATTGATGCTGGTTCAAGAAGGGAAATTATCGTTGACCGAGACAATCGGATCGATCCTGCCACAAGTTCCCGAATCGTGGAAGTCGGCCACGATCGACCAGATCATGCATCACATGTCAGGCATTCCGGATTACGAGGAGATCGCCACTTATGATTTTTATAACGTGCCTCGCACGAACGCCGAGGTGCTTGCCCAGGCCGCCAAGCACGAGTTGGACTTCAAACCTGGCGAGAAGTTTAACTACAGCAACACTGGCTACTATTTGATTGGAATGGTGATCGAGAAGCGGAGCGGGATGCCACTTTCCCAGTTTTTGCGGCGCCGGATTTTCGACAAACTCGGCATGAAATCTACTTATGCGGATCCGCCGACATCGACACCGATGACGGGATATCACAGCCGAACGGGTAAGCGAGTCGCTCAGCCGCCGATCGCGTGGAGTTCATCGCTTGGTGCCGGAGCAATTGTGTCTACTCTCGATGATTTCATGAAATGGGATGCGGCTCTTTACACCGAAAAACTCCTTCCCAAGAATTTGCTGGAGAAGATTTGGACGCCGACAAAATTGAATGACGGGTCGGTTAACTCGTACGGCTACGGTTGGTTCGATACCCAGTTCCGAGGCTTAAAAGAGCTCAATCACTCGGGTCAGACAAACGGATTTACATGCATCTATCGCCGCTATCCCGAGAAGCACTGCTCGGTTTGGGCTTTTACGAACACCTATGGCGGCGGAGGAGTATTCGGTATGGCCCGGTTGGCGTTGAGTCGGGTTCTGACTTCGATCAACTACGCACTCATTCCGATTACCGAAGATCCAGACCCAGCCCGAACCAAGCAGCATATTGGTCTGATTGCCTTGGTTGCAAACGGTGGCGATGACCTTTCTGCGCTAGACCAGAGCATGAAGGACCTGGCAACCGAAGCCCGATTTGAGAATACGCGAAAGCAGATTAAGGCCTTGATGGAGATTTCGAAAAACTTTCGTTATGTACGAATGGTGAGAAGCACCGACTCAACCGTGGGCGAAATTCAAGAATTCCTTTATCGACAGGCCAACCCAGAAGGCGACAAGTATTGGAAATTGAGGTTCAATAAGGGGCTTCTCATCGGTCTCACGGTCGAAAACCAGTAGCCTTATCGCTTTCTAAAGATCGATCCAATATCGGCGGACTTGGCAGTTCCAAAATTCAGACCAAGAACTGCTTTCGAAAACGCCGCCGCATCGCTCGATGGTTCGCCAGGATGGTGGGTTGGCGTCGTCGGCAAGGATGAGAACGCGGATAAGTTCTTTCTCTCGGGCCGACTTAAGTCCGGCTTGTAGGCTCAATATGGCATAGCCATTTCCTCGCTTTGATGGCGGAACATCGTAGCCGATGTGGCCGACTTCGTCATGGAGAAATGGCGTGTCGATGTGGTGGCGAGTGCGGACGATTCCCACGATTTCACCGTCGTCGATGAGCCAGCGATGAGTGCTCGGTGCGTGCCCTTCCGAGAGGTTGAGGCCCTGTTCGTCATCGAGGAGATTCTGAACAAAGGTGTCGAAGGAATCACGTCCTTTCTCGTAAAACCCTCCCGGCTCAGGGTCCTTCGTAGCGTAGTCTTCGAGCATGCGCAGGAACGCCTCGCGGTGGGTTTGGTCCAGGCTAACGACTGTCATGATCGAGTTCAGTATTCCCGAGATTTGGAAAATGCCTTATAATCTCAAGGGTGAGCAGTGCAAAGGAAAAACTCAAATCTCTGTTTTTGAGTCATCGCTCATTGATTCCTCAGTTCTTGGTGGCCGATACTTTCTGGCTTGTTCTACTTATTGCCATCGATGATCACTTGGATCCAGTCTCGTTGTCAGGCTTACTCCTTCCTTTTTCTCTTGTGCTGAATCTACTCCTGTGCCTTGTCAGCGCGATACGCAGACAAGGGCAAACCTACTCTGTTGGGTTCGCGATCATATTGGCGCTTCTTTACACGATGGTCTTATCCCTCTTAGGTGCGATCACGACTGGCAATACGCCTGGCCACGACAACGCGCTCGCCATTGTAAGTGGGTACGTGATCGCGATTGGTTCAGGGATAATCGCCATCGCAGTGTTCCTCGTCACGTGGTTTCTCGCGGCGAAGGATGACCATCTCTAAGATCTCGTCCAGCATGACGTGAGGCTTGTCGCGGCGGACTACGTTCATGAACTTCTAATTTGTCAGGAGCCCAGTAACAATATTCTTGACATTCCTAATTCTAGAATATAGAATGGATCTATGTTGAAGCCTCTTGATATTTTGGTGGTGCTAAAGATTTTGGCATCGGGGAAGGACTCTTTCGAATCCCTCGGGAAGAGTGTGGGGATCAGTGCCTCTCAAGCTCACACTGCTTCGAAACGAGCCATTGCCGCCGGGATACTTCGCGATGACATGAGTATTCGGCATAACGCACTACTAGAAGCACTCTTTGCGGCGAAATACTACTTTCCCGCAAGGCGAGGTGATTTGGTTCGGGGAATTCCAACCGCCTACGCGGCAAAGCCGCTCATCGACCATGTTCAACAAAGTGATGAACCACCCCCGGTTTGGCCCCATCCGGAAGGAAAAGTTCGAGGAGTCGCGTGCTCTCCGCTCTATAAAACGGCACCTGAGGCGGCTTTGGGCGACGCGAAACTTTACGAGTTCCTTGCTCTGATCGACGCATTACGAATTGGACGAGTGCGCGAAGTAACTCTTGCTAAAACCGAGCTGCAAAAGCGTCTCTCAGGGCCCGAATGAGATTAACCGCCGAAATTGCGATGCTCGAACAGGCTGCTGAAGCTTTAAGTCCACTTCTCGGCGAAATTGTTTTCGTCGGCGCACACTTTCGTTCGCTTTTAAATCAGTTTGGCTTTATCGAAGCCTTGGAGGGTCATCTCGGTTCGGTTGAGGATGCGCAAACTCGAACTCCGATTGTCGTGCGGAGAATGCAAGATATTATTTCTTGCCGTGGCTAATTCGGTCGGACAAGCCAGACAGTAAACTGTTCTTGATCACCATGGTTACCAACAATCCCGACGCTCCCATTGGTGTTTTTGATAGCGGCCTAGGTGGGCTCACCGTTCTCAAGAGTTGCCTGTCCGCGATGCCTCACGAGCGGTTTGTATATTTGGGCGATACGGCGCGGACGCCTTATGGATCGAAGGCGCATGAAACGATTCGGCGGTACGGATTGGATTGTGCTCATTTCCTTGCTGGGCATGAGGTTAAGATGCTGATTGTCGCATGCAATACGGTCTCGGCTCATGCCCTTGAAGATATTGAAAAGGAGTTTGATTGTCCGGTGATTGGGACGGTTGATCCGGCTATTTCGACCGCTTTGCGGGTGACGAAGAATCATCGATACGGGGTGATTGGCACCGAGGCAACGATTGCGGGTGGCGTTTATCAACGCGGGTTGACGGCGGCGGACCCCGCGGCCCAGGTTTTTGCCAAGGCGTGTCCGCTGTTTGTTCCGTTAGTCGAGCAGGGCATGGTTTCGGGATCCATCGTTGAGCAAGTGGTTGAGCTTTACATGGCGGAGTTGAAGGCAGCGCGAGTGGATTCGATCATTTTGGGCTGCACTCACTATCCGCTTTTGGCGGGGGCTTTTCAGGCGTATTTGGGACCGGATGTGACTTTGGTCGCGTGTTCGGATGCGGTTGCGGCGGCAGCGGTGCATGAGCTTCGCCTGGGTTTGCTTGGCCATTCTGAAGGGGCGCAGACGGTGGAATACTTCGTCACTGATGCGGCGGATAAGTTCGATGGGTTGGGTGCGACGTTACTGGGAATCAAAGGCATTCACGCGACGCATGTGGATCTGTAGTTGGCAGTTTGCAGTTAACGGTTGGCAGAAAGAACTGAAATTCAAGCCAGCCGACGAACTGGACCATTACGGTGGACAACTCAGGCATCAGGTTTTGGTCGGAAGAGGCTGTAGTTTTCTGGATCAAACGTGAGTCGGCCATGGGCCAAATCGATCTTTAATTTTGACTTTTGGGTTCGATTAGTCTCTTCCTGGCTCCACTCCAGAATCAAATCTTGACCAGACACATGCCACTTGCCGACCGATTCATATTCAATCATGAATTGGTGATCTGAGAGGAGCGTGAGCCACTGCTGTGGAGTCGTATCATTTTGGGCTCGACCAGACCACATGCCTAACAGCTTCCGTTCTAAGTCGGTCATTTTTAGTTCAGGTTCGTCCGATACCTTTTGAAATTCCCAGTATCCTCTCGTTCCGTTCAGTTTTTTCCGAATCGGATCCAGGGTGAAAATTCCTTCGACGTGGGTATCGACGCCGTGAATGTAACCTTTCAGAAGGACATGACCTCGGTCTGGGAAGCCGGAGAAACTCCAAGTTCCTCGTTTCGCTACTTCCAACGATAGGCCTTCTTGGAAATACGTGTGGTCGGCAAACATGTGGAGGACAAGCGGTTTGTTAATACTGTTTGAACCTTCATGAGTCCATGTTCCGACGACCTGATGAAGCCTTGTTCGTCGATCGCGCTCGCTGTAAGCGAAGACGACGACGAACAGGACAATAAATCCAATTAAAATGGTCCACTTCGCGCGAGCCGATCCCACATGGCCAGTGTACGACTTATTGTAAGCTCAGCGGCATGAAGATTCGTGCCGCCGTGTTAGACCAAGTTGGAGGGAAGCTTTCAGTTCGAGAGGTCGATTTGCAGGCTCCTCAGGCGGGTGAGGTTTTGGTGAAGATTGCGGCGTGCGGAGTGTGCCACAGCGATTGGCACTTGGTGACGGGCGAGACAAAGCACCCATTGCCTGCGGTATTGGGGCATGAGGGAGCGGGGGTGATTACTGAACTTGGTGCGGGGGTTACGACGCTTTCGGTCGGTGATCATGTGGCCCTGAATTGGGCGCCGTATTGCGGCGAATGCTTTTATTGTCAACGCGGGAAAGTGAACCTATGCGAAGCCTATGTTGGCCCGATGTGGGCGGGCGTGATGCAGGACGGCACTCCGCGGTTATCTGAGAATGGACAGCCGATTTACCATTACTGCGGGTTGGCGTGTCTGGCTGAGTACGTGGTGGTTCCTGATGTTTCTTGCGTAGTGATGCCGCCATCGTTGCCGCATGAGATTGCGGCCGTCATTGGGTGTGCGGTGACGACGGGAATTGGTTCGGTGCTGATTACGGCGAAAGTCGAAGCGGACTCATCGGTCGCGGTTTTTGGTTGTGGCGGAGTCGGGCTCTCGACGGTTATGGGTGCGGTTTTGGCTGGAGCTAAGACGATTATCGCCGTCGACGTTCATGCTTCTCGCCTGGAGGCAGCGATGGATTTTGGCGCGACACACACGGTGGTTGCGGGTGCGAATGCGGTTGGGGAGATTAAGGAATTGACCGAGGGCCGAGGGGCGGATTACATTTTTGAGGCGATTGGCAATCCGAAGGTGCAAGAGCAATGCCTCGACGCAGCGCGACCGGGTGGCGAAGTTATTTTTTCCGGCCTTTCGGCCATGGGATCATCGACAAATCTGCCGGGTGCGGTTTTGGTTCGGCAAGAGAAGACGGTGAAGGGGTCGTATTACGGGTCGGCGAATCCGCCGTTGGATTTTGTCGAGTTTGCAAAGTTGTATCAGGCGGGTCGATTGCCGCTCGATCGATTGATCACGAAGCGGTATTCGTTGGATCAGGTGAATGAGGCGTACGCGGATATGTTGAGTGGGGCGGTACGACGGGGAGTGATTGAGTTTTAGCCGTCAGCCGTCAGCCGTCAGCCGTTAGCCGTTAGCCGTTAGCCGTTAGCCGTCAGTCGTTAGCCGTTAGCCGTTAGCCGTTAGCCGTCAGCCGTCAGCCGTTAGCCGTTAGCTGTCAGCCGTCAGCAATAAAGCAAAAAGCAAAAAACGCCCGGGGTTAAGCCGGGCGTTCACTTGCGAAGGCAGTGCCTATTTCTTTGCGGTTTTGCGTCGTCGGAGAAGGCCGAGGGCGCCAAGACCGAGGACTGCGATGGAGGCAGGCTCTGGAACAACGTGAAGTTGATCTTGTCCACCGGGGCTTGTCGCCTTGAACAATTCGACGCCTGATGTTGCATTGCTATTGACACCTGCGGTGTAGTACGAACTGGCAAAGCTAAGCGACGCAGCGTTGACTCCGCTGATGACCTTCATGTTTCCAGCTCCGCCATTGAATGATGAGCCGTTGTCATAAAGGGCATCCCAGATCGCCAATTGGAGACCTGCTTGCTGATCAAGGGTGGTGGCGGCACCAAAGCTGCTGCCAAGGATCTTTGCGGCCAGCGCAAGACCCGTTCCGTTGGTCATGTTGACTGGACCGACGGTGTATGGATTTGAGTTTGAGTTCAAAGCCGCAAGCGCGTCGGCGCAATAGGTGACGATGGTGCTGGAGCCTGTACTAAACGTAAAAGCGCCCATTCCAACTGTGGTCGTTGTACCATTGACGTTGATAGTTCCGGTGTTCAGGGCACCAAGTTGGGTGCCAGTGAACTTGAGTGATTGCGCATTGGCAACTGAGGCAACCGCAAGGATGCTCATTGCAATGGCAATGGTAGATGTTCTTTTCATATGGATTTCTCGCAAAGCCCTCCACGTTGGAAGAGCCTAATGGTTAGCGATGCAAGTTCCATGCCAAGGACATGAAAATCAAAGCAAAAAAAGTGCCCAGGGTTAAGCTGGGCACCGGGTATCTCGGGTTATGAAAACCGAGAATTATTTAGTGGTTCGTCGTCGTCGAATGAGGCCGACAACACCGAGGCCAAGGACTGCCAATGATGCAGGTTCTGGTACCACGTGAAGTTGATCTTGTCCGCCACCACCTTGGGCTTTGAAAAGCTCGACGCCGCTGGTTGCACTGCTGTTCACACCAGCTGAGTAGTAGGAAGATGCAAAGCTGAGGGCTGAAGCACCGACGCCGCTAACGACCTTCAAGTTTCCGGCTGTACCGTTGAATGATGCACCGTTGTCATAAAGGGCATCCCAAACTGCCAACTGGAGACCCTGTTGCTGATCTGCAGATGTTGCCGAGGTGAAGCTGCTGCTCATGATTCTTGCGGCGAGCGCAAGACCAGTTCCGTTGGTCATGTTTACTGGGCCAACGGTATATGGGTTTGAGTTTGAGTTCAAGAATGACGTTGCATCAGCACAATAGCTGACAATGGAACCTGAACCTGTGCTGAAGGTCAGAGCGCCCATTCCAACTGTTTCGGTTGTACCGTTGACGTTGATTGTTCCGGAGTTGATGCTGCCTAGCTGTGCCCCCGTGAATTTAAGTGATTGCGCATTGGCAACTGATGCAACCGCAAGGATGCTCATTGCCAAGGCAATTGTAGATGTTCTTTTCATTTGGATTTCTCGCATAACCCATCACGTTGGAAGGGTATGGAGATTCCAGTTACAAGAACTGTGCCGTTTGGTTGGCACGAACCGAAATTTAACGAAGATTGTTAATTAGATCGGCGTACTTTTCTTTGACGACCTTTCGTTTGACTTTCAGTGTAGGCGTCAGGAGTCCGTTTTCGATTGTAAATGAGTCGTCGATGAGGGCCCATTTTTTAACCATTTCGAAATTGGCAACTTGCTTGTTGGTTTTGTCAATTTCCTTTTTCAAAAGGTCTCGGACGGCCGAGTTTTCGGCCAGGTTCTCGCCCTCGGACAATCCAAGTTCCGTCCTGATGATTTCTTTGTTGGGAAGGATGAGGGCGATGCAGTAATCCATTCCGTCGCCGAGGACCACCGCTTCGGCAATGAACTTCGATTCTCGGATGAGGTTTTCGATGGGTTGAGGGGCGACGTTTTTGCCATTACCGAGGACCAAAATATCTTTCTTGCGGTCGGTGATTTTGAGGGATTTGCCTTCCATCTCTCCGATGTCGCCCGTGTGGAACCATCCGTCGCGATCGATCGCTTTCTCGGTTTCTTCGGGCTGGTTGTAATAGCCGACCATGATGGTTGGCCCGCGAAGGAGGATTTCGCCATCGTCGGCGATTTTGAGTTCGACCCCGATTGGTTCGCCAACGGACCAATACTTATTGCGTTTGGGATGGTTGACCACGCTGCCACCCGTCGTTTCGGTGAGGCCATAGCCTTGAAGGACGGTTAGGCCAAGAGCGAGATAGAATTCGGCGACGTGCTTTGGCAAAGCGGCTCCGCCGCTCACGACGAGCCGCATACGGCCGCCGAGCCTTTCTCGGATCTTTGCGCCAACGATTTTGTCGAGGATGGGATGAAGCGGGGCAAATCCGCCTTGGGCCCGTTTGACGCCTTGGCTGATATAGAGATTAAACAGCTTTTGTTTGATCGGCTTTTGCTTTTTCATGCCGTCGACGATGCGGTCCATGAAGCTCTCTAGAAAGCGCGGAACCGCAACCATGACGCTGGGTTTGATGGCGAGAAAATCGTTGGCCATCGAGGCCACACTTTTGTTTTGACCGAGACAGGCTCCTGCGTAAAAACAAAGGCAAGAGGCAATTTGTTCGAAGATATGGCTGAGCGGAAGGAAACTGAAAAATGTGTCGGTTTCGATAATGCCGAGGTAGGGAACTGCGTGCTCGCAAACGGTCATGAAGGCCTGATGGGTGAGCATGGCGCCTTTGGGCTGACCCGTGGTTCCGCTGGTATAGATGAAGATGGCAAGATCGGTCGGATCGATGGAGTCGATTTGCTTGTTCCACTCATCTTCGTTGAGGACTCCGTGGCGGTCTTCGCGGAGCATTTCGGTTTTGATTCCGGTCAGGCCGGACAGCTTCTCGGCGTGCTCGGCCGAGCCGCAAAGGGCCACTTTTGCCGCGGCATCTTTGGCAATATACTGAGCTTGATCGGCGGGAAGGGTCGGATAAATCGGGACGGAGATGACTCCGAGCGACATACCCGCGTAGTGAGCGTAAATCCATTCGGCGCAATTCTCGCTGAGAATGACCATCCGGTCGCCTTTGGTGAGACCTAGCGACTGCAGGAAGGCGGCGTAGCTTTGAATGTTGGACCAGAGCTCTTGGTAAGTGAGTGTTTGGTGGTCTTTGCTATCGGCCCCTTTTGCGGGCCGAACCAAGAGGGCTGGGCGAGTCGGCGACTTTTTCGCCTGCTCTCGAACCATAGCCGCCAACGAATGGGATCGGATTTTCATCAATCTTTTTTGAAGGAGTGAGTTCCCTCTAAGAATGCTATTGTAGTCCTTAGCCCGGTTAAGGAGGAACCATCTTTGCTGAGATTCAGCGTTATTTTCTTTTGATAGGCATTGTAGAGGTCTTCGTCGGGCACGTATTTGAAGTTCGGATTAATACCGTCTTTTCCGCCCTCGGTCTTTGGTTTGATGTCGTTCGGGCTGAGGGTGATCTGATTTCCGGAATAGGACCAGGTTCCTTTGACTTCGATCTGTTGTTGCTCGCCTTCGAGGCGGAGCAAATAGGATGTTTTATCGAGGCGAATGCTGAGAAAGCCGTGGAGAGTGTGATGCTTGCGGTCGTCGGGGCCGTCGGGGCCGCGGTTGACCTTGTCGACGGTGAATTGTCCGGGCCATTGACCAAGGAACGGAACCGCCTTTTGGTCGCCGCCGCGGGAGAGTTTAAGGACGATGGAGGCAAGGATTGTTAATGCGACGACTATTCCGCAACCGAGGGCAAAAGGGGATTTTTTCAACTGTTTCTCACTTCGTCGGGGAAGGATCGGTAAAGGGCGGCTTTGAAGTTTTTGACGCGTTTGTAGACGTCGCCGTGCATTTTTTCGACTTCGCCGGATCGGCTTGCGGCTTGGTAAAACATCTTGTCGAGGGTGTCGAGGTCTTTGGTGAGGATGCGAATGTGGAACTCGCCGAAGCCGTCGGGACTGAAGCCGAGCTTTCTGCGCTCGAGCGTCCAGGATTCAGCGAAGCCTTGCTGTTTGAAATGGTTGAGATATTGCTCGATCGCTTTCGCAAACTCGAGATCTTCTCGGCCGTCGACCAGATCGACCCAAATCGCGTAGACGTTCATGGAATTAGTCTACAGCTTTCAGGGCGAGGGCGTGGGCAAGGGCAATTGGGTGTAGGAGGAAGTATTGACGCTGGAACTTACAGGGTTCTCGCACTTTTGATTGGAATGGATTTCTTTTGCCCGACAAATAACATGAACGGAAAGAGGCAAAGGAGCGATAACAACGAGCTCAACGCCTCATGGACCTTGTCGTGGTTATGAACGTTATAATCAAGCCAGAAATTGAAACCGCCAAGGAGGAGGAATGCGAGCCCGCATGAGAAGATGTCGGACTTTGAAGGCAGTTTGTACTCGTATTTACGTTCTACAGTCCATAAGGTCAGGAGAGCTATGCCAACCGCGACAAGAAATAGTAGAAGCGATATTGTGGGCAGGTTTTGGTAGAGTCGAAGGACGTGATAAGCGGTCGCCGCAACCATCGGAGAGACTATGCAGGAACGAATGAGCCAGGTTTGCCGCGACGTATTGGTCATGCCATGTCCTCAATCGGGACATTTTTTTGCTTCCGATAACAGAGCACGACAGGAGCCAGGATTAAGAAACCAACACCTTGCCATATTAAATCAATTTCCCAATCGTGCTTTTGTCGAAGGATCTTGGGACCAATCATAATCAAGGTCCAAAAAACCGCGAAAATAAAGAAGAAACCTATTTCTTTCTTGGTAGGTATAACCATTCTCCGTGATGTCTCCACTTTCCGCGCAATGGCTGTGATGGCGAATATGATGAAAAGGAAGAAGAAGCTGTTAAATGCATCATTTGGGTTTGGACTTACAAAGAGTCCGACCAGCCAAATTAGGCATACCATAAGCACGGGAGAATAGAGCCATATTCGAATGAGCTTTCTTTGCTTCGGCGTCACCTCTCGATTCACGTTGATACTATTTTAGTGTAATTATTGGTTTTTGACCATGTTTCGGGGCCATTTAGGTTCTAGTTTGCAGCGAGACGGGTCTCGCAGGCCAAAGCGATTGCAGGCAATCGCACTCCAAAGTGCCTTCGGCACCAAGAACAGGCGAGGACGCCTATCGTCCAACTTCCTGGCCATTATTCTTTTGGCATGTACTGGTTACTCCGTCGGCGAATCAGGTCGAAATCCGAACAGAGACGCCAGGGGTCTATTACATCAAGCTGTATGGGTCCACGTCGATGACGAGCTGGAGCAACAAGCCCTTCCCCTTTTCGGTGAGCTCTCATTGGTCAATTTTTGGATCCGACGCTTCTGCGAAACTAAAGGGGGAAGGGTTGGGATGGGGGTCAATTCTTGGCGAATCTAGTCTTGAATCAGCCCAATTTCTACTGCTCGAAGATCACAAATTGCTTGCAGTTTCTCCGCCCAAGCAAAGCTATTCATTTCCTCGTCACCAAACAACTGCAGGCTTGGAATTCTGATTGTAACGATGCCTTTGGACATCAAAAAAGAATCCCTTGCGTTATCTGCTTCAACTCTAAACTGGTGTTGCTCTCCATCAATTTCGACGCAGAGCTTTAAGGTTGGGCAGTAAAAGTCCAGGACGTATTTTCCTATTGGATGTTGGCGACGAAATTTATAAGCTAACTTCTTATCGCGAATTCGTTTCCATAAGACTTGCTCCGAGATGCTCATCTCGGCTCTAAGCTTGCGAACTCGTTTGATGTTTCCTTCGGATAAGTTTCGCTCTTGCTCGCGCATAGGTCGTTTTACCTACTTTTTGGGGAAGTTAAGAACCCCCATCCCTAACCCTTCCCCCTTTAACGCCCTGTTTTCATGGTGTCAATTGCGAAAGGTTATTGGGGCGTGAAAAGGGGAAGGGAACCTAATTACATCAAGCTGTATGGATCCACATCGATGACGAGTTGGACGCCTTTTTCTTCGACATCGGCGATGGCTTCACCGATGCGTTGGACGTCGAAATCAGCAGAAAGTTTGATGAGCATGTGCCGTCGCCAACGGTTGGCAAGGCGCTCGAGGACGCAGTCAGTTGGGCCGAGGATTTGGATTGCTTCGAACGTTTGAAGGCGGGCGAGGATTTTGGCTCCTAGTCCGATGACCGCCGGGCGGGATTCGCCCGACATTACGATGTTGATCAGCTTGTTATAGGGCGGATATTTGGCTTCGCGGCGCTCTTGCAGGCAGTGGTGGAAGAACTCCAGGTATTCGTGTTTTTGTGCGAAGACGATGGCGGGGGTGGTCGGATTAAAGGTTTGGATTACGACTTCGCCAGGCTTGGTTCCACGACCAGCGCGTCCCGCGACTTGGCTCAGGAGTTGGAATGTGCGTTCGCTACTACGAAAATCGGGAAGGTTAAGCGAGACGTCGGCGGCAATGACTCCAACGAGGGTCACATTAGGAAAGTCAAGGCCCTTTGCGACTAATTGAGTTCCAACAAGCACATTTTTTTCGCCGCTGCGGAAGTCGGCAATAACTTCTTCGATCGCTCCCTTCTTTTGGGCGATGTCACGATCGAGGCGAGAAACCCGAGCGGTGGGAAATTGCTCGATGACGAGTTCTTCGACCTTCTCAGTGCCGACTCCGAATGGCTTAATTTTTGTGCCTTCGCACTTGGGGCAGACTTCCGGAGCCCGTTCTTGATAGCCGCAGTGGTGGCACTTTAATTTGTTGTCACGGCGATGGTAACTGAGGGTGACCGCGCACGACGGACATTCCCACTTGCTGCCGCAGTCGCGGCACATGAGGAAGGGAGAGTAGGCTCGACGATTGAGGAAGAGAATGGCTTGGTTTCCCGCCTCCAGCGTCTGCTCCAGTTTTTCGGTAAGCAGAGGACCGAACAGGGACGGGTGTCCGCCTCGATAACCTGAACTCAGATCTTCAATGAAGACTTTGGGCAATACAGCGGATGCGGTTCGATTTGGGAGAGTGAGCAACGTGAGTCTGTTTGCGTCGCCTTCTTCTTCGTTTGCTTCGGCCTCGGCAAAGTATTCGATTGATGGGGTCGCGCTGCCGAGGACCAGCGGGCAGTTGTGTTTTTTACTTAAGAACCGGGCGACGGTGCGCGATTGGTAGCGGGGCGATTGCTCCTGCTTGTAGCCAGTTTCGTGTTCTTCGTCGAGGACGATGAGGCCGACGTTGGTGAGCGGAGCAAAGAGCGCGCTGCGCGGGCCGAGGACGATGCTGGCCCCGCCGTTGCGGACCTCTTGCCAGTTTTGCAGTCGCTCTACGGGGCTTTGTTCGCTGTGGAGGATGGCAATTCTCGCTCCGAACCGTTCTCTTAGTTGGGCGATTGCCTGGGTCGCAAGGGCGATTTCTGGAACCAGGTACAGGACTTGTCGTCCGTTGGCCAGTGCCTTTCCGGCGGCGCGGAGAAACACTTCGGTCTTGCCACTGCCCGTGATTCCGAAGAGGAGGAAACTTTGCGGCTGGTTGGCGTCAATGGCATGGCAGATTGCGTCAATGGCGACTTGCTGATGCTTGTTAGGGGTCGGGGGTTGTTTGGCGACGTGGTGATCATCGCTGGTGACGGGCTCGAGGATTTCGGCCTTGATGAGCGCTTTGATTGTTGTCTCGGTAACCCCGGCCATTGCGCGAATTTCTGCACTGGACAGTGCGCTGCCGTCGGCTTCTTGAATCTGCATAACGGCGACGGTTTGGGCGGGTTTCTTTTTGCCTTCGCCAGTGAGGAATTTCTCGACCTTGGCATCGTCTGACGTGAGGCGATAGAGCACGTCGGCCGATTTTTTATGCTGAAACGGTTTGAGCTTCAGGGTTTGCTCGACGAAGCCTTGCGAGACCAGCGACTTGAGGGCTTTTTCGGTGCCAAGTTGGAGGCTCTCTTTCTCTTCGATTTCGCCTTCTTGGTTGAGTATGTTGAGGACTTCAACTTCGAGGGTCTTGAGGTCCGGAGTGCGGGGTTTTTCGGTTGCGGACCAGGTCTTGACGAGACGGTCACGAACTCCGGGCGGAACCGCGGTGGTCAGAGCACTCGGAATCGGACAGAGATATTGCTCGCTGACATAGTGGACCGCGGCCATGATGGGGGCGGGGATTTGGAGTCCGGCCACGATTCCCGCGATGGGTTTTAGGTGGACGGGATCGAAGCCGAGCGTCTCGGCGGTGACGGTCCGAAAGGCGATAGCATAGCCGAGCAGTTGGCGGTTGCCGAGGCTGACGAGAACGGCGTCGCCAACTTTCACCTTGGGAGTCGGGAGGTACGAGTAAATCGCGTTGGATCCACCCGATCGGGGGTCGAGAGCGACATCTACGACCCTGAGGGAATCCATTGGATTAGTTTACAGTGCGGGGTCAAGTGCGAGTGCAAGAAGGGGAAGATGAGTATGGGGTTACACAAGACAAGTTCTTAGCCTCAGGAAAGCCTTCGCCGCATGAATTTGATTTTATCTTTGAATCCCTTTGGCGGCTTCGCGATTCCTGAGGCATTCATAATGAAACGCGAGCCGTTGCTAGCCTTCCAAAGTGATAGATTTAGAACATATGGGCATTCTCACGATCGGAATTGCGATGGCGTTGAATTTGCGTCAAGAGCCAGCCTTTGAAATGCACGACACCGAGAAGACGGTGATCATTCGAGCCTTCTTTAAACGTTACGACAATATGGGTGAGCCAAGGATTGATCGAAGCATCAAAGGGAAAGCCTCGGTAAAAGTCGAGGGGGCTAAGTTCGAACTCATGCTTCAGCGGATCTTGACTCAGGTCGGCGCAACTTATCGTTATGTTGGTGGCGTCTGGCAAATAATCTCCAAGAAAGTCAAGTGACAGTGGAGTGAAGAGATTATCACGCTTATTGGTTTTTCGATGGCATGTTCCCAGAATCCGATCCCGACGCCAAATCGCGGCCATCGTCAGCAGAATGCTGACATTCTGAATGCGAATATTTCGGCGAGGAGGCACTTGGTGTTTGCTGGCTTATGGAGCGAAACGGAACTCGGAAAGTAATTGGAATTTTTCCTCTCGGAAGCTTGTTTCTTGAGAAAGATATGAAGCGACTGATTGGTCCCTTAGTTTTTGTAGTTTTGACTGGGCTTTCTTTTGGCACCGACGAAACGTTCGCGTTGAAGCAGTTACGGCACGTGGGGCATGTCGAGAAATTTCATCTCGTGCTCGATGCTCCAGGCAAGGTAATCATTCGGTATGAATCGACCGACAGCTACAAGATTAGCAAGGTTGACGCGAAAAGCAATTACACGATCGAAGATAATTTGATTAGAGGTTTCCGAAACCTGGGCGGAACCATTGAGAAGTTTCCAAAACAGGACCCTAATAATATGACCTACTCCTCGCTCGGCGAGGCTGTTCGTCCTCCCGTTCCTGCGGGGTCAGACTTTCTGGCGGTCAATGAGCTTCAATCCCATGTGTATGAGTTTGTGCCTGACCATCCGGTGAAGATCGGCGAATCGTGGAGTCATACCGCTGGGATGGTCTCGGTCGAATGCTCGTTGGTGGGCCATATAAAGCTTGGCAAGATTGACTGCCTAAAGATCGCGATGACGATGAAGCTGAACAAGGAGAAGTATCCGGGCTCAACGAAGGAGACTGTTTGGCTTCGGGCGAAGGACTTTTCACTGCAGAAGCTGGATGCGAGGACCGAAGGTGCGGAGTACACGTCGAACTTGCCGATGAGCATGAACAAGAATCACATGACGATTGATCGGCTATAGAATGGCGATCAAATCAATCTGTAGTTCAAGTTTGCAAATTGCTTAAAATCGTTGTCCAAGGTGACCAAGGTATATCCGTGAGCGATGGCCAAAGCAGCCAAATAAGAATCCATCCATAGTTTTGGGGAAGCTGTTTTTAGCGCGGAGAATTGGTGCCACAAGGGTTGAATATCAACCGCTTCATGAGCAAATGTGACCTTCGGATCTGCCATTAAGTCCTCGAATATCCGCCAAGCCTGAAGATTTGTCAAAGGGGGCTCATCATATTGGCGCAGTATAGATGCCGTCGTTAAAAGGCGCAAAAACGACTGCTGCGTTGCACGACAAAAAAGCAATGAATCGCGGCCTTTGACGCCGGAAAAAAATGCCCGTGCTTGGTCATGATTCCCATGACCTTGTATGGCAAGTGCTAACCAGAATGAACTATCGAGAAGGTATGTGATAACTAGCCTCTTGTTCGTTCAAGATGTCACTCAATTGAGCGGGGGTTAAATCTCCATTTTTAGCCTTGCTGCTCAGAATGACTGGCAAACCATTCAGCTTATCGACGCCAATCCGTACTTTAGGTAACTTGGGTTGCTTTGTTTTAAGGCCACTTGTCAAAAGTTCTCGCATCACTTGATTCAGCTTTTTTCCCTCCTCAACCGCTCTTATCTTAATTGCCTTCATCAAGTCATCTGGAATCTCAACTGTTGTTTTCATATCTCCATTTTACCATATTTATGGAAATATGGTAAACCATTTTTTTGCTAGTCTTCGTGCATTTCACGTCTCCCATCTCCTTCATAATCTTTCGGTGAGATTTGGGCGTTCGGAAAAGCTGAAGATGTTTCCGCTGGCGTTGGCGACGTTTTGTCTCGTCAGCGGCGGACCTCACGGCCTCGAGCCTGTTTTGGGTCAGTCGGGCATCTCGCTCGGCATCTTGCTCATCCTCATCACCCCGATCATTTGGGCGTTGCCGATCTCGCTGATGACCGCTGAGCTCAGCTCGGCGATCCCGGAAGAAGGAGGGTTCTATGTCTGGGTCAAGCGGGCGATGGGGCCGTTTCCCGGGTTCATGTGCGCGTGGTTGTCGTGGCTCTATTCGATCGTCGATGCCGCACTCTATCCGCTTTTGTTTGCGACCTACTTGAGCAAGTATTTGACAGGATCGACCGGACATGAACTTTCGAGTCTTGGGCGAGCACTGTTGGCGATTGGGGTTGTCATCGCGATGACGCTGGTGAACATCAAGGGAATCGCGGCGGTGGGGCGGACGGCGACAATCTTGACCGCTTTGATCATCTTTCCGTTTTTGATGATGGTGCTGAAGGCAGGAATCACTCTGCCGACCTTCAGCGGAATCGTGCTGACACCAGCGGCGTTGTCCGTTGGGTTGGCGGCGGCGCTGTGGAACTACACGGGCTGGGACAATCTGAGCACAGTGGCGGCCGAGGTTGAGGATCCGCAGCGGAGTTTTCCTCGGTCATTGGCGATCTCGATTCCATTGGTGACTTTGGTGTATTTGTTGCCCGTTTTGGCGGCGATTAAGACGGCGCCGCTGGCTTCTCAGTGGACAGAAGGGAGTTGGGCCGGGATCGCGGCGAAGGCCTCGACTCCGTGGATTGGGAGCATCGTTTTGGTCGCGGCACTGGCAGCGACTTCGGCGATGTTTGGCTCTCAGATGCTGGCGTCGTCTCGAATTCCGGCGGTTTTCGCCGAGAACGGATTCTTGCCGAAGAGCTTGGCGACCATTCATCCCAAATGGGGAACGCCAGTCCGCTCGATCGTTTTATGCGCGCTGCTGTACACCTGCTTCTCATGGTTCAGCTTCACTGAACTGATCACGGTCAACTCGATCTTATATGGATTGAGCGTACTATTTGAGTTTGCTGCGTTGGTGGTTTTGCGGATTCGGGAGCCGGAATTGGTGCGGCCGTTTAAGGTTCCCGGGGGGATTCCGGTCGCGGTGCTGCTGGGCGTCGTTCCGGCAATCGTGATTACGGTGGTTTTCGTCTGCACGGTGAGAGAAGAGGGCTGGATGAAGCAGATCGCGACGGGGGTTGCGATTTTATTGGGAATTGGAGTTTATGCGTTGAGGTCCCGAAGAATGGCAACAAGGGAAGGATTCAATTGAAGCGAACCTTCAGCTCTCAATATCAGTGCAACATCCTCCTGCGTCCTAGGCTAATTTGAAACGTCCCTTCAGGACTAAAGAATTGCATTGCGTTCATCGAACTCTCGGCTTATAATCCATTAATGATTTCGACAATTCTCGCGACGATGACGATGTTGCAAAATCCGAAGCTATCGTTCACGATGATTTTGGTAGCCGGAAACGAGCATCCTATTTTGGCCACGGAGGACCTCGAACAATTATCGACCGACAAAATGACATTGGCGATCCAGAAGTTAACTCGCCGATTTGATAGCCAGAAGAGTTCGTATATGTTCTTGGACGGGGCGAACATAGCCCGCTCCGGCCCGCGTGATAGCGATCCGTCGATATTCGAATTTGGGACGTCATTTTCCCCGAGCAAGAAGATTGAAGAGGACATCATTCGGGACGGTAAGAAGACTCACATGTCCGGATTCCGGTCAGAATCTCACTTAACTCATTCGACAAATTTGTTTATTTATCGGCAAGATCGCGTTGGTGCCGCGGCCTTCATTAATTCGATGATGGGTGAAAAATCCCAGAGTCTTTTTCTCTCGCCCTTGTCCTCTTTGCTGTTGGTCAATCAAGAAGATCGACCGGAAAACCGCGATTACTATCCGAACCAACTCGCAATTTCACGCGAATCAATCAACGATACAGTTGATTGGCTCAAATCGAATCTTGGCCAGTACAAGCCGTCTATGGTTCTATGCGCGAGCGGAATACCTCTAAAGGAGAACCCAGGACTATTCGCGTTCCCATCTGCGGGTGAGATTCATACGTATAAGGTGACTTTTGACAAGGGTTGGTCGGTGAAGCTAAAAGACACGATTCGCATTCAATGAAATCGATCGAGAACCAAATCGGGTGAATCGAGCACGTTCCGCTGCAGCCAATACAGGTGTCCCGCGCCATAGATCACCAAGATCCGCTCATTGGGTGATTCGATGAGGGAATTGATATTCGCCGAGATTCGAATGTTGCGCTTATACCATTCGGCGAGTAGATCGGGTCCAGCGTAGTTGTCGCTTGTGGCGAACTGCGAGAGCTTCATATAGAGTCCCTGACTTTCTTCTACCGTTGATTTCGCGTTCAACATTCGCAGTGTGTCGATCACGGTCCCGGTTTGGATCGAATGGTCGATCTTGGCGACTTCGCTTTGCATGGTTTGCATTGCCTTGTCGAGTTCAGCTTGCTTGCCCATTTTTGCACCGAGCGCCATCACGTTTTCGAAGGGAAATTCGCCTTTGACATCGACCGGATAGATTTTGGTGTGCCCCATTTCTTTCGCTAAGCGAAAGCCGAATTGGTCGATTTCGTTGCGGCGTAGCTCGAACTTTCCTGTGCGATAGTCTTGGTACTGTTGTTGCGCCTTGGTGTCGTTCAGGGGAGCCTCGATAACGACCTTCGTCGGTCGGAACTTTTTCAGCACCTGGACTACTTCGGCGATCTCAGCCTGGCGTTTTGGAACGAGCACGTCGTCGGACTTGACGTTTGCAATGTCAAGCCCAGGGTTTCCCATGTGGTACGTACCGAGGATCATGATATGGGGCTTTTGGATTGGTGACATTAGGCTTGCGGTGAGCGCGAGGGTGGCGATGAGACTCATAGCGAGTTTATACGGAGCGAAAATTCTTTGGGATTCGTGCTGGGTAGAAAGTTTTTGGGCAGCCTGGACGCACCCAAATGCCAACTGAATCCTTGGGGCTCTTTGTTTAAGATTCGCGAAGCTCGCCTTCGGCGGGGACGCTCGCTTTGCCTTTCGCGTTTAAAGTTAGTTGGAGCGCCCTTGGAACGGACTAATTTCGATCCTTACCCAGGCCTCCGGAGGGCCGGAAATGCCTGAGAACGTTCTATCATCCAAAAGGCCCTTTTTAAATACTAGATGGCAATGGGTAGGAGGCCATAATCTGAGGGGTGTCTGAATACACAATTCTTTTTCTTGGTGACGTCGTCGGTAAGCCGGGGCGAAATGCGGTTCGAGATGGCCTTCCCGGCCTCATCGCCCAGCATAACCCGCTTTTCGTCATCATTAATGGCGAGAACAGTGCAGGTGGACTCGGAATTACTCCCGCCATCGCCGAGGAGCTGTATTCATACGGAGCAGATGCGATTACCCTGGGCAACCACGCCTACAACAAGCGAGATATCGAACCGTATTTGAACACCGGAAAACCGATCGTTCGCCCTCACAACATTTCGCCGAATGCAGCTGGAAAAGGCCTCATCCAGATTCAAAAAGACGGAGTTCAGCTCGCGATCATGAACATGTGTGGAAGGGTTATGATGGATCCGATTTACGATGACCCGTTTCAGGCCTTCGACGAGTTGGTTCGAGACCTGCAAACTCATCATCGATTTTTGGACTTCCACTGCGAGGCGACCAGCGAGAAAATTGCGATGGGTTACCATTGCCAAGGCCGCGCCACCGCAGTCGTCGGAACCCACACTCACGTCACCACTGCCGACGAGCAAATCTTGGTTGGAGGGACCGCTTACATCACCGATGTTGGCATGTGCGGCCCGATCAACAGCGTGCTGGGGATGAACCGCGACATCATTTTGCGAAGGTTTCGGACGGGTTTGCCGGAGAAATTTGAGGTTGCAAACGAACCAGGTGTAATCTCTGGGGTTAAAATTTGCGTCGAAAAGAGTACAGGAAAAGCGAAATCTATTGACCGATTCCGCGTCTGAAGCTACAATCACTATATCTGTAAGTAGAATTACTGGCTAGAAGCATAAACGGAGAATGAATTGAATACCATCTTGTTAGCATCACTGTTGTCCATGACGGGCACCCACCAAGGCGGAGATACGCTCTACCGACCGGGGATTTCGTTGAAGGATCAATCAATTTCCCTCCGAAGTTGGGGCAGCGGAATCTGCTCGGAAACGGAAGAAGACGCTTTTCAGGGCTCAACCTCGGTTCGAGTTACCACCAGAAACCTTTTCCAGGGCGGAATCCTAACATGGGAGCGTCCAATTGACCTCTCTGGATCTTTTAGCGACAAAGCCAACTTGCTTCGCATCACTTTTAAATCGCTTGACGGCACCGTGAACTCGACGGGTGGCGGAGCGGGCAAAGGTGCTGGCGCGGGCGGCGGACCAACTTCTGCTGGTAGCAGCAACGGTGGCGGCGGTATCGGCGGTTTTGACGACGGTGGTGGAGACACAGGCAAAGGTCGAGGACAAGGCAATAAAGGTGGCGGTGGAGCCGCCTCAACGGTGACTCTCTCAACCCTGAAGATGATGCGAATCATCATTGCGACCACCGACGGCAAGAAGAGCGAAGCCTTTATTCCTGCTAGTACAACGGTAAGCGTTGATCGTGGTTGGAAGCAAGCAGGCATTCCGCTTCAAGCGATCAAGGGTTTTGACAAGACCAACAAGATCGTTAAGAACATCAGCTTTAGCGGCGACGTTTCGACGGCGTTCTACTTGGGCGACATTCGAGTCGTCAATGACCGAACTCCGATCCGAGCTGAAACAACGTTCAAAACGGCGGTTTGCGCCCTCAATGACTCATTGACATTCGCAGCCCGAGGTTACGGCGGGAGCAGCGTTCTTAAGTACTCATGGGACTTTGATGATGCGGATGGCATTCAAGCTGACGCCGAAGGCGCAAGCGTAAAGTTCCGCTTCCGAACATCGAGCAATGACCTCAAAAATCCATCAGCGATGCGACCAAACGGTGAATTCACCATTACATTGACGGTTTCTGACAGCTATGGCCTCAAAGAGCCATACGTCACAACGATCAAAGTCAAAGTTAACCCATAAGGGCTGAATAACCCCATCATTGGTACCAATGATGGGGTTACTTTATTTTTTAATTGCCGTTCATGCGCATTTTCTTGGTTATTTGTCTCAAACTTTGTTAGACTGAATCCGTTCAGGCGTCTGAACAGTAGAAATGATGAGAATTGCGGTGTTTTCTAAGGAGCGTCTTTTCCTTGATGCTTTATCTGGTCTTTTAGATCGAAAGGGGTCAATTCAAGTGGTTGCCCGTGAAACAACGGCAAAGGAATTGATTTCCAGCGCTAAAAAGAATAGCGCACAGTTGTTGATTGTTGATGGTGAGCAACTTGACGTCGATGAGGTTCAGTTTCTGCTTGGAGCCCGCGCGGTTGGCGACTTCTTTCTCGCGATGATCGGCGAAAAGAACAACGAATCATCGGTTGACGCCACCATTTCTCGCTCGTCTTCAGCGAACGATTTGTACGAATCCGTTTCGGCGCTCTCATCGTTGGTTCCTGCCTCCTCGGTCAGTCGGGAAGGAAAACGCTCGTATGGCAAGGGCAATGCCCTGACCCACCGCGAATATGAAGTCGCGGAATTTGTGGCCAAAGGAATGTCGAATCGAACCATTTCGGAAGTGTCCGATCTGCGAGAGCAGAGCGTGAAGAATTTGGTCAGCGTGATCATGCGAAAGCTGAAGTGCGAAAACCGAACGCAGGTTGCTTTGAAGCTGATTAACGCCGAGGTCGAGTTTCCGACCGACTAGGGCTTGTCCTGGTGGCACGGATACACGAGTAGCGCCTCCTAATTCTGGTTTGCCTTAGCCGAGTTTATCCGTGTTGTTTCACACTGATAAGCTACAGTTGTTCCTCCTTGCGCGTATCAGTGCCACATTTAGCTAAACTAGCTTTGTGAAAGAACGAGTTCTAACCGCGATTGTGCTTTTGGCCGTCGTTGTCGGGGCTCTTTTTTTTGATCCGACCGGCTGGGCGGTCAAGCTGCTGATTGTGGCCATTGCGGGAGTTTGTGCATTCGAATTTGATCGTCTCGCTGAAAAGAATGCTTCCGGTGACCCAGGCAGACTATCTTCGGCGATTGCTGCCGCAACCATTACGGCTGTTGCAACTGTGAATGTAATAGCAAAAGGCATAAACTTGCCGTACTTCATTTACCTCCTTCTCGCAACTGTTTCGGCCCTGATCATGATTTGGCTGTTTGCAAGGAAAAACACTTTGGCAAGCATCAGTTCAATTTTATGGACTTTTGCAACGGTTATCCCCCTCGCTTTGCTGGCCACAACCAAATCACCCTCAACTTGGCCCTTGCTGATGACTGCCGCGATCCCCATTTGGTGCGGCGACACCGCGGCGATCTTCGTCGGCAAAGCGTTTGGCAAGCATAAACTCGCTCCGTCGATTTCGCCCAACAAAACGTGGGAAGGGTCGATTGGGAATTTGGTTGCGTGCGTCGGGGCGGCGCTTGCTCTAGGGGCAATCTTCCATTATCCGATGCTCCTGATGCTGCTTCTTGGACTCAATTGCGGAATCCTTGGCCAAGCCGGCGACCTCTTCGAAAGCTGGCTGAAACGGAAGGCTGACGTGAAGGATAGCGGGAATATTTTGCCGGGCCACGGCGGACTGCTTGACCGCCTGGATAGTTTGATGGCGACTGCTCCTTTGTCGCTTCTTATTCTTCAGTCGTTGATTGTTCCGGGAAAGCCCTAATTGAAGTCAGCCATTCTTTCCAAACTTCGACTATCGCCCATAGCAATTGCAGAAGTCTCTTCAGCGAAGCAGGCTTCGCAGTTCCAAAGCGCGAACAGGTTCGCGCACTCCAAGGATGCTTCGCATCAAAGAGAATACTTAAGGTAAACCGTAACCCTGTGCCGATTATCGAAGCCCACCAGTTGACCAAGACGTATACCTCAAACAAGCGGGGGAAGGGTTTTGCGGGCGCGATCAAGGGGTTGATCAAACCCGATAAGGTTTCGGTGAATGCAGTGGTCGACGTGAATTTGACCATCGAGGAAGGGGAGATCGTCGGATTCTTGGGTCCGAACGGAGCGGGGAAAACAACTACGCTCAAGATGCTGACGGGCATTTTGTATCCGACTTCCGGAACATGTTCGGTCATGGGCTATCGTCCGACCGACCGCAAGCCCGAAATGCTGCGGAAGCTATCGCTGGTGATGGGCAACAAGCAGCAGCTTTGGTGGGATCTGCCCGCTATGGACTCGTTTTTGGTCTTCAAAGAGCTGTACGAGGTTCCTGATGCCCTTTACAAGCGTCGCCTGGACCAGTTGGTGGAGGCATTACAGATTGGTGACAAGCTTGACACCCAGGTTCGGCGACTTTCGCTGGGCGAACGGATGAAGTGTGAGTTGGTTGCAGCTTTGCTTTATGCTCCGAAAGTGATTTTTCTTGACGAACCGACGCTTGGTTTGGATGTGGTGTCGCAAAAGCGCATTCGCGAATTCTTGCAAGAGCTTCATCGCGAGGACGGGTCGACGATTGTTTTGACGAGCCATTACATGCAGGATGTGCAAGAGCTTTGTCATCGGGTGGTGGTCATCGACCACGGTACGGTGTTTTACGATGGATCACTCGAAGATTTGGCTTTGAAGGACTCGGGAGATACGTTGATTCAGTTAGTTCTTAGTTCGGATGCGATTTCGGATGAGTTAGCAAAGTTTGGGACGGTGGTTTCGGTGGATGGAAACACGGCTTGTTTGACGGTTGAACGGGCCGCGGTTCCGGCGGCTTTGGCGGGAATTTTGGCCACTTTTCAGGTTCAAACGCTGTCAGTCGAGGAGCCACCCTTGGAAGATGTGATTCGTCGCCTCTTCTTGGATCGGAATTTGAGCTTGCCGTCGGCAAAGTAACTCTCAACCATTGCACGGTAGCGCTCGTAGCTTGGCATGTCCCAGTCTTTTAGGTCCTCGAAGATTCCTTGGTTGACTACCTTTGCCAGTTCATCCCCTCTTAGCATCCATTGGATGTAATTACGGTCACCATGGGTATAGGGTCCGTAGATCTGGCTGCCGGGGAAGAGGCCGCAGAGTTTGATGAGAAGGGCTTCGTGGGAGGTATGCATCCGCAGCGTGAGCTGGGGTGTTCGTCCGTCCCCCCCGAAGCTCCCTTGCCCGGCGAAGAATCCGAGAATAAAGCCTTTTTCAATCTGATCCATGTTACACTGAACATTTTAACGTGAAACACTTGGAGACTGCAAGCCCTATCTACCTCACCTCTTCCCAAGCTTACTTCGCTGCACGGGAAGGTCCTCTTGGGAGCTTCGCTCCGCTTGGTCTGGTATTCTTACATTGCAACCCAAGACATGGAGTTGTATTGAAACACACATGGAAAATATCGAATTTCCGCCTCGTTACGAGGCGACTAGCGTTGAATCAAAATGGTACCAAGCCTGGGATGATGCGAATTTATTCTCTCCTTCGGACGATACGACCAAGCCTTCGTACTGCATCACCATTCCCCCACCAAACATTACCGGGTCACTTCATATGGGTCACGCGCTGTGTTATCCCCTTCAGGATGTCCTTGGCCGATTCCAGAGAATGCAGGGAAAACGCGTCCTTATTTTGCCCGGACAAGATCACGCAGGCATTGCTACTCAGTCCGTCGTCGAGAAACAGTTGCGAAAAGAAGGTTCTAGCGGCGCCGAGTTGGGCCGAGAAAAGTTCGTTGAACGAGTCTGGCAGTGGCGCGGTGAGTCTGGCGACACAATTTTAACCCAATTAAAGGCGCTGGGATGCGCATTCGATTGGTCGCGTTTACGCTTTACGCTCGATGATCATTACGCGAATACGGTTCTTCAAGTCTTCATTGATTGGTACAACAAGGGCCATATATACCGTGGAAAACGGGTTGTTAATTGGGATCCAAAGCTCAAGACAAGCGTTTCGGACATTGAAACTTTGCGAGAAACCCGAAAAGGCCATCTCTATCACATCCGATATGACTTTACCGACGGCACAGGATCGGTTGTGATCGCGACGACCCGGCCTGAGACGATGCTCGCTGACATCGCAGTTGCGGTGCATCCATCGGACAAACGGTACGAGGGCAAGATCGGAAAGATGCTGCGACTCCCATTGGTTGGACGGGAAATTCCGTTGGTTTCCGACCTTTATCCCGACCCTGAATTCGGCACCGGAGCGGTGAAGATTACTCCGGCTCACGACCCGAACGACTACGAAGTCGGTGTTCGCCACAACCTCGCGATGCCCGTTGTTCTCGACCTGTCGGCGCGCATCAGTGCCGAATGGAACCGCGAGTTTGAACCTGAATTGGCGTCTTCAGTCGAGAAATATGAAGGGATGGATCGGTACGAAGCGCGAAAGCAAATTGTCAAAGACTTGGAAGAGTGCGGTGCTTTGGTCGAAATTGTCGACCATGAAATACCAATCATTTTGTCCGATCGCAGCGGCGAAGTCATTGAACCATTGCTCAGCGAACAGTGGTTTGCTCGCCAAGGCGAGCTCGCCAAACCAGTCATCGAAGCGGTCCAGCAAGACGAAATCACGTTCCACCCAGCGCGCTACAAGGACATCTTCCTCGCCTGGATGGAGAGTATTCGTGACTGGAATATCTCGCGTCAACTTTGGTGGGGCCATCGCATCCCGGCCTATTACACAGAAGAAAATGAACTTTTCGTTGCCCTGACGTGGGAAGAAGCGCAGAAGCAAGCAGGCAGCAAGAAGATCGTTCGGCAGGATACCGATGTACTCGATACTTGGTTTAGCTCGGGAATGTGGCCATTTGTTACTCTCGGTTGGCCAGAGCAGTCTGAGGATATGAATAGCTTTTATCCTACAAGCATACTTATAACTGATAGAAACATCATTAATCTTTGGGTCGCACGGATGCTGATGATGGGCTACGACTTGGTTGGAGCAAAGCCGTTTAGCCAAGTCATTATCTATGCGACCGTCCTGCGGGAAGATGGCCGACGCATGAGTAAGTCGCTCGGTACGGGCATCGATCCGATGGATGTCATCAATACTCTCGGTGCGGATGCCCTGCGCTGGACGTTGCTGAGCCAAACGGGGGAGAACCAGGATTTGCGCTATAGCGAGAAGAAGACGGAGGAAGCCCGAAACTTCTGCAACAAGATCTGGAATGCGACTCGGTTCGTTCTCATGAACGTGGATGGCATTCCCGCAAAGCCAACTGAGTTAGAAACCGTCGATAAGTGGTTGCTTTCTCGCCTTGTTCACACCGAAAAGGAAGTCAAACAGGCGTACGAAAGGTTCGACTTGCAGGCAGCTTGTCAAGCGCTTTATCGGTTCTTCTGGAGCGAAGTGTGCGACTGGTACATCGAGATTTCCAAGTCGCGACTCTACAATGATGAGCAAAAAGCGACTCCACAGTGGGTGCTCCTCACCGCGTTCGAGGCGTTCATCAAGATGCTTCACCCGATCATGCCGTTCATCACCGAGGAGCTGTACAAGTATCTCCCGATTGAGGGCAAGAGAGAGTTTGTGATGTCGGCCGATTGGCCAGTATTACCAGCTGACCTGAATCAGCCAGAAGCAGAGCAAGAAATTGAATCTGTTTTCGCCGCCACCAGGGCATTGCGGGCTCTAAGAGCAGAACTTGACCTGAAGCCAATGCAGCAGGTTGCTTCGGTCTATTTCGAAGGCGACCTAAAGGGCAACGAGGCGATCGTGTCGTCGCAGGCATGGGTCCAGAACCTCATTCACGGAAAGCCAAACGGGCGGTTTGTTTCGGCCACTTCGGGTGGAATCGACCTCCACATCGGCGTCGAAGGACTCATCGATCTCGCCAAGGTCTTGGAAAGTATTACTAGGGATCTTGCAAAATCGACCGATGAAGAAGCCAAATTGGCCGCTCGTCTCGACAATCCGCAGTTCGTCGAAAGAGCAAAACCGGAAGTTATCGAGCGAGATCGAGCGACTTTGGCCGAGCTGAAAGCGAGAATTGAAAAGCTAGAGGCTCGACAAGCTTTACTCGGAGCCTAAATTCGGCAAAGAGCTTCCCCAAATTCCGGGGAAGCTCGGCAATAGGCAATTACTTGCCTTTGAGTGGCAGGTATACCGTGAAGTTCACTTGCCTTCCTTGGACTAGCTGCCAAGCACCCTTCTCACTCTTTTGCAGCGAAAGGTAAGTTGGCGCACAGGTTTTGTTGTCAAGCTTAACTACGTAGCGCATATTCGATTTGCCCCGTTGAGTCAAAACGAGCTCATTTTGGTCCTTTCCAAACCGGATTGAGTCGTAGTGGGTTTCGTTAAGATCGAGTTGAAGAGGCTGCACGACAACCTTTTTCTCACCACTCGTACTCGTCCATTTAGCGTCTGGCTTAGCCTGATTTGCCGTCGCCTTGGGATCAATTTTGAACTGGAAGGTCTCTTCGGCTAAATTAACCAATTGTCCGTCAACGATAAACCAAGAAACGCCGATTTCTTGTTTCAATGCGCCTTGCTTTACCGAAGCCATGACGACCTTTTTCATGGCGGTGAACTTGGCCTTCGGAGTCGCGGCCAACGCAGATTGAGAGATCAATCCGAGTCCGACCATAATAGTTGCTGCTGCTACTGATGAAGTAATGATGTTTCGTTTCATTGTGTCCTTTTTATGTTTCGAGTTCATCCACAATTCAAGGGCCGGATCGGTTGTTTTAGCCTCGATTCGAGTCCAGACATCTGATTTCGGTTGAACTGGAGCGTCGAGCCAAGCACCTAGGTGGCGTTCGAATTGAGCTTGGACCTGACACTCTTCGCAATGAGAAATGTGGTCGGTCGCTTGAATCCATGTCGTCGACTTTTCGTCGACGGTCGGGTCGATAAGGATCGTTTGTGCTTGTTCGCAGTTCATAGTTCAGCCTCGCAGATTTTCGTCGATCGAGAGGTTGCTGGTTCTTTTTCTGAAAGCTTAGCTCGCAAGAATCGCAGCGCGTGGAAGACTTCCGAGAGGACGGTGCCGATTGGGCGATTGAGAGCTTCAGATGCCTCTCGCGCCGTCAGGCCTTCGCCTTTGACTAGGAGAAATGATTCCTTCTGTTTGGTCGGAAGTTCATTTACTGCCAGTTGGATCGCTATCCATTCGATTGCATTTCCTTGCGGAGCTTCGATTTCATCTGGAATTTGAATCTCTGACCTTCGCCGTCGTCGCCGGGCCATGCGGGTTGCGTTGTGGGCAATTCCAAATAGCCATGCTCGTCTCGATCCGGTGCCGTGATACTCGTTCCAGTTTTGAAAAGCCCGTACAAATGTCTCGACCACGATGTCTTCGGCGTCGTCACGATTGCCACAGAGTCGGATTGCGAAGCGAAGGATTGCACCGCCGAATTCGGCATACGCAGCTTCGATTTGCGCCCTGATTTCTGTTTGATCGTTTGAACCGCCTTGGATCATGGATGGATTGAGGATCCTCAGCAATATAGTTGCACCAAGTCGGATGGTTTATTGAAAAGTTTTTAAACCTTTGGGGAAACAATGGTAAATGATCCGCTCACGGGTCCGTTGTCCAAGAGTTCTTGAATTTGTGGAGCAAGTTGCGAGATCTCCGGCAGCACGATCATAACACTGTTCAAAACGACAATGGAAATAGTCCGGTCCTTGATGTTTTGCTGATATTGCATCTGCTTATCGGCCGTAATCATCACATCAAACCCATTTGTCTCCGCCGCAGAGATTAAGTCGCCGTTATACAGCTCGGCCCAACCAAGGGTTCGTGCGTGAATTACTTCGTGGCCTGCCAGAAGGTCGCCAAATCGATGGTTCACATTGTTATCGAGTAGCACACGCATTAGCTCGCCAGATCGAGACCGAAGGTAAGTCTGGCATGGTTTTGCTGCCAATGAATGACGGCCTCAGCTTGCTCACGAGAAACGTCGGGCCAGCCGTCAAGGAATTCTTCGATGCCGCCCCCGCAATCCAGAGTGTCGATGAGGGCTTGTACCGGAATCCGAGTTCCAACGAATCTCACCGCACCGCTGATTATTTCAGGGTGTGAAGCGAGAACGCTTTCCAATTCTTTAGGGATTGTCATCGTTTTACCTATCTAATATTCTACTACTCCTTCTTAAATGGGTCACCGAAGTTGGCTTGTCGGCCCAAGAGCAACACCAAGATCAGGCAGTAATAGGTTGCATACAGCCACGGTGGCAGCGTATGCATTCGCAACTGAATGCTCGGGAAAGCTGCGGTCCATTGGGTTGCAGTTTTCATCCACCAGATCAGCGGCTTCGCCACCCAAACACATAAAATCCCCACTCCCGGAATCAGGCCAAGGAAGCCAAGAATCATCACGATCGACGACGGAATTTCAATCAGAAGATTGCTAATCGGACCGATGAAAATGATTCGTCCAAACCACCATGCGCTAAGTGGTTCCGACGCTACCGTCGCGACCACGGCAGCTTCAATTGAGGTGCGAAATTCGTTCGATGATTCTTCACGGCGGCGGCGCTCAAACCAAAGGAGCAAACAGCCCGAGACGATGTACGAAAGTTGAAATCCTGCGTTGGCGGCGTCCGATGGCACAAAAAAGAGCCAAATCAGGGCGGAGAGACACAATGCCGACAGGCCGTCCGGAGACCGTCGAAACAGATACGCGGCTGACCCGATGAGCCACATCAAGGCCGCCCGCAGCGTGGCCGGATGAAACCCAGTAAACGCGCAATATGCCAACAACAGCACGAAGACAATCGGCAGCTGCCAATGGCGAGGAACACCCGTCTGCACCAACAAAAAGTGCAATAGAAGCGCGATTACCCAAACGTGCATTCCGCTGGCGCTGACGAGGTGATAGGTGCCATTAAACCGCAGGTCTGCTTTCTCATCATGCGAAAGGTCCGTCGGAAAGTTAAACGTGAGCGCGGTGACCCATGATCCGTCTTCTTTGCCATACATTTCATTCGTCCGCTCGATTGCGTTTCGTTGAGATTGAACCAAGAAATCGAGGATGGGCACGCTCGAGATGACCGTCATCGAGGTGGGGTGAATATTGCCCTGCTTACCGGGGTTTACCGTCCCTTCGACCTCCAAGAGTGAAAATGGTGACAACGGTTGACCCTCACTTGTCTTCAAGATTCCGGTTCGTTTTGGTTCATTCACTGTCACAAATCGGTACAGACTGTCGCCCTTTAAGAAGTCTGGAAACGACTGAAGAATGATCTTTTCATGAAAAGAGCCGGGCGACACAATGGCGGGGGTTGTGTGCCAAATGACCAAGAATCCGGCCGAAAATACTCCGAGACAGAGCGTCCCAATCCAAGCCCGTTTGAAGCAGTAAGCGAGAACAGCAATCGCACCAAAAATCCAGGATACGCCAGGAGAGCCGAGGCCGAACAAGAGTCCGCCCAGCAACAAGACGAGCGGTCTAGCTTTTAGTTCCTGAAGCATCGCGCCACGCTTGTTGCCTTTTCTCCGCAATTTCTCGGATGGACAGCCCCTCAGAATCCGAAACGGGAACTTCCGCTGCGGGGCCAGTCTCTTTTTTTTTGAGGGGGCGAACGCCAAATCGAGCGTTTAAAAAGAGTCCAGGTTCGTCGGCGATCGTGTTCAGTCGAGAGAGAATCTCATCTTTTTGCATGCGCAGCTCTTGGGCCCATGCCGAGCCGCTTACTGCGATCCAAAGGGTTCCATGGTCGTATCGTTCGGGCCAGCTTCGATTGGCCATGTCCTTGCCAACCACTTGCTCCCATTTGCGCATCACTGAAATTGCGCGAGCGGCCTTTAAGACTTCGGGCGGAATCACGGTTGAGTTCAGCAGATGTTGAATGGGATTCATGGTTGACTCACCGTTCCTTGTTTTACAGCGTACACGACCGATCGGTCAAGGATTTCCTCTCCCGCCGCGCTGGCCTCGGTACAAGTAAGGATGGCTTGCCCCGCTTCAGTCGCCACGACATGACACAGTCGAGACCGCCTTTCGGCGTCAAGATCTGAGAGCATATCATCCAGTAATAACAATGGAGACTCGCCCAGGTGTTCTTTAGCCATTTCGAGGGTTGCGAGCTTTAAAGCAATGACCGCAGTTCGCTGCTGGCCCTGAGAGCCAAACAAACGGGCATCCTTGTTTTCGATCCGAATCTCAATATCATCACGATGGGGTCCAATCTGGGTCGTTCCCCGATGGATGTCGGCCCGTCGGGTTTCCTGATAGCCTCGCAACAGCGAATCTCGATCCGTCGACTCGTCCTTCAAAATATACGACAGTTGCAGTACTTCAGGTTGGCTACTCATCTGCGAATGGTAACGAGTCACCTTTGGCCCGAGTGAATCTAAATACTCGTTCCGAATCCTTCGCAATTCGGCTCCTTCTTTGGCCAAGGGCTCTTCCCATGTGTCAAACGAAAAGTCGTCCATTGCCCGCTCCTGAGCCATTTTTAGCAACGCATTTCGCTGTTCAAGTGCCCGTTTATAGATCGAAAGATGCCTCAGATAGGCGGGAAATAGCGATGAAAGTTCGATATCGAGAAACAGCCTTCGGTCGGAAGGGTCTCCGCGAACAATCTCGAGATCAAAGATTGAGATGACCACGCAAGGCAGTCGTCCCAAAACATCCGAAGCTCTTGGCAAAGATGCTCCGTTCAAATAGAATTTCTTTCGCGAGCCCTGCTCTAAGGTTGCTCCGATCGTCGTTCCGGTTACCAACTCGGCTTCAACCAAACATCCGGCTTCGCCTTGCTTGATTGCTTCGGCATCGCGAGTACCTCTCAGCATCCTGGTAGTCGAGAGCCAATACAACGATTCAAGAATGCTTGTCTTGCCTTGAGCGTTTTGGCCGGTCAAGATCGTGAATCCATTCGGAATTTCCAACTCAAGGTGTCCAAAGTTTCGGAAATTTGAAAGCCGTAAATGTTTGGCCGCAAAGCTCAATCCACACCCTCTCTTCTAAAGAGCTTGCTTATATAAAGAAGATTATTCTTATTATTAAGGGTGTGGGAAAGCGGTATAACCCCACTTTTTTGAAGGTTGCTTTGCTTCGCGCTCACCTCTTGGTAAAGCTGTGGAAAACCTAACGTGTTTTGTGAGGTTTTACCCACTTGACCAGTTGTTCCCACTTGTCCCCATTTCGTCCCCACGGATTACAACAGCCCTCGCACACGGCCATATTTCATGACCGTTGCTTCGGCTAGGTAGAGCGGATGGACCTGATTTTGCATCTTCACGCCCAAGGCCTCGGCCATGGGTAGCCAGACGGTGTCGGTCAAGTGGTTCTGGACATCACTCGGCAACTCGGGGAAACGGTCGCAATATCGACGAAGCACATAGTATTGCGCGTCGGTCATATTGCGCAATTCTCCGACTAAGTTCTCGAGGGAGTGAATTCCGACTCGGTGAGGGGCGATGCTGAATGTTGGTATAGTTCGAACTTCGTGGGTTACGATGGTTCCGGCCACAAGGTCACCAACCCGCTGAAGCTTTGGGTTCACGAACATTGCGACCGTCCCCAAGAAGTAAAGTGCGGGAAGAAAGTCAGCGACCCGAAGCAGATTTCGTCCGGTTGATGCAGCAAAGGTAATGGGGGTGCCATCGGCCATTCGAACGCGAATTCCCGCCATCTTTTTACCAATGGTTTGTCCGTTCCAAAATCCTTCGAAAAAGATGAAGTAGGCGAACGGCAATAAGCTGACGATGAAGAGGACGACACCGAGAGCGATCTCGGACAAATCGGGACTGACCCCAAAACTCAGCCCCGCGAACATGATCACCAAAACGTAAAGCAAGATGATGGTTGCAAGAATGATTAGGCAATCAATAAAGTGGGCTAAGGCACGACTTCCAAGCCCGGCAAGGCGGTAAGTTAAAACAGTCTTTTCAGGACTCAGGACGGCAATATCCAGAGGCACGGCTTGATTGTACTAGGAGAGGCTTGGTTTGAAATGCCAGAAAATCAGAACGAGTTTGGAAAAACGGATACTTTCTTCGAGCCACAGGTGGTTCGTAGCCAAATGGTGCCGACTAAATTCTTTTGGTTCCTCGTAGCCCTTGGTATTCCGCTGATTGCGGTGGCGACTCTTTTTGGTTTTTTGTGGTTCGGATGGTTCTACAATATTGCCTTGCTGTTTGCCTTGCTAATCACGTATTACTTCGGCCCGAATAGTAAGGATCTTCGGTTTCGACGCCGAATGGATGCGGTACTTTCGGTTCGGGCGCGAAATCGAATTCGGATCGAGCTTGAACACGACGGTGATTTTCACTTGTCCGGAGTCATTCGCGACGAAATCCCGGCGACATTTTCGGCCGAAGTGCCAGAAACGAAATTTAGCATTTCTCCCGGTCAGAAATTCACGTACGAATATTTTTTGGTTCCGCCTGAGCGGGGGGAAGAGTTTTTTCGGGCGACCTACCTCCGACTAAACTGCCCGTTTGGTTTAGTACAGAAGCAAATAAGGCTTAATACTGAGCAGCCAGTGAAGGTCTTTCCAAACATTTTGGCGCTGCGCGAATTCCAACTGTTGAATCAGCAAGGACGCCTTCGCGAGGCGGGAATTCGAAAGTCTAGGTTGAAGGGCATGGGTACCGAGTTCGAATCGCTGCGGGATTATTCCGAGGGTGACGATTTTCGAAAGGTCGATTGGAAGGCCACTGCCCGCCGGGGGAAAATCATCGTTCGGGAGTATGAAGTCGAGCGCAATCAGGCGGTTATTCTTTGCGTTGATTGCGGCCGGCACATGATGGCCGAGATCAATGGCGTACGCAAGCTTGACCTTGTGCTCGACTCCATTCTTCTCGTCATCCACGCGGCAATTTCCGCCGGGGATAACGTTGGCCTGCTCGCCTACGGAGCGGATATCATCCAATTTGTTCCGCCCAAAAAAGGGCATCGACAGCTGGGCGTGATGCTGAACGCCGTTTACAATCTGGTGGCCGAGCCCGTCGAATCCGATCCGGTTCGGGCATTTAGCTATTTGGCCTCTCGGCATAAGCGTCGCTCGCTGTTGATCAATTTCACCGCGGTCGAGGACCGCGATCAAGCCACCGACGTGATCAAATCATTTGGTTCTTTCTCTCGCAATCACATCGCATTGCTGGCCAACATCAACGACCCTCGATTTCGAGAGATTTTGCGCAACGAGCCGGAGGATGCCGAGACCTTGTTCCGATTTGCCAGCGCTCACTTCCTGACCGATGAGCGGCGACAGGCGGCTACCATGCTGAAGTCGGCGAATATCAATGTTTTGGACTCGGAACCTCAGGATTTAGCGGGCGATTTGGTCAATTTCTACTTGGATGTCAAGTCTCGCGGAAGGCTTTAGGCCCTTCGCTTAGCCAAAAAGCTGTTAGCTTTCAGCATTCTGCCCAACCTTTCCTCACATTTAACAGTTAATGCGGGTTATTGCAAAAGTGCCGTGGTCGGCACGATCCGTGCATGGATAAAGCCCAGCATGAGGGGAAACTGGACAAATAAAGGAAAATCGCCAAACAGTTCTCCTGACACCAATCTCGGTGCAATTTTTCCGATTCTTGAACAAGAAACGGCACGCAAAAGTGCCTCAATCGTTTGGCCCAATAAGGCTAAATGCGCGGTCAGTTTTGCTTATATTGGTGGCCTGCAAGAACATGCCGATTTAGCTCCTCCGATCCTGGAACAACTAGGGTTTCGAGCGAGTTTTTACGTCGATCCCGACGTGGTTCTCGAGGATGCCATCTTGTGGAAGCGCCTGGCAGGGAGTCGACACGAGTTTGGTTGTTCACCGTTTGAATCGCAAACCTTTGACGGAAACCTCTTTGGTTGGACCATCCCGGCCCTGATCGAGGAATTGAACTTGGCCAAGGACTTTGTCGAAGAGTTCTTTCATACCGAGCCTTTGGGCTTGGCGCACCGGAGCGCGGAGTTAACGATCGCAGGCAAAAATGTCAGCCTCATTTCTCAGAATCTGTTTAAGCACGTGGTGACGGGCACCGAAGGGGTTAACCGTCTGAGTTCGAATGTGAAGAACCTTGCGACCACTCCTGTTCTCGGTTACTCTTCCAATTGGCTGGCGGATTTGGGCCAATCGAACGAACTGAGCTGGGTGATCATTCCTTTCCGACGGCTGTTTACCGAGTCGAATGCGTCGATTTTACTTCATCGCTTGGTGCTGGAGAACATCAATCAAAAGCGCAAGAATTTGTGGATTGCTCCGGTCGGCGAGGTCGCGGGTGAATTCCAACGACTGCGACAGCTGGTTGACTAACGGCTGTAACCCGATGTATCAAAGGGCGTCTGATCGTTGGGGATCAAGAATTGTATGTTGCTTGCACTAATGTTACAAGTCGCGGGACTGAAGCCGGATTATGAAGCGCGACTCATCAAGGACCTTCGGCAGGTCGCGAGCTCAAAAGCAATTGCCTACGTGACAACTTATCTCAAGGATGCTCCAAGAGATCAAGATTTCCAATTAGCGTTCTTGGACTCAAAAGCAAGCGTGGTTTGCAAATTAACGGCTGATTCTAACCTGAGGAAGGTTCAAATATCGCCAGATGGGACGATGGTTGCAGCCCTGGTCGAAACAAGTGATGTAACCGATATTTTTGTGGTCACCAAAGATGGTTTGCTAGCAAAAACCCATTTATTGGCGAGTAGCGAAATCTTTTGGTTTGGGGACAGTTTGATGATCGACAGCTTGATGGTCAATGGTGGTGTTAACAATGTTTATGTTTATAAGCGTTCTTTGACAAAATTTGGCTCGGACCATGAACTTGCTGGTTGGGTTTGTAAAAAAGTATCCGACTTGGACCAGCGAACGAGGTGTCGTGAATCCGATAGTTTTTGGGTAACTGCCGAAAAGAAAGGATCAAAAGAGTTCGTGATGACTCAACTTGATGACAAAGGAGTGACCAAGAAAACTGTCGATATCGGGAAACGGCACCGGGAGCCTAAATTAAGGGCGGCTAATACGCCTTTTATGCTTGTCTCCTCATTTCACACCCTTGGGGACGGAGAAGGAGGGTACGACAGCCTCTACGTCATGGACCTTGAAACGGCGGAAGAAATCCTCATTGCGCCTGAAGCAAACATTATTAGCTCCTATTTGTGGCTTTCCGGACCAGGCCTTTTTGGCTGTGTGCCAAATCGTCACCTGCAAGGACATATGGTTTTCTTCTCGCCTACAACTGGAAAATCGTTTATGCCTGGGCCTGATTTGCACGCCCCAAGTTGTGCCGCGCTTGATGCCGATACCGTTCTGTTAGTTGGCAGTGGCAAAGCATACAAATTGATTCCGGGGAAGTATAGGGTCGAAAGAATTGAGATTCCAGGACTTCCGAAACCGGATACTATTTATGCCTGTAGGTAGCTGACGAACCTCGGTAGACTAGCCATAGTGTTCCTCTAAGGGGCACAATCTATCGCAAAGGCGCGACACGAGTGAACCCACAAGCAACCCGAGAAGAATATCTCTACTTTTCGCTTCCCGAGAAGCTGATTTTTTACGTCTTGGCGTTGATGAGCCTGTTTTACATGGGGCGCCAGGTTTACGACCGCGTGAAGCTATGGCAGACGGGTCGTCCAACTGGGCCGATTCGCGAAGGCACGCAATACTGGATGCCGACGAAGGCAGGCGTTCTCAAGTGGTGGAGCAAGGTTCTCCCGATGATCCTGCTTCAGAAGAAGGTGCGATCTAGCCGACCCACCAGCGGTGCGCCGATGCACCTCATGATGTTTTACGGGTTCGGTGCGTTGTTTATTGCCACGACGTTGCTTGGCATCAATACCTACTCGCCGTATAAATTCCACAAAGGTGCTTACTATTTAATCTACGAAACCACGTTCGACTCGTTGGGGCTATTGCTTCTGTTTGGGTTGGTTTGGGCGATTGTTCGTCGCCTTCGCACTAAAGCACCTATCTCGCAAGACAAATGGGACATGGGCGTGTTGTGGTTGCTTCTGGGAATTACCTTGAATGGTTACCTGTTGGAGGCCGCTCGCATCGCCGCTGACCCTCATGCGTGGGATACTTGGTCGTGGGTTGGTTACGCCATCGCCCAGCCGCTAGGACACTTTGGCGTGCTGACGTACAAGGTGGCGTGGTGGTTCCACGTTGCGTTGGTTCTCGGATTTTTCTGCATCATTCCCAAGCTTCGGATCAAGCATATTCTGCTCGCGATTTTCAGTGCGGCGGGCTCGCCGGATACCCCGATGGGCAAGCTCCGAACCATCACTATGACCGAAGTCGAAGAGACCGAATTGATTGGGGTGAAACACGCGAAGGACTACTCCCGATGGCACCTGATGTCGCTCGACGCGTGCATGGAATGCGGACGGTGTACGGAAGTCTGTCCTGCGTGGAATGTGGGCAAAGTGCTCAACCCCAAGAAGATCGTTCAGGACTTGATAGGGGCGATGGAAACTGGGGCGGAAGTCGTTGCTTCGCTTACCCAAGAAGCTTTGATGCAGTGCACGACTTGCAATGCTTGTGTAGAGGCTTGTCCCGTCCTAATTAGACATGTCGACATTATTGTTGACGCCAGACGGAACATTGTCTCTGAGGGCGGACTGAGCGGGTCGGCGGCGTTGGTGCTGCGGCAAACCGCCTCAACTGGCAACGCGTGGGGGGCAACTGGCAACCGGGAAGATTGGATGAAAGACCTCTCGATCCCCCTTGCTCGCGACGGCGTTTCGTTCGAATATCTGTTCTGGGTGGGGTGCGCCGGCGCGACCGATCCGGGGTCGGTTAAAACCACCAAAGCAGTGGCCGATTTGCTTCAGAAGGCAGGGGTTTCGTTTGCTTGTTTGGGCAATGAGGAATCGTGTACTGGGGATCCTGCAAGGAGATTGGGAGAGGAATTTCTGTTCCAAGAAAAGGCTATGGAAAACGCATCGGTATTTGAGCGATACAAGGTCAAAAAGATCGTGACCGCGTGCCCCCACTGCTTTAATTCGCTGAAGAACGAATACAGCGACTTCAATGTTTCTATCGATGTTTTTCATCACACCCAGTTGCTGCAGCAGCTTGTTTCAAAGGGCTCGTTGCTTGCGGCGACGCCAGAGAAAGGAAGTGTTGTGATGCACGATCCGTGCTATCTCGGTCGAGTGAACGACGAGCAGGAAGCTCCTCGCGCATTGGTTGAGGGAATGATCGATCCGCAGTTTAGCGGCATCAAGACGCGCTGTTGCGGCGCGGGTGGCGGCCGCATGTGGATGGAAGAAGCTCCGAATGAGCGTCCGGCGAACGCGAGGATCGAACAACTCTTGGCCACTGGAGCCAAGACGATCGCGCTGGGCTGTCCGTTCTGCAAGATCATGCTCGACGCGGGCGTGAAACAAGTCGCGGGCGACGACGAGATTCGATTGCTCGATCTTGCGGAGATGTTGCAGGAAGCGAACTAGGGGTCTGGGCGTCCTCGCCCGGTTCGAGCCAAAGGTGTAGAATCCACGCTATCGTGGGTGAGAATAAAGGATGGTACCAGCGTCAACAAAGCGTCCCGCACTTTGACGGAGCAGGTGCCACACAATTTGTAACGTTTCGACTTTCAGATAGCCTCCCCAAGGAGGTTTTAGAGCGATTTGAGGTGGAGCTGACCGATTTAAAAGGAAATATTGAGATCGAGCGGATTCGTCGCATCGAAAAGTATCTTGATCTAGGCGTTGGATCGTGCATTTTACGCGAAACGTCGTGCGCGGCTATCGTTCAAGACTCGCTTTTGTATCACGATGAGAAATTCTTTGCGCTTCTTGCCTGGGTCGTTATGCCGAATCATGTTCATTTTTTGGCCAGATTTGACGAAGGTCAAGGCCTTCCGGTCGCGATTCAGTCGCTTAAGTCATTCACAGCACATCGACTAAAAAAACTACACCCTGAAATGGAATCTATCTGGCAACAAGGCTACTTTGATCGCTTCATGCGTAACGAGGACCACTTTCTTCGGACGAGGGCCTACATCCAAGAGAATCCAGTGAAAGCAAAGTTAGTAGAAAACGCGGAGAATTTCGTTTGGAGTAGTGCCCACGATCCACTGAGGTAACAAAGGAAGCTTTTCCGGGCGAGGACGCCCAGACCCCTTTTGCTATTTGAGCCGGGCGAGGACGCCCAGACCCTCTTTTGCTACTTGAGCCGGGCGAGACGCCCAGACTCCTACTCGAACTGCTTCGCGTTGGCTTCGAACATCGCGTGGAGTTTCGTTGCCTGAGCGTCGTACGCGTCCTTATCCGCCCACGTATTCCGGGGATTCAGAACCTCCGGCGGAACGTTTGGACAAGCAGTTGGAATGCTGAGGCCGAAGATTGGGTCGGTTTCAAAGGCGACGTCATCGAGCTGACCACCAAAAGCGGCATGGATCATTGCCCGCGTATGCGAAAGCTTCATTCGGTTGCCAACCCCATAGGCGCCTCCAGTCCAGCCCGTGTTGATGAGCCAAACTCGAGAGCCATGAGCGGCAATCTTCTCGCCCAGCAGCTTCGCGTAAACCTTCGGTCGTAGCGGCAAAAACGGTTGGCCAAAGCACGCCGAGAAAACGCTCTTGGGTTCGGTGATGCCTTTTTCCGTACCTCCAACTTTGGCGGTGTATCCATTCAAGAAGAAGTACATCGCTTGCTCGTTGGTCAGGCTCGAAATCGGAGGGAGAACGCCCATTGCATCGCACGTCAAGAAGACGATGTTGTGTGGATGGCCGCCGACGGACGGAACCATGATATTGGGAATATGGTCGATCGGATAGGCCGCACGGGTGTTCTCCGTGATCGATTGATCGTTGTAATCGGGACATCCACCCCCATCGAGAACGACATTCTCCAAAATCGCGCCTGAGCAGATCGCGCGGAAAATCTCAGGTTCCTTTTCTTCGGTCAGGCCGATGCATTTGGCATAGCAGCCGCCCTCGACATTAAAGACTCCGTCGCCAGTCCAACCGTGTTCGTCGTCACCAATCAGCCTTCGATCGGGGTCAGCCGACAAAGTAGTTTTCCCGGTCCCGCTCAGGCCAAAGAACAGGGCGGTGTCGCCATCGGGGCCAACGTTCGCCGAACAGTGCATGCTCATGACGCCCTTAAGTGGCAAGAGGTAATTCATGATCGTAAACACGGATTTCTTCATCTCACCGGCATATTGGGTTCCACCAATGAGCACGGTGTTGGTAACCATGTTGAGAGCAATGACCGCGTCGCCCTTGGTGCCATCGGTCGCGGGGTCAAATTGGAGCTTTCCGAAGTCGATAACCTGCCAATCTGGTTCAAAAGTCTCGAGTTCAGCGGCAGTTGGGCGGATCAAGAGTTGCTTGATGAAAAGCGCGTGGTAGGGTCGTTCGACAATAAACCGAGTCTTGATTCGGTGAGCGGGGTCAGCTCCACCGTAGGTGTCAATGATGTAAAGCTCTTTGCCGGGCACATACGCCTGCATTTTCGTGAAAATGGAGTCAAATTGTCCGGCTTCCATCCGGTTGTTGTTTTCCCACCAAATGTTGTCTTGGCACGATGCGTCGACGACGGTGAATTTGTCTTTCGGGGTTCGACCCATATATTCCCCCGAGAAAGCAACCACGGCACCAGAGTCCGTCTGCTTACAGTTGTCCCGTTCTAAACAATGTTGGATGAGGGTCTCAACGTCGAGATTCTTGTGGATCTTAGCGGCACTGCTCAGATCAAGGTGATGTTTACCCATAGACTTTCTGTCTATAAGGGTACCCGGGGAGCAAGGTTTTGAGGGTGGGGCTCTAGGTTCAAGTGTGGTGGATCACCGCTACATTTTTCTGCGAAATAGGATTCATTTTGATATTTGGCGAGCATTAAATGAACCCCCATCCCAACCCTTCCCCTTTGCAAAGCCCGAAAATGGGAAGGGCTATGAGGGTCAAAATGAACTAGAATGACAGGACATGGAACGAAGGAAATTGAGGGATGCCGAAATCGTTGCCAACCTGGCAGAGTTGGATGGTTGGTCGGTAGTGGACGGCCAAATAACCAAAACCTACCTCTTTGTTACCTATAAAGCGGGTCTCGTTTTTGCAGTTGCGGTTGGTCATCTGGCCGACCGAATGGATCACCATCCCGATCTTTTTATTGGTTACCAAAAGGTGAAGATTGGCCTGAATACCCATGACGTCAACGGGATTTCGGCGTTCGATTTCGAATTGGCAAATCAGATCGAATCGTTAGTTTGAACTGCCGACTTCTTCAACTTTGAACCCAAATTCAACTTTGATTTCATAGGCTCGAGGCCAAGGAAGGTTAATCTTCAGATCGTTGATATTGATGATTTGATACTCTTTTGTTCCCGCAGTAAAGCGTCGGAGTTGGAATTGATTTTGAAAAATCGTTGCGATATGTTTTCGCAAATCTCCCTGGGCGAATTTGTTGACCGCCTCGAAGTTTGCCCCGTAAATCTCATCTCGCTGGTCTTGTAGCGAGTCAATCATTGCGTAGGTGGCAGGGCGCGTAAACCGATGGTAAGCCCAGTCGTCGACCATTCGGTGGAACAAGAATTCGCGCTGGGCGATTTCGCGGCGAATCGGACCCACATCAAACTTTCGGGCGCTCAGATAGACATTAGCGGCGGGAATCGATGTTCCCATCGTGTTTCCGGCGGTGTTCCAGCCCGCAAAGGCAAGCAGTTTATATGCCTTACCCGTGCGAACCAGGAAGTTAAAAAGCTCTTCGTCGGACGAACCGTTTGCGCCAAAGTTGATGTCGGCGACGGCGACGGGCAAGCCCTGGTCAATTTCGGCGCGCATTTTTTCGAGGAACTCGGCAAAGTGAGCCTCGCTACGCTTTGGTGAGTTGACGTATAGCGAGTAGTCGTAATCGCCTTTGTCCGGTGCCATTTCGGCCCCTGAGGCGAACAGTTGATCTTGCAGGCTTTCTTTGACCGTCTTCGATTCGTAAAGAGCGAACTGGTCTTTGCCATTTTCGTCGCTGTAAACGATTCGAACTTTCGGCTTCCAATTGTGCTGGCCCAAAATCGCCCGGCTGAGCAAGAGGTTGGAGTGTTGGTCGATCCCTTCACAAAAATAAACTTTGTTTTGGACGTGATACTGCTCGGCAAATTTCTTGAGTTTCGCGTTTTCTTGAATCTGCGGCCCGTCTGGTTTCGCGTCATCCTGACCCATGATGAGGAAGTCAACCTCGGGTCCGATACACAGGCGGAGAAGGGCCGATTGGACTTCGAAATTGCGTCGCCGGGTTCGCTCGTAGCGCAGGATTTCTACGGCGGGAACAACCTTTCGCATGTTGTTCAGCTTCTGTGGCAAGGTTGCGTCGTGGGTCCGTTCATACCGATCTTTCATCTCCTCGTACTTTGCGAGATTAAGGCGATAGGGTGCGGCAGCTTTGGTGGCGGTTGGCGTCAAACGCATGGTTGACATGAATATAGAAAGCTTGATATCGGGCGAAGTTTTGCGCCGAAACTCGATGAGGTGAGTGAGGCGCTTAATGCTTTGTCCAGCATCCACGTCGTTCACCCTCGAAGCAATGAGGCCTCCGTATGCCAGCATGTCGCCGCTGACGATGATCGAGCTCACGTCGTCCAGGTTTTGACTTTCGAGCCATTGGTAAATCTTGTCGACATCACCGGGCACGGTGAACTTTCCGAGAATATCGATCGGTGGAATGTCCACTTTCGTGTCATTCATCGCCCCGATCATCTGGGCAAATTGGCCCGCTGCGGGGCGACTGTCGAGGGGAATAAGCAGTATCCGATTCCGCTTAACGGGAGTTTGGGGAGAAAGGCCAAAGAGTGAAGAGAACAGGCACAGGATAACGGTAATGATTGCCTTTTGCACTATTCAATCTCGATTTGATTTAGGCTAAACGAGCCGCGCGATTTCGAACGTATTCGGCGCTTCGCTCGACCCATTTTAAAAATTCTTCGCCGTTGTCGAGGATGTTCTTTGGCAATTTCACATATTCTCGAAGGGGATCTGCACCAGCTTCGGGCCGCATTTCGCCAGCACCAGGAAAGGCAATTGCTTCTTCGTAGTGCTCTTGGCACAATTTAAGCGCGACGTCATTATCTACTAAAAAAGCGAACATGCGCTCGCCCGTGTAGACGCCCATCCCTCCGAACATTCTTCGCGCGCGCACTTCATAGGCATCACCAGCCTGCATGATTTGCTCGTAACGAAGCGGTCTGTACACCATCGTCTCAGTTTCCGAAATCAGAATGACTGTGAAGCAACAGCACCCCTCAGCCCTCTGGTCATTGTACCTGTGTAGACGCTGAATCAGTTACCAGGTTTCACTACTAGCTTCAATCAAAATCTAAACGAAAGTAATGGGGGGCTCGACGCACTCGAATTTTCATGAAAAACCTAACTCCTTCGGACGGTAACCTTACTGCCAATCGAATGTCCAAAAAGCGACTCATTATCATCGACGGCTATTCCCTCCTCTTCCGCGCCTTTTACGCCGGAAGATACTTAGCGACGGCCGATGGCCGGCCGACGAACGCCCTTTACGGCTTCACGTCGATGATGTTTTCGCTTCTGGAAAAGCAGCGGCCCGACGCCATCGTTGTCGCGCTCGATCATCCGTCCAAGACGTTTCGGCACACTGAGTACGCGGCGTATAAGGGAACCCGTAAGGAGCTTGCCCCCGAACTTATCTCTCAGCTCGATGAATCCCGGAATCTGATTTCCGCGCTCGGAATTCCGCAGATTGAGCTGGTTGGATACGAGGCGGATGATATCGTCGGGACGATCAGCAGGCTAGCCGAGGAGAACGGCTATATGACCACGATCATCACGGGCGACCTCGACGCTTTGCAGTTGGTCGATGACTTCGTGACGGTTGTGACGCCCAAGACAGGAGTGAGCGAAATTGTCAGCTATGACCCCGCCGCAGTCTTTGAGCGAATGGGGGTTACCCCGAACCAGGTCACCGACTTTAAGGGCCTCAAGGGCGATACCAGTGACAATATTCCAGGCGTCCCGGGCATTGGCGATAAAGGCGCGGCAGAACTGATCACTTTGTTTGGTTCAGTCGAGGGGATTCTGGAACGGTACGAAGAGGTCCCGGAAAAATATCGCAAGAAAATCGACAATTTTAAGGAGCAAATGACCTTGTCGAAGTGGCTTGCCACGATCGACTGTAAAGTGCCAATCGAGTACGATTTCAAGCCGTTTATTCTCACCCCGGATCAGCTTGCCGCTGCGAAGGCATTCCTCGAATCGTTTGAGCTGAAAGCCAGCGCTCGCGCATGCGACCGAGTGTTGGGGCCGTACGTAGCCGGATTCGAACATGGGGTGCATGCCAATGTCGAAGTCATCAGCGAAAAGATCAAATTTTCCACTCGCGAAGTGAGCTCGTTCCTCATGCTCAAAAGCACGGTCAATAGCCAGCAGTTCGGAATTCATTTTGCCACTACGCCATCCAACGATTTGTTCGATGAGACCGCGGAAAAAGCCTACGTTTCGATTGGTCCAGAAGTGTTGATTGCGCGGAAGGAAGATGGCATCCGGTTGCTTCAAGCATTTTCTTCGCAGGCAGTGGCCCACGATGCAAAGCCGCTTTATAAAGCCGCCCAGATGTTTGATAAGACGTTTGGCTTTGACACATTAATTGCCGCCTACGTCTTGCAATCCGGTCGATCAAAGTACGAACTTGGTGACCTCGTTCAGGGCTATACCGACTACGCGTCGCCTACCACTCCCGAAGAAATTGCCGCCTCATTGCTACCTTTGCGAGATGCACTTTCGGCCCGATTGGCCAAGGAAGAACAAACCAAAGTTTTTGCGACGGTCGAGCTTCCGCTGACGCCACTTCTTGCCGAGATGGAAGTCGCGGGAATCCAGACGAACAAAGACCAATTGCGCGAGTTCTCAAAGGAGTTGTCGGTTGCCATCGAGATTTCTACCGCCAAGATCTACGAAATGGCGGGGCAGGAGTTCACGATTGGTTCGCCCAAGCAACTGGGGGAAATCTTGTTCGACAAGCTCCAGATTCCCGGCGGTACAAAAACGAAAACGGGCTATGCGACCGGAGCTGAGATTTTGCAGACGATTGCACCGACGTACGAGATTGCGGGAGAAGTCTTAAGTTGGCGTGAATTGTCGAAACTGCGCTCGACCTACGCCGAGGCGCTGCAGACCCAAATCGGACCGGACGGCCGAATTCATACGACGTATTCGCAAACGGTCGCCGCCACGGGACGAGTTTCCTCCAACGATCCGAATCTGCAGAATATTCCGATTCGGACCGAGCTAGGACGCTCAATTCGCAAGGCGTTTGAAGCGGCTGATGGGTATTCGCTGGCCTCGTTTGACTATTCGCAAATCGAACTGCGAGTCCTCGCTCACATGTGCGGCGAGCCCGCCCTTGTACATGCCTTTGAGCACCATGAGGATGTACATACTGCCACGGCGAAACTCATGTTTAATGTGGAGGCACCGACCAAAGAGCAAAGGGGCTACGCCAAGATGCTCAACTACGCGGTTTTGTATGGCGTGACCGACTTTGGCCTTGCGAACCAACTCGGTGGCGGCTTCAGCCGCTCGGAAGCGAAGGAACTGATCAACCTTTATAACGAGCGATTCCCGACGGTGAAGGGCTTTACGCAAGGCGTGATCGAAGAAGCGAGAAGCAAGGGATTCACCACCACTCTCACAGGACGCCGCCGCTACTTCCCGGATATCCACGCGTCCAAGTTTGTCGAGCGCAACTACGCCGAGCGGCAGGCTATGAACGCGCCGATCCAAGGCACGGCGGCGGATATGTTGAAGCTAGCGATGCTGCACGTTCGAAAGCAACTGGGCGATTCGGGGACGAGAATGTTACTGAATGTTCACGATGAACTCGTTTTTGAACTGAAGGACGGAGAAGACTCGGTTTTGGCTCCTATTCGAGGACTAATGGAGAATTCTCTGCCGCTAAAGGTTCCGGTCGAAGTCGATCTCAAGATCGGCGAGAATTGGAACGAGATGAAAGCCGTCGCTCGTTAAAGATCCTCTGTGCGAAGTGCATCCCTACGCACATGGTAAATGCGGAGTACATAAACAGTCGATTCCGTTTCGTTCACGTGGAAAATTACTCGATGAGAGTAGTGCAGAAATTGTCGAAGTTCAATCGCAAAAGTGGCTTGCTCCTCGATGACAGGAAATCTACGTGGCATGTCTGAGAGGGAAATCACAGCCGACTGCAATTCGTTTAGACATTTCCTTGCTTGCTCTCTCCTTGTTCTGTACGCAGATGTACTCTGCATATTCTAATGCATCGTTTTCAGCAGGATCCTGAACGATGACTTTATAGGTCAAGCTTCTTCCTTATTTTGAGAAAGGCCTCTTCGGCTGGTTTTCCTTCGCCCCGATTCATACTTTCAATCCCTTCATTAACTGCTTGAACAAAACGAGCCTTTTCGTATGCATCAGACATCAGTTGAAAAACCTCTGCGTCGACGATAACGCATTCTGGCTTGCCGTTTACGGTAAGCACCTCTGAGTTCTTTGTCAGCTTGATGCGATCCATATATGTCTTGTAATTCCGCACGAAATCTGAGACTGGATGTATCTGCTCAATTTTAATCATTACATGGAATTTACCATATAATTCTATGTAATGATTATTTCAATCCGCCTTCCCACCCATCACAAGTAAACTCATGGCTCCATGATTGCCACAACCTACCTCAGCGACGGATGGGAGTTTATCGAGACGCGCCTCGATAAGCCCGGGGCAATTATTGGCTACTCTGACGCTGAATGGCTCACGGCAACCGTCCCCGGTCATATTCATCTCGACCTCCTCGAGCATGGAATCATTCCCAACCCCCATGAACAGATGAACGAGATGGGAGTTCAGTGGGTTGACCAAACCGACTGGTCGTATCGTTGCAAATTTGAATGGGAGCCTGATGCCGACGCCCCAAAGCGTGTTCTCCTTTTCGATGGCCTGGACACCATTTGCACGATTTCGCTCAACGGTAAGAAAGTTGGCGAGCACGATAACATGTTCGTTGGGTTCGAAATTGACGTCACCAAAAGCCTAAAGCCCGGGGAGAATGAACTCCGAATTGACTTCAAATCGGCCCTCAATGAAGGCCAAGCGCGGATGTCCAAGTACTTCAAGGCCGAAGGTTTACCCGCCAATGTTGAACGGTTCGAGGAGCGCTCGTTCGTCCGCAAAGTTCAGTGCATGTTTGGTTGGGATTGGGGTCCTCGTCTGGTTTCCTGCGGAGTCTGGCGGCCGATCCGCCTGATCGAATACGCCAGTCGAATTGTTTCTCTCTCCGCTACCCAAGCGTGGCAAATGGATGGCTCGGTCATCCTCACCGCCCACGTCGAATCTGAGGGGCCCGGCGAACTGGACTACGAACTCAAGGTCGGTGAAGAAGTCTTCGTCTCGGCCACGGGCAAATTTCATATCGAGAATCCGCCCCTTTGGTGGCCTGCCGATGTCGGTGATCAGCCCCTTGCGATCTTGACCGCGGGAATTTCGGACCCCGAAAACGAGTGGCGAGACGACTGGAAATCGATCAAAGTTGGCTTCCGGCAAATCAAATTGCTGCGCGAAAAGGATGAGATCGGCGAGTCATTCGAATTTGAAATCAACGGGAAGAAGATTTACGCGAAAGGGTTTAACTGGATTCCGGACTTTTCGTTCCCATCCGCGATTACGCGGGCCCGCACCGAAGAGCGACTCACCCAAGCTTACGATTTGGGCACGAACATGCTGCGAGTTTGGGGCGGCGGAATGTACGAAAGCGATGACTTTTACGACATCTGCGACGAGCTGGGGATCATGGTTTGGCAAGATTTCATGCACGCCTGCGCCTACTATCCCGACTCGGACCATTGGCAAACAGTCGCCACGCAAGAAGCAACCACAAACATTAAGAGGTTGCGTCATCATGCGAGCCTAGCGCTTTGGTGTGGGAACAACGAGAACCTGCAGATGTGGCAAGGCAAATGGAACTGGCTGAACTACGCTCAACCTCCGCGATTCTATGGCGAAAAGCTTTACGACGAAGTCTACGCCGCGCTCGTAAAAGAGCTTGATCCCGAGCGATCATACATCCATACGTCGCCATGTGGGGACGTGGAAAAGGATTGCAACGCAGGCAAAGTTGGGGACTCGCACTACTGGGACGCCTGGCATGGCCGGGGCGACTGGAAGTACTATCTCGACTCAACCGCCCGTTTCAGCAGCGAATACGGATTTGCGTCATCATGCACCATCGCGACCTGGGAAGAGACCCTCAACGAGGAAGATTGGGACTATCGCGGCCCGGCCGTGCGATGGCACGACAAAACCCGGAAGGGCTACGACACGTTCACGGGTTTTATCGAACTGCATTATCCCAAGAGCGAAACCCTTGAGGATTGGACCTACTATTCTCAGCTTAACCAGCGTGACGCGCTGCGAATGGGAGTCGAGCATTTTCGGCGGACGGCGTATTGTCGCGGATCGCTGATTTGGCAACTCAACGACATCTGGCCCGCCCAGAGTTGGGCGGTGATCGACAGCACTGGACGTTATAAAGCGGCCGCCCACGAGATATCCCGTCGCCTCTATGCGCAGAGGCTGTACTCATTTGAGCGAGTTAAGGAAAAGCTGTTGATTCACTATGTCGATGATCGCATCGAAGGTGAATCAGACGGAATCCTCTTCATGGTGACCGCCACCGACCTTTCGTCGGGTGAGGAATTGGCGGAATGGGAATTCCGATTCGAGGGCGAGCCGGGCGATCGAAAGGTGATCGGCGAAATCGACTTGACTGGGCTTAGTGTGCCAGATACGTTGATCTTTGGCTGGGGGCCTTATGGTGATGCTTGGCACCTGATGGGTGAACCCAAAGAGATGAATTTTGCCGAACCTGGCTCGATCCTCGGATCCAACTCGCTGATCCAAGACGCGCACGAAGAACCTTTCATGGGCGACCGCTTCGCGATCCAAATTGATCATCCGGTCGTGGATCTCATGCTGAGCGTCGATGGCGACACGGGCGTGTTTATCGACAACTTCCTCACGTTTGACGAAGCTGGGGTGTACGAGCTTGTCGTGACGAATTCGATCACGCATTTCGAAGCGCGGTCGTTGGCGGGAGAACACCAGACGAGGTTGACGCGCTCTCCGTTGTAAAGAGTTGGCGTAAAATAGAGGAATGAAAGCGGAACCGATGAAAGTACCGGATGGGCTCGAAGGCGTGCTTAGTGTCGATCCAGACATTATGCATGGGGAAATTTGCTTCGTCGGCACCCGTGTTCCGCTCACCGTTCTTCTCGATAATTTGTCCGAAGGAATGGGAATCGACGATTTCGAGAAATACTACCCCTCGGTGAAGCGAAGCCACGTTGAGGCAATCATCCTTTGGGAAAATAACAAAATCCTCGAGGCAGTTGGGCTTAAGAAAGTAAGTTAGTGCGAATCATTTTCGACGAGAATATTCCTGAGGGACTTGATCCACATTTTAAGGGTTACGATTGTAGCCATGTCTTGCGAATGGGTTGGTCGGGAATTTCGAATGGTTCGCTCCTGACGTTGATAGAAGACAACGGATTCCAAGTTTTTCTGACTTATGACTCCGGAATTCCCCACCAACACAATCTTGATGGAAGAAAAATTGCCATATTTGTCCTCAAGCCAGAAGGACAAGGCGTTCAATCAATATTGGCCCTGAAACCCAAAATCCTTGCTGAATTAGCTTCAGTTCAGGAAGGCGAAGTAAGGACAATCACAAACCGAAAATCATAGCGTGTCACATTTTTGCGCTAAGATTGAAGAAATGAGACGCTTAATCTCTTTGCCATTGCTCTTGGTCTTTGTTGTCGGGTGTAGCAGCAAAACGTCTGTTGTCGGCGAGTGGGAAAACATCCAGTCGGGCCACGTCAACGGTAAAACCACGTACATTTTCAAGGATGATGGTACATACACCGAAAAGTCAGACATTAAAGTTGATTCCTCCGATGGTCACTTTGTCTCCGAGTACTCAGGTACCTATACATTCGAAGACGATGTTTTGATTACTAATTCGACCACGGGCAAGATGGATTCATTCAACCCAGATGGCGGCGTCAAGGATCATTACGACTACAGCCCTTCGACTTTTAAGCAAAAAGCTGCCTGGTTTCATCCTAAGAAAGTTCAATTTGTTCCTGATGCATCCTATGGAATCCCGGGTCCATATCTGAACTACGAAAAGAAGTAGCGTCCAAATTTTTTCCCGCCTCATTCAACTTTTCTAGCACTCGCACTCGCACTTACTCTGAGTTGTCGTAAACTCAGGCTCATGCTGGCGTACCTCCTCCTCGTTTCCCAAAAGACCACGGCAAGCGTTGTTCAGACTCCTTCAATAACCGCCGACAATAAATACTATCAGGGTAACCGGGCTCCCCTCGCGCAAATTCCCCTCATCAAGCTCCCAGTCGGAGCGGTTACCGCTAACGGTTGGCTTGCCGAGTACTTAAAGAGACAACGCTCGGGCATGACGGGCCAATTGCCACACATCAGCGCATGGCTAAAAAAGGAAGGCAATGCTTGGCTGAATAAAGACGGCAGCGGCAAGGCCGGATGGGAAGAAGTCCCCTATTGGCTCAAGGGCTACATCAGCCTGGCTTACCAACTGCACGATCAAACGATGATCACCGAAGCGAAGTCTTGGATCGAAGCTGCCTTCGCTAGCCAGAGACCCGACGGCGATTTTGGACCGCTGCAAATGATCGATGCAAACTCCCGTGACTTCTGGGGCAATATGTTGATGCTCGAATGCCTGCGTACTTACTATGAGGCATCTGGCGACCAGCGTGTCATCACCATGATGACCAAGTACTTCAAGTACCAAAACACCATCCCCGATAAGGAGTTTCTTACTGGCTACTGGCAACACGCCAGAGGCGGTGACAACCTCGCTAGCATCTATTGGCTTTACAACATGACAGGGCAACCATTCTTGCTCGACCTTGCCGAAAAAAACCACCGATGTACGATGAACTGGTCCATGAATGGCACCTTGCCCGACTGGCATAACGTTAACGTTGCCGAGTCCTTCGATGAGCCAGGAATCTATTCTCAGCAAAGTAAGAACCCAGCAAACCTCAAGTCGGCTTATGGCAATTTCGACACGATTCGGCGGCTGTACGGCCAAGTTCCGGGCGGAATGTTTGGCGGTGATGAGAACTCGCGCAAGGGCTTCTCTGACCCTCGCCAAGCGGTCGAAACGTGCGGAATGGTCGAGCAAATGCTCTCTGACGAAGAGCTGCTTGCCATCTCGGGCGACGCTAAATGGGCCGACCATTGCGAGAATGTGGCGTTCAACACGTATCCCGCCGCTGTCACGCCTGACTTCACCGCGCTGAGATACTTGACCAGTCCCAACATGGCGAGCTCGGATGCCGACAATCACGCCCCGGGCTACCAAAACAGCGGGCCGATGACCGCATTCAATCCCCTCAGCCACCGCTGCTGCCAGCATAACCATTCGCAAGGATGGCCGTACTTCAGCGAGCACCTTTGGATGGCGACGAACGACAATGGCATCGCCGCAACCCTCTATAGCGCGTCGAGTGTTACCGCCAAAGTAGGTAACGGTGACATGGTCACGATTAAGGAAACCTCGAATTATCCTTTTGAAGAGGTGATCCACTTCAGCGTCGAACCGGGCAAGAAAGGGAACACATTCCCAATTTACTTAAGACTTCCCGAATGGTGTGAAAAGCCAATCATTTCAGTCAATGGTCGGACGCTTTCGATAAATACCAAGAAGGGAGGCTATGCCCGAATTGAGCGACCTTGGAATGCTGGAGACAAGATCGGCCTCCGTCTACCCATGTCGCTCAGAGCAACCAAGTGGAACGAGAATCATGACAGCATGAGCCTCAACTACGGCCCGTTGACGTTCTCGCTCAAGATCACCGAAGACGTGAGCAAAATGGATAGCTCCAAAACTGCCCTCGGTGATTCGCAGTGGCAAAAGGATCTGGACCCCGCGAAATGGCCAGCGTATCAGTACCAGCCAAAATCGCCGTGGAACGTGGCGCTAGCGGTCAACCCTGACAAGCCGCTCACTGGTCTGACGGTGGTGAAAAAGGAATGGCCGAAGTCCGGATTCCCGTTCACTCCGAACGATGTGCCGATCTATATCACCGCGCGGGGAGCAGTACTGCCCGAGTGGACGCTCGACCGAACTGGCTTGGTTTCCCCGCTGCAACAAAGCCCGACCAGGACATTTCAACCAATTCAACCTTGGAAACTCATCCCTATGGGGGCGGCCCGGCTTCGAATTACTGCATTCCCGTGGCTTTCGCCTCACGGCAAGGCGTGGACGACCGCGCCGAAACCAAACCCGTTCGCGCCAATGGCTTCGCACGTCTTTGGTGGAGACACGATTGAGGCGCTCTGTGACAACGTTCTTCCATCCTCGTCAGACGATGAAACCATTCCGCGCATGACGTTCTGGGACCACAAAGGAACTCAAGAGTGGGTTGAGTACTCGTTCGCTCAACCCAAGACGGTGACTTCCACCGAGGTTTATTGGTTTGATGATTCGAGTCATGGCGGTTGCCGCGTGCCGAAATCGTGGCGAGTGATGGGGAAAGTTGGCGACCAATGGCTACCGATTCCGACGACATCAGAACCCGGGACGCTCAAAGACCGATTCAATTCGGTTACGGTTGGACCGATTAAGGTGACTGGACTCCGGCTCATGGTTCAGCTGCAAGATAATTACTCTGCCGGAATTCTCGAATGGCGCGTTAAGTAGGTTTGGCTTGAGGGAACCAAAGCTTGTCGCCGGGCGGTAACATCATGCGCATTCCATGAAAAGAACGTTCCTTCTGGCGCTCGCAACCACCGCCCTGTTCGGCTTTACCAATCCTCAATCGACATCGCTGTCGTATGAAGTCGCCACCAAGAACGCATCGGTTATTTCCAGTGAAACCTTGAAGGACTATCTCACCTTCATCGCCGCCGACGCATTGATGGGGCGCGATACCCCGTCGCCTGGCCTCGATGCGGCGGCAAACTTCATTGCCTTTAACCTCAAAACCTGGGGAGCAAAACCCGCTGGCGACAACGGAACCTATTTTCAAAATATACAACTTGAACGTGAATACCTAAACAAAACGTCAACACGAATCATTGCAGGCGACGTAACCCTTTCGCTCGGCAAGGACTTCATGGTCAACGCCAGAAAGTTCGTTTCTGGCCGCGTAGCCGGACCACTAGAGACCATCACTAAGAAATCTGATCAGTACGACGTTCGAGGAAAGATCGTCCTGCTCGGTGCGTCCTTGGGTAGCGAAATTGACCAGATCGTCAAAAGTGGAGCCCTTGCGGTTATCATCAGCGCCGATAGTTCTTCGCAGACGCTGTATCAAAATGAGCCAGGGCTCCGCCCGGCCACTGGTCCCGCCGTCGATGCTCCGATGCCGACTCCGATCATCACCGCGTCGATCAATTCTTTTCAGCGATTGACGAGCCTTTCCGACACCAAAGCCTTGATTACGCTAGCTACCAATCGCGATATCCAAATGACGCGAAACGTTGTCGCAATTGCCGAAGGCAGCGACTCTAAGTTGAAAGCTGAATATGTGGCGGTCGGGGCTCACTATGACCACGTCGGATTTGATCCGAACCTTCCCGGTCCCGACAAAATTTACAACGGAGCCGACGATGATGGCTCTGGCACGGTCTCGGTCATGAATATCGCGAAAGCATTTTTGACTTCGTCAGCCCGCCCCAAGCGGTCCATGCTCTTCGTGTGGCATTGCGGCGAAGAAAAGGGTCTGTGGGGATCTGATTACTACAACTCGCACCTTACCGTTCCTAAGGGGAGTATCGTGGCTCAGCTCAACATCGACATGATTGGCCGCAGCCGAAAGGCGGGTGACACCGACCCTCGAAACAAGTCGCTGACCGGACCAAACGCGGTCTACGTGATTGGCACCACGATGATGTCGACTCGCCTCGGAGAAATTGTTCATGCCGTCAACGGCAAGTATCTCAAGCTTGACTACGACAAGCTGTATGACGATCCGAAGGACCCCAACCAGTTCTTCTATCGCAGCGACCACTACAACTACGCCAAGAACGGAATTCCAATCTGCTTCTGGTTTGATGGCGAGCACGAAGACTATCACCAAGTCGGTGATGAGGTCTCGAAAATCGACTTTACGAAGATGGAGCGGATCGCTCGAACGGTTTATTTAACTGGAGTCACGGTTGCGAACGAACCCGTGAGACCGTCAGTTGACAAGAAGCTTGGCCGATAAGGTCAGGTGACTTGATCCATTAAGTGATTCTTGTCACCAACATTCGTCCGGTTTCGCGACATAACTCCGGCTGAATGGAGTAGCTTATACTATGGATCGACCCTCAAAAGCCGACATCAAAGCGGCACTCGACAAGATGAAAGGTAATTCCTCCAATCCTTCCGATACCGTCCAGCCAAACGTTGGAAAACTCGCTCCGAAAAAGTCGAGCCAACGAATCCGTAAACAAGGAGTGTAGAAATGGGAGATAAGAAACCAAAGAAAACGTCATCAGGCAGCGGTGATGCCTACAAGGCCAAACAAGCCAAGTCCAACGCCAACCGCCAACCCGAAGCCCCCAAAGGCGACGGCAAGAAGAAATAAGTCCCTTTGCCTATTCATCGTGAGGTTCTCGATGAACAGGCAAAGCTTTGCCTGTCGAGCTACTGTAAACCGATCGTCGTATTGGTCACCTTTAATCCGACGTGTGCGCCCGACTTTGATATGATTTCTTCGAAGTGGGCTGTGACTGACAGTGAATATCCGTAAGTTCTGTAGATCTTCGTTCCATCGACATAATCGACGTAACACCGTCCTTCATAAAATGGTCCAGCTTTATTCTTACCGTCGGCATGCCCCATCTGACTGAGGCGAGAATAACCAACTCTGAGGACGGGGAATCCGTTGTACGCAGCCTTTTGAGCACTGGCAAATTCTTGTTGCTCGAACGTCGCGGGCAAGAAGAAGAAAATACATATTGTCGAAGCAATCGATATTGCGACCGCCATCGTGATCTTAATATGCCGGATTTTCATGCCATTATTCCGCGAGATTTCTCTCGGGGCCTAGCTCTTTGAAAGGTTGACAATCTTCTGCGCGGCTTCCTGATGCTTCTTTGACAGAACATTGTATTCCGATACTTGCTTATCGGCCTCAAACTCAACGCTGCCGTTACGGTATCCGTGCGGAGTTTTGTCGAGATAATCCATGATCTTATTACGGGTCGAAATCAAATCTTGGTATCCAAACTTCATGCTTTCAAGACGACTCGCTGCGCGTTGGAAGTCAGCCAACGACTCGGGCTCAATCTTTCTTGTGAGATCGATTAAGGAGAGGATGCTTTTTGACTCGGTTTCGATGTAGTCGAGGGCAGTTTTGTTTTGAACTTTGTAGAGGCTCCGAGCTTTGTCACGGTCGTCCTGAGACCCCAGCATCATGGCGGACGCTTTGTCGGCGTCAAATTCGTTATTTGCCTTGTCCATCGTCTTTTCGGCCGTTTGAATTTCGACAAAGCACCGCTTGAACTCCGTCGATAGGGGGCTAGTCGTTTCGATCGAAGTGTCAATGGATGCGAGCTGCCCTGCCTTCGAATTCTTGGTCATTTCCTTTATTTCCAACTTGCCTTTGGTGACTTCCATGCCCGTTAACTCTTTGCCGCCAATTACGACACCCGAATGGTTGAACGCTAAGAATCCAAGAACTCCGCAAGTACCGCAGATCACCAAGCAAGAAACGGCAGCCACGATCAGCCAACCGACAATTTTTTGCTTAGGCTTAGGAGGTTGAGCTTGAGGCTGCAAAGAACCGACCGCGGACATGGTGCCTTGCGGGTCTGACTGTGGCGGCTGATTATCGTTCATGATTTATTACGGGCATTCTATCATAGTCAGTAGAATTCCGGTCTAAATCAATTAACGAACTTAGGTTTCGTAGCTGTTGAATAGCATCACTTTGGGGCAGAAATGCTGCCTTTAGTTCCGTTCTTTTCTGGCTTAGTCGAATGAGTCGTGGAATCTTCGGCGACGGCAGGCTCTGGAACATTGAGGACACTGATACATCCAATAATTTCTTCGGATTCGTCATCTAATGGAATTACTCGAAGATGCATGTTTGCAAATTCGCCCGTGAGCATAACTTCCGACTCAACTCCAGACAAAGCACCGAGGTGCGCCGCCACTGCCGTATCGGTGGGATCGACGGTGTTGAACATCTCGAAAACTGACTTGCAAAGGGCCCAATCGACGCCCGTATGGGTCGAGGGATTCTCACCATTGGCGAGAATGTGGATTACGAGGTCCCGGTCAGTCGCCCAGACAGTGGAAGAAATCTGATCCATCGCAAAGTGAAACAAGGCTAGCGCAGCCCGAGCCTCTAATTCAGAGTGACCTCGGTCTAATAACTGCTCTGCCAAATTGAGTTTCGATGCCTGCAAATCTTTGTGTGCTTGCTCCTTGACAACCCGGACAACCGTGTCGGTTCGACCCAATCCACCTACCTTGAGTTTGATGCGTAACCAATACGTATTGACCGTACCGATGCTAATTCCAAGCTTGTGAGCAATGGCTTCATTGGTTAGGCCCTCAACGCACAAGCCAATAATCTCTTCTTCTCGAGGGGACAGCGGTTTTGATGGCATAGAATTAATTTGACTCTCTGATTGCGCTGATGCGAAATGAAAGCGGATGTAGACTACTAAGGTCTAATCCCAAAAAGATGTCTTAGTTTTGATGGACAGACCATTGCTTTGGAATGACCGATTCTCGGGATTCTCTCTTATTCTAGGGAGCAAAAATCATTGATTTCCGAAAGCTGAGTACTAAAAGAAGTGGCACGCCCGACTGGACTCGAACCAGCGACCAATTGCTTAGAAGGCAATTGCTCTATCCACTGAGCTACGGGCGCGTGAGACTTCAGTTTACCGAACCAAGGAAAACCAACGGTCGCACAGGTAGCATGGAAATGTGGTCGAGGCAGAGATTCTATCCATCCAAGTTGGAATGCCAAAGACCTACGAAAGCCCAATGACGGCTCAAGATGGCGAAGGTCGGACGTGGGATTCTGGAATCTTTAAGCACGGCATCGAGGGACCAGTATTCCTCGGCGAGACAAATCTCGGTGGCGATGGCCAATCCGACCTCGTCCACCGTGGCGGTCCCGACCGGGCGCTCCTCATCTACTCCGCACGCCACTATCCTGAGTGGGAGTCTCATGCAAACCGAAGTCTCGAATTTGGTAGTTTTGGCGAAAATCTGACCGTCAGTGACGTAACCGAACTTGACGTGTGCCTAGGCGATATTTGGGCGACCAAGGATATCGAAATCGAAGTGAGCCAACCGCGCCTCCCTTGCTTCAAACTCGCGCGCCGACTGAATTGGCCAGGACTCAATGTCGAGGTTATAAAGAACCGAAAAGGCGGCTGGTACACCCGAGTTTTGAAGCAAGGAATGGTCGAACGTGACCAAACTCTCCGACTTGTGGATCGCTCGCATCCGACATGGACCATCGATCGGGCCATCCGCCTTTATATGTCTGAAAAAAAGACCAGGACACCCTCCAAGAATTACATGATTTGCCCCAGCTAAGCACCCTTTGGAAGGAGTCGCTCGAACGACGTCTTGAAGCGAGAAAGTTTCTTAGCTTGCCGCGTGAATAACTGGTCTGAGCGTTGGATCCGTTTCGCATCGCCGCAAGATTTCTCGTGTTAGCGGAGCAATGTCACCCTCACCCGAGAACAGGAACTTGGCCAAGTAAGCAGCCGGACCACGCTCGCCCCAATTGAAGTAAGCGTGAGCTCGTTTTCCGCTCAGCTTTCCAAGGTGCAAAAGCAAGGCCGCCAAAGAGTTTGGTACTGCGACTCCGGTGGCGCGCAGGACCTTATATCCTTCCACTTCGTATCCACGAACGGTCAGAGCCCCTGTAAAGTTCGATGCGTCTTCGATGCGAACCTCGACGAACAAAATGGGTTCATTTGCCGCGATATCGTGGTCCCTTCGAGTCTCCATTTCTTTTCGTTCGTACTCTTCGCGGTCCATCCCTTCCGGACGGTTCGGGATGATGCGAATGTGGCTTCCCTGCGTGGCGTAGCGAACAAACTCGAGGGCCTTTAGATCGAGTTCGACGCTACTCACCCGAAGCTCCAGCGTTCGCCAGATTCGCGACACGAACGAGATGATGACAATGCCTAAGATGAAGCATGCGGCAATGCGAATTCCGTCTGGTTTTTCGATGACGTTGATGATGGTCGTGTAAATGAACACAGCGGCAATCACGCCAAAGCCCCATCGGGCTGCCCGCTTCTTCTTCGGAGTCGAAATCGTTGCCGCAACCGCCGCCGAGGTCATCAACATCAAAACTCCCGTTGCGTAGGCTCCGCCCTGAGCCGATACGCTCGCTTTAAAAATCAGAGTGACGGCAAATGAGATTGCGGTGAAGATCAACACGAGTGGCCGATTTGCTTTGGTCCATTCTGGAGCCATTCCAAATTTCGGCAAATACCGAGGAACCAGGTTTAAAAGTCCTGCCATTGCCGAAGCTCCTGCGAACCAGAGAATCAGAATGGTGCTGACGTCGTAAATGGTGCCAAAGGTAGGACCGTAGAACTTATAAGCCAAAAACGCCAACGCACGTTCGTAAGCTGGTCCACCTTTCTCGTAGGCCACCGCCGGAATCAAGGTGGTGGTGATAAGGCTCGAACAAATCAGGGCCACACTCATGATTAACGCTGCCGAAAGTAGCAGTTTTCGAGTGTTTTTGATTCGACCAACCGGGTTTTCTTCGGTGTCTCGCTTATGGCCCTTGACGAGAGTCATGACCGAAACGCCCGTCTCGAATCCAGATAAACCGAGCGCCAGCTTGGGGAAGAGGAAAGCCGCAACCGCAAGAATCATGATCGGATTTCCACCATGCGTTCCGGGAGACTTAACAAGGTTTTCTCGCCAAGACGATAAGTAAATTGGATCGGAAAACATGACTTGGAGGCCATGGAAAATGACGATAACATTGAGGCCCAGATAGGCCACAACCAGAACCACGGCAATGCCAACCGCTTCTTTGAATCCCTTTAGAAAAACTGCCGATAAAGTAAGGACCAACAGCAGAGTGACCGTGATTTCGTGGCCCTGCAGGTGGATCGGAAGATGGTTCTGAACGTAGGCGTTTTCAATAAGGTGAACGGCCGCATCTGCTGCCGACAAAGTGATCGTTATGATAAAGTCTGTTGCCGCAAAACCTAATAAAACAAGAACAAAAGCCTTGCCCTGCCACCAACTAAGTAGCTTTTGAAGCATCGCAATCGACCCTTCACCATGGGGACTATGCTGGGCTACTTTTGCGTAAACCGGGTAGGCACCAAACAGGGTCAGAAGGACAAGGATAATGGTGGCGAAAGGCGAAAGATATTTGGCCGCTTCAAACGCAATAAAAGGCTGGTAGCCGAGGGTTGAAAAGTAATCGACGCCCGTGAGGCACATGACTTGCCACCAGGGGTGGACTCGGTGCTTTGTTTGGTGACTTGCTTCTTTGGCGTACGGTCCTTCCGGCTCGTCAAGATGTCCTTCTAAGAGCCATTTCACAAATGGAGAGCGCTTAGTGTCTTTGAAGGACGATGGGATCTTAATTTCCATATAAATTTCTATCGATCGCTTTTCGCTGAGATAGCTTATCCCACTTTGTATTACGGTCGGTAAACTGATTGAGATTCATGGCGAACTATGTATGTAGCGTAGGAATGGAAGTCCACGCGGAATTGGCAACGAAATCGAAGATGTTCTGTCGTTGTCAAGTCGCTTTTGGCGGCGAACCCAACACTCGAACGTGTCCGGTCTGTTTGGGGTTACCCGGGGCAATGCCCGTTCCGAACCGAGTGGCAATCGAGATGGTGATCAAAACCGCCCTCGCCTTGAACTGTAAAATCGCGATGAACAGCATCTTTCATCGCAAAAACTACTTCTATCCTGACCTTCCGAAGGGCTACCAAGTTTCGCAGTACGGCGAAGAAAACCCATTGGGATACCATGGCTACCTCGACATCCCGGCAGCGGGTGGTGGCACCAAGCGAATCGGCATTCGCCGAGTCCACCTCGAAGAAGACACCGGAAAGTTGATGCACCTGCCGAGCGGCGGAAGCGGCGTGGACTATAACCGAGCTGGAACGCCATTGATGGAGATCGTCACCGACTTCCCGCCCGACATCCATAACGGAGATGAAGCCAAAGAGTATATGACCCAGCTCCGCCAAATCTTGCTTTACCTTGGCGTCTGCGATGGCAAGATGGAAGAAGGCTCGATGCGCTGCGAACCCAACATCTCGATTCGTCCCGAAGGACAAGAGGAACTGGGAGTCAAGTCAGAGTTGAAGAACCTGAACTCATTCCGATCTGTTCAATTGGGAATTGCTTTCGAAGTTCGACGACAGTCGGCCATGCTGGACGCAGGTGAAAAAGTCTTGCAAGAGACTCGGGGCTGGAACGAGCAAAAAGAGTCGTCATTTGCCATGCGGTTAAAAGAAGCGGAAAATGACTATCGCTATTTCCCGTGTCCGGATCTCGTCCCAATGCAATTTACCGAGGACTATGTCGAGTGTCTGCGTAGCAACCTGCCCGAATTGCCACTGGCCAAGTTCATGCGATACCAAAAAGAGTTTGGCCTGAACGATTACGATGCCAACCTGTTGACCTCCGACGTCGAATGGGCCAGATGGTTCGAAGAAGCAATCCAAAAGGGTGGAGAGCCTAAGGCAATTTGTAACTGGATGAACTCCGAATTTGCTAAATTGATCAACGAAGAAGGAATTCTCGCGCGACAAAGCAAGATCACTCCCGAGCACCTGGTGCAGTTAACCAACCTGATTGCCGACGGAACGATCAGCGGCAAAATTGCGAAAAAAGTCTTCATGGACGCGTACCAAACGGGCAAGATGCCCGCCGAACTCGTCAAGGAAAGCGGTTCGACCCAGATAACCGATGACTCGGCGGTCAGGCCGATCATCGAAGCCGTGCTGGCAGCTAACCCCGACGTTGTCGAAAAGTACAAGTCCGGTCAGCAGAGCGTGCGGGGCTTCTTGGTCGGGCAGATCATGAGAGAAAGCCAAGGACGAGCAAATCCGGCTGTCGTCAACAAACTTCTCGAAGAATTGTTACAATAGGAATTACCTTGGGTCTCATCACTGTTGCCGCCATTGCTCTTGTCCTGAACCCTCAAGCTGGGAGTTCCAAACCTAAGACTGCGGCAAAGCCGACGAGTGACGTCTCGCAAGATCGGATCAATGAGATCTGGGGGCACGTTGATACCAGAATCAACAATCAGGCTGACATTTGGTATGAATTAGGTGAATTTCCATCCTGCGTTTCGTTGCTAAGGGTTCAATCTGGCTACCAGCCCCATAGCTACGACATTTGCACCAACCTGGGTTGGATGCTCGAAAACATTGAACTTCCGATGGAGGCTATTGATGTTTACGTTGACTTCGCCAACCGCCATCCAAATTGGGGCGACGCAATGTTTCCGGCCGGAAACGCATACTACAACCTGAAGGATTATCCGAACGCGATTAAATATCTGGGAGCCTCCCTATCGAAGAATCCAACTCAAAACACTTATCGGGTTTTGGCCCGGGCCTACGAACGAAGCGGCAAGTTGCAAGACGCTATCCGAACTTGGGAATTAGAACTCAAACGATTTCCCAAGGAATTGACTCCTATCGCGAACATCAAACGCGTGAAAGCAAAAATCGCGGCGGGCGGAAAATAACAACGGATTTCTTATGAGCGTTGACATCGTGATTTATGTTCAACCAAAGTCATCTCAGGCTAAAATCGTAATAGAGAACCAGAAAGTTCGAGCCTGGGTCAATGCTCCTCCGGTCGATGGCGAAGCGAATGACGCGGTCGTAAAGCTTTTTTCGAAGGCTCTTAAGGTTGCAAAAAGCAAAATTATGATCATTCGAGGAGAAACTTCGCGAGAAAAGACTCTTCGAATCGAAGGATTTACCGAAAATGAAATTTATGAGCGTCTCAACGACGTCTCGTTATAAGGAACAGCTGTAATGAGTGATGCAAATCGAACCCAAATGATCGGATCTGATCCCAACCGAACGATGATGGCACCCGCGCCGAATTTTGATCCGAATAAGACGATGATGGGCTCCGTCGCAACCATCAATGCGACCGTCACCATTAAGCCAGTTCAATGTCCCGTTTGTAAAACCTTTAACCCCGTCGGTGTTATGTTCTGCGTCGACTGCGGCCTTATTTTTGATCGTGCATTGCCCGGAGACGCGTTTGGCGCGCCTGCGGTGCAACTGCCGATGCTGGTCGAACAAAGCGGCCGCGAGCATCCTTTGCGACCTGGAACGACCGTTGTTGGTCGAGAAGGCGACATCTCGCTCATGGATTCGCGAATTAGCCGACGACACGCCCAAATTCATAACAACGACGGTGCGTTATCGCTTGAGGACCTTGGGTCGTCAAACGGGACGAGCGTCAACGGCAGATCCATCACGGTAGGCGAAAAAGTTGCGCTTGCGGGTGGCGATAGAATTTCGTTTGCGGGCCTCGAAGTGGCGATTCAACTGCCAGGCGTGGGCGGTGGAAACACCACCCAAGCGTTTGGTGGCAATAAAACCGCCGCAATCTCGGCTGCACCGCAAAAGCAGACTTCTCCGGCGATCCTTACGTGGGACGGCAAAGAATTTCCTTTGAAGCTTGGTCTCAACACCTTTGGCCGAAAGACCGACAACGATGTTGCGATTGTCGACCCGTATATCAGCGGTAAGCACGGCACAATCGAAATCTTGGAGGACGGAATTTATGTCACCGACATCGGTTCGACCAACGGAACAAGTTTGAACGAGTCACGACTGTCTCCCAACATGCGGACCTTGATGTCCGAAAGTGACGTGATTCAGATCGGTGCGATCAGCCTCCACATCAAACGAGCCGTGGTAGCATGACCAGCATGGACGAGATAACTGCGGAATACGCCGTTGGGGACCTACTTCCGCCTGCGGAACTCAAGGCTCTCGCCAAGTGCACCGTCGCGGCCAAAACCGACCTCGGACGGGTGCGCGAAAACAACGAAGATAAGTTTGAATTTTACGTTCCCGACGACGAAGTGACCCTCGCTTCCCGCGGACAAGTATTCGTAGTCTGCGATGGCATGGGCGGACACGCAGCCGGGCAAATTGCCTCCGAGCTCGCGTGCAAAACATTCATTGATGTCTATCTCAACCACCCCGCCATTGATGTGAAGGATGCCCTCGTTGATTCGGTCGCCGCGGCTAACCGATACGTCTATCTCGTCTCGCGATCCGTCGCCGCCCGAAAGGGAATGGGCACTACAATGACTTCGATGGTGTTGCTTCAAAACATGGCCTATGTGGCTCAGGTTGGCGACTCTCGGGCTTATCGACTTCGTAACGGCGAACTAACCCAAATTACTGAGGATCATACGTACATGCACGAGATGATCCGCATGGGCGTGTTGACTCCCGAGCAAGCGGCGGTCCATCCCCAAAAACATGTAATCACCCGGGCAATTGGGATCGATGAGCACGTTCAATGCGATGTTTACGAATTTGAGATTCACGAAGGCGACATCTACTTCCTTTGTTCGGACGGGGTCATGAACCACGTCGAAGACGACCAGATTCAGCAGATTTTGGCTTCAAACGGCCCGGCGGCGGCGACCTGGAAAATGGTTGGAGCGGCGTTGTTGGGCGGCGGAAGCGACAACACGACGGCGATTGTCGTGCGAGTCGACGAACTGCAGAAGTTTGATTAAGAGAGCTTCTAGCTTTGAGCTGCTAGCTTGGTTCTACGATCTCACAATCGTACGATTGAACTTCGAGTCGTGCCGCTGGGCGTAACAACCTCCAATTGAATCTTTGTGTCGCGCAGAACGTGAACCTCATACGCGACGCGGAACTCACTTCCTTCCTCAGAGGCGCCGCCTCCGTGTAGGCTCCGCTCTCCCGTTCCAGTAACGGTTCCATCTTTCGTTTGCCAAGAACCAAGTTCGATGTTGCGGCTTGCATCAATGGCGCGTACAGTCACGTTCGGAAGGCGTTTGCCGCCGATTGCCAGCATGTCAAAACTGATGGCGACATCGCCAGTTTCCATAACGCGCAACAGCGATATCTTCATTTCCGTTCCATTTGCCAGCCCCGGAATGTTCCATTCATAGAGTGGTAGGTCGGGCAAGTCGGGCAGTATCTTGCCGTCCGCTCGCATATACGATTGAGAATCAACATCCCACCGGGGTGACCCTTTCAAAAAGAGTTCATGATACATTGCCAAATTGGGCTTCGAGTTACGGTCGAACCAGCGAAGATCGACTGGCTGGGTCACGCCACGGACCAGCATCAAAAGATCTTCTATATAGGGCCACAGTTCAGTGGAGTCCTTAGGAGGTGTCTTTGCTTTGAGTGCCGCGACGAGCGGCCCAAACGGATCATCGGGTGGACGAATCGGCCGAGTCCGAATGGAATTCATTTCGTAAAACCGTACACAACCAGAGGCATCTCCTCCTGCAGCGGCACCAGAATCTTGCCGATCTTTGCTCGGTAGATTCGGCACAATGTCGAGGCCCGTAAACAGCACCTTAAGCAAAGTCCTGTGCCATTGGTAGCTTGTTGAGATGTCATCAAAACGCTCGTATTCGCCGAGCGCAAATTTCGCCTTCTCGTCACCTAACTTGATGAAAAGGTTTGCGAGCCGAATCGTTCGAAGTGGATCATCGGTCAGCCAATAGGGCAAATCCTCATTTAGCGCTCCAATAATTGGTCGGAGTTCAGACTCCGGAATCAGTTGTCTGTATGGCTGCAACGGATTGAAATAGTCCTCATTCACCCGCGAGGTTGAACCATGCTCGAATTTTCCGAACCCGAAGACAAATACGCCCAATGTTGCGGCGTTTGAGTGCGGATCAATTCCATATTCCACAATCTCTTTTATCCAGTCTCCCCTGCTCTTTCGAACCCGGTCAGGTTTGCCGAGGATTTTGATAACATCCTCTTTCGACATTCTTGGTCTGATCTTGGAGGTTAGGTCGTAGAACTCGGCCCGGGAGTGGTACGGAGCATTGGCCGGGAATAGAGACTTCTGCCCAAGGGTTGCCGCTGCCAGAATTGTTGTCCAGATCATGCCTACTCTAATCTAACACAGATTCCTTGCCATGGCAACATAATTCATTGAGACCCTTGCCTGTCGGTCCTTGCCCTGAGCCCTGAGCTCTCATTAAATAGTAGCAATCGCCACTAGCATCGCGTATCATTAAAGCATGGCATCTTTGCGGGCATCTGAAGCACTCATTGGTTTTGGGTTCACAGCGCTTGAATCCGAGATTTACACTTTCCTTCTTCAAGAGCATCCGGCGACTGGCTACCGAGTCGCACAGGCAATCGGCAAGCCAGCAGCTAATGTCTACAAGGGCCTTGAAGCCCTCGAGCGTAAGGCTGCTGTTTTGGTTGAAGGGACTAATAGCAAAGAGTATCGGCCAGTCGCACCCGAACGTCTGTTTAGTCGCCTGGAAAAGGAATTCATGGGCAACAAGTCCTCTGCGGTCAAAATCCTGTCTGCCTTTGGAAAGCCATCCTCGAACGGCAAAATGTTCACCGTTTCGAGCCGCGACCAGGCCGTTTCCCAAGCTCGAACCCTCTTGGCTTCGGCCAAAGACCAAGCCCTTTTTGTTGGCTCCGAAGACTTCGCCCGAGACCTCAAGACTGACCTCAAAGACGCCTGGGTGATGTCGCCCGTCGAGATTCCCGCCGAGCACTCAATTGTGGTTCCCGAGGAGATGTTCGAAGTTCCGACCATGCAAGTCGTGGTTGATGGAAAATCGGCCATCTTCGCATCCGGAACCGATGCGAATTTTCAAGGATTCTGGTTCGAAGACCACCCGCTCGGCGCGTCGCTGCACCAAGCCGTCGTGTGCCAAATGGGGCTTTACCAAGTTGACCGAGCCATCGAAGCCGACGCCGGACGCAAGCAGATCTCCAAGATCATCGAGAACCTGCCATAGATCAGAGATCAGTGATCAGTTACAATTCTTTCCCTGAGCCCTGGTCACCGCTTCCAGCTATATCCCAAATAATACTCGACCAGGTTTTCGCCAAAGTTGGGTCGCTTCCGACCTGCGTTGCTGGTGTGCAGGTATCGAGCGCCAAGCAGCAGCGAACTCTTTTCACCCGTGTGAAACTCGGCGCCAAAGCCGCCCCCGATCATAAAGTTGCTTGCGAGCGGAAGGTCCTTGCTACTATGGCGGAATAGCGAAAAGCCGAGACCGCCATCGCCGAAAAAATTCATCCCATGGTGTTCGGGCCATCGGTATCGGGCCATCGCCATCGTTCCGTACTGCTGATTAATCCGGTCTGGATGGGCAACCGTCGGATGGTTGGTCGTCGATTCGTTAAAGTAGCCTTCCCAGATTAGTTCGCCATGAATGCGGTGATAAATGGTTAAACGTGGATCTGCTTTGCCGACGCCAAAGCTGAAAGCCTTCCCGGTTCTTTCTTCGGCGCTACCCAAAACAATCAGGGTGTGAGAGACGCCCGCATAGGTGTAGTACCGAATGTCGGAGTCGACGAGTTGACCGAAACTACAGGGCACTAGGGCCAGGACTCCAACCGCTAAAGGAAGCTTGCGCATTCGAAATACGTTACCCGCCAAACCTAGTGTTTGTATCGGATTCCGATATACCACTGGAGCAGATTTTGGCCCGGATTCGGATGAGTTCGACCCGCATTGCTAGCGTGGAGTACACGCGTTCCGACCAGCACTGATTGAGATTCGGAGGTTCGGTATTCCATTCCCATTCCCACTGTCGGGGTCGTGTTGTTATTGAGGCGTAAATCGGATGAATTATGGTTCGAAAATTGAATTCCCATTCCGATGTCACCATAGAAATTTATTTCGGGCCGAAATTGCCATCGGTACCGTACCGTCGCTAAGACTCCGAAGGCTTGGGAGGTCGTGGCCGGAAATTCGACCGTGGGGTGACTTGTATTGGTTTCAACGTAGTAACCCTCCCAAATCAGTTCTCCTTCAATGTGCCGCAAAAGGCGTAGCTTGGGGTCTTTGCGGCCAACCGCAAGCGAAAATCCTCCGCCCGTTCGAACGTCCGAGCTTCCGAGAATCAGCAGCGAATGGGAGACGTTCCCATAAGTGTAATAGTGAAAATCACTATCAATCAACTGACCAAACGCGCAAGGCACGAGGAGGCCAAGTATCCCCGTTAGAAAGAGCCTCCGCATCTTAGTTAAGGTACCCTTTAAGTGCCGCATGTTTCTAACCCGAGGCAACCCCGATGAAAAAATCTCTTCCTACTGTCGTCATCGTTGGTCGTCCCAACGTTGGTAAATCCACATTTTTCAACCGCTTAGTCGGTAAGCGGATCGCGGTAGTTGAAGATAGCCCCGGCATCACCCGAGACCGACTATACGCCGAAGTGACGTGGAACCGGAACCGTTTTCAGGTCGTCGACACTGGTGGAATCGTCTTCCAAGACTCTGACCCGATGGAAGAGCAAATCAAAGTCCAAGCCGAAGTTGCACTCGCCGAAGCCGACGTTGTCATCTTCCTCGCGGACGTCATGGATGGGGTTCATCCCGACGACCGAGACCTGGCAAACCACCTTCGAGGAATCACCAAACCCGTATTAGTCGTTGTCAATAAGGCCGACAACTTTGATCGCGAAGACTACGCAAACGAGTTCTATTCACTCGGTCTTGGTCACGTTTTTCCTGTATCGAGCTTGCACGGAAGCGGCGTCGCCGAAGTCCTCGACGAAGTCATTACCCACATTCCGATTCTGCCCGATGATTTTGAAGAAAAGGAAGAGGTCCGACTCGCGATCGTCGGTCGACCAAACGTCGGCAAGAGCTCGCTGGTCAACGCCTTTACGGGCGAACAGCGAATGATCGTTTCGAATATCGCCGGAACCACGCGAGACGCAATTGATACTGAGTTGGTCCACGAAGGCGAGACTTTCCGCCTCATCGATACCGCGGGAATTCGCCGCCGAGGAAAAATCCAAGGATCGGTCGAATACTATATGGTCAACCGAGCCGAAAAGGCGATCGAACGAGCCGTTTGCGCGATGGTCGTAGTCGATGGATCGGAAGGATTAACCGACGGCGATAAGCGGGTCATGAAGCTCGCCCACGATGCCGGAAAAGCATGTGTCATCGCCGTTAACAAGTGGGACACCAAGGAACCACCCGACGGGCATCCTCGCAAGAACACCCAGATCAAAAAAGACTTCGTTAAGGTCGTCCGAAACGAGATTCCCGAACTCGCCTACGCTCCGGTCGTGTTCACATCCGCCATCGAAAGCGCCGGACTCGAACCTGCCCTCGACATGGTTCTGAGCGCCCTGGAAAGCTATTACTTCCGAATTTCGACGGGTCAACTAAACCGTTTGATCCAGGATGCGATCTTCGATAAGCCGCACGTCACCCATGGACGGCAATTCAAGGTCTACTACGCGACGCAAGTCTCCACTGCCCCGCCAACGTTCGTCCTATTCTGCAACAACCCTGACCTGATGCACTTCAGCTATCAGCGGTACTTGCTTAACAAAATCCGCGGACTCTTTCCCCTCCAAGGAACCCCAATCCGCCTCTTCGCAAGAAGCAGTCACGACAAGGACGAGGATAAGAAGAAAGGAAGCTAGCCGGGAAGCAAAGAAGCTCGGAAGCAAGGAAGCCAATGCGTTTTAACCAGCCAAAGTCCTTCCCTAGATAGGGAAGGTGGCTCGCCTTTCATTCCAATTTCGTCGAAAATGCGTGAAAGGCGAGACGGAAGGGATGATTTAAGTTGCCAAGTTGTGTGACTCACCAAAAGGCTACCGAGGCACAACGTCCTTCATCCGATTGATCATTTCCTGAAGCTGCATACTATTCCCCGTCATTCGTCGCACCCAAATCCAGAAAATCACAAAAAACAGGTTCAAAAGGAGCGGAGCGACGGCCCAAATTCTTCCTTTGCGATATGCCATGATCGACAAAACAATTCCACCGATCCCCAGCGAAATGTGCGCGCCAAACGAGGGAATACAACAAAGAACCATCGACGCTCCAAAGCAAGCCCAGGACCCGGAGAATTCGTACTTCGCCGTGCTTAAAACTTGCGGAGTGTAAGACTGGAACGACTGATTGTCCCCCCAAACCAAACCAGAAACCGTCGCCGCCGCCACTCGCATCTGCGAGTCCTCGGGTTGCAACAGAGTTGTGGGCACCACACGGCCTTCAACAATCCACTTGTTGATCTCCTCCATTTCAGAGGGGCCATAAACCTGTCCATCGGCTCCTTGGATAAAGTAACGCACTCCCTCTATGGTACTTCGCCCAACCGCCTTTTGTAATGAGGCATAATCTCTGCATGGTCGTCGGCATCGGAATCGATATTGTTGAGGTGGGACGAATCAAAAAGGCCCTGAAGCGAGACCGATTCACCCGGCGAATCCTTACCGAGCGCGAAGAAGCCTACTGTACGACGCCGATGAAGGTTGCTGGCCGATGGGCGGCCAAAGAAGCCGTCATCAAAGCGGTTGGCGTGACCATGTTGATGAAGAACATCGACATCTGGAATGACCAACTCGGCCAGCCTCATGTCACGATCTTGGACCCCAATTTTGATGGCAAACGCCTCAAAATCTTTGTCTCGATTACCCACGAAAAAACCCACGCTGCTGCCGTCGCTGTGGTCGAGCGAAGCGTGTTGCAAATTCCGATGGCATAAGCCAGAAGTGGCGCTGATACACGTAGCGAGTTTCGAGCGCAGTTTATCAGTGTTAACTCATTCGAAACACGGATAAGCTTTGGTCGCAAGCTCCCGACGCGTATCCGTGCCACACTAAAACTAATTACTTGTCAACGTCAAAACTGCGACCTGCGGCGGACACAGGAACCGCGAAGGTGGGCCCGTCGTCCCGACTCCCCTCGTCACAAATATCGGAGTCGAAGCGTCCGGATAGAGCCCATCTCGATAGCGATCACCGTTCGTCGATGTCATAGGTGTCAATCCAAACGGAAACTTAAACTGTCCACCGTGAGAATGTCCGCTGAGCTGAAGCAAAGCCCGACCAGCAGGCAACATATCGACCAAATCCGGCTCGTGCCATAGCGCAATGATCGGGTCCGACGTGGCCGACGAAAACGCCTTGTTAACGTCCGCCGCGCCTTCGTTATAGCTATCGATCCCCGTCCAGCAAATGCCATTATGAACCCAGCTTTCGTTTCGAAGAAGCTTTATATTAAGTTCATCGAGAATGATGCGAAGAATCTCCGGCGACCCAGTTTTGTAGTCGTGATTGCCGGGAATCGCCACAACACTTCCATTCATAATGAGCAGCGGCTCGAGAACCTCGCCGATCATCCATGGCGAAGTCGGCTTCCAATAATTCACAAAGTCACCGACCAAACAAACCATGTCCGGGTCCTGGTCCAATGCCATGTCGATCGCTTTGTTCGCGAGCTCAACCGAGTGCTTATCGCACAAATGAAAGTCGCCGAGGACCGCGATTTTGAATCCGTCCAGGTGCTCAGGCAAACCCGGCAGAGGAACGTCAACTTTGTCAAGGACGAGTCGCTTGGATTCGACCAAAGCTCCGTAAACAAGCATGGCGCCACCAAGGGCGGAAAGGCCAAAAGCACCAACGGTTACAATATCTCGGGTTCGCATTTACTGTACGGCCTCCATCACGCTGGCGGCAATCGCGGCGTTTCCAAACGGCGGCATGAGGTAAATCCCCTGCGCCAAACTCTTTATCTCTGCACTTAACTTTTGGGCTTCTTCGATCCCGATCTTTAGGGCGGTCTCGTCATCCGGCGCATTTGCCATCATCATGCGCAAGTTCTCCGGAATCGATACTCCCGGAACCTCATTGTGCATGAACTCGGTATGCCGTGCCGACCGCAAAGGTAAAACTCCCAGCAAGAGCGGAGTGTTCAATGACCGACATAACGATGCAGTTCGCTCGGCCGATTCGAGGTCAAAAACGGGCTGGGTGTAGACAATCTGGGCTCCTGCCTCAACCTTTCGCTTTAATCGGTCGTCCTCCAATTCCTGATCCAATGCGCCAGGATTGTAAGCACAGCAGATCGTGAATGCGCACCGCATTCCCACCGAATAACCCGCTAAGTCGAGGCCCTGGTTGAACCTATCCATGATTCGGCAAAGGCCAATCGCATCAATGTCAAAAACGCTCGTCGCGCTGGGGTAGTCGCCGATGTTCGCCGGGTCACCAGTAACCGCTAAAATGTTGCGTATGCCGAGCGCATGCGCCCCGAGCAGGTCGCTTTGAACCGCCAGAAGGTTTCGATCGCGACAGCTAAAGTGCATGGTGACTTCGATCCCGCTTTGGGTCTGAATGAGGTTGCCGACCGCAGTCGGATTCATTCGAAGCCGCGCCCGGGCACCGTCCGAAATGTTAATGATGTCGCATCCCATCTCCTTCAGGTTTTTGGCTCCGTCGAGCAGTTTCTGAATCCGCAAACCGCGCGGGACATCCATTTCAACCGTGACAACAAACTTCGTCTTAATTTTCTCGGATAACGTAGAAGCCGATGCTTCTGGCAGGTCTTCCTTTTCCTTTGCGCTGCGCGTAATGATCGTGCGGGGCTTTGGTTTGACTCCTTGGTCGATCAGCTTTCGCATTTCTCGAATATGATCGGGCGTGGTTCCACAGCAGCCGCCAACCACCCTCGCGCCCTCTTCAATCAGTCGCATCGAGGCTTTCGCGAAATATTCCGGCGACGTGTCGTAGGTGATCTCACCCTTCACCAATTGCGGCAAACCTGGCGTGGGGAAGGCGATAATCGGAACCTGGGTTTCTTCGCCCATCATGCGAACTAGGTCGAGCATACGTTGCGGACCGACGATGCAGTTCGCGCCCACCGCAGCGACGCCCAAGTCAGACATTTCGCGAGCCCGGCGAGAAGGCAACCCTTCGGCAATCATTTCGCCATCTTCGATGAACGCCTTGCTGAGCAAGATCGGCAAATCGGTAACGCTTTTGATCGCCGCCACCGCGATATTGATTTCGTGAATGTCAACGAACGATTCAAGGAAAAATCCATCGACCCCGCCTGCCACGAGACCCTTTGCGGCCTCGACGAACGATGCCGTGGCGTCTGGTTGTTCGATCTGGCCAAAGGGAGCGAGCGGCTTTCCGCATGGGCCAATCGCACCCAGCACATATTTTCCGGGTGGGCAGACGCTGCGGGCAATGATCGCCCCTTGCTTGTTGAGTTCAAAAACGTCGACACCAAACCCTTCGAGCTTGAAGTGGTTGGAACAAAAGGTGTTGGTCTCGACGAAGTCACTTCCTGCGTCGAAATACTCTTTGTGGGCGGCGCGAACCAGCTCTGGAGCCTCAAGATTGGCCAAGTCGTATGGCTGCTTCTTGAAGCCTCGTTCGGCGAGTAGGGTTCCGTTGGCACCATCTCCGAGCAATACTCCCGATGCCAATACCTCTTGCAAACTCACTCTGTAAGGGTACCCGCGAGGCGTGCTTTCAGCTTTCAGGCTTCAGCTGTCAGCTAAGAATAGGAAAGCACATTGTCGAAATAGCCGCCTAAAGGAAAGAATTTAGTTTCGCCAGCCCTCGCCGTTGCCCTTCACGCTGAACTATACTTGTGCGAATGAAGGGTCTCGCGAGCATCGTCCTCTTACTTTCGGTGGCAGCCGTCCGCGCCCAGGAGCCAGTTATGCAACAACGAATTCAAACAGTCAGCCAGGATGTCGGCGCCCTCGAACGGTTTTACAACATTCACAGCTCACCAAACCGAGTCGCAAGATTTAACGAATACTATACGGGTCAATTGGCCGACCTCAAGAAGGTGAATTTTGATGGGCTCGACCGCGATTCTCAAATCGACTACATTCTCCTCAAACACCATCTCGAAAGTGCCCAACGAAGACTCAAAATCGAGGCCCGGGTCAACGATGAATCGGCAAAAATCCGACCATTCAGTTCCGAAATCATCGGCCTTTGCGAAGCTCGCCAGCAGATGAAGCTCATCAATCCAGAGCAGTGCGCCATCGCGATGAAGACCCTATCGGACGATATCAAGAAGATTCGATCTGAGATAGATAAGGGGCTAAAGGTAGACAAAACCGTCGCTTTTCGGGGCGCAAACATCCTCGACGACCAGAAGCGTAAACTCGAAGAATGGTTCAAATTCTATAACGCGTACGACCCCATGTTCTCGTGGTGGGTGCAGAAACCATATGAAGACACCCATAAAGATTTGGAGTCTTACATCATCTATGTGCGGGAAAAACTGGTCGGCATCAAAGAAGGCGACAAGGACACCATCGTTGGTTCGCCCATCGGTGTCCAAGGCCTTCAAGACGAGCTCGACGCCGAACTGATTACCTACACGCCCGACGAACTTCTCAAAATCGCCGAGAAAGAATTCGCCTGGTGCGAAGTAGAAATGAAGAAGGCATCCCGCGAAATGGGATGTGGCGATGACTGGAAGAAGGCACTCGAAAAGGTCAAGAATGACCACGTCGAACCAGGCAAGCAGCCGGAATTCATCCGAGACCTCGCCCTCGAAGCGATCGACTACGTAAAAAAGAATGACCTGCTCACCGTTCCGCCGTTGGCCGAAGAAACGTGGCGGATGATCATGATGTCGCCCGAGCAGCAGAAGGTGAGCCCATTTTTCTTGGGTGGCGAAACAATCATGGTGTCCTTCCCGACAAACGCGATGGACCAAGAGCAAAAGATGATGAGCATGCGAGGCAACAACAAGCATTTTGCCCGCGCAACGGTGTTCCACGAACTCATTCCTGGTCATCACCTGCAAATGTTCATGAACTCACGCAATAGACCCTATCGCCAAATGTTCGATACGCCGTTTTGGATCGAAGGCTGGGCTCTTTATTGGGAGTTCATGTTGTGGGATAAGGGCTTTACTTCCACTGCTGAGGACCGGGTCGGAGCCCTCTTCTGGAGAATGCACCGATGCGCCCGAATCGTGTTCTCATTGAAATTCCACATGGGGCAAATGACGCCTCAGCAGTGCATCGACTTCTTGGTCGAGAAGGTTGGTCATGAGCGATCAACTGCCGAAGGCGAAGTTCGCCGTTCATTCGGTGGCGGTTACCCGCCGCTCTACCAAGCGGCATATATGCTCGGCGCACTTCAGATCAGAGCCCTTCGAAAAGAAATGGTCGAAGGTGGCAAGATGAAGGAGAAGGAATTCCACGATCGATTCCTTAGGGAGAACGAAATGCCAATCGAAATCCTGCGGGCAACGATGAGTGGGGCAAAACTTAGCCCAGACTTCAAAGCTAACTGGCGATTCTACGATAAATAATTGAAACCGCTCCCTCAATAGCTCACGAGCCTTGGATTGGTAGGTTTAAACCTGCTTTCAAATATAGATGGCATAGATGTTGAGGGTTCAGTCTCTCTGAGAGCTCACATATGGGCTCGAATTCCCCGCCCAATTCCAAGATCAGACGCGAACGACCAGGAATCCGACACGTAGAAAGATGTCAAACTAAAATTAGAATTCACTCACAAAAAGCATTTTCGCAATGTTTCGCGCTTTGAATATCCACTTATGACAAAACCAGAAAAACAGTCGGTCAATCGCGCAATCATAAAGAGAGTCATCGGACTCTTTGGTCCGCACAAAGCCGCCGTAATGACAATGACCGGAACCGTCATTTTGGCGGTTGTCTTGGGCCTTGCTCCGCCTCTCCTGCTTCGTATCATCATCGACGACGGCTTGTTCAAAAACAACCTTCACATCACCAGCACCTATTCGGTCGCCACGATCATCATTACCCTTTGTGCAGCGGGGGCAACGTTGCTTTACGGCTACCAAAGCGTCGTCATCGGCCAAAAGATCATGTGCGAGATGCGGCGAACGCTGTTTACTCACCTGCAAGGCATGTCGCTTCGGTTCTTCACCCAAACCAAGACCGGAGACATCCAAACTCGGTTGATTTCCGACATCGGTGGTGTGCAGAACGTCGTCAGCAACACATTCGTCGATGCCCTTTCGAACATTGCAATCGTCATTTCGGCGCTTGCAACAATGTTCATCATCGACTGGCGACTGACGTTACTCTCCATCACCCTCATTCCGTTCTTCACCGTAGTGGGGCAGAAGGTTGGCGACTTTGCCAAAGATATTCGAAAAGGCGTTCAAGAGCAAACTTCCGAAATCAACTCCCTGATGCAGGAAAACCTGTCGGTTTCTGGAGCGTTGCTCGCCAAAACAATTGGTCGAGCGGACCAGATCGCGCTCAAATTCGATGCGGAAAATAACAGCTTGGCGCGATGGCAGATCAAGGCATCGGTTCTCCAATACATTTTCTTCGGCCTCTTCCGAATGATTACCCAAGTCATTCCGGCCCTCATCTATTGGTTTGCGGGCTACCTGATCAGTGGCGGGGACACTCACCTTTCGGTTGGAACGCTGATGGCATTCACATTGCTCCAGACGAGAATGTTCTTCCCGTTAACCGGCTTGTTCGCGACTCAGGTCGAGATCATGAGTTCGTTCGCTTTGTTCGAGCGAATCTTTGAATACATGGATGTCGAGCATGACATCCAGGAAAGCCCTGCTGCGATCGAGCTGAACAAGTCGACCATGATGGGCGAGGTCAAATTCACCGATGTCGGATTCAAGTACGATCGAGAAGGCGAAGAATGGGCCCTTAAGGGCGTCTCATTCGATGCAAAGCCTGGCCAACTGGTTGCTCTGGTTGGTGCGAGCGGAGCCGGAAAGACAACGCTCACCTACATGATCCCACGGCTCTACGACGTGGACCAAGGTTCAGTCATGATCGACGGAGTGAACGTCAAGGATGTCAAATTGACCAACTTGGCAGAAATCGTTGGCGCAGTCACGCAAGAAACCTATCTGGTTCACGCATCGATCAAAGAAAACCTTCAGATCGCGAAGCCAGATGCCACCGATGAAGAGCTTATCGAAGCCTGCAAAGCGGCCGCGATTCACGACCACATTGCGGGGCTACCCGAAATGTACGACACCATCGTCGGCGAGCGTGGTTACAAGCTCAGTGGCGGCGAGAAGCAGCGAATTGCCATCGCCCGGGCCATCCTCAAGAATCCAAAGGTCCTAATCTTGGACGAAGCAACATCTGCGCTCGACACCCACTCGGAGCGTTTGATCCAAGCATCCCTGAACAATCTCATGAAAGGACGAACAACGTTTGCGATTGCCCACCGACTCAGCACGATCCTCAATGCCGACCAAATCCTAGTCGTCAGCGACGGTCAGGTCGTCGAATCCGGCAAGCATCAAGAGCTTCTGGCTCGCGAAGGGGCGTACTATCACCTCTACACCGACCAGTTCCAGAATCACTAAAACAACGAAGCCCCTCGGAGGAAGGGGCTTGTTGGGGCTGAGGGTTATGTGGTTTGGTAAGTTGTTTTAGTGAGTGTCGAATTGCTCGCCGCTCTTTCCGCTGTGCTTCGCCGCCAAGACTAATGTCTGGCACTCGGCTCGGATGGCTTTGACCGTCTCGATCTCGGATTCACACGGTGCCGCCACTGGGCAACGAACGTTGATCGGGCCCATAAGCATTCCGACTTCCTTGACGTCATCGAGGCCAAACATATGCCCGAACTCGTGACCGCAAGTGTGGCGCATCGCCTTGGCGTGCATTGGGGTCCCGCTTGGGTCCGTGGTTCTCAAAAAGACGTCGGCTTTGAAGTGAGGAATTGGTCCGTCGTTGGTATCTTCGACAGTCCGGCTCCAATTGATGTAGCCGCTCACAATCTGGTTTTTCAATTTCGTATTTTGGTCAAATTTGATTTTTACATCAGCTGGTTGTCCGAATTCCACTTTGGCAAAATGGACTTCGTGGTTCAACGCGGTTTCCCACATGTCAAACGCACCCTTGATGGCCTCATCACATTCGGATATTTGCTTAATTGGCGTATTGCCATAGTCGACGGATACGGTGATCTTGCCGCCCATAAGCATTGCCTGAGCATAGCTTGCGGCTTCATCGGCTTTTCCTAGCTGGGCCTGTATGCGTGCATTGTCTAAGTGTTCGGCAACACTCGGATGGATTGCAGCTCGGGCGGTATAGCCGGCAAAGCTCGATGCAACAATTAGCCCAACTGCTGCGATCATTCCTGCTTTTCTGATTCCCATGATAACTCCTCTGGTTGCCTTCTTCCCTTGGCTCAAAACATCTTGCCTTGCATCAATACTAGGCAAATTGGAAAATGGCAATGGTGCTAGCTAGTAAGATTCTTCAGGTGGTAAATCTGCGGGAAGTACTCCGATCAAACGTTGAAGAAGGAGCCAGGGCGCTGCTTGGATGCCACCTGGTCAAGGGCGATATGGTGGCCCAAATCGTAGAGACTGAGGCCTATACCTGGGATGATCCGGGCTGCCACGCCTACAAAAAAGACCGGATGAAGAATATGGCTATGTATGGAGAAGCGGGAACTGCGTACGTCTATTTCACATACGGTCACCATTGGATGGTCAATGTTGTTGCTGACATCGAAGGACGAGCGGTTGCGGTGCTCATACGTGGCGCGAAACCAATCGCCGGACTCGAGTCGTTTCGCGCAAATCGACCTAACATTGCCAAGGATCGTGATTTGCTGGCGGGTCCTGGTCGACTGACTCAATCATTCGGAATCAATAGCGTCCACAACCAATGTGACCTACTGAATTCGGATAGCGACCTTTCAGTTATTCAGACTGGCTATGTCCCGGACATTGTCGTTTCTCGTCGGATCGGAATCGCAATTGGCAAAGGTGAAGGTTTGGCGCGACGATATGTCGATGCTCACTTGATAGACTGGGCGACTCGGCACCCTTTCAATTCTCAGACTTTTAGGGGACATCATTTCCCCAAATCATCACGAGTTAGATAGTTGCTCCTGTCGACTGATACAATTTATTTAGGTAGGATATTATAAATTGAGAAAACCAAGATTACACAAACGAGTAACGATTAAAGACGTTGCCTTAAAAGCTGGAGTCAGCATCGGTGCAGTATCCCGAGTCCTTCATGGCCGGGCTTCAACAATTCGAGTCTCTGAACCAACCGCCGAAATCATTCGCCAAGCCGCCCTGGACTTGGATTACAAGCGGAATCGAAGCTCAACATCGCTGAGAGCCGGAAGAACAAAAGCCCTGCTGATTGCGGCACCATTTGACATTTCGTTGGCTTCAAGCCCATATTACGCAACACTCGTTGACAGCATCATTTCCCATGCTGGTGAAAAGGGCTACACGGTCTGCCTCTCAAAGGGCGCGATGACAAAATCATTGAAATTCGAAGATTCGAAAGGTAAATTTGATGGAATTATCTGGCTCGGCGCTCCAAAACACTTGGAGGAAGAAGAGCAAGGTCAATTACTTGGAGAACTTCAGGTCGGAATTCACCTCGTCGATTCCGATGTTCCAGAGACGGTTCTAAACGTAAAAGCGGACGAAATCCAAGCAATCTTGAACTACGTCGGTCACCTTCGAGTCAACGACATCACGAAGATTGGCTTGCTTGCCAACTCCGGTGACAACCATTCCCTGATGAGCGAATCCAACTTAAAGGATTTATGCAAGCGATTGGCAATCCAATTCTTCTCCTATAACTCCATCGATGATGTGCCAAGTCAAGTTCAAAGTTCCGACGTTGACGCGGCAATTGTCTGGCAAATGGTCGATGCGGCAACCGCAAAGGATCTTTCAAACGCCAAGGGAGGTCGCAAAGTTCAGATCTCCGCAATTGTCACGGATGCCGAACTGAAGGGTTCGAAAGGATTGGGTAAGCACTTTGCACTACCGCTTAACGAGATGAGCCGGGCTGCGGTAGAACTCTTGATTTCTCGAATCGAGAATCCTCAGGCCGTCAGCTCGGGAGTTGCCTTGTCAATCCCCATTCCGGTCTAGCCGGGTCATATTCAAACTCAAGCCGCCGACCATGTCGTCGGCTTGAGTTGTTTTTGAACATTCACCCTTCCGATATACTTGAGGTGATGCCAGCTATCGAAATCATTGAGGGTGGCAAGATTTTCGAGTTAGCATCATCCGATTGGGACCACCTCCATGCTCTTTCAAGCACTGCGACCCCATTTCAGTCGCGCCACTGGATCCAATTGTGGGCCAAACACTTTTCGGGTGCAAACTCACTAAGAACAATAGTCATTCGAGAAGGACAAGACCTTGTTGGCCTCTATCCCCTGGTCCGAACTAGTTCACCATGGATGGCCATGCGCCCGGCTGGAGTCGGTCCCAGTGACTATCTGGTTCCGCTCATGATCGATGGTCAGTCAGAGTTATTGGCAAACGTTCACGACGCTCTTTCAGAACTCGCCAAGAAGCAATTGGTCGATCTTCACCAGGTGCCAAGCGATCACGCATTTGCCGAGCAACTGAGTGACCTATCGAGGATCGAACAGGCAAAGTGCCTCATTCTCGATCTTCCATCAAGTTTTGACGCCTATGTTGCCGGACTTAGCAAGAGCCTTCGCTACGATGTCCGCCGGCTCGCCGGAAAAGCTCTCTCCGAGCGCGGCGCAACCATCGAATGGGCCACCGAAGAAACCGCCAACGAGTTTGCCGATCAATTCTTTGAGCTTCATAAGGCTCGATGGAAGTCTCGGGGTCTGCCCGGCGCATTTTTCGGCAAAGGAGAACGATTCCAACGGGAGTGGATTGCCCATGGAGTCGCGACCGGATCAGTCGTCATGAATCGACTCATGTGCGATGGACGCTCGGTGGGAAGTGTCTATGCCATGCGGCTCGGATCAGTTTGCTATTTCTACCAAGCGGGTATGGACCCGAGTGCATCGTCGTTGAGCCCGGGAACGATCCTCGTTTCGAGGATGATTGAACGAGCAATCGAAACGGGATGCACAACATTCGACTTTATGAGAGGTGACGAGCCCTATAAGCGGCGATGGAAGCCAACAAAAACGCGTATAAACTATCGCATCCTCTTGCCGAGTCAAAACGTAATAGGGAAAACCGGAATATGGTGGAATCAAACCGCGTGGCGGGTAGAGTTGAAGGTAAGAGAGAGGCTCGAAGGCAAGAGTCTCAAGCCTTCCAAGGCCTCAAACCACAATTCATAGTGTCAAACTTAAAGTACGTCCGATGAAAAAGATTGCCATCATCGTTCCCGCATTTAACGAGGCCGAACGCATTGCAGATGTGCTTCGGGCAATCAAGGGCGCATCGCATATCCACGAGATCATCGTCGTGAACGACGCCAGCACGGACAATACTTCGGCGGAAGCAAGAAAGATTGAAGGCGTGCACGTTATTGATCTCGTTAAGAATGTCGGCAAGGGGGGGGCGATGGTTGCAGGAGTATCCGCGACGACAGCCCAGATCGTTGCTTTCGTCGATGCTGATTTGGCAAACCTACGTTCCGAACATGTAGATCAGATCACGCTACCTCTCTTGAACGACGAGTGCGATATGTGCGTCGGGATTTTCCGCGGGGGAAAAATTCGGAGCAACGCCGCCATGGCGGTCACACCGTGGTTAAGCGGTCAACGGGCGATCCGGCGAGAGCTTTTCGAGGCAATTCCCTACCTTGGTGAACTCAGGTACGGCGTCGAGGTTGCGATTACCAACGAGGTTCGCAAAAAGAAATCCCGAGTGAAGCGGGTCTATCTTCGAGGTGTAAGTAACTGCACCAAAGAAGAGAAGTACGGCATCGTGAAAGGGGTTCAGGCCCGAACCAAAATGTATCGCGAAATTCGCGAAGCGATGGTGAGAAGCCGAAAGAAAAACCGAAGTCAAGGCGTCAAATTCCTCGATCGAAAACGGCCAACTTGGCTCGACAAAGACGTCCAGGATTTCATTAAAAAGAAGAAGGATACTGGCCCAAAAATCGATCCTTCGGTTACCAAGAAGAAAGACTCTGACAAGTCAGATCGTCACCTCGATGGCTAAGGCTTTTTCACAATCGCTTTCTGAATATCGACATCAAACTCTTTAGTTTTAGCCGGGTCAAATCCAAGCCATAGTCCAAGGATCGTTGAGTCCTTATTGACCATTACAAATAGCGGAGTTGAGGACGTAATCTTGCGAATCTCATCGCCCGTGGGGTCAAAGAAACCCGCTTGAGCTGAACCATTAGTAATCGTCATTTTCTTATATCCTGCTCCCGCAACGTTGATCCATGCCGTCGCATTGCGGCTTGACGGTTCACTCGGGTTAACAAATATGAACAAGGTGTTCCCATCGGGTTTAAACGATCGAACGTCGTTGGAAGCTCGAAACTTTGACCAATTAAATTTCGCTCCAGTTTGGAGCATCAACAAATCAGCGGGAAGTTCATGCGCAAGAAATCCTTCTTTTGGTTCGACTCGAAATTGTTGGAGTTGGAGTTCGTCGACAATTTGAAAGCTTCTGACGGAATAAGATGTTTCATCGGCGCTGACAAACAAAACGGGCTCGCCATTTTCGTTGACTTCTAATTTGTAGGTTTGAGGTCCGTCTTGACTTTGAATGATTTTGCTATAGCGCTCAACGTTGCCAGTCTTACCGTCTAGTTTCCAAGGAGTTCCCTTGGCAATGACACTTGGAGACGCCCCCGAAAAGGGGCCAGCAGTAATGATTGGGTCTGGAACCAAGTTTCGGGTCCCAGGAAAGACTCGTCCGTCCCATGGCATTTGGTCATAAACTTTGTCACTAAACTTCGACTCAAAATGACCATCGATCTCGTTAAGCGCAACCACAAAGTCGCTCGATGTAAAGAGCATCCGATTTGGCTTCGAATAAATGAATGAGACGGAAACGTCCTTTTGCCCACTCTGCCGAACGATATATTCGGTCTTGAGGCTCTTCATGCCATCCATTTTAGTTGACAAAATTTCTAAGCCACTCTGCTTTTTACAGCCGATCAGCATGAATATAGATGCGAGCACCATGATCCAATAACCTTTGATTTCCAGCTTCATCTGGTGTTGAGTGAAGTATGTCCTTTTTGTCGGGCCAAAATTGCAGTTAGTGCTTCTTCCACCAATTGCTCTGGCGTTTTTTCGGCGTCGAGAATGACGAACCGCTCAGGTTCTTCTCTCGAAATGGTTAAAAACCCATTGCGGACCTTTTGGTGAAATTCAAGCGGCTCGCGGTCGAGTCGGTTCACGTCTCGACGCTTCGCCTCAGTATCAAATAGATTCTTCTCGACAATATTGAGTCGATCAAGACCAATCTTGGGATCGAGGTCAAACAGGAGGGTGAGGTCAGGAACTAATCCCTTGGTCGCAAATCGATTCGCCGCCTTCAAAAACTCAAGGTCAAGCCCGCGCCCATATCCCTGATACACAATCGTCGAGTCTGCGTGGCGATCGCAAAGCACGAACTTTCCTGCGTCCAGGGCTGGTTGAATGATCGTTTCAACGTGATTGGCACGATCCGCCAAAAATAGAAGCAGCTCAGTCTCGGGCGAAACCGACCCTTCTTCAAGCAACATTTGGCGGATTCGCTGGCCCAAAGGACCTCCGCCAGGTTCCCGAGTAGTGACCACATCGAGGCCCCGTTCGGTCAGCTGCGCAGAGATGGCTCGGATTGCGGTGCTTTTCCCCGCCCCTTCCGGACCTTCAAAAGTGACGAACATTCAAATAAGCGTACCTTTCGGAACTCAATTCAAAAGCTAAAATGTTATGGAGAGACACGGATGAAATTATTTGCCTTCACGCTGCCCTTGATTCTATGTGCTGGTCTACTGATGGGATGCAAAAAGGAAGGCAAGACAAGCAATGATCCGGGCGACCCAACCACCAATACGGCGACTTCACCCGGTGAAAGCCACGGTCCCGAACCGCTTCAAAAAGAAATCTGCTTTGCGGCCCAAAATTCCCGCGTTCCCATTCTGATGTATCACGACCTGATCGAGGAACGAATCAAAGGCAGCCTTTGGTACGATTGCACGGTTAAAGAGTTCACCGAAGCGATGGACGCCATCGAAAAGGATGGTCGCACCGTAATCTCGCTCGATGACCTCTACGACCACTTAACCACGGGCAAGAAAGTCCCAGAAAAGTCGGTCGTTCTGACCTTTGACGACAACTACCAAAGCTTCTACGATTTGGCTTGGCCCATCTTGCAGCAACACAAGTATTCCGCCGCGATGTTCGTGCACACTGGGTTTGTTGGAAAGACCGAGGGTCGACCAAAAATGAGTTGGGATACCCTCAAGACTCTCGTGAAAGACCCCTTGTTTACGGTTGGTGGGCACACGATCAATCACTTTGAAGACCTAAAGGATCGAGACCTCAACACCCAACGCGATGAGCTGACTATTTCAAAGGCCGACCTCGAATCGAACCTCGGAGTGACGATCAAGTACCTCGCCTATCCCAACGGGAGCAATGGGGACGATACTCAAATTCTTGCCCAAGAGGCGGGATACAAGATGGCCGTCACGATCGTAAATACTCCCGCCGAGGAATCACCAAATATCTTTTCGGTTGGGCGATATGTTCACACCAAGTATGAAAGAGCCTTCGAAGACGCTGATACCGCCATCGTCGGGGCTCCTACCGAAATCTTCCGCCGGAACTGGAAGCAGGATGCCCCCGTTCGATACGTAACGGGCAAATTTGGAGGAATTCCGTTAAAGATGGTTTGGGGAGGACATCCAAGCACCGCATTTAGCAAAGTTGGTCGCGAACCTGTGAAAGATTTTGTTCATGCTGCCAACGCTGTCGCCGGAATCAATGGTGGATTCTTTGCGATGGCCGCAATTGACTCGAAAGACCCTGGAATGGTCGGCCCAGTCAAGACCGCCGAGATGACCCAACTCACGCCCGACGTCGCCACTGAACGATGGCCGAAAATCAACAATCGCCCGATGGTGATCTGGAGCGATACCGAATTCGCCCTGCTGCCTTATGTTCCAGCTCAAATGAATAAACAAGACCAATACGAGTACTTCATGAAGAGCTATACCGACTGCTTCATGGGTGGTACTTGGTTGGTGCATAAGGGTGTCGCTCGGTCAGCTGAAGACCAAAGTACCTTCGCTGCGAAAGACATTCAAGACGCTCGACGCCGGGCATTTATCGGCATGTCGAAGGATGGTGAGTTCGTCGCTGGGACTGCGACCGATTCTGTCTCGTCCGCCAAACTTGCTGAAGCAATCGCCGAGGCTGGAGTCGAAGAAGCCGTTCTGATTGATTCGGGATTCTCAACCTCACTTGTCTTTAATGACAAGATCAAGGCGACCGGGCATAGCAACAAAGACCACCCATCCCGCCCCGTTCCTCACGCAATCGTCATCAAAGGCAAGCTTGATTTGACCACCGATGACGCCGCCGACCTCTCAAAGGCAACCTCCCTCGAACCCGGCAAAAAGAAAACGACGAAGAAGAAACGAAATACGCAATAGCCCTAACTCCCAAATTCTGCCTGAAACCTCAGCCAAAGAAGCCCATATGAGCTCTAGACCCAATGGAACCATCTGATCTGATATCCCCAAATCTAACGCTTAAATTCAAAGTATGCGGCTTCGCACGAAGTGCTTACTGTTATCTATGCCTTGACCCCGTAGGGGTCACATACGGTAGCCGGGGTGTCGTAGATCCATTGAACCTCCGGCGAAAATGGGTCGTAGACCCCCGGATAGGTCAAAAAAGTCTTAAGTCCGAGGTCGCTCAATGCCTGTGTGGAAATCGCGAAACCTTGTTGAGCGACCCCGGCTGTTACAGCCGATCCTTCAATCGTCGACGGATAGTATGATGCTCGAAGCCCCAGTTTAAGCTAATGGACATCCTCGCCCTCGACACTCCCCAAAACATCCTCGTCATCGAGGACAAGCTTTCGTTTGCCTACCGACTCATGCACTGGTTGGAAGAGAAGGGCCACACAATCTACGGCTATGCTGGCGTTGCCAGCGTCGAAAAAGGCATCCTTACTGGAATCAATCCCCTCGCAACCACAACCGACCTCGAAGTCGATTTGTTCAAGTTTAGCGTCTGTTTCTTAAACCATTATTTCGAAGGACGCGCTTTTACGGGAACAACTCTCACCAAAGTCCTCGCGCCTTTAGGAATCAAAGTCTGCGGGATGAGCTCAGTGGACGATGCCAACCAGTCCATGATGAGGGTCGGTGCAATCTGCGCCTACCGAAAGGACATTCTCAGTCGATTGCTCATACTCTAGCGAACTTCTCGACCGACCGCAACTGGAATTTTGTCCGGACCCTCAACCGAGAAATCTCGAATGCCGTAAGGCTGATCCGCGAGTTCATACAACACTGTCAGACCAAGCTCAAGAGCTTTTGCATAAACTTCATCGACATCTTCAATGATGATATAGTCCGACTCCGTCTTGCGCCACGTGGTCGTGTTTGTACAATGCATGGTGTACGTGTCATGACGGCATAGTGCAGAGGCTCGCCACACTTGAAATTATATTGAAACCCGGTCTTCTCGAAGAAATCAACCGCCTCGTCAAGATCTGAAACCCGAACGCATCAGCGCCCTTCAGCATAAGAAAATTATGGCTCAAGTCGAGGAAGTTGGAGAAATTAGTCCGAATCCTTGCCAGTAGAGTTTCATGACAAATTGCAGAATTCTCCCCGTCCCGAGGGAATGCCGATTGCTTTTCAAGGTTGCGAAACTAAGATCCCCTCCGAAGCTGGGAGGGGCGGCAGTCTGGTGACTTTGCCAGACAGACGGGGTGGATGATTTCCCAACTGTGCAAATGAAATTATCCGAAAGCAGGAAGCCGAGAGCCGACAGTCTAGCTCCGCTTAATCTTGTACCGCAACTGCACCAAGCCGCTGTCGAACGATTCGGCATCCAGCAACTGCAATCGCGTACTGGGAATACTCGTGGGGAAAAGTGGAACGCCGTGCCCCAACAAAATCGGATGAACCGAAACGACGACTTCTTCAACCAAGTGTGCGTTCAAATAGCTGGCGATAAGCTCGCCACCGCCGACCAACCAAGAACGCTGCACCCCTTGTTCCTTAAGCAACTCCTCAAGATCGGGCAAAGGACCATTGAAATACGCCGTATTCGGAGTCGTAATCTCTATCTTTTCGCTTCGGGTGACGACCATGGTTCGTTTGTCGTGATACGGCCAGCGTCCCATTTTCTGAAGGACGTTATAGGTTCCTCGACCCATGATCAACGTGTCTACCGTCGTATAGAATTCATCGAATCCGTAGTCGGCGTCGGTGAAAAGCCATGACACATCATCGTCAGGGCCCGCGATATAACCGTCGAGGCTAGTGGCGATGAAAAGCGTTGTGAGCACGGTTAAAAGGTACCTCAGGGAGTTGAAGATGCTGGTCGCTTTGTGATCGGATGATAGTTAAGAAAGATCTCCGATGGCGGACGTTGAGTCGGCAAAATCCAGAAAACGACGAATGACACAACCAGGAGCAAAAAGACGATCCAAGGAAACGGAGTATTGGTTCTCGGCTTTGCCATTTCAGCTAGATTACCGCCAATCGGGAAGCTGAACTCGGTGGCTCTTTGCATTAACACGGTAACTCTTGATCTTCAGTACCGATTCGTGTTGACTGATCAAGATTTCAGCATGCTCTGCATTAAGCGCGGAGTTTCCATAGCTCATTCCTTCGAGTCGGTCAAGCGTCAAAACCATCCATTGCTTGACTAATGACCTCAAACCCTCAGTTTCGTATGCCTGAAATAATCCGACGAATGTGTCTCGATCATTGCTGAGGCCCTTGTATAGACTCAAGGGATTTTCGATCGGTTCAAATGCCTTGATGAGGTCAGTCAATCCGAAGTCCGACTTTCGATCTCGTAACGACTGAAGTGCTCGTAGGGAACGATGTAGATAACCAATTTCAATCGGAGCTGCAAGCATCGGTGCATAACACTTTAAGAACATGGAGAAATGTAGTTTCGAGAGCTTTCGAGTGGGAGGCAAAATCTTGACGCACTCGATGTACTCTTCCTTTGGGAACTGGGTAAATCTCCTAAAATAGGTAATCCCAATTTCTCCAATAAGCATTTCATCAAGGCTGTTTTGAATTAGCAATTCGTCAACTGCCAGCCGAATCTTTTGGTAGCTTTCCCTGTCGATCTGAGAGTGGGCCATCAGTGCCGCGAAGAATGAAGCCGCGTAGTTGAGAGTCATGTATTCGCAGATTCGAGGAAGGGTAGACGGCGACCGAGCCAGGGTTGCTTGAATTCGGCAAACGGCTCGAAAAGCACGAATGGTTTCAGGTAGGGGATGGGAATTGCCTTTAAATTGAACAAATATAGCCCTGGCAGCCATGCGGACACCAACAATCACGTCGCTAAAGGAACCGTCTCGTGTTAGCAGGAAGTTACGGGGAACGGTCCGTTCAATCGGCAATTGAACGAAGCAGTCAATGTACTCTTGGACTTGCTCAAAACTCAACGGTGGAGGTGTAGGCCCAGATTGAGTTGGCCGTTGAATCGAGGGAAGTCTTTCCATGCTTTCCACCAGTTGGTGGTTAGGTTGTTCTCCGCCAAAGTATGTTTTTAGGTATTCATCGCAGTCTAATGGAATCCCCAACAATTGCATTCTGGCCTCGATGGCCTTGAGTCGACTACGAACTAGTAAGAGGTCAAGCAAGGTTGACCCAATTACAAGGGCGAGAATGGAAATTCCGATGATGAATGCAATCAGCTTTCAATTCCCTGAAGCCCAAGCTCCAAAGCGTTCTCGCGCATCGCCTGGATCATGTTGCCGATATGCTCCTCAGCCGTCAGCCCAATCAGTTCCATCCCCTTCGCGACATCGTCACGATTGACACCTGCGGCAAACGAAGCTTCTTTCAGTTTCTTCAGCACACTCTTCACTTCGACATCATGAATCGATTTACTCGGTCGAACGTAGGTCACCGCCGTGATCAGTCCGCTCAGTTCGTCACAGGCGAACAGATATTTCTCCATCAACGATTCTGGTTCCACTCCGGTTCGCTCGGGGCAATGAGAAGCAATCGCTCGCGTAATCGATTTGGGATAAGACGTGCCCTTCAAAAGCTCAATCCCCCACATCGGATGCTCTGTTGGGTGCGCCTCGTAGTCAAAGTCGTGGAGAAGGCCCGTAATGCCCCACAATTCGACATCCTCACCCAGCTTGTTGGCATACCAACGCATGCAAGTCTCCACTCCATACATGTGTCGAATCAACGAGTCACTCTTGGTATGAAGTTTGACAAGCTCCAAGGCATCGACGCGAGTTTGCATACGGTGAGATTACTTGAAACTTCCGCCAGTAGAATGAATGGAACCATGAACTATCTGAGACGCGGAATGGAATATGACCTCTGGGCAAATCAACAGTGGCTCGAATGCCTCATCAGAACAAATGCCAATGAGGGAGATCGAAAAATTTTCCAGCACATCCTCGCCTCTCAAAAGGCGTGGGTGCTTCGCTGTCACGGAATCAATCCCACCGAAATCCCCCAGCCGGAACTCACCCACGAATCGCTCTTAGAGATCAACAAAATGTGGCTCGACCTCATCGACGGCCGAGATATCGAGGACATCATCCCCTATAAGCGATATAACGGCGACCCGAACGAAATGACCATCTCGTTCATGATCCAACACGTAATCAACCATGGAACGTACCACCGAGGTGACCTTCGTGGCCTGCGACGAGCCCGAGGCGACGACGACTTCCCAGATACCGATATCGCGGTCTACGCCTTTTTGGTTGGTGGGGCAAAGGCTCTCTAGACGATCCGAATTCTTGGATCAATTCTTGGTTGCTTAATGTCCTCAACCGGCAGGATTCAAATCCAATTTACTTGGCTTTGCACGAACTGCTCGGTTCTCCTTGAGACCGATCCCGGAGGGATCACAGAAAGTAGCCAGGTGGTCAGAATTTCAATGAGCCCTAGCGAAATAGGAGTTCTGACCCCTGGATAGACCGAAACCGTCCTAAGTCCAAGGTCGCTCCTCTTTGCCCGGAGGTTATTCTTGCGTCGCGAGCGACCCCGGCGGCTTGTCCGCCATCAAAGCTAAGTTATTTATTACGCCAAAAAAAAAGCCACAAGCCACAAGCGAAGTTGCGGCTCGCAGCTAGTAGCCTCCTTACAGCGAACTTAAGAACTCCATCATCGCACTCCGCTCTCCGAGCTTCAGCGCAATAAACCGCTGCTTAGCTCGCTCGGCCTCGCCTCCATGGGTAAAAACGGCCCCATCAAAGCTGGTCGCTCGACCGTCATGCATGAAGAAGATGCGCTTCGACAAGCCCCAAAGAGGAGCCGTGCGGAACATATCTCCCGTTGCCTTTCCTTGAATAATTCCATCCGCCAATTGCGGACCCATGTGGTGAACCAACAGATCCGAATAGAGGGGGACTTCCTTTTGGCTGAGAGCCGGATTAGCATTGACTCCCGTTGTCATCGCAGGCACATGGCAATTGGCACAGCCAATTTGGCTAAAAAGAATTTCTCCCTTCTTTGCATTTACCGTGAGCGGAGCTCGACTTGGGGGGGCCAACAGGCGCATGAACGCCGCAAACTTAACGACGTCTTCGTCATCCTCCGGATCAGCAACGATATCCGCTCCCGGAGGAATCGGATGTCCCTGAGGCAGGTTCTCATTCGGAAAGAGCGGGGTTGTAATTCCCATCTCGTTCAAATAAGCATCGCCCGCGAAGACACTCAAACTTGAGTGCTGCGCTTTCCATCCGAATCGGCTGACTTCCATCTGATTGGTTTCAGGGTTGAGCTCCATGTTGGCGATTCCCGCGACTCCATCTGGAAGCCGCATCTGAGTACGTGCCAAAATGGTCGAATCCGAAATCGCCTCGATCAATCCGGCGCCAAAGAGCGGCGTCGTGATTCGATGCGATACGAACTGAGTGCCCGGCGGTACGACCTCCCCAGGAATAGGATAAGTAGGATCGAACTCTTTAAGCGATCGAGCCTGCAGAACTGGACCACCTAAGTCAGCCAGGTCGCTGTACTTACCCGCTCGCATCCCTCCAATTCTCGTCACCCGAGTCAATTGAAGGTCGTTTCCAGCTCCACCAATGGCACCCTTAAAATGGCATTGAGCACAAGACTCTCCGTTAAATACCGGGCCAAGTCCATCCGATTTGACTTCTTTCTTCGCAAAATTGATAAGTCCATCGTTAAAGGCAGCCAGGTCAGAGCCGGACAATCCCTTCAAAGGCTCGCCCAAATTATATGGGCCACCTCCTGGATTTCCGGACAGGGTGATGATCCCAAATGGGGAATCGAGGCTCGACCCACCGCACGCTCCTAACAGGAACATGACAAGTGCCGAAGCCGATCCCACGGCGGCAATTTTCTTGCGTTTGATCATTCGCTTTCTCCTACACGAACCGAAGCTCGTTGCGAGAATTATTAGCGGGGAGTATTTAATTTTTGTTTGGGAATTATTTAAGTGGCAAAGGTACCCATTTGAAAAGTGTAAGAGCCGCTTTGACGGCTGACGGCTGACGGCTGACGGCTCCTTCCGCCCTTGCCCTGATTATTTCCGATACGTCTCTTTTTCCATTTCCCTGAGCTCGAGGGTAATGCTCGCCTCCTTGCTATCACGGGACGCGTGGAAGCATTCGAGCAATTCAGCGTGCATCCCGTCGGCAATTGCGGCCTTCAACTCAGGCGATCGCCCGGTCAAGATCGCCACTTCACAATGAATAAATCCTGCCGGAGCGCCGTCTCCCATGTGCCAAGTATGGCGGAGGCCGTGATATGCCTTAATCGCAGCCGAACTGACCGATTCAAAAGTTGAAAGCTTCTTAACCAGTCGTTCCAGAATGTCGACGACATCCTGGTTTTCGACAACGTCACTGGTCGTCTCAAGGAGAATATGCGGCATCTATTTTAATTCTAACTGAGGATTGTCAAGGGAAGGAGCTTTTCCAAAAAAGGACCAGAAATAGACCCAAGCCGCTAACGAGACGCAGCCAAAGATGAATTTCACAATTTGGGGGATGTGCGGACTAAAGCTAAAAAACCCTTCGATCGGAGCAGCAATAAAACAAAGAAAGACACCTGTCACGATCATCGTGACCCCGTCCTTCGCCGAACGGCGAAGCGATTCCCCGCGGGAATAAACCCCGGGAACCAAAATCGCCCAACCAAACCGAAGACCAGCCGCACCCGCGAAAATAATTCCGCTCAGTTCCGGAACTCCGTGCGGGACCAATGAACTGATCAAGAAGGGAAGTTTGTGTACCGACTGCATTTCGCTCGCCAAAGCTCCCAAAATCGCGCCATTCTGAAACAAAAGCACAATCGAATAGAATCCCATCGATGCTGCCCCAATCGCGCCTTCAATAATCGAGACCTGAGGGTTATGACCCGCATAAAAGAAGGTCATCAGGCCGCCTTCGCCGACGCCTCGACCTTCAAAACCGCCCTTCTTCCAGGCTTCAATATTCTTGTCCCCGGGCTGAATGAACAGCGACAAAAATGAGTGGTCCTTCCAAATCAAGAAGTAGATGAGAAAGGCCGATCCAAAGAGAATGCTGAAGGATGCCCAAAAAAATGGCTTGTTTCGTCGAAAGGTGAGCGCAGTCTCATTGAGCATGTCGCCAATCGCTTTGATAATCGGTTTTGGCGGCTGCTTGTAAAGGATTCCGTGGGCGCGCCCAACCAGGTTGTTGAGATACATCGCCAACGGTTCATTCGCACTTCGGGTTCGAATCAAGGAAAGATCGGTCGAAGCCCGACGATATAAGCGAACAAATTCCAAGATTTCTCGGTTGCTCAGCGACTTCATTCGGACGTCAGAAATCGCGCAAAGCTCTTCAAGCCGTTTCCAATCCGCAATGCGGCGGTCTACTAATGCTTCTTCGTTCATCTGTCCTGAATGAATTATAGAATTGTCTTCGGGATGAATTGTTGTAAAAGATGCCGGATTGGCAAAAAGGCAAATGCGGCAATACTAAAGCAAGGAAAACCCGCGAAAGCGAAACTAACGGTCTGGTTTAGTCGTCAACAGTACCAAGAAACCATTTTTTTGGGGACATGGCATAGAACTTGCGGTTTTAGCCATAGGTCAAAAGTGCAGACTAAAGGTAGTCGACTTCAGCATAGAGCAAAAAATGTCAGCCCAGCGACAATCACAATTTGACAATGAAGACTCGTTCCCGAGTTATTTAAGTCGCCTCACGCTTGAACCTCTGCTAACCGTTGAAACTGAAACTGAGCTAGCAAGGGCAGCAAGATTGGGCGACCTAAACGCCCGAAAGCGCCTCATTGAAGCCAACATGCGGCTGGTGATCAATATTGCCAAGGGCTACAATTGTCGCAATATTCCCCTCGAAGATCTCATTCAGGAAGGTGCAATTGGCCTAATGCAAGCCACCGAGCGATTTGATCCCGATAAAGGCTTTCGATTTTCTACCTACGCAACTCACTGGATTCGACAATCCATTGGCCGAGCGATTGACAACAAAGGGAAGTCAATCAGACTCCCGGCCCACATTTCTCAATCCATTCGAAAGATTGAAAAGGAGAAGGAGCGATTTATCCGCGCTACTGGCGGAGAACCAACTTTCGAGCAGTTGGCGCAGGCGATGGGAATGTCGGAAAGAAAGCTCATCAACGTGATTTCTGCTGCCCAAGATATCCTATCCCTCGATAACCCGGTGGGCGATGGCTCAGGAACCACGCTAGCGGGCATGATTCGAGACGATGGCGAATTTGATCCCGAAAACAAAGCAGTAAAAGAAGCTGTCGTTGGCGAACTTCAACAGATTCTTACCGAACTCAACGAAAGAGAACAAAAAGTCATGTCACTTCGATTCAGAATGAATGGCTCGGGACTCCAAACTGATGAGATCGCCGATGCCCTACAAATTTCGAAGGAACGAGTTCGGCAAATCGAAGTTCAAGCCATCCGAAAACTGCGAGTCATCGCCCAACGAAAGAGACTACGAGACATTCTTTAATTTCTTTTTGGGAGTGCGCGAACCTGTTCGCGCTTTGGCCTGCGAAGCCTGCTTCGCTGAAAAAAGCGATTACCCAGTCACAAGCCGAATCCCCGCCTGTCCTTCTCGCACAACCCCAATCGGCTCCATTCCCGGAATCTCTTCTGCCGTAAACAAGGCCAACCCACCACTCGTCTGTGGATCAATAACCACCTCAATCTGCCATGCCTCGACGCCAGGACCAACAACGAATCGCTCGCCGATGAAATCTCGATTTTTCTTGCCACCAACTGTGACATTGTTTCGCTCAACCAGTTCGCGCAGACCCGTAAAGACAGGCAACTTGTCAACAAAAATCTCGATCCCAACTTCCGAACTTCGGGCAACATTGTAAAGATGCCCCGCTAACCCAAATCCCGTAATATCCGTCGCACAGCGGACCCCATACTTATGCCCCAACTCCGCCGCTTTGTCATTCAGCATCGACATGCTGGCAATCGCATCTGCCAAAGTCTCAGGTGGACAGTCGTCAAACTTCGCCGCAGTCGTGACAATTCCGGTGCCAAGCGGCTTTGTGAGATAAATCCAATCGCCGATTTTCGCCTCAGTATTGGCGAACATCCGGCTGGGATCGATTGTCCCCGTGACCGCCATCCCAAACTTTGGCTCCTTGTCAACCACACTGTGTCCGCCGAGAATCGACGTACCAGCCTCAATGCATTTGTCCGCACCTCCACGAAGGATTGCCGCCCAAACTTCCGGAGGGGCCGCTTCAGGATCAAAGCACGCAATATTCAACACTGTAAGTGGGCGACCACCCATCGCATAGATGTCGCTCAGCGAGTTTGCGGCGGCAATCTGGCCAAACGCATAAGGGTCGTCTACGACAGGCGTAAAGAAGTCCACGGTTTGCACCAGCGCTACGGAATCCGAGATACGAAATACCCCTGCGTCGTCGCGTGTTTCCAGACCAACGAGCAGATTCGGATTTTGGCTTGGCGGAATCTGACGGAGAACCTCCGTCAACTGGGTTGGACCCAGCTTAGCCGCTCAACCAGCGCAAGTAACCATGTGCGTAAGTCGCATTCACGACAGTGTACCGGCGGTACATTGAAGGAAGAAAAACAAATCGATGGATGTTCAGCCCTTAGAATTCGATCTCTCTCCAAGCCAAACCGACCCGCCTTTGCCGCGAATGCCTTGGGTTTGGTTCGTCTTCGCCCTCTTTTTTGTGGCATTCATTGGCAGTTCACTCACGTTTTTCGACAGCAAAAACCCGGTCGCAGAATCCGACCAAGTCAAAGACACCAGCATCGAACTAAAGCTGTGTATGAAGAGCGTAAATCCGGATACGAAATCCGACCGGACAATGCACCTTTTTGACGATCAAATTGAAAAACTGCTCGTGCCTTCCAAGCATTCCGCTCAAGCCCAAAAACTAAGGGTGGTCCTCCGACTCGAAGACAACGAGACCCCATTTCAAGACGATCTCAAAAACCTTGCCAAATCGAGTGACCCCAAGAACCAGGCATTCGCAAAGCTCTATTTGGACCCAAAGCCAAAAAAAGCCGAGGCGCTGGCCCTCGTTGAACTGATCGGAAAAAAGGACCTTTCTGATCGAATTGCTGCGGTCCAGGTCAAAGAACAATTCGGTGATAAATCCATCCGAGCCACCACGTTTCCTCCGAGTCGCGCTATGCTACCAACTCTCATTGGTGTTGCAGCCGTTATTGGACTTGGAATTGGAATGGTGCTCTGGTACATCTATTTTTTCCAAAGGCAGGCTGGACGCCTGCTTCCAAGAGGCATTCCATTCGTTTCAACGGACTGGGGCAAAATTGACCGACTGATGTTTGTCGGGCTTATCATTTTTATGGCGTATTTCATCGCCGGAACTGGTGAAGCCCTGATCGCCAAAAAGAACGGATCTGGCGTAGAATTGCTGGCCTATCTTCCATTTTTTGGCGTCATTTTCCTTTGCTTCAAGCTCCCAGTATTTGGTTGGCGCATCACCCCAAAGGCCATCGGCCTATCCTTTGATAAGTTCGCTGAAAAACTTGGCTGGACTTTTGCCGCATTCTTTGCCAATCTCCCAATCCTGCTAGGAATGGTCATGATTTCTGGCGTACTCTCCAAGTTTTTGCCAGGTGGCGCCCACCCAGCGGCCGAGGAATTAGTTAACCACCCTAAGACAATAGAGGTTATCAAAGTCTTGATTGGAGCATGTGTTATCGCGCCAATATGGGAAGAGATCTTCTTCCGAGGCATACTTTTTCCGTCCTTCATCAAAGTGTTTGGACGGCCACTTCAAGCCGCTTTGCTTTCGAGCTTTATCTTTGCGTCGATCCATCCGCAAGGCATGGTGGGCATTCCGGTGCTCATGGGAGTTGGCCTCATGCTCTGCGCAGTCAGCTACCAAACAAAGTCCCTGGTCTCCAACATCATGCTTCATTCCTTACACAATGGCGCAACGCTGATCATGGCCCTGGTCCTTGGTCCGCTGATTGGTTAATCAGCTATCTTCTGTGTGACGAGCCCCGTCCCAGGCGGCCACTTCCCAGTTGTCGCGTTGGGGGACTTCGTGTCGCCACTTCGGCAGGTCCATCAACAGTCCTTCGCCCAACGCCGCACAATAAGGCTCATACAACTTTCGAATCATAAGAAGGTCTTCGAATGTCCCTCCAAAACGAGGAGACAAGGTCGATAAACTCGCCATCGTTAAAGCGAAGTTTTCATAAGTTAACCGGAACGAACAATCCTCTTTCGGCGGCATCTTAATGATGTAAGCCAAGTCAACGATGACGTGACGAAGCGATGCAAAGGTCGCCCGAGCCTGGAATTTGAGCTGGCGAGAGTCAGCATCATCGGCTTGATAACAAGACTCAAGAATCGCGCATGCGTCCATAATCGCGGTCGAAGTCTTGATCCAGTTCTGAGTGTCATGCTGGCTGCGGTAAAAAGCGATGGTTGGGTACGAAAGGTATGCCTCAAGCATCTCGGCCCCCCATTGCTCATACTTCTCAAGGAGGGCAGGGAGAATGTGCAACGTCCCCGCTTCAGCGTGTCGGCGAACAAGTTCAAATCCACTTGGGTCTGACCCTGCCTTGCTATCGAGCAAAATAATTGCATACTCCCGCTTTTGAACGACGCCGTACATCACAGGCAGATAGCTAATCACACTCGCTAAGAAAACAAGGCCAGTTGCCGCTTCCCCTACCGCCATGATTCGGCCGAGAGACCCAATTGGGGCAATATCTCCAAATCCGAGAGTGAGGAACGTCACGCCGCTGTAGTACCAAGCTGAAAACAGATCGAGTGAGCCGGACGAGTGTTGGACAGCAAATCCGAAGTTCGCCAAAGCGAAGCCAACAATGATGAATCCACCCCACAAAGAAAAAAGGACAATCAGCGAAAGTGGCGGATAGATCATCAACAACGCGTTCCGCCATCGATCGCTACGGACTTTGGCAACGAGCTTGTAGTAGGGACCACGAATGAGGAAGTAGAAAATTCGACTCAATCGCCAGTTGCGACTAACGCTTCGAGTCATCACGATCGTCTCAAACCCATCCCACAGAGTGGAAACGACGATCAACAATCCGAGCAGTCCGAGCAACATCATCTTTTCAACCTATTTTCCATTCTGACTTTCTATCATTTCAAACTCGGAGCCATACCGAGACCAACGCTGCTCCCCTGGGGGGAGCTGGCTTGTCGAGCCCTAGCGAAGGCAAGACTGAGGGGGTGCGCCGGGAAACCATAAGCAAGTTAGTCGAATTGTTAATTTGAACACGGAACATAAGGGCTTAACCTACAACTCCGGTCGATCTTTTCGCATCATCTGTAAATGTTTATACGCAAAATCTGTAACACATCGACCTTGTGGCGTTCGCTGCAACAACCCAATCTGCAACAAGTAAGGCTCATAAACATCCTCAATCGTTTGCCGATCCTCGCCCGTGCTCGCCGCGATCGTCTCGATTCCAACCGGACCACCACCATGCCGCTCGATGATCATCTTCAGCATGGTTCTGTCCACTCGGTCCAGCCCAATATGATCAATCTCCAAGGCGAGCGCCGCCTTCTGAACGATTGGCTGATGAATCTCCGGCAAATCATCGACCTGGGCAAAATCACGAACTCGCCGAAGCAAACGATTGGCAATTCGCGGTGTTCCACGACTCCGCCGAGCAATCTCTTCTGCCCCATCATTTGCGATGGTGTATCCCAAAATGTTCGCCGATCGCTTCACGATCTCAAAAAGCGCCTTCTCTTGATAGTATTGGAAGTGGCTAATGATGCCAAATCGATCCCGCAGCGGACCCGTCAAAAGGCCTTGCCGAGTAGTCGCCCCAATGACTGTAAAAGCGGGAACTTCCATCCGTACGGACCGCGCTGCCGGACCCTCGCCGATCATGATATCGACCTTGCGATCTTCCATCGCCGGATACAAATACTCTTCAACCACGCGGCCGAGACGGTGGATTTCATCGATAAACAGCACCGCACCTTCCTCAAGGTTGGTCAAAATCCCAACCAGATCACCCGGCTTCACGATCGCAGGTCCACTGGTGACGTGAATCGGTGCCCCCATTTCATTGGCAATAATGTGGGCCAAAGTTGTCTTCCCGAGTCCCGGAGGACCGTACAAGAGAACGTGATCCATCGGTTCCGATCGTTGCCGAGCCGCCTCAATAAAAACGTTCAGGTTGCCCTTTAACTGCTCTTGACCAATAAATTCCCGCAGAAAGCGCGGACGAAGCGAAAGCTCATCGCCTTCTCCAGGTAGTTCATTGGGATCAATCGCGTCGTTTCGCATTCGTTGGTAGATTTTAGTCTACCGAACAGGGCAAGTGCGAGTGCGAGTGCAAGACGAAGAAGTATTTTTGCTGAATCGGAGATTGAGGATGGAAGGATTTGCTCGCACTTGCACCGCGGTTAGCCCTTCTTCAGCAACTGAAGGGCCAACTTAATCCGCTCGCCTAGGTCCAGGCTGGCATCAACCTTCGAAACCACCTGCTCCGCATCGGGGCGACGATACCCAAGCCCAACCAGGGCCTCCACCAAATCGCGATCCGGGCTCGAAATCACCGCCGCCGCAACTCCGCCAAGTACAAACGCTCCTTTCTCGATCTTCGGACGAAGCTCAAGAATAATCCGCTCCGCCAGTCTCTGGCCAACGCCAGTAGCTCGACAAAGGGTCTTCGCGTCGTTTGACAAGATCGAAGTCGAAACCGCATCCGCGCCCACTTGACCGATCAAGGCCTGGGCAACCCGTGGGCCGCAACCCTTGACCTCTAAAAGCAAATCGAAAACACGACGCTCGCCACGATCCAAAAACCCGCAAAGCGTGACTCCATCCTCGCGAAAAATCTGGCGAGTATACAAAACCGCATCCGATTTAGGTGCCAACCGCCCCAGAGCCGAATCCGGCACGATGACTTCATAGCCAACACCCGCAACTTCAAGCAATACGAGATTTCCTTCGATCTCGACGACCGTACCGCGAAGGAGGCCAATCACTATTCGTCAATCAGGAATTCAGCGATCATCTGAGCCGTATCCCGAAGCGAGTCGATGTGCGTTCGTTCATACCCGTGGCTCGTGTCCACGCCTGGCCCGATCAAAGCGACCTCGGCGGTTCCGCCCGATCTCCAATAAGCGCTTCCATCACTGCCGTAATAGGTGTAGATGTCCGGTTTCAATTCAATTCCGCGCTTGTCGGCAAGGTTTCGAAGCCGATCTGAGAAATTCTTGCTGTAAGGACCAGAGCCGTCGGCAACGCAAATCGAACAATTAAATTCAGTTCCGTTTTGCCCAGTTCCAATGCAGGCCATGTCCAGCACCAACATCTCAGCTAGGTCGGCGGGCAAACTATCCATTCCGCCATGCCCCACTTCTTCAAAGTTGGAGAACAAAATGGTCGTACGTTGAACGGGAGTGAGCTGACTCTTTTGGATCGCTTCAAGGGCGGCTAAGATGCAAGCAACGCATGCCTTGTCGTCAAGGAATCGAGATCGGATAAAACCAGAAGGAGTGATCTCGGTTCGAGTGTCCAGGTAAACAAAGTCGCCGACTTCAACGCCAAGGAAACGAGTTTCTTCGGCCTTCGACGTGATTTCATCCAGTCGGACTTCTAAGTTCTCACCTGTTCGAGCAACGGTCGGAGCTTCTCGGTTCACATGAGCCGCACCGTTTTCGAGAACAATGGAGCCCCGAATTTGGCGACCGTCTCGTGTGCTGACGGTCACGGTCTGGCTATCTACCGTTGGCCACATAATTCCGCCCAAAGCTTTGAGCTTCAGACGACCATTGGCCTTGATCTCCTTCACCATGAACCCGAGCGTATCGACGTGAGCGGTTAATGCCTTCGGCGCGTTGTCTCGAAGGCCATCAAGGTGCGCAATCAGAGCGCCCTTGGTTGTCCGCGAGGTGGATATCCCGAGGTTCTGCAATTCACTCTCAATCGAGCCAATTGCGTACTCAGTGTCGCCAGTGGGACTTGGGGTCTCCAAAAGGTCCACCAGGAACCGTTTTAGATAGTCGTCGGAAATCTCAAACCTTGCCATTTATCGTCTCTGCCTCTGGTTTACCATGGTACCGCCTCGCAATTCAGCCAGGATGCAATTATTCTGAATCTTCACGCGGGATGTACTCATGTGTGGTGAACCAATAACAACTCAGTCCAACCATCACCACCGTGAAAACAATCAGAGCAAAAGCAGAACTAACCGAGCTTAACGTATTCTTACCGAGAACTCCCGAAATCCCTTCAAGGAACTTCGTTCCGCCTTCACTTTCTGGGTGCTTAGCAATCGCTTGCATGTGGGCCAAAATCGACAGCTTTTGCAGACCAGTCGCCAAGTTCGGCACCGAACTTTCCCAACCAAACGCGAACAAAACGCAGATGATGAGGGCTCGATTAAACATCAGCGTAACAAACATAAACAACGAGCCGTATGCCATCGCTCCCAGAACGATCGCCCCAAGGTCGCGGAGGAATGTTACGTGTACCGCCCCAAATCCACCCGCACCCAGCACGGTCGCAATCATACCCAGAGCCGCAATAATGACCACGGCTGTGACTGTCGCAGCCCACCGCCCAACCAACAAAACCCAACGTTCAATCGGTCGGGTCAAGAGGTAAACGATCGTCTTTTGCTCGACTTCTTGACTCAAAATCATCGTCGAATAGATGGCCGAAGCAAGCGGCAACAACCGAAAAACCAATAGGTTAACTACGTTGACGTAACGATCAGTTGAGTCCACGGAAACAGAATTCCCGATGGCCAACCGCTGCCAAAACGCGGCGAGCAAAAATGCCAAGACCGCAAGGATAATCCAGACAAACATCTTGCGCATGCGCAACGCGTCTTTGAGAAGAAACTGAAATGGGACGATCATCCTTCCACCAAATATTGGAATACCGATTCCAAGTTGTTGTCGGGGCTGTTAAAGCTGAGAATAGGCATTTTTTGTTCTAAAACAAGAGTGGATAGGGAAGCGTAGAACGAATTCGGATCGCGCACTTCAAGCTCGATCTCATCGTTCTTTTCGTCAATTCGGGTGCTCACGACGTTCGCCATTCCCGTCAGGCGGGCGGCAACTTCTCGCGGCTGAGGAGTTTCAATCCTCACCTTGTGCGGATACTTGTCGATCAATTCACGTATGACGCCAAGGTCACCCGTTGCCAACAATCGTCCGCGGTGGAGCAGCAACAGCGAATGGGTCATCTGTTCGACTTCATAAAGAATATGAGACGAGACAAGAATGGTTTTTCCAATCTGAGCCAGGTGCGCCAAAACTCCGAGGAATTCATGTCGTCCAACCGGGTCAAGTCCGTTCAGAGGCTCGTCGAGCAAAATGATGTCCGGGTTGTGAACCATGGCCTGAGCCAGCTTGATCCGCTGACGCATGCCCTTGGAATAGCCCTTAATCTTCTTATCCGCCCGACCGCTCATGCCGACCATTTCGATCATCTGGTCGGTTTTGGATTTGGCTTCTCCTATCGACATTCCGCTAAGGCGAGCCATGTATCGAACGAACTCTCGCCCGCTCATGTACTCGTAAAAGTTGTCGATCTCCGGGCAATAACCGAGGTGCTTAAACACGTTTGGGTTGCCAAATGGCTCTTCGCCAAAAACCTTCACGCTTCCGGTTGTTGGCCGCAATTGTCCGGTGATCATGCGCAGCAGCGTGCTCTTGCCAGCCCCGTTCATTCCCAACAGCGCAGTAATGCCTGGCCCAACCGTACACGTCACGTCGTTGACGCCAAGAATTTCGCCGTACCATCGAGATGCATTCGTAATTTCAATCATTTAAACAACCTCCACGGCTTTCACTCGGCTCCAAGCAATAAGGAACCCAGTCACGATGATAAAGGCAACCGTAGGCAAGATGAACCCCGCCGAAGGTGCATGGATGACGAAGTCTTCCGGATTAATATTGAAGTTTCCTCCACGTCGCCGGCCACCGCCGCCCGGGCCGCCACCGCCGTTCGCAAAGTTATTCGCCGCATTCGTACCCAGAATAAACTTTGCCATCCCGATTTGGAGCCCATCGATTGAACAGTAGTACAAAATGCGAAACGCCTCCGGTGGCTTGCTGCCGCCAAATACCGCGCTCGCATTCAAGCCACCAATAATGAGCGTGAAGATATTGCTGAAGAAGTACATTCCCGCATAAGTCGCACTCGCCAATCGCCCCTGGTTAAACAGCGAACTAACGCCAATCGCCAAGGAGGCATGGATCGCACCACTCGCCGCCGATACCAGAATGAGCCTTAAAAAGAGCCACGGCGACTGAGTCCAAAATCCGTAATCTTGGAAGCTCATAAAGCCGTAAGCGTAAAACACGAGCATCGGCACCAAAGAAACTCCCGTGATCAGGAGGAATATTCCGACCCACTTCCCAACCACGTAATCCAGCCGTGTACACGGTTTGCTCAGATACACCAGCAAAGCATTGGACCGATTATCGTTGGCAATTGAACCCACCCCAACGAGCAAGGCAACGACCATCAGGATCAATTGCGAGTACGAAAAGGCATGAACAAATTGATCTTTCCAAATGATCTTTTGGAGCAGCGGGTTTCCGCCCGGACCGCCCGTGCCCAAAGAGCCCGAAAGGTTGTCCATAAACCACAAAACCGCCAGCATGATGATGTACCACCAGGCACTAAATGCCGACCAACCCCAAAAGCCGCGCTTCTTGGTCGCCATCTTCATCGTCATTTTGGCGATGCACCACCAGCGTCCAACTGGGCTATCAAGCGGACCATCGTAGTGGCGATAGCTGAGGTCTGAGATCGGGGAACTGCTTTGTACTGATTCAGACATTACTGAATGACCTCCAAAAATGCTTCTTCAAGGCTGCGTTCAGCGAGGCGAATTCCTCGCACCTGAGCGCTGGTCTCTTGGGCGGCGAGCAAGACCGTTGCCACCGCGTTTTCGCGAGTGCCCGCAACCTGAACCCGGTAGGTCGAGCGGGTCGTCGCGGCGATGTAGGCTCCTTTTTCTTTCACCTTTGCCATAAATTCTTCACTGCCTTCCCGAAGCTCAACATCCAGCGGCTGACCTTCGATGGCCTTTAAATCTTTGAGCGTCCCTTGCGAAACCAGTTGACCGCGCAAAACAACCACCACCCGGTCGCACACCCGCTCGATGTCGGGCAGCAGGTGCGAACTAATCAAAACGTTGACACCTTTGCCATGCGAAATATCTTTAATCAAGTCCAACATCTCTTCGCGCCCTTTCGGGTCCAGGCCGTTCGTCGGCTCATCGAGCAAGAGTAGCTTAGGACCGTGAATCATCGCTTGAGCAAGTTTGATGCGTTGCTTCATGCCCGTCGAAAAAGTTTCAACGTTACGATAGCGCGCTTCGCCAAGGCCGGAGTATTCGAGCACTTCATGGGCTCGGCGCAACGCCTGGTCAGCGGGCATTCCCGCCAACTCTCCGGCGTAGGCCACGAAGCCAACTGCCGAAAGGCCAGGGATATGGCAATCTTGCTCGGGCATGAGTCCAACTCGTTGACGAATCGCCTTTCCGTCCGAGTGAAGGTCGAGACCAAGGATGTTGCCACCCCCGCTGGCGGGTTTAACAAATCCGAGGATTGTTTTGAGGAGCGTCGTCTTTCCTGCGCCGTTCGGACCCAGCAGTCCGGTACAGCCTGGCTCGATGTCGCACGAGAAGTCGTTTAAGGCTACAAACGACCCGTATCGGACGGTTAAATTATTGATTGATACAAGTGGCACGGTCGAAACCATCTTACTCAGGAACGGATATCCATTGCGTTGGGTTCCAAGTTATGTCCGAAGTCCCAAAAAGGGAGCGAGACTATCTTTCAACCAGAGATTTCCAATCACCGACACGAAAAACGCCTAATATGTAAACATGCTCGCACTTCTAGCGTACGTTCAGGTCGTTCTGTCGGTACCAGCTATCCGAAGCGAAGCCGATTTTGACCGAATCGCGGGCAAGACGAGCATTCCCTATCCCCAGAAGCACGTTCGATTCCTCATCGACCGGAGGAAGGCGAACCAGATCTACTTTATCGATTCGAAAGAGGACCGTCATCATCGAGATTTGGCCGCGAAGCTCTACTTATCTTTAGATGGCGAACAAGAGTTCTTTGAGAAAAATACCCTTCGAGATGATCGTCGGTTCCTGCTCGGATGGGTTGCCTACCAGCCATCGGTGAAGAAATGGACGTTCGAATTCTGGGACGGCGATCTGGCAACGACAAGCATGATCTCACTCACGCATAAGGTGATCTCGAAAGCGTTTTTTACCGCTCTTGCCTTTAAACCTAACTCGGAGCGGCAAGAATTGGCCTCGGCAAATCTCAAAATATCTCGCGTCTCTTTGAGCGAGATATCGCGCAACTTGCCATACATCCCACTCAATCTCGGCTTTGCCATTGGCCGCCTAAAATTTGTGCGCAGTGCCGTTGATATTGCCGATGCTGAACCAGAAGATATTCTCGTTCTCGAAGAAACTCCCGCCGGGTCGCCACAGGTCTCCGGTCTAGTATTTCGTCACCCCACGACCCCGCTTTCTCATCTGGGCCTTCTTGCTCGTGGTTGGCGCATTCCGAGCGCGACCATTCGAGATGCCGACAAATCTCTGCGAAAGATGGAAGGTGGCTGGATCGCGTACCGGACCGAAGCTGGCGAATATCATATCCGCCCTGCCGAGCCACCCGAGATTTCAAAATATCTCGCCGAGCGCAAAACCCTAAAAGCTTTGATCACCCCGAAAATCGACCTCACCGAAACACGATTGGCCGCGCTTTCCGATCAACGCGCGGCCGACTCGGTTCGTTATGGAGCAAAGTCGGCGAATTTGGGCGAAGTCATCCATGGCCAGATAGCCAAAGTCAAAATCCCTCCTGGCTTCACTCTTCCGTTCTCTGCCTACAACGCATTTGTAAAAGCAAACGGCCTCGACACCCAGATCGCGACAATGCTCCGAGAGCCAGATTTCCGGGCGGGCGGCCCCCGACGACGGGCGAGACTTGCTGAATTGCGAAAGAGCTTCGTTAACGGCAAATTTTCAAAGGAGCTTGCCGATCAAGTGATCGGTAAAGTACGCGATGGTTTGAAAGGCAAAGGTGTGTTCGTCAGAAGCTCAACCAATTCAGAGGATCTGCCTAACTTTAGTGGCGCAGGATTATACACGACGGTTCCCAATGTAAAAGGAGACACTGCGCTCATCGCGGCGGTGAAGACAGTTTGGTCTTCGGTGTGGAACGACGACGCATTTCTCGCTCGAGAACGAGCAGGCTTCGACCATACGCAGATCGCCATGGCGGTTTTGATACAGGAGGCCGTCCCTTCCGAATCGTCAGGGGTGATGATCACGGCGAATCCGTTTGACAGTGCCGACAAAGACTCAATTTTCATCAGCGCGAAGCGCGGTCTGGGAATTCGAGTCGTCGACGGCCAAAAGGTGCCCGAGCAAATCGTTTTTCGCGAAGATACCAACGCCGTCCAAATCTTGACGCGGTCGCAGGATGATGGTCGGCTCGTTTTTGCGCCCGACGGCGGAATCATGACCGTTCCCACTCCGCCCGACCTTGCAGTACTCTCCGATCCTCTCATCCGCCGACTTGCCGCCACCGGAAAGGCGATCCAACGAATGTTTGGCAATCGGCCCCAGGACATCGAATGGGCAATCGTCGGCGATCAAATTTACATTCTTCAGTCGCGGCCCTACCTCAAATCCTGATTCACTAACTTATACGTACTCTGGACGGATATTCACATTTGACCAGGTTAACCCTCTGAACGGTTATACGCCGTTGATGTATTCCGTCGGTTTAGGTAGGTTTAGCGCCACAAGGTGACTCTTGCAGCGCGGAGCAAATCCCAACGTTACCGACAAGAATGGAAAGACCATATACGACTATGTCAAACGAACCAATACATTGCATACCGATCGCTTTCTAGGGAAGAGGTGAAGACTTACAGTACTTGGAAAAAGAAATAGCCCCTTACGGGTCCCATTATTCGCAGGCCCGAGGAAATCACACACGAAAGTCAATCAGGCTTATAATACGGCTATGCGTGCAATTCTCCGCGTTGCTATCCTGTGCCTGGTCGCCTTATCGCCATCCTTTTGCCTGGCCGACAAGTTCAATCACTACCAGCTAGATAAGTTGAAAGGCTTCCGATTGGAAGCTTTCGGGGCAATAGGTCTCAAAAAATCTAAGAATCCCCAAAACGTGGTCCGGGATTTTCAGGCAAATTTCATCAATTATTCCAAGGAAGAAATTGCGGAGATCGATCTGCATTTGGTTGTCAAATTAAGATCGACGGGCAAAACGGTTTTCGAAGGAAAGATCTATACAATGAAGGATTTTGGAAACGAATTATTCCCACATCGAGGATCCCTCCTGCCTTACAACAAAGGAAGGATCGCCAAGCCCTTCACCTACGACTATCCGGGCAAGTTTTGGACGACGGATACCATCGATTACCTCGATATTTCTGATATCAGAACCTTCAAAGGACCTCAAAACCTTCACGATATAGGACATCTGTTCTCAAAATTCAACTTCATCAAGCCATCCGAAGCCCTCGAAATCGTGAAGAAAGATCCAAGCATTTGCAAAGGAATCAACTCATTCGGCGTCACAGCGGGACACGTAGCAATCATGACCCAAAACCCAGAAGTGATCGAATCCTTCCTTGCCCACGGAGCAGTAATTGCAAAGCCATCCCAGAGCGGAATGAATACACTAGAATTCGCTGCACTGTCAGACCTTCCCGAAACTATCGAGTACGTCGTTAATAAACATGGGGGCAAACTGAACGAAATCGGTGCAAGCACGCCCCTTTATCGAGCTACGGTAATCGGAAACTTGACCGGGGTCAAGTGGATGTTGGCTCACGGAGCTTCGCCGACACTGGAACCATCGAGCGGCAACAGCCCTTCCTTTGGAGCAATCCATGGCGGTTACCCCGAGATACTTAAGGAATTAGTCAAAGCAGGAGTCGACCCGAAAGCACTCAACAAAGATGGATTTAGTTGGATGCACGCCGCAACGAGCCAACCAAGCATGCTGGGAGCGGTTGCCAAATACGGGATTCCAGTGGATGTCGTCAATCCGAAAAGTGGAATGACTCCTCTGATCTACTCGGTTATTTTGCGTCGTTCTACGGCTACGACGTGGTTACTCAAGCATGGGGCCAATCCAGACGCCAAAGACAATAAAGGGCAAACCATTTTTGACTATGTAAAGAAGAATAACACCCTCCATACCGACATGTGGTTGCGAGAGGAAGTCAAGAAAATCAGTACCTACGGCAAGAAGGGTTAGACCTCGTCAAGATATTCTGCGACATAGTACTCGCGAGAGATTCTTCGTCTCACATCGCCGAATAATGTCCTCAGTGCCATTTGCTTCGCCACCGGCATCCAACCGAATCAAAGGCGTCGTAGACCCAATGTAAATATCCCAAACTGACTTGCCCGGGTTGCCAAACGACCGATATCCATCGCTGGTCGCCATCCGCCAAACTTCTTCGCCTGTCAACGGTCGACCCCGTTTCTTACTCACGTCCAGAGCCGCTCGCATCTCGGCAAACATATCAATCTCGCCCCCGCTCGCCGGAGAATCGAGGCCTAGCCCTACCGTGATTCCCGCATCCAAGAACTCCCGAACCGGAGCACCCGGACACTGAAGTCTAACGTTTGAACGGGGACAGTGGGCAATCGACACCCCGCTCGAAGCCAAAATCGCAATGTCATTATCGTCGACGGCGCAGCAATGTACTAACTGAGTCTTCTGGCGCAAAACTCCAAGGTCGCTAAGTACCTCAACCACCGACTGGCCATAAACTTCAAATGGAACGCCGAACTTTGTCCGCCGCTCGGCAATCGGGCCCCTCCCGTATTTCGTGAAATTCGTTTCATGCTCCGTCTCCGCCACATGAATGCTGATTGGCTCATGACTGGCACCAAGTTGGCGAAGTACATCGCGATCAACCGTGAAATAGGCATGGGGAGTTAATGAAGTGAAAAGTGAGGAAGAATTACTGGTGGTCCCCAGACGAGCTACCTCTTCGGACGGAGAGGAACGAATCGGGTGAGGCGAACCCGACTGTGAAAGGACTTCTCTAGTCTCAATCAGTTTTGCTTCAATTTCAGCTAACCTTGCGCTAATATCCGCCGACCCCGACGTAATCACTTCCTGAAATATCCAACCACCAAGCCCATGTTTCAACATCGCCTCGGCCGAACCTGGCCGATCCGAGTGCTCCCCGATCCAAGCCACCCCCGCCTGAACATTTTCCTTTGCCGCTAAATCGCATTGCACACGAACAAACTCGGGCGACTCCAACTGCTTCAGCCGGGTTAATTCATAGATCCATTCGTAATACTCGGGATGCTCGATCTGATCCAGCATTCCTCGATACTCAAGGTGCGAGTGAGCGTTCACGAATGCAGGAGACAAAACAAACGGTTCAGGTTCAGACGTGGAGGATCGAATGTCGACAACAAGCCCTTCGACGATGGCAATCTCCAACCCACGCTCAAGAACGCCATCAATAATGAGCCCATACGGTCGAATCCAAGAATCGTTCGAGTGAGTCATCGCTTACTTATATACCGGATTAGCAGTTAGACTTCAGGACTGAACGCACCCCTCTATGGCCAACGGCCAACGGCCAACGGCCAACGGCCAACGGCCAACGGCTATTTACAGCGGCGTCGCCCAAAGCCGATCCAACTGGTCCCGAGTGATCGATTTGACGTGCATATCGCCCATCAAAGTCGAATAGCGGTACGTTTTTACGAGATCGAGGTAAGTCCCAACATCGTCCGAACTCCGAAGCCCGCGACCTCCGCCATGCCAATGTCCAGCCCCGTCAAAAAGCACATTGACTTCAGCAGGCAACTGAAATCGATCCTGGGTCAAAAACTTAAATGCGATTTCGGTGCGGAAAAGGTAGCTAGACCGATAGGTTGCATACAGCGACGGCGCCGAAACAAAAGGGTCTGGATAGTGGTTGTCTAAAACTTGGGTGCCCGAATCTGAAGGACAATGGAATATCTCTTTGCTTTTGGTGTAGGGCAAAAGCGCGTCGGGTAATTCGAGCATGAACGGAATTTGAGCCGCAAAAGTCGGCTGGCTAGCCCAAATCGTGGGGTCGTACTTATCACTCGCATCCACCGCATACGGAAAAATGTCGTCGTTATCACCCATGTAGAGGGTCATCGCGGTGCCAATTTGCTTCAAATTGCTGATGCATACAGTCTGCTTTGCCGCAGCTTTCGCACGGGCAAAAACCGGAAAAAGGATCGCGGCCAAGATCGCAATAATGGTGATAACCACCAAAAGCTCGATCAGCGTAAACGCCTTTTTCATACCATTCATTGTACGTTCAAACGACCCATTTCGTGGCCAGAGTTCCGCAGTGACGAATTACTGTGGCAAAATGGTGCGCAAATCTGCCAAAATAAAAGTTCGCGCTCGATTCGTTCGGGCATTAGGAGCGAATCTTTGGCCAAGCCGATTTCCATTAAACCAGAAGAAGCAGTAGCACGTTCATACGCTGATCGACTTATCCTCGAAAAACTTTCCGAAATGGAAGCAGCGGTCAAACTCGGCGAACTTGCCGATAAATTATCCGGAGTCGGAATTGGACTTGCAGCAGTAAGATCCTTGATGGCTTCCAACCCTGATGTGTTCGCATACCACGAACGACGCTGGGTGCCAGCCGCTCGACTTAACAGTCAGGGCCGACCCGTCGCAGAAATTATCCGGGCAATCCTGGATAGCTTTGGCGCACCTGTGATTATCACCACCCTTATCGATGAAGTTGCCCGAGCTCAACGAACATCACCAGAACTCATTGAGTCCTCGATTCTTCGACTCATCGCAGGCGATAGCGGGTTTGTTGAAGTTGAAGGCGGACTTGTCGGACTCGACAAGTGGGGCTTTCAGGCCACCGATGAAAAGTTTGACCGAGCCTTGGAAATTAACCGTATTTCTCAAGAAGATTTTGAAGCCGCAAACGCAAAGCTCGCAAACGTCGATTTCCGATCGTCAACCTGGGCGGTTGATGTTCTCAAACATGCGCCCGTCAAACTCAAACATGTTGGAGCAGTTGCTCACAGCCGTTTGAACAACGATGATCCACGCAGCGTGTTGATGTACAACTCGGGCGAGATCCTCAAGGGATTGTTCGAAGTTCCTGGTTATGTTTACAATAGCGACGGAACCTTCATGACCGAAGCCGACGCGAAGACTTTAGTTTCAACCGCACTCAAAGTTGCGATGAAGCTCACGCCAACGATCGACATCGATGATGTTGCACCGATCGAATTCAAGCCCGACGACATCGCCAAGCTGATCAAGAAGATTGTTGCCAGCGACAAAACGACGACCGCAATCAAACTTCTCGAAGAGCACTTCGAAATCACTCCGGGTAGCAAGACTTACCCCGACGACCTCGCAAACATCATCGCAACTCTTTGCGCCAGCAAAGAAATTGAATGGGTTGGTGGAGATCGATTCCGAAAGGCAGGCGATCATCCCGACTACATCATGGAAGTTCCTGAGCCGTTCCAATTTGTGGCGACTGGAATTCTTGACGAAGAAGGCGAAGAAGTGGACGTTGAACTCACCGACGACGGTCTCAACAGCTCGCTCAGAAAACTTTTGCAGCACCCTCTGGCCCTCGATGTTCTCGACGAGGACATCCAACCAGCGCTCAAGAGTCAACCAGAATCAATTCGATTGGTCCTCAAGTCAATTCACCGCGAACTGGGTACGTTCCCACTCGCGCAATTTCCAACCGGATGGCTCGACGATCAACCAAAGATCCAGGAAGCAATTTTCATCGATCCTGCCGACCGAGAACTCCAAGTTTGGATTAATCACGAAGCAAGGTTGATGTACGGCCTCATCGATTGGTGGCTCGACCAACCAACCGAAAGTGGTGCAGTCTTCACACTTCAAAAGACAATGGTTCCCAACGTATTCGAATTCGCATACATGGATCAACCAGACCCAGTCGTCTATATCAGCACTCAGAGAATGGAAGAGCTCCGAACCCTCGGTGCCGAATCAGAAGGAACCAGCACGCTTGATCTCCTCATCCAAACGATGAGCCACTGGCCAAAAGGTGCGGACTATCTCACCATCCTCGCCGAGATTAATGTTGCCCGACGAACCTCACGAAGGCTCGTCGCTTCGCTTCTCTCCAGTTACCAATGTTTCTATCAACGCTCCGGTTCACCAGTCTGGCACTTCGATGCTAAGAAGGTCGATCAAGGCTTCGATAAGAGCAAAAAGAAATTCATCAAAAAGTAAGAATTTGCCCCTTTCGAACGATAATTCGAAAGGGGCAGACGTGTCAAACACGTCAAACGTCGCAAGAAAATATCCATTTTGGGTATTCTTCATGGTTCAGAAATGGCAAATACAAAGGCAAGTAAGAAAGATATTCGAAGAATCGCTAAACGAACGGTTCAAAACAACATGGTTCGTGTGTCCCTCAAGACATACATCAAGAAGTCTCGCAAAGCAACCGCATCAGGTGATCCTGTCGCAACCCAGGCGAGTCTTGTTACCGCAGTGAAAGCCCTCGATAAGGCTTCGCAAAACGGCGTGATTCACCCCAACCAGGCCGCTCGACGAAAATCACGAATTGCAAAGCAAGCAAACGCCGCCCTAAAGTCGGGTGGTGCAACTGCAGAAGTAACTGCAGTTAAGAAAGAAGGAGCCAAAAAGGCTCCGGCAAAGAAAGCTGCAGCCAAAAAGGCGCCCGCCAAGAAGTAAGGCTGATTAGCTTTTGCAAAAACCATTTCTGAAAATCCCCGATCAATGATCGGGGATTTTTTTGTGCTCGGCTATCTACTCACAAAGGAGCGAAGATAATCTGTGATTTCCTGCAGGCGGCTTCTCCGGAAATGGATTCCTGGCGAGGACTTGAAACTTGGGTCCCATGTCGTCACGGTCTTGACGTTCACGTCCCAGTAAATCCAATCGTAGACGCCCGGGTCGTTCGAAGTACACGACAGCATGTCAGTGCCGGGTGAGGCGCCCCAGTTGTACTTCTTGCAAAGCTCAAGAAGCTTTTTTTGAGTGTCGGCTGGATCGCCTTGAAATTTAAGATGAAGGACTCTGTTTGATTCTCCCATTTTCGCGAAATACTCTGTTGTGAGTTCTTGCGAGGATGCATCCTTCTTTAGCTCTTCTAATATTAGGTCGGACTTCGTTGAGCGGGTTTTGCCCGTAAGTAGCACGATGGATATCAAGGTCGTCACAACCGCGATGCCAAGCCACAACCTGGATCGTGATTTGCGCTCTGGATTACTAGATTTTTCGATGGTCCACCTAATCGTAAGTATCCAATATTTCGATTACTTGTCCTGTTATAAACTGGAGGCGTCTTAGTGTCATGGTAGCTGACATACATTCGGGCCGTTGGCCCTGAGTCGATTACTCGATCAAAGTCCCTTGATGGCCGGGTCTTTCGAATGCGGACATTGGTAACAGGCATAAGTGTTTCAATTCTTGAAGGAGTCAAGCTAGTCTAGAGTCTATTTCTATTATCACCGTCGTCCGGGGCTCCCTCCTCGATCTCGATACCGATGTAATCGTGAACGCGGCCAACACCCTGATGCGCGGCGGCGGAGGTATCGATGGCCTCGTCCATCAACGCGCTGGCTTCAAAATGCTCCTCGAACTCCAACGCGTCGCACCTCGCGGATGCGAGACTGGCGAGGTAGTGGTAACGCCAGGCTTCGAGCTTCCTCAAAATTGGGTAATCCATACTCCCGGACCAATTTGGCGAGGTGGAAATTCCCAGGAAGATGAACTCTTGGCCAACTGCTACCAAAACTCGATGCTCAAGGCAAAATCAATCGGCTTTTGCTCCATCTCAACCGGAGTCTACGGATTTCCAATCGACCGTGCCGTCTCGATCGCCCTCAACGCAGTCGCAACCCACGCTCACCATTTTGACCGGGTTGTTTTTGCAATGTTTGGTGCTCAAGAATATGAGGTTTTCCACAATTCTCTTCTCAGTATCAGAAAATGAAGCTAAGTGACGAAAATACTGCCCACGTTTCGGTAAAACCGCCTAGTGGGACGAAATTCATCATTTATTCTTGCCGCATGCTTATTAGGGGTAAGTACCGCGCAGGGCCAGACGGTCAACCAGGCAAACTGGAAACTTGCAGACAAGTTCAGTACGACTGCAATGAGACCGTATATTTATAGTTCACGAGTCACCCCTAACTTCCTCAAGGATTCAGATTCGTTTTGGTACATGTGGCGAGAGGCAAACGGCAAGCGGTTTATGTTCGTCGATCCAAGCAAGAAGCTCAAAGAGTCTCTGTTTGACCACGTAAAGCTTGCATCACAATTGTCCGAGATTCACCATCGGCCATTCGAGGCAGCGAGCCTTCCTTTCGATACCGTCACGATGACCGAATCTGGAAAGTTCTTCCTTAGCGTTGATTCGAAATGGTACACCTATGACCGCTCGAAAGAGCTCCTCGAAAAGTCCGAAAAAGGACCCGCTAACCCGACTCCCGAAACACCAAGAACTCCTGGTCAAGGACGAGGTGGTGGCGGAGGTCAAGGCGGAGCAGGAGTTGGAGCCGGAAATTACAAAAATACTGCAGCCGACAAGAAAATCTATGTCTATGCCCTCGAGAATAACCTTTTTGTCTCCGAAGACACCGACGAAAAAGCATTCCAAATCTCGTTCGATGGCGAAAAGGATTTCAGCTTTGGTGGCGGCGGATTCTTCGCAACCGATTTTAACGTTGACGGCACGGTTCCTCCAGCTCAAAACAAAGTACGACCCAGCGCAACGTGGTCCGAAGACTCCAAACGGTTCTTCATTTCACGGTTTGATTCTCGAAAGGTGAAGGAACTGTTCCTTGTCAACAATCTTGCCGATCCTCGACCTGCCCTCACACGATACCGCTACGCGATGCCTGGCGATGAGAATGTCCCGCAGCAAGATATTTGGGTATTCACACGATCAACCCACCAGTTCAAGAAACTAAAGACAGATCGTTTCAAAGACCAATTGCTCATGAATATCCATTTCAATGGCAATTCGGACCACGTCCGATTTGTTCGAAGGGATCGACTTCAGCGGAACCTTGAAATGTGCGATTACGATCTCAACTCGGATCAGGTGAAGGTTCTGTTCACTGAAAATGTTGAGAATGCATATTTGGAAATTCAGCCCGTGAAGTACGTCAAGCCCGGTGGAGATTTCATTTGGTTCTCCGAGCGAACAGGATGGGGGCATTACTACCTCTATTCATCCGATGGCAAACTAAAAGGAGCCCTGACCTCGGGCCCGTGGCGAGCCGAAAGCGTCGTTGATGTTGATGGCGACAAAGGCTACGCGTGGGTCAACGGAGTTGGCCGAGAGAAAGGCGAAAATCCGTATTATACGCACACCTATCGTGTGAAATTGGATGGAAGCGACTTCCACATCATCAACCCCGGCAATGCTGATCACTCGTCAGTGTTGAGCCACTCCAAGTCCTACACAATTGATTCGTATTCCCGAGTCGATCTTCCGTCCTCCAATGCCGTATTCGACAACGGTGGACAGCGGATCATGGAACTCGAACGACAAGATCTCAGCCGACTCGAAGCAATGGGCTGGAAAATGCCAGAAACCTTCCGGGTGAAATCCGATGACGGCGTCGTCGACATCTACGGAGACATGTGGAAGCCATTCGACTTCGACCCAAAGAAGAAATACCCGATCATACTCAACGTCTATCCTGGCCCTCAGACCGAGTCGGTGAACTACACGTTCAACCCGATTACCTCAACGCAATCCTTGGCTCAGCTCGGATTCATCGTCATTCAGATCGGTAACCGAGGTGGTAGCCCACAACGGTCAAACGCTTATCACAGCTACGGTTATTACAACCTGCGAGACTACGGCCTGGCCGATAAGAAAGCAGGCGTAGAGCAACTCGCAGCGAAATATCCGTGGATCGATATCGATCGGGTCGGAATCTTCGGCCACTCCGGTGGAGGATTCATGACCGCCGCCGCCCTCCTGTTGCCTCCATACAACGAGTTCTTCAAGGTTGGAGTCTCAAGCTCAGGCAACCACGACAACAACATCTATAACAGCAACTGGAGCGAACAGCACCACGGACTTAAAACGACAACAAGCATCTTCGAAACCGGACCTCCCGCCAAAACAGGTGGAAAGGAACCGGAAGATTGGGCTTCCGACGTCACATCTGATCCGCTCGACGCATTACTCTACGAGCAAGGCCAAACAAAAGACCAAGTTAAAAAGACAGATGACAAAAAGACGGAAGTTAAAGAAGGAGATGTTCAAAAGAACATCAAGTTCGAAATCAAGGTTCCAACCACGGTTGACCTCGCGCCAAACTTGATCGGAAAGCTGCTCATCACGACCGGAGACATGGACAACAACGTTCACCCAGCGAACTCAATTCGCCTCGTGAACGCCCTCATCAAAGCCAACAAGCGGTTTGATTTCATGATCATGCCCGGTCAGCCCCACGGCTATGGCCCCATGCAGCCATACTTCCAACAAATGCTTATGGAGTACTTCTCCGAGCATCTGATGGGCGACAACTATCGCAAATCGGCCGAAATGAAAAGCAAGGGAGGCTAACCTCAGCAACCCAAATCAAGCCCCTCTTCAACCTGACGAGGGGCACTTTGACCTAAACCTCGATACTCATAGTGCTTTCGTATCGTCAATATCTATTCAAAGGTCAAGGTATTATCGGTGAACTACGCCAGCCAATTGCACAGATACTATTCGACGAACAAACGATCCGGAAGCCTTCCAAAAAAAGTGGGCTATTGGAATTGGTCGGAGATGGTTGCTACAACAAATTCTAAGCTCCTTAGGTGAAAAATGATATGTCCTCACTGTTTGAAAGCCTTCCACGATCATTGGTCTGAAAGTAGCCAAATGAAAAACTCAGATGGTACACGGAAGGTTAGAATTACGGAATGCCCAGCGTGCGAAAAATCTACAGTCGAGCTTGGTAAGTTCTCTGGCCAATTTGGTTGGGATTACATGCAAGTTTATCCAAAGGGTAGTACGCGTCCTCCAGTGCCAGCCGAGCTACCCGATGAGTTCGCAGAGGATTATTTGGAAGCATGTCTTGTCCTTACCGACAGTCCAAAGGCAAGTGCCGCTCTAAGTCGACGTTGCTTACAGCATATATTGCGGGAGAAAGCAGGGGTTAAGAAAAAGGACTTGAACTCAGAAATAGATTCTGCGATTCCACTTCTTCCAAGTCACCTAGCAGATTTACTGCATATGGTTCGCACGATTGGGAATTTTGCAGCTCACCCTTTAAAGTCAACTTCGACTGGCGAAGTCGTCCCAGTTGATTTTGGAGAAGCCGAAGCTCAACTGGAAGTTTTGGAAGGATTGTTCGACTTTTACTTTGTACAGCCGAAAAAAAATGCCGATAGAAAAGCGGCTATGAATGCAAAGCTTGCCGAAGTAGGAAAGCCACCACTAACATAGCTTTTAGGCTCAAATCAAAGCCGACAAGTACTTTGACTTCATGATCATGCCCGGCCGTCGCACACCTATGGATCGATGCAATCTTACTTCCAGCAAATTCTCATGGAATACTTCGCCGCGCACCTTATGGGCGACAACTATCGCAAGTCGGCCGAAATGAAAAGCAAAGGCGGTTAGCGCTCAAATGGTCCATCGGCTCTAATCGGCTGATGGACTGGTCCAGGTTTTGCTACGCGAAGGAGCGGGCCTTGCCATCGTTTTACTCTCGTTGTCTGATACGAGACAACAAAGCACAAAATCGAAACAACCGCCACTGCTGAAATAACCACTTTCCGTGGAACTTTGGGAAATAGGATTGATCGCATCTGGGTTCTCACCTCTTCCTTTTGAATTGGTGAATCGATCATCTTCTGTCGTCGCATTTCGTTCAGCGCCTCAATGACCGAGTCAGGATGAACGTCCATCGTCTCAGCGATATCTCGAACTCGCGTTCGGTGATCTCGATCCGTGGACAAGCGGGCGACCAGCTCTTTCAGTTCGCTTTCATCGACCGGGGTATCCAAACTTGCAGTTTTAAATTCATCCATGATTGACGACTCTTATTGTTAGTATAGGTGGTGAAGACATCTGGTTGCAAAAAATGCTTAATTGCGGCGACCGACAATTGAACGGGCAGTGATCTTCGGCCAACCTAACCAATCAAAAAACTCGCGACTTATTGTTGTAAAATCTCACGAAATGAAAAAAGCCCTCATTCTGACAACTGCATTTCTGGTCTTAGTCGGTTGCGACGCCAAGGTGGGCAGCAGCGCAACTTTGCCTGGCGTGGCCGTCTATCCCGGAGCCAAGATTGCTTCGAACGGCGAAAACAATGGCGTGATCGGCGCAAACCTCGAGATAACGGACTCAAAAGAGAAAGTCATCGCGTTTTACGCCAAAGAGTTAGGAGTCACTCCCGATCCAAGCGGAGCCAGTAACCTCTCCGGTACCAAGAACGGCCACAAGATCCAAATTATCGTGACTGACGCTGGCAGCGGCAAGACCGCCGTTTCGATCATCCAACCAAAATAGATTTAGCCCTACAAATTATCCAAACCAGCCCGAAAACCTATAGTAATGATTGAGCTTTCGGTTCGGTTAGTGTTGGCAGGCCTCATCGTCTTTGTTGCTGGCGTAACAGGTGTCCTCCCATTTATTCCAATTCTCCAATTGGCCATGCTGCAAAGTGCGGTCGGGGTATTCACCTACATAATTGACCGAAGAAACCTCCGCCTGCCTGCCATCAGCGGCATCATTGCGTGCGCTGACGCAGTAATGATCGAATTTGCTCTTGCATCAATTACCAAGAGCCCAGCTTTGGTCACGTTCGGATTCTTGGCCTTTTCACCAATCGTCTACTCCGCAGCAAAGTTCAACGCGAACCCGTTCCTCATGGCCCCAGTTGCCAGCGCCGGACTGATTGTTTCCTTCATGGCCAATAATCATTGGCAACTCACCAATCTTAACATCCTCGGCTGCGCCCTCACTTTTCTCGTCGTCGGATGCCTCGTAAAGCCGTACAACCAAGTCGCCCCAGTGGTCGAGTATCTCGAAAGGGAGGTCGTCGTCCAAGAGCCAAGCCTCGATTGGGAACATGTTCAGATCATCGAATCCCACAACGCCGAGCTCCGATCCAATTATCGCCAACTAAAAGACGCCTACCGAGATCTCGACCGAAAGAGCCGAAAGGATCGCATCGCCGCAATCCTCGCTGAAGCAAACGGTGTCGCAAATCAGTCCGGATTCTTCTTCTTATGCGATAAGATCGCCGAAGCCACGGGCGCAGCCGGAATCCTACTCTACACGGTTGCCAGCGCCGGAGACCACTTCATCATCAAGGGCGCCGCTGGCGACCTCAACGAGTCTCAACTGACCGAATCACTCGCCATCAACGCGAAGCAATCCATCGCTCAAGTGCGAGACCAAGCCGATCTCCTTTCCATCAGCCTCGAGCCAACCAAACCGACCTCCAACGTCATCCTTCAGTTCGAAGGAAAAGTCATCGGAGTCTTGACCATCACGGGCAAGGACAAAGACCAACTATTCGAAGCTCAAGAAGCTCTGCAATCCTGCATTTCCCTGGTGGCCAGCTTGGTCATGGAAGAACAGCGCAGAGAAGGTATGAAGCGTCGTCTCACCGAGGTTGAAGTACTTTATGCGGTCGTCTCAAATGCCGAGGGGGCAAATACCAAGTCAGAAATTGCCGCCCGAATCGCCCGAGACTTTCAATCGGTCCTTCAGATCGAACACCTTTCCATCTCGGCTATCGATGACGACGAATCCCAACTGCTTGCCCTCGAAGGTCGAGAACTTAACCTTCTTGGATCAATGAAATTTGAAACTGGTGGCGGACTAGTCGGCTGGCTCAACGCAGGCTCGCCCGAGGTCATCATCTCCGACGCCCGAACCAGTAGCCTTCTGCCAAGCGACGCCATCGTCCGCAATCGCATCGGCAGCTACGTCATCATCCCAATCGCGGGAGAAACTGGCCCAATTGGCTATATCACTGCTGCAAGCGGTCGAATCGCTGGCATCGACGCCTCCGAAGTCTCCACCCTCCGCTCGGCAAGCGCCGAACTTTCGCGGCTATTCCAAAAGCCCGAAGACCACGAAGCGCTCGACGAAGGAATCCTCTCACCAAAACGATTTGTCGAAGCCGTCGGCAAAGCCGAAGGCGTGATGGTCACCCTCATTCCCCTGCAGCACAAAGAGTACGAGCGAAGATTTGGCAAACCAGCCGTTGCCCACGCAATGCGAACGCTAGGACTAAGAATTCGTCCGCATATTCCGGTCGGATCACTGATGTGCAAACACCCCGACGGACTCATCATGGTTTACCTATTGGGTGCCGAACGCGAGATCGCGTCCGCCTGGGCAAACGACCTCGTCGCAAAATCGATGGGAGCAGACTTGAAGACACCTGATGGCACCGCAAAAATGCCGATCCAGCTTCGAGCGAAGGTCGCGAGCCTTAACCCGCAATTTAACCAGTTTTTGGTTCCGGCAACCGCATAGGGCTGTTACCCATATATTTGCTAGGTGTATTTAGACCAGGTGGTTGCTATCCTAATGGTGGCCACAGGTTTTATGCATCGAAGTACGAATCCGACATCACCGAATGCGATCGAAAAGCGCCGCCGTATTGCGATTCAAATTGCAAAAGCCGAGCGACATCTTTCAAAAAATGAATTTGAGCAATCAACTTCATCGATCAATGCTGTGCTGGCCGAATCATCCGATCATCTCGGTGCCCTCGAAGTTCAGGCGAAATTACTGTGGAAGATGCAAGACTTTCGAGCCCTTGTTCGAACCACCAATCGGCTCATGATGCTCAACCCCTTTGAACCGGGCTATCACGGCCTGCAAGGAATGGCGTTGCGAGCACTCGGCCTCTATGGCCAAGCCGCTAAGGCCCTCGAACGAGATCCCAACGCGAGCAAGCAACTCCTCGACTTGGAATGTTTCCAAGCTTCGCTGGTCAAAGATACACTCAAGTTCGACAAAATCTTTGCCGCGAAGTACGCCAAGAACCCACTCGAAGCTTTGACCGAAAAAGGCTTTTACTTTAAAGAACGAGAAGCCGCACTGGCCTGGGTCAGCCAACAGGTCAACCCAGTCAACTCCGCCCTCCCGCCAAAGAGCTGAAACCGGGAAGTTAGGCAACTCGGAACAAACCGTCATCCCAATTCGTTTGAACGAGTGTGGTCATTCCTTCGATCCTCATCGTACTGGCAACCCAAACGCCAAAATACGACGCAGTATTCTCCGCGAGGCTGCTGCGGCGGCGAGGCCAATTCGAAGTGATTTTGCAAAAACCCAAGACTTACACTGGCTACTACCACATTTATTCGGAGATGCTGGGTGGGGCGTACGCCGAGGGTTTGTATCCGCTTGGTTCGGCCGAAAAGCGGTTCATTATCAGCCATAACGGCCCTGAAGTGATTTATTTCCAAAGCCGGCATGGCAAGATAGCCAAAATTGACTGGGTTTTGCCGCTCGTCAAGATTCATCAGAAGCGAGCCGTGAATGGGACCCTTCTTAACTATTTGATATCAAATGGACTTGATGTGTTCCCCACGGCAAAGCTCTCCAAAAAGATGCGAGCCGAGCTGGAATCTACCACTCCTCTCGTTGGATTTACCTACCATTCGATGAATGGCGGCAATGCTTGGATCATCAAATCGGATGGATCCAGCATGCCAGTTCACAAATCCGACAACAAGTTCAGCGTCCTTCCCGAAGAAAATGACCTCCTAAAGCGGCAAAAAGGGAAGTCATGAGGCAAATTTCACGCCTTGCTAGGTTATTAAATTGATCTTGAACTCTCGTGCAAGCGGGACGTTTTACCGATAAGATATACTGGTGGGGCCGCGAAGTGGACAGATGGCTGAGTGGACGAAAGCGCCCGCCTGCTAAGTGGGTAAGGGATAACATCTCTTCTCGGGTTCGAATCCCGATCTGTCCGCCAGAAAATTTTTGATTGTGAATATTAAAAAGTGGTTGGTAATAACGGCGATGCTCAGCGGCATCGTAGGAACAGCTTCAGCGCAAACGCTGGAAAGCTACCTAGCTCTTCGCAAACAATTCAAGATTGCGAAGGCGTCCCCAATTAGTGCCCTCGATAACTTGGTCGGAACGAAGACCCTCGAAATTCACTGCATCGTCAAAGGCGTCATGCAGTTTGACGATCGCTCGAGCATCTATGTCGAGTATCCCGACAACCGAGGCGAGCAGGTCATTGACGCCAAAGAGATTCCCGGCTGGCTCCAAAACGGCAGCGCTGATGTTCGGTTGCTCGTCAAGGCAACCCGCTCTGAACCGTTGGCAGTGGTCCAAGTGGAACTCATTTCGGCTGCCCTCAATGACGACATCGCTCGTTTTGAAGCGGCTAATACTCCGAAACCAGTCGTCATTAAGTCATCGGTTTCTCGCGGAACTTCGACCTCTCGGGGTGGAAACGCCCGTAGGAAAATTACCGTCGATCCAACCGTTTTGTCGAAATACACCGCGTTCATCAAGAACCACAACAAGAAGCTGACCAACGATAAAGCCTACGAGATCGCCGAGGCCGTTTGCCGATGGAGCATTGCTTACGAGATAGATGCGAGACTTGTTGTAGCCGTCCTGATCACTGAGAGCGATTTCAACCCCTCATGTTTGTCTAATGCTGGCGCAATGGGCCTGGGTCAACTCATGAACGAGAATTGTAAGGAGTACGGCATCAACAATCCGTACGATACCGAACAGAACCTGTACGGTACTGTTCGCCAACTTCGAGAGCACCTCAATCGATATCCCGGTGCCGACAAAGACCCCCAAAAGCTTTCCCTCGCACTGGCGGCGTACAATGCTGGCCCTGGCGCGGTTAAGAAATATGGCGGAGTTCCGCCGTACCGCGAAACCCAGAACTACATCAAGCGAATCTTTTCACGCTATCGCCAACTCACCAGCGCCGACTGATTTCAGCTTTCAGTTTTCAGTTTTTAGCCTTCGCCGTCATTACAATTGGGGTCGCATGTCTTCGATCGCGGAGCGATCCTTGGGAGTGCGAGTGCCTGCACTCGCTTTGGCCTGGAGGAACGAAGTTCCCAGAACATGTTTCGCAGCAGAATGGTTCTAACAGATTGATTTCTCGTCGCAAGGGCATCGCGTCCTGCTCCAACCGCCCTGACCTCTTCACTCCCTCCTCAAATACGGATCGTCCACCCTCCGCAAAACCTCAATCTCGTCATATCCCTTGTTCCGAGCCGGATCCACCTGCCGAACCGTCGAGACCTGCGCCATCTTCTTTCCCGGCACCTCTTCCGCCCCCCGACAAACCTCAATCACCATTCGACGCCCCTCAGGGGCCTCCCCAAGCCCCACGCTTCGAAGGCGCGACAGCAAATCCACCGAACGCAACAGCCGACTGTGCGCCATGTTGTGCCGATGCTCCAAAAACGACGCCATCCGCCCGCCCTGCTGGCCCGGAGCCAAGCCCTCAAGCCGATACCCGGTCACTGTCGTCTGAATCCAGCATGTGATGATCTGCTCCGCGGCTAACCGCTCCAAGTCGGTCAGGTCCTTGTTCTCCAACCGCCGACTCATCTCGGCAAACTCGTCAATCAGCCGGGCCGTCTTCGCCTCGTCGTACCCAAACGCCGACAAACACCTCGCGCGCATAGACGCCTGAATCTCCGCCAGCGCATCCTTCAGTTCATCAACCGACTTCCCGGTGATGTCGATGGTGGAGACGGGATTCTTCGGTCCTCGTCGCTTGGCAGATTTTCCTTCAATTTGTGGCATGTATTGTTCACGTCTATGGAGCTTGGGGTTGGAGTTCGGCGGCTGTTTGAGGTTGGACACAAGCCGCCACTTGGCACACCGCCAGATGTAGCCTCGTTGTTTCATCGTTTGGCGGATGATGCTGTGCAGTATTTTTTCGTGGTCGCACATGAGGTCGGTCAGTTCCCATGCTTCGGCGCGGATTCGCTCTTGGGATGCTCGATATTCCTTATCGAGCCTCTCTGCCTCTTTTCCGGCTTCGCCGGTTCCGCCAAACGTCCGCACAACGACCCGGTATTCAGAACGACGCGTGATGTAGTGTTTCGGACGGTTTCGTGCCCCATGCCAACCCATAATTTTAGGTTCAATTATATAGACGTAGGTCTACGTAATATTGTTCCAATTTTGGAGCAAGACTGCCAACGATTTTTGTATAACATAGAATTTCAGTTTTTTTAGAAACGTGAATTGATTTCACGATCTTTTCATTGAAGGAATATTTGACACCCAGACGTTCGTCTGGTATTATTTCGACAACGTGTCAAACCGCAAAAGCCTGGCTCATTCATCGTATACTGACCGAATCGGCGAATATGATATCGTGATTTCACCAGTAGATACGCTGAAGGTACTAGAGCAACATGTTCTCACATATGATGACGGTGCTCCCATTGTTCCCGACACCTCGAAGGAGAAAAACGGAGTTGTCTACACGAAAAGATGGGTAGTTGACCTCATTTTAGACCTTGTCGGCTACACAAGTGATCGGCCCTTAAATGAATTCCTGCTCATCGAGCCATCAGCTGGCGACGGAAGCTTTTTGTTGCGAGTCGCAGAGAGGCTAATTGAATCGTGCAAAAAGCGAAAGATTGATTTTGCAAAATGCGGTCACAACGTCATCGCATACGAACTGGACGAAAAAAGTGCGGCAAATGCACGCATTGGACTCATCGAACTCTTTACTCGGCATGGGATTATGGTTGGCGATGCCGAAATTATTTCTGATTTTTGGGTTCGAACTGGAGACTATCTTCTCGAAACTGCCCATCATAAGGGGCAGGCTGACTTCATCGTCGGCAACCCGCCATATATCCGACTTGAAGATTTGCAGGACGGAGGTTCACTGTATCGATCCTCATATTCGACGATGGTCGGCAGAGCCGACATTTATGTAGCTTTTTACGAAGCCGCTTTGAGTCACCTGAAGCCTGACGGAGTTTGCGGGTTTATATGCGCGGACCGGTGGATGTTCAATCAATATGGTGCTGAACTGCGAAAGTTTATCACTTCTCGCTTCAGCGTCGAAGCAGTCATTCAAATGCATCATGCAGAGGCGTTCGAGACCGAAGTCAGTGCCTACCCAGCCATTACTGTAATCAGAAATGCAATCCAGGGCTCCGCGAAGGTTGCTTCAATTGGAGTCGACGCTTCGAAAGTTGCAATAGACATTGATCAAGCCGCTCAGGTGGAAACTTGGTTCAAGGGTTCTGAGCCTTGGCCCTTGGTGGGCCCACTCAAACTTGCTCTGCTGAGACGCCTTGAAAGGGACTTCCCTAGCCTTGAAGGGACTGGTACTACAGTTGGCATTGGGGTAGCGACGGGCGCTGATAAGATCTTCATTACGAAGGACCCAAGCCTTGTGGAGAGCGATCGATTATTACCACTTGCAATGGCTTTCGATGTGAAAGGAGCCAGGGTTACTTGGTCGGGTCACTATCTGGTGAATCCATGGAACGGCAAGGGCCTTGTTGAATTAGCCAAGTATCCAAAGCTTGCCCAGTACTTTGAGTCGCATCGTTTGAGACTGGAAGGTCGACACGTGGGCAAAAAGGCGCCAAATAGTTGGTACCGAACGATTGACCGGGTAAATGATCAACTCACAGGAAAGCCAAAGCTATACTTGCCCGATTTCAAAGGGCGGATAGCACCTGTGCTTGATTCCGGTGAGACATATCCGCACCACAATCTTTACTTCATTGAGCCTGGACCTTGGCAACCCAATGTTCTGGGTGGAATATTAATTTCGGACGTCGCCCAATTTTTTATCGAATCGTACGGAATTCGAATGAGGGGCGGTTATCTTAGGTTCCAAGCTCAATACCTACGGCGATTGCGAGTCCCCTCAATAGAGTCAGTCACCTCAGGAGACATGAAACTTTTGGAATTGGCATTCTCAACACATGATGTTAAATTGGCCAATGAGGTAACCCAGCGGCTATATAAGCTAACATCCTTAGAAATGGATGCCTTGAAGAATGGATAAAATGTTTGTTGCCGCGGTCCAGAGTTATTGGAATTCTAGAGAAGCACAGGCTGCAAAGCAAGCAGCAAAAGGAGTAGCGGATACCGGAGCTCGTTCTTCAGTAACTGGCGGTGCTCAAATGGCTGCGCTAGAAAATCTGGTTGTCTCAATGTTGGTTAAACAGGGCCTGCCACGGTTAGACGTTCGTACTGGCACGACCTTAGAGTTACCAGGATATTTTAGGCCAGAAAAGAAATGGGACTTGGTTGTAGTGTCGAAAGGGCAGCTTGTCTGCGCAATCGAATTTAAGTCAATGGTCGGGCCATCCTTCGGAAACAACTTCAACAATCGGACGGAAGAGGCTCTTGGCAATTCCGTGGATATCTGGACTGCGTACCGCGAAGGTCTTTTTGGAAATTCTCCAAGGCCATTTCTTGGCTTCTTCTTCTTGCTCGAAGACTGTGAAAAAGTACATCGGCCAGTGAAGGCGAGCCAGCCCCATTTCAGGACCGACCCAGTGTTCAAAGATGCGTCGTATGCAAAGCGGTACGAAATCCTTTGTCGCCGACTAATATTGGAACGGCATTATGATGGGACATGTTTGACCCTTGCAACAAATGAGAAGAAAACCAAAGTTTCGTGTCCCGCAGAAGATTTGAGTTTTGAACGTTTCACCAAGGACTTGCTTGCAGCTTCCCAACGATTTTGTTAGTGCAAACTAAGTGGGTCTCTTTCCTGCTTACATCCTTAATCTGACAAAGAAATACCTCCTGCCTCTCAGCGTCGAGTGGAGGGGGCCATTTGCCAACTTCATTGGTGGCTTTCTTATTGCTGGGCAATGATGACTAGGGCGAGTATAGGTTCGGGGGCTTCTATGCCGCCACCTCCTGCGCGTCGCAGTACAGAGGAAGTGCGATCGCATCGAACTCGCGGATGAGGACTGACTTCACGGCGTCGAAATCGCGGAGGATATATGTCTTGATGACTTTTTCATCGACTGAAGGCAGCTCAAGAGATTCTTGGCCAATGGTGACCAAAATGTTCCCTAGGGTTTCGGCGAGAACTCGCTGAAGCCATGCTTCAAGCTCAAACCACTCGCCCGTTGTTCGAATGGTCAGTTTAAGTGAGATAAAGAACGGCCAAAATGCTTGCACCGTTATTTGGACTGGTCGGTTTATTTTCATGGTTGAACCTTCTTTGGTTTTCTATCCCCAAGGCCCCGATGCCTTGGATTGATCCATATTACAACACGTTATTTGAAAATACAAGATTTGAAGATGTAAGAAAGTTATAAGAAGGAAAGTGCAATGTTTTTAATTGTTTAGGTTCAAGTATCAAAAAAACACTGGTCGTATCGACTGTATCAGTGACTGAAAATATGAGAAAAATGAAGCATATTCTGAGAATGGAAAAGCTAAAATACAAAACATGTTCTTATAAATACAAAAAGAAAATCCATATAGTTTCTGAAATATACGTGGTGTGAATAATTGTCTGTATCGTTGAGTTAAGCGGCGTATAGGTGAGGCAATTGCACGGCAATTTTCCATAAATTAGGCAAAAATACCAGTATGCTTGCGTAATACGAGGATCAAATCAATATGGCAAAACGAGATGAAAACGGCGGTGTAGTCGAGGCAATCGACGAGTATGGGCAACTACAGAGGGCCATGGCCAAATTTAAAGGCAACCGAACGTTCGATCAGATCGCCGAGCTGATCAACATAGCACTTGGCCTGCTGGACGCTGGTCCGCTTCGAAAATTGAAAGGTGGGGACATTTCGAAGGTTGCTTTTGAAAAACAGTGCACGTTCATAGCACTCAAAGCTCTCGGAGTCTACTTTGGGTGTCACAACGAGAAGGTTATTTTTCCAAACCTTAACCTGACGGTCTCAGATCCAGACCTAGTCCCTAGCAATTCAGAGGAGGTTCGTGGAGTTAAGCAAGCGCTTGTTCAGGTCATTAAGAAGAAAACGGAGAGAACTAAGAAAGGCGACATTGATTCAGTTCTTACTTCCTCCAATGCAAAGCTTGTTCTCGCCCACTTGTATAATTTGAAAGTTTCTGGAAGTCGAGAAGGTTTTGATCGGATTCGGCTTGACCCGACAACGAAAAAAGAGCGACCTGTACGTAATATTGTAGACAGTTGCCAAAAACTGACGGATGAGGATGCTTGTGATTTGGCTGCTCTATTGACAGAGCAAATCTATGGCAGTGATTACGCCAATATTCCTTTTCCAAGAGGTCGCACGGTCAAATCGGATGTAAACGAATCAAAGAACTTTGAAAGGCGTCGGTCGCAAATTGCTAAGCTGTCATGGCCCAAGCCATACAGAAACCAATGGGTTTATATTGAGAATTCGATCGCGAATTTGAGGAAATTTACGGGCAATTTTAACGAATTCTTCGCAACCACCCAAGACCAAAAATCATATGAATTTAGCCTTGACGAAAAGGAAGATTTGAGCCAACGTACTGGTGCGTTGCCTCCCGATGCCGAGAACTTCGGCTTTATTTATGATCCGTATCAGCACGAATACATTCACCAGTTCCGGGTCAAGAAAGCACCAATTTCGGATGTCCAACAATGGAGGCCGTCGTCGCGTCTGGCTCACCCAATCTACCTCGCCCTCGTTAGAGGAATTCGAAGGCGTGAATTACTGCTCGATCAAGAGCTCATTGGGATAGAGGCAGGCTTGACCCGATACAACGTCAATATTCGAGTTCAAAAGTGTCGATTTTCCGCCGTTGTTGGAAGTCACTTTACCGCAGGAGTCAGCATTTTCAGTAAATTCGGAGACAGGATTTACGATGGACTTTGGCACGTGGCCCAAGATGGCCAATGGATGCTCATGCGGACCCACCAATGTCCAAATGTATTACGAGTGTCATCCATTGTTATTACTAAAGATTCGCATCTCTTTGTCATGTTTAGTCAAATTAGTTCTTTCTTCCGACAAAAGACGTGGCAACCCCTCGTGTCCGGCTTTATAACCGCCGCAGACTACAATCGGGCAATGGAGACAGAAGACGAAAAAATTAAGTTGGATGAGACTCTCACGGCGAATGAAAAGGAAGATCATATGACCTTGCATCATCTGGCCGAGCAAACAATACGCCGTAAATTGAAGGCTGAGTTTGCCATTGAAGGCGAGCAAATGATCGGGAAAATTGAGTCAATTGGAGTCTCGTTCGACGTAATCCACGGGAGAATCCCAACCGTCTTCCAATTGACAACGCTGAAAATGACCAAGGATGATTTGGTTGCCCGACTGAGCGACAAAGAGGATTTCGTGTTTCGAACTCTGGGCTTAATTGCCGACTATACGCCAGCTAGTTTTCTCGAACTGTTAGAGATGGCCGCTTACGAGGATGCAGAACTGCTCAAAGCCAACATCTTCTTTGCGCTAAAGCACGAAGTTGCCCGATTGCGTGCAGAGAAAGTTGAACTCGAACGGATGCGCAATGAGCAAGAGAAGAAAGATCGTGAATCAGAAAGTCTTGACCCGGCCCTAGACTAAAAAAACACCCCGAGCCAGATGGCGCGGGGTGTTTCGTTTTTTTTGTTTGATTAAGTTATTTAACGACTGAACCGATCGCCGCATTCAGCGATGCGATGCCCTTTTCGTCAGCCGAGAGGTCGACGAATTTGTCCTTGACTTCCCAGCTCTTGTAGACGAACACGGTGTTCTTGGCGGCAGTGTTGATCTTATAGTTCTTGACCGCTTCGTTGTCGACCGTCAGGTAGCTGATCGAGACGTGCTGCCTATTTCGTGAAAGGCACGATTTGGTCTTTCGTATCGAGTCGGACCAGGGTTCCAGGCTTTGCGGTTGCACCCCAATCGCGAATCTTGGGCCAATTCTTTATGATCCGTGCCGCGTCGATGTGCAGATCTTTCGGTGCACCCGAATGTCGAATGTACAATGCTCGCACTCCGTGGGTCATCAATGCTATATGCTCGTTATCGCGACGTCGCTGATTCGCGTCGCAACTAATCACCACCCAACCAAGTCTGCCAATTTCAGGGATCCAATCCACATCTTTGGTATCGACGGGAAACTTGTCGCGCAATGCAAACAGCTCATGGTCACCAGGCGGGATTAGTTCACGCAGGGCGTTAACGATTCGGAACGAGATGTCGTTATCGAAAAAGTAAGTGGCCATTGACTAAGCGGCCCGAAGTGACATTTCGAACGTGACCGCATCCTCCACGGCCGTTTCGGTCGTGCCGTACCACCACGCCACCTCTTTAAAATTCTTTTCGCTGGCGGCTTGGGCCAATACATATGTATGGGCACCGGACAATGCATCGATCGGCTTTCCGAATGCTCTCTCGGGATTCAGTACGACCTGATGGTCTCGCCCCAGCGGTCTCCACTCGGTAGTAAGATCGCCCTTATGCACGAGGAGCTTGCCGATCTCTTCGAAGAAGAAATTGTGCTGACCCGTCAGAGCGTGCTTCCAGTCACCACCTTCGCTAATGAGCAGTTGCTTTCCGTTGGCAGCAAACCTTTCGGTGGCGAATGGGTATTGCGTTTGCCACTCTTGGCGAAACTTTGTGGCGACAGATCGAATCGTCCTGAGATCAACGCCTTCGGTTCGAAATCCTCGAACGTACATGAGTTCGACCAAGTCACCAAACGTAAGGGGTGAGTCATCTTCGCGGTCGATGATGGGCCCATGGTGCTTGGTTCCGCTAAGAGGCTCGGTGACATATCCTTCGACCCACCGCGACAAGGTGCGACGCGGAGTTCCTAACAAGCGCGACGCTTCTACTACCGAGTAGAGGCCGACACCAAGTGAGTCTGTGGTAGTCATATGTCTATTGTACGCAGAAACGCGGATCTGTGGATAGATTTGCATCGCTTTGCTTCATTCACACAAGCGTGTGGGAACTTCGTTCCTCGGCTTATCCTCATACGAAAAAACACCCCGAGCCAGATGGCGCGGGGTGTTTCGTTTTTTTTGTTTGATTAAGTTATTTAACGACTGAACCGATCGCCGCGTTAAGCGATGCGATGCCCTTTTCGTCAGCCGAGAGGTCGACGAACTTGTCCTTGACTTCCCAGTTCTTGTAAACAAAAACGGTGTTCTTGGCGGCAGTGTTGATCTTGTAGTTCTTGACGGCTTCGTTGTCAGAAGTCAGGTAGCTGATCGAGACGTGCTTCAGTTCCTTGTTCATCATCGGCGCAGCTTCTTCGATCTTTCGTCCTTGCTCTTTGGTGGCGAGGATGACGACCATGCCCTTAAACTCCTTGTTGCTGAACTTGTCCATGGCGGTGTCGAGCGTCTTGGCGAATGCCATGATCGACTTTTGGTCGCCGTTGGTGACCCAAGCTTGAACTTGTGGTCGGTTCTGGTACGTGCAAGGGAAGCAGGTGTCTGTGCCCTTGAGTGCGCCTGCGACGTGCTTCGGATGGAACGGTGAGACTCGCTCGCCCTTGTCCAACCCACTGTTAATAAAAGCCGATGCGACCATCGTCATTCCAACGAGGGCGCCCGAGATAACTAATCCTTTGTTCATGTTTATATCCCGCAATGAGAATTGCTAATCTACACTACGCATTGTAACCCACTTTGGTTCCGATTGCCAGAGTGCAAGTGCGAGAGTGGATGGTGTGTGGCACTGATACGCTTCAGTCATTCTTCCCTGCGTATCAGTGCCACAAGACGAATTTACGGGAAGATGCCGCGTCGAATCGTCGCGTCGGCGACTCGCTTGACGCCGATGATCAAAGCCGCCGTTCGCATATCCGTCTTATGAATCATCATGGCTTCGTGAACCTGGGCAAATGAATGGCGCATGATCTTGGTTAGTCGTTCGTTGACTGCGTCCTCTTCCCAGAAGAAGTTCTGGAGGTCCTGAACCCACTCGAAATACGAAACAATAACGCCGCCCGCGTTAGCAAGGATGTCTGGCACGACCAAAATCCCCTTGTCGTGCAAAATCTTGTCGGCGTCCGGTGTGCTCGGGCCATTCGCCCCTTCGACAATTAGCTTGGCCTTGATCTTGTCCGCGTTGTCGCCCGTAATTTGGGCCGCAATCGCCGCCGGAATCAAAATATCACAGTCAAGTTCGAGCAACTCTGAGTTAGAAACGGGCTGCGCGTCCTTGTACTCACGAATTCCACCCTCTCGGCCTGAATATCGATGAACAAGTTCATCAACCGGAAGCCCTTTCGGATTATAGATTCCGCCAACTGCGTCCGAAATTCCAACGACAATGGCTCCGTGCTGGGCGGCAATGCTCGCCGCAACTGAACCAACGTTGCCAAATCCTTGAACCACCACTCGGGCTCCGTTAAAATTCAAACCAATCGTCTTACAAGCTTCCTCGGCGGCAACAATAACCCCACGCCCAGTCGCCTCAACACGCCCCAGGGAGCCGCCAAGGTCGACGGGTTTGCCAGTGACGACGCCCGGAACGGTGTAGCCTTTTTGCATGGAAAAAGTGTCCATGATCCACGCCATGACTTGGGCATTTGTGCCAATGTCTGGAGCCGGAATGTCGGACCGCTCGCCCAAAATGATGTTGATCTCGGTCACGTATCGACGAGTTAGCTTTTCTATTTCTCGACGGGAAAACTGCTTGGTGTCAACTTTAACGGAGCCCTTTGCACCGCCGAAAGGAATGTTGGCGACGGCGCATTTCCAAGTCATCCACATCGCCAAAGCGGTCGTTTCGTTGACGTCGACGTCTTGGTGATAGCGAATTCCGCCTTTAGTCGGACCCCGCGAAGAGTTATGTTGAACCCGATATCCCTCGAAAACCATGACCTCACCGTTATCGAGGACAACGGGAAAGTTTACGATTAACTGCCGCATGGGCCGAGAAAGGACTTGGTGAAGACCGGAATCCAGCTCGAGGTAATTTGCCGCGACACTTAATTGTTCGCGAGCCATGGCAAGAACGTCTACGTGACCACTCATATCTGCTGACCATTTAATCCAGCCGCGCGTTCGGTTGGAAAATAGACCAACAGGGCAAGCACGGCGTTGTACAAAGCCGTAATAATTGTAGCCTTTAGAGTGCCGCCGATGTTAGGCTGTGGGGCGATAATCATGAACACAATCCCACAAATCAGGGAGCAAACCAGGGCCGCGGCTGACGCAACGCCAATATTTCTCTGAAATCGGCTCTCAACCAAAAATGCGCAAAGCCATGCCGCAAGCATCCGAGTCAAGACAAATTGCCACATGTCTGACCCAACAACAGCAGACTCGACAAACCCAATAATTGCACCAATAATGAGGGCCGTTCTAGCATCGACCAGCAGGCCCATCACGCAGGCGAAAACGAACAAGAAATCTGGCTGAGCCCCCAAAATGCTCATGCGGTGAGAGAGTCCTTGCTGTAGGCCAGCGCAAATCCAAATGAAGATCACCGAGACCCAAATGATTCGAGGGCGATTCATTTGAGGATCACAACCTCCCGCAATTCTCCAACATTCACGGCGGGAAAGACGCGGGCTCGGGATGATCCCATTTCTGGCATCGACTCGGCGGATAATACTCGGCCAATCACGATTCCGCGGGGCACGCCCTTGTAAAACCCCGACGTGTAAATGATGTCTCCAGTTGACACGGGCACAGTGGGGGTCGCAAATTTGAGCATTAATGTTGCCGTGTTTTCACCCGAAATGAGTCCTGCAGGTGGTGGGGCGTATTTTAATGCGATTGCCCCAAACTGCACCAAAGATGAGGTCAGTAAAATGACTTGGCAATCTTTGGCTCCCACGGTTTGCACTCGGCCAATAAGTCCTTGCGCGCAAACTGCGGGCATTCCTTCCTTGATTCCCTTATCGTGGCCGGCCAGCACCGTGATTCGATTTTGCTGAGGGAAATAGCCGTCAATATCGGCCACAACTTTTTCGTGGTGATAGGTCGCCTCCAGGCCTTCGAGCTTGCGCAAAGAGTCAACTTCTTTTTCGAGCCGAGTCGTGGTTTCGGCGTATAGCATCAAAGTGCTGAGCTGACGGTTAAGGCGAAGGTTTTCTTGCTGAAGACGGCCCCCATGAACCGCTCCGTCCATATATCCCTTGATTCCATCAAAAGTTCCGGCTGAAATTCGAGAGACAGGCGTACAGGTGAGGCGGACAATTTGGTCGGTAATGCTGATTCCGCCTTGGTTGCGTGCATTTCGCTGAAGAACGGAAAGGGCGACTGTCACCACAAGGATGGCGATAAGGGTGACTCCGTTCTTGGGAGGTGAATCTTGATTCTTTAAGACAGCGCAGACCTCTCAAGTAATTTTCGAATCACCGGATTCGTATTCATTTCTTCAACGATTATTCCGGTACCTAGAGCCACACAACTGAGCGGATCATTGGCAATGTGAACCGGAATCAGCGTTTCCTTTGCAATCAATTTGTCCAAACCGCGCAGCAGGGCCCCTCCGCCAGCAAGGAAGATTCCCCGTTCCATTGCATCGCCCGCAAGCTCGGGTGGTGATGCTTCCAGCGTCAATTTAATCGCTTCGACAATCTCTTTCACGGGCTCACTGATGGCGGTGCGGACCTCTTCGCTGGTGATAACTGCGCTTCTCGGCAAGCCAGAAACGAGATCTCGACCCTTGATGACCATGTCCATTTCCTGCTCAAGCGGATACGCCGAACCAATTTCGATCTTAACCAGCTCTGCGGTGCGATCACCGATTGCCAAATTAAAAGCGCGGCGAACGTAAGAAGTAATCGCTTCGTCCAGTTCGTCGCCCGCAGTTCGGACCGATTTAGAACTGACAATCCCTCCGAGGGAAATAACTGCAACTTCCGTCGTTCCGCCGCCAATGTCGACAATGATCGAGCCACTGGGCTCCGAAACGGGGAGACCCGCACCAATGGCCGCCGCCATTGGCTCTTCAACCACGTAAGCATAGGTAGCTCCAGCTTTCTTTGAGGCTTCCAGTACTGCACGACGTTCAACTTCTGTGACGCCACTTGGGATGCCCACAACGACCGTTTTCCGGAACAATGACTTGGCTGAAACGGAGCTAATAAAGTGTCGAAGCATGGCTTCGGTTTGCTCATAGTCGGCAATGACTCCGTCTTTCAATGGTCGAACCGCGATAATGTTTGCGGGGGTTCGACCCAACATTCGTTTGGCCTCGGCGCCGACCGTAATGATCTTGCCGTCGTCACGATTGACCGCGACAACACTTGGCTCACGGAGAACAATTCCGCGTCCAGCAACGTACACCAGCGTGTTTGCGGTGCCTAAGTCGATCCCAATATCGCAGTGCATCCTCGAGAACCAGCTCGAAAAACCGTTTGTTGGCCTATTCCTCATCTTCTTCTGTTTCTCCGACCGAATTATCGCCCCCGGTCAGTCGCTTAGCCAGTGTCTCTTGTGAAATTGCCGAGAGCACAATTCCATCGTTCGAGGTAAAAATAACACTCCTCGTCCGCCTGCCTTGAGTTGCATCAATAACTTTTCCTTCCTTTCGCAGGGTCTGGATGATTCTCCGCATCGGCGCTGATTCACTGCTGATCATCGCGACAACTTTGTCAGCAATTACGTAATTATTGAAGCCTACGTTCAGGATGGTTGGTAATGGCAAATAAAAAACTCCTCTGTCGTAGTGAAAGAGGAGTTTACTGGATTTAGCTCAAACTGAGCGAATCTCTAGCCAACCAATTCTCGTTATTGAATCAGACTTACTTGGAAGCTGCAGCGTTTCCGCCGCCTGACTTTCCACCGGGGTTGGGAGTGGCACCGTTTGATGTTCCTGCTGCTCGTGGTGGACCACCAGGAACAAAACCACCGCCACCGCCGCCAGCAAGTCCTCCGCCAGATGCGCTTGGTGAGCCATTGGTGGAACCTGCATTCGGCAAAGCATTGGCCATAACGACCGCGTTAGAAGGTAACTTGGCTGCTGAAACGTTGACCGGAGCAGGAGCCGCGATAGTTGCGGGCACTGGCTTCGTGAAGTAAATGATCGCAACGCCGATCAGTGCAACGACGGGTGCCACAATCGAAAAAATCAAATTGGTTTGAGGGTTTGGGCCTTGTTGTGTCATAGCTTTCTGTTCCTTTTGAGGTGAATTGGTCTAATAAGGTTACACTATTTTGGTTATTTTGGCTACCAATCAGTGATTGAAATGCCGAATTCCGGTCAAGCACATCGCAATTCCTAATTCGTTTGCCTTGTCTATTACGTCTTGATCCTTCTTACTTCCGCCGGGATGAACAATCGCAGTGATGCCGTGTTCGGCGGCGGTCACAATGGAATCGGGGAAAGGGAAGAACGCGTCGCTGGCCAAGACTGCGCCCTTCGCCAAATCTCCCGCTTGGGCCAAGGCTAGGCGAACAGACTGAACGCGATTCATTTGTCCGGCTCCAACGCCGAGCAATCGAGATTCGGTTCCCACCACAATCGCATTCGATTTGACGTGTTGAACGATGGCCCACTGAAGCCTGAGCGCGCGCATTTGCGACTCGGTTGGCTGCTTCGAGGTTGCAATAACCCAATCCAATGAGGGGTCTTCGTCGGATTGTTGAATCACGGCGCCGCCGCGAATTCCTTTGACCGAAATAAACGATGTGCGGGTCGGCAACGTCGCTTGCAACAGTCGAACATCTTGCCCCCAACCTGCTCGACTCTTAAATATGTCTAAAGCTTCCGGTTCAAATCCTTCGGCAATGACAATCTCAAGGAAGTTGCCTTTCTCGGTCATCGCCTCGGCCGCACCTCGATCAACCACTCCATTCATGGCAACCACTCCACCAAATGCGCTAATCGGATCAGATTCCCGGGCGAAACGATAGCTGTCGCCAAATGAACCCGAGGTTGCTGCGCCGCATGGGTTGGCATGCTTGATAATCGCGCACGAGTTGGTCGGCATATCCGCCACCAATTCCCATGCTCCGTTCGCATCGGTAATGTTGTTGTAGCTCAGCTCTTTGCCCCAAAGCTGCTTCGCCTGAGGTAGTCCCGTGCCGTTCAATGAATTGGCGTACAACGCCCCAGACTGGTGTGGGTTTTCGCCGTACCGGAATCCCTGCACCCGACGATAGCCAATGGAGAGCGACTCGGATGACAACAAATCACCCTCGAACTTCTGAGTCAAATAGTTTGAAATTGCGGAATCGTAGTAAGCGGTATGACGAAACGCTTTGGCTGCCAGCTTTTGGTTAAACGAAGGAGATTCGCCACTATCAAGGGCGGCAATGACCCCGGAATAGTCGGTGGGATCCACGACAATCATGACGGATTCGTGGTTTTTTGCGGCGGCTCGAATCATCGCGGGACCACCGATATCAATCGACTCAATCGCTTCCTCCATGGTGTGCGGTTTCGAAACGGTCTCCTCAAATCGATAGAGGTTGACCACAACCATTGCAAACGGCTCAATGTCCGCGCTTTCCATCGCGGCCTTATGGCTAGGGTTCGATGGAATTCCAAGGATTCCGCCGTGAATCTTAGGGTGCAACGTCTTGACACGGCCGTCGAGCATTTCCGGAAAACCGGTCACTTCGCTAACGTCAGTTACCGCAAGTCCAGCATCCCGCAGTGCCTTCGCAGTTCCGCCCGTCGAAACGAGTTGATAGCCTCTCTGAACCAATTGAGACCCAAAATCGACAAGACCGGACTTGTCAGTAACAGAGAGGAGAACTCGGGACTTTGTCATAAGCCAGTAGTTGTACCTCCCGCACCCCCCGTACTGGTTGCTGGCGAAACATTGTTATCGGGGGGGATGGGTGGTTGCTTGATGGTAACAACTTTGCTGACAGAGACGGTTTTGCCCGTTGCGTCGGTAGCCTTAATGGTAAAAGTCGTCTTACCAATGATCGGAAATTCTCTTGATCCCACTGGGTCGAGAGTGAACGTTTCTTTGGTTCCTGTGTATGTCAGTTCGATCCGGACAGCAGTGGCGACTTGCCACGTAAGGGTTACTTTGCCATCAATCGGTTCGACTTCCATTGGCACGACATCGAACCTGACAATTTTTGCCAAACATGGATCAATAACCTTGATCGTAAAGGACTTGGTGACGCTTTTTCCAATTGAATTGTAAGCCGCAACCGTGTATGTCGTCTCTCCAACTTCGCCAGCGTCAACGAACGATGAGTTGAATGTCAGGTTGAGTTCTTTGTTCTCTGGTGACAAAATTGCTTTCGTTGTGTTCAAGAATTTATAGTTTAACGTGAACTTTTCACCCTTATTGATTGTGTATTTCGACGGGGCGAGTTGAACAATTTCGGGCTCAGGAATGACCACGGGCTCTTCCACTTTTACATCCAAGATTTCCGATTCGCCTCGCCGTTTGTCGCGCGTCGCAATCGCTTGAATCTTCAGAGTGCCGACCAACGGCGTCTGGATTTCGATTTCCCCTTCCGGAGCCAAATTGTCTTTTACGGTTTCACCAGCAGCAACAATGCGTACGGATTGAGCGTTCGATGAGCTCCAGTGAATCAAAACCGTTCCGCCGCGCACGACCTTGGTCTTGGTCACCTGCTCAACGTGGGCGGTCGGTTGCTTCGGCTGATTCAGGGCGAGAATCGTAAGAATGATGATGGTTGCGGCCAGGAAGAAGGTGTTGAGAGGAGTAAACAGCGGCCGAATTTCAAGCTGACCTTGGGACGAGGCGACGACTCCCTGGTTCGAAAGGCTTCGGCCGGTTACCGCAAAACCGATCAGGCGCGTCGATCCAAATGGAGAAGACTTCTTCGGATTAACGAGAAAATCGATATCTCTTTGCTGCCCCGGTGCCAATACCACCTGCTCCTCATCGAATTCGTAGGTGCAGACATCTTCGGGGTCGTCCGCCGTTAGCTGAATCATGTGCTCCGAGTTGCCCATGTTTGTCAACGTGACGGTAAAAATATTTTGCCGCTTGGTTGGGCTGACAAACCCTTTCTTGGGGGTTACTTCAAGAGTGATCGTAAAGTAGGGCTTAATCGTGAGAACGCCCTGAGCCGTGCGAGTATCCCCGTCATTGAGAGATCGAATCTTCGCTACGAATGGGTAATTTCCAGCAATGCTTTCGCTCGCTCGTGGGGGCTTAAAAAAGATCTTGACCGATTGCTTCTCGCCGGGTTTGAGCTTGATGATCGGGACAGGAATCGCAGTCCACTCACCGTCAATCCCATCAATTCCAACTTCGACTTCGTCATTGGCAGTGCCAATATTCTCAACTTCAATCGTCAGCGGAGCAGTAGCACCCGGCTCGACAACAACCATGTCCGTAGAGATATTTGATTGTAAAGCCATCCCTGTTAATAATAGCAGAGTCGAGTCTGAGTCTGGAGTTTCGAGTGATGAGTTTCAAGTGCAAAGTGCCGAGTGCTAAGTTCCGAAAATCCAAGTCAGAGCAAAATCTACTTAGTAACATAGAACGATGAATGCCGAAATTGTCTCAATTGGTACCGAACTACTCCTCGGACAAATTGTGGATACCCATGCCGCAACCATGGCACGCATTTTCGCCGAGTGTGGCATCTCGTGCCGATACCGAGCCACCGTTGGCGATAATCTGGATCGTGCGGTTGAGACCCTCAAACTTGCCCTCAGTCGATCTGATGTCGTGGTGACCATTGGCGGGCTTGGCCCAACTGCCGACGATTTGACGCGCGACGCTATTGCTCTTGCCCTCGGTGATACCCTCGAAACCGTCCCCGAAGTGGAAGAGAAGCTCAAAGCGTTCTTCGCCCAGCGCGGGGTTCCCTGGGTCACCTCGAACGCGAAGCAGGCTCAAAAGCCAACTTGTGCCGATTTGATTCCGAATCCGAATGGCACGGCTCCCGGGTTGGTTTGTCGAAAGAATGGGAAGACGGTGTTCGCTCTCCCTGGCCCACGAGGCGAGTTCGACCCGATGGCCTATGACCAAGTGAAACCGATGCTAGAAACCCTCGGTGGCGGGCAGGTGATTCATTCGCGGGTTTTACGGGTGATTGGGGTTGGGGAGAGCCTGGTCGAGGAGAAGATCAAGCATCTGATGGACGCAGACAACCCGACGATTGCCCCCTATGCCCAGCCAATGGAGATGCATCTTCGATTAACTGCCAAGGCGGCAACCATCCAAGAAGCGGAAAAAATTATTGATCCCGCCGACAAAGCAGTTCGAGAAATCTTAGGCCGTGCTGTCTACGGAACGAACCTTACGACTCTCGAAGAGGCACTTTTAATCTTGTTGCGCGATCGAGGCGAAACAATTTCCGTCGCCGAATCGATGACGGGCGGAGGGCTGGCCGCCCGCCTGAGCATGATTCCCGGCAGCAGTAACGTTTTCAAGGGTGGAGTCGTCACCTACACCACTGAGGCGAAAATTGTTCTCCTTGAACAATCGTCACCTGACCTCTCTAATCCGGTTTCTTCACAAGTCGCAACGTTTATGGCCGAATCCATTCGCCGCCAACTTAACACCACTTATGGTGTTTCGATTACGGGCAACGCTGGGCCAACCGCCGATGTCGGTGGACAGCCAGTGGGTCTCGTCTATATCGCCATCGCAACCGCCGAGGGCACCCACGTCGAAGAGTGCAAATTCCGAGGAATCCGTGAGGACATTCGAAAACGAGCGGAGCAAACGGCCCTCAGGCTTGTTCGCGAAGCGGTTCTTGCATAGGTTTTCTATTCAAAAACCACACGGGGGAAGTAGAGGGAAACCACCCAGTTTGGTTGGTCCACGATCTCGCTGATCCGAAGGTCAGCGCAAACGCTGCACAACATATAGGCGTCAACAGCATTCATCTGGTACCGCTTGCAAAGCAAATCGATCATTCCGCTGACCGCCGCCCGAGCACCCTCCATCAAGTCGGGTCCAATCCCAGTTGTGACCTCGTACCCCTTCGAATCGAAGTGGCTGGTTACGGGTCCCGGTGTTGTAAATCGGGGGAATTTCAGTTGCTCTCCCTTTACCAAGTCGAACTTTACGGCAATAACCGCCGGGGCCTCGATTGCGGTGCCGCAAACTTCGCCGTCACCTTGAGCGGCATGGATATCGCCTACCGAGAATAGTCCTCCAGCCACCTCAACTGGGAGGTAAAGCTCGGTGCCAGCACTGAGATCGCGAATATCCAAGTTCCCGCCAACTCTCCGGGGTGGAACCACGCTGTGAAGGCCAGGTTCGGCGGGCGCAAGACCGATGGTGCCGCAGAACGGTTTGAGTGGCACTCGGCCTCCCGGTCCAAACATCGCGGGAGCCATTGCGGACGGATCAAACTTCCAAAGATGAAGCGCTGGCTCCAAAAACTGGTCGGCCAGTAGTCCAAATCCGGGAATATTCGCCGTCCATCCCCATCCCGCCATATCGAATCGGAGCAGGGTGACTTTAAGAGAGTCACCGGGTTCTGCACCATCAACATAGATCGGGCCGTTCACCGGATTGACTCGTCCGAAATCGAGGGTCGCAACATCGGCGACTGTCGAATCTGGACTCAGTTGGGCGCCCGAAGCGTCGACCGTCTGAAATTCGACCGACTCGCCCGGAGCCACTATCGCGATCGGCTCAATGGATCGGTCCCAGCCGAAGTGGTGTTGATTGTCGTGAATCGTCCGCACTGAATTGCTACGTTACCTGGCGCCACCGATTTTTTAGATCGAGCTAAGCGATTACGCTACTTTGCCATAGTCGCCATTCAGAATCCGTTCGTACGCTCCAGTCTGCGTCCATCGCTCGAGTTCTTGGGTTCGATGGACGGGCATCGGGTGCGTCATGGTCTTACCCATCGTCGCAAACAGCACAAACTTTCCAAGCTTATCTAGCGAATCAGCATCTTGATAGGCACGGGCCTGCTCCATAAACGCTTCATCGTTCAACTCGTGCGAAAGCCGTGATGGACCTGCGGCAAGCTTAATGAGTGACCGCGTCGCGACATTCAGATCTTGGGCAACCAGGAGTCCGCCCCGATCGGACGAAAACTCAGCTTGACGAGACCATTCATAAAAAGCGAGAACCAGCGCATAAGTTGCCACGTCTGAGGCTCCCATTGTGCGCCGACCCAACAGGTCCAGCAACGGAAAGAGTAGGGAACCAACGGAGAAGTACAGCACGTGCTGAGACTTAATGTGGGCCAGCTCGTGACCCATGATGAAGTAAAGCTCTTCGTCGGTCATGGTGTCGATCATCGACGAACGCAGCGTGACGTAAGGACGTTCGACGCCCCCCGCAAACGCGTTGGTGAACGGATTGTTCGAGACGTAAAGCTCCGGCTCGGGCATATCCATCACCTTGGCCGACTCGCGCATGATGCCATAAAGAGTTGGATATTGGTTTGGCCCGCACCGAATCGAACTGCTCATGTTGTAGCAATATAACCATCGGTCAATGCCGACCTCGTAAAACTTCGAAACCAATTGGGGAACCAGCGGCAAACTGCGGAGCTTGTTCAGTGCCCATTTGTCCGAATCGCTAATGAAGGCGTCGGCAGTTATTCCGGTCAAAATCTTTCGTTCGCTCATGATGTGAATTAGAATACGGCTCTCGCTCTATTGGGTTGCACGCATCGTCATATTAAGCCTAGGCGGCAAGACTTACGTCCCGCTTCCGAACACTAACAATGACTTTGATCATCCCAACTCCTCTAAACTCTAAGGGGACTTCCAGGACTCGTGCCCCCAGAGTAGGCACGGGAAGATACATTCCCCGAACTAGAGCCGACTCCGCCAACTCAATCGTGTGTCCCTGGCTCGCGAGGGATGAAACAAATGATGACGAAATCTGCTGAGCTACGCTCACAATAGCTTCAGACACTGTTCGATCAAAGACCACCAATTTTTTCGCGACAACTTTCGAGGCAAACTTCATTGCGCAATCTTTTGAGAATGCAAAAAGAGCAATTCCTTCAAGGTCACCCGAAATGCTGAAAACGTAATTGATCGGTTCCGACGTGACGAGTTCGTCAAGAATTGAAAGGGTTCCACGTATGGATTTTACGCCTGCGATTTGTTCGCCAACGACAATCGCGGCATCAACGAACGGAATGATGAATTGAGCTTTCATCGGAAAGGTTTCGGTCTAGGCAGCCCTCGCAAATGGATCCGAATCGACTTCTTTGAATTGATCTAGTGTCTCAGTTAGCAACTCTTCGAGTGCCTCAGATTCGAACCCGAGCCTATCGAATGCTCCTTGATCCTTTAAATAAAATGCGCCATCAAGTCCTTCGGAGATGCCCCGGCCCCGGACCAAAATATCCGCGACGTGAATGATATCGGCCAGCGTATCCGGAGTTTCGAGATCGGATGGTCGGTGGTGGTATCGAATGGCTTGGGAGTAAATCTTAGGCAGGTTCCAACTTTCCGCCAAAGCTGCCCCAAGTTCAGCATGGTCAAATCCGAATTCAATTCGCTCTAGCTCATCAAATGCGACCTCGCTGGTTCTTGCCTTGATGATCAACTGATTAAATTCAGCTTCTAAAGTCAAATACAGGGCCACGGTTCCAACATCGTGGAGCAGTGCTATGCAAAATGCCTGCTCGGCATCCGCATTGTCGACATTTTTTGCAATTGCTTTGCTAAAGTGGGCGCAGCTAATGCAGTGATTCCAAAGTAATTCTGGCTTCAGCCCTTTGCCTTTCAGGGCGACATGAAGCCAAGGAAAACTGGCGGCAACCAACGACAAACTCTTGGTGGTTCGCATTCCTAGAACGATCACCGATTCTTGAACCGATCCTACTTCTCGCGACATACCGTAGAACGCAGAGTTCGCTAACCTCAAAACGCGGGCACTCAAGCTTGGATCTTTGGAGAGCGTATTCGCAACTTTCAGCGCGCTCGACTCAGGATGGTCGGCAATACGAATGACCTCGAACGCGACCTCCGGCATAGACGGTAAATCACTGGCCCTTTGAATAATTGTTTTAATGTCCACTAAAACCCCTTTGACTCTACGAGAGTCCTTTCGTCTACCCAGTACAACTAATACCATAACATTCGCGGGTGGTGATTCGGTATTAATGCTAGGACGTCACTTTATTGATCGGACTTGAACCTTCGTTCAACGCAAACCCGGAGATCGCGGACATTGGTACACTGTTGTCATGGCACCGCTGGACTTTGCACTCGTCCGCCATGCTTTGAACTTGGCCAAGAAGACAGGCATGGACGAAGTAGATTTGGAACTTGGGGATTCGAAGTTTCACGCTATTTTTGACGAAAAGGCCAAAAAGCCGGCTCCCGCGCCTCCCAAACAAACGGCGGCTCAAATCGCTGAGGAAGCAGCTTCGAATCAAAAACCAATCAAAAGCCATAACGTGGGAATATTCCGCGATAAGGGCGACAACATGAAAATTGGCGGCGAAGTCGAAGTCGGCGACGTGCTTGGAGCTGTTGTGGCACTAGGCATTTCCAACGATGTTGTTTCGAGTGTTCAGGGCCGAATCTCCGAAGTAAACGTTTTGGATAATGAGCCCGTCGAATACGGTCAAGTTATTGCGGTTGTGGAGGTCCAGTGAAGAATCGGGGCCAAACGATCATCGCGAGTTTGGTTGTTGTTGCAATCATTCTTGTTTGCATTGTGTTCTTTATGCGTGGCACCAGCGATACTAAGCCCACTCCCAAAGCCGATGGACGTGGCACCACGACTCTTGGCAACGTTCGAGCCTCTGCCCAAGACGAAGTGTGCCGAGCCAACCTTGGTCAAGCCCGACAATTTCTCGCGGTTGCAAAGTCGACCGATGAAGAATCAAAGTTCACAACGGTAGCTGATATTCCCGGCGCGAAAAGTGTTTCAACTTGCCCGGTAGGAAAGGAACCTTACACGATCGATGCGGCTGGAACTGTTCATTGCCCCCACCCAGGACACGAAAAATTTTGATGTTAAAGAAAGTCTTAATTGCTAATCGAGGAGAAATCGCTTGTCGAGTCATCCGCGCATGCCGAGAGCTAGGTGTTCTTAGCGTCGCAATCTACTCAGAAGCGGATCGCGAAAGCCTCCACGTCAAACTCGCAGACGAAGCGATCTGTGTGGGTGCCGGAACCAACGGTGATTCATATTTGAACCTCGCGAACGTTTTAATGGCGGCCCAAATCAGCGGAGCGGAAGCCGTTCACCCCGGATATGGCTACTTTAGCGAGCGGGCAAACTTCGCCGTTGCTCTCAGTGCCCTGGGAATCAAGTTTGTTGGCCCACCAACCGCCGCAATCGAATCAATGGGCGACAAGGCGAGCGCCAAGAAGGCCGCAATCGCGGTGAAGTGCCCAGTCGTACCTGGTTCCGATGGACCAGTGGCAACCGACACTGAGGCGTTGAAGGTCTCGGAGAAGATTGGCTACCCAATCCTACTCAAGGCCGTCGCAGGCGGCGGAGGACGCGGAATTCGAAAGGTCAATGTTCCAGAAGAATTGCCTGATGCCTGGAAAATCGCTACCGCCGAAGCCCAGGCTTCATTTGGCTCCGGTGAAATGCTCGTCGAGAAATTTGTCGAGAATCCTCGACACGTGGAAATCCAAGTCTTTGGCGACTCGTTCGGCAACATGGTCTACCTAGGCGAGCGCGAATGTTCGATCCAAAATCTTCGCCACCAAAAGATTGTTGAAGAAGCGCCCTATGCTCAATTGCCCGAGCGAGTGCGCAAGAAAATGGGCGAAGCCGCCGTCCGCGTTGCCAAGAGCGTAGGCTACCAAAACGCCGGAACCGTGGAGTTCTTGGTCGACGATAAGTTTAACTTTTACTTCTTAGAGATGAACACAAGGCTTCAAGTCGAGCATCCAGTAACCGAAGAAGTGACGGGCCTTGATCTGGTCCACATGATGCTGAGAACGACCAGCGGAGAGAAACTGCCGATCACCCAAAAGAATATTGAGTTGAAAGGCCATTCGATCGAAGCGCGAATCACTGCTCAGGACCCCGACAACGATTTCTCGCCTTCAACCGGAACGATTACCGGATGGCGAACCCCAATGGGGCGCGGCGTCCGCATGGAAAGTCATTGCTACGCCGGGTTCGTCGTTTCACCTTATTACGACCCGCTTTTGGCCAAGCTCATTGTTTGGGGAGAAGATCGAGCCACCGCGGTCACCAAGCTTCAGGCCGCTCTTCATGAATTCGAGGTCGAAGGCATTTCGACCAATATTCCATTCTTGCGACGATTGGTCGCAACCCCGTCCTATGTAGCCGGAAACTTTGATACCGGATTCGTACCGAAGTTTCTCGATGGGGAGGCAGTCTGACTCCATTCGGCTGGCGTCGGATGGCCCGAGAGTGTGCTCTCAGGGCTTTGTATACGGCGGACCTTGGACAAGGCTCTCTCGCCGACGCGCTTAACCTGACCCTCGATTCGTTTGGCGATGACGAGCAGTCTGGTGACCTCACCGACGGAGTCACGCTCAACGATGCAACCCAAGAACTGGTATTCAAGTTTGCGACTTCTTTGGCTGAAGGGACTTGGCGTGGACGAGTCGCCCTTGATCGTATGATTAGTGCCGCGATTCCCGACTACGATTTTAGTCGGCTCGCCCTGATTGATCGATGCATTATGCGCCTCTCGTTGTATGAGCTTCAAAATTACGACTACATTCCCCCTGCAGTGTCGCTGAACGAAGCCATCGAATTGGCCAAGAAGTATTCCACATTGGAAAGTGGCAAGTTTGTCAACGGGGTCATGCACACTCTCCTCAACCAGACGGAAAAGGCGAACTACGACCAACGAAAGGCGCCAACCGACCCCGACCTTGGCGAAATGGAAAAGATTTCTAAAACTCCGATCCCTGAAATTGAAGAAGAAACGGTTCAAGCCGACTCTGAAGAAGGCAAAATCGCTTCCCGATATGGGGTTTGGAAAAACCGAAGAGACGAAAACAGATGATATTGGATGGATTAGCACTATCAAAGGAATTTCGAGCCGAACTCAAAGTTCGCGTCGACAATCTGCGTTCAAAGGGGATCATTCCCAAGCTCGATGTCATCGTTGCCGCCCAAGACCCGGCCTCCGTTTCGTATGTGAAGATGAAGCATCGCTGGGCCGAGCAAATCGGAATGACGGGCGACTCTTACGAGATCACCGATGAAACCACCCAAGAAGAACTGATTGAAACCATCTTCAAGTTGAATGCCGATAGCAAGGTTCACGGAGTTCTTCTTCAACACCCGCTTCCCAAGCATCTCGATGAAAATGCCGCACTGCTAGCGCTCGGGTCAGCGAAAGATGTCGATGGAATCACTCCCGCTTCTCTTGGTCGTCTTGTAGCCGGTCTTCCTGGTTTCCGATGTGCAACTCCGCTCGGAATCACCAAAATCCTCGATCACTATAAAATTGACGTGACGGGTAAGCGGGCTCTCGTCATCGGTCGAAGCCACATTCTCGGAAAGCCAATGGCCCTCATGTTGCTCGAGCGCAACGCCACTGTAACCATCGCCCATTCAAAGACCGTTGACCTTGCCGATCGATGTCGCGAAGCTGACATTCTCGTCGCCGCCGTGGGTCGGGCCGAAATGATCAAAGGTGACTGGATCAAGCCCGGAGCCATCGTGATCGACGCAGGATATAACAAAGTGGAAGGTAAAACCGGAGATGTTGGGGACGTTCACTTCGAATCTGCGGTTGAAGTAGCTGGAGCGATTACTCCGGTACCTGGCGGAGTCGGCCCGATGACGGTGGCAAGCCTCCTGAGTAATGCAGTCGATGCGGCAGAAAAAATGGTTTCGTAGATTAGTCTTTTTCCTGTGCGGACTCTTAGCCGCATACGTGTTCGGCTGTTTCGCCATCGCCGACATGATCATCACCCGGAAGCGGGTCCCGTCGATCAAGCCTCCTCAATTCTCAACCTGGGAGCCAGTTTCCAACATTGTGGCGTGGACTTCACCAGCGGTTTCGGAGGGCAAAGCCAAAAACCTGTTCATTTTTGCCCACGGCATCAAGGCTGACCGCACCTTTTTCGCCAACACTGCGACCGTCCTCATGAAGCGGGGTTATGATGTCGTCCTTTTACCGATGCCCGGCCACGATGTGAATCCCGATCCGCACATTGGGTTCGGCGTAACCGAGTCGAAGCTCATCAAGCAAACCATTGATGCGGTCAAGGCGGACCACATCGTCTTAGTTGGCTGTTCGATGGGTGGAGCAGGAACTTGGCTCGCCTCGGACCATCCTCGGGTTGATGGCGTGGTGACTGAGAGTGCTTATGGTCGATTTGAGCCGATCACCCACATCTGGTTTAATCGTGTCTTGACGGGCGGCGACATTCTTTTTCGACCCGCGGTGTGGATCGCATCGAACAAACTAGGGCTCAACCCAAGCGACATCAATCCGGTTGAGACGGCAGCGAAGTGGGACCACAAAAAGCCCGCTTTGATCATTCATGGCCCGATCGACTCGCTGATCCCCTACAGCCAAGGGCAAGAACTTGCCAAAGTTTCGGGAGCCGAACTTTGGTCTCCTGAAAGTCGTGAGCACGGCAAATGCCAAGACGAAGGCGATGCTTACATCGATCATGTTGAAAGCGTGATGAAACGCGTTCTCGCCTCCCACTAACGAGTAAAACCCGCTATAATCAGTCCCAGTACTGAAGGGCAACTGATGGAAGCAACAGGATCAACGAAGATCACAAAGAAGCAGGGGACGGCGTTTCTCGCCGCCTGGCTCGGCTGGGCTTTTGACGGCCTCGACGGCTTCATGTATGGGTTGGTGGCTTTGCCATTCATCCATCAGCTTCTCGGCAAGACATCGGCAACCCCATTCGACGCGGCGGACAAGTCGAAAGCGGCCCTGATCCAGTGCGTATTCTTGGTTGGATGGGCTCTTGGTGGCGCAGTGTTCGGGCGGCTGGGCGACAAATGGGGCCGGGCAAAGACGCTTAACCTAACAATCCTGTTTTACGCCTGTTTCACGGGTCTATCCGCAATTTCAACCGAGTGGTGGCACCTCCTCATTTTCCGATTTCTCGCCGCACTTGGCATCGGGGGCGAATGGGCGGCGGGTGCAGCGCTAGTTTCGGAAACCCTGAATAAAAAGCATCGATATCTCGGTGGAGCTCTCCTCCAAAGCGGATACATGGCGGGAATGTTGATGGCCTCGTTTGCCACGACCATTATCCATGAACCACGGTTAGTTTTCTTGGTCGGCGTGTTGCCCGCGTTTGCCACTATCTGGATTCGAAAGGCCGTCAAAGAGCCCGAAGAGTGGTCGGGCGCGAAGGAGAAGGAAGAGACCCCGCCAATCTCCGCGTTGTTCGCTCCCGGCGTCATCAAGACCACCCTCAAAGTCTTAGTCATGTCCTCGATCACACTTTGCGGAGCCTGGACGATCCTATTTTTCGCACCTCAACTCATTCAGACCCACCCCGACGTGAAGGGACATTTTAAGCCGAATCAGGTCGCGGCGATGGTGTCGAGCCTTACCATTATGTACACGCTGTGGAATATTGGCGGCAACTTCCTTTCTGCCTTTCTCACCCGCTATGTGGGTTTTCGCAAGGGGTTCGCGATCATGCTCACTGGCGCATTGATTGTCTTCGTCTACGGGTTTTCGCAGCCTCGCTCCGTTGATGAATATCGAATATGGGTCACGGCAGCCGCGTTCTTTGGCCTCGGGGTTTTTGGCGCATTCCCGCTGTACTTCCCAACCCTTTTCCCGGTCTTATTGCGCACGACAGGCGCGGGATTCTGCTACAATTTTGGGCGGATTCTCACCGCCATAGGCATCTTTGCCGCCGGGAGTTTACGCGAACCGAGGATGGGCTTCATGTACGTCGGATTCTTGTACGTGATTGTGATCATCCTCGCCTTCACCATGCCGGAAGTGAAGCATCACGAGGAAGATGAGTTGGCTCCGGCGTAGGTATGCCTAAGAAGACAGCGAAACAGGTTTCGCAGGCCAAGGCGCTTGCAGGCAAGCGCACTCCAAAGATCGCTTCGCGATCAAAGACCAAGAATCAATTCAGCCGTCTTGGTGATGCAGTCGGTGCCACCGAGGAGGTCGCTGATCTCCTCGAAACCCTGCAGTTGTTTCTCGACCGCCGCTGGGGTCTGGATTTCGTCGAGGGTGCGTTTGAGAATGTCGACGGTGAAGTTCTCTTGGATTAACTCCGGCACCACTTCCCGCTGAAGCAGAATATTGGGCTGGCTGACGAACTGGGGGCGTTTGAACCCGATGAGTTTGGTTTCGAGGGCAACCAGTTGCGAGACTTTATAAACCACGACCATCGGAGTCTGGGCAAGCGCAGCTTCGAGCGTCGCAGTTCCGCTACAAATCACGCCCGCTTCACTTGTGCGGAGCGCGCGCATCACCGCTCCCGTTCCACGGCCATCGATGATGGAATCTTGCTTGCGCCGCCAATTCTGCTCAAGAAAAGGAATATGGGTGGGCGGAACCGGAAGTTGGGCAGACTTTGGATAGTCAACCAGAGCAGGGTTTAGGACAGGAACGAGTTGCTCCAATTCACTGCGACGAGAACCCGGCAAAACCGCTAAACCCGAACGGTCAAACGAAGTCTCGATCAGTTCTCGATGAATCTGCTTGAGCGGATGGCCAAAGAAATGTACGTTCGCACCCATTTCCTTCAATATCTCCGCACTCCACGGAAAAGGAGTCACTACTGCGTCGGTCAAACCAGGAATATCAGCCCCTTGCCGATCACGTCGCCAAGACCCCGGCGGCACAAAGTACACGACCTTCCACCCAGCTTCTTTCGCGGCACGGCAAAACTTGAGGTTCACAAATCCAAAGTCGATAGGGACGAATACGCCTGGCTTACTGGAGCGCAGTGCCCGCTTAAAGGCATGAAAGTGGCGCAGTACTTTGAACCCTTCGCGGAAGGATTGCACAATCGAAATCGCCCCCCATTTACTGGAATCCGCAATCAGCGGTTCGTTGGCGACTTGGGCAAATCTGGCTCCCCCAATTCCCCCAATGCGAATCGTGGGATCGAGTCGAAGGAGCTCGCTGGCCAGCGAAGCGGCGTAAAGGTCTCCCGACGCCTCACCCGCGCAAAACAGAACGTCCATCAGCGCTGGTCGCCGCGACCGTTGCGACCGCTAAATCGGCGCTCTTCAAAGGCGACCAAGTACTTAACTTCCGTGGTCTGCATCACTTCCTCTCGGACGATTTCCAAAGCATTGGTCAAACCAATCTTGGATTTAAACAGCAACTTACAGGCTTTATGCAAGGCCAGACGCTCATCTTGAGTCACTCCAAGCCGACGAAGCCCAACCGCATTAATATCCCGAACTTCTTCATCCGCGCCATCAACGAGGCAGAATGGCGGAACGTCGCGAGTGATTTTCGTAAAACCGCCAACCATCGCGACTTTGCCGATTCGGCAAAATTGGTGGATGCCCGACATGCCGCCGATGTTGGCGAGCTCTTCGATGGTGACGTGCCCGGCGACGCCAACCGAGTTTGCGATCGTGACTTTGTCGTAAACGTGACAATTGTGACCAATGTGGCAATAAGCCATGATGAAGCAATCGTTGCCAATGATGGTCGACTTGCCTTCGCCAGTGGCACGGTGAATCGTGACGTATTCGCGGAAAATATTGTTGTCGCCGATAGTGAGGTAAGTAGGCTCGTTGTCGTACTTTCGGTCTTGGGGGTCGCCGCCGATGACACTGCCTTGTCCGATGTAGTTATTCTTGCCGACGGTGGTCCAATTCTTGACCGTCGCGTGAGAGTCAATGACGGTTCCAGCCCCGATCACGGCTCCGGCGTCGATGAATGAAAAGGGACCGACGACAACATCATCAGCCAGTTCAGCTTTAGGATCAACAAAAGCAAGTGGGTGTATCTTCGCCAACTAACCTTCCCTGTCAGCCATCTTAAAGAGCATTACCATCTCTGCAACGACTTTGCCATTTACCGTGGCAAACCCCTTCATTTTTCCGACGAGTCCTTTCACCCACAAAATTTCAACTTCGTGGATTAATTGGTCGCCAGGTTGCACAATTTGTCGAAACTTGGCATTTTCAATTGCCCCGATAAGCGGAATCTTTCCAACCAGTTTTGGATTCGTCATCAAGAGGGCAGCCCCGACTTGAGCCATCGATTCCATGATGAGAACGCCGGGCATAATCGGAATGCCAGGGTAATGACCTTGGAAAAAAGGCTCATTGATAGTGACGTTCTTCAACCCCTTGCACTTCATGTTGTCCTCACTGATCTCCAGAATTCGGTCAACAAGAAGGATGGGATATCGATGAGGTAAGACGGATAATAACTGCTGAATATCTAACACGCGAAGCTCCAACCTAACAAATCAATGTTAAGGGTACCCGGTTGACGAAAACCTCGACTCTGAGTCAAAAAAAACCCCGGAGTTCGAAGACTTACCGGGGCAATGCATGTGGGGTTTATTGGAGCAGTCATTAAGATTTGAGAATGAGCACGTGGCATTGGTTCTGAAGCACCATTTTCACGAGGTTTGCCGCTTGAGCGGTGTTACGTTTAAAGTTTTTGAGGTCGAAATTCGCAATGATGAGGTTAGCCTGGGTTGATTGAGCGGCGGTCTTGGTTTGCTCAAGAAACTTTCGGGTCCGTTCGTGAATCGCAAATGCTGGGCCTGCGGTTTCTGTTTCCGAAATCACCGTCGCACCAGCAAAGCCCGCTGGCTTCAATAATTTGAATTTTTCGAGATTAATTGTGGCTTGGGTCGAGTGGTCGGTTGCAAAAATGACTTTCGGCTCAGTAAGTTCTCTGGCTTCTGGGTTAAAAACCAGCAAACTACATTCACCGACATTGAGCATCTGCTCTAAGGCTTTCGCTTTGAGGTCATCTTGACCATCGATTACATTGATGCAGTAACCAGCAGGTTCACTAAAGTGCGGGGCCGCATCTCCTTCAGCTTGAAATGAGAGTTTTTTGAACCTAAGTCTCGTCAAAAAATCTTCGACGCGATTTCGGTCAATTCCTTTTGGTGTGTGAATCAATACTTCCATTGCACAGTCGAAAACCCATAACCGCGCCAATGCGCCAAGTTATTACGTTCCCCCTTATGCAAATGACCTGTAGGATGAGGCAAGATTGGAATTAAGTCAATTTCAATCTATTTACGGTTAGATACTACCGCTATATATCCTCGGTTGGAGGTCAATATTACCAAGTCAGTTGAATCATGCCATTAAGAGAATGTCATTAGTATCTTGTCATTATTAGTAACGACATGTATAATGCAACATGTCGCGTCGTATCTCGCTTGATATCGAGAATGAACTGAGCCAGCGGGAACTTCAGCTCCTGGTTCATGCCTCAAAGGGTCTCACTGATCAGGCCATCGCGAACGAACTTGCCATCAGTTTAGCCACAATTGCCACTTATTGGGGCCGCATTCGCATTAAACTTGGCCCCCTAAACCGAACAGAGCTAGTCGCAAGATATCTCGAATTCAAGTCCGGCGAAGAGATATCTGACCTGCAAAACGAAGCTCAAATCCTTCGAGAACAACTCGAAACTGCCCGAGACGGCGACACGATGCTCTTGCTTGCCCTCAATAAGTTTCCCGATGCGGTTGTCGTCGTTGACGATCAGGTGATGGTCCACTACGTCAATGAAAAGTTTTGTCGACTCACTGGATATGAGCCAAGCGACGTCATTGGCCAAAGCTTCCTCAAGTTCTATCCCGAAGGTCGAATGGAAAGAATCCAGACCTGGCTAAAAGGAATGATTTCAGAAAATCCAGATCCCGATATTAGGCAAAACCGAGAAGTCTATGTTCGGCACGCCGACGGCAGTCTGGTCGAGTTTAGCTGTAATTCGGCCCGTTACGACACTCCCGATGGAAAGCGAATTGTTGTGAGCGGAAGGTAGCCGAATGAAGAACATCGCCATTGCCGTGCTAACGATTCTCGGAGTCAAACTCCCAACGTATCACCTTCAGCATGAGCATCTTTATGCCGAAAGTACCAGCGAAATTAACCGAGCGGTCCTGGCTGCAGTTGACCGGATTCAGGCTACAGCGCCGCTCGGTGGTGGCTACTTTACGGGATTAAAGGCAAGCCCCCCCGAATCACCCATTGGCACACCCGTGACTCTCTTCAGCGCCCCACTACTCAATCCATCCCGACCCAGCAGCTATTGTTCTGGTGCTTCTTATTCGGCTTTCATCGGTGCATTAGATGTCTTGCTGGCAGAGCGCAAAGGCGAACTCACCCCCGACCGACTCGAGGCAACCCGAATGCAAGAACTCAATGGGGGCCGAAGGGAAGACATGGTGAAGCTTTGGGGGTGGTGGAATGCCGATGGACCTGGCACTCTCTACGCTTTAACCATGTACACAAAAATGGGCGAACGAATTGGCGCTCTCGATGCCGAGCCGGGCGATTTCTGCAATATTAACTGGAAGAGCGGTCTCGGACATTCCGTCGTCTTCCTTGGATGGGACTCTACTCCCGAAGGCGAGCCGACCATGCGGTATTGGTCAAGTCAAAAGGGAACTAATGGCCTCGGTGACCAAATTAGCTCACTCTCCAGCATGTCTGGCCTGGTCTTCACCCGACTAACTCATCCGGAAAATCTTTTGACTTTCGATCCTGCCAAAAAGATGGAGCGCGTCAAAATTGAATACGACTCAGCTATTGTCGTCGCAGAACGACTGAAACAGAGTGGCGGTCGCGCTGCCAAAACTGGCGCTCGATAACCGTTTCAAATCCGCTCCGATCAAGTTCGGTAGATTTTAGAGTCTTGCTTTCGCGCGGATGGTTAAAGCATTTTCGGTTCGTCTCCGAATGGGCCAAAACGGACAGAATTCCTCCCGGAGCGACGCATTGCCTGGCAAGTCGGAAGTAATTCGGATCCCAACAATAATGCAGCAAGACAAGATCGTAAAGATTTTGAGGGGCGGTATCGTTGAGATTGGCTTGGATCCAATGGATAGGATCGTTAGGGGCGTAGGCGGCTCGTAGTTTCCTGAGCTGGTCCAGGTTGGATTCGAGGCGGTCCACGGCGGTGACTTCCCAGCCGTTTGCCGCCAACCATACCGAGTCACGTCCCGCCCCACAGCCTAAGTCTAAGGCGCTTCCCGGGTTCGCTCGCTTGGCAATGTCATACAGGACGGAACTGATCTTCCAGATGCGATTTGATGCCACGTTGACATCGGCAGATCTGACGGTTCGTGGGTTCCTTTTGAGGGCGCGAAGCGCCTCACAACAGAGTTCTGATCCCTCACCTTCAAGGACGTCGATGATCGCGAACGGTTCTGGGAGTTCGGAATGAAAACTGTTGAAGAGCTCGATCCAGTCTGCGACCGATTGTACGCGGGTTTCCCGCTGGACCCGTTGTGGATCTAGCGGAGCTTTTGGAAGTCGGTCAATCCAGATCATGACTTAGTTTGACTTAATGCCGATTAGTTAACCGTCCCTTGGGAACTTCGTTCCTCAGTCACGCCAGTCAAACGGTGACTAAGAAATAGGATTGACTGGCGCACCACCTTCCCATGCTTTGGGAAGGATCGAGTTTGATCTAGTTTCTAGACCAGCAATGACCTTGGAGATTTTACGGCCTCACCGCTTTACAGCGAGATAAATCCTGGGAACTTCGTTCCTCCAGGACAAAGCTCGAATAAATTCGAGCACTCCATATAAGAACTACTTCCTTCCCAAAATGTGGTCCATAGCGTTTGAGGTGTTTTCGACTCGGGCGATAGGATACAAGTTGTAATGCGGAATCATTTCGGCCACAACTGGACCGTCAAAGCCAATTTCGTTCAGCGCTTTGATGACTTCAGGGAAGTTCACGTCGCCTTCGAGCAGATCGACGAAACCGTCGGCGGTGCCGACTGACTTTCGGAAATCTTTAAAGTGGATCGCAACGATCTTGTCCTTCAGGCTTCGGATCCATTGTTCGGGATAGCCGAACGGCATCACGTTTCCGACATCGAACAGGCAACCGACATACGACGATTCGAATTGGTCAATGAAATGACCCATTTCGCCGCTAGTGATGAGGATCTTGTTCCAAACATTTTCGATGCCCATCTTGACATTGCACGCCTGGGCGTGCGGCAGCATTTCGTGGATGCCTTCGGTGGCGTATTTCCAGCAGTCGTCGTAATTTTGCACCGGGCGATCAGGGAGGAAGAAAACATCGACGGCGGCAGGGATGGTGAGGTGAACTTTGCAACCCAACCAGCTCGAAATCTGCAACATTCGCTTCAAATCATCTTTGGCCTGAGCTCGAACCGCGGTGTCTGGGTCGCCCATCGAGCGCCCCCAATAAAGACCCGAAGCGGTCGTTTTAAGCACGATGTTGGCTTCGCCTGCTGCCTGCACCAGGTCATGACACCGTTTCTCGGTGGCATCAAGCCCAAACTGAGTCCCAGTCTCACCAATGCAAAGCTCTAGCGCCTCGTAACGGTGCTCAGCCGCCATCTTGATCGCGTCAAATGGATCAACCTTGTCCTCGAACGAGCCCGGAAAGCACCAGTAATTTATTCCCTTGAGAAGCATGAGGGAGAGTATATCAGGACTCAGCCTACAGCTAATACCGGTTGTTCCAGTCAGTGATGCCGTGTAATAAGAAGTCGACTAATTGAGCCTTTTCTTGTACGGTGAGATTCAACTTCGGAAGTCTTCCTTCGTCTCCGCCTCGATCGTAAAACTCGACAACTGCCTCAAGCGTCGGCAAAGATCCGTTGTGCATATAGGGGGCTGTCTTGCCAACTCCTCGAAGGGTTGGGATTCGAAACGCACCTTTCAGTTCGGGATCAGACTTGTCGACCGCGAGGCGACCGTCATCTTCGCTCATGTTCGGCGATTTCTTGACGCCAGTGTTCTTATATGCTGCGCCGCCTTTGATCATTGCGGTCGTAAATTGAGGGCCTGCGTGACAGGTGATGCATTGTCCTTTCGTCTGGAAGATTCGAAGTCCTTCCATCGCGTCTTTCGACATCGCATTCTTTTCGCTTTTCATGTAGCGATCAAAAGGAGTGTTATTTTCGGTAATGGTCCGTTCGAACGTCGCAAGGGCTTTAGCGACTCGATCTAACGTGATTTCCTTGGTGCCATATGCCTTCTCAAACTCTTCGGCATAATGCTCCATCTCAAGCTTATGAGGCAGATCTTCCAACTTCATCGCCATTTCCATCGGATGCTTGATTGGGAAGAGGGCTTGTTCCTCGAGGTTATGCGTTCGACCATCCCAGAACAGATTCTCGTTGTAGCCAATGTTGTAAAGACTAGGAGTATTTCTGCTCAGCGGAATACGTGGGGCGCCGAGCCCAACGACTTTGCCGTCGGTGTAGCCCAAGCCATTGAAGTGGCACCACGAACATGGCGTCATGGTCGAACTGCTCATTTTTACTTCATTGAACAGCTTTTTACCAAGATCGGCTTTTTCTTTGGTGTAAGGATTTTCCTTCGGAAAAACGACTGGACCAGGAGTGCCAAGGGCAAGTTCTTCGGGTTTGACGTCCGAAAACACGCCAGCGGCCCCAACCGTGAGACCAGTCACCACAAGGAGCCAGCGAGTCAGAGTCCGCTTAATCATGATCTTAGTATAGATTATAGTGCGATTTTGAGCGTGAAAGGAATAGTCCTATTAACCTCTAGGACCACCTATCGGCTCAATGCAAGATGTTGAAGAAAGGAGAAACGTAGTAGTCAGCTAGGCCTGGTTCTGCTGCCTCCTGCGCGGCATTCGGAATCGGCTCCAAAAAATCTAACAATCGAAACCCTTCTCGAAGGAACGCCTGAAAATATGCGGACAGGGGCTTATGACAATTAGTAACGGTGATTCCTGACCATTCGGCATTGACGGCATGCGGCACCCCTTCTTGGCTCCATTTTCGTCCCGAAGCCAAAACGAATTCGAAGCACTGTACATCGCAAATGTATTCACAACTAAGCACCGCCCGCCCGGTTTCAGCTCCCTGCGAGCTTCCAGAATGGCGGGTTCGACTGGATCAAAATCAATCATCGATAAGTATAAGATCACGATATCAAGCATATTGTTTTCAAAAGATAACTGATCAGCTGCTTCTTGCCGATAGATCTCACCCGTACCTCGCTCGATGGCTGCTTGATACAACTTTTCGGCGGGTTCAATGCCTGTCACACGTGCGCCGAGAGCCGACAAGACGCGGGAAAACGTCCTTCTCCGCACCCAATATCCGCAATGACTTTGCCATTCACCTCTCCACAAAGCTCCAAAACAAATGGGTCAAGAAACCGCCGAAATTTGTCTCCGAATTCTCCCTGGGACCGAATCCAGGCATCTGCCGACTCATTTCATAGGCCCAAATCTCGTTCGAGCGACATACGGATAACATACCGCTCTGTAGGCTCAAACCGTGACTAAGTACCTAGGTACTATTCCTCACCTCTTCCAGCGAATTTGAACATCCAATTCGAACCCTCGTTCAGAACTCCAACGCCGATTCGACAATCGAAATCGAAGCGGTCGAACAAGGAGAAACTTAAAATGACAACTAAATCGAAAATCGCATCTTTTGCCCTCGCAGCTTGCCTAGCAACTGGTGGACTCATTGCCTCACAATCAGTTGCACAAGGTGGCCCGGTTGGTGGAAATGGCCAGGTAAAGAGTGGCGGAAAGGGCCCAAAAACTGGTGGCGGCAAAGGCGATCATCGGGAAAAGCATCCTGAAATCATGAAGGCGATTCGCAATCTCGAACAAGCCAAAAATGACCTTCAACACGCCGATCGAGACTTTGGTGGACATCGAACCAAGGCGGTTCAAGCAACCGAGCTTGCCATTGCCGAATGTCGAGAAGCCCTCAAGTTTGACAAGAACTGACGGTCGGATCCCCACTGATTCACCAAAAACCGGGAGTGAGTTCCACCGAACTCATTCCCGGCCCTACTGCTCAATTATCGATGTCAAACAGAACTTTGAGGTTATCGCTTTTTTCCATTTTAACCTCAAGCTCCTCGTGTACTGACAATACTTTGCCCGTCTTTGCATCAACCTTGACCACCGACAGCATTTTTAATCCCGCAGCTTCAATTTCTTTCGAGGGCGTTAACTTCTGAGTCACCAAAATCGCTTTCCCGTCTTTGTCCATCTCTGCCGAGCAATCGATTGAAATGGGCATCGTCTTGTCGAATTGATTAGGCAAACTTGCCTTCCACGAAGAAGCATTGGTTGTCTTTGGCCAGAGCGGCTGCTGCAACATAAGCATCAGCGAGTTCATTTGGTCCTGTTGTGCTTTATCGCCGAGTTCTTGGCACGAAATCGGAATCCCAGCCGCGTCTAACTTCAGTTCAAAATTTGATTTACCATCTTTGCCGTCGATTGCATCCAGACTGATCGTATAGACTCGAACGCCTTTGTCCTCAGTTCGCGTATCTTTGCGCTCCAATTTGCCTGGAAGCACCGTTGGCTTATCCTTTCCTGGCTCTTGCACCGAGATCTTAAATGAACTCTTCGCAACCTGACCAACAATAAATGGCACTTTCGGGGGGACCGTCACGTCACCTGTTACAAACGAAGCGGTGGCCAAAACGAGCGAAATGAAACTCATGACAAAACTTACGCGAATTATCCGGATAATGTCACTAGGTCGTCCTAAATTCCGCATTCTCGCAAATGCTGCCGGACCTCCTAGACCCAAATATTTGCAATCTCAGGCATCTTCGGCACCAAGAACTGAGTCAGCATTTTTCGATAGTCATTAACTGGCTTCAAATCTCCAACCTCATCTAGCTGTCCTTTCTCGATTCCTGGCCAATCGCCATGTATCTTTCCGCCATCAACCGCCCCGAACGCCATCATCACGCTTGCGCGCCCGTGATCAGTTCCTAGCCTTGCGTTCTCTTCAACCCGCCGACCAAATTCAGTCATGACAATCAAAGTGATCTCTTTTGTGCGAGGACCGAGGTCAGTCAGAAATGCATTGACGGTCGTCGCAACGCTATCAAGGTTGTTCGCGTGGATACCAACTGTGCCCCCTTGGGCAAAATGAGAGTCCCAACCAGTGTCCTCGAGGCAGGCGATTTCCAGACCGAGGTCGCTTTTGAGCAGGCTTGCCACTTCCCGAAAGCCTTGGCCCAAGTAGGTAGTCGGATAAACGGCTCCACCTGCGGGTTGGTAGTTTTTTGGGGCCAGTCTTTCAATTTTTGACAGGGCTTGTAAGGTTTGAGCGCCAGCATTGTGGATGAGGCTTTTCGTCTGAGATTCGTGGGTTGAGTACTGGTCTTTCAGCATTTGCAAAAACTCAGGATCAGCATCGAGCTTAAAGTCGCTAATGCTCTGGACCACCATCGGTGATGGAGCCCCGCGCAGCGAATCCGGCATCGTATTTGCCCATGCCACCACACGGAGCGGAGTGTCTTCGTTTGATTGAGTTTTGTTCAAATACCGCGCTAACCAACCACTTGGTTCACCGGAAATTCCGTTTGGAGCACCGCGCTCCATCGCCGACATGGCTTCGAAATGGCTCCGTGTCATGTCTTGTGAGCCGACGGCATGAACCAAAGCCATCGAACCCTGGTCGTACCATTTCTTCAGCGGTCGCAACGACGGATGGAGGGCAAAGTGATCGTTGATTTTGACGCTTCGATATTGTTCCTGAACAGTTAAGTCGTTTGGTTTTGGAATCGCGAGTGAAGGTCGGGCACGGAAGTAAGCGTCTTCGGCGTACGGAACCAGCATGTTTAGACCATCGGAGCCACCCCGCAAGAAGAGGACAACCAAGGTGTGCCCTGACTGTTTCGAGTCGATCCTAATTTGGCTCAAGGCACTCGACGAGAGTAGCCATGGAACTAAGCCCATCGCGCCGAGTTTGAGGGCGGACCTTCGAGACATTGCATCTCGGAAACTGTCGCAAGCGTGGTCATTCACTGGGTTCACATGTACTGAAATTCTGGGGCCGACAGATGGTTGGCGAGTAGCCTCATTCGCTCCTTGGTCAAGCCCGAACCTTCGCCTACAATCTTCGAGATAAGAGGCATTGCTTCGGCTTTGATTGTGGTGCCAGCGATCTTGCCAAACGACAAATCATAGGAAAACTGCCATCGTGGAAGGACAGTATTCGCCCAACTAAATTGATCGACCGGATAGCCGTCGGGCATTGGCCATTCGTAAATTGGCTGACCAAGCTTTCGCAAATACCTCTGGATGTCGGGACCGCCGTCGGTGATCGCCGCCGCCCGGCGAAGCGAAGCGCAAACGAAGTCGAACGGACGACGAACAATTGGCTCACCTTTCATCAATTCATCCGAAAGCAAGATCGGTTGCACCATCTCCGTGATGTTTCCTTGGCTTGAAGCGTAAGCACCAGCAACTCGTGCCTCGAGGGATTCGGACCGCGATCCAGTAAAAAATAGCACTAGCTTCTTCGCCAAATGCTTGGCCGTCGAAGGGTGGTTTACGGCGATCGCGAGGACTCTCTCGCCATCGGTTACCCCCCCACCTGCGGGAATAGCATGCCCCAAAACAAATTTCGCTCCATCATCGTGGGCGTCTTTGTCGAACCGAAAGGTGCCTTGGGCTACCGGAGGAAATTGATGTTGCGACAAGATGTGTCGATCCTCAACTTTCCAACCCGTCAAACACCGGGCAACTTCCTGGATGTCTTTTTGGGTGTAGCCGCCATAAATTCCGAGCGTGTGGAGTTCCAGCAGTTCGCGAGCATAGTTTTCGTTGGGATGCTCCTTCACATTTTGCTCGTTATCGAGGTACATGAGCATTGCCGGAGACTTCGACATCTTCGTTGCCATCACATGAAAACTGCCTAAGGCATTTTCTCGAATGATCTCTTCCTCTTCTGTGCTCTTGAAAAACGCTCCATCCTTCTTTTCTGAGTAAATGTTGAAGTGGTTACTCCAGAAGTCCACCATTCGTTCTTTGAGCTGATTAGGGCTGTACGTTGCGCGTAAGATCGCAGCGCACTGAAGCTCCAAGATCACCGTTTCCCTCTGAATATCCATCAGCTCTACGGCTTGCATTCGCAAACAGTCTAAATTTGAGAGTTGAAAAGTCAGGTCAATCGGCTCTTCAAAATCCGCCTTCAGTTGTCTCTCGATGTAGGCGGTTTTCCCTAAAGCGGAAAATGTCGCTTCCTCATCTGCTGACCAGCCAAACGTCATTCGGTCCAGCAGCCGAGTGGTTTTAGGGTCACTCGGCTCCCGCCATGGTTCCGTCTTCTTGTGTCGACGAACCTCGGTCGCTACGCGCCCACAGCCTGAAGCTGCCAGGGCAGCCGCGCCACCCAACAATATCGCGTCACGCCGAGAAATCGACATTAGATAGCCTCGTTTGTTGCTGAGACTGGCTTCAATACCGCCATCAATCCGGCTCCGCCCGCGAACAGAATCATCAATGGCGCAAACAGGAACCAACCCAAGAGGGGCAGCATCGCCGCCATCACGATGTATAGAGCTGCTTTCGCGTACGAATCAAAGAGGTTCGATTGCCCACCCTTTAGATCGCGCAGCCGTTCGGCTGCCAATTTTGCAATGCCCGAAGCTCCAAGTGCGACAAGAGCGAAATATCCCGCCAAAAACAACGTCCCGAGTAACTTCGTGAATGGGTTCGGGAGGGCCAGAACGATGAACGAAAATACCCCTGCCAGCAATGAAACAAAGCCCATGCCGACAACTGCACTCGTCTTCGTTGAAACCGCAAGTCGAGCGGTCTCTACCCGGTCAGGAAAAAGGAGCGCACATGCAATCTTGAAAGACCATGCCGTGACCGCGATGCCCCCAAGCGTCGCTACAATCGAAAAAGAATCGCCAATAGTTGAAAGTCCCATATCGTATCTATCCTCTATTAGCGAAAGCGTTTGCGTATAGAATTCAGTTGCAAAGGTTCCATAATCAGGTCTAATGACCCAGCACAACCGTCCGATCCTGGTCCGAATCCTTTTTGCAGGTTTTGGATTAGGTTGCGTGGGGATTGGCTTTGTTGGCCTTGTCACCCCCGGTTTGCCTGGGTTTGTTTTCTTTCTGATTGCCTTATGGGCGTTTCGTAACTCGAGTCCTCGCTTAGAGGAGTGGCTGTTGGCGAATCGATTTATCGGCCCAACTCTCAAAGATTGGGAAGAAGAGCGGTCTATGAAGCGATCGACCAAGATTGTTGCCATCTCAATGATCTGGGTCGCGATCAGTGTTACGATTTACCGAATCTTGACCAAAGCTCCCCAGGTTATCTCTGTTTGGCATGTTGACTTGCCAAGGTTGGTTCCCGTTGGCCTTCTCGGAGTGACCATTTTGTCCCTGACGGTCTATCTTCTGAGGATTCCAACAAAAATTTCAAAAAAATAACTTGATAGTGCAACGCTCAAGATTTATTCTGGCGTAAGTATCAAATGTAACCGCAAAGGACACTGAAACATGAACACTTTAATACCATTCCGATCACTCGACGACATCCGAAACTTCGACGACTACTTCGCCCAGTTGTTTGGTGGCTCCCAATGCCAACAACCGACCACGAACATGATCAGCGTCCCAATCGACGTTATCGAAGACGAAGGAAAAGTGACGATCAAGGCCTCCGTTCCCGGAATCAACCCCGAAGAACTAGAAGTCAACATCGAAAACAACATCTTGACCATCAAAGGCGAAAGCAAAACCGAAGAGGTCACCGAAACCACCAAGGTCTTCCGACGAGAAAATACGTACGGCACCTTCAGCCGCTCGATTCGACTCTCCCCTCAGTTGAACCAAGAAGGCATCAACGCGACCTTTAAAAACGGTTTCGTAACGATTACTATTCCGAAGGTCGAGGAGGAGAAACCGAAGTCGCTACGAATTCCGATTTCAACCGAAAACTAATCCTGTCAACACCTCCTAAATAAATGCTTGCCCGGCCCTCACTAGCCGGGCATTTTTTTGTTCACAATAGAAGGGAATGCAAGTCGTCCTCGCAAGTGCTTCGCCGAGAAGGCATGAACTCTTGAAGCAATTAGTTCAAGATTTCATCATCAAACCGACTGATATCGACGAAGATGCGCAAACCACCAACGACCCATTTCAAACCGCCGAAACCCTCGCATTCGAGAAAGCCAAGGCCGCGATCGACCCAACTAACCCCCAAATAATTATCGGTTGTGACACTGTCGTTGCCCTCAAACAAGGCGACACTTGGACCCAATTCACCAAACCAACCGATAACGATGACGCCATCCGCATCCTGAAATCTCTGCGCAACAAAACTCACCAGGTCATCACTGGAGTCGCGATCCTAACCCCCGCCCAAACCGAGGTCAGTCACTGTGTCACCGACGTGACCTTCAACGATGTGACCGACCAGGAAATCGAGGATTACGTAAAAACCGGAGAACCGTTGGACAAGGCCGGAGCTTACGGTGCCCAAGGCATGGGCCACTTCCTTGTCAAAAGCCTCGATGGTCCGTTTGACAATGTCGTGGGCCTGCCACTTGAACTCACCAAAATCCTTCTCACCAATGTCGGCTATTTCGAACCGAACTTGAGTTAAACTCTCAGGCGATGATGCTGAGTTCATTCGTGGTAGCTATGGCCGCACAATATTCAATTATTCCGGCTCCGGTAACGCTCATCCAGCAAGCCGGATCCTTTTCATTCAACGAAAGCACCGTCCTGGTCGCCGACAAGGGCCTCAAGAACGTCGCCGACATGGCCAAGTCGTACTTTCATTTAACCGATGGCACCGCAACCAAGAACGCAGTTGTTTTAAAGGTCGATAAGAGTCTGAATCTCGGAGAAGAAGGCTATCGCCTCTTGATTGATTCCGACACCGTCGAAATCCAGGGCAAGTCGCCCGCCGGAGTCTTCTACGGACTCCAAAGCCTGCGCCAACTTATGCCAACCGATGGCTGGAAAGGCGCAAAATCGTTCTCCGTCCCCGCCGTCATCATCGAAGATCAACCAAGATTCCAATGGCGTGGTGCCATGCTGGATGTCGGCCGAAACTTCATGCCAAAAGAAGCCATCAAGAAGTTCATCGACACCCTCGCGCTCCACAAAATGAACTCGTTCCATTGGCACCTAACCGAAGACCAGGGCTGGCGAATCGAGATCAAGAAGTATCCGAAATTAACATCGGTTGGATCCAAGCGGGCAAAGACGATGCTGAAATACAGTCCGGCTACCTACGACGAAACTCCCTACGGTGGTTTCTACACGCAGGAAGAAGCGAAGGAGATTGTCAAATACGCGGCGGATCGGTTCATCAATGTCGTGCCGGAAATCGAGATGCCCGGCCATTCACAAGCTGCCATCGCGGCCTATCCCGAGCTTGGAAATACCGACCAGAAGCTCGACGTAGCCGTGAATTGGGGCGTGAATAAGCACGTTTTCAATCCGGACGTTTCGACGATCAAATTCTTGCAGAATGTTCTGGACGAGGTGATGGCGATCTTCCCCAGCAAGTTCATTCACATTGGAGGGGACGAATGTCCGAAGGACGAATGGAAGGCCAGCCCTCGCGTCCAACAGCTCATCAAAGAGCGCGGACTGAAGGACGAACATGAGATGCAAAGCTGGTTCGTTAGGCAAATGGACCAATATCTTGCCGCAAAAGGTCGACGCCTCATCGGATGGGACGAAATCCTCGAAGGCGGACTCGCCCCCGGAGCCACCGTCATGGCCTGGCGAGGAGAATCACATGGAATCGAAGCCGCCAACGCGGGACACGATGTCGTGATGGCGTCAACCAGTGCTTTGTATTTCGACTTCTACCAAGGCGACCCCAAGACCGAACCTCATGCCATCGGCGGAAACTTGCCGCTTCGAAAAGTCTATGACTTTGACATTGTCCCCGCCGCAATCACCGCCGACAAACGGAAGCACATTATTGGCGGGCAGTTCCAAGTGTGGACCGAGTACATTCGAACCCCAGAGTACGCCCAATACATGGCTTTTCCGCGCGCACTGGCAGCGGCAGAAATCTTCTGGTCCCCCAAGAACAAAAAGAACTACCGGGACTTCGTCGAGCGATTAAAGATTAACCTCCCCCATCTCGATGTCAACTATCGTAAGTTGGATACCGACCTCGGATTGCCGACCGCCGAGTGGAAGGCAGGTCAAGTTTCAAACGACTATAAAGTGCGAAAGTGGGATATTTCCTCCGCTGGCCTCAGCGACGGAAAGGCTACAATCAAGTTCCAATACACATCTGGTCAGTTCCGATTAGACGTCGACGGAATTGAAATATTGGCCAACGGAGTTGTCGTCGGGTCCGATTCGCACTACGGACGAACTGGTGCCGAAAATGTCGACAACGTCTGGCATGTGACCCTCAAAGGCATCCCTGCGGGAGCCAAGATTGAGGTCCAAGCCAAGGTCCGTGGCGACGGTGGTGGCGACACAAACGGCGATATTATCGTGACGCGGGGCTAGAAGGTTGGGCGTCCCGTGACGAAGCGGTAGGAGGTTGGGCGTCCCGACCTACATTAGTTTAGACAGCCTGCAAACGTTGATATTATGGTGACGAAAGGTTAGGAGATTGGGCGTCCCGCCCTACATTAACTTAGACTGCCTACGGCCCTTGATGAAAAGCACTACTCAGGGTCCGTTGCGACGGTGGCGGCGACACAAACGGCAATATTGTCGTGACGAAGTGGTAGGAGGTTGGGCGTCCCGCCCTACATTAATTTGGGCAGCCTACGACCCTTGATGAAAAGCACTACTCAAAGGCGTCCCCGCGGGACCCAAGATGGAGGTCCAAGCCAAGGTCCGTTGCGACGGTGGCGGCGACACAAACGTTGATATTATGGTGACGAAGGGGTAGGAGGTTGGGCGTCCCGCCCTACATTAATTTAGACAGCCTACGGCCCTTGATGAAAAGCACTACTCCATGGAAAATCCTCTGGCCTCTTGCATAATCCCGCTTCGACTGGATTTCCATGGATGTAGTTCACAGCATTCCAATAGTGGTTCTCGTTCCGGATATATCGATCAAAGTACTCGATTTGCCAGATGCCTTGCATCTCAGGGTGAAGTTTCTTGAGCTCGTGAGCCGTGTAAGACTTTAGTGAATGAAGTGCTTTTTCAAGGGTTTGACCAGGTTCAAAGCGAGCAAGGAAATGAGCGTGATTGGGCATGACAACCCACGCACGCAATTCAAATCTCTTTTCGTGCAAGAACAATAGTGCATCTTGAACAATCTGGGCACACTTCGGTTCGCGAAGGATGCAGGAACCATGTGCATTATCTAACAAGCTTTCAATTCGTTTGACTCGCTCAATGCTTTGGTTTGCCTTGACATCCTTCATTTCCTCGGTAAGGCGCAGAAGCACTTCCTTTGGCAAACTGTCATCAAGGCGAATCGTTATGGATTGCGTCACCTCGGCGTCGAAGTGGAGAAGATTCCTCGGTCGGAACCAGCCACGATGTTCACTCATTGTGAGCGAGATTTTACAATAGAAATGTACCCTTTGTAAGTCCAAAGGTATTTGTAGGGCGGGACGCCCAACCTCCTAGTATCTCGATTTCCTTTCGGGTCGAGAAATTTCTGTAGGGCAAGATGCCCACCCCCACAACTACTTCGGCAACGGCAAATCGAAGGCCTTCAGGTAAGAACGAAGCTTCTCGATTCGTCCCGGAGTCGCGAGCGACATCTCTGGTCCGCCTCGACCACGAGCGTCAATAATCAACCCAACCGTACCCTCAATGAGGTTCGTCGTTTGGTCTCGCTTGCCGCGCGCCTTGTCAAACTGGGTGACGATTACTGGCTTGCCTTTGCCTGCTCCTACGTCAAAGTTTCGGCCTGGCTCAACCGTCAGTGACTCGGCCATCGAGTACGAATAAGGCACGACTTTGATCTCGCCGTACGCCACTGACTCATCGATCGATCCACCCGAGACGCGAACGCAATGTTCGCCATCTTTGCCGATGCCGACTGGGGCAATACAGGTTCCCACTCGGACAATACAGTCTCGCTCAAATACTTCCTTCGCCGCATCGTACAGGTGCTCAGAAAGAACGCCAAGGTGCGGCATCATAAAGATCGAGTCAACCGTCATCATTGTGATTCCTTCGGGCTGATAGGCGTCCATCATCATCAACACTGCTTGGGCGCGGTTTGGCGCATGGGAAAGAACTCCGCCACTACCAATAACCATGTCCAGTTTCATCATGTTGACGAGGGTCTGCCCGCTCGCTTGTTGGTCAAAAATCTGGCCAACGTCCCGTTGCTGAGCCGATCCCGTCAGGTTTCGAGCGAGCGACTTGTGGTGCAAGAAAGCCAGTCGCAAGGCTTCTCGAGCAACGCCATGCTCGATCAACAAATCTTCGTACGTTTGAGGAATCGTCGTCGGACGAATCATCTTGTTACGCAGTCGGTTTCGAACTTCAGCGGAGTCAATCTCGAACGGTAGCCATCGAGCGATATTCTCGACGCCAGCTTCCTTCAAGACGTTACAAATCGAATAGCTCATGCCGAGGTTGGCCGAAACCGTTCGGTTGTAAATTCGCTCGCCACCAGGTGAAGACTCGAAAACAGAGAAGACGTCGGTCGTCGCTCCGCCGATGTCAACGCCCAGGACGTTGATGCCTTCTTGGACGGCGTATTCCTTGAGGAGTTTGCCGACCGCGTTCGGCGTCGCCATGACTTCAAAACTCGCCCAATCGAGCAGCTTTGAGTAGCCTGGAGCCTGTTGCATCACGTGCTCGAGGAACATCTCGTGGATTTCTTCACGTGCGGGTCCGAGGTTTTCGGAATCGAGAGTTGGGCGAAGGTTGTCAACAATCTTGGTCTCGATGGTTTCGCCAAGGACTGTTTTGACCTTGTCTTGGGCTGCGTTGTTACCTGCGAAGATGACCGGAAGCTTCATGTCGCCAAATCGCGGCTTGGGGTCAGCTCGGCGAATAACTTCCGCCATTTCGAGTAGTCGATCGACGTTTCCACCGTCGGTTCCACCGGACATGAGGATGATGTCGGGTCGAAGCTGTCGCAACCGCTCAACCTTTTGAAATTCTTTTCGACCATCATCGACCGCGAGGGTATCCATGAGGATCGCACCCGCACCAAGCGCAGCGCGCTCGGCCGATTCGGCGCTCATCGCCATGACGACGCCTGCGACCATCATCTGAAGTCCACCACCGGCGGAGGACGTCGAAACATAATATTCGGAGCCGTCGAGGGTGCCGGATGAATCCGCAATCTTGTTGTCGTCCTTGGTTAAACTGTGGACCGTTCCGCCCTTGATGAGGGTTCGTCGCCCTTTTTCATATCCTTCGGGAACAGTTTGCTCTGTGATTTCCTCAAGCTCGGTGATCGAGTTGAGAACGCCGATGGTAACGTCTTCGAACGGTCGTTCGACGGTAGTGGGAGCTTCACCCCTGGCGACGAGTCGGTACTCGCCCTGGTCGTTTCTCTCGATGAGGATGGCCTTTGTGGTCGTTGAGCCACAGTCGGTCGCAACGATGCGTCGAACGTCTTTAGACATGGTAGTGCTTATGATTATGACTCGAAAGGAGGGTTAAGGGCGAGGGCGAGATGAGTGGAAGATGCGAAAGAAGCGTGGGAAGACTAGGCAACTAGTCAATGAGTGAGCTCGCTAGCTTTCCAATTTCTAGGCAGGAGAAGACTTTGAATTGGAACCAAATCTTATTTCCAACCAAGGCTGTCACTACTTCTTCTCGATTGGCCTTCGCGCGACATGCCCGAAAAAGCCGATGAACGTCGTCTTGCGACCGACGTTTATCGCGTGCCAGTCCGAGAATTTGGCGTCTGAGCAGACCGTTAATTCTAACCGTGACTGACCAAGCTGATTATTGCCCCCACTGGTCAGCATCCAGCTTTTCAGACTCGGATTCTCGTTGCTAGGCTTACCCTCGAACGCCGGGCTCAACTGATATTGGCGGGGGTACTGGTTTCCAACGACCGAAACGTGAACTGAGTTGGTGGTGTGAACATCTTTGGTCGCAGGTGCGATCCCTGCGACGGTGAACTGAACTCCCGAAAGATTGGCCGAATCACCTTCTTTGAGGCTTAACTTCGCCACGGCAGGCTCTTGCCATTCGAAGGTAAACGGAACATCAACAAATGCATCCGGCGATTTGGGAACGATGCCCCAACCTTCCTTGAATTTTGGATGGACGAAAGTGGAGACTTCGGTCGACAACCGAACCATCCCATTCTCGGTAATGTTAACTGTCCCATTTCCGTTGTAATGGAAGTTTTGCGGCACGAGGGTTTGCCGGACGAATGCCATCGTTTGACCAGGTTGAATCCCAATTGCTTCGGGAACCTTTACTGGCGGGATCGTGACTCTTTCTCCGCTTGGCAGCCAATACATGATCCTTCGATCGTTATCTGCCCAGGCGAGAACAACCAACTCCGACTTCTCCAAGTACGGGGTCACTGCGGCTAATTCATCTTTCGTAAAATGCCCATTATCAATAAGGTAAGTCGCGGCCTCGCTCGTCATTCGAACTTTGGTCGAAGAGGAGTTGCTTTGACTCAATACCACTGGCGACTCATCAACCGAAACAACCTTGACCTTGTCCGTTGAACCGGACAGTGCAATAAACATCCCCCACGAAGTAATCACGAAATTACTATATAGCAAAAAATGCTGATGTTACGTTTCTTTTGCTTTTCATGCTGTAAACCTAATGGAAGGGAATAGCCAATTTGGGAGTGCTCAAGCCTGCTTGAGCTTTGGCCTGCGAGACCTGTCTCGCTGTAATCTAGAAGTCGTCATCGATTTCTAGTTCATCATATTTGAATGACTTAACCGTTTCGACAAACGCGCGATCTCCCTTCGTTTCGAACCAGTGAGCACTACAAAACGGATAATTCAGTGGCGCACCAAATCCATGTTTAGCTGGATTATTGTGGACATAGTTCAGGCGAGCAAGATACGAATTTTCGAAGGTCAAACGAGTGTCCCGCATCTGGAACCAGACTTTTCGACCTTGTTGCTCATCGAGAAAGTTAAGTTTTCGAGCAGAGACGCCATGAATTTTGTTGCTGAGCTTCTGAACGTCTCCGTCTTCCTTTGAAAACCCAATCAGATGGAAATGATTAGCAAAGATAGCCCAGGCTTGTAGTTCAAATTCAAATTCCAAACAAGTTTCAAAGATTGTTGATTGAAGCAATCGTAGCTTTTCTCCCGAATTGAAATGATGTACTTTCCTGTATGTACTGGAGGTGATAAAGTATGTGCCATGCGCGGTTACCAATTTACTCGGAGAATGGGGCCATGAATGCATTTGCAAATCTTAACTGATTGGAAGGTTATCAGCAAAGCAGGCTTTGCAGTTTGAAAGCTCAAGCAGGCTTGAGCACTCCCAAAGGGACTCTCCTTGTTTAGGATTTTGCAGCATCCACCAAAATTCTGACCTTCTCACCCGAGACTTCCAATGTCAACCCAAAGTCGACAGGTCCCCCGTGCGAAATCGCATCACCAAAGCAAGACGCGTGAACCTGAGTTACCCCCGTCCGGCGAATAATCTCGCCCACGTTATGCGGACGAATTCCGGAACCCGCCAAAATCTCTATTCGACCGTTCGCCTGCTCAACCAAACGAGCAATGACATCGGCCCCTTCTAGTGCCGTCGCCCCTTTCCCAGAAGTCAAGACCCGGTCGAAGCCGAGATCGATCAGCTGCTCCAACGCATCGAACGGATCGGGCGTCAAATCAAAACACCGATGACAAACCAACGGCACCTCAGAACAATCCAATCGCATCCGTCGAAGGCCCTCAACGTCCAATTCTCCCGACGACAACAAAGATCCAGTCACAACCTGCATATTGGGCAAGTTCAATTTCCGTAAAACACCAATTTGTTGAAGGATAAGCTCAGTAAGTCCTACAAATCCACCAGGTCGAGGCCTAACCATCACCGCAATCGGAATAGTGCTCCCTTCGAAGTTTTCTTCGATGTTTTCTAAATACGGAGTAAGCCCACCAACCTCAATCGCCAAGCATAATTCAACCCGATCCGCTCCCGCACTCTGCGCGGTCCGAATGTCCTCCGCAGAGCAAGCGATGACTTCAACGAGCATTTGGTGTCAGGTGCAGCGACCGCAGGTTCATGACCGCATATCCCGGCTTCATTCGGGCCTTGACCACGATCTTGGTGTTACCCGTCTTCGAAAGGGTGACATCCCCGAAATCGACGGTCACGAACTTCTCCCATCCGCCCGTGCCCTTGATCGAAAGTTGGCGTTCTTGACCTTCAACCACCGCCGAAACCAACGATCCAGATGAGTCATCCTGGCAAGCCACCTCGCCAGTCAAACGAAAAGTGCCTGGGTGGGAGACATTGAAATTCCAGGTAACCGTGTCGGTCGTTTCTGTCCAAAAACCAATCGCCTTCTTCGCATCCTCAAAATGCGCCGCTCCAACGCAAACCGCGTCCGCCGCCGGAAAAGAAATCGCTCCATTGGCATCTTGGCTCGGCAGCACCGCTTCGACGACTGGGTCACCCGCCAACGTCACCTTAATGACGATTGGCTCTTTTCGCGGGCTTCTCTGCAAGTCAAGTCCCGGGCCCGATATCGTGTCAACAACGGTGACTCGCTCTCGAACCCCCAGAATCGACGCCGAGACAATCGAAGTCTTTAGTCCGGTCAAAACGGGCAAGTACTCATCGTTCTTAAACACCACGCAATACAGCGTCTTGCCTTTTCGCGTCACTCGTCCCCACGGCATCGGTCGAGGGAAAGGACTAGCCTGGGTGCCATAAAGTGCCTCGCCATTATCCCGCAACCAGGCACCCACGCCCTGAAGCCGTTCAATTGACGCCGGAGGAATCTCACCCAGCGCGGTCGGACCGACGTTCAGCAAGTAGTTTCCGCCTTTCGAGGCGCAATCCACCGCGTTGAAAATTAGCGTATCGACCGACTTCCAATTCGTGTCGTTGGCATGATAGCCCCACGAGCCGTTCATCGTCATGCACGACTCCCAGTCGTCCTTAATTCCGTTCGCCGGAATCTCTTGCTCGGGAGTGCCAAAGTCGCCGACCGCACTTGCGTTGTTCGACATTCCGCTCATCCCCGCCCGAGCGTTATCAACTCGGTTATTAATGATCAAGTCCGGCTTCAGCGAGCGGCAATAGTTGTAAAGATCAACCCCACGCTGGTGGTTCCACGAGCTCTGCCATTCGCCATCAAACCACATCACCGCCGGGTCATATCGCGTGATGATCTCCTTGAGTTGGGCCCGCATGTACTTGTCGTATCGCTCGTAGTCCGCGTGAGAAACATCGCGCTTGTCAAATTTCTCCTTGGGAATAAAGTCGGGATGGTGCCAATCCATGATCGAGTGATAGGTGCAGAACTTGATGCCTTGCTTTTTACATTCGTCACTCAGCTCCTTTAGCGGATCCCGCTTAAACTGCGTATGGCCAATATTCCAGGTGCCCTCATTCGAAGGGTACATCGCGAAGCCCTCGTGGTGCTTGCTCGTGATGACGATGTACTTCATGCCCGCCTGCTTGGCTGCGCCAACAATCTTCTTGGCGTCAAAATTGACCGGATTAAACTGCTTTTGCAGCGGCTCCCAGTCAATCGCCTGAACCTGAGCCGAGTACATCAACCACTCAGCCGCTCCAGGATAAATCTTGCCCTTCCAGGTTCCCGCCGGAACCGAATAAAGGCCCCAGTGGATGAACATACCGAAGCGGCTCTCACGCCACCATGCCATTCTCGTGTCTTTCTGCTCCTTCGTCTCATGGGTAAAGTCCTTGCCCAATGTCGGCGAGGCATAAAGCCCAAACGATGAGATCCGAACGTCCTTCATCTTCGCGCCCGGCTTAACCTTCAGGACCTTAACCGCAACATTGGTCGCCGAAACCGGGTTGCAACGGATGAGTCGCTTGTTGCCAATGGTCGTGCCCGAGGCGATCGTCGTCCACTTGCCATTCATTTCCGCTTCGACCGAGAACTCGGCAACGTTCTGCCCGTTCTTGATGTCTTCGCCAATCTCGATAGTGTCAAAAGTGCTCGCTCCTTTGGCGATCATGTGGAACGGAAACGCGTTGTCCGTCTCGTCGGTTTTGAACGTGAGATTCTTCTCAAAAGTCTTCGATATCCGCTCGTGAAAGCCGTTTAAAGCCTTAATGTCTGCGTTCGAAATCAACCCCTTGTCATTCGCCGGAACGTTCAGCAAGAACGATCCGTTATGGCCCACTGAATTGTAATAAAGGTCCTCAAGTTGCGCCGGAGTCTTAACCTTGGTATCTTCGGTCTTTCGCCAAAACCAGCCTGGACGAATGCTTACGTCGCACTCAGCCGGAACCCAATGAGTTCCGTTTGCTGCGCCTTCGCCCAATTCGTTCGAAAGGGAGGTGCCCGGCACATACCGATCCCGATTGAGCGTTGACCAACAAGTTTCTGGCGCGACTCCCGCCTCATTGCCAACCCAACGCACATCAGGGCCCGCATCGCTAAAAATCACCGCATTAGGCTGCAGCTTGCGCACCGTGGCGATATATCGCTTCCAGTCGTAAACTTGTCGCTTGCCGTTCGGGCCCTCGCCATTGGCTCCGTCAAACCACACTTCAAAAATCGGTCCGTAGTTCGACAAAACCTCGTGCAACATTCCGTCAAACGTGTCGTTGTAGCCGTCGGTGCCGTACGTTGGGTGGTTGCGGTCCCACGGCGACAGGTAAACGCCCATCTTCAGTCCTTCCTTTTTGCAAGCCACCGAGAGCTCCTTCAAAATGTCGCGTTTGAAAGGCGACTGCGCTACGGTATGGCTTGAGAGCTTCGAAGGCCACAGGCAAAATCCATCATGGTGCTTCGCCGTGATGATCACGCCCTTCATTCCCGCTTTCTTAAACGTGCGAACCCACTGGTTACAGTCCAGTTGAGTCGGATTAAACGTCTCTGGCCGCTCTTTTCCATTGCCCCACTCGTTGCCCGAAAACGTGTTTGGGCCAAAGTGTACAAACGCATACGTCTGCATCTTGTGCCATTCAAGTTGGGCCCGAGAAGGAACTGGACTTTGGGCAAGTGTCATGGCAGAAACACAACAGGCTACGACAACGGCAAACGCACGATGCATGGGTGATTATAGCAGGGATGAACCTGGTGCCTCTAACGCAAAAAGCCCCTTGGCGTTGGCCAAGGGGCTTTTCAAAACGGTGCGTTTACTTGCCGAACGAATACATCGCTGACAATCGAAGTCCGCTGAAATCAAGTCCAGAGAGCTTAGGCATCAACATGTACTGAGCTGAGATCGTAACCTTGTTGCTCAAAACGATTCCGGCTTCAGCCGAAGAGAACTGCTTGGCAACGTGACCAGTCAAGTTACTTAGGCCAATGTTCATGTCGTAGTCGTAGTAACCGATTCCGGTTCCAATTCGAGCATAGGTCATGGTTGCCGAACCTTTTCCGCTTTGAACTTCGTATCCGTAAGTCGCGCCTACCGAAAAGAAGCGGTTGTTGGTTGCCGACAAACTGACGCCAGAAACGTCAAATCCAAGACCGTCTCGGTGGGTTCGATCCGACGTACCAAGTCCAAATCCCCAGGCAAACGATGAAGAACCAAAAATACTTTTGATCGTTGCATCTTTCGGCATATATGTGCCTGCACTCACGCTAATCTGAGCCATTGCCGCGCCACTCAGCGTAACAAGAGCAAGTCCGAAAATTATTCCTCGATTCATTACTGTTCCATTTTGTGGCAAAAATCATTACCACGGTCTAATAATTGGCACAAAACCCGAGAAACTTTACTATGTGTAGAAGGGCTCAGGGTTCAGGGCACAGGGCTCAGTTCAGTTTTCAGTTGCCCATCGAGCGAGAAAACATCAGTTTTGACTTACATTTGCACTCGGCACTTCTGGCCTATCCCTTGAGGGCGCCCGCCAACATGGTCTTCTGAATCTGATCCTTAAAGATCAAATAGACAATCATGACCGGAAGCATCACGATCACGATTCCGGCAAAAAGCGCGCCCCAGTTGCCCGCATACTGCTGGGTCTGAGTCAAATTCGCAATGCCAATTGGAAGGGTGCGAACATTCTTTGATTGGGCCAAGACCAAGGCAAGCGGATATTCGTTCCAGAGGCCAATCGCGTTAAAAATCGCCACGACTAAGACTCCTGGCCTCGCAAGGGGAAACATTACTTTCCAAAAACAGCCCGAATGGCTGCAGCCATCCAGGAACGACGCCTCAATCAACTCATTCGGCAATTGCTCAAAGAAACCGCTCAGAACAAAAACAGTAAACGCCAACGAGTACGCAACGTAAACCAAAATCAAACCCATCTTCGAATCGAGCATTCCCAGCTTCGATACCAATAAATAGAGCGGAATGATGACCAAGAAATTCGGGAACATTAATCCACCCATGAACGAGTTCAAAATTAACCGCGAACCCTTAAACGGATACTTCACCAAAACGTAGCCTGCCATTGAGCCGACCGGAATGAGGATCAGCAGCGTCCCAATCGTGACCAGCAAAGAATTGGTAAATGTGGCACCGATCTCGCCATCAAACCATGCTTGACTGAAGTTCGAAAAGTGCGGAACCGCAGGCAGAGCCCACGGTGTTCCCGTAATTTCATGGCTTGTTTTCAGCGAGGACATGAGCACCCATGCAAACGGAATGACGATCGAGATTGCAAAGAGGAGCAACAATAGTTGCCCAAAGAATCGGGTCATATCGCCGCGGACCTCCGTGGGTTTTCTGGGTTCCTACCGATGACTCGCCAGGCAACTGCCCCAAGCACCATCGCGATCATAAAGCTATAAACCGCGATCGCCGCCGCCTCTCCCATCCGAGAGCTTTCCCACCCCTTCTCGTACATATAGGTCAGCAAAGTCTGGGTCGCGTTGTCGGGTCCATGCTTGGTCATCATCTCTACCAAAACGAAGGTGCCCATCACGTTCGAAACGAGGTAAATAATCGCGACGCGCTTCACCGACCACAACAATGGCCACGAAATGCGGCTGAATCGGACCCAACCCGAAGCCCCGTCAATCTCTGATGCTTCGATAACTTCGCTGTCGATATTCTTCAGCCCCGCCCCAAACAGCATTACGTAAAAGCCTAAAGCATGCCAAACAAATGCGACCATGATCGCCATATTTGCCCATCCCGCTAATCCAAGAACTCCGTCTTTCGGATACGGTATTCCGAGCTTTCGTCCGCCCACCAGCAGCAAGCCATACGACGGATTCCACATAAAATTCCACATGATGCCGATGACCACGATCGAAACAACTTGGGGGAACAACATGATTGCTTGGACTGACTTGCCCAAAACGGTTGGCTTTTGCAAGGCATGGGCAATCGAAACCGCAAACATGATGATCATGATTCCGCCGCAAACCAACAGGAGAATTTGGTTAAGCCCCGCCGTATGCATCACCGGGTCAGCGGCAATCGTCGTAAGGTTCTTCGTCCCGATAAACTTCATGTTGCTCGACACGCCCTTCCATCGGAACAGCGAATAGTAAAAGGATTGAATCAAGGGCAGGCCGACAAGAAAGCCGTAGAGGAAGACCGCCGGGCTCAAAAACCCGAAAATGAATCGGGTTCGAGGGTTCATCGTGCGGCTCGGCTCTTCACTTGCTCAATTTCGCGTAACGTCACTTGAAGTGACTGCAATGATGTTTCCGGATTGGTAACATCAAATGGCGCACCCGTTTCAAGGCGATCAATAAAGTGCGCGACTTCGTGGTAATAACCACCAAGGTCACTAATATTGCCGCCACCCGCTGCCTCCATCTTCGGAAACTCCGGAATATAAGGCTCTTTCCCTTTCTCGTAAACCGTCATCGGGCAGTCGTCCATGATGACCGCGCCTTGCTCGAACACCGCTCGAAAGGCCATCTTAAACGGAGTTCCGGGTGGCATATTCCAACCTCCCTCGAGGTGGCAAACAGCCTTGTTATAAACAAAGGTCGAAAAGATGTGGCTCACTCCGCGGGCGTCGATCGTTCCCGCACTAAAAATCTCTTTTGGCTGTCCAAGCAGGAACAGGGCATAGTCGGTATCGTGGATGTGCATGTCCAGCGCGCCGCCGCCCGCTCTCGACTCATCGGCAAGCCAGTTGTCGCTGCCCCAGTGCGGAAACTCGCCGTAGCGAGTTAAGTTGAGCGAAAGGATGTCGCCCAGGTGACCAGTAACCGCGATTTGTTTCAACAGCGCGTACTCGGGCCAAAATCGGATGCAATGGGCAATCATCAGCCGAACGCCCGCATCTTCACATGCTTGCTTCATTGTGACCGCGTCATCCATCGTGAGGGCCATCGGCTTTTCACACAACACGTGCTTTTTCAGGGCGGCCGCCTTGACCGTAAACTCTCGGTGACGGAAGGTCGGAAGGCAGATATCGATGACGTCTACATCGTTGGCTAACGCTTCAAAGCTGTCGTAAAACTGACAACCATGCTTCGCCGCAAATGCCTCGCCACGCTCACGGGAAGAGTCAAAAACGCCCACTAATTGGGAATTTTTCACGAGCCCGTGCACCGTCGCGTGCATCTGACCCATAAAGCCACAACCAACCAATCCAACGCGTACCATGGCGGATAGGATAGCTTGAAATGGACCCTAAAATAAAGCCTTTTGGTACTTGTGGCGCAACCATACAAAAATCAGATAACGTAATGGAACCACATGAGCATTGAAAAAGCCGAGAAACACCTAAGCAAGGCTGAACCAAAGTTCGCCGCGATCATCAAAAAACACGGGCCGTGCGTTTTGATCGACGAAGAGCGGGAAACCAACATCTACCAGGCGCTCATGCGCGCAATATTATTTCAGCAGCTTTCGGGCAAAGCGGCATCGACCATCCAAGGTCGACTTTACGCATTGTTTCCTGGCCACGAATGTCCCCCAGCTCAAGAACTCTTGAAACTATCCCTCGAAGAATTCCGCGCCGTTGGAGTATCTCGGCAAAAAGCGGGTTACTTGCTTGACCTTGCATCCAAAGCGCACACAATCCCAACGCCCGATGAACTGCACCAACTGACCAATGAAGAAATCATTGACCGCCTCATTCCCATCAAGGGCGTAGGTCGCTGGACGGTCGAAATGCTCCTCATGTTTACGTTTGGGCGAATGGACGTGCTGCCGGTTGACGACATGGGAGTTCAAGAAGGATTCAAGCGCCTGTTTAACCTCGACCATCGCCCCAAGAAAAAGGAAATGGAAGCCCTCGCCGAATCGTGGAGCCCCTACCGTTCCGTCGGCAGTTGGTACATGTGGCGCTTGTGTGACGACAAAGATGGATTGAGTAGCTAGCTTTCTGCTTCCCACGCTTCCCACGCTTCTTCCGCTTCCCAGCTAATTAATCGTGCGCGCCCATTCCCAACTGGCCGACGCTCATCAGGACGACCGCCCAACTCTGCGCATCGGTGTAATTATCCACCGTCACTGAGACGTTATAGCCATCGATTCTCGTCACGCCGGGGATCCTTGCGGCCCAATCTGCGTCTTCGGTCCGATTCACTTCTAGCCGAACCACGCATTCGCCGTTAAACGTCCACGGCTTGTTCAAATTCTTCAAGGCTTTTTCTGCCGTCTTTTGAATCAACGGTCCAGTCTCCGACGGGTGAAGCAAGCGACCCATATATCGTCCGATTCCAAACTTGGTCACCGCGGTATGAACGCCCGGGATCATCGAAGTCGCTTCCTGACAACCCTTCTCATCGCTACTCACCATCGCCAGGGGAACTCCAAGTCGACCTGCCGTCGCCGCCGACAGTCCCATTTCGCCAAGCTCAATTTCGTTAATAAAAAGTCGGTGCGCGCGACCGGTGTAGGTGTGCTCCATGATTCCCTCGCCGGAGCCAGCTTTGGCGTGGTAACCAATCAGGAAAGCGGCATCAAAGGACCCGTCAATGCCTTCCATCATGCCGTGACGTCCACTGCCATGGCCCGAAATTAGTTCCACTCCAGATTCCAGTTCGTCAATCAGAAGGTTCTTCGAGTTGCCGTGAGAGTCTTTGATGACCACATGCGTCGCACCCGCAATTCGGGCTCCCCGAACCGCAGCATTGACGTCATGCGTCATCATCCTCCGCGCAAAAGCATAATCGTAGTGATCGCTGTTCGGTCGCCCGGCTTGCGACCATGAAATGAGGCCAGTGACCCCTTCGATATCCGCTGAAATAAAGACCTTCACTGAGACATTATGCTCAGAATCTTAAGCTTTGCGCCCGATTGGACCATTCAGTCCGCCGCCTTTGCCCTTGCCTTTATCTGTGCCTGTGCCAGTTGTACCGTCACCCTTCTTCTTGTCCGAAGTGGGTAGGTCATCATCGTGGACGGGAGCCGTGCCTCGACTCTTCTTAAACGAGTAAGTGTCGTCGTCTTCCTTCGTCGAAAGCACGCCCGATTCGGCGTACATCTCGTCGCCGACCGAGTTCTTCATGATGACGTCCTTTTTTGTGGGTGCACTAAACAAGGCTAGCAATTCTTTTTCACCATCATATTTCGCATTGTCGGCCCAAACGTATCGCCAACCGCTTTCGGGCAAATCCTGGCGAGCCTGAGGGTTGCCGGTGATAATGGCGTGTCGTTCGCCTTTCTTGTACCAATACTCGATCGCGGGAGCAAGAATAATCAGGGGGTACTGGCGCAAATTCTTCATGCTCCGAATTTCTTCTTCTTTCTTCTTGGTCGACTCATCGTCGGGGGCTGGCGGTCGGGTTGATGAAATGGAATCGGGCACCGCTGGTGGCAATGGGGTAAGTTCAACCTCTTTGGCGGGCTCTTCTTGCTTGTCTTTCGGCTTGACCAACATGGTCACGTTCCCGGTCAACACCGCACGCTTTTCTTTTTGATAGATCACGATCTTATCCGCGATGAGGTTGGCTTTCGTTCCAAAATATTGAACTCGTCCAGTAGCGGTAATAACATCGGTCTTCTTATTGACTTCCATCTTAGGCGCAACCAAAATGATGTCGCCATCGGTTGCCCGAACTTTGGTGTAAAAGGTGACATCTTTTACTTCTGGTTTTCTTTCCGTTTCGTCAGCGGTAAAACTCCAAATCGTTCGATTGGTCTGAATCGGAACATCCTTTTGCATTCCTCCCGAAGGAATGCCAATCCACTCGCCCTTTCCGGCCTTGAAGGATTCGCGGTCCAATTCATAACGAAAGCTTGCGACTGAAAGCTTGCCGCCAAAGGCCGTCCCGGTCACGGGATGAATCATGTTCAACGTGCGCTGATTCTCGTCGTACGTCAGCTCGTCGCTCGAAAGGTCAAAGTCTTTGCCTTTAAACTTAGACGCTCCGCTTAAAACGAGCTTCTTCACAAAGCCATTCCAGCTACCCCGCTCGGCGTTGAATTGGTACATCGCGTTCTTCCATTCAAGCTTCCCGTTCGTTATGCCCGTAAAGGTGTACATCTGACGGTTTTGGGCAATTTCGATGGTTTTGACGTTGCAAGTGGTCTTTGGCTTGCCTTCGTCGTAGTGATTGAATTGAGAGTCGGTGGAGCGTATCGCAACCGAATCTGGCAATTCGTCCGGCAAGGTTCGTTTAAAAGTGGCTAGCGGGTCCTGCTTCATGACCCGCATTGCGATTCCTGTAATTCCGGCGCCAGTGGCGACTAAACAACCAATGGCGATCCATTTTTTGAATTGTTTTGACTTAATTAAGCGTTGCGTCTCTTCGGATGACATCGGTGTTGTTATTAAGTGTGACGTTTTGAGTCGGTGCTGTGTGCGTACCATTCGCAAAATCAATACTATATTGTCCAGCTGGAACCCAGAATTGATACCGGGCATTAACTCCAACAGTAAATCGCCGTATCGGAGTTCCCACCGAATCCTTCAGCGTCACAATCGTTCCGCTCGCAAGGTTAGAGGGCGCAATGAGACCCCACAAGTCAAACGGAGGGGGAGGTGGAGTATTGCTGTCAACTGGCGAAAGCAGAACGGTGCCGACCGCGACCACGCCCGCGACGGCAGTATTGCCGCCCGCCGTAAATTCGTTGGCCAAGAAGTTGGTTGCTTCGGCCCGACCTGTAAGGCCCAAGAAGCTCGACGTGTTGGCTGTGGAATACGCCACGTGCAAAATGTGAAAAGTACCTGTAGCGTCTGTTGTGCCTTTTTGGCCACCAAATCTCACCAAAGCATTGGCAATTGGCGAATTGTCAGCTGCATTCTGAACGACCCCTGTGACCTCAACCTGTTGAGGTCCAACCCATAGATCCCCAACATCATTTTGACTCTGAATGAGCGGTTGAAAAGTGTACGAAAACGTTGGATATCCCAAGATGGAAGGTGGACTCACCAAGAGGCCAATTTCTCCTGACGAACCCCCAACAATAAAGGATCCGTCAACGAGTGAAGTACTAACCGTAGAGGTACTGGACTGGATACTGGATGCCGTGGTCGTTGGCCCACCCGTCGAAATATCGAGTACTCGCCCAGAAATGTGAATGGAGGGAATTGGACTATCGCCTCCGCAGGAAACGAGCACCAAAACAAGCAAGCCAAAAAGAATATTTCGTATCATCGGGCACCCTTGACGGTTACTTCGAACGTCATCGTTGTACTCGTTGCCAAGAAGGTAAACGAGCCTGTCAATTTTTGGAATGCCTGAGTCAAATTAGTTTTCAGGTCTTTCACCAATATCTGCGGAGCAAACCCTTGTAAGGTCGAAAAGTCAAAGGTGTAATGCTTGCCACTCTCGCAACCGTCTACCTTCACCTTGTAAGTCAATCTAGGACCCGGTTTCCGAATATCCGAATACCTTAAATCTCCGTTGTCAACCGTCACCTGCAGGCCACCAATTGATGGAGGAATGTTACTGTCAAATCGAGCATCAAACCCATCCGTTGCGCCGTTGGCTTGACCTAGCAACGCATTCGATGACTCGCCATTTCGCCGAACTTGTACGTTCAATAGGTGCACAAATGGCAAGGAAGCCGATTGACGAACAAAAGACCCTGACGCATTTGGATTGAACAGCATAACGGCACCTTCTGGGGCCAAGCATCGAACGAAATATCCGATGCCAGGCTCAAACGACGTCGCTGGGACAAAAGATCCACCCTCTGGAACTCCAGAAAATGTGTCATTAGCACCCGGAACAAATTGGAAAATATTCTTACCGAGAAGCGGAGGGCTGGTGTCGCCCGTATCATTTCCCGAAGCTCCGAGATAAGTTCGAGGGAACTCAGTCGTATGAACAACGTCAACGTTCGAAAACGGTGTCGAAACTCCCAGTGGACACGTAATCATATTCCAGCCGGGCCGCAAGGCAACCGAGACCGCCGTGCCGCTTTCTATTCGTGCTTTCCAAGAGGGAAGCCCTGAGCTCGGGACTCGGATGAAATATCCTTGGCTCCCCATCACTGTTCCTGAATTTGGATAGAGGTCGTAGGCAGTCCTCGAAGAACTATATCGTGCAGCGAGGAAGTTATTGGATGACAAAATTGATTCCAGTCCGGAATAAAGGGGATTCCCCGTAAAGCCAACCATCTGGATTCCGCCGGATAGCCCAGAAGGGAAGCTTGTTGTCGAAACTGGCTCATTGCCAATCTGAATGCAAAGCGGTCCCGGGCCCTTGTTGACCGTTTTAGTCAGTAATACAGATTCAATGTTCATCGAGTCTTTTCTGATCAGGCGGACGGTTAATGACCGGGACGCCAAAAAGTTTGCCGTACCAACATTGAGCCCAAAAGCATAGGCATTAACTGGTGCATCAAAAGTGTCCGATCCGTTTTGAACCCGAACAATTAGCGACGTTCCCAGCGGAACTGCGAATCCAACAACGGTGCCATAAAAGTCACTGACGGTCGTGGACGCTGGGGTTGCAATGCTACCCGCAGGTAAATATTGACGAACGATCCGATCCTGAACGGGTAGATCAAGGGCAATACGATAAGGCACCCCGCCGTTATTATTGGTAAAGTTCGGCACGACCGATCCATACGAAGCCGCAATATCCATCACTTCATCTTGAGTTGAAGGAAGGACCCGCTTGTAAGTGCGATCCCAAAAGACTGGGTATGCAGTACTCGATAGTAGTGTTTCGTTACCTGAACTGTCTGTCGAAAAGAAGGTCGCCTCAATATTGAAGACGCCAAAATCGGTGCCAGAAAGTCCGCTCGTGATCGGAGTAATTAAGGAATGAAGCTTCGTCCCGACAGTGAGTTGAGTGTCTAAAATATGCTGCTTTCGGACCCAATCCGAATAAGCATCCCCTTCGATCGTTCCCGCCCCAACAATGCTGCTGGAGAGAGATTCTAGCTGAGAAGCGTCATTGGCCGCCGATGGGTTTGCTCGCAACAAAAGGTTGAGGCTCTTGATGAACGTCGGATATTCGGCCAGGACTTTTTCCCAAACCGTTCCCGACATCTGATACCGCTGAAAGAACAGTCCTCCTCGAGTTCCCTGAACAATGGGTGCGCTCAAAAGATTAGGCGCGATAAACCGGGGCCCTCCTAGTGACTTCTGGTTTGCCCAATCGTAAAATGCACCAATTTCGTACGTTTGTTCTAAAACGCTCTCAATAACTTCTTGATCAAGTCCTGCCGGAATTGCCGCCGGAATCCGCACGATTTTTTGCGTAGTTGCTCGAACCAGACCTTCAAAATAGCCATCGTACGCGTAAGCAGGGTCGGGCAAATAAGCCAGCAAGATGCAATGAATCAGGGCGACGGCAGCAACCTCTCGACTTGCGTTGAGAGGGAGTCGAATTTCTCGACCGCCCGAACCATTGTTCGGCAAATAGTAACCGCCCGTAATCGCGTTCCGATCGCCAATCGTTGCATCAGCATTGATCACGTTAACCGTTCCAGGAATTGCAGCGTCGCCAAAAATCGATTCGATGGTCAACTTTGCCGTATCGTAAACGTTCTGCATAAACGCAACCCGGGTTGGGTCGCCTGTGGTGTTGAAGCTTGCGTCGATCGACAGAGTAAGGGTGTTGCCGCTACCTCCTCCTCGGGTCCCTCCATACGTCTTGTAAACCTGATTCCCTTTGGTAAACCGGATCATCGCGGGCGCAATATACGGGGCCTTTGATTGGATCAAACCACGAGATTGCCGCGCATTACGACTCAGATAGTTCAGATTCCACAGATTCTGCTGATAGAGCTTGTACGAAGCATCGGCAAGGTCCACTGGTGACCCAGCGACTCTCGTCCCAAGATCAATTTTGAAAAGGCTTGATTGTCCAAAGGAGGCAGATGCCCCGGAAAGGGCAACTGCCAACAGAAGTAGGCGGCGTAGCATGTTTTTTCGGTTTTTGTTTGACGACTAAGGAGCGGTAAACGACCCAATCGCGCTGAGAGTTCTGGCCGAGTCGCCAGAGTTACTACCCATTATAAGGTAGTAATACAGATGTCCGCTGGCTAAAGGTGTCAAATTATAGGTCCAAGATGTTCCCGTCGCTGGACTGTTAAAGTTATTGGCGTACGAGCTGACCATGATGCCGGGATAGACGTCAAATACGTAGATCGTATAATTCGCCGCGTTCGACACTGCACTCCAATGGAACGTAACGTTACTTCCTGCGAACGTTACAGGCAGCACATTCATATCTCCTAGCGGAGTTACAGAGACTGCGTTGCTGTCATCACTGAGCGAATTATTCGTATCTGGATAATTCGTGTTCGTCGCATTCACGATGTAGCTGTAGTTGATCCCGTCCAACAAATTAATGTCGCTATCCATGAACGACTCGGCAAGCGGGTCGCGCAAGAAGTCCACGCCTTGGTAAGGATCCGAACCTCGCTTTCGACTAATGGTGTATCCCAGGATTTGCTGGCTGTCAAACTTATCCCAATAAAGTTGGACCTCAACCGGATTTCCTTGACTCGTTAGTCGACTCGTAGACGATTTTCGATATCGAGGCTCGATGAACTTCTTAACATTATTCATCGCCTTCGACTTCTCAACATCTCGCGTCAATTCGACGGGTGAGGTCCAAGCGGTGAGGCTCAAATTTTTCGGCGAAGGAAGCAGCGGGTCACCATTGAGCCCGAGCGAAAAATTGACGGTAATCGGTGATCCGGCGGATGGAGTCCGGGTTACATCCGCGGATTGATATCCGGGGAAGCTCACCATGACTTGATACGTTACTCCACCAGCAAGACCGCCTAATACGTAATTCCCGTTCTCATCAGCCAATGCCTGAACCGAAGTCAATTGACTGCCATTCGTAGGCTTTGCCGAAATTCGGGCGCCAGCAATTCGAGGTCCACTCGAACTTTGGACAAACCCTTGAAGGCTTGCAATTTGGTTCGAGGGAATTAAGACAATATTGTGGCTATTTACTTGCTCTTTATCGAAGACTCGAGCTAGGTTTTGACCCTGAAAGAAGGTTGATCCGTTGTCATATTCAGCTTTGATCAAAATGTCCTGGGCCGAAACTCCAGCGATATTGTAAGAGCCAGAACTGTTGCTGAGCGTCTCTCGAAGCTGACCATCATCAACAAAGACGCGAGCACCTCGAACTGGGTTCCCGTTAATATCGAGAACTAAACCAGCCACGCTGCCGACGCCTACGCCTGCACCACCACAACCTAAAATGGTTAAAATCAAAATTCCAAAAGCAATCCAATTGCGTTTCATAACATTAGTAACGTTTATTCTCATGATTCATTTCACCGTCGACTCGCAAGATCAAATTTAAGTTCAATGCTAAAGCCTTTGGCCCTAAAAGTGCCCGCAGAAGAACCCGGATCAAGGTTCTCAAGATTTCGGTAGCTATATTTGCCGACTAATCCAATTCCGGCCCCGAGCATATAACCGTATCCAGCTTCGATTGACTTGTCATTCTGAGGGTAAAGACCGCGAGTCTTACTCGTCCCAGCGTTGAAGAACAACCGTTGGCGAGCAGCGACCAAGTAATTCAGTCCAAAGGAAAGGCCCAAGTTATCTTGACTAAGCTGAGCACCGCTTGACTTCAAAACGCTGTATCCCAGCGAATATTGCCATAGCTTTCCAGGCTCGCCCTGAAAATGTCCAGAGATGACGTCCGAATTTCCCGTCCCACCACTGTTGGTCAGAAAGTCTGATTTGACGCGTGAATAATCAAGCTGAAAAGAATGAGTCGAATTGATCCTCCAACTGGCATCCATGCTCAATACATCAATTTTCGCGTTGTTTGTCGAAGAACCAATCGCGGTCGTATTGCTATACGCAAACGTGATCGCAAAATTGTCGCCTGCCTGATGGATGGCACTAAAGCCAGTGCGCCTGGCCTTCAGTTGCCCGGTACTCAAGGTTCCGCTGCCTCCAGAGCCACCAAATCCGTTATTCCCAAATCCCAAGGAATTTCCATTGAGAAACCCGCCAAGGGAAGCCAAGGCACCTGAATCGCTCAAGGCGTACTCTGCCGCCAAGGTCCAAGGGCCAGTCTGGGCCATATTCGCCCGTAGAGAGTAGTCATAGCCGTCCGATTTGTCCTTGTCTGTCTTGACGTTGCTCTTAGCTGCCGACACAGTCACGGCCCAATTCTTTCCGGCATCGTAGGTGGCATTGGTGTGGAAACTCTGGATTCCCAATCCGCTCATGGTTCCGTCCACCCGGCCACGCCCGGTCAAGTCCTCCACCCCATAGCCAAAAGTCAGCTTTTTAGCGTGATAATTCTCCTTGAACCCAAGCGTCGTCAACCGCGTATTGTCGGTGTTGTGGACATTGGTCTGAGTCCAACTGAGCGCCTGAGAACGCGACATGTTTCGGCTAATATTTGTGGGGTCACTGTAAGTGAGGTTCAATCCCGTGTTTACGACCCGACTAGCCGACGCATTCGATCCGTTGTTGATCGAAATCAAGCTATTCGACGTATTTGCTGTGGCGCCAATACCTTTGGTCCCGTAGTTAAACGAGTATTCTGCGACATCTTCATTCCGATTGAATCCGGTTTGCTCAACGGTTCGAAAGCCAGGATCAATTCGTCGCAATCCCAATTTGAATTCACTCTTGCCCTGCTTGAGGTTCAAATCGACGCCTTGCGCTTCTCCGCTCGAAGGAGCGGAACCGGAAAGCCTCCCCGTGGCTCGGGAGTAATTGAGGAAGCTGCTGGTGCCTTTCCCTCCCAGAGGAAGTCTCCAATTAAAACCCGTGACCGAACGGTCACCGTCAACCGTCAAAATGAGCTTTGGAATATAGCGAATCTGAAGAGTTTGACTCGAAAACACCGCTACTTTCGAGATGACAATGCTGGGAACAGTTGGACTTAAATAGAACTCCGCTAGGCCGTTGTCTACCACCGAAAACGTTCGAACAATGCCGTCTACCGTCACGACGATCGACGCTGGAATTGGTTCAAATTGAAGATTATATTGATCTCCAATATTTCCAAATCCTTGGAACAGCTCAATCCGCTCATTGGTGGCCGACTTAGTTCCTGTCTTCTGTTGTTCAGAAGTAAGCCCAATCTTTCCCGCTTTGCCTAAATCATACGTCGCGGCGACACCCGTAACGGTACCATTTGAGCCCGTAACGTCGTAAGACTCGTATGAAGCCACAATCGTACTGGTGGGCGGAATCGTCCGGTTTGCAAAGGTAATCGAACCAACCGCCGAATCGACTACATAGTCAACTCCCTGCCTCAGTTCCACTCCGTCGAGCAATATCTTAACTGAACCTCCAATGATGCGCCCTGCGGCTAAGTAGTAAGGCCCTGTCGTGTTGTTTCCTTCAATCGTAATCGTCCGGGCGGCGCCGCGCGCAGTACTCGTCAGTGCCTTTGCTTCAAAGCGTCCCTTCTTATAGTCGCCAACAAATCCCTTCAGGGACCGACTGAAGTTAATGAATCGATTTCCTGGCAACAACGAAGCTTGAATCGTTCCGTAACTCAAGTCATAAAAGCCACGTTTGTAATTCAGGGTGTACTGTTGCTGCTCGGGATCGCTGAACCGGTTATCCGTAAATGCAGCACGAAAATCAAAGATTCCAAGTACCTTGTTGCCCTGAACCGAGAAGCTGCCAATGTCGGTAAAGTGCTTCAGGCCAGTTCCATAGTTCGTCAACGATCCGAACGTTTCGGCATCGCCTTCAAACTTGTAGTTTTGGTAACCGAGGGTTCGCGATCCGCTGTAGGCCAGCCGCGACCAAACTTCTCGATCCCACCAATCGTTGCTGTGTGGCGTGTTGCCTTGGGCAACACCAAGGAGCGGCAGAATCCCAAGCCCACACACGAGAAGAAGTTTTGACATCGATTTTGCTACTTAAAGAAGTTGTTTGCGAGCTCGATTCCCTTCATGGCTTGGTCTCGTAATTCTTCGCGCTTCTTTAGGATAACAAGCTTATGGGCATCTTTTGCCTTATGATGTTCCATAAATGTCTCAAATAATCGTTGGGGGGTGAGTCCCTCAATCGTGAGAGCAGGTCCAATATCGATCTGCCGGGCAAACGCTGCAACCTTCGGATCGTAATTCAACATGAGCGGGGGAACGCCAACCGTTGTCGCCAAAATCCCCGCGTGAAGCCGCATTCCGATGACACCATCCATGCGGGCCAAACGAAACTGCACCATCCGAGACGAGCCAAGGTTCCGAAGGAACGGGATGCGCCCGCCCTGTTGCTTCGTGATATCCTCCAGCATTTTCCCATCTTCAAATGGGTCCATTTCTATCAGGGTAGGGACAAAGCCCGCATTAAACAGCAGTCGAGACGTTTCGCCAAATAGGTTCACAATATCGACTCCTTTCCGTTTCCAAGGCCGAGGAGCCAACGCAACGGCTTTCATTCCTCCAACTCCATACGACGAACCGTCGTCGTCGCGTACTGGCTCTCGAAGAATCAATGCGCTATCCGCCCCAACGTGAATTTTTTTGTCTACGCCCAACTCATGAAGCAATTTCAAAGAACCAGGATCGCGAACCACGATCAAATCTGCCAAGCTCATCGCGAGGCGAGTTTGAGTCCTGCCAATCCATGTGTTCAAAGGTCCAACACCTTGGTTTAACAAGATCACACGCTTGTTATGCTTTTTGGCCATCTTAATGAGGCCCGTATAGTAAATCGTACTCTTCGCGCTCGTTACGTCTTGAAAAATCGAGCCACCAGGGAAAATTAGAGCATCGCACTCCTTGATGGCCGCTTCAACATCTTTTAGGTTCTTTCGGGGCACACCGCGCATCGAATAATAGCGGAAGGTGTCGTCCGGGTCGCCACTTAAAACCAGATATTCATGTCCGGTTCCGAGCCCATCGACAACTCCGATCATGACTGAGTCATCGCCCAAGTTTCCGCAACCAATATATCCCGCAAGTACAATCCTAGCCAACTTTTGCTCCTAATATCGCCACCACTTTCTTCTTAAATACGAACCACAAACCTAAACCAAAAATTCCGCCGATGATCAATCCAATTATGTCGCGTAAGAAGCTCACCATAACAGGGGTATGAAGATGACAAAGCGTGTTTACCGAGTCGGTTAGCCCAACAAACCCGAGCATTAGGCACAGCGAAACCCAACCGGAAAACTTTCCGAGTGCTTTTGGATCGTACTTCGCCCGGTGAAGAATGAAAAGGCCAAACGTCAACACTGGGAATCCGAGCAGGAATTCTTTCGATCGAGGTCGAACGGGAAGGATCTGCTCTAAAATTCCCCGAAACGCCAATTCGCCCCCGCTCACCGTGTTGGGGTTATCATTTCCTGTTCGCATCATCATGAGGCCAATCACCGCTAACAAAACGACACCAAGACCTGCCGTGCCCCACGTGATCGGTTCGCGCATCGAATCCTTAAAGTTATTGAAGTCGGCGAAAGCTACGACCCCAACAATGGCAATTGGTAAGAACACCGAAATTTTGACCCCGGAAAATGCTTCAGCCCGGATGTAATAAGGGATTCCATTCATTAGTCCGGCTACGCAAAACCCGCCAATCATCGAAAGCGCTGCAAGGCCAATTAACCCGACATAAGGGTTGGGCTTTTCCAACTTCAGCCAGTAATATGATCCAATCGGAAAGACCATCGATAACAGTAGCGCAGCAACTTCAAGCCCAGCCCCGTGCAAGGCCGATCCGCCCAAAATTGCTAAGGCTCCCAAACCGCCCAAAATCAAACCATTCTTTTCACCAAACATCTGCACCGCAACCCACAGCGCGCTGATTCCGCCAAAGAGGCCAATGAGAATTCGAATGACCCTACTTACCTCAGGGTCGGCGTAAGGAGCCGGATCGCCCAGCGCCATTCCTTTATGAGCAAGTCCATCGGAGAGTTTGGCTAGAAAGAGCCCGAAAGCATCTAGTGGTGCATCCGATGCTTGCGAGATATTGCGGACCAGCAAAACTCGCATGTTTCGTTCGCTCGCCGCTTTCAAATATCGCTCGAGGGCAGCATCCTCGGTCAGCTTATCCAATTCTGCCGTCTGTGCCGAGTGAAGCCGAACCACTTGTTCGGGCATCTTCACCAACATTTCTTGGTCGCCACCCAGCTTGGCAAACTCCGGGGATGCGTACAAAATTCCGTTTGCCGAAAGACTATCTCGAAGGGTGTCCAATGAGTCGCGTCGACCAAGCACTTGCTCGCCTTGGGCGAGGAAAATGCGTGCACCGGAATCTTTCGCCCACTTGATCGTTTCGATAATCGCCTTCGAATTGATGCCAACCGGATTCGAAAACCGACCAATGATGGTTAAGTGATGCTTCTGGGCAATAGCCGCTAGTTGGGGATCAAGGCCAATTGAGGTCGTTCGAATTGTCGCCGTATCCACGGCGGGCATCGCTAATTTTCCGTCCCTGAGCGAGGTTGATTGAACCAACTTTCCGAATCGGATCGAAAGCCCCCTCACCACTCGCTTAACCGTATCGTTGTCCTCGAAGGCCATCGTCGAAATTTGAGATTCGTGCTGAACAGTCAGCCCGTTTAGGTGGGCTCGTCCGTCTAAAACCAATTCACCAATGGTTTCCTCCGGGATCACTACTCCATTGAGACCCTGCTTTTCGAGGATCGTCAATGCTTGATCAATAGTGAGCCCTTGAGCCGCCGCTAAAGATTGCAAGTTATCGAGCTCAGTAGCAACAAGTACCTTCTTATTGGCATTTTCGACGTGTATGCGCTTTCGAACCGAGACGAGGCAACACGCTAACGTCAACAAGGCCGCTAGCAAAAAGAATTTTGAAGATTTTAGGAACGCCATACCTTAGTCGTCTGCTTCGATAAGTTCAGGGTGATGACGCAAAATAGCATCCCTTCCCCCGATGACAAGCACCGTAACCATACCCGCTAAGAACCCGCCAACATGCGCCCAAGTCGCCACTCCTTCTTGGGTAACAAAGATTTGATACAGAAACCAAAGTCCAAGCAATACCCATGCTTTCGTTTCAATTTCCCAAATTCCCATGATCAAGACATGGAGCCGATTTGACGGGAACAACAGGAAGTAACATCCCAGCACTCCACCAATGGCACCGGAGGCGCCCAAAGTCGGCACATTTTTCAAAGGCGACGCATAGATGTGGCAGATTGCCGCAAAAACCCCCCAAGCTAGGTAGTAAAGAACGAATCGCCAGGGTCCCACCGCCTGCTCAACTGGCGGACCAAACACCGCCAAAAACATCATGTTGGCAAACAAATGGAGGAATCCACCGTGCAAAAACATCGAGGTAAACAGGGTCACAATCGGAAATCGATCCGTTCCCGCCCCGCCCGATGCACCCGTGATGGCCGAAATAACCTCCGGTGGCCGCATCGCTAAATCGCTGAAAACCGTACCCGAGCCCATCAGGCCCATCTTGCGGTCCCACAAGTAAATGATGACGTTCAGCAGAATCAACGTCCACGTGAGGACGGGAATCGGATCCTTGGTCTTTTCAGCGGTGGCCATTGTGCAAGTGCGAGTCTACTCGCTTGGCGAGCTTTCAGCCTTCAGTTGTTAGCTCAGGATGCAATCGAGTTCGGCCCTTCAGCCTTAACAATTTCCTGGAGTTCAAGGTTCCATATCTCAATCTTTGTAACTCTCGCTGACGGCTAACAGCTTCCCTTACCTCTCCCCCGGCAACACAATTCCGCGCATGATCACCCGCTGAGCCAACAAAAAGACGATCAAGGTCGGCATCGCCGCCAAAGCCAAAGCCGCCATCACAACCGCTTTCGGCGCCGACGTCTGCAACTGGTAGATCCACACCATCAACGTCCACATCTTCTGGTCCTGAATAACCAAGAACGCGAACATGAATGTGGAATATGAACCCATAAACGCCAATAGCGCCAAGTAACCCAACACCGGACGGCTCAGCGGCAGCGCAACCTTCATCATCAATGTCGACTCCTTCGCGCCATCCAACTGTCCGGCCTCAAAAAGCTCTGGCGGCAACGAATCAAAGAATCCCTTGAGCAGAAAGATCATGTACCCGCTGGCCGCGCCCGGCAAGATCAGGGCCGCAAAGGTATTCAGAAGTCCAAGCTCTTTCAGCATTAAAAACGATGGAATCATCGCGACCTCGGCCGGAAAGGCCATCGTCGCGAGCAAGAACAACAAGATCTTTCCCGAAGACCTGATCGGGTACCGCGACAACGCATACGCGGCAATCGGATTCACAATCAACTGAGTCAAGACCGCCAAAGTGCAAAAAAGGAACGTGTTCCAAACGGCTCGTCCGTGAAGCAAAATGTAGTCCAAAACAAAACGATAATTTCGGCTCGCAAACTCACGTTTCAATTCGGACGCATGCTCGGCAACATAGGCCTTCTCAGCTGCCGCAATTGGCATCGCCGAGGACGAATTTAATGCCCACAAATCTTCAGATGTGCCTTGCATATACCGATCAGGAGTGCTTTTTTTGAATTCGTCCATAAGGTCCATAGGTTTGGTGGAATCAACCCCATTGAGCAACACTGGTGGCATCTCAATTTCCTCAAATTTCTTGACCTTCTTGACCTTGACCGAATCAGGCACGTCGTCAATCCGATTCTTGAACTTCACCTTCAAGTACTCCTGCCAAAGTCGCGTCCGGCGGACCGGAATCCGAAATTCGGCAGGCAAGGTCGCCTTAAACTCCAACCAGTCCCGATACTTCTGGTCGTTGGCTGACTTCCACGTCGCCCTCTCAAGCAGCTCAGAAGGAGCAGGTACGGTCTGAAACGCCACGTTTTCCTCCACATATGCCCGGTTCAAATCATCAATCGATGAGAACTTGGTGCGCAACCACGCTTGATAACGAACCATCAGTTTGCTGCTTAATTGGTTCGGGGCAAGCTTAAATCCCGCCGTCCATTGGTCCAGAGGCAAAGCCATTAGGAAGTCATTGTATTTTTGAACTTCGCTGGATTGATCTCCAATTCGGGTGCTGGCGATGATTCCGGCTTCACCCGAATATTTGTCATCCAAATACTTAGCCAAAAGCTCTTGGTTGTCGCCGAAGTATTTTGGGACCAGAGAATTATCGCTCTGGTCAGTCGGCCCTTTTAGGCCCGTACTCACCATTAGGACAAATGGGTATAGAGTCGTAAGCGCGCCGAGGGTGAGAACGGTGTAGAGAACCAAGAGCGCGATTCGTGCTCGTGGCCGCTTTCTCCCAACTTTGCTCACCAAACTCATGAGACTAATTTACCGCTCGCCAGCGATTGGGGCTGATCTATTTTCAAATTCAGCCAACAATCAGTGTTAGTAGATTTGCTAGGTTAAAAACCCTTCGTAACATGGAAAGGCGGCTGGCAAAATCTTCAAGGCTGATATGTCATTTCGAATAAACAACAACTTCGCGGCTCAAACCGCGCATTCAAATTTGACGCTGAATGCCGACATGCTGCAAGCATCCATGGGGCGGCTCAGCTCCGGACTCCGAATCACCAAAGCAAGCGATGACCCATCGGGTCTCATCTCCAGCGAGAACCTTCGGTCCCAAATCGGCAGCCTCGAAGCCGCCATGCGAAACAACCAAGACGCGGTCAACTACTCCAAGACCGCCGAGTCAGCTCTGTCTGAAGTCAACCAACTACTCAGCGACGCTCGCGGATTGATCATTTCTTCGGGCAACACCGCAACGCTTTCATCGACCCAGCTTCGAGCTAACCAAGATCAGCTCTCAAGTATTGCCTCCAGCATCACAAGAATCGCTCAAACGGCTCAGTTCGGCTCCAAGCGATTGCTCGATGGCTCTTCAGGAATCCAGGCCCAAGTCAGTGCGGGCAACGAGGTCCAAGGAATTTCGTTGGCCGGACTGTTCAAAGGCTCGCCAATCACATCTCAAGGCCTGATGACCCTAACCTCCATTGTTCCGGGTACGCAGGCAACGCTTACGTCAGCGACATTGACCGGAGGCGTGATTCTCAGCCCCGGCTCCTTCAGCATCAACGGCTCAACATTTAGCTTCACCGCAGGCGCAACCGGAGCTCAAGTTGCCGCATCCGTCAATGCCGCGGCATCGTCGACTGGCGTCACTGCAGTTTGGAACACTGGCACAAATCAACTTGATTTCAACACAACGGCCTATGGCCAAAATGCCGTGCTTAGTTTCTCTGACTCAAGCGGAGTGATCAGTTCTGGTCCGCCGATCACCGTCACCGGAACCAATCCTGTGGCAACGATCAGTCTCGGCGCAATGGGTTCAGCCCTCTTTACTGGTGGACGCGCAGGCACCGATGGCCTGAGCCTTTTCGACCTTGATGGCAATATGGTTCGCCTCACATCAGTTGGAAACTCTTCGGCGGGCTACCCAAAGACCATCGGCCAAATTACCCCCGGAAGCGCAGTCTTTCAATTTGGAGGTAACGCGGGACAAACCGCCCAGCTAACTCTGCCAAATATGGCCGCCGCGCAGCTCGGAAACGACGTCGTTTCGAACATGAGCATGGCGACTCTCGATATCACCACTCCTGGAAATTTGACGAGCGCACTTTTAGTGGTGGATCGCGCCATCGGCCAGGTCACCTCAACTCGGGGCCAGATCGGGCAATTTACGAACTACGTTCTTGAATCCAATAACCGGTCGCTTCAGTCGGCCAAAGAGAACATGACCGCATCGGAAAGCACGATCCGAGACGTTGATATGGCATCAGAAATGACCGCCTACACGACTTATCAAGTGCTCCAACAGTCGGGAATGGCACTGCTTGCTCAGGCAAACCAAATGCCACAAACAGTCCTTGCTTTGCTTAAGGGCTAATAAGACAATTTCGCCGAAAAGCGAAAACCTCAGCCGCTCCCTGCCGTTAGGGGCGGCATTCTTGCGTCAAGGGCAAGGCAAGAGCAGAAACGGGAGACGCGGATTCGCTGCCTCAATCGCTCACGAGCCAAGCATGTCTGAGAATCCGATCACTTATGGACATCTAAGGTTTAGCTACGGAGGCTCAAAACCATTCCAGCAATCGCTCGCCTTAAACCCTGCAAAAGCAAGGTGCTACTGCGGAGCGCGTGGCGCGGCAAGCCTCAAAGGCTCCAGCCGCTTCTTCGCCTTTATCCCCGAATCTTTCTCGACCCCGAACAGATCGTACGGTTCGGCTTCGTTAATCTCGACTCGAACCATATCGCCCGGCTTAGCCGTTCCCTTAAAGATCACCAAGCCGTCGATATCCGGAGCGTCGCGGTGAGACCGACCGATCAGCCAGCCATCACGGGCATCTTCGACGAGCACGTCGAGTTCGCGGCCTATCCAGGAGTTGTTCACGTCCTGCGAGATTTCTTGCTGCAACGTCATCAGCTCGTCAAACCGCTCTTGCTTGACCGAATCCGGCACTTGGTCGGGCATGGTCGCGCTCGGGGTTCCGGGCTCCGGCGAGTAGACGAAAGCGCCAACTCGATCGAGATTTGCCTCGTTCATGAACTCCATCAGGTACTCAAATTCCGCGTCGTTTTCGCCAGGAAAGCCAACGATGAAAGTTGTACGAATCGCCACATCCGGCATCGCATTTCGGACCTTTTCCAACAGCTTCAAATACCGCTCACCGTCCCATGGCCTGCGCATGCGTTTGAGGGTTTCGGGATGCGCGTGTTGCAGCGGAATGTCGATATACTTCGCCACTTTGGGCAACGTCGCCATCGCCTCAATCACCTCATCCGTCAATCGGTTCGGATAGAAATAAAGGATCCGGATCCAGTCCAGACCATCCACACCATTCAGCTCGCGCAACAAGCGGGGAAGTGTGAATTCCTTGTACAGGTCGTACCCATACTGAGTCACATCCTGGGCAATTAGGTTAATCTCTCGCGTTCCCATTCGCGCAAGATGCTTTGCTTCCGCAAGTACGCGCTCAATCGGCTTGCTGTCGTGCTTGCCGCGAAAACTAGGGATCGTGCAGAAGGTGCACTTATGGTCGCAGCCCTCGCTGACCTTGAGGTAGGCGCTCCACGGCTTTCCGCTACGAGCGCGAGTCTCGACATCGGCCCAGCGGTGATGAGGTGGCGATAAGTCGACCACGCGTTCCTGTGAGGTCAAGGTGGATTTGACGATCTCGTCAAATCGGCCCATTTGTCCAACCCCGATATAGGCATCGGCCCCAGGGGCGAGACTCATGAGTTCTGCACCCATTCGCTGGGCAAGGCAGCCGGCAACGATGACCTTGCTGGTTAGGCCCGCTTCTTTGTCGCGAATAGCTTGCTTGATCGCTTCAATCGACTCTTGCTTCGATGCCTCGAGAAAGCCGCAAGTGTTGATGACGGTGACATCGGAATTCTTAGAGAGTCCGTCGATGGTATATCCCGACTTCATCAGTACGCCTGCAATCTCTTCGCTATCGACGTCATTTTTTGCGCAGCCGAGGGTGACGATTTTTACATTGGCTGCGGACATAGTTAGATTATGAAGCTATTTTCGGACTTTGGACGAGGGTTAGCCTCTTTGGGAGTGCTCAAGCCTGCTTGAGCTTTGGCCTGCGAAGCCTGCTTCGCTGCAATGATGGCCCCATTTCCTCCGTCATAATCCTTTCGTGGCGTACCGCTCGTGGCTTGAGGACGTAAAGAGGATCAATGATCTTGGGGATTTTTGTCACAACCTCGAATGGACTGAAGAGAACGAAGCTCTGATCGAAGCATTTGATCAAAAGTGGCTGGAACGAATAACTGCTGATGATTTGCCTGTCGATAGCTACTCAAAAGCATTCTTTGGAAGTCGGATGCATGACAGCTTCGTTCAGTCAATTGTTCGTACTGGTTCCAAAATGAAAATAACGCTGCACAACGATTATGCGGAAGAGTTTGTAAAGGCATACTTTCGTGTTCAGGGGACTGAATTTCAGATGCCTCTACTCCCAATCTTTCTAACATTTGAAGATGTTTGCTATTCGGGCAACTGTATCCAGGACCAGGACGGGTTCCTTCATGGGTGTGATATTCCAAATGCGCCCATTCAAATAGAGCCCTCATATGCAAACAGGTTTGCAGCTGACTGGTTTCAGGATTCAATGGATCGCAGAAATAGATGCACAAGGCATATCTGCCTATTCGAAAACCAAGTATTACTATCCACACTTGCTTGTTGATTGCGCCAAAGTCAGCGCGGTCGATAATCGAGACTCAGCCATCGATTCGGCTTTGGGCCACGAATGTTTCGATGCATGGATTGCATGCAAAGAACATTTCAGCACTGGGTCGTGGGGATGCTACTTGATTGAGGATTTCATCCGAGATCGGCAGTCGAATTTGCCTACGTCATAATTGAACCAATGGCTTACCGCTCGTGGTTGAAGGATGTGAAGAGGTTAGATGACCTCGCAAAATTCATGCACTTCTTTCCTCGCCATCACGACGAGCAAGATCGGGAGTGGGAATTGGAAGAACAGGAGCTTGCCCTAGCAAAAACTCCATTTCGACCTAAATGTCTCGATGACGCTTCCGCTCAGTATTTCGAAGGTTGGCTTCATGACGGATACGTTTTTGGCGTCGAACGAATCGCAGATCGGTTGGAAATCACAATACAGAATTCCGTGATTGAAATTTTTTGCCAAGATTACTTCGCGGAGACCAATCAAGAGAGAGACCCCGTTCTCAGTCCTGTCCGGCTCGTTTTTGAAGGAGTTAATTATGCGAATGCTGTTCGTGCCGATGCCGAAGGATGGTTGAAATGGGACGACTGGTCCAAATGGCGTTCGGTGGAGGATTTGCGTTGTACCGATACTTTTCTTCGCGGCTGGTTCTATGAACAGACTGGCAAGACCCAGTGGGTTGGACATTTCAACAAATTTAATAGTTTCGAGGCTAAACTGGCCCATAGTCTCTTCGTCCTCATCGACTGCAATCGAGTAACGGCAAAACCTGAGTCCGAACGAGCCCTTCGCAAAAAGCTGGGCGACGACTGCTACGACGCCATGGTGTTCATCGAATCGCTTCCGGTCGAAGAACGATGACTCACCATGGGGCATCTAAGGCGGTACCTCGACGAAAAAGGAATTGCTCGCCGGGTCATTCCGCACCAAAGCGAACGATAAAAAGAGTGACAACGATTTTGGGAGTGCGCGAACCTGTTCGCGCTTTCAAACTGCGAAGCCTGCTTCGCTGAAAAGAATGTTCAACTAGAAGTCATCTTCTATCTCAAGTTGGTCAATCTTGAAAGACTTGACGGTACTAACAAATGATGCGTTGCCTTGCGTTTCAAACCAGTGGGAACTACAAAATGGGTAATTCAAAGAGGACCCCAATCCATGTTTCGTCGGGTTGCTGTGAACGTAGTTGAGGCGCGCTAAATAAGATCGCTCAAATGTCAATCTTGTGTCTCTCATTCGATACCAAACCTTTCGACCGACTTCATTGTCAAGTCGATTGAGCTCGCGAGCGGAAACGCCGTGAATCTTGCCGGTCATCTTTTTCACGCCGTTATCGATCGGACTGAATCCGACGAGATGATAGTGATTCGGAAATATTGCCCACGCTTGCAACTGAAAGTCAAACTCCAAGCAGTTTTCGAATATTACGGACTGAAGCAAATTAAGTTTTTCGTGCAATCGAAGAAATGTTCCTTGTGATACGTCGCAGCAGTGATGAAATAGGTGCCTGGCTCGGTAACAGATTTGCTTGGTGCATGCGGCCAAGAGTGCATGACAATATTGTAGCTAGTCCTGGCCAATTCAGCAAAGCAGGCTTTGCAGCCCAAAGCGCGAACAGGTTCGCGCACTCCCAAACTGGCTCTACGCCCTCACCCTTTCCTCAATCCACCGCTTCGCGGCTCGCCAAGTCAAGCTGGTAAATCCCCATCAACTCACTCGCCGACATTGACCCAATCGTATTAAGACGATCAACATTTGCTGCAACATCCGAACCATCCGCAAATGCCAACGAGCCAAGCAAGTTCCACTTATGCGCCAAAATCGAACCTAAATTCGCCGTCGTGTTCCGTGCGTGCCCGCCCGGATACATCACAAATCCCGAATCCAACGTCGTTCCGTCATTCAAAGTCACGACCATTGAGGTCGGAATTCCGTCCGGATACTTCGCGTCATACTCCGGTCCGCCGTGCTCAAAGGAAATCTTCGCCATCAACGCCCGTGTCGCCGGGTCCACCAACGCGTCCTTGCCGTAATCAACCGGGGCCAGCATCAAAGCCTTCCACAATTCATCCGTATTAGAAGCCGCCAAACCAAGGGAAGAAGCCTTTCGCAGCAGCGTCGAAAGGATATAAACCATAGAGTGGTCGGCCGACTGCCGCGTATGTGGGTCGCGCTTCGCCGGGTCACCAATAATGCCAAAAGCTGGCTCATAAGCCTTCACCACAATCGACTTCACGTTCGAAACAAACCCAGGCGAGGAAACCAACAAGTCTAAAGCCCCCTGCAAGGCACCCGCCGACTGGTGCTCGTACAATCCAAGCTTGAAGTGCATACCCATCACCGCAAAATCATCGCCCGAATGTGACAAGTGAAGGTCAAATGGCGAAGAGCCGTCAGTCGGCTCGAATTGGCGGAACATCGATTCTGGATTCCTAAAAATATCTTTCGGACCAACAAAACCATTCAAAGCCCGCTTGGCGCACAAGACCGCTGCCTCGGCCGAGATCGCCGCCGAAGCTCCCTTCGAGTCGCTCAATTGCTTACCCGCCCGAATCGCGCGCCAAGGAATGTAGTGCGCCACGAACATGCCAATCGCACTCTCCGCTTGCTCCGCGGTACCGCCGTGCAACGCAACATAAACCGTCGCCGAAGCAATCGCACCGTGAACAACGTGGTCAATCTTATAAGTCTTGAGGCTGAAAACTTCCGCCAGCCGACCGCGAATCTCGTCGACCAAAACCATCGCCCGCAAAGCGGTTGCGCCGTCTAATCCTTGCTCTTGGCAAGCCGCAATCACGACCGGATAATAATCGTTGTGCCCAAACTCACCCGCAACGTGACCCAAAGAAGGGTTGAATCCAAAGTTCGTCCCGTTGCTGTCCCATTCTCGAACCGCCGAGCTATTCGCCACGACTGCCTTTTCGGCTTTTACTCGAACCGACGAACCAAATACAAATGCACCGGACGTATCAGCGTAAGTAAGTGCTTCGGCCCGAAGCAGGCAAGGTGCGTTCGTTTGCAAGGCAAGAGCAGAGGCTCCGCAAAGCAGCGCATCGGTATGAAACATCCGAACTCGCTCTAAAACCGCAGGAGAAGGTCCGGATCCAAGCGTTCCCGCTAGAAAATCGACGGCAAATTGCCCGATGCCGAGGGCTTGATTGGTATTACGGCCAAGAACGACTGTGCTCACTACCGAAAGTGTACTTAGTTCTCGTCAACAAATTTGGCTTCGTCAAGTTCTCGAATGAACACCGTCACAATCGTCGAATTTCCCGTCTTGACCGTGTTGAGAGTCGTTATCGTCAAAAACTCAGAGCCATCTTTGCGGGTGGCCGGAGTACCATTGTGCTCCCCCATCTGACGCTTTGCCGGGTTCGCCAAATATCTCCGGCGATGCTGACGATGGAGGCCATGATAGCGCTTTGGAACCAAGATCGCGACAGGCTTTCCGTTTAGCTCCAGACGTTCATAGCCAAACAAACGCTCTGCTTCCTCATTCGCATATTCAATTTGACCTTGATCATTGATCAGCATGATCGCACCTGGAGCTGTACTCAACACGCGCTTTAAAAGCTCAACCGTTGCTTTGACCGTGTCAACTGCTTTGGTTTTCGTTTCCAATTCACGAATGAGGCGATCATTCTCTTCGCGGAGCTCAGCAATTGAGTGTGCTGCGCGCTCACGCATATAATTTGCGACTAATTCGGTTCGGCTGTGCTGGCCGTTCTTGCCCCGAATGCGCCCCCAGTATGTCCCGACCGTAGCGACACTAATCCCCAATTTTTGGGCTATGCCAGCATCAGTGAGTCCCTTGGCTGCCGAAACGATAATTTGTCGCTCGCGGTTGCTCAGTACTCCAGGTTCGTCGGATTGGGTCATCCCTCTATTAAGAATACTGACCTCGAACCCAATAAGTCACAAAAAAAGCCCCGAATCACTGATTCGGGGCCTTTAACGAGGAAAATTACTGACCTATCCTTGCTGAACAGGAGCAACCGTGATGCCAACGATCTTATCGTCCTTCACCAGCACTCCCATGTTGAGACCCGCAAAATATGTCCAATCTTCAAGCTTTCCGGCCCGTACCAAGCTCGTCACGGCTCCGCCTTTAAGGTCCATGATCTTGGAAAACTCAGCAACCGTCATTCCAACCGTAATCTTAAAGCTGGCGTTCACGGTTCGATCTTTCGGCAATAGGTCAAACGAAGAACCAACCGTATAGCTGGTGATTCGCAAAACTTCCGAGAAGACCTCGTCGCCAACTTTTCGGGCATCCGTGATGATCGCGAAGTTGCCGCCATCCCAGATGTATTCCTTCATGCCCTCATAGCTGTCGCTGTATCGAAAAGCGTTTTGAGGCTTGCCAAACGTCTTCAGAACATCGTCGAGCGGGTCAAGAATCTTAACGACGTTGCCTTTTTCGGTGAGCGTCAGAACGTTGCAAAGGTAAATTGGCGCCTCCTTAAGGTCACGCGGTTTCAAGTTGAACTTTGAACAAAGACTCATATATGTTGACTTCGCCTTGTCGTAGCCTCGGGCCGCACTCGATGTCCGAGTTAAGTAAGTAAAAAGCACCGTTTCCGCTTTCGACGCATCAGCTTTGAACTCATCTCCGGGAACTTGCTGGCCTAAATTAGCCGCCAAATACGCGTTGTAGGTCGTCGTGTTTCGCTGCGTATCCATCATGACCTTGAGGGCATTCGTGACGTCACCTGATCGTTGATAGCCCAAAGCGAGGTTATTCGCAACCCGTAGTTTCTGAGAATCCGTCGTAGCCTTGACCATCGCATCATTGAGTGACTTAATCCCTTCTCGAAGGCTCTCAGACTTTCCATCGGGGTCAAGCACGAGAGCTAATCCCTGAATTTCGAGCGAGAAGTACAAGTTCGGCGAAGCATCAAACGCTGCCTTAACGTGAGCCATCGCAACCGCATAGTTTTGTCGGTCTGCATCCACAATCACCGCCGCCTTTCCAGCCGACTTAGGAAACATCAACAGTGGACCAAAGTCCGGCGTATACCAAGCACCAATTACGTTGTCCGAGACCTGGCCGTAATAGTTCAATAGTGCCGCGACTGCCGCGTTATATTTGCACTCGTAAAAGGTTGGCGCCTCTTTCGAAGCCCGGTCGTACGCACCCATCGCCGCTTGATACTTTCGCGAATCCATAAACGCATCGCCGTCGGTGAACGACACCATCGATCGAAGAACCAAATTATTCCCCGCGACCGCGCTCGCTCGTCGAGCCGTGTCGGCATGGTCACCAAGAACCTTGTCACTACCCGGCCAACTGGCCGAGGACTCACCAAGCTTCAGCAACATGTCAACCATGTCCTGAGTTTTGAATCCAGCTTTAGCGAGAACGATGGCCCCGGTCGCGTCAGCATCATATTCTTGCTGACGAGTAAAAATCAGATCAAGGTCCTTTGGCTTCATGCCTTTGCCCAAGTGCTGCTTCGAAAGATGCGAAAGCTCGTGAGCCACAACCGCTCGAACAAGACGAATATCCTTCATGAAGTCGAGCAGGCCCGTGTAAACCGTCATCTTCGCTTGCGGCTTCGTGTCTTTTGGTGCCTTCGGGTCCACTGGGTCAAAGCTCGCGTTGGCGTTAACTTCTTTCTTGTCGACCACGACGCACTTGATAGGGTACGCAAATCGGGGATCTTCCGGAAGATAAGGCTTCAGTTCGTCCACCATTTTTTGTAGGTCCGCAACCGTAAAAGTTGCTTGTTGGTGATGAGTTCCGCCTCGCGCGAATCCGACCGAAGTCAGGAGAATTGCTGCTGCCCCTACGGACATCCATTTCATGTTAAATTTCATAAGTTTTGCCTTCGGACTTTGTTTGCCTTAATCCAGAGTTATCCAACGTGCGAGTCTTGACTCCGTTACGCAAAGGAACGTTAATCATTATCCAGAATCCCAGCAAGTCTCATGGTAATTTCAGGATAATTGAATAGAAAAGTCCCTTTGTCCAACTACAAAGGCGTTGTTGGGAAAAATATGAAAATTCGCTACGTCATTCTTGGCGCGGGTATGCAAGGCACCGCCGCCGCATACGATCTCGCCAAATTCGGTGATCCAGAATCGATCACGTTAGCCGACGCTTCGCTGGAGCAGGCTACCAAAGCTTGCGCCAGAGTGAATGGACTCCTTGGTACCAATTTCTGTGAGCCCAAACAAGTTAACGCGCTCGATCCTGCCGACCTTTCTGCCCTCATCGAAGGCGCAAATGTCTTGCTAAGCTGCGTCCCCTACTGGATGCATCCTAAGATCGCCGACGTCGCAATCGCAACCAAAACCAATATGCTCGACCTCGGTGGCAATACCGAGATCACCCGCGAGACGTTGGCCAAAGACCAACGGGCCAAAGACGCCGGAATCTCCCTGATTCCTGACTGTGGCCTGGCTCCGGGCTTTGTCAACAGTCTCGGATTTTGGCTCATCGAACATCTCGATAAATGCGACTCGGTAAAGCTCTTCTGCGGCGTCCTGCCCCAGCACCCAATACCACCGCTCAATTACAAAACAACCTTTAACGTTGAAGGCTTAGTCACCGAGTACGACTACAGCGCGGTCGCTCTGCGCAACGGCGAAATCCAAATGATTCCGACCCTTACCGAACTTGAATCTCTCGAAATCGAGGGTTTCGGAACCATGGAGGCTTTTGTCACTTCGGGCGGAACGAGCATGGCGCCTTACACCGTTCAGGGCACCGTCGCCAACTACGAATACAAAACCATCCGCTTCCCCGGTCATTGCGCATTCATGAAAATGTTCAAAGACTTTGGCTTTTGGAACGAACAGGAAATCGAAGTCAAAGGCACCAAAATCGTCCCGAAAAATGTGTGGTGCAAAGTCTTTGGTGACGAACTTGGCAAGATCAAAGACGTCGATCAATGCGTCATCCGAGCCATCGGCGTAGGCACCAAAAACGGCATTCCGACCAAACTCCAAATTGACATCCACGACAAGCAATGCGATGAAACTGGCTTCACGTCGATGGAACGACTCACGGGCTTCTCACTGACGACCTACGCCATCGACGTCGCCAACGGAAAAATGCTGCCCGGTGCCCTCCGTTACGAACAAGCAATGACAGGCACCCGCTTCGTCGAAGAAATCCAACGACGTGGAATCAAACTGAAATTCAGCGAAGAAGCGGTTTAATCAGAAAGGGAACGGAATTCCTCATCTCTTAGGAGAGGAAGTTCCCGCGAGAAGCGTCAACAGATACTTTCAACTGCATGATGAATGGCTGACGCTTTGAGCTTGGGAACAGGGAGGAACGGAGTTCCCAAGATAGGTATCTTTGGCACTCCAGTACCCTCAGTCTGCACTCTGCACCCAGCGATAACAACCTCGATCAACAGTCCCTCCGCGAAGCGGAATACCTCCTCTGGACAGAGAGGTAGGTGTGTAGGGGACGGGTAAAGTTGGACATCTGTCAAAGGGGGTATTGGCCCTCAGGTTCAAACATTTAGATGTCAGATAGTAAACGATCATTTCGTCATCATTCAGCCGAGTTTAAAGCCCAAGTAGTCCTTGAGTTGGT
>JANYCU010000041.1 GCA_025360125.1 Armatimonadota bacterium | reverse complement strand
CCGAAGCCTGGACAAAGCAAGCTTCTCAGCAGGGTCTTTCACAAACGTTCTCTCCCCCAATAGTTTAGGAGATGGAATCTTAATTGATTGTTTTAGCATTGATCTTCATGATTATGTTAGTCATGAAGCTTGACTGTACATCTGGGCCTTGAAGCGGAGGCGAATATAGTCTGCGGTCCAATTCCCGAACTCATCTCTTAAGGCTGGTGCCAAGAGATTTTCAATTTCATCTATTAGCCCGCGACGAGCCTCAGGCTCCGCATCTTCAAGGAAAGTGCTTCCAAAGGTTTCGATCCAACCTTTTATTCCGGTTGGCAGCGGCGTTGGCCTTGGAATCAACTCAATATAAGGAACGCTAAATCCTGCCTCTTCGAGCACCATTTTGAACTTTTGAACGCTCGGGTAGGTTACGGGTTTCTTTCCGCTCCAATCGTAGCCGTTCTTGGCCAGGACTCCGCGAATGGCGGTATTGATCGCAGCGACGTTTCCGTGGCCACCAAATTCGCCCACAAATTGTCCGTTTGGCTTCAAGGCTCGGAAGACATTCGATGCGAGGCGAGGGTGATCGGGAATCCAGTGTAGGGTTGCGTTGGTGAATACCGAATCAAATTCTTGATCGAATGACATTTCTAATGCGTCAAGCACGTGGGCATCTAAACCTTTTTCTTGGGCTGATTCGATCATGCTGGTTGAGGCATCGATGCCGACAACGGTGGCTCCTTTCTCGACCAACTCAAGGGTTAGTCGTCCGTCACCACACCCAAGATCGAGGATTTTTTGGCCATTTATGTCTCTTAAAAGCTCGGCTACAGCTGAACCATAGTTTGAGACAAACGCTGCATTTTTGACATATTGATCCGCATTCCAGTTGTTTGAGGCCACATCTTTCAGTATGGACTATGAAGAAAAAGGCAGAACGACCTAGTATATGAACTTGGAACAGTAATTCTCGTCAAACAGAAAACGACCGATTTTGAAGCTGGCTGGCCACTGCATGTTGCTCCCTGAGAAAAATTGTCAGGTTTTGGATATCAATTCTTGTATTGAAGATGGAAATAGATTCGTACAGGCGATGGAAATGATAGAGAGGGGTTGGTTATGCCATTAACGACAGCAACAAGAGTGGACGCTTCACAGCGTTCAGTACGATTGACAAAGCGTGAGATTGAAGTTCTCAGTTTGATTGCACAAGGTCACAGTAGCAAGGAAGCGGCTGATGTACTTTATGTATCAAAGCGAACTGTAGATTTTCATCTCGCCAATATTTACGACAAACTGCAAGTCAGTAACCGAGTACAAGCGTTCCGCGCTGCTACTCGGCTGGGTCTGATTCCGTTCGAGCCATCATTTGGTCACGTTCGCGGCGAAGGCTAGATCCTTTTAGGGTTCTGAAGCTTGTAACGAAGCCACTCAATGTTGAGTGGCTTTTTTCATTTTTCGTCATTCGGTTTTTGTCATACTTTATGCAATGTCCGAGCTGAAGTACGTTTCTGGTAACCAAATTAAACTGACTCAGCGAAATGAGTCTTTGTTCTTAGATTGCCAAATTGGTGACGAGCTCCACACGGACGTTCACTTGGTGAGACCCTTTCCACTTAGCAATCCTCACGAAATGATTTCGATTAGGGACAAAGACAACAAGGAATTTGGCATTATTGAAGCGATTAGCGACCTTGATCCTGAATCAAAGAAACTCGCAGAAGCTGAGTTGGACCGCAGATATTTCACTCCTCAAATTACAAAGATCAATTCGCTGAAGAACGAGGCGAGTATGTGGCGTTTTGTTGTCGAGACAACTCGTGGACCTTCTGATTTTTTTGTTCGGAATTGGCGCGATAATGCCCACGAACTGACGTCGGGTCGATGGCAGATCACGAGTGTTGATGGTGGTCGGTACGAGATTTTGAACCTGGATAACCTTGATGAGCGAAGCCAAATCCTTATTGAACAGCTTCTTTGACGCGCTTGTTTCGGCGGTGTATCCGCGAAAGTGTCCGGTCTGTCGGCGGGTTTCTGGTGCTATTCCTTGTGCGCGGTGCGGGCAGTCGTTGGTGCGCGAGAACTTTCGATTTGAGTTACCGTTGCCGTTGGTGGACGAGGTTCGGGCATTTTATTCTTACGAAGCTTCGGCAGCGGAGTTGGTGAAGGCTTTGAAGTATCGGCGGGAGACGTCGTTAGTTCGGTTCATGTCGAACGAGATGCACGATTTATTTCTTGCGTGGGATCCAGAAATTGACACAATTGTGCCCGTGCCGATTCACCGTTCCCGCCTCTCGTGGCGAGGGTTTAATCAGGCTTCGTCTTTGTGTGAGCGGCTACCGTCGCACTTGGTGGGCCAGGACTTGGTTCGAATTCGTCGGACGATGCCTCAAGTGAAACTGACGCCGGAAGAGCGATCGGCCAATCTTGTTGGCGCGTTTCGGTGTCCCTCGGACATTGTTGGGAAGCGGGTTCTGCTGGTTGACGATGTGTTTACGACTGGAGCGACGGCGAACGAGTGCGCGAAGGCTTTGAAGGAGGCGGGTGCGAGTTGGGTCGGCGTGCTGGTTTTCGCGGTGAGGAGGCGGTGAGTGGATTATCGTGATAAAATCGAAATGGAATGACAAGGAACCTGGAGAGGAGCCCTATTTAAGCGAGTGAGAAAAATGCCCCACAATGAGCCAGTCATAAATTGGAATTTTGGCGCGATTGCTAAGGTCGCCTTGGCTCTCATCATGACTGCATTCAATCTGCTTATTTTTGGATTTTGGCTTCGACACATTGTTCTTCATCCAGCTAAGTTCCCAGTTAACTACTTTTACCTAGCACCATTCTTCGTCGCGGCACTCTACGTATTTGGTGAATATATCGTTTTGATCCGGAACCCTAAAGGCAAGTTTTGGCCCACAGATACTTTTAACCTCTTGTTGATCGCGCTTTCATGGTCAAGCCCAATAGACTCGAAGGACTTTAAGATTATTTCTGGTTTGGTCGCTATCTCCGTGCTTTTTTTCTTCTTCGCTGACAGAATGCTTAAGCAGATGGAAGTTCTTAAGGCGGGTGATCGCCCTTGATGAAAGTCTCATCAAGTTTGATGACAAAGTTTTACAATCATCCGAAGCGTGAACGATGGATCCTTGGGTTGGTTGTACTTTGTTTTTGGGTTGTAGTCGTCGAATTTGCCTACAATTCGTTTGCAGCTGGCAACGCAACTCTGGCTCGTCAAATCTTATTCGCTCCAATCGCGATATCGACTGCGTTCTTCATTAGGGAAGTCTTTCGAGACAAACCATTGAAGCGGCTCGCAATACCATTCCTGCTCTTGTTCGAAGGAATGAACCTTGTTCGATATCTCCGTAAGGAACTGTTTGGTGAAGCAGCGAGCAGGGCGGTTCTCGAATCCTTGATCTTCCTTATCTAAGTTTATGTGCTGAGTCGCCTTCCTAAAGGTGTTCAAAAGTAAAGGTCGAGATTGGAGATTCAAAAGCAGATCCGCGATGAGGATCGCTACCACCGTCATCGAAACATGCTTAGACTCTCAGCTTCGCAGAGGTCGGCTAAGCATGCCACGTCAGAGGTTCCCGTCATGTTTTCCTTAGTCGCAAAGGTCCGAAAAGGAGGGCTAGAAGCCCACCCTCCATAAGGTAAAACGAATGCATGACCAAAGTCACCAATTCTGTCTTGATCGCTTACGGAATTCTCTGCATTGGCCTTGGAGTTCAGGCATTTGCATTTCCCATCGCTCCCCACAAGTCATCTATGATGTCGATTCTCGCGGGGGGGCTTCTTGGTGTTCTGTCTATCGGCTCGGTCTATCTATGGACGAGTAATCCGAGAATGGGTCGAATATTGGCCATCGTGCCCGCGGTTCTTGCATTGGGTAAGTTTGGAAGTGATATGACGAAGCCAGACGCTGGATTTTATCCGGCTGGATTGATGGTTGCTGCCTCGGTGGTTGTTATCGTGATGCTTGGTATGGGGCACATGATGGCGAACAAGGACAAGGGAGCGGGCGCCGCCCAATAGAGGGGAACTCGGAATGACAAGCTTTTTGATCTGTTCATCGCTCGCAATCATGCTTCAAGGAGACGGCAAATCTCCGATGCCGAGTCCATGGAAAAATCCTGGCTACATGAAGTTGGTTTGGATTCAGTCGCCGAACTTTGGAGTTCGGCCTGACGGGTACGAAATCGACACGGTTGTGATTCACTCAACTGTGATTCCGACTTTGGAAAAAACGACGGAGGCTTTTCAGAGAGTCGCCAGTCAGGTGAGTTCTCATTTTACGATTGGACAGGACGGATCGATTGTTCAGAACGTGAGCACGTTTGATCGCGCGTGGCATGCGGGGGTTAGCACGGACCATTTTGGTCGCCAAAATGTCAATCACTTCTCTGTAGGGATTGAACTCGTAAACCTCAACGACGGAAAGGATCCTTACCCTCAAGCACAGATCGATGCTTTACACGCAATTCTCGTGGTACTCAAGCGACGGTTCCCGATCAAGCAACTGACAAGCCATGAATACATTGCGAAACCGTTTGGGCGCAAGAACGATCCGACGATTTTTCCATGGGAAAAGCTCAAGGATTTGGGACTTCCGATGTATTTTGGAAAACCTGAAAACGAAAAATAGGAACGATTTTAGGATTCAGAGCATAGTAGTAGTTATGATCGTCTCACTCATCCTCGCCGCGCAAATCGTTCAAACGAAGGGTATTGCAACCACTAGCCCGAAGCGAGCGGACAAAGTTGTGCTTTCTGATGCCGAATGGAAGAAGAAGCTGACGAAAGAGCAGTACGAAATCCTGCGGGCCAAGGGAACCGAACCCGCGTTTTGCGGGGTGAACCTGAACCAGAAAGACGAAGGTACCTATTTCTGCGTTGGATGTGGATTGCCACTTTTCGAGCATAAGACGAAGTTTGATTCCCATACTGGTTGGCCATCATTCTATAAGCCGATCGACACGAAGAATATCTGGTTCTTGGTCGACAAAACTTACGGAATGGAGCGCACTGAAGTACTTTGCGCTCGATGCGACGGTCATTTAGGTCATGTCTTCGACGACGGTCCGAAGCCATCTGGACTACGCTATTGCATGAACGGTAAAGTTCTGAATTTCGTTAAGAAGAAGTAAGGTCGCCCGCCAAACATTTCTAGCCCCACGTGTGCTCACTAGAGAGACACGAGGGGCATTTTGTTTTCGATCAGGACAATAATCGAGAACTCATAAGTTACTTAAGTTTTTTGAATCGGCAAACCTAAAGTGACTTGATTCTGCTCAAGAATCAAGAAAAAAACGCGCGAAAATGCTGGGGACTTAGATTCTTTTTTACCGATAACTCAACTGTAAGGAAACGGCATCCACCGAATCCTGGAGTTATCTTATGCCACTATACGCGTACAAAGCGATCGATACTGCCACGGGCAGGGTTGTTCAGTCCACCATTGAGGGCGAGTCTGAGCAGAGCGTAGCCGCAAAGCTACGTGAACAAGCGCTCCATATCGCGGAAATTAAGATTTCTAAGTCAACCAAGAAGGGTGGCAAAGGAAAGCAGAAGATCAAACCGAAGTCACTTGTCGTCTTTTCGCGACAATTCGCGACGATGATTGATGCTGGTATTCCAATTTTGCGATGTCTTGACATCTTGCAGGGTCAATGTAAAGACCCGGCTCTGAAGTCGACCCTTGAAATTATTACTGTCGATGTTAAGGGTGGAATGACCTTGACCGAGTCGATGGCGAAACACCCGGATGTGTTTAACCGACTCTACGTGAACATGATAAAGGCTGCCGAGCTCGGCGGTATTTTGGACATCATCCTTGACCGACTCTCTCAGTTCCTCGAATACGAAGCTGAGGTTAAAGGCAGGATTAAGAGCGCTATGACCTATCCGGTCCTCGTTCTGGTGTTTTCCCAGATCATGCTCTTCGCACTTTTCACCTTCGTTCTTCCTAAGTTTAAAGACATTTTCACGGGTATGAACGCCGAGATGCCAACGGTTACTAAATTCCTCTTCGGAATTGGTGACTTCATGCAGGCGTATTGGTGGGCAGTAATTCTCGCAGGTGTCGGAGGCTTTATTGGCTTTAAGCAATGGATTAAGACTCCGGCTGGGCGATATCGGTGGGACTTCATCAAACTCCGGATTCCGGTCGTGGGCGACTTGGCGGTCAAGATGAGCGTTGCTCGATTCGCTCGAACCTTTGGAACCCTGATCAATTCGGGTGTTCCGATGATGCGAAGTCTCGAAATTGTTGGTGAGACGCTGGGCAACTTAGTTTTGAGCCAAGCCATCGATGTGACCCGAAATAGCTTGAAGGAAGGAAACAAACTTTCGGTGCCGCTTACGGCCTCTGGTCTCTTCCCAACCATGGTTACCACCATGATTGACGTTGGCGAAGAGTCGGGACGTTTGCCTGAAATGCTGGTCAAGGTCGGAGAATTCTACGACCAAGAAGTTGAACAGACAGTTAAGGGCCTTACCTCATTGATTGAACCACTCTTGATCATCTTCTTAGGTTGCGTTGTTGGATTCATCGCCATCTCGATCATGGTTCCAATCTTCAGCATCGTCAACAACATCAAGTAAGAATTATGAATTTTAGTTATCGGGGCACAGGACGTGCCCCAAGGAAATGGATTTAGGGAATGAGTACACAACCGCATCAAAATATGAGCTTTGAGTCAGAGAATCTGGTTCTTCGATACCTCGAGGATCCGAGGCCCGAGCTGAAGGACATGATCATGGTCACCTATTCGGGACTCGTTGAACGAACGGCTCGAAAGTTCTCTGGCATTGATGCCTTTGAGGATTTGGTGCAAGTTGGATATATCGGGCTTCTGAATGCGTTGGCTAAATATGATGCGATGGCTGGCGTTCGATTCAATACCTACGCAACCTATTTGGTCGCTGGAGAGATTAAGCACTTCCTTCGCGATAAATCGCAAACGATTCGACAACCTGCGTGGCTACAAGAGCTTCGCCATCGAGTCAACAAAGCTGCCGCTGGGCTTCAAACCGAATTGGGCCGAGTTCCGACCGAGCGAGAGATTGCTGACACGCTTGGGGTCAGCGAGAGCTCTGTTCACGAAGTCATCGTGACACAAGATCTCCTTCGCGTTGGTTCGCTGGATAGCATGAATGATGCTGAGGATGATGGCGAAAGCGAAATTGATAAGATTGACGCTGCATCGTTCTCGCCTGAGCAACTTTCGGTTGAAGACCGAGTCGTTTTGGAAGATGCAATGTCTCAGCTTCGGGATCTTGAAAAAGAAGTCTTGACGTTGTTCCACTTTGAAGCTTTGAGCCAAACCGAAATTGCCGGAAGGCTTGATATATCGTGCAACTATGTTTCGCATATTCTGCGACAGAGCCTTTCGAAGCTACGAAAGATTCTCACGTTAGAAGAGCGTAAAGACAGGATTCTACGAACGTCGGACATTCAAAGTGAGAACGACATTATCGATATTAATAGCGGGGCGTACACCGAGGCATATTTCCGAAGCCGACTCGAAGAAGAGCTTCACCGTGCATCTTTCGACGATACGCTAGTGGCGGTTGTTGTTGTAAATTTTGTTGGACTTGAGGGTCTCCGTAAGTTCTATGGTGAGCAGTCGATTCTTGACTTCCTTGCCGATGCAGCGAACTTCTTTAAAGAGAATCTACGACGTCTTGACGTAGTTGCTCGATTTGGCGACCACGGCTTTGCGATCGTGTTACCGAGTGGTGGCAAAAACGTTCAGCTAGTCAAGGAAAGACTTTTTGAGAGCCTTCAAGATTGGGTTTCCGGTCGATATGGAACTACTGGAGCCGTTAAGATCATGGTCGGAAACTCGGTTAGCCCCGACAATGGGAAGTCGAGCGCAGACATTATTGCGTGCGCTCTGAATTCTTTGGGTGCGCCAGAAGATCGAGCCGCTTAGTTCGCTGCCGTAGCGACTGCGGTCCAACGAACGGGTTCATAGAGCCACGCCGATGTACGGGTGGTCTTGGTCCAGATCAGTACAAAGTTCTTGTAGGGCGAAACGTAGGCGTTTGGCGAATGGGTAACTTGCCCACCAGTCTTCAAGTTCTTGATGATGGTATTTTCTTTGCTACGAAGCACGGCAAGGTTACTGCCGTCGTTCATCTCGACAACTTTCGATCTTGTTTCAAACAAGTTTTTTCTGAGTCCGGTCGATAGCTCAATTTGACCAACGATGTAGGTTCCGTAACTGGTTTTCTCTAGGAAGTATCCGCCACGGAAGTAGGACACCAAGCTGGACCCGTGAGGACTAAACTCAAATGAGCTTTGATTGTCATCGTAGGTGCTGAGCCCCCATGTTTCACCTTGGCTGGTGACGACTGAGAGTTGGTCTTTGACCACAAAAAGCTTGTCGTCAATAGGCTTGTAGGAGGAACTGAATCCTTTAAATGTCCCAATGAACTTCGGCTTTGGATTTGTCTCGGACAAATCGACCAAGACCAAAGCTTCAAGCCAGGTCTCACCTTCTTTAGATGTCCATCGGGGCATGAAATAGCATTTGGTACCGAGGCGCACCGAGCCACTCAGGGAATCAGCGTCTTTCGAGCGCTTCTTTGCCTTAAAGAGATCAAGGTTTTTGACGATTTGTTCATGAGGGAATGCCCTCGGTGAAACCGCGATGTCGCCAAGTTTCGTTGATTTTGCATTTTTTCCGTCGCGAATGGTTAAGCCTCGGTTATCCCAGACCGCCCAGCGGTCATTTCTGCGGAATGCGATGTGGCTAACCGCTTTTTCGACGGAGGGGTCTTCATCGGCATTGACTGACTCGACTTTGCCGTTAATGGTGATATTTATTTTGTTTCCAACAACCTGGAGAGACGGCACCTGTGGTGTCTGCGTCTGTAATAATGCACTTAAAAGTAAAATAGGAAACATATTAAAATAGCCTGCGATGGATTGTAAAGATTGCCACCGATTTGATGCCGACGCGAAGCGCTGCAGGGATGGCAAAGTTAATCCCCATAATTGGGAGACGGCTGTGAGTGTCTCTCAGATTCTCGGAATTCGGACAATTTGCATGTTTAACGACCATCGCGAACGACTGATCGAGTCACGCAGCCCAATTAAGCCAGCCGACAAGCCGTGAGGCTACTTCATTGTTTCGTGCAAAAACGACTCAATGTGCTCAAGGATTGTCGCCTTCTTGATGGATGAATTGAGATCAATTCCGTGGCCGCCATCGTGCGAGAGGAACCGAACGGACACATTTGCCGCGTGGGCTCGGTTTTCCATCGCCCTGGCCAGCGCAATCGAGACCACCTTATCGTTGATCCCGTGAACGATGAGCAAAGGAGGGCTTCCGGTTTTGATATCGTTCTCTTTGCCGTACATTCCGCCCCAGAGGTCGATGACTGACTTCACGGGCAACTTGCGGCTGTAGGCGGCATAGAGCGCAGTTATGGCTCCGGCACTGGTTCCGCCAATGGAAATCAGTCTTGGGTCGCCGCCATAGTTCTCGGCGTTCTTGACTACCCAGTTGTAGGCAGCGACGGCGTCATCGACGGCCGCATTGGTTGCATCTTGCTTTGTGCCGCCAACGTCTTTTTGAAGTCGATAGTCGATGTCAAAGCAGGTAAATCCTCGTTTCGATAGGTATCGGCAAAGTTCGCCCGTGTTTCCGCCTTTGGATCCGCCCGTGAAGCCACCGCCGTGAATGGCGATGAAGACTTTCTTGTTGGGAATAGGAGGGCGATAGGCATCCAACTTCAACTGTTTGGTGCCGATCGTCGTGTACACAATGTCGTTGTCGACGTGTTGAGCGATCAGGAAGGACAGCAAAGCAACCATAGTTATATATAGAGACGAACAAACGTCATGACCTATTTCAAAAATAGTTTGGCTAGCTCATTTTGAGGCCGAGTTCGGCCCATTGTTGGGCATCGATGGAGCTTGGTGCATTCATCATCGGGTCGTGGCCAGGTCCAGTCTTGGGGAAGGCCATGACTTCGCGGATGTTTTCAGTATCAGTCAGGAGCATGATCAGTCGATCGAGACCCCAAGCAATGCCTCCGTGTGGTGGTGCACCGTACGAAAATGCTTCGAGAATGTGACCGAATCGCTCTTGTTGGGTTGCGTCGCTGATGCCGAGCAATGTAAACATTTGCGCTTGGATGTCGGGACGGTTGATTCGGATACTTCCGCCTGCGGCTTCGCTTCCGTTGCAGACAAGGTCATACGCTTGAGCCCTGATCTTGCCCGGAGCGGTCGCCATGAGGTGCAGGTCTTCAACCTTAGGCATTGTAAACGGATGGTGCATCGACGACCATCGCTGACCATCGGCATCCCATTCGAGGAGAGGGAAGTCGAGTACCCACATGTAGGCAAGCTTTCTTGGATCACGGAGGCCGCATCGGTCGCCAATTTCGAGCCTTAGTCGATAAAGGATGTTGTTACCAACTTCATATCCGTCAGCGATAAAGCATAGGAGGTCTCCGGCTTCGGCTTTCGCGGTTTCGACGACGGCTCTGAGCTGATCGACGGTGAAGAACTTTGCGATGGAACTGCGGACCTTGAGTCCGTTGCCGATGTCGATTCCTTCTCCGTCGGCCTCGATGGCCATGCTTGCCATGCCTTTCGCGCCGAACTCCTTGCAGAAGTCTTCGACGATGCCAATCTCCTTTCGGCTGAGGTTCGAACCGCCGGGGTATCGAACTCCTCGGATTCGGCCCTCGGCTTCGATGGTGCTGTTAAACACACCGAATTCGCATCCGGTTACCGCTTCGGTAGCGTCAAAGAGTTCGAGACCAAATCGGATGTCGGGCTTGTCGCAGCCGTATCGTAGCATTGCCTCGGCGTAGGTCATTCGGGGGAAGTCTTTTACTGGCTCTTTTTCAAGGCCAAATTCTTCGATCACTCCGTTGATGACGTGCTTCACCATTTCTTCATTGAGACTTAGGATGTCTTCTTCGTGAACGAAGGACATTTCGAGGTCGAGTTGAGTGAATTCGGGTTGGCGGTCGGCTCGGCTGGATTCGTCGCGGAAGCAGCGGGCAATTTGGAAATAGCGCTCAATTCCGCCAACCATGAGCAGTTGTTTGTACTGTTGGGGTGATTGGGGCAAGGCATACCAAAGCCCGGGGGTCTGGCGATAGGGAATCAGATAGTCCCTTGCACCTTCGGGGGTTGACTTCGTGATGATGGGGGTTTCAACTTCTAGGAACGTCTTTTTGGTGAGAAATTCTCTGATTCGTTGGTTGGCGGCGGCGCGAATGGCGAGACCTCGATACATCTTCGCTCGGCGAAGGTCGAGGTACCGATGCTTAATTCGCAGATCTTCGCTTACCGATTCCATTTGGGCTTCATCGCTGACGGGGAACGGCAAAGGTTTTGAAGCCGACAGGATTTGATAGTCGGAAACAATGACTTCGATGTCTCCGGTTGGAGAGTCGGGATTCTTGTTCTTTTCGCTTCGCTCGGCCACGATTCCGGTAAATTCAACGACGCATTCGTTGCGCAGGTCAGCGCGAGTCGGAAACTTTTCGGGGTCGATAAAGACTTGGACGAGGCCCGTTCGGTCGCGGACGTCGGCAAACCAGAGCCCACCCAAATCGCGAACTCGGTGGATCCAGCCATTAAGAACAACTTCGCTATCTTTGTGCAAAAGTCGAATGTCACCACAGTTATGAGTTCGTTGTTTGAAGGTCATTTTGAACCTAAAAGGATACCCGAATTAGGGCGATGGCCAAGTGCGAGTGCAAGGTTCGATTTGGATTGAGGCGGACTTACAGCCCGCTAAATTGAAGACGGCACTTACCCAGGGTTTCGCCCTTGGGCTAATTTGAATTGCACCTTCGGCGCACCGGAAGGGATGGGCGATTCGTTGTAAATGCCTATCGGGTCTGGGAAATATGTCTCAGTTAGTGTTTTGAGCGGTAAGATCGGCAAATGGAAAAGTGGGAATATACATGGTTCCAGTTTAGTATGATGGCGGGGGTACCAAAACTTTCCGATTTAAATGGGCTAGGATTGCAAGGCTGGGAAGCAGTCGCCATCCACGGATATGCCGTTCTTTTGAAGCGAAGACTGGCATAAATTAAAATAAGTCACATGAGCCCAATCAAAACCATGCGCGGTAAGATCGGGAAATGGAGAGATGGGAATATTGTTGCCTTCGGATCTTCGACCCTTTTAAGGATCAAGCAGTTGCGAAAGTTAATGAGCTTGGTCTCGAAGGATGGGAGATGGTCAATTTAAGTGGATTTAGTGCGCTAGGCTTCACTTTTTACTCCGCTGCCTACTTCAAACGAAGACTGCCATAAACAAAAAATCGGCCTCACCGATTGGGTGAAGCCGATTCTTTTTTGCGATTATCCTTTGAGTCGAAAGTTTATGCTTTCTTCTTCTTTCGAGCCAAGAGGAAGCCTACTCCGCCGACTCCGAGAGCCAAGAATGAAGCTGGCTCGGGTACGCAATTTGGTGGAGGCTTTGGACAAGAGTTTTTGTCGTCGGTTGGACAGTAGGAATTGTCCTTGCCTTTGTCGTCAGTTGGGCAGAAGATATTGCCCTTGTCGTCGCCTTTGCCTTTGTCGTCTTTGCCAAAGAGGCCACCGTCATGTGAATCATGTCCGCCGAATGAGCTGCCTTGAGCGAAAACGGAAGAGACGGCGATAAGAGCTGTGAGAGAAACGATCCATCGTAACATTTTTATAATTTCCTAAAGGCGTCTTGCCTTATGGAAATGAGTAGCTACACAATGAATGCCAAACGTGATTGGCTTTCTCGAAAGCTTAAAAATTCACGCACTAATACTGTTGACTTAGGTTGATTTTAGCCTGGAACAAAAGTCAGCGAGGCACTCGGTGGTTGGTCGCCACGGAGCGATTCCGGTCGCCGCGAGTTTGGACGTATCTAAAACGCTATACGCCGGACGCCGGGCGGGCGTTGGGTATTTGCTGGTAGAAATCCCTTCGATTTCCACGGGATGGTCCGTCCAGGCTTCGAGGATTTGTCCGGCAAATGATTGCCAGGACATCGCCTCTTGGCCGCAGGCATGGTAGATGCCGGAACTTAAGTGCTGTTCGATGGCTTCAGCACACGCAACGGCGAGATCGACGGTGTAGGTCGGGCATCCGACCTGGTCGTTCACCACTCGCAGTGTTTTCCCGGCATCGTGAGCTTGGATGATGGTTCGAGGGAAGCATTTGCCGTTTGGGCCATAGAGCCAAGACGTCCGGAATATAATCGCGTCTTCGGTCATCGCCTCGGCGTACCGTTCGCCTTCGGCTTTGGACATGCCATATTCCCCAAGTGGGCATATTGGGTCCGACTCGATATACGGGGAGCCCTTGGTTCCGTCGAACACAAAGTCGGTTGAGAAGTGGAAGAATCGTGGACCACGTTCTAACCTAGCCGCGAGATTAAAGACTCCTTCTTCGTTGACGTCTCTGGCAATCTCTGGTTCTTCTTCGGCCCGATCGACCTCAGTATAAGCGGCGCAATTGATGACCCACTCTTGGTTCTTTTTGCTCAGGGCGGGATGCTCTCGTACCGCGCGTTCATCGGTGATGTCCAAATCCTTTGATGCAAATGCGGTTACTTTGTGGTTGCGCTCGCTTAGAATGCGTACGAGGTCGGATCCCAACATTCCGTTGGCCCCGAGAACCAGTACCCTCACTGTCGGCGAACCTCGACGGACCAATCCGAGATGTCGAGATCAGGATCTGAGCAGTCAGGATCGATTGGTTCGAGGAAGTTGAAGCGTTGGTTATCATACAGTCCGGTTGTGGCCAGCGGAATCTTGACTGGCTCGTTAAAGTCGGTCAACAGGTTGGTGTTGCCCAAGCAGTCTATCCTTCGGCTTGTTCCATTGCTTTGATTGAGCTTTGCGCTCATGGTCAAGAAATTTACTTGGAGCACCTGAAGTTGGTTTGATGTGCCAGGGGTTTCGACAAGCTGTTCTAGCGAAAGTTCAAATCCGAGGGTCTTTGATCCTGTGGTCGCATCGAGGGTATTGATGGGAACGCCAATCGCGGTATAAAACGTCAGCGTGCTGTCAGTAAATTTGTAAAGGGTGTACTGCTGAGTGTCGGGCGTCCACAACACGAAGTACTGAAGGTTGCCAGTAACAAACCCGTTAGGAGTAGGGTACTGCAGGGCCGGAGTTGGCCCATCACCTTGCGGGTTTGGGTCGATTGACGTTCTGATTGGGAAGACGTAGACGTAATCGCTTCGGATTTGGCCTCGTACGGTCATTCGAAAGATGACCCGGGTCGAATCTGGTGAGATGCTAGCCGGAAACTTTGCGCAACCGAGCAGGACAAAACTGATCAACCCAAGTAGGGCAGTCAGCTTCAAACGATTCCACCCGTCCAGTACAAAATTCGATGGCACTCCTCACAATTCACGATACGATCATCCTTAATTGATTCAATACTCTTGTCAGAGACTTTAGTTCCGCATTCTTCACAGGTTTGTTGCTTTGTGACGAGGGCGACACCGATTCCGTGGTGTTGTTGCTTTGTCGCTTCATATTTTGCGATGAGAGTTGGGTCAATCCCCTTGGCGGCGTTCGGGCGCAGGGTCATGAGTTCTTTGTATTTGGATTCAAGTTGACCTTTGAAGATGGTGGCTTTGGCTTTCCATTCTTCGAAAGCTTTGGTTCTTTCGTCGAGGGTCTTCTTTTCTGCTTTGAATGCGGATTCGGCGACCGAGACTTTGTCCCAAACTTCGAGCAACCGATCTTCGTTTCCGGATTTTTGCTTGGCCAGCGATTTCTTTTGAGCTTCGTAGGACTCAATCTCTTTGGAATTCTTGATGGAACCGCCAAACAGCAGGTTATCGATCGACTTCACTTTATCGTCGATTTGCTGATTACTGAGCTCGATGTCTTTCTGTTCACCGTGAATTTGGTGAAAAGCGGCCTCGACCTTTTTGAACTGGGCAGTCAATGCTTCCAGTTCAGCCTGATGTCGTTTACCTGCCTCCAGCGAGACGGCCTTCTTCTTGATTTCAAGAATGCCAACGTCGATGAGATGTAGCTTGTAGAGCCTCGTGAGGTCGGCTGATGCCATATAGATAGATTACTTGAACAACAGAAAGCGTGAGCGGAAAATTAATTTCCGCTGTTTAGTCGCTTTTCCAAATCTTCAAGTGCCTTTTCTGCTTCGCCTTGAGTTGCACCCGGTGCGGCAGGAGTACCAGTCGCTACGGTTGCGTCAGTCACGGAGACCGTTTGAGTGGCATCAACGGTTGTTGCGGCTGGCTTCAGTCCAAGTCGTTGCTCGAGTTTTTCGAGTTCAGATTCGGCTTCCATGTCTCGCGAGGAATCTTCAAGCTGCATCATCTTTCCGGCTAACGATTCGTTTTGCATTTCTTGTCGGGCTGATGCCTCGCTTTGCTTTTCTCGAATCTTGTCGGTAACTGCGCCAAATCCTTCAAATTGGTTTTCGAACGTGAGACCGTCTAAAGCCTTCGTGATGGAATTCTGAATTTGAGCCTGTTTCCATTGGGTTTTGAGCACCATAGCTTCGGCGGTCTTTTTGCGGACTTCTTCTTGTTGTCGCTTGATGCCGATCTTGATTTGCTCAACGGTGGCGACGGCTTGGTCATAGCTTGTTTGAACATTGGCAATGCTGGCGTCAACATTCATCTTTTCGCGCATGAGCTGAGTTGCCATGTCGCGCTTATCTTGCTTGAGAGCCATCGTTGCTTGAGTCTCAAGGGTTTGAGACTTTCGCTTTTGGTCGTTCAGCAAGTTCTCGAGCATGTTCTTCTGGGTGATGGCCTGAACTGCCTTCTCTTGGTTGCTCTGCAGCGTGACCTGCATATCCCGTTTTGCTTGCTCGAGCATCATCTCGGGATCTTCGAGTTTGTCCATGGTCCGGTTAAACAGACCTTTTATCCAGTTAATAAGGCGATTCATTGAGTTTCAAATTTCCAGAAAAGAGTTAGTCTTCCGATTATACACATTCGGTTGAACCCAGCGATAGGTTGCAAGTCTTGGGAGAAGATGGTTTTTAGTCCCAAAGTTCTGACGTTTGGGGAGGCTATCCACCGGAGACAAGTTTTCCGTCTTGTTTTAAGGTGTCTTTGATGGACTTCATTCCGATGATTTTGTATTTTCCGTTCACCTTCTGCCAGGTGTCTTCGACCACAGAAATAACATCAAAGACGCTGTCTTTTCCCTTGACAGCAATGACGAAGGACTGCTTGGTTTCGACGGTGCAGACAACCTTGCCACCCTTCGACTTCGAATTCGTCACCTCGATTTTGCAGGCATTGACCTTCTTGATCAGCTTCATCTGCCGTTCAAACGACTGGATCATTTGTGCGGCCGTCGTCTTCTTGCCGTTTCGATCCTCCACGCAATTGGGATCGACGTAATCCTTCCAAATCTGCTTCATCGCGACCACGTCCTTTTTGAGGGTCGCGGTTTGGACCCGTTCGTAGGATTCTTTGATTGTCTTATCTAAGGCAAGGCAAGCCACAGAAAGACATAGAATTCCTACCAAGGAGCCAAGGCGAAGGAAACGGACCATATCGCCCATCTTAACCTAAATTCGGGCGACTGTAAAGCTTAAAGCGACGATTCTTTGACGACCTTGCTCTGCTTAATCTTCCAACCCTTCATCGTCTTGATCCAGGTGTCCTCGCTTACGACGTTGCCCGTCACTCGGGTTTTCTTTTTGTCAGACATGATGAGGTCAAAGTTGGTTTGCACGGTGCAAACAAGGTCGCGGCCCTTGGCTTTGATGCCGACGATCTTGTTCGTGTTGGAGTTGAATTTTGCAACCTTGGATAGTTGGTCGGTGTTTTGTCGAACCGTTGCGCTAAGGTCCAGCGTGTTCTGCATCGAGTCGATGGTGTGAAAATTTGATGCTGCGTTTCGGCGAATCGTCTTCTCGAGCCGGGTGATGTCTTTCTTGATCGAGAGGCGAGAGACCTTGTCGTAGTTGCCTTGAATTGCCGTGCGGGCGTCAACTTGGGCAAAGCTTTGACTTACAGTAGCAATGGTAATTGTTGCAATCAATGCGCGAGTGGTTTTTGAGACATCCATAACTTTCCTTGTTTTCAGTTGTTCATGCAATATTCGCGCCATAGTATTCTAGAGTCTTCATTTAGCTATGCGGCTGACGCGCGTTCGTATCTTCGGGTTTAAGACATTTGCAGAAAAAACCGAATTCGGTTTGGATGGCGGTGTGGTTGCCGTTGTCGGCCCCAATGGATGCGGAAAATCCAACCTTGTTGACGCGATTCTGTGGGCTTTGGGCGAAGGAAGCATCAAGCACCTTCGGGCTTCATCCTCGCAAGATGTCATCTTTAGCGGATCGGAAAATCGAAAGCCCGTTGGCTTTGCCGAAGTTTCGCTGTGCTTTGATAACGAAGACGGTACCCTCCCGATAGACGCGAGCGAAGTCTGGATTACCCGCCGACTGACCCGGGGCGGAGACACTGATTATTCGATCAATCGCCAGTCGTGCCGATTGAAGGATGTTCTTGAACTATTGGCCGACTCCGGTCTTGGCCGGGCGGGTTATGCGATCGTCGGGCAAAAAGAGATCGATCAAGCCTTGTCTGCTTCTGCCGAAGATCGCCGAGGGTGGATTGATGAGGCGGCGGGTGTCCAACGGTACCGAACGCGAAAGATCGAAAGTCTTCGACGACTCGCCTCGGCAAAAGATAGTTTGAGCCGGGTTGATGACATCATTCGAGAACTTGAATCCCACCGCGAACCGCTGCGCGAAGAGGCCGAGGTTGCCATTCGGTTCAAGCAACTCGATGCGGCCCTTCGGGAAGTCGAAATTGGACTCCTTATTCGAGACTTTTGTGCGGCGATGCATGAACTGCGTAACTTGGAAGAGAAGATCGCCAATTCGGCGGGATTGGTTGAACGGGAACGAATTATCGCCGATAAACTTGAATTGGAATTAGGCTCAGATTCTGACCGGATTCGGGTTCTTGACCGGGAAATTGATCAAACTCGCACCTCGCACCAAGAGCAGATGACCTTGCAGGAGCGGACTGAAGCCAACGTCAAGATCACCGAAGAGAAGATTTCGTCGCTCATCGCTCAAGAGAAGAACTTAAAGGAAGATGCGACTACCGTCGCGAACCGATTGAAGGAAGCGACTCATGATGCAGAAGTTGCCAAAAAAGAAGCCGCGACCGAACTCGAATTGTTAGAGAAAATCCAGTCCGAATCCGCTGGAGCGTCGTCCGAGTCCAAGAAGTTAAGCGATGATCTTCGCCAGGCCGAAAAGTCCCTCAACGAGGCAAGGGAACGAAAAACGCAACGAATGAAGTGGGAAGCCGAGCGAGAGGCGCAAGAGGGAAGAGCGCGACTGCTCCGACGAGAAATTTCGGGAATAGATAAGTCCCTCCCCAAGCTCCTTCAAGAGATTGACGTTGCGAAGCAGGAGTATACGGTTGCGAGTGCAGTCATCGGAGTTATCGAGGAGGAGATTGGCCGCCTCGTTACTGCCATCGACGAAATTAAGCGAGAAGAAGATCGAGAATCCACCAAGTTGCGCGAATCATTGAGCGAGCGAGCAAGCCTTGAAGGTCGTCGTCGCGGTATTGAAGCTACTCTCGACGCTCATGAGGGGCTTTCTCAGGGATCGCGCGCAGTTCTCGAAGCGCGCGAAAGGGGCCTGATAAAGGGCAATTTTGAATCGGTCGCCGATGCGATCGATGTTGATAAGGACCTATCTTTGGCGATCGAGACCGCGCTGGGGGCAGCTGCGAACGACCTGATTGTCGATAGCGACCACGAGGCGAAAGCCGCGGTTCAATGGCTGAAAGAGAATCGGGCGGGGCGGTGTACGTTTCAACCCATTTCGTTGATGCGTCGGCAGGACGTTAACTCGGAAATGCGCAAGGTCCTGAGCGAAAAAGGGGTGATCAATCGGGCGTCCGAGCTGGTTCGATGCGAAGCGAGGGTTTTGCCTGTCATCGAGAGTCTGTTGGGTCGAATCGTGATCGTTGATACGATTGCTGATGCGTTAAAGCTGGCCAAAACGACGGGTTGGAGCCGCATGGTGACCCTGGACGGGGAAGTCATCCATTCGAGCGGCGCAGTGACGGGTGGTCTGTCGCAACGACAAGGCTACGGCGTGGTCCAACGTCGGGCCGACCTTGCGGAACTCGAAAAAGAAATCGGTCAACTCGACAAGCTGATCGCCGGAGCCGACAAACGAAAGCAAGATCGACTTCGCCGGATATTAGAGAACGAAGAATTACTAACCGCAAACCGAGAAGCGAGAAAGGAAGCGAAGGAGCCAGCCGACGAAGCCGAACAGCTTTTGAGGGCATTGGAAGAAGAGCATCGCGATGCGGATCGGCAGCTGAGCAAGGCAAACCACGAAATTGACGCTATTGAAAAGGCTAAGCTGGGCGGAATTGATGATGTGGACACCGCTGAGTTTGAGCGGAATCGAGATGAGTGTCTGAAGACTCTGGCCTCGAAATCGGCCGACGTTGAGCAAGCCGAAATTCGGTTGCGCGATGCCCAGGAACGCACCCGTCAAGCGCAGATTCGGCAATATGCCGCCGAGAAGCGACTGGAGTCAGCCACTGACGCGGAACTTCATCGGGGCAGAAGGCTAGATAATCTTGGTCCTGAGCGCGACAAGCTGCGTCAGCAAGTCGATCAGCTCAAAGTGGAGGCCGAAACGTACGCCAAGGAGAAGCAAGCCCTGATGGTGTCCCTGACTGCCTTGACCATGGAGCGACGAGAGCTATCCGAGCGGAATATGGTTTTGCAGGAGTCGCTCAAAAATGCTCGGGCCAACGTGATGAGCCTGAGCGAGTCAAACCATCAGAACGAGTTAAGTCGGGCAAGGGCGGAAACGAAACGGGCGACGCTCGCTGAGCGATTGATGGATGCTTATGCGCTGAGCGAAACCGATGCACTTGCCCAAGAGGCGATGCACGATGTTCCCGGGGACGCACAGTCAGTAGTTGGTCGCCTGCGACGCGAGATTAAGGCGATGGGCGACGTTAATACGGGCGCAATTGAGGCTTTTGAACGGTTGACCGAACGATTCGAGACACTTTCACTTCAGAGAGACGATATTTTGAACGGTATCGAGCAGGTCGAAGCCTCGATTCATGAGCTTGACAAGCTCACTCGAGACCGATTTGTGACGACTTTTGATGCGGTTCGCGAACAGTTCTCAATCATGTTCGAAAAGTTGTTTGGTGGCGGTTCGGCTTCCATCGAGCTGACCGATCCGCAGAAGGTGTTGGAAAGTGGAGTCGAGATTGAGGTCCAGCTTCCCGGCAAAAAGCGTCAGGCATTGCAATTGCTTTCTGGTGGCGAGCGCTCGCTTTGCGCCTCGGCGTTTCTGTTTGCATTACTGAAGGTGAAGCCCGCTCCGCTTGTTGTTCTTGATGAAGTCGACGCTCCGCTCGACGGGCGAAATGTGGAGCGGTTCGCCGCGACACTGGAAGAGTTCTCGAAGACGATCCAGTTCATCGTCATCACCCACAATCCTTCAACGATCGAAATCGCGCCCAATTGGCTAGGGGTTACGATGCAGGAACCAGGGGTCTCGACCTTGGTTCCGGCGAAGCTTCCGGGGTCAAAGGCGGTCGTTCAGCACGAGTCGGCCATCCCGGTTTTGTAAGCTCAGGGGCATTAGTTCGAAATCTCAATCAACAGGAATTAACGGCTTTCCGCGCTTTGAGGAGTCGGAGAGCGGACCTTAGTGGATGAAGTATTCCGAACCTTCCCACGCCCTCGTTCAGGCGCTTCGTGAAATTCTAAGTTTTGGAAAAAAGCGCCTGACAGGGATGAGACGGCGAGCCACTGTGTGGGCGGGATACTTTTGGATAATGAAAGCCTAACCCGGGTGGCACGGTTAGCGACCCCTGCGAAGCTGAGAGTTAACCGTGAGAAACCTTTGAGAGTGCTGGTCACTTTGCCTAATCTAACTCCAGTTCGTAAGTGGAGAAGGTCAATTAGTGTGAGTGGCCAAACTCATTGATTAACTTACTGGTCATCAGATTCTCGGGCTGACTCACTATTGCCTGGTTTTACCCTTCATTACACAGGCAACTCCCAACTTCGTAGACGTCGCTGCCAGTGCCACCCGGTTCCATTTCCACAACTATCCATCTCACGGTGACTTGTCGATTAGCTTTCCTGTGTATCCTTGCAGCTTCGCAGATTGTCAGGTACGCGGGCCACACCAATTTAGCCCCACTCACAACGTGACTTGTCAAAACTCCCAGATCACAAAGTGACTCGTCGAATAATTATTCGTCTTTGCCATAGATATGGTTGGGCTCGGATTTTGATTTCAATTCCAGACCTTTTAGGAGAGTTATTGCTTTTGGGCTCAATATCTGCCCTTCGTCCTTCGGAATGAAAAATCCAAAGGAAGGCACAATCAGTTTTTCCCTTTCGGTGAGGTTCGTTGGTCGATACTTAATGGAGACGAACCGATTCGAGAGCGGCCTCAATTCCGGCGAATTTCTGGCTAGTCGACTCCATTGATTTGGATCTTTACGAAAGCCTTCAATGAATTCGTCAAATAGTGGACGAGCATAAGAATCTCCGAGAACAGTAAATTCTGACTTGACGTTTCCGCTAAGGTCCTGGATAGTAATGTATTCAATTTTACCTCTCTGGGCCAATTCGAAACCTTCTAGCATGGTTGGTGTTCGGTAGCTCGCCTTCTCGCCACGATGGTTTGCACAGCCGCAAAGGGGCGTCAACAGAAGAATAGCCAAAAGTTGCTTCATGGTGAAACTAAGGTTTTATGGGAATGAAAACCCTCCTAACCAGTAAACCTTACTCACTCCGTTTTCTGTTGTATAAGGCATATACCGTGTATCTGAAGCACCCATGTGAAGGTTAGCATCGTTGACTGCATCAGTAAGTGTAAGATCGGAAATTAGTAGCGCTCGCCACAGGCGTAACCGCCAACGTTTCCAGCAAGTTTCGGCAACATTTCCTACCAGACTCCTTGATCCATTGGAAAGCGAACTTCCATTCCAACCTAGAAATCCTTGATTTTCTTTCCAAACCGACATTCCGAACGAAGTACCCCACGTGGGCACAGGACTACTGGTCATGTAATCATTGCTACCTTGAAATTGGCTGCTTCCGGCCGTACAACATCCGTCGAGCCACAAGAATTTATATTGATTCTTTGGAATTGACATCAGGTATGGGGTGAGGATCGCATTCCCTTGCCAGGTAGACATAATGAGGTCAGGTGCTGACCCACCAGACATCATATCGTGTTTGAATGGAGTCATAGAAACAACAGGCGAGCCACTTTGTGGGTGGGGTACTTCTGCTAGATGAAAGCCTAACCCGGGTGGCATGGTTAGCGACCCCTGCGAAGCTGAGAGTTAACCGTGAAAAACCTGTGAGAGTGCTGGTCACTTTGCCTATTCCAACTCCAATTCGTGTATGGAGAAGGTCAGATAAAGAGAGTGGCCAAACTCATTGATGAACTGACGGGTATTCAGTTTCTTGGCTTGACTCACAATAGACTTCTTTTACCCTTGATTACACAGGCAACTCCCAACTTCGTAGACGTCGCTGCCAATGCCACCCGGATTCGTTTTCCAAAAGTACCCATCTCACGCCTTGACTTCTCGGCGATTCCGGTTCTGTAGCGGGAGTCAGGATTGGTTGTTCCTGCATATCCTCGCAACTTCGTAGATTGTCGGGTATGCAGGCCACACGGAGTCTCGGGAATCTTTGAAACTTAATCCAACCATGGGAGTAGTCCTCCGTTGTAACTTAGATGAGGCTTGTAGTTGATGAGTTGTTCATGCGTATCCTCGCAGATTGTTAGGACCGGCCCCCATCAACTTCCAAAGATTTAACCAGGAATTTTGGCCCGATCTGCAACTGCTCTGGTATTCTGAACGTAGGTATGCATTGAGCGCATGAGGCTCAAGTGGTTTAATGCCATAATAGATATAGCAATGGGAAAAACAGTAGGAATTGATCTTGGGACGACCAACTCGGTCGTAGCCGTTATGGAAGGCGGAGAGCCAGTCGTCATCAGCACCGCGGAAGGTTCGCGAACCTGTCCGAGTGTCGTTGCATTTAAAAAGAATGGCGAACGACTCGTGGGAGCACCCGCAAAGCGCCAAGCAGTTACGAACTCTGAAAACACCATCAGTTCGATCAAGCGATTCATGGGCCACCAATATGGCGAAGTTTCGGGCGAGCAAAGCAGAATTTCGTACAAGCTCAAAGCTGGAAAGAACGGTCAAGCGGCTGCCCATGTGCCTGCACTCGATAAAGATTTGACTCCCGAAGAAGTTTCCGCGATGATTTTACAGAAGCTGAAGAACGACGCAGAGGCTTACCTCGGCGAGACGGTCGATCAGGCGGTTATCACCGTTCCAGCGTACTTTAACGACGCGCAACGAACCGCAACCAAGAACGCGGGAGAGATTGCGGGACTGAAGGTCCTGCGAATCATCAACGAGCCAACGGCGGCATCACTTGCCTATGGCTTAGACAAGAAGGCCAACGAAACCATTCTCGTTTTTGACCTTGGTGGTGGAACGTTCGACGTGTCCGTCCTTGACGTGGGCGAAGGCGTTTTCGAAGTTCGATCAACGAGCGGCGACAGTCACCTCGGTGGCGACGACTTTGACAACAAAATTGTTGATTACCTTGCAGCCGAATTCAAGAAAGAGCAAGGCGTCGACATTTTGAAAGATAACGCAGCAGTTCAGCGACTGCGAGACGCGGCCGAGAAAGCCAAGATTGAGCTATCGAGCCAGACGACGACTCAAATCAACTTGCCTTTCATCACTGCGGTTGATAATGAGCCGAAGCACCTTGACGTGACGATGTCGAAAGCGAAGTTCGAAGAACTTACTTCCGACTTGATGGACCGAGTCAAGAAGCCATTCTTCCAGGCTCTTGAAGACGCAAAGCTAAAAGCTAGTGAAATCGACGAAATCATCATGGTTGGAGGTTCAACTCGAATGCCACAAGTTCAAGACTTGGTCAAGCAGTTGACTGGCAAGGAGCCAAATCGCTCGGTCAACCCCGACGAAGTAGTGGCCATCGGTGCCGCGATTCAGGCGGGCGTTTTGGGTGGTGAGGTCAAGAACATCGTTCTCCTCGACGTTACTCCTCTTTCGCTGGGTGTTGAAACCCAAGGCGGTATTTTCGACAAGCTGATTGATCGAAACACGACGATTCCTACCAAGAAGAGCCGAATCTATACGACAGCGACGGACAACCAGCCGGAAGTTGAGATTCACATTCTTCAGGGCGAGCGACCAATGGCTCGAGACAATAAGTCCATCGGTCGGTTCCACCTTGCCGGAATCCCATCGGCGCCTGCACGAGTTCCGCAGATCGAAGTTACGTTTGACATTGACGCCAACGGAATTTTGCACGTCAGTGCGCAAGAGAAGGCAACTGGTGCCAAGCAGAGCATCACGATCACGGGTTCAGGCAACCTCAATCGAGACGATATCGAGCGGATGGTGCAGGACGCCGAGGCAAATGCCGAAGCCGATCGGCAGTTCCAAGAACTTGCTGAACTCAAGAATAAGGCAGACCAACTCACATACCAGACCGAAAAGACCCTGAAGGACGCGGGTGACAAGATCGAAGAGGGCATGCGACAAGACGCTACTGAAAAGATTGAAGCCGTCCGAAAGGCGGTTGTCTCTGGCTTTGAAGAAGAGATCAAGACATCGTATGCCGAGTTGGAAACAGTTTCCCACGCAATTGCCGAGAAGCTCTATGCCGACTCGGGCGCAGGCGGAGAGCAACAGCACGTGACAGGTGAGACGACTCACGCTCACGAAGGCGAAGAGGTTATCGACGCCGAGTTCAAAGAAGTAAAGGACGAGGAAAAGAAGTAAGAATAGCTTTCAGCTTTCAGTTGTCCGAAAAAAGAAAGCCGCAGATTCATCTGCGGCTTTCTTAATGTCTGATTCCCGAAGGTTGGTTAGTTTCCGCCTTTGGCGAAGTCCAGAACCATTTGCTTAATTTGAGTCTTCATGTCAATTGGCGTGTCGGATGTATATCCAATAACGAGGAGAGCCATCTCATCGGTCGTTTGCTCGCCCCAGGTGACCGCACGGTTCGTTTTATACGGATTGGCGTCCGAATTGTCGTAAATCGCCTCTACGGCGATTTTCCAGCCCTTCTTCACTTGCAGCGGCTCTTTGAGCGCATAAACAAGTTGCCAATTGAAATCCCACTTGTCAACGAAGACCAATGGAACTTCGGTTCCGTCGGACTTGACTAGTTTTGCCTTCATGGATTTGCCGAGCAAATGCATATGGGGCATGACCGTGTAGATCGTTGCGTCAGCGGGAATGGTTTGCTTCCAAGCCACGCGGTGACTGGCAGCCCCAACCGGAATCTGAAACATTGGATTTGCGCACCAGAGAATGTCGACTTCTTTTTCAGGCTTCACTTTGGTGGTGTAGAGGCCAAGCTTGGTCTGATCCATTTCTGGCTTGCCATCTTTATGATAGTGAACCTGCATGACGATCTTGGTTCCTGGTTTAACGACGAATGCCGTTCCCGGTAAAGTTTTGCGGACCGTGACTCCGGGAGCCCATCCGCCAAGTGAACCGCTTGGTACGGTTCCAATGCCGCCTCCGGATGACGTGTAGCCTTCTTGTCCGTCGGTGTTGTTCTTTGCAAGTCGCGTTGCACCGTTGCCAGCATCAAGGAATCCGATGATGTGATGGACGACCTTTCGGTTTCCTGGCTTCACATCCATGGCGGTTACATAAACTGGCTCGGTGTTCTTGAGGTCGAAGACGAAGTTTCGGTAAATGTCGGCGCCTTCGGCTTCCAGTTTGAATGGCTTTGTTTGAGTAAGGATAACGTCTGGCTTGCCAAGATCCCAGTCGTTGGAAAAGACTTGTGGTTTTGGCTCCTTTTTAACATCGCCTCTGGCTGCACCCGTTTCTGCCCATGTCTTTAGAATGGTGAGTTCTGATTCGGTGAGTCGGTTTTCGTCAAGAAAAGTTCCGTATCCGTGTACGGCCTTCCACGGCGGCATTCGCTTTCCATCGGTCGCGCTGGCGATGTTCGCACTTTGCTTTTTTGAAGCCTCATAACCGACCAAGGAGAATGGGGCTACGGCCCCGTCGTGGTGGCAAGATGTACAGTGTGCATTCAGGATCGGCGCGATGTTCTCGGCATAGGTCACGCTCTTCGGAATTTTAACCGTGGAAGAGACTGACTTTTGAGTTGCCCCAATTCCAAAACCCACTGCCGCCAGACAAGACAATCCTACAAAAACGAAAGAATATCGCATATGGTTAGTTATACGCGAAATTAGTCAGCCAGGTTTAAAAGTAGAATTTGTTATTCATGAATAATCGGACAGTTTTGGTAACGGGTAGCTCGCGCGGAATTGGTGCCGCGATGGCTCAGCAGTTGGCTGGCGACCATTGGAACGTGATCTTGCACTACTCGGCCAACGCAACCGAGGCTGAAGCTTTGGCCCAAAATATTGGTGCTCGATGCCTGGGAGTGATCAAGGCTGACCTGAAAAGTGAAGAGGAAACTGCCTCTTTATGGAAGAAGGCAAGTGCGCTTACTTCGATTGACGCTCTGGTGAATAATGCGGGAATCTATGTGCAAAGTCCGTTTGCGGATGACTATTCGAATTGGAAAGCGCTGCGGGCGGATATGATGCGAGTGAATTTTGAGGCACCAGCCGAACTGATTTATTTTGCTTTAGAGCAGTTTTCAAAGCAGGGTCATGGAAAAGTGCTGAATGTGTCAAGCCGGGTTGGTTTTCGTGGCGAGGCAAATGCTGCCTTCTATGCGGCTTCAAAGGCGGCGTTGATCAATTTGACCCGAAGTTTGGCAGTTGAATACGCGAACACGGGAATTGAGTTCTTTGGCCTGGCTCCCGGTTGGGTTGATACGTCGATGGCGCGGGATGGAATGGATGACCGATTAGCGGATATTTTGGCCACGATCCCGATGGGAAGGATGGGGAGTCCCGCAGATTGCGCGGCGACAGCGAGCTTTTTGTTAAGCGACGCCGCCAGTTACCTGAGTGGCGTCGTGATTGATATCAACGGAGCGAGCTACTTCCACTAATTACTTGACGGAAATTAGCTCGACAGTGTAGTCAACTGGTTGGCCCGCCGGGATTAGTCCTGTCGGGTTTGGAGCACCGGGAGGGCATGATATAATTCGCTTTCCTCCGGCTTGCATTCCGACCACGGCTCCTCTGAAGCCAGGAATCAGTCGGTTGACTGGGCTTGTGAGATCATTTTTCAACTGGTCATCGAAAATTCGTCCCGACATGGTTTTCCCAACGTAACGGAATGTGACTGTGCTGTTCTCGGTAGCTTTGGGTCCCGTACCAACTTTGACGTCTTCGGTATCGATAAATGGCTCGGAGCCACCTTTATACAGCTTGGCGATAGTCATTGTAAACACCAAGTCGGTTTTTGCAGGGATCTTCCGGCCGTCTCCATTTTCGCCGTATGCAAGTGACCATGGCACATTGAGCTTCCGGGTCATGCCTTCTTTCATACCGATGAGACCTTGGTCCCAACCTTTGATAACTCCTCCACCCCCGATAGTTACAGCGTATGGATCCAATTCAATGTTCGGTTTTCCGGTCGCATCCATGTTAGAGTCAAATTCTTTGCCATTTAGGAACGTTCCTCGGTAGAAAACCAAGACATAGTCTCCGGTCTTACCACCGTCGCCGTGTCCAGGTGTTAGATCAGTGTGCGATAGTGTTTTGAAACCTTGGGCCGCACCAGTGCCAGGGGTATTTCCTGCTCCTGGGTTGGTGGCATCAGGTTTCTTGCTGCAGCCAACAAGAACTGCTATCAAAATCACTCCGAACGCAAGTCGAGACATATGTATAGAAATTACCCAAATTCAACTCAGTTTGCTCCCACAAAGTACACTAAGTGACATGGCCAAGTCCAAAAACAAGCAAGAAGCACCGGGTCCGAAGACAATTCAGAACCGAAAGGCTCGGTTTGAATACGAAATCCTCGCTGAGTATGAGGCAGGCTTGGTATTGGTCGGAAGTGAAGTTAAGAGCCTCTACAACGGTCGGGCAAACTTGACGGACGGCTACTGTAAAGTTGTGAACGACGAATTATGGCTGGTGCACTTGGACATTGAGCCGTACACACACTCATCCAATTTTCAGCTAGAACGGCGTAGAGATCGCAAATTGCTCTTACATAAACGAGAGATTGAGGTGATTGATCGCAAAAGCCTTGAGAAGGGCTATTCTATCGTTCCATTGGAGATCTATTTTAGTCACGGAAAAGCAAAGGTCAAGATTGCCCTGGCAAGAGGAAAGGCCCTTTATGACAAACGTGAATCGCTGATGAAAAAGGATACGCAGCGGGAAATGGATCGTTTAAAGTCTGAAAAATTCTGAAAGCACTTTAGTTTTTGACCACGTGTGCCAATACTTATTGCGTGTCAAAGCAAGAAATAACAAAGTATTTGCCAGTCGACAGCACGGTCGTCGCGGCATTTATGATTAGCGGCCGTCCGATGGCGATTAGCTGCCTTGTCACGAGTGAGGCTCCGCTTTACTTATTTACGAAAGATTTGCGCGTGCTTGACCTGGAATATCCTCAACCAGTCGTCTTGGTATGGCATAGAGGAGCCGACGTCTTGAAGGGTGAAGCTGAAGCGGTACGAGTCATGCCGTGGAAGACAGGAAACGTCATGGAAATCATGAGAACGAACATGAGGGAAGTAGACCGACGAGTCTATCCTCGATATGCCGTTCACGCTCCAGTGAGTATTCGAGCCGTTACAGAAGTTCAAACATCGACGGTCATTTCTGTCAGCCAAGGCGAAACTAAAGACCTAAGTTTGGGTGGATCATGGATTGCCGTTGAGCCAACTTTGCCACTGAACGCTCTTATTGAATTCAAGTGTAATATTGACGGAGTGGACATTCGAGCCCTTGGGCTTGTTGTTCATGAAAACAAAGAAAACGGTACGAACGGAATCGAATTTATGGACTTCTTCGATGATTCTCGAGACCAACTATATCGAGTTCTAAAGAAGTGCGCTTGATGACCCTTCGAAGACGTACTCTGCGGTTCCCGTCATTGTAACTTCGCCTGATTCCTTATATTGAATTTGCAAGGTACCGCCAGGCAAGTTCACTTTTACGCTTCGGCCGGTCTTCTGGTTGAGAAAAGCGGCTACTGCTCCAGCACATGCACCTGTGCCACATGCAAGCGTTATTCCGGCTCCTCGTTCCCATGTTCGCTGAGAGATTTCGTTTTCCGACTCAATTTGCACGAAGTGGACATTGGTTCGGTTTGGAAAGAGCGATGCCCTTTCGAGTTTGGGTCCGTCGTTGGCTAAGTCAACTTCTGAAACTTTGTCAACGAAAATGACGATGTGGGGATTACCCATCGAAACAGCGGTTCCGAAGAATCCATTTCCGATTGGTTGGTTAATGAAATTGGTTCCACTTGTACCTACCATCCCAATTTTGGATGGTTCCAGTTCGGCTATGCCCATATTTACCTTGACTGACTGGTCGGGCAGACATTCGACTTGAAGTAATCCTGCTCCAGTTTGGACTTGGAATTTTCCGTCGGCGTAATTACGATCGTGGCAGAGTCGAGCAAAGGTTCTGAGGCCATTACCGCACATTTCAGATTCAGACCCATCGGGATTCAGCATCCTCATTAGCAATGTGTTGCCTGACCTTTCGACAAGAATCAAACCGTCAGCCCCAACTCCGAACGACCTGTCACACACGCGCTTTGACAACGCTTCGACATCGCAGTCAAATACGCCATCTCGAATGGTGTCAATCAGCACGAAATCGTTTCCGATTCCGTGCATTTTGGTGAATATTAGGTTCAATCTTCGTCGTCGCGTGGAGTGTCCATTTCTCCTGGAGACTTGTATGATCCAACGGTTTTGTTCGGAACTATTGTTGCAACCGCGTGTTTGTAAACTAGCTGAGTTGGCTTTCCTGCACTGTCTAGAAGGATCGTAAATGCATCAAAACCGCGCACATGGCCACGGAGTTGCACACTGTTTGTGAGATAAATAGTAACACCAACGCCCTCTTTGCGGACCTGGTTCAAAAACATGTCTTGAAGGTTTATTGCCTTGCCCATTTTGTATTCTTATCCTTAAAAAAAATTCCTCAATGTAGGTGCGACGTTGCAGCCAAAACATCTTCGGTTTCACTGTAAACAATTAAGTTTGGTTCTGCTCTCAGCCACGTTCTCTGACGTTTTGCATATTGAACAGTATCCACCTTAATACGGTTGACGAGGTCCTCCTCGTTTCCACCTTTTTCAATATACTCAGCAATTGCTTGATACCCTAAGGCCCGAAATCCTGGATTTTCCCCGTTGTATCCTTTGCTTAGGAGGTCCTTCACTTCAGATACCCAGCCATTTTGTATCATTTCATCGGTTCGTTGCCTGATTTTCTGCTGTGAAAGTTCTGGTGTGGGAATGATTGCGACTTTTTGGATTTGAAACGGAGGAATCGTGAATTGGACAGGCGATTGTCCACCGAGAGTTTTTTCGAGCGCTCGTTTTACACGGATTTCATTTTTTAGGTCAATTGTAGAGGCGGATTGAGAATCTTTTTCTTGCAATTGAGCGACTGCTTCGTCAAAGGTAAGGCGAGAAACTTGGTTTCGAAGTTCTAGTGACGGAGCGGGCATGAGATTGTCGTATTGCTCGACCAATGCCCGGACGTAAAGCCCGGTTCCGCCACAGATGACAACCGATTTTCCGTTTTGAAAATGTTCGTGTAGAAGCCCGGCGGCGAGGACCACGAATTCTCCGACACCAAAATCTTGATTGGGATTTCGGATATCGAGCAATTGATAGCGGGCTCGATTAGGTGACTTTCCGGTGCCAACATCCATGCCTCGGTATATTTGAAAAGCGTCGGCATTGATGATTGCCGCATTAAGTTGATTTGCGATTGCTTCGGCAACTTGGGATTTTCCCGATGCAGTTGGCCCCATGATTGCGATGAGATGAGGGGAATCCATATCGGGATTGCTTTGGTTCAAAACTCCATCAGAGCAGTGATCGGCAAATTGGGAAGAGCGGCCCGACCATCCAGAAAGGTTAATTCGATCATGCAGCCGAATCCAACAACTTCGCCACCGAGTCTTTCTACGAGTCGGCAAGCCGCACCAGCGGTTCCACCTGTCGCAAGAAGATCGTCAACAATATAGGCTTTCTGGCCAGGCTTTAATGCGTCGACATGCATCTCAACGGTGTTCGTTCCGTATTCGAGGGCGTATTCTTCGGTGATTCGTTCAAAAGGAAGCTTTCCGAGCTTTCGAGTCATCGCGAAGGGAAGTTTGCACTGCAAGGCCATTGGGGTGCCAAAAAGAAATCCCCGACTTTCAATGCCGACGATGACTTCGGCACCTTTTGCAATTGCGTCTTCGCTGAGAAGATCGACGACTTGCTGAAAAGCTTCTGGGTCTTCGAGGATGGGGGTGATGTCTTTAAATAGGATGCCTGGTTTCGGAAAATCGGGGACGTCTCGGACCAGGGCACGGGCCAAAAGCTCTGCCATTTCGTGACTTAGGATACCCTAGAGATGCAAAGAGCCCAGGTGGTTTCACCTGGGCTCTTTACTACGGCAGCCTGCCGAATTAGTCGTTCATGTGTTGAAGTTTTTCAGCCAATGATCCTTGCTTGCTTCGCCAGAACGCGAATACGAGAAGGGCGATAGCGACGGCTGTGATCCCCACTCGAACCATTGGTGTCATTGCTCCGTCGATGATGACGCCAACCGAAAGCAAGGCAACGAGGTTCATAACCTTGATAAGGGGGTTCAGAGCTGGACCAGCGGTGTCCTTGAACGGATCGCCGACGGTATCGCAGACAACTGCAGCATTCTTCGCTTCCTTGAATGCTTCGCTGTCCTTCGGATGACCAGTGAAACCGTCTTCGATCATCTTCTTGGCATTGTCCCAAATTCCGCCAGCGTTCGACAAGGTAACGGCCATTAGCTGTCCGACAACTATTGCGCCAGCAAGGAAGCCACCCAAAGCCTGGGCACCCTTGAGGTTGTAGACATGGTCGCCGATGGTGACTGGCGTGCCAGGCAACAAGCTAAAACCAAATCCGACCGCAATTGGAAGGCAGATGGCGAGGATACCGGGGCCGAGCAGCTCTCGCTGAGCGGCGGCAGTGACCAGTTCGACGCATCGACCGTAGTTCGGCTTTGATGTGCCAGCCAAGATGCCTGGATTCTCTCGGAATTGTCTTCGAACTTCATGAATCAGCTCGAAGGCAGCTCGTCCGACTGCATTGATCGTAAATGCGCTGAACAAGAATGGTGCCGCGCCGCCGATCAAGAGTCCCATGAAGATTTCGGGAACGTCGAGTCGAAGGCCAACACCTTGAAGGTGCCCTGATTCGACAAACGATTGGAACAAGGCCACGGCAGCGATTACTGCGGTGGCAATCGCAAAGCCCTTGGTGAGAGCTTTCGTTGTATTACCGGCCGCGTCGAGTCTTTGAAGCGACTTATAGCCGTATTCATTGGTGCCTTCGCCACTCATCTCGAAAACACCTTGGGCATTATCTGAGATTGGTCCAAAGGTATCCATCGCGAGAATGTATGCGGTTGTGGTCAGCAATCCGAGCCCAACCAACGCAATTCCGTAATAGCCAAGGACCATCGATCCGTAGATTGCAGCAGGGAAGAGGAAGAGCGGGACCATCAATGCGATCACAATCGCAAGGGCCATGAATACACTTGACTCTAAGCCCAAAGCAAAGCCTTGGATAATCATTGGGGCAGGACCAGTACTCGATACACCCGCCACTTCACGTGTTGGTTTATTCTTCGTTCCAACGTAGTAGTTGGTCAAGATCTGAATACCAATTGCCATCAGGATGCCAAAAATAACTGGGATTGCAAAGAGCCAAAATCCAGCGCGTGCTTTGACGATGGTCGCGGCACTGTCCATCGCAACGGCTTCAGGTGCCCCGACTGTTTTCGGATCAACTTTAACTTTTTTGTCAAAATCTTCGACATCGGAGACTGACTTTCGATAGAACGAAAGGGGCTCCATTGTTTGATAGACTTCCGGATGGTCGACGCCAACTGGAGCAATGACGGCAAATTTATCGTCCTTTGCGTTGTAGAACAGCTTGGATGCGAGGATGTGCTTTTTGTCAGGAATGATCGATAGCTTTGACTGTGAAGTCTGGGCTCTCTCTTTCTCCCTCTTCAAGACATCGTCGAGTGCCTTTTCAGTTGTGGCACCCAGCCAGATGGAGACTTCTTGCTTTTGGCCGGGTTGCCCTGGCATTCCAGCCGCTTCTTGGCTGATATCGAGTTTGACCGTGATGAGCTTATTCTTCGATGGATCGAATCGATCGGCAACGGTGACATAGCTTCGAGTCGCACTTGGGGCTGCCTGTGGAGCAGGCATTGCGTAACGCAAAGCCGGAATCGTCATATCCTTGAAGTCTTGATTGGTGACTTCGGTATAGCCTTCGAGTCCCTTGTCTTCGCCGGGAACATCAGCAGCTGGAGCTAATGCCGTTTGAATTTTTCGCTCATCCTTTTCAGTGAAGCCAAGGGCCTTAATATCGTCTCGGGAGAGCAGGTCTTTTGGTAATATCTCGCTCTTTTCCTTTTTGGTTTCTTTCGCTACAGAGTCTCTGATCGCGGTGACTGATTTTGAAAGTCGAACCGACGCCGACTTAGCCGTCAAAAGCTCTTGAACCTTTACATCTGGCAAAAGCACGAACGCAAGGCCAAAGACGCCGACAGCGGCGATTAATGCTGCTACCCAAAATCCCTTATTAATTGGTTTCAAAGGATCGGATTCTGCGTCGTCGGATCCAGTTACTGTCTGAATACCGATAAGCGAGGCCACAATGCCAATAGCGCAAACGGCAAGGGCAAAGACGATTAATTTTGGCCAGACTGTAGCATCGAGGACTGCCGAAGTTGCCGCACCAAGAACAATGGTTGCGACCAACATGACCTCATAAGATTCGAAAACGTCGGCCGCCATTCCGGCACAGTCTCCAACGTTATCGCCTACATTGTCTGCAATGGTTGCAGGGTTGAGTGGTGAATCTTCTGGCATGGACTGTTCGACTTTGCCGACCAAGTCTGCACCAACGTCAGCGGCCTTGGTAAAGATTCCACCGCCGACACGCATAAAGAGCGCAGCGAGCGATCCGCCGAAGCCATAGCCAACCAACATGATCGTTGCACTGCCTGGCATGGCAAGCAAGATTACGCAGGAGAAGAAAAGGCCAATACCGACGGTCAAGAGTCCAGCAACGGAACCAGAGCGAAAAGCAATTTCAAGGGCTTTTTTGTTACTCGTGAGTGCCGCCGAGGCAACGCGTGCGTTTGCGCGGACTGCCATTATCATTCCTGCATAGCCTGAGTAGTAGCTAGAGCCTACGCCAAGGATAAAGGTTAATGCTACAAGTCCAGCTTGCATGCCCATTGCGCCTCGATAGAGGAAGAAGAGGAGCAGGGCGAGAACCAAAATGAATGGAATCATCATTTTGATTTGCTTGCTGAGATAGGCTTTCGCTCCATCTTGAATCGCGTTTTGGACATCTTGCATTCCTTGACTGCCACGACTGTTCTTGAGAACGCCCTGACCAATTAAGAATGCGGTTAAGATTCCGAGAAGACCAAAAACTGCGGAAATTCCGAGAATTTGTTGATCTTGTTTCGCGAACTTTAAGTGGATTCCTTCGCCTTCGGATGCGAAGGCAAGGGAACTAAGGAGACCTAAAATTGAAACGCCGATTAAGCGTAAACGAGCTGTTGGCGTGCTTACTGCACCCTTTATTGTGAGCTGAAGTGACTTCATGGTTTATTACCACCTGAAATCAAACGCTTCCATGCTTAAAGCACTTGGCCGCTGACCTGGATATTCCGTTAAAGTGTACCTAAATGCAGACCACACCGATCAACTAGTGTTGCTGGATCGCTCGACCTTCTGCTTTTGCCCCGTGACCGATCAATTGGGCGGTCAGCATGTCGGCTTTCATGCGAGTAATACCTTGTAGAAGGGTTACAGGCAATTCGTCGAGCAAATCGCGCACTTGGTTTCGGTTGAGTGCCAGCATTGACTGCAGCGTTTTAACCAAATCTTCGTCTGTTTTTGATCCTTCGAGAAGGACCAATTCATAGAGCATATTGTCATCGACCAAGGCAAATCCTTTCGGAAGGTGTTTGACGGGTTTGCCGTCTTCTTGGTGAATTGGAATTTCGTGGTTACAGGTTTCGCAAATAAGAAGGTCGGTTTTGTCGCTGTAGTAGTTGAGTGAATTACAGTAACCGCATCGAACCTGCATAACTGGAAGAACTTTTCCATCTTGAATCGGAATTCTATGGTTGCATGCCACGCACGTGATGTCTTCGTTCGTTGGCTTTTCGGTCAACTCGTTGACTTCGGTGCAGATGGGGCAGTCAATGGTAAAGGCTTTTACCTTTCTTGCTTCGGATGCGACATAAATGCCGTAAATCAGCATCAGGGCAGCAGCGACCATCAGTACAAAAGCCAAGCCTGTGAGAATGCCGTCACCCCTGTATTTGTAAAGAAGTCCTCCCAGTGCTCCGCAAAATATAGTGCCTAGGAAAAAGTAGAATGCTCTTTCACTGATGCTCTCAATTACGTCGGAATACCGTTGGATACGCATGGATTCCTAAACTATATCTGACAGAGGCCCTTTCGTCAATGGCTGTCGCCGTTGATTTGGCCTTCATCTTCATCCTTTTTGGGAATTATGAGGATCGCGTGTTCGCCGTCGAGGACTGGCGTGAAAGCGTATTGCTGACCGAGGTCTTTCAACATATCCATCGGCGTCATGTTGACGTAGTCAATTTTGATGGTTGGATTAGGGGTGCCTTTTGCAATCGTAACCGTCATGTGATCTTCTTCGGCGATCAGAAGGATGGCAGCTTGTAGCGTTGCCGATTCAAGCTTCATTGTTTTCAGACCGTTGCTCGGGTTTGGCGGCTTAGTGATGACCAGTGGCTGATTGTTGCCTTGAGGATTCTGATTGTTTTGCGGGACCCTCAATGGCTGAGGAATATTCTGCGTTGCATCGGGAATATTTGTCGCTGGCAATTGCGAATGACTCAGATCCACGGGTGGAACGACGGGCTTTGGAAGAGAAGATGTATTGGCTCGATAGACGCCAAATGCGACAATTGAGAGAATAGCAAGGCTAAAGGTTGCCCAAATCAATCTCCAATTTGCAGGTCGAACTTGGGTGTTTTGGAAAGTTGGCGTCGTAATTGAGCGGGGAAGTCGACTCCCAGACTTCAAAGCCTTGATGGTTCGAATTCGTTTCAGGAGTTCTTCGCGGAGGTTTGGATAGCGATCACCAAACTCTTCGATTGCCGCTTGATCAGTGCCTTCAGCGATAGCCCACATTAGGTCGTCAATTTCTTTCGGAATCATGGGGTACCTCCTTTTCAAAGTAAATACGGAACCTTTCTCTCGCTCGATAGAGTCTCGTTTTCGCTGCGTTTAGGTTGATCTCCATTGATTCAGAAATCTCTTGAAGATTTTGCTCCTGCCAATAAAATAGGGTCAAAATGGCCCGATCTTGAGGGGTAAGTTTCTCCATTGCCAACTGAATTCGCGGATCTGCATCTTCCATTGCCTCGGGAGCAACGCTTTCAGCTGCCTCGCTGAGTTCAACATGTTTGTGCTTGAAGCGTCGCTTTCGGGATTCTTGGATGCTTCGATTGATGGTGATTCGGAAGAGCCACGTTGAGAACTTCGATTGGCGATTGAAGCGGTGAAGGTTACGATAGACAAGCGTAAAGACTTCTTGGGTTACGTCGGCAGCTTCTTCCTCGCTGATGAGAACGCCCTTCGAGAGGGAAAGTACCTTGCCGTAATACTTGGCGTACAGAGCTTCAAATGCGGATGCTTCGCCCGCCAGAAATCGCTCGACAAGGATTGAATCCTCATCAAAACTTCCTGCTCCCTCAAAGTAAATTGACACCACTTGCTCCTAATAAGACGCACTTACAACCGCCAGAGGTCACTAATTTGTCGCTGTCCGACTTATGAATTCTTCCGAAAGATTTGACAAAGCATAGACAGTGGTTCCGCCGAAAACAAGGCTCACCAGTATTAATGCGGGCATGAGTTTTGATCGAAAAAGCAGCATCCAACCGATGCCGAGAATTGCTGCGGTGGGGGCGAGACAGGGTAAGAGATACCTTCCTTGTGCCTGGAAGTAAGTCATGTTGAATCCGACGAAGAGGAGCAGGGTGAGGATGGAGATTACGAGTCCAACCCAGATCGCCTTGGAAATGTCCTTATATCGATTTCGAACATCGATCCAGAAAGCGAGCTTGGCGACGGCGATGAGAGCAAGAATGGCTTTGTAGAGCCAGTTCGGATCAGGATGCCTGTCTGAAGTGATGGCCTTACCCGATGCATTGAGCCAAATATCGACGTACCCAAACGCGCCAATGTAGCTCCTTGCTGTCCAATAACCTACCCAGTTGATCCAATACTGGGCTTCGGTTGACCCGGCAGCGCCGCTCATGTCGATGATGCCAGTAATGACTTCCTTTTTGGTCGAAGTTGTGAATGTCAGTTTAAAGACCTTTTGGGCAAGTGGATCGCCGTATAGCAACTGATTCCGTATCCAAATTGGAGAGGCTATGAGAATGGCGACAAATCCAAGGCCAGCAATTTTAGCCACTGGCAAGCACGATCGTAAATAAAGACCAGTGAACGCTAGGCCAGCGATTGAAACAAGTCCGGTGGATTTGGTGAGGCATGCAAGTCCGGCGAATACCGCGGCGAGCAGAAATGGCTTTGCGACGTCCTTGTCTTCTTCAGCACCAAGGGCCTTGGCACAAAAAGCAAATGACCAACTGATCATGGCGATAAGGAGCGGGTCGTTCGAGATCGTGCCGCTAAGGGCGCAATTCATCGGAAGCAAGGCCGCAAATGCAGTGCCGACTAAGGCAATGTCTTCTCGCTTCGTTGCCCAAAAAACCGCGAAGAATACTCCGACGATGCCGAATGCTCCGATTAGACAATTAAAATCTCGGACTCCTTGTCCAAACGCAGGCGTTTCGACGTCGGTTTGCCCCGATATCGCTGCGGGTATGGCCGATAAGGCGTAGTAAAGTGGGGGCTGGTGGCTCTCGTATTCCTCGCCTACATTTGGACTCCCTGGAACCAAGACGGGCAAAGTGTGTTGCTTGAGTAAAAAACGGATGTAGTTGGCGTGCTGGCGCTCGTCTGGCGCGCCAATATCAGAAGCAGGAGAAGGCTTTCCGCCTTGACCAATCAGCATTCCGGGCATACGATAAGGCGTCTTATAGGCGAAAATCCCAGCAAAAACAAGGTGTAGGCATGCAAAAACCAATAAGAAAATCTTTGCAAACTTGCTTGGTGCGATCATTCTGGTTGTATGATAGCTTTTAAGGATAGGTCAATTCTATGACGACATTATTAGCATTTAGCGTTTTCTACGGTTTTCCAGGTGGAGGCGATGCCCCGAGTAAGGGCTTTTCCGCTTGGCAAGATTCCCTGAAGAGCAAGTCTTCAATCAGCGCAAAAGTAGGCGTTCAAGAAATCGGCGGTTCAGCATCAAGCTACACCATTGACATGAAGAAGCCCAATCTCTTGAGATTGGATTCGGATGCGACGTTGGTCATCGCTGATGGCACAACCATCACGACTTTCGACAAAAAGCAGGGCGTTTATTACAAGCAACCTCAAACCAAAGAGGACATTAAAGTCCTTTTGGATTCGGACCAATACAATTTGTTCACCGGATTCTTTGGTGAAGCTCCTAACGTCATTAAGTCGGTTGATGGCGAAAAGCGAAGTCTTGGTGGAGATCAGGTCATCGAAGTCAAAACAACGTTCGATAAAGGCGGCAAGAAGACTCAGTCCTTCTACGTTGGCAGTGACAACATCGCCAAGCGATCCTCTTTGACTGCATCGAAAGGAACCAATGACAAGCCATTCCAAATGGTTATCAACGCAAAGGACATGGTCATTGACGGTAAGCCATCAGATTCGTTGTTCGCGTTTAAGGCTCCTGATACTGCCAAGGAAATTAACTATCAAGATTTGATTTCATCCAAGTGGTTTTTCGACCTCGATGAAGCAAAGTTGATTGCAACTCGAACCCACAAGAAGATTTTCATCGACTTCATGGCTTCCTGGTGCGGCCCTTGTAAGATGATGGACCGAGACGTGTTCCACACTGAAGAGTTCTTGGCTCTTGGCAAGAAAATGATCTTCTGCAAGGTCGACATCGACTTGAATCCAGGTTTGGCCGAGCAGTTCGGAGTGAACGCCATTCCAAACATGTTTGTCATCCGACCTGACGGCTCGGTTGTTGGTTCGGTTCTCGGATATGAAGACGGGGCGGTCTTTATTCCGAAGATTCAAGCAATGCTTAATTCGAACAATTAATTTGTCATTTGATACTAGCCCGAGAGAATTCGTTCTCTCGGGCTTTTTAGTCTATTTTAGGTCGGGTAACCTTCCATAATAAGGACTACAGAAACGGAGAATCTGTTGAGCGCGAAGTCAGGATCAGCGACTGCCGAAAGGGCGGAGCAAGCAATAAAGCCTAGTCAGAATTTATCGAAAGAAGATTGTTTGGAACTCTTCAAGCAACTCTATTTAGCTCGGTATTTTGACGTGAGGCTCATCAAAGAGAAAAAACGGGGCCGATTACGCGGCACGCTTTACTCTTCACACAACCAAGAAGCTATTCTTGTTGGTTCACTTTTTGGATTGGCGGCAACCGATTGGATTAGTCCAATCCACCGGGATATGCCAGCATTCTTCATGAAGGATTTTCGATTTGGCGTTGATAACCCCAATCGGCTCGGAATGAGCATTGAAGAAGTTTGCTGCCAAGTTTGGGGAAAGGAAGGATCTCCTGGACGAGCCCGCGATAATTGGTCGCACATTGGTTCTAAGTCAAAGAAGATCATTCACTCAACATCGATGTTGGCCGGAACGATTCCCGTTGCTGCTGGTGTTGTCTACGCCGACCGAATGCAAGGTGGCAATGCAGTTTGTCTCACTTACAACGGAGAAGGTTCTACTGCTCAAGGAATTTTTCACGAAGCGATCAACTATGCTGCAGTTCATAAACTTCCTGTCATTACGATTGTTGAAAATAACCAGTGGGCCTATGGCACGCCAGTCGAGATGGAGTGTCCTACTCCCGATGTAGCCGACCGAGCCAAGGGCTACGGAATTTTAGGACTCATCGCCGATGGCCAAGATGTCTTTGATGTGTATGACAAAGTCATGCAAGCGGTTGAGCACTCACGCGCTGGAAATGGCCCCTCGATCGTGGAATGTAAGACTTTCCGGGCCTATGGTCATGGCGACCACGATGATGACCGAGCGATGAAGTATCGCCCCGCTAAAGAGATTGAAGAAGGTCGAAAGCGGGATCCAATTGCTGTTTGTCGAAAGCGCTTGATTGAACTTGGATATTTGACTGGAGCCGATAAGACGTCATATATGGCGGAAGGGAAGAATGCGGGAGAATCCTCGAACGATGACTTTCCACCTGAGATTATTGAGTTTATGAACAAAGGAATCGAGTTCGCGATGAATTCACCCATGCCTGCCGCTGAGGAAGCCGAGCAATGGGTGTTCTGGGATGGTGACAAACCATGAGCGCAACAACTGTAGCTCCTGTCGCGGTAAAGAAAAATTATCTGACCGCCCTCAATGAGGCACTTGCCGAAGAAATGGCTCGAAACCCCCTGATGCTGTGTCAGGGAGAAGATATTGGAAAGCTTGGTGGTGCGTTTGGCGTTACCGAAGGACTGCAAGCAACTTATGGCGACCATCGAGTGGTGGATATGCCGATCTCAGAGGCCGCAATTATTGGATCTGCGGTCGGAATGGCTCTCAATGGAATGACGGTCATGGCCGAAATGCAGTTCATCGACTTTATTTCGTGTGGATTTGATCAGATCGTCAACATGATGGCGACTTACCACTATCGCACTGCGGGTGAAGTCCATATTCCCGTCGTTGTTCGAGGTCCTGCGGGGGCTTACGGCGGTGGTGCTTTGTATCATAGTCAGATGAACGAGGCGTGGTTCTGCAACTCACCAGGACTAAAGGTTGTTTGCCCATCGACTCCGTATGACGCCAAGGGGATGCTCAAAGCTGCCTTGCGCGACGGTAACCCGGTGATCTTCTACGAGATTAAGGAGCTTTACCGAAAACGAGAGATCGAAGAGGAGCTTCCGACCGAGGATTACATTGTTCCGCTTGGCAAGGCCGCGATCCGGCGCGAAGGGAAGGACATCACACTGGTTTCTTACGGCCAGAATGTCTATCACTGTCTGGATGCTGCTGCGGAGCTTGAAAACGTGGGTGTTTCGGCTGAGGTCATCGACCTCCGGTCGTTGGTTCCGCTGGACGAAGAAACCGTTTTCAATTCAATCGCAAAGACCAGTCGGGTGATTGTGGTGAATGAAGCACCGATGACCTGCGGATTTGCGGGTGAATTGGTCGCTCGAATTAGCACTAAAGCGTTCCACTTGCTGGATGCTCCGCCAAGCCGGGTCACTCGAATGGATACTCCGGTTCCATGGGTCAAACCGCTTGAATTGCACGTGCTTCCGACGGTCGATAAGATCGTTGCCGAAGCGATGCGAATCGTTAAGTTCTAAGTACTGTGAAATGGGACAAGGGAACTAAGCGCATCGTATTTCGAGCGCTTAGTTCTTTTTTGTTACTGGTGTGCAGATCCTAAAGCCAATTCCAAAATATCCCTTGGACGGATCGAGGTCTCCTTTGAAAGTGGTTCGGAACATTTCTGGACTATCGAAATACCAGTTTCCGCCTCGAGCGACCTTTTTGGTGCCCGTGCCGGGCCCAAGAGGGTTCTCCGTTCCCAAGTTCATGTATCCCAAATCCGAGTACCAATCCTTACACCATTGGGCTGCGTTACCTGCCATATCTAAACAGCCATACGAACTGGCCCCAGATGGATACGAACCCACGTCTTGTGGACCCACGCGTAGCTCCCATACGCTACAGCAAAGACGACTGCTATCAAAGGTGTTTCCCCACGGGTATCGCCGATTAGTGGGCCCCTTGGCAGCTTTCTCCCATTGAGCCTCGGTTGGTAGGTCGCCACCTGCCCAGTGTGCATATGCGGTCGCATCATGCCAAGTCACGAACAGCATCGGATGATTGTCTTGCCAACCCCATGGGGGAGGTTTGCGCCCCCAACTAAATGTTGGATAAGGAGCTTCACGGCAAAACTTCTTAAACTGCGCCACGGTGACCAGGTTTTTGCCAATGTAGTAGGAGTCCAATTGAACAGAGTGCACTGGCCGTGCATCTTTAAATTCGTCGTCTCCCATAGGAAAGGAACTGGACGGTACAAAAATCATCGCTTCGCCGCTTTTAGCATTCAGAATCTGTGATGGCAGTGCGGTCTGTCGGGTCCAGGTGAGATTTAGTAGAAGAGATAGCATGTTCTTTGCCATTATAGCGGTAGCCGGGCAAAAGTGGCAGATCAGCCTTGCCCGGCCCTAAATAAAGAAATTCTAAACAATCAGACCATCGTTCTGCCTCCGCAGCCCTGCTGGCGATCGCTTTCTCCACAATGGCAACGCTGAACGAGTTGCTATTTTCTGCATCTATACTCGCCCCTCGCCTTTGCCCGATATATACTTCGGCACATGCCGCTATCGCTACTTGTGGGATTTAGCCTCATGCAAACTCCGAAATTCACTTCTGATTGGGATTCGCTGGCGCAGTTCCAAGCTCCCGATTGGTTTCGAGATGCGAAGTTTGGCATCTGGGCGCACTGGGGACCACAGTCGGTGCCAATGGCGGGAGACTGGTACGCCCGAAATATGTTCATTCAAGACAGCGCGCAATACAACGATCACCTCAAGCGGTACGGGCATCCGAGCGAACATGGCTACCGAGAGTTGATCGACCTCTGGAAATGCGAGCAATGGAAGCCAGAAGAGCTGATGAAGCTGTATAAGGAAACCGGGGCGAAATATTTTGTCAGCATGGGGTGCCACCACGATAACTTTGATTTGTGGAACTCGAAGTTCCACGAGTGGAACGCCACGAAGTACGGTCCGCATCGCGACGTGGTTGGAGAGTGGCAACGGGCGGCAAAAAACAACGGGATGAAGTTTGGGGTGTCGGAGCATATGGGGGCCAGCTACACTTGGTGGCGCGGATCGAAGGAATCGGACAAGACGGGACCGATGGCGGGTGTGCCGTACGAGGGTGCTAATCCTAAGTACCAAGACCTTTACCATCCGTTACCTGCGGAGAATGATCGTGGCTGGTACTCGACGAATCCGGGATGGCATACAGAGTGGTCGAATCGGATCAACGACCTGCTGACAAACTACAAACCTGACCTGCTTTATTCTGATGGCGGCGTTCCTTTTGGTTCGGTTGGGCGGCAGGTGATGGCCAATCTCTATAATCAAAACCTTGATCAGAAAGGGAAGGAGCAGGCGGTTTATCTGGCGAAGGATATGACCTCGGGCGAGTTTCGCGCGGGCAGCCTCGTCACTGACCGTGAGCGCGGCTCGATGGCCGAAATCAGCCCGGTGGCCTGGCAGACCGACACCAGTGTCGGAGACTGGTTCTACAACAAGAACTGGCCATTCCGCAAGGCCGACTGGATAGTCCATACGCTGGTCGACGTCGTCAGCAAAAACGGCAACCTGCTTCTCAATGTCGTCCAACGACCAGACGGCAGCCTCGACCAAGATCTCGTCGACACCCTCCACACCGTCGGTGCCTGGATGAAGGTGAACAGTGAATCGATTTACGGTACTCGCCCCTGGCTTACGTTTGGCGAAGGTCCAACCAAGGTCGGCGGCGGTCACTTCAACGAAGACTTCCCATTCTCGGCCGCCGACATCCGTTTCGCCCGCAAAGGGAGGAACACACTCTACGCCACCATCCTTGGCACTCCGAAATCCAATGAACTCAATATCCAATCGTTGGCAACCTTCCCTGGAGTTACAGGACGAGTCACCAAGGTTGAAGGAATCTCTTTCAAGCAAAAGCTGAGTTTTGTCCAGGGCAACTCCGGACTTCACATTTCCCTCCCCGCTAACATGGGCGATGACTTTGCCTATGTCTTCAAAATCACCTGCAGCAATGTCGAAGCCTTCCGCCCCGACCTCGTTCCAAAGCCCGAGCCAAAAAAGGTCATGTCCGATGCAATGGGCAACTTTAATCTCGAACCGGACTTGGCTGAAACAACCGGCGGAATAAAGGTTGAGATGAAGGACGGCAAATCAAACTTTGGTTACTGGGATTCTGGCCATGCGACGATAAGTTGGTTCTTGAAGGTCGAGAGACTTTACTTTTGTGAAGTATGCATTGAAGCGGGCACGGAAAACGCGGGCTCGTCAATAACCTGTTCGTTCATCAATCGCGAAACAAAGGCTAAGAAGGATCTACAATTCGAGGTTCCCCATACCGCCAGTTGGAGCACCTTTGTCCGGATTCAATCTCAAAGACTTGAACTTCCAGCTGGAAGCTACGAAGTGAAAGTATCGCCAACCTTCATAGACAAATGGCAGGCAATCAATTTGCGCGCCTTGAGGCTAATAGAATTTCACACATAAAAACGCGAGCAGGTTCACTTTGAACCTGCTCGCTTTGCTTAGTTAGGCTTTGACTGATCGTCGTTCTCAAATCATGCCAGCCAGCAAAACTGGCGTTCCTATGCCGGGTTTGACTGACAGCTGAAGGCTAGTGGCTAAAGGCTAAAATATTAAACCGCTTCGCCCAAATACGCCGCGATAACTTTCGGATTGCTCCGAATCTCTGAAGGGGGTCCTTGAGCGATCTCCTCGCCGTGGTCGAGAACAAAGATCTTTTCGCAGAGGTTCATCACGAACTTCATGTCGTGCTCGATAAGAAGGACAGTGACTCCTAGCTCGTCGCGAATCTTCTTGACCATATCAAGCAATTCCTTCTTTTCGTTCGGGTTCATTCCCGCGGCAGGCTCGTCAAGAAGCAGAAGCTGGGGCTGAGTTGCAAGGGCGCGAGCAATCTCCAGTCGACGCTGCTTGCCATAGGGTAAGTCTCGGCTTCGAGTATTGGCGACGTCATCGAGATCGACCAGCTTGAGCAGTTCGAGGGCTTGTAGCTTGAGTTTCTCCGTTTCTTTAATCGCGCCCGGTAGATAGCAAAGAGCTGAACCAAGAACTGTCTTGTGTCGGAGGAAGCCGCCAACAACGACATTCTCCAGCGAGGTCATCGACTGGAAGAGGCGAATATTCTGGAACGTTCGGCAGATACCGAGTTGAGCAATCTTGTTTGAGGGCGTTCCCGTGATCCGTTTGCCATTAAAAAGGATTTCCCCTGAGGTTGGCTCGTAGACGCCCGTAATGATGTTGAAGCAAGTCGTCTTTCCTGCGCCGTTCGGACCTATGAGGCCAAAAAGGTCGCCCTTGTTGAGTTCAAATGAAACAGAATTGACTGCCGTAAGGCCGCCGAATTTGATAGTTGCATCTTTCAGAGTTAAGATACTCATGCTGCCACCTCCGCTTCTGGAACATTCTTTTTGCCGATAAGCTTCTGAACCCAACTCCAGCTGAATTCGTTATGTCCAAAGATTCCTTGAGGTCTTAACAGCATCACAACGACAAGCGTGATTGCGAGAACTGGCATTCGGAATAGCTGGCCATTAACCATCGTCTGCAATCCGTGAATCGTGCAGAGAAGCTTTGAAGCCCCATAGGCAACTATAATTCCCAGAACCATCGATCCGATATTCATGCCAAATCGAACTTTGCCATCGCCGTGGAATGTGTCTTGAATTTTCTTTAGCATGCCGACGCCGACCATGATACCAATTGCAACTCCGATTGGGACCCCGAGCATGAGGTCATGCATGTCGCGCATTTTTTCGGGAATGATGAATAGGACAATGGCCGCGCATGTCGTACCCGTAATTGACCCCGTTCCGCCAAGGACGACCATCGTTAGGATGAGGAACGAGGTATCCATTGAAAAGTCTGCTGGTCCGACAAAACCCTTCGTGTGCGCGTAGAGAGCTCCTGCGGCTCCGGCAAACGCTGAACCGAGTACGAAGGCGGTTACTTTGACCTTGGTCAGATTCACGCCCATGGCTGAAGATGCAATCTCATCCTCCCGAACGGCAAGGAACGCTAGTCCATGAGAAGTCTTGAGTAGGTTTCTCGAAACAGCAATACAAATGATTGCAAGCAAGACCACTGCGAAAACAGTCGATTCATATTTCGCCGTTGAGAGACCATACGCCTCACCCAACGACTTCTGATTCTTGACGATGATGTTGACGATTTCGCCGATACCGAGCGTTACCACCGCCAAATAATCGCCTCGCAGTCGCAATGAAGGAAGCCCAACGATGAAGCCAGCAACCCCAGCCACTATGGCACTAAAAATCATCGCCATAAAGAGCCAGAGGAGACTGGAATGATTGGCCATATTACTAAAATAGGTCGACCCGAGCAAGGCAGCGGTATATGCACCAATTTGGTAGAAAGCCGCGTGGCCGATAGAGAATTGGCCTGTGATTCCGTTAATGAGGTTAAGACTAACTGCCAACGTGACGTAGATGCCGACAAGCGAGAAAAGCAACCGAAGGTAGATTTTCAAACCATCTCCCCCAAAGGCGAGTTGGCATAGGAAACAGAAAATCAGGGCGACGACGACGCTAATAAGTCTGGACTTCGTCCAATCACCGACACTAAATGTTTTCAAACCTTCTCCACCTTGTTTGATCCTAGGATGCCGCCTGGTCTAAACAGGAGGACGCCGATAAGAATAACGAACGCGATCGCGTCGCGGTAACTGGAATAGCCGGACCACGTGACGAGGTTCTCGGCGATTCCCATGACGAGGGCTCCGAGCACTGCACCAGGAATGTTGCCGATTCCGCCAAGGACCGCCGCAACGAAAGCTTTGACGCCAGGAGCAGCTCCTGAGAAGGAATCGATTGGTGCGGCTTGGAACGTTGAGTACATCATCGCACCTGCACCTGCCAAAGTTGAACCTAAGATAAAGGTGAAAGTGATAACCGTATTGAGGTTAATTCCCATGAGCGACGCGGCATTAAAGTCGACAGAGACGGCGCGCATTGCGCGTCCCATTCGGGTTTTCATGACGAGATACCACAAACTGCACATCAGGCCAAGAATAGCGGTCAACATGATGAGTTTGCCCTTGGGAATCTTGAGGGTAACGGCAGTTAGGTTTGCTTTGTTAGTGATATCGCTTTGTTTTTCCTTGAGTTCATTCAGAGTTTTTTCGAGCGAAACTCCGAGCGGAGAAGGATTAAAGCGATCCGGTTCGTGTTCAAATTGTTTGTCTTTTGCAACTTGAGCATCGTCAACGCGTTTTTGGTACGTTGCAGCCTCTGCGGCTAATTTCTGATCAGGCTTGACTAAGTTGAACGTGAGGTCATCGGCATATGGATTGACTTTCGAATTGATGGCTTGCTTCCCGCCCTGGAGGAGGAAGATTTGGCCACCATATTGCAGAAGCAGTGACAAACCAATTGCAGTAATAAGTGAAGCGATTCGGGGATGGTTTCGAATTGGCCGATAGGCAAATCTTTCGATGAGAAAACCAGCAGTGCCGCTCACGAGCATCGAGCCGAAGAGCATGATGACAAGAGTCACCCATGATCCGGTTAAGGCCTCGTTTCCGCCAGGACCGAATCCCAGCATCCAGGATGTAAACAACGCGCCATATGAGCCCAACATGAAAACTTCGCCGTGAGCGAAGTTGATGAGCTTAAGGACGCCATACACCATGGTATAGCCGAGAGCTACGAGCGCGTAAATGGCTCCCAAAAGGAAGCCATTTACGAGTTGCTGTGGCAAGGTGGTGAAATCCACCGATGCCAGCGGGAGGGCACTAAGGGTTGTCACTATTTGATTTGATCCGGAGTGTACGAGACTGCGAACTTCTGCCAGTTGGCACCATTCTTCTTCGTTACTTCAACAACAATTGCTTTCTTTGGTGGGTTACCGTGGTTTCCTTTCAGAGTAATTTCTCCAGAAACGCCTTTGAATCCAGTCGTATCTTCGACGGCATCAAGCAGTCCTTTGGAATCCTTTGTCTTGGCTCGCTTGAGGGCGTCGAGAGTCAGGGACATCGCGTCATATCCGAGCGCGCCCATCGTTGTCGATGGATCGCTGCCGCCATGCTTTGCTCGCCACTTTGTCAAGAAGCCTTGGACTTCTGGGCTTGTGTCGAGGTTGTTGTAGTGGTTACAGAAGAATCCGCCGAGGATGGCATCGCCAGCGCTGGTAAGAATCGTATCGCTATCCCATCCGTCGCCACCAAGGAATGTTGCCTTGATACCGTTAGCACGGGCTTGCTTGGTGATTGGTCCGACTTCGGTGAAGTAGCCGCTCAAGAAGAGTCCTTCTGGGTTCATTTTGGCAATGTTGGTCAAGACACCTTGGTAGTCAGGAAGACCCTTTCCACCGGATTCGTACTTTTCGTCAGCAACGATTGTGCCTCCGAGAGCCTTGAACTTCTCGCGGAAGCTGTCGCTCAGACCTTGTGAGTAAGGGAGGAAGTTATCCGTGAGGATAGCCATTTTCTTAATGTGAAGCTTTTCGAAAGCGAAGGTTGCCATAACTGGGCCTTGGAACGCGTCGGTGTAGCAGACTCGGAAAACGTGTGGACTGTCTTTGGTCAAATCAGTTCGAGTTGCACCAACGGCGACGACAGGAACTCCTTTCGCTTTTGCTGAGTTAGCAATTTGAATGGTGTTTCCGCTTGAGACTTCGCCAACGATTCCGACTACGCCTTGAGAAAGTACTTTTTCAGCAGCGAGCTTGGCTTGGTCAGGCTTTGAAGCTGTATCACCTTCAACCATACCGACCTTCTTTCCGTCGAGACCACCAGCCTTGTTGAATTCGTTGAGAGCGAGCTTACAGCCTTCGAGCTGGTCAGTTCCCCATGGCTTGTTGTCACCGGAGATACTGGTTACACAACCGATCTTGATGGCTTCTGTGCCGTCCCAAGTATCTGGCTCAGCGGCGGCTACGTTGTTTCCTGTACCGTTGCTTGTATTGCCACCTGTACATCCGACGAGAATGCCCGAGACGACTAGTCCGAGCGCGATTAAATTAAGATTGCTTCCCCCGATTTTCACTGGTTTCACCTTACAAATGTTAACGACCTGTCAACGATTCGAGTGCCGAAAGTATACAGAAATTTGGCACCTAAATGTCAGTTATCGAAGTAGAATCGCAAGTAAATGAGTGAAGATCAGAATTCGAAAATTCAGCAGGCGACCGATTTTGTGAATACGGGGAAATTTAGCGAGGCTCTGACCGCTGCCCGCGAAGGTTTGGAAAGTGACCCACATAATGGCGACGCAAAGCTGATAGAAGCCATCAGTCTTTCGCAGTTGGGGCAAAGTCGGGATGCGAGTGAGGCTTTTTCGGCGGCGATTCGATTGGCTCCAACCAATGTAAAGGCTCGCTTCAACGCGGCGGTTCATGAGTTCAATATGGGCAACGTTGGTCAGGCCCGAAACTTGGCCAACGAAGCGCTCAATTTAGATCCTGATCATGAAGGTACCAAGACTCTGCTGGAGAAAATGGGACCCGACCAAGTTCCGCTTCAAGGAGGAAGCCAGTACCCACGTGAGTCTCCCGAAGGGTTTATGCCTCAAAACGAGGGAATCGCTTTCGTTCGAAATATGGGGCCAAGTTGGGTGATGATAGGATGGGTGCTCGCCATTTGCAGTGCCGCAAGTATTGGTTATACGGCTTACAACACTGTGACCCACTGGTCTGAACTCATGGCGGCTATTTCCTCCAAGGATCAGGCCCAAATGCAAGCTATTACTAAAGCGATGCAGAATCCGATGATGCAAATATTCGCTTATGCCGTCCTAGCAGGAAACATGGTTTGGACGATCATGGATTTAATTCATCGAAAGGGCAACTTTGTTTGGCTCATTGCCCATATTCCGTGCACTTGTTTGGGTTTGAGCTTTATAACCCAGCCTCTTTATATCCTTTTGGGTCGAAAATAAGCGCACCAAACGTGGTTGTTATGCGTTATCTTTATTAACCATGACAACCGCATTCAGTTTGTTGCTTCTTGCGCACAGCACCCTACCGCGAACAATGCCAGCCGTTCCGCAGGCTACATCGGAATGTGCGTTTAAGATGACGGACCATGCATTGATCGTTGATGCGACCGTCAATGGTCGCAACGTTTCCCTGATGTTTGACACTGGCTTTGCGGGTTGGACGGTTTTGGATAGTTCGCTTAACATAGGTAAACCCGACGGCAAAATTAACCTTCAAGACTTTGTTGGCTCCTTTCAAGCGGATACGGTTAAGATCAAGACCTTTAAGCTCGGTTCTCAAACGATTCCGGTTGATGAATCTTCAACTTCGGTGATGTCGTCTACGGGCGGTTACTCAGAATCTTACGGTACTCACTGCGACGGAATCATGGGTCTGTCAGTTGTAAAAAATACCATTACCGAAATCAATTTTCAGAAAGGGAAGTTCATCTTCTATCCAAAGTCATTCGATATCACTCAGCGAGTGCCGAATAACAAGACGACGTTCTTAAGTAACCTTCTGCCAACTGGATTCAGCGCGCTCGAAATGCGGGTCAAAACGGAAGCCGGAAAATCGATGATTTTGGCATTAGATACGGGAAATTCGTTTTACGCAACCACCCACCGAGATGTGCTTGATAGGGTTGGCATTTGGCCAATAGCCAAAAAGCCAAACTTTATGACGACGGCTTCCGTTGCATCGGGACCAGTTGATTCTTGGTACATTCGGATGCCAAAACTCTCGATCTTTGGTGTTCCCGTGGAGTCGTCAGTGTGGAGCATTATCGACCTCCCAGCTGGTTCTGCCGATTCTGATGGTACGGTTGGCTTTGGATTTCTTAAGAACTTTAACATCATCATTGACTACGAACGACGACGAATCTGGTTCGAAAACTTTACTGGCAAGGTTCATGAAGACGAACCTGCCAGCACCGGGATGGATGTCTATTGGGATAAAGCTTCGAAGAATTACTTTGTAGTCCGAGTTCAAGATGGTGGTCCTGCCGCGAAAGGAGGCATCAAGCGCGGTGACTTACTCCTTTCGGTTGATGGAGACGAAGCCCTGAATATTGGTTTTGAACGGATGAAAACCAAGCTTGAAGGAAAAGCAGGATCGAAGGTCAAACTGGCGATGTCTCGGCGCGGGGAACTTTACCGCACCGAAGTTGAACGGGTTCCGCTGATTAATGATTCCAAAGACTAGTTAGTCTTTGGAATCAAGGATGCACGTCGAAGTCATGTCGCCCATGACGTTGATTGTGGTCCGACATCGGTCGAGGAACCAGTCAACCGTTAGCAAGGTCGGGATGAACGCGATTGGCAACTTGACTGCGGTAAAAACAGCAATCATGGTCACGAGGCCCGCGTTCGGGATTCCCGCCGCACCAACGCTTGCAATCATGGACATCACCACCACAACAACCTGCTGTCCAATCGGTAGGTTCATGCCGAGTCCTTGGGCCACAAGCAAAGCGGCCATTGCCTCGTACAGTGCGGTTCCGTCGTGATTAAACGTCCCGCCAACCATGATTCCCAGGTTTGCGTTGTCGGGCCTGATATTGAGGTTTTCAACTGCATTCCGGTACGTGACAGGCAAGGTCGCGGCGGATGACGCGGTAGAGAAGGCCATGAGAAAAGCGTCGCTTCCACCCTTTAAGAATTGACCTGGCTTGACATGGGATTGAATCATCAACCGAATCATGTAAAAAACCAACATCAGCAATAGGGCCACGACCACCGCAACTATCCAGTAGTACATGGCAAATAGTTGACCGAGTCCTTTTTCGGATACCGTTGCCGCCACGACGGCAAAAACTGCGAGGGGAACGAGTTCGAACACCCAGGTCAAGACAGTAACCATCATTTGGAAAACCGCATTGAGGACGTTCTGGAGTGAGGTTACGCTTTTGACCAGCTTTTCATTGGTGCCTCGGATGAGGATTCGCATCGCAAAGCCAAGCGTGATCGCGAGAATGATGATGCCGATCATGTCGTTCTCGATGAACGGAGTGATGAAGTTCTTGGGAACGCTGTCAAAAAGGTGCTGGAAGAGGTTGTAGGGGGCGTTGTCGACAACCTTTGAACTTTGAGGGATATCGAGGTGGCGACCAGGCTGCATGATGTTTGCAACCAGGAGGCCGACCAAAATCGCCACTACTGAGTTCGTGGCGAGAAGGAACATGAGCCGTCCGGCTTTCTTGCCGGAGACGTTGGCCGTTACGATACTGCCAAGAACTGCGCTAAAAATCAGCGGGGTCGCCAGAAGTCGAAGGACCCGCATGACCAGATCGGAAATCCACTTGAGTTGGATCGGGTCAAATCCAATTTGCTTGCCGGAGATTCCAAGGATGGCACCAAGGACTAGCCCAACAATGATCTTGACGTAGAGGGGAATCCGTTGATAAGCATTTTTCGATGGTTCAGCCGCAATCTCTTGCATGAGAGACTTATACCCTTATTCAGCCAAGAAGCGGAAGAAGCGGAAGAAGCGATGGAAGAATAAGAAGATAGACCAACTGGACGAGATTTCAAGTTGGTCTTTTTTGGGAAAACTGGGAACGTTCTCTAGCTTTTTAAGCCGCGACGCCTTTCGCCATTCGGGTGAATGTGTCTTTGTCTATTGCCCTCATGAGACATTCGTCAAAGGAAACGACGCCCGCTCGATAGAGGTCCGAAAGAGATCGGTCCATCGTCTGCATTCCGGATGCACCCGACATTTCGATGACGGAGTACATTTGGTGCGTCTTGCCTTCTCGGATAAGGTTCTTGACGGCAGATGAGCCAAGCATGACTTCAATCGCCGCACATCGACCGCCACCAATTTTTGGCAACAGTTGCTGAGCAACAATTCCTTCAAGCGTGTTACCGAGGAGAACCCGGATTTGGTCTTGCTGATCGGATGGGAATACGTCGACGACACGGTCAATACTGGCCGGAGCGTTACGAGTGTGAAGCGTTCCGAAAACGAGGTGACCCGTTTCGGCGAGTGTAAGGGCTGCCTCAATGGTTTCGAGGTCGCGAAGTTCACCGACGAGAATGATGTCGGGGTCTTCACGAAGAACTGCTCTTAGTGCATCGTGGAGCGAGAACGTATCGTGATGAAGTTCTCTTTGATTGACCATCGAGCGCTTGTGGCGATGGATATATTCGATTGGGTCTTCGATCGTCAGGATGTGCGATGACAAGTTCTCGTTTAGGTCATCAATCATCGAAGCGATAGTTGTCGTCTTTCCAGAACCAGTCGGTCCGGTAACAAGAATCAATCCTGAGGTTCGGTTCGACATTTCCCGGATGACGTGCGGAAGGCCTAGACTGTCAAAAGCCGGAATTTTGGTTGGAATAACCCGAAGGGCACCTGCGACCGAGCCACGCTGCATGTAGACATTAAATCGGAATCGGGCAAGGTCTTTGACCGAGTAACCAAAGTCAAGTTCGTGTTTTGTTTCAAAGCGTTCAAGCTGATCATTTGTCAGGGTGTCGTATACAAGACGTCGAGCATCCTTGGGGTTCAGCGGACTGAATGGCAGAGGCATAATCTCGCCGTCCAATCGGATCATCGGGGGTAAGCCAACTGTGATATGTATATCTGAAGCCTTCTTTTCGATTGCGATTCGCAAAACGTCGTCGATGTGATAGTCAGAGATGTTTTTAAGTTCGTCTTTGGAATATCCGCTGACCTCACGATCTGAGCCAATATTGAATTTCGGTTGGTCGATAACGCTGTCAGCAAGTTCTTGCGACGCATTTACATTGACCATATCGAGTTTTGGCTTCTCGTATGGTTGGACAACCATCTCTCCGGTTCTCGGATCGACAATTGCTCCCTCTTCGACAAGAGGAGTCATGTCTGAATCGCTCTTTAGGAACTGTTTCCAATTAAATTCTTCGCTCATTTCGCCCACCTATATTCGACAAATAGTAGTTTGTTCATTCCACACTTCGTTTGAAAATCCTTAGGCATAAATCACTCTTATGACTTCATCAATGGTCGTAATGCCCAGTAGAACCTTTGAGAGGGCATCGCTTTGCAACGTTTGCATGCCGTTTTTCACCGCAGTTGCGCGCAGCAAGTGTGCTGGTTCATGTTTTAAGATCATGTCTCGAATTTCGTCCGTCATGAGCATTAGCTCGTGGACTCCAGTTCGGCCCTTGTAGCCAGATTTCTTACACTTCTCGCAACCAGCTCCTCGATATAGGGTTATCGTCTCGTTGCCGTCATCCATGATGTGATTCGGCAATTCGAACCCAAAGCGGACAATATCTGACTTTTTGACTTGATATTGCTCCTTACAGTTCGTACAAGTGACGCGCATGAGTCGCTGGGCCAGAATTCCGATTACGGAAGAAGAAATCAGAAACGGTTCAACTCCCATGTCGATGAGTCGTGTTGGCGCTGATGGCGCATCGTTGGTGTGCAGAGTCGAAAGGACGAGGTGACCCGTGAGGGCTGCTTCCATCGCGATAGTTGCCGTTTCGTTGTCCCGCATTTCACCAACCATGATGACGTCGGGGTCCTGTCTAAGCATGGACCGGAGGCCCGCTGCAAATGTCATTCCAGCTCGAACATTGACGCCGCACTGGTTAATTCCGGAAAGCTCGTATTCAACGGGGTCTTCGATGGTGATGATGTTGTTGTCGCCTGTATTGATGTGGTTTAAAATCGAATAGAGGGTTGTCGACTTACCCGACCCGGTTGGACCTGTTACCAAAATGATTCCGTACGTCTTGGTACACATATCCTCGATTGCTGCGAGGTTGTTCTCAAGAAGGCCAAGTTTTTTGAGCCCGACCTTAATGCTGCCTTTATCGAGGACACGCATAACAATTTTCTCGCCAAAGACGCAAGGGAGGGTGCTAACCCGAAAGTCAAATTCTTTGCCGGAAACGGTCATGGAAATTCGGTTATCTTGAGGCATTCGCTTTTCGGCGATGTCCATGTTGGCGATAATCTTAAATCGACTTGAGAGTGCGGCGCTAACTTTCTTAGGAAGGTTCATGCCTTCCATCAGCACGCCATCAATACGGTATCGAACCCGCAGTCCGTCTTTTTGCGGTTCTATGTGGATATCGGATGCTTTGTCGATGACCGCTTGGCTGATGATGAGGTTGGCAAGTCGAATAATTGGTGCGTCGTCAGCTTCTTGTTCTTGTTCATCGTCGGGTGTCGCGCCGATGCTAAGTTCGCTGCCGTCGAAGTCGCGGATCACGCCAGCAAGAAGTTCGCCTTCGCTACGGTAATACTGTTGCAATGCGCCGTAGAGGTCTTCCTCGATGACAATCATCGGTTCGACATCGAGGCCAGTAATGAGGCGAATCTCGTCAATCGCAAAAATATCCAGCGGGTTGACCATTGCCACAATGACCCGGCTACCGTGACGTTCGATCGGAAGAGCCTTAAATTTGCGGGCATTTTGCGGGCTGAGCAGTTCGAGAGCTTCAGCCTGGGGCATGACTTCATTGATGTCGGCAAATGGAACGCCCCAAACTTTGCCCAGACATCGAACACGATCACGTTCACTAATGAATCCCATTTGAACCAGGATTCGGGCTAATGATTCTTTGTTATCGAGTTCCCGTTGCTTGGTTATGGCTTGGTTAAGTTGATCACCAGTAATCAATCCTTCCTGCAGAAAATGCTCGCCCGTGAGAACCATAACCCTTTTAAATCCAATCGGGAAAAACCCTTACTGAAATCATTGGCTGAGCGAGGTGAAATATCTATTGATAATTCGCGAATTCCCGAAATCCAGGTATATTTTTGACTCCCCTGCCCAGGTGGCGAAATTGGTAGACGCGCTAGTTTCAGGTATTAGTGTCAGAAATGATGTGAAGGTTCGAGTCCTTTCCTGGGCACCAAAGGTATTTCTACCTGTTTGATTCTGGCTATAGGTAGAACAAGCGGTTAGTGTGGAGTTTTTCTAAGAGTTTACAAGGGGTGATTGTCGTACATTCTGTCGTACGAACCCAGTGAATGACAGTGTACGGATGAATACTATATCGGTATTCTTGACAGCGTGAATGAGCTTTCCCGTGAAAATTACGCACCCATTCTAGCCGCGTTCATAGAGTCAAATGAACTTACAGTTCGGAAAACTGCGAAGGCAATCGGTTGCTCAGAGCCTACGCTTGCAAGGCTCCTATCTCAAGTTACTCTCCCTTCGGACGAAATGACCAAGCAAACAGGGATCATGATCGAAATCGGCTTCAAACGGTTTTCGAAGCTCTCTAAGGCCGAACGTGAGAAGATTTCAGAGGCTATCGGTAGCACGGGTGGGGGAGCACTTGGATTTGGATCAATTACAGCCGCTATAAGTGCCCTTGGCATACCTGGACTTTCAGGAGCGGGCATTACGTCGGGTTTAGCGGCACTCGGAGGATTGTTCGGAGGCGGTATGGTGGTGGGTGTAATTGTTGCCGCCGCGATTCCGGTTGCAGGAGCGACGATTGGCTTTGGATTGATTAAAGGCATCAAATATTTCTTTTCTGAACGGCAACTAAGCGTTGAGTCACTTGATCCGCTTTGGGAAACACATCCCTAAATAAGAAGCTTTGAAGGGCAACGGCACCCTTCAACTTTTGAAAAATCAAAGGTCAAGAGCAATTCCAGCGAGGAATTCTCTGAAAAACTCATTCCGATCTAGTTCGAGGGTGTCCAAGATCGACATAACTTCTGCAACATCAAGTTTCTTTGTTTCGCCTGATTCGATCTTCTGAATATACGTGGCTTTTCGAGAGAGCTTTTTGCAAAGCTGTCTCTGAGTCAGACCCCTATCTTCGCGAGCGCGAGCAAGCATTTGCCGAAGATGGTCATTTACATGAGGGTTGCCACTGGATACCAACAAGAGGTATGGTTCCTAAAAGTCTGCCACTGACTGAGTAGCAACTTCACTTTTCGCATGAGAACCGATCCAAAACCGCCGATCTCGTTTAGCCTGTTAATCCTGGCGGTTGGACTTACTCTAGTATCATGTCGCGGTACCGACCCACTTGTTGGTAAATGGGGAGCGGGAACACCGAATTACTTGGAATTTATGAATGACGGTCATGCTCGCGCTTCCGACATGAATCTAAATTGGCGAAGAACAGGGCCAACCGAAATTATCTTGAGTTCAAATGATCCAAGTTCACCTTCGCACAGTGACATAAAGGGATATTTCGATGTTAGCAACGATCACGAAACCCTCTTTTTCAGCAGTTTGACGAAGGACGAAGCTTCGAAGGATGAGAAAAACCGAATCAGTCTAAAGGCGTTTCATGGTTCTACCGACGAGTGGAATCGGTCAAATAAGAAATTCACGCCACAAGCTATAAAGGAGCGAATCGAGTTGAAGGTCAATGCAGACCAAATTTGCGATGCAATTCGAATCTATAGTTCGGATAATGATGAGACTTGGCCCGGTCAACCAAATGACCTTAATCCCTATCTACATGGACAAACAATTGACCCAGGATTCAGAATTACATCTCCTGGTGTAAAGCTTCGCGGAGTTACAGACACCTCAACGTGGGAATGTGCAGTCGTTGAAGGTTCCGTTTGGAAAGTCCTCGTGTACGCCGACTTCCATACAAAGCTTGTTGAGAAGTAGCGTCTCAGCATGAGGTTTTAGGAATCTCAACATCCAACCGGAAATCGGAATTTAGAGCTATTGAGCCATTTTTCCCCAGGATCGGACGATGGTATCGCTTACAAACATCGCATTGTTGGCGTTAAAACGGCTGTAGGGCGTGTTTAGGAGTGCCAAGGTCTTCTAAGTCGTGATATTTGTTTTAAACCGTTAAAACGGTTGGGTATGATTACTGAGTGCAAGATAACGTCACTTATCTTGCACTCGTAGAGTAGCAAAATCATGTCTAACTTGACCCTTCCCGTCCCCGCTTCTGTCAGTGGTGCAAAGAATGACGATCAACTTATGAACCTATGGCTTCATGGGAAAAGCGAACATACGAAAAGGGCTTACCGAGCGGATGTTGAGCGGTTTGGATTGTTCTGCCGGAAGAGCCTGGGCGAAGTGACGGTTAGCGACGTTCACGGGTTTGACCTGGCAATAGGTGCTCTTGCTGATTCTTCTCGAAGCAGAGTTCTGTCATCAGTCAAGTCCCTTTTGAGCTACGGGCAAAAAGTTGGTTTCCTTCGTTTCAATGTTGGTGCAGTTGTCTCTTTGCCTAAATTGAAATCGACTCTTGCTAACCGAATCTTGGACGAAAGACAAGTGCTTGAAATGATTTTGCTAGAGCCGTCAGAGCGGAACCGAACCATCCTTGAAGCCCTATACTATTCGGGCTGTCGCGTTTCGGAACTGTGCGGACTGTCCTGCGAGGACGTCCAAAAAGCCGGAGATGCTGGCCAATTAACGTTATTCGGAAAGGGCGGCAAAACCCATGCAGTCCGTATTCCTGCGAAGATCTTCAAAAAGCTTGAAGAGTTGAAAGGAAACAGGGAAGGGACGGCTCCCCTTCTGGTTTCCAGGAACCATTCGAGGCTGAGTGTAGAGCAAGTTCACCGGATCGTATCAGGGGCCGCTCGACGTGCGGGAATCCCGGGAAATGTTTCATCTCACTGGTTGCGCCATGCTCATGCTTCACACAGTCTCGACAATGGCGCACCGATCCATTTGGTTCAGGCAACTCTCGCGCATAGCTCTTTGGCTACCACGAGTAAATACACTCATGCTCGACCTTCCGAAAGTTCGGGGATGTACTTGAAAGGGTAGATAACGGGTGGCACGAACCTTTAAGGGGGCGGGGTTGTGCATCGTAGCCCGCCGTAAATCGTCCGGCAATTTCTGTTAGGGCCGAGACCTTTGATTTTTCAAAATGCGTTTTTAGGTTGACGGAGATTAAACCGCTCTTGCTAGTTTAGGGAATTATGGTCTTTGTAACGTTAGAACCACTTACCATGCCACTTCTAGTAAGGGTGTAGCGTTCGTCTTTTTTCAAATAGAAAATGAGCCAACCGGATGTCTGTTGCCCAGGACTCAAATTCACAGCGTTGAAATAATTGCTAAGGCCGTATGTGTCCGTATCGGGCGAGGCCGTATTACCGTCAGAATCTGCCAATGTGAAATCATTTGGATTTGCATGAATAGTCTCAGTCCCGACGTTTTTTACTCCAATAAAGACGTGAACAAAGGTTGATTTACCTGACGCTTCATGACTTTCCGTCGATCTCTTCAAATTCACGGTTGGCACAGCCACCTTAACATCTCCCTCGCCCGTGAAGTAGGCCATATCCTTCTTTTCATTCTTAATCGCGTCTAATGCTTCCTGCCGCTCATGTTGCCGTTGCAACTCTTCGTCCGCCTTTGCCTTTTCCGCTTTATGTTTTTCCGATTCCTTTTTTCTTGCATCCCACTTGACGGTCAACGATTGGGCTTCTTTGTAACTCGGACTCTCTTTTGAGATGCTGGAGAGGAGGGACTTGCTTGCAACATACGTGGATTCATCGCCTGCCCAGGTCGAGATAGACTGCCTTGCTTTTTCCAACCGTTGAGTATCGTTCAATGGAGCTTCTTGAGGCAATCCTTGAGCCGGGGGGAACCCTGGATCGGATAGGCGAAGATACAGATTAAAAACTACGCCAGCTACTAACATGAACCCCAAAACTGCTAATCCCATATGCGTTGAGTTGAGGGAGGCTTTGGGTTGACTGGATGAGTTCTGATTAGTTGTTGCGCTCCAATTGGGTTTAATTTCAGCCGTCGCAAGTGGCGAAACTGGCAAATTCTGAACTGGAGGTATCACAACGGGCGATGACTGGACTAAGGGTTGCGGTGTTGGCTTGAGTGGCAACGTGGGGATACCTCCAAACACATCTGGTGAGACTCCATTTGCAAAGGCCTGGTACATGGCGTTTGCGTCCAACATTGTTGGAGTTATTCCAGGGTGATTGGCGTCCAGCACGGGAACAAGCTGTCCTATCCAAGCCTCAAAGTTCATCGAAGTTCAGTATACACACGATTTTAGGATGAGACCACAAGAAGGTAACCGTCCATGAGAGAGCAATGTTTCTGCCCCAGAGCGAGCATTATTTTAAGCAGTGTATTTGGCCTATAACGTTATATGTCTGGCGGTTTAATGCATGAGCTAGTTTGAGCAGTGTTACGCCGTATCTTGGTAAGACGTCAAGCCAAGAACGCACGATTCATGTTCACCGTCTTATTTCAATGCTTTACCAGAGGCGATTAGCGTAGCCACATACCTCTTGAAAAGCTGTCACACACTCAAAGGTTCACCCTCGCGCACTATTCGGATCGAACCAATTATCTTTCCTTCAAAAATGGTGATCGTTGAGCAAACTCGCTTTTGAAAAATCAAAAGTCGCGGATATTTCTTTTACAAAAGTCAGTCTCAGCATTTACAAAAACTCAGGCTCAAAAGCTAGGGATTTCTCGGAAAAATAGCGTAAATTCTTGGATTATGGGCTTCACAACTTAGGGGGTACGGAAAGTATCGTTCTTTTCATGAACTCACATGCACAAATCGAAGGAGGAAACGTCAACAGTGCTTGTGGTTCATATGATCGCCCTCAAGGGCGTCCGCCAATTGCAACGAACACTGACGGAGCCGCGTTGTATCTTGGTTGTACTGTCCATCGGCTCCGCGAACTGATCAAAAGGGGGATCGTAGCAAACCTAGGGAATGATTGGTTCGCGTATTCTGATCTTGACGACGCAGTCCAGAAGCTTCAAAAGTTGAGAAGCAAAGATCAGCTTTTTGCGCCAAACCAAAACCTGAGAACAAACCATGATCAAAGCAACCGCAAGCCAAAGAAAGAACGGGACATTCGAAGCGAAGGGGATTTGTCCTATCACGGGAAAACGAAAATCCTACTATGCGAAAGACAGGCACGAAGCGGAACGTAAAGCAACGGAATCACTCAGTTTCAAGGATGATCGAACGCTGGCAGGGTTCTATTTCGGTGCGTTTCTCTCCACGATTGAAGGAAGATCGCGAGCATGGCAAGAGCAAGTGGCCTACTTCATGGAGACGTTGGTTCTTCCAACTTTCGGGCATGAAAAAATTGATAGCATAAAGCGAGTTCCGGTTCAAGAGGCTTTCATACGATGGTCAAAACTCAAAAACAAAAATGGATCGCTTCGATTTAAGGAAGTAACACTGAGAAAGGCGAAGATCGTTTTTTCGAGAGTTATGAACGTTGCGTTGGATGATGAATTGATTCAAAGGAATCCGGTTGCTAGAGTTTCAGTGTTTGGAGAGAAGAGCAAGCCGAAAATAGCTTTGTCAGCCGAAGAGTTATTCAAGCTCTACAACGCTTGTGACAGCCTTTCTCTACCTGTTGTTATTCTGGCTGGCTTTTGTTCTTTGCGGATTGGTGAAGCAACCGGGGTGATTAGATCAGCAATTGATGAATTTGGCGTCTTAGAAGTCCGTCAACAGGTTCTTCAACAGAAGGGAGGCTGTGTGATATCCCAGACGCTGAAAACGGAGCATAGCCATAGATTTATACCGCTCCCCGAAGAGCTTTTCAGAGTCCTACTCAATTGTCGTCAAGTCTCAGATATTTTCATTTGCTCGGACACGCGAGGCGGATTTATCACGCCAAACAACGCAACTAGAAGCCTCCAAGCCGCGTGTAAACGGGCGGGCATTAGAGTGATTTCGCCCCATGCCCTCCGTCACACATTCATCAGCCTAATGGAAAACGAGCTTTCCTGTCCGAGTTCAATTGTCGCTGAACTGAGCGGGAAAATAAAACAAGGACCGATCGGAAATTACAGCCATGCCCGAATCGAGAAGAAGCGCGTTTGGATGGAAGAGCTTTGGAAACTGGTTCAAGAGGCGGAAGAAAAGGCAGAAATTGAGCGATCCAGATTCGCATAAGCAAGCACGTACAATAGCTATATGGACTTAGCCTTGAGTCGCCAATTTGTGGATTCAAAGTACCAACGAGATAAGAACGGATGCTCACTTCAAGCGTCCGTCTTTTTGCGTTTGAAAAGGTTCAATCTTGTCCGTTTCGTGATTCCATCAACTTCTACCCGCTTGGGTGGTACAGGCAGGATGGACACTATAAATGAAACAGGTGTACACTGGGTTACGACAAAAAAGGTTGTCGTAAGTAGTGTTTTCCTTGAACCTAAGTTGAACCTGATTGAGGCTATGGTAGGGCACCATTCTTTCGGGCTATCGCGCCAGCGCTTCGGCGGACAATGCAGTAAGCGTTTATTTTTGAGACAAGCTCTTTTGGTTGATATTGCAAGATGGAAGTGATCAAAGCATTGCTCGATAGGGAGGCTCAGGACGAAGATTTTGATCTTTGTTTAGAGGTCCAGAATCATGCCAAAAGCGAGGGATGGTTGTCGATCGTCGAGGAAGCTCTTGCAATCCTTTCCGATCGAGAAAAGCCGTTGTATTGGCGTTCGGCGGCAAATATTATTTTTTGGTCACCTAAGACTGAACTTCCCATTCCAAAAATGCAGGTGGTTGCGAGGCTCTATTGGTGCCTCATCCATGGTGGAGAAGGAATTGAAGATGCGGAAAACTTGGTTTGGAGCATCGCCAAGGACTTGAAAGGAGTAGGATATTTGTCAGAATGGGATCCAATGCAGGACCCTGAAGTTGCTAAGTATCTGGCCGATATGGGTGAGTAGACGTCTTTTTCCACCAGCGAGATTAAGGGATTGAATCTTTTTCGAGCCTGATCTTTGCCCAGCGGTCCAGGCGTTCTCGGATTTTTGCCTCGGCACCGTTGCCTTTCGGGTTATAGAATGTTTGCCGCTCCATTCCCTCGGGGAAGTAGTTTTGCCCCGAAAAGCCTTCGGCCGTATCATGGTCGTATTCGTACCCTGCGCCGTAACCCAGGTTCTTCATGAGTTTCGTGGGAGCGTTGAGAATATGAGTTGGCGGGGCAAGGGAACCAGTCTCTTTCGCCACTTTCATCGCGGTGCCGAATGCCTTGTAAACCGCGTTCGATTTTGGCGCGCAAGCAAGATGAACGACCAATTGGGCAATGGCGAGTTCTCCTTCGGGTGAGCCTAAGAATTCGTAAGTGTCCTTTGCTGCATGAGCAACTAGGATGGAAAGTGGATCTGCCGCACCGATGTCTTCACTGGCTGCTCGTACAAGTCGCCTCAGAATGAACATTGGGTCTTCGCCGCCAGTCAGCATCCTCGCTAGCCAGTAAAGGGCAGCGTCGGGATCTGAGCCGCGAATCGACTTATGAAGGGCAGAAATGATGTTGTAATGCTCTTCTTTGTTCTTGTCATAGGCCGGACTTCGCTTCTGGAGCAAGTGGCTCAGTTCTGCTGTGGAAAGGGGTTCGGTCGAACCGATGTTGAACAATGTCTCGGTCAAAGTCAACAAATATCGGCCATCGCCATCGGCTAGAGCAAGCAGTGCCTCTCTGGCTTCGTCCGTGAGGGGCAGCGTTCGGCCCTCATGTTCTTCGGCCCTCTTCAATAGCTGGCGGAGAGCGCTATCATCCAATCGTTTGAGGACATACACTTGACAGCGAGAGAGCAAAGCCCCATTCAATTCGAAGGAAGGATTTTCGGTGGTTGCTCCGATCAGGGTTACTACGCCTTGTTCGACGAACGGCAAAAATCCATCCTGCTGGGCACGATTAAAGCGATGGACTTCATCGACAAACAACAACGTTGATTGTCCTGACATACGACGAATTCGCGCTGCTTCGAAGGACTTCTTCAGATCCGCCACACCGGAGAAAACTGCCGAGATTTGATCGAACTCGTAGCCGGAAGCCTCGGCAAGGAGTCGAGCAATCGTCGTCTTGCCCGTACCCGGAGGGCCCCAAAGGATCATTGAGGAGAGCCGTCCGACTTCAGTCATTTTTCGAATTGGCCCGTTCGGTCCAAGAAGGTGGTCTTGGCCGAGTACTTCGTCGAGGCTTCTCGGGCGCATGCGATCGGCCAGCGGTCGCTGGGGGTTTTGATCAAGTCCAGCGGCTTCGAAAAGATCGGACATTTAAAAGAGTTTACGTTGGACGGAGCGTCAATATTCAAATCAAGCATGGAAACCCGCATTGAATTCTTAACTATTCGATCGAATATTTACACGATGCAAATGGGATTCGAAAAAAAACTGCAAAAATGTCGAATCCCTCGGTGATGGAACGATTCATTGCCATACCAGTGCGACTCACAGTACGGCTGGCAGCTAAAATAGAGTAAATAATATGAAGTACTTATGCCTTGGATATTTCAACTTTGAATCATTCGATTCTGAACCTGAAGAAGTCAAAGCGGCGATTATGAAGGAGTGCTTTGCCCAGTGCATACCATTTCGCGAAACGGGAAAAATAGTGGAAGAGGAAGGCTTACATAGTCCAAAAACCGCGAAAACGATCCGGCCACGAAACGGAAAGCCATTTGTAACCGACGGGCCATTCATCGAGACCAAAGAGCAGATTGGCAGTTTTTTCATTATTGAAGCTGACAACATTGACGAAGCGGTTAAGATTGCATCGTTGCATCCAGGTGCGCTGATGGGAGAGCAATACGGATTTGGAATCGAGGTTCGTGCGATTTAAAAATTCATGGGGAAGGGCCCCGCTGGTTCATGACTAGCGGGCTTTTTCTAATCGCGATTTCGGGGTTATTTTCCGCCTCTGTTATTTATAAACGTTATTGGGTGCAGGCTGACCACGTTGTAATTCACATGTTGCGGAGTCACATCTGATCGACGGCTGGGATACTGAACGATGAAGTTCAAACTGCCATCGGTCATGCCACCAAAGAATGCACCCTTGGTGTAATCACCAAAGAATCCACCTAATGGATTCCAATCTCGACGTTGCTTATTAATGAGGGAAATTGGACCTAACGCCTTTGCGTCACCAAGGCTATGCTCAGTCGCATTGCCGAAGAACATTGCTTTCGTGCAAACCTGGTCCGATGCTCGTTCAGCAAGGGTCGCGACACCGCCCTTAATTGATGCCGCCACTGGTGGCTGCTCACCGTATGGGTTGCTTGGTCTTCCCTTGTTTTCTTGTCGTTCTCCTTTCTCGCCTGATTGGAGAACAGGGTTGGCGATAGGCTTAAGGAATTTCTCGCTCGATTGTCGACTTCCTTCAATCCAAGCCAAAACTGCTGAATTCGCAGTTTTGGCTTTCATTGCTCCGCACTGATCGGTTTCGATGAAGTGAGGGAAAAGGATATGTCCGTGAAGAATATCTTGCGGGCTAATAATTGTCCCCGACTCTACGGTTGCCTTTCCGTTCGCCCGCACAATCACGTTTGACACAATGATGTTTTGGTGACCATACTTTGTGCCACTGTATGCAACACGAACGGTATCGAATTGATCGTTGGTTGCTCCTCTGGCCAGCGCAAAATGGGACCTTATATTCGTCGAAAGCGGCATCGCACCAGGCTCGACGTTTCCAAAGTATAAGTCTTGGTTAGTATCGTCAGAAATACATTCCACTCCAGAGGAAAAAGTCTTTCCGAAGTCGTCAGACCAACGTAATTTGGGAGCATGGGCTCCTCGACCAAGGATGTAGAGTCTGCCTTGAGGATGAGCTGCCAACGGAGGAACTGAAGTCATCATAATTGGAGGGTTGAAGCCGTAGCCTAAAACAGTTGGTGACGACCATGTGGCACCGCCATTGAGGGAAGAAAACAAAACGTTTTGATACACAGCGTGACCTTCGAACATCAAAGTTCCGTCACCATTTATTGCCGTGCCTGAGCGAACGCCACACGTAATGTAAAGGACATTTGGATGCCAGGGATCTGCATAGAGCTCTTCGCGATCGTATCCGCCAAACCATGGCTTGTTTTTGTCTGTCTGTGGCCACGCGTATTCGCCTGCTTCCAGAACACCATTGATCGACGACATTCCATCCATATTGGCGGTGTCCAAAATAATTGATGGGCTCTTAGCGGTAATTTGCGAAAGCTGACCAGGAGAAGAAAATGCTCCTTGAGTTGGGGTCGTCCATGTGTCGCCGCCATCGGTAGAGCGCCAAAGGGCAAACGCGCAACGCCAACCTTCGTTATAACCTTTCCATCCGTCAAATGCTGGTTTGTACTTTGGATCAGTAACTGGGTCCGCGACGGCATAGAGGTAGATGAAGAGGATGTCGCCGTTTGCAGCTTTGGTTAAGATCGAATCGCAGCCGGGAATTCCTACCTTTCCTTTGGGAATTGGCAGATTGACAAGCTTTGTCGGCGCTCCTGGAGTCAAATCTGTAATCAGTAGTTGGGTGGTCTGACCGGGCGTCGGCATGAACGACGGTCCGGCAATAATATAATTACTTCGCCATCCTGACGACACGATCAGTCGACCCTTTGGGCAATTTGGCTTCTCGCCAGGAGCGATGGCTACCGCAGTCGTTTCGGCGTCATGTTTAGGATTTGACGGGTCTGCGTCCGGCGCTAAAAGCTCAATGTCAGATGGTAGAGCTGATACTATCATTGGCGCACTATTGGTGAGCATAAAAGCCGCAAGGGATAACCAAACCATAAGCGAATCCTACCTGCAAATGAGAAATAACGATAGAAGGACTAGTGGGTTCGAGAAATCATCCTGACGATGGATTCAAGGTAATTCTCGAAACCCATTCTTTCGTATAGCCCACGGGCAAGCAGGTTCGAAGAAATGACATGCAAAAAGGGTATCTCGCCCCGCAGCATTTCTTGTCGGATCACTTTCAACATCAGTTTCTTGGCGAGACCGCGCCCTTGAAAATCTGGATGAGTGCAAACGCCGCTGACTTCTCGATACTTGCCCGCAAAGAACCGTTCTCCGGTCATCGAAATCAATTGAGGCCCTTCAAAATAGCCGTAGTAGTCTCCCAGTTCAATGGTTCGTAGTCCAAAAGGGCCCGGGTTGGTTAATAACGCCAATTCGAGGGCTTCCGCCGAATGTTCAGCGCCGAGTGGTACCGCATCGGGAGCTTCGTTGACCGCAGGCATTGGGCCCGCCCAGACCATCTTGAACATCGTGGTCTCGAGTTCTATTTGCCAACCATCGGGTGCTATCCCTGTCCAACCGTCAGTGTAGAATGTTTCACCAACGCTACAAACGGACGCCAAGGAATCGAAATCGGGATTATTGCGGTCTTGAAAGCCGATGATTGGTGAAAATCCGCGAGCATATCTTCTTGCCGCCCCGGTGCCTTCCGCATAGATATTGTGCGGGCCGCTGAGGGAGTTCCAAACGATATTATCAAGGATTGAGACCATGGTGACTTGGGCTTGGGTTCATTTCATTATGTCTTCCAGAGCGATTGCGAAGGTAACCTTTTGGCCATGAACCTTGTTGAGATTCGGCACGATTTACATGCTCACCCCCAGATTCGATTTGAAGAGACTTATGCCAGTGAATTGGTGCAGAAAACGCTGGGAGAGTTGGGGATTGAGTTCCGAGCCGGACTCGCCAAGGGCACGGGAGTTTTAGGCTATTTGCCTGCGACAACCAACCCTGATCAAGCTTCGACCATTGCGCTCCGGGCGGATATGGACGCTTTGCCGATTCATGAAGAAACGAACTTGCCGTATGCGAGTACGATCGCGGGTCGAATGCACGCCTGTGGTCACGACGGACATACAACGATTCTGCTTGGTGTGGCCGAACGTTTGTCGAAAATGACCGAGCGGCCTAACAATGTGCTTTTTGTCTTTCAACCTGCCGAGGAAGGTGGTGCGGGCGGTGACCTCATGGTGCGAGAAGGTTGCCTCAACGGAACCTTGCTTGGCAAGAAAGCCGACTTTATGTTCGGGCTTCATGGTTGGACTAGCGTGAAGTTGGGCCGTGTCGCGACTCGAATTGGCGCGATGATGGCCTCGACCGATGAGTTCTTCATCGAATTGCATGGCCAAGGTGGTCACGCGGCAGCACCAGAAATGTCACGCGACCCGATTGTGGCGATGGCGACGTTGGTGCTGGCCCTTCAACAAATCGCATCGCGAAATATTGATCCGTTCGCGCAGGTTGTGGTTACGGTTGGCCAAATTCACAGCGGCACGACCAACAACATTATTCCGATGACCGCAATGATTCACGGAACGATTCGAACAATGGACGCCGATGTCCGGAAACATACTCGCGATCGAGTGGAGCAAATCGCTCACGGAATTGCGGCTGCTCATGATGTGAAAGCGGTTGTCACACTCAACGAAGGCTATCCGGTGGTGATGAACCATGAGTCTGCGGTCGAAAGGTTTCTTGCGGTCGCGCGCAAGACCGTTGGCGAGGAGTTTGTGTCGGACGACGCCTATCCGACGATGGGTGGTGAGGACTTCGCCTACTACGGTGCCGAATGTCCTTCGTGCTTCTACCAGCTTGGTTTAATCCCGGTTGGTAAGGATAGTTATCCGAGCGTGCATACTCCCCACTTTGACTTTAATGACGATGCAATCGAGATTGGAGTGACGTTGATGACGGCTATTGCGGTTTCGTCCTAGGTTCGCCTGCGACATCTTGGTGGCAATTGTTGCGTGCAGTTGGGTCCATGTAATCGGCATCTGCTCACGAATCATGGCACGATTTCGATTTGGTGTCGCGTAGGTAATATTCGGTCATGACTGGAATTGGGAATACGCCGCTGCTTCAGCTTAAACATCTGCCAGATCCAGATCATGCCGAAGTATGGGTGAAGTGGGAAGGTGCAAATCCGACGGGCAGCATGAAGGACCGTATGGCCCTTTCGATGATTGTCGGAGCCGAGGCATCTGGCGCACTCGAACCCGGCGGGACTGTGGTGGATTACACCGGGGGAAGCACCGGAAGTTCTCTGGCAATGGTTTGTGCGACCCGCGGCTATAAATCCCACTTCGTCTCATCCGATGCCTTTGCCAACAGCAAACTCAACACGATGCGAGCATTCGGGGCAACCCTCGACATAGTTCCGTGCGAGAACGGCCAAATTACGCCTGAGCTTTTCAGGCGTTGCTTTGAGCGCGTTGACGAACTCCGAGCCTTGCCGGGTTACTTTTTTACCGACCAGTTCAATAATCCGGACAACCGCCGTGCCTATCACGCAATGGCCAAAGAAATCCTCGGGACTCTGCAGGGGCGAATCGACGAGTTTATTGCCGGGGTTGGAACTGGCGGTTGCTTCTCGGGAAACGCGGAGTACTTGAAAGAGCACCTACCGATGACCAGGTGCTTTGCCGTCGAACCTGAACAGGCTCAGGCATTGGCGGGCATGACAGTTACTGGCGGACATCGTTTAGAGGGAATGGGCTTGGGAATCGTGCCGGGCGGTTGCCGGGTTGATCTTGCAGACGGCTTCATCCCAGTATCCGATGAGGATGCTATCGCTACTGCGCGCCTTCTCGCAAGGAAAGAGGGCATCTTTGGCGGAACCTCTTCAGGCGCGAATGTATTTGCTGCCCTTCAAAGATCAAAACAACTTGGCCACGGCAAAAGGGTCGTTACCGTCATTTGCGATTCCGGCCTTAAGTATCTCGAAGGAGAATTATACGGAATCAAAAAAGTCTGACTCCAACAATGTGCTGGAATCAGACTTTCTTTGGCGAGCCTTAAAGCTATATAGCTTCTTGACTAACAGCTTCTTGGCTAGCAGTATTTTTTACTTAACGGTGACTGGTGCGCCAGTTGCCGAACAAAGGACGTCAGCTCCGCCTTGGTTATAAGCCTTGTCGCCCCACTCGAAGCCGTCGCAGAGTAATGTTTGGTAAACGTTCTTTGCTTTGGCATGAGTGTCGGCAAAAACGTAGACGTTGACCTTTCCGGTATATCGCCCTGAGTTTGCGTAGATGAGGTGAGGATAGCTTCCTCCGCCGAGTGGTGCCGTTGGCTGTGCATCAAAAATGACTTTAGCTGCAGCAGGTGAGATTGCCCAAATTGGCGAGTTTGTCGTAAGGCTGGTGTCGTAAGGAATGGTTCCGTTTGCGTCCAACGCCCAAGCGTCCGTTGGTCGGTGCGACTTGTTTGTCGTTCCGCCAGGACCCGTGCCACTGACTGCCTTTGGAAAGTTTGAGAAGTCGGTCAACAGGATTGTTCCTGCGACGCTGCCCAGGCTAGTTGCGCTAACAACATTTTGTGGCTGACCGATTGTTACGCCACCAATGCCACCACGAGGGCGAGGCATGATTGCTTCGTTTGCGGTGTAGCTAATTCGAGGAGCCTGAAGGTCTTGAAGTCCGCTCCCAGGAGTAAAGCTAGTTGAAGAGCCTCCACCATAGCCGAGGTTATTACCACCGCCTGGTCGGTCATCCCAGTTGGTTGGTGCGATACCACCGGATGGGTCTTCTGGGCTACGGAACATGTCCCAGTTCTTGACGTAAGGGGAGAGCACGCCAGACCAGTGGTTGATACCGGTTGTATCGAGGCTTCCAGACGCAAAAGGATCGCGATAAATGTACGCTGGTTGGTACATATCGTCGTTATCGGTCAGATAAATTTGCTCTGCCGTTCCGATTTGCTTGACGTGGGCCAAAGCTTGGGTCTTCTTCGCGGCGGCTTTAGCTTGAGCGAATACAGGGAAAAGAATGGCTGCAAGGATTGCGATGATCGCAATAACAACAAGCAACTCGATAAGCGTAAAGGCTTTTCTCATGGGGTTCACCCGGAGGAGCTCAAGGTGGCTTCCATCCGACTGATCCAGTGTATGAGCGCTGTTCCAGACTTTACTGTCCGTTAACACGTGGTTAACGGAAGCTTAATTATGTTAAGAAGTTGGGAGTCAGGAGTGAGTCTATCGACTTCCGGGCTATTCTCGCATCCAAATTTCTCTCCAAGCCGTAGAATGTAGTTCACGTTGGAACATTCTTCTGCACTGACCGCGATCTTCATCGCCTTTCTGGCCGCCATTATCGGCGGTGAGATCGCCATGCGCCTCAAGATGCCGTCGGTAGTAGGTCAAATCTTTGCCGGAGTTTTGATTGGACGATCAGTATTGGGTTGGGTATCAACCACCGATACCCCAGTCCTAGCCGACCTCGGGGAGCTTGGGGCGGCGTTTCTTTTGTTCAGCGTTGGGCTTGAAACTCCCTTTGCTAAGATTGGCAAGGTAGGAAGGGAAGCATTTGTTGTTGCGGTTCTTGGCGTTATTGTCCCATTTATCATCGGTTTTGGCTGGGCTCATTTTTCAGGTTTGCCGAACGCTCAAGCGGTATTCGTAGCGGCCGCGTTCATCGCTACCAGCGCGGGAATTACGGCCAAAATCCTTCAGGAACTTGGGGTGATCGACAAGAAATACAGTCAAGTCATCCTCGGCGCGGCAGTGATCGACGACGTGTTGGCGATGTTGGTACTCAGCGTTGTTTCGTCGGTTTCGACGGGCCAAGCCGTAAATTTTGCGTCGATTGGCTTGGTCGCGGTCCAGTCGCTTGGTTTCATATTCATCATGGCGACGTTAGGGCGCCGTCTCGCCAAGCATAACAGTCGAATCCTCGATAAACCGCTTAGCCCGTTATCACCGTGGTCATTGTCGATTGCCCTCTGTATTGGAGTCGCGGTGCTAGCAAATCAGTTGGGTCTCGCGGCGATTATTGGCGCGTTCTTGGTCGGCATGGTCTTGGCTGAGACTGACTATCGTGACTGGATCCATGAGAAAGTCATCGACCTCAACGAATTCATCGTCCCGTTCTTTTTTGTTACAGCAGGAATGAGCGTGGATATTGCTGCGTTTAACAGCGTAGGAGCTATTGGCAGCCTTGTCTTCATTTCCGTACTGGCCATTGTAGGAAAATTCGTCGGTGCCTGGTTGGGGGCAAAAGACGATAGAGTGTTGGTCGGAATCGGTATGGTACCACGCGGGGAAGTCGGCATCATCATCGCTGGGCTGGGTTTTCAGTTCCGAGTGATTGGCAAAGATATCTACTCGCTACTGGTGGGAATGTCGCTGGTGACGTCGATTGTCGCTGCTCCGATTTTGAAGGTTTTGGTAAAGCGGACGGGGAAGGAGCAGGGAAGCGACCTCTCTCAAGCCAATTCTGAAAGCTGAAAGCCGAAGGCAAGGTAAAACTTCTGCGCATGCCCTTCAATAACAAAAATTGGATGAGACGTGCGGTGCCTGAAGGATCGCTTATTGGATCAAGGACAGCCGCAATACCAATTCAACCGGGGTTCTACATTGGAGTTTGCCTAGATCGATACAGTGAAAAGGACATGCGTCGCGTTCACGTCTTTAGTGGAATTGGGCTCAACACTGAATCGCATTTGAGATTGAGAATGAACAACGAGTTCATTAGTAATTGCCCGATCGATCAACTAGAAACTATGATTCCGATCGTTCATGAAGCGACCGCAGAATATCGTAAAAAGTACAGGAGCTTGGAACAATTTGCTTATCGAAACCTTGAATACATGAAGGAGTGGCGTGCAGTAAATGGTCTGTTGGACGTCGTCATCGCCCATTATCTCGACCCACTTTGTCCTCTGCCCGAGTTTAAATTGACCAACGAGGATATTTTTCAAAATATTGATATTCAACGGAAATATGAGTTCGAGCACGTCGAAACAGTTCTGACTCTTCAAAGTGAGTGGCAAAGTCCGGATTACGAAGCTCTGAAAGCTAATCGCATTCAATCATGGCTCGCCCAGAATCGGCTGAAACCAGATTTCTTCAATTGTTAATTCGGGCCAGGTTCTACGTTTGAGTATCATCGAGCAGTAGGGAACACGAAATGACATTCCGAGTCAATATCTGGAAGGTTTTTGGGACTTGGTCGATCATGATCTTTTTGGTCGCGTTCAGCATCATTAATAATTGCGCCCACATACTTAAGGCAAAAACACTTGGAGATACGTTTGACTGGTATCCATACTCTCTGTTCAGCTACGTCCTGATAGCCATCTGGTTGGTTTGGCATATCGTTTCAATCTCCGGTTGCCAAATGGAAATCACGGACACAGAGATCATGCTAATTAATCGATCTGGGAAAGTAATCAAATCCAGAGGATTCGATGAGATTTCTGAACTGAAGGCATTTGAAGTGTCTCCACCTTATCGCCTTTCCTTCACTAAAGGCAAAGAGTGGAGACTCGATCAGTACTACGAAAACTTTGAAAGGTTGAAGCAGCTGATCGAAGAGCGAACTGGCAAGACTTTCCAAGAGCCGACGGCCAAGCCATCGAGGTTCACGAAGTTTATAGGTTAATCAAGTTGAACTATAAACGAGGATCCGTCTCAAAGGGAAAACAACCTTGTAATAGCAGAGACTTCGGAACTCCAAAGCTGTAATCCGGGCGAGACGCCCAGGCTCCCAAAAGAAATGGTAGCGACAAATGGACTCGAACCATCGACCTAACGGGTATGAACCGTTCGCTCTAACCAACTGAGCTATGTCGCCACAAGCCTAGAAAAGATACCTTTTTGACCTTCCTCGGCGCAACTTAGAGGATACTTATACAAGCATGTTTCTCATCGCCCTGTTGCTCACCCTCCACCAACAACCCTCCGCCGAGACGTTGACGAACCTAGCGAAAAGCAAGAAAATCGCCGAATTGGCCAAGTTTTCGACGGGTGATGGAAGCGAATTCAAAGTGATGAAGGGCGGGTCCTACGAAGTGGGTCGATTCGGATGGAAAGCCGAAGACTTGAAGATGCCCGGAGTAGGCGATTTTGTTGTCTTTACGACTCCGCTGACTTCGGAAGACATTGGAGAACTGCTCTTCCAGCGAGTTGGGTCCAAGCTGAAATTCATCGATGAGCAAGCAAAGGACGGCCTAAGATTGCGACACCACAAAGTGCGCACGACGTTTAGCCTGGCAAACAAAGAAGCGGATTTGACCGACGAGATAAGTGCTGAAGTCACGCCCAGCGCTTCTCCGTTCCATGCACTGAGGTTTTCACCGTGCTACCGCGTCTCGTCAATGACTATCGGCGGACGAGCGGTGCCGTACAAGCAAGCAGGCGGAATCGTTATGATTCCCAAGCTATCGCTTGGCAAGGTGACCATGAACCTGGAATATTCGGCCATTGTTAATTTGCCGAATTACGCGGGTTCAATCACACCCGGGGTCATTACTTTGACCAACGACTATTGGTACCCAATGGTTAACCGGATGCCGACCACTTATGAGATTACGGTTGTCCCCCCGGCTAAGGATTGGACAGTCGTCGCGCAAGGCAATTATGTGGGCAAAGAAACCGTGGTCAAGGATCCGGGCGAGAAGTTCAAGGTCGACATGCCGACGATCTTTTGGAGCTTGACGGTCCTGAAGACAAAGCACGTTGAAGAAATGATTGACGGGCGAAAGCTGCAAATGTGGAGCCCACGAGTCGACGAGGAAAGAATGGCATTGCAACCCAAGCTATATGCCCCTATTATTCGAATGTACGATGCCAACTTTGGACCCTTCCCGTTCAACAGTTACGGAGCGTTGGATAGTCCAACCTACGGCGGAGGTGCCCTGGAGGCTTATTCCTATGCGACTTATGGCGGCGGACTTCCGGATGAAGACGCCCACGAGCCGTCACACACGTGGTGGGGTGGAATTCTGCCCAATACTTACCTGAAGTCGTTTTGGAACGAAAGCTTTGCCAATTGGTCTTCTGGCTATTACGCCCGCGGAGTTCCGATTGGCAACGTCCTCGAGCGCAGAGATGCATTCCAGACCGTTTCAATGCCCCAGGACATCTTCAATGAGGCGACCCTCATGAATTCGGGTGCTTCGGTCGGAGCGGCGGGTGGAGCGCTCGGATACGGCAAAGGAGCGTTAGTCTTGGCGATGCTTGAGCAATTGATTGGCACGACCAATCTGGTCGATTGCATGAAAGAGTGGGTGAAGATCCATCCGAAGGGCGAACCGGCCGAATGGGAAGAGTTTGAGGAGGTTGTTCTGCGTCGAATGGCTCAGTTTCAGTTGAAAGACTTTTTTGATGACTGGTTCCGCCGACCAGGCTTTGCCAACGTGTCGCTCGAAGGAGGGAAGTTTAGCAACGGGAAGTTTGAAGGGAGCCTTCACTGGAATGGGGCAAAGTTCCGAATGCCGCTCGATCTTTGGTTTGAAAATAAAGGAGGAGGCATGCAGGTGCGAGTTCTTGATACTAAGAACGTCACAGCGGATGGCCACTTCACTATTTCAATGGCAGATTTCCGTCCGAACAAGGTCTATTTTGACCCTTACCACCGTGGACTACGGGTTGGCCCGGCTCCGAGTTTTCATTCCTTCCAAGATTTGAGTTCGAAATATAAAGTAGTGCGAGATTCAAAGCATACGGAATACCTTTCGCTAATAGAAGGCTCTGCTTCGTCGGCGGTGATCGACGATCTTGACGGAAAGTTCTTGGTTGGCCATCCCGACACGATGCCTCAACTCAAAGCACTTTGCGACAAGGTTGGATTTGCCGTTGCAGGTGACCTATTGACTTATCAGGGGACCACAATCAATCTCAAAAATGCTGCTGCAGTTGCAATCGTTGAGTTAGGCGAAGGGAAACGGTGCGCAATTGGCCTTGGGCAGTGCAAAATGGAACCCAATCTGGGGCATGGATACATTGGCATTGTTGATGAGCTTGGACGAATGTTGCGCGGGAAAACCCATTTTCCCGCAAGCCCGGACTTTGGATTGCCGCTGTAGTGCAAAAGGTCCGATCGTGCGTTATTCAACGACGATCGGACGTAGGTGACCTTATAGGGACCTTCGGGTTCTGATAAGGAACACCATGTTAGCAACCAAGAATCGAAACCCGCTCAGCGCCGAAATCAAGAACAAAGTTGGAGATATTCTCCTTCCCTTGGTCTACACGGTTACCGACCTAAAGAGTCACGTGAAGTTGGCCCATTGGAATCTGCGCGATCCAGACTTTTATTCAATTCACCGCTTACTCGACGAGGTTGCGGCGACAGTTGAAAAAGGAATTGACGAAGTAGCCGAGCGAGCTCGTCAACTTGGCAAGGTGATGGATGTTACACCGAGCAAAGTCGGTGAGATGTCATCTTTGCCGCCATTCCCGAAGGGATTGCTTAATCGATCGACGGCGTGTGATGCACTTTTGAAATCACTGAATGGAACGGTTGAGGGTCTGCACAAGTCAATCGACGAATGTGCTGAGATCGGCGATGCGATCAGTACCGATCTTTTGACCAAGGTTTCGGGTGAGCTTGAGATTTACCTCTGGCTTATCGAATCTCACATGGTATAACTCTTCTCCCATGGCAAATACAAAAAAGCGGTTTGCCGTGATCCTCAACGCGAAAGCCCGTCAAGGTAAACAGTTGGCGGCAACGGTTGAAAATGAACTCGGCGAACTCGCCGAGTTCATTGTTTTGGCAACTAAGCCAAACGACCAAAAAGTAGCAATCGAACGGGCGAAGAAGGAAGGCATCGAGAATGTGTGGATTGGCGGCGGTGATGGCTCGGTCCGAGCCGCAGCTGGCCACTTAGTTGATACGGATATTCTGCTGTCGATTCTTCCCTTGGGTACGGGAAACTCACTTGCTCGCGAGCTAGAAATTCCAATGAAGCTGGAAGATGCCATCAAATTTCATTTGGAGGATGCGGTTGAGCGAAAAATCGACGTTGGGGTATTTGGTGATGATGTCTTTGTCAACGTCGCAACGTTAGGTCTCACGACCAATATCATGGAAGAAGTGCGAAAGTCAAATAAAGGTCTCTTTGGCCGACTGGTTTATCTTCCTGCGGTCAGCAGGGCCTGTGCAGAGACTCGGTCATTTAAGATTAAGGTCGAAACTGACGCTGGAAATTTTGAAGGGCGGGCGCTCCAGTTTGTTGCGGCATCGACAAGGCTGCATGGTGGGCCGTTTCCTGTTAGCGAAAAAGCCTCAATTGACGACGGTAAGTTATCGATTTATGTATTGACGAATAAAAGAGAAAACAGCTTGTGGCGGTACGGAGTGGCCTTATTGCTCCGTCGACAAACTCAATTACCGGAAGTCTGGAATGTAGAGGCGAAGCAGGCGAAAGTGACACTTATTGCGGCAAAGCTCTTTGTTGTCGACGGCGACCCTAGCCGAGCATCGGTAGCGAATATTGGAATTAAAAAGCAGGCACTCCTTGTCAGTGCTGCCAAAGTGCAGGAGAAGTAATTGATGGAAAAGAAGCAACGTAAAAGGCTTAGTGATATCGTCGAACAAAATATTCAAACCATAACTGACATAGAGCAAGCTGCGCATGATGCTCGAACTCCGGTTGACAAAATTGCCGATAGGATAGCGGCCTTTTGTGGAAGCATGACCTTTCTCTGGGTCCACTGCATTTGGTTTTTCGGGTGGCTCTTCATCAATTGGTTTCCCCCGTTTAAAACTTCTTTGCGGTTTGATCCTCCTCCGTTTGGAATTCTCACGCTTGTCGTCTCGCTCGAAGCAATTTTCCTTTCAACGTTCATTCTCATCAGCCAAAATCGCCAGCAAAAACTGGCTGACCAGCGAAATCACTTAGACCTACAAATCAATCTTCTCGCGGAGCAGGAATCCAGCCATATCATTACGATGCTGAATACTCTTTTGCACCATCATGGAATTCAAGTTGATGATGACGATACGATGGCCCTCCAGTCTCAGACGAACGCCACGAAAATGGCCGCTTCGCTAGAGAATATTTCTCCAAACGAGAGCTGACCAAAAAAGCGTCCTCGACGATGTCGAGAACGCTTTTCAAGTAAGTAAAAAGGACTAAGCCTTCTTTCGTCGTCGAATCAAAGCAACTGCGCCTAGGCCAAGGGCCAAGATCGAAGCAGGTTCTGGAACTGCGCTGGCTTTGTTATAACCGATGACATCGAGCAATCGAGTTTCGGATGGTCCCATGTTGACCGTTACGCCAGGAGTTCCGGAGAAGTCTTGGACTTGAGGTGTACCATTGTGATGAATCCAGTCACCCCAGTCGCCGGGTGAGTGGCTCAACTGGTTGTATTCCACAATATTGGTCGTTCCGCCGTCAATCGAGAAAAATGCTGCATGCGTGGATGATGTATCCCATGAGCGGACTCCAGCACCGTTATATCGGAATAGGTCAGTAACGTTAGTTCGACCGCCGCCGAATACATCGCCAGCATTGGAAGACGATCCCAACGCTTCGTCGATTTCGTGAGAAGCAACTGCATAAAGATCGTAGAAGCTAGCATTGGTGTTTGTGCCGTGGACGAGATTGCAAATGCTTGCATTCAAAGTGATCGTGCTGTCGAACGGATCGCTTCCACCGTTTCCGCCAGCAACCGTGAATCCGAGAGCTCTTGCGTTTGCGTTGGTCAATGCCATGTTTGCGCCGCCAGTTACCGGGTTCACTGCTCCGCTTGCCAAGAATGACATGGCTGTTGCGTCGTCGGTTGACGTTGCGTCAGTACCAAGTGCGGTTCTGATTTGCGAGTAAGACATGAATTGATACCATGTGCTGCTGCTGCCAAGTCCGCCACCTAGTTGAAACTTAATGTCAACGTTGATGTTGTCAGTAAAGTTTGTGTTGTAGAAAGCAATTGCCTGGTTGATAGTCGCTTTAATCTGAACCGCGTTCGGGTCTGCATTAATGGTCGCATCAAACGTAGGAGTGATGACTACGTTTGCAAACGCAGACGAAGCTCCAAAAACCGTTGTTGCCCCCAAAATAATTCCAATTTTTTTGTAATTCATTGATTTGCCCTTCAAAGAAGAAATAGTTTCGCCCAGGTGTAGCCACCAGAGCTAACATATTGTCTCACAAACCGTGTTAGGTTTTGTAACGAAAGAGCTAAAAGACCTATGCTAATTTTGCTGGATTAACCTAATCTTATTAGAATCAAATGATCCAAGGAGCAATTCCTTCGGGCTTTGGCAGCAAATTCCATGACGAGGAGTCCCGATCTTGCCAGTTAGTTACCTCTCCCTCATTTCTCGACGCATAGAGGGCATCGATGTCACATCCAGCAACGATCACATCGTCTTGATTTAGCTTGGATTCTGCAAGAATCGCCTCCATCGGAAATGGGGCAATACTGGGAGCAATAATTGCCGAAGTACCATAACTCTCGGGAATGGGCTCTTTGCCGATATCGCCTACAAGAGAAGAGTGAATCACAAAGACTTGGTTTTCGATAGCCCGCGCTTGACTGGACCACCGGACGCGCTGAAACCCCCGACGAGTTTCCGTCCATGCGGGCACCGCATGAATCAACATTCCGTCTTCAGCGAGGGTTCGTGGCCCTTCGGGGAACTCACAGTCGTAGCAGACGCTTACTCCAAGTCTGCCTGGCAACGGCTGGACGCCTCTTCCCGTCTGGATTCCCCAATCTGATCGCTCGTACACGGTTAGCTTATTCTTTTCTTGAAAGTAGACTTGCCCATCGGGATAGGCGATGGGGCATACATTCTGAACTCCAATCTCTGTCCTTCGAAAATGTGATCCACCAACAATCGCCATGCCGCTGCTTTGAGCCATTCGACTAAGCCAATTGACCATGTCGTCCCAATATTGAGCTAAATAGTGGGGAACTTTGGAATCGAGCATGTCTGGTTGGAGAAATAGAAGCTCTAGCGAGAAGAGTTCGGGCATGACGACCAATTGGGCACCGTCGTCGTTTGCGCGTTCAATAAACTCGTAGCCGTGGTTCCAGAATGCCGCGTCGGATCGTCCTGCTCGGAGCTTCCAATTGACCGCAGCGACGCGAACCGTCAAAGCTCCACACCAAGGAGATCTAGAATTTTCTGGAGGTCATCGTCGGAATAAATCGTGACCTCGACTACCCCATGCTCTCCTTTCCGAGTGATCTTCGAGGGAAGCCCCAATCGTTCACTCAGGGCTGTTTCAAGCTGCCTGGTATGGACATCCTTCTCGACGCGGGTTGCAGGGGCCTTTTGCCTTGGCTCCTTTTCGTTGGCCGCCATTCGTTCGACATCGCGAACACTCAAGCCTTCGCTGATAATTTGCCTGTAAACGCTGATTTGCTTGGCTTCATCCGTGAACCCAAGGAGAGCACGGGCATGTCCTTCCGAGATATTTCCTTCCTGCAAGCCGACAAGGATTGTCTCGGGAAGTCGGAGCAGTCGAAGCGTATTCGATATTGAAGTGCGGGTTTTACCCACGCGCATTGCCACGTCTTCTTGATTCAAGCCGAATTCGTCGACAAGTAGTCGGTAAGCCATCGCGGCTTCATAGGCCGAAATATCTTCGCGTTGAACATTCTCGATGATCGCGAGCTCGAGCGATTCCTGTCCGGCTACTGACCGAATGGAAACCGGAATGGTTTTCAGCCCAGCTAGTTGCGATGCGCGCCATCGTCTCTCTCCAGCAATCAGTTCAAACTTTCCGACCGAAAGCGGACGAACCAGGATTGGAGAAAGAACGCCATGAATCTTGATGGATTCTGCGAGCTCGTCGAGGGAATCTTGATCAAAGTATCGTCGTGGTTGACGCTTGTTCGCAATAATATCGTCAATCGGAACTTCACGGGAAACGGATTGCCGCTCCGGACTCAAAAGTTGCCCTATTCCTCTAGCAGATCCTTTTCTCACGTTAGAGTATTATGCCTCGCTGGTTAGCTTTTTAGCCTGATTCCACAAGTCATCCCATTCATCGAACGTCAGTTCAGTCAGCGGTTTAGGCGCATGGGCTTCCATTGACTCGAATCGAGTCTGAAAACGATTCAGCATCATTCGCAAGGCATCTTCAGCGTCAACTTTCTGCCATCGGGCAAGATTGACGATCGTAAACAGCAGGTCGCCAATTTCCGATTTGATATGTTCGGGGTCGCCGTTTTTGATAGCTTCCTCAAGCTCGACGGTTTCTTCACGGACTTTATCAAGTACTCCGTCGATGTTTGGCCATTCGAAACCGGCTCGCACCGCTCGTTGGCTGATTTCATGGGCTCGTGCTAAAGCTGGCAGAGCATTTGGGACTCCGCTGAGTATGGATGTTGGCCCGAGTTTTTCTTGCTTTTTGATTGCATCCCAATTTTTGAGTACTTCGTTTGCATTGGCAACGACGGTGTCGCTAAATACATGGGGGTGACGCCGAATTAGCTTGTCGCAAATGTGACGAAGTGGATCGTTGAATTCAAATTTGCCATCTCGATCCGCCAATCGAGCGTGAAATACTGGTTGAAGCGTCAGGTCTCCTAGTTCTTCGGCAAGACTTTCAAAATCCTGCTTGTCAATGGCATCAAGCGATTCGTAAACTTCTTCTAATAAGTACTTCTTGAGCGAATCGTGAGTCTGCTCTCGATCCCATGGGCATCCAAATGGTCCAAGGAGGAGGTCCATGATAATCGAAAGTTTTGAGTAAGGCTCATTAATCGGCACCAGGACGACCGCGCCCTGCTCGACCAGCCCGGCCCCGGGATAGGGTCTGGCGGTGCCAAATGCTGTAAATGTTTGACAGTTGACGTTGGAATGGTAGACCGGAATACCATCCATGTCCGCTCGGAGTAACTCAAAGTTTATATTGAGGCTTACATCGAGAATCAGCATTATCCGCCGTTTGCAGCTTTCTTTCCGAGTTCCGCAAATTGCTTGTAGGCCTTATCAATATCTGGCGAAGTAATCGTAATCTTGGCCGTGTCGCGGGCTTCTCGAACAAGTTTTGCGATGTCCACTTTGCTCGAGCCCTTGAGGAGCATCATTTCTCTTCGAATGTCTTCCTTTAGCCCAGCATCGAGGGGTAATACGGCTTTTGGAATGAAATCATCTACTTGAAACTTTGCATAAACGCCGTCCTTGCCGAGCCAAGCGGTTCGACCGCCAGCTTTCAAAGGTTTGACTGCAGTTTTGACCTCGTCACCAAGCAATTCAACTGGTAAGACGCCAAACTCACCCCCAGCAATTTTGCTTGGATCTGAACTGTATTCACGGGCCATATCTTCAAATTTCTTTCCTGAGGTCAAGCCAGAATCGACTTTTGCTTTCGTGTCTTCATCATTAGCAATGATCACGTGTAGATGAACTCGTTCTGGCAAGGTGAACCGAGCGGCTTTTGAAGCGTCGTAGTTTCGTTGAACATCGCTTTCAGTGACCACGATTCCATCGGTTTGAATTTTGAACTGAGCTTTTTCGACTCGAATCATGTAGCGCAATTCAGGAAGCGTTCGACCGAAAGTTTGCCAGTCGGATACAAACGTCGGACTTTTTCGAACTCGGTAGGCGACTTCTTGATCGACTTCAGATTCCGAAGGAAGTAGACCCTTGGTCTTGGCAATTTGAAGGATGAGCGTTTCGGTCACAATCGCGTCAAGCGTTGCAATCGATGGCATGATTTCGATGAATTGTCCTGTTGGTGCGCGGCGCCCAAGGCCCGGAAGGTATTCCATCCTGCGATAGTAGTTCTTCGCCGTGAGGGCTTCTCCGTTGATCGTGGCAATCGTTTCGGAGCCCTGACTTTGAAGGAGGGAAAGGGTGCATATGGCAAGGGCGGTAATACTCATAACTATCTCAGACGGCTAACTTGATTGCCGTGGTTCGTCTCTTTCTATTGTTTTAATTCGCGTTGAAGTTCCGGAAGCACGGTGAAAAGGTCACCGACGAGTCCTAAATCTGCAGCGTCAAAGATCGGAGCATTGGTGTCGGTATTGATCGCAACAATCAGTTTTGAATCTTTGATTCCCGCCATGTGCTGGGTGGAACCACTAATCCCGGCGGCAATATATAGGTTCGGTGCGACGACTTTTCCGGTCTGACCCACTTGAAGGTCGTTGGCCGCAATGCCTGCGTCAACCGCTGCGCGGGTGGCACCAACGGCTGCGCCAAGCGCGTCGGCAAATCCACCAATGACGGACTCAAAGGTTGCCGCATCTTTGAGGGGACGACCACCAGACACGACAATTGCGGCTTGACTAAGATCAGGCCGAGCGCTGCCTTTGCTCGACTCGCTAAGGATGGTCGCTTGGCTTGTCACATTAAGACTGGTTGTTGATTCGTTGCCGTTCGCGCTTGCCGCATCTTTGCCAAAGTTTCCGGGTCGGAAGGTGATGATGATCGGGTCACAATTTACTTTGATCGTTGCCGTCATCGCACCCGCATAAATCGGTCGCTTGAATTCTGTTGGTGAAACGACGCCGATTGCGTCGGTAACCATTCCGGTATCGAGAAGGCCAGCGAGGTAAGCCAAGACATCCTTGCTCCCCATGCTCGATGGTGAGGCGATGTGAGAATATCCGGCGACTAAAGGTTGCAGGGCTTTGGCTAATCCGTCTGCGGGTGGAATCGAACCGAGGTTTGCCAAGGTGACCGTTCCCGCACCGCTTGGAACGCTTAAACCAGTCAATTGCAAAACGTCGAAAGGGAGCCCGAGAGCGTGGGCAAAGCCAAAGCTGGTAGCGGCGTCGGTTGCGTCAAAGGCGATGACCAGAAGTTTTGACATTAAATTGCACCTCGCTCTTTGATGGCGGCGGCCAGTTCTTGAACCGATCCAACCCGGCGTCCGGGTGGCCTTGTGGGCGGAAGCTCAACCGCCGAAACACTTGTTTTTGGCGACTGCACCGAGGTAGCTGGTCGCTTTTCGAGTGGCTTGCTTCGAGCTTTGATGATGCCGGGCAATGCAACGTAGCGAGGCTCATTGAGGCGTAGATCGGTGGTGATCACTGCTGGCAGCGGAAGAGCGACGACTTGCTCGCCGGAGTCGATTTCGCGTGTCACTTGAGCACTATTTCCTGTGATTTCAACTTTGGCGGCGAAGGTTGCTTGGGGCCAGCCGAGCTTGGCGGCGAGCATTTGGCCGACTTGGTTACAATCGTCATCGGTAGCTTGCTTGCCCATGAGGATAAGGCCGGGAGCTTCGGCAAGGGCGACATCACTTAAGAGGGCGGCAACGGCGGGGGAATCCAAGACTGCGTCAGTCTCGATCAAGATCGCTCGGTCTGCTCCGATGGCGAGGGCTTTTCTCAATTGATCTTCACACTGCGGGCCACCAACAGAAACAACCACGATTTCAGTGGCAATGCCTTTTTCTTTGAGGCGGACCGCTTCTTCGACCGCGATTTCGTCAAATGGGTTGATTTCGAACTTCGCTCCAGTCGTGTCAACCCCAGATCCGTCGGCCAGCGGTCGGACTTTCGCGTAGGGATCTACGACTCGCTTAATCGGCACAAGCAATTTCATATTGTGGGCAAAGTTTACCGTCGCAGCGTGGGCGTCTCGCCTGCATTGAACCGATGAGCGACCGGAAAACCAATGAACAATTTTGGCTCCCAAGGTAACTAACTAACGATTTCGTCGTCTTTACAACTGAGGGAAACATGTTTGCTCCACTAATTTTTATGAGCGCAATGCTTGCGCCAGGTTCCACTGAGATCACGGTTTATAACCAGGGACTCGGATTCGTCAAGGATATTCGGTCGGTGAAATTGCGAAAGGGCCAACAAAATATCGTCATCGAGGATGTTGCTCAGCTGATCGACGCGACCAGTGTTGGCTTCAAATGCATGAACAATCCTGGTTCAATCAACATTCTTGAGCAGAACTACCAATACGATTTAATTTCTCCTCAGGCGATTCTTGAGAAATCTGTAGGAAAGCGCGTTCGATTTACCCGAACAATGGGAAATGCCAAAGAGACCGTGCAAGGAATCCTAATGAGTTCACCGACTTCAGTTGTTAACACCGGAAACGGTAGCCAATACAGCTACAACGGACTCGTCATCAAGGCGGATGATGGACGAATTATTTTGTCTCCGTCCGGCGAAATCGATGTCATGGAAATTCCCAACGGACTCATTTCGAAGCCGTCGTTGCTTTGGCAGCTAGAGAGCGAAAAAGACCAAACCGCCGAAATGGAATTGAGCTATCTGACGGGCGGAATTAGCTGGAACGCCAACTACGTTCTCACATTGGGAGCCAAGGACACGGCAGATATCCAAGGATGGGTGTCCATCAACAATCAGGCTGGGTTCTCGTTTATGGACGCAAAACTCAAGCTACTAGCTGGTGACATCAATACTGTTCAAGCACCGCGAGCAATGGGCTTTACGGGCGGTCGAGGTGGTGCTGCGATGGCGAAGGCAGACTCGTTTAAAGAAGAAGGCTTGTTCGAATATCACTTGTACACCCTTCAGCGACCCGCCAGCGTTCGAAACAAGGAGACAAAGCAATTGAGCCTCCTCGAAGGACTGAACATTCCGTTCAAGAAGCAGATCATCTTTGATTCAATGGCTGGTTATGGGAATTACTATCCTGGCGAGGGCGAGATTGGAGTTGGCGAACTGAGCCCGATGGTGAAAGTCAAGTTTACGAATGATGAAAAATCACACCTCGGAATGCCGATGCCTGCGGGCAAGGTCCGACTCTATCAACGAGACGCCAGCGGCTCATTACAATTCATCGGCGAAGACCAAATTGGACACACGCCACGGGATGAGAAGATTACGCTCAACGTCGGACGATCCTTCGACGTTCGGGCTGACCGAAAGCGAACCGACTTCAAGCGATTGTCTGCCACTTCAATCCGTGAATCATTCGAAATTGAAGTTCGAAATCGTAAGAAGGAGGACGCCACAATCTTCCTTTACGAACGGCACTGGGGCGACTGGAAGGTCACCGAAAAGTCGGACGACTTCACCAAAGAAGATTCAAACACGATGGTGTTTGAGCTCAAGCTGAAAGCGGGCGAAGTGAAGACGGTTAAGTATTCGGTTGAAACGAAATGGTAATCAGTTAGCCGTTTACCGCTGTCCGTTTGCCGGATAAATTTCACGATCGGCAAACGGTTGACGGCAAACGGTCGACGAAATTTCCTCTGAACCTTAGCCATTCTTTCGTACACTAACCAAAGTGCCTCTTGTCTCGCAAGAAGCACTTTGGGATTAGGATGATAACAACATTACTCGCGGCAACCGCGATGCTCGTTGACGGCTCGACTGAGATCACCGTCTACAACCAGGGCCTTGGTTTCGTCAAAGACCTCCGAATGATTGACGTCAAAGCGGGCCAGCAAAGTCTGATCATCGAAGACGTTGCGCAATTGATTGATGCCACCAGTGTCGGATTTCGATGCATGAACAGTCCGGGTTCGATCTCGATTTTGGAGCAGAACTACCAATACGACCTCATTTCGCCTGAGTCGATTCTCCAGAAGTCGGTAGGCAAACGCATTCGCCTGACCCGCGCAATTGCCAATAAAAAAGAAACTCTGGAAGGAGTGCTGTTGAACTCGCCAACTTCGGTTGTCAGCAAAGATGGTGGCCACGAGTATTCGTACAGCGGACTCGTCATTCGCGCCGATGACGGCCGAATCATTCTCTCTCCCGATGGCGAGATTGACGTGATGGAAGTTCCGGAGGGTCTCATTTCGAAGCCCTCGTTGGTGTGGCAACTGAATAGCACAACCGACCAGCGGGCAAAGATGGAGCTAAGTTACCTAACCAAGGGAATGAGCTGGACCGCGAACTACGTTCTGACGTTGGGCGATGGAGGATCTGGAGATATTCAGGGTTGGGTTTCGCTGAATAACCAGTCGGGACTTACCTTTACAGATGCTAATTTGAAGCTACTGGCGGGGGACGTGAATGTGAGCCGCGACTACCAAGACTCTGAAGGTCGAGCGATCCTTAAGCAAAAAATGCTGCAAAAAGCACCTGCTGCCCACGCCGAGAGCTTTAAGGAAGAAGGTCTTTTCGAATACCACCTCTATACGCTCCAACGTCCAGCGAGCGTGCGAAACAAGGAAACGAAGCAACTGAGCCTGCTTTCTGGATCCAATATCCCGGTCAAGAAGATCGTTGCATTTGATTCGTACGCCGACCCCAGCAACGAATCGGGCGGTTCGCAACAAGACTTGGATTCCAATGTCATGGTGAAATTCAAGAACGACGAGAAATCACACCTCGGTATGCCGATGCCAGCAGGAAAGATTCGGCTGTATCAGCGCGATGCTAGCGGATCATTGCAATTCCTTGGCGAAAACGAGATTCAGCACACACCGAGGGATGAGAAGATTTCCCTGATGGTCGGAAAGTCATTCGATATCAAGGCCACGCACAAGAAGACTTCGTACACCAAGCTGAGTAAGAATTCCTCGCGTTCGAGTTATTCCATCGAGGTTCGCAACCGAAAGAAGGTCGCGGAAACGATCTATGTTTACGAGCACCAGACTGGCGACTGGAAAGTGACGGACAAATCCGATCCGTACATCAAAGAAGACTCGAGCACGATGATCTTCGAAGTACGACTCAAAGCCAATGAGGTCAAGACCGTTAAGTACACGGTGGAGTCGAAATGGTGACATGGAATGTGGGCGTTTCGCCTGCCACATGCGGAGGAACCAGACGATGATTTCAGCACTTATACTCGCAAATGCAATTCTGGTTCCGGGAACGACGGAGGTCACGGTTTACAACCAAGGCCTGGGGTTCATCAAAGACGTTCGAACCCTTCACCTGGCGAAAGGACAGCAGAATGTCGTGGTCGAGGATGTGGCTCAATTGATCGATGCCACCAGTGTCGGATTCAAGTGCCTCAATAATCCAGGCTCGGTATCGGTGCTTGAGCAGAACTACCAGTACGACCTCATCTCACCCCAGGCGATTTTGGAGAAGTCGGTCGGCAAGCGAATTCGACTGACCCGTGCAATTGCCAACAAGAAAGAAACCTTGGAGGGCGTCCTATTGAACTCACCCACGTCGGTTGTCAGCAAAGATGGCGGTCACGAGTACTCGTACAACGGCCTCGTCATTCGGGCCGATGATGGAAGAATCATCCTTTCTCCTGACGGCGAAATTGATGTCCTGGCGATACCTGATGGACTCATTTCGAAGCCGTCCTTGGTCTGGCAACTCGACAGTGCCGCGGACCAAGACGCCAAGATGGAACTGAGTTACTTGACCAAGGGAATGAGCTGGACGGCTAATTATGTTATGACTCTTGGCGACAAGAATCAGGGCGATATTCAAGGGTGGGTTTCACTCAATAACCAATCTGGCATGTCGTTCAATGACGCGAAATTGAAGCTGTTAGCTGGCGAGGTCAATGTGCTTACCGAGTCAGGGCGTGGTCACCTTCAAACCCAATCATCCTTTATACTCCGGGACCGAATGGGGGGAGAACCGATAACTGAAACGAGTCTTTTCGAATATCACCTATACACAGTCAATCGCCCAACAAGCGTTCGTAACAACGAGACGAAGCAATTGAGTTTGCTTGTAGGATTTGATATTCCAATCAAAAAAGTCATCGCCTTTGATTCGACTGCTTCGGTTTCCCAAGGTGGCCAAGGGAGCGATGAACTGGAATCTGAAGTAAAGGTCAAGTTCATGAACAGCGAAAAGTCACACCTCGGAATGCCGATGCCCGCGGGCAAGGTTCGGTTGTATCAGCGCGATGCCAGTGGATCTCTGCAATTCCTCGGGGAGGATCATATCAGGCACACGCCTCGCGATGAGAAATTATCTCTAACCGTAGGAAAAAGCTTCGACATGAAATCAACTCACAAGCAGGTGAGCTTTGCTAAGACGGGCAAACGGTCTTCGACTTCAACATATGAAGTGATCGTTCGGAATCGCAAGAAGACGCCGGAAACGGCGACGATCTACGAGGGAATTGAAGGACAGTGGAAAATCTCGGCCAACTCGAATCCGTTTGTGAAGGAAGACGCAAGTACGGCAGTTTTTGAGGTCAAGCTGAATGCTGGCGAGGTGAAGACAATCAAGTACACAGTCGAAACAAAATGGTGATTGTCGGAGAATAAGCGTCCCGCTTGTTCAAATATCGAACGAGTCATAGGTCCATTTCATGGAGACTTTGGCTGAATCGATTCTATACTGGCGGGGACGCCTATGCTCCGACAGTAGCAAGGTAGCATTTACAGGTTCCCATGTCACTTATTGCTTTTTCCTTAGCCGTCTCCTTATCCCACGCTCAATACGGAAGCAAGCCAGCGCGCCACACGTTTACCTTTGGCGGAGCAAGTAACGAGGAGTTCTTGCTCGATGGAAAAGCGTTTCAGCTTCGCGGCGGCGAGATTGATCCGGGCCGAGTTCCGGCTGCATACTGGCGACATCGCATCCGAATGGCCAAGGCAATGGGCCTCAACACAATCTGCCCATACATTTTTTGGAACGATCACGAGCGAACAGAAGGGAAGTGGGACTTCAAAACCGAGTCACGCAATATCGGCGAGTTTTTTAAGATTTGTCAGGAAGAGAAGATGTGGGTGTTGTTGCGACCGGGACCATACGTCTGCGGCGAATGGGACGGCGGTGGCTTGCCTTCATACCTGTGGAAGTACCCGGACATGAAGTTTCGGTCGATGGATGACAAGCGTTACACCGATGCGGTAGCGCGGTACATCCACGAACTCGCCAGGGTGGTCAAGCCTTATCTGATCGAAAACGGCGGGCCAATCATCATGACTCAAATCGAAAATGAGTACGGCAGCTATCCGCGGCACGACCACCAATACATCGTTTGGCTGCACGACACCCTGGTGAAGGAAGGCTTTAAGGGCAAACTATCTAACTCCGACGGAGCGTCAGTAAACATGCTCAAAGACTCAACGTTGCCAGGCGTTGCGGTTGGCCTGGATAGTGGCCTGAGCGAGGCTGATTGGGCGACGGCGCGAAAGGTCAATCCAGGCGTTCCGATCTTCTCTGGAGAAACGTACCCTGGATGGTTGCGGCACTGGGGTGAAGGCGATTGGGCGCCAACCGACGTCTCCAATGAGCTGAAGTTCTATATGGACAACAAGAAGTCCTTTAGCCTCTATTTGGTTCACGGTGGAACGAATTTTGGATTCAATACCGGGGCGAACAACGGAGGCAAGGGCTATGAACCAGACTTGACAAGCTATGACTATGGCTGCCCGATTTCCGAGCAGGGATTGCCGACGAAGGAATTTGATAGGTATCGCAATTTGATGGCGAGTTACTTTCCAAATGAGAAATGGATGCTTGTTCCCAAGCCAGTTCCGGCAATGTCGATTCCGGCGATCACAATGAGACCGCTGATCGATATCTGGCACACAGTAGGCAAGGTCACCCAACGTCGGTTGCCTGCTTTGTTCGAAGAGTTGGGCCAGAATCAAGGCTTGATTCGCTATGAAGTGAAGTTGCCGAAGGATGCTTCGGGCAAGTTGTCCTTTGAGCGCCTTAGCGACTATGCGACCATTTTTGTCGACGGAAAGTATATCGGCTCATTGGATCGTCGCCTTGGGCAAAAGGAGATTGAGCTTCCCGAGGGAGCGAAAGTCGTCGACCGAAAAGTCGAGATTTTGGTTGAAGGAATGGGCCGGATTAATTATTCAGGAGCGATGGACTCTGACCGAAAGGGAATTTCCGGAGTCAAGTTGAACGGCAACTTGCTGAGCGATTGGACGATGGAAATGCTTCCGCTCGATGATCGTTGGGTGTCAGAATTGTCGCAAAGCCGAGGTTTGTCCGACCGCAAAGGCCAGTTCTTCCGCGGAAAGTTTGAGTTATCTCAAACCGCAGACACATTCCTCGACATGAGGAAATATGGCAAAGGTGTGGTTTGGGTCAATGGTCACAACCTCGGTCGGTTCTGGAAAATTGGTCCGCAATATCGGCTCTACTGTCCGGCACCTTGGTTAAAGAAGGGAATGAACACGATCACCGTCTTTGATATGGAAGGAACGGGAGAATCTCCGGCAATCGAAGGGTTTGGGGCCATGCGGTGAAGCTCTTTCTTGTGGACTTTTAATAGGATCGATTTCTAGGAGCGAAGCTACCAGAAAAGCGAGAACGTAAAAGTCCGCCAATTTTCGTTCATTCAAAAGTCCCGTAAAGCCGATCGCCGAAATCGCCTAGGCCCGGCACGATGTACTTCCTGTGGTTCAGACATTCATCGACGCACGCCGTAACGATCGCGACGTCTGGGTGTATAGCCTGCAAATAGTCGACTCCCTCAGGTGACGCAATCACGCAAACCATCGCGATTTTTCTTGCGCCCGCCACTTTCAATTGTCCAATCGCTTTGGCCGCCGACCCACCCGTTGCAAGCATCGGGTCCAAGCACAACGTAAACCGACCCTCCAACTTGGGAAGTTTCATGTAATAGCTTCGAGCAATCGCGGTGTCCTCATGGCGCTCCAGACCGACATACCCAACCTTCACATCCGGAAACATCTCCAAAACTGGTTCAAGCATAGATAGTCCAGCCCGAAGAATAGGGACCGTCGCAAGACCCTCGGCCAGAACCTGAGTCTTACATTCGGTCAAGGGCGTTTGAACTGTTACTTCACGAAGTGCCAGACCTTTGGTGGCTTCGATGACCAGAATCGTCGTGAGTTGGCGCGCAAGACGGCGAAAAATTTCAGGCTCAGTAGTAACGTCCCTCAACTGCGAAAGGAGGTGCTGAGCCAAAGGATGTTCGACAACGGTTACCGACATATTTACATTCTGAGCGGTAATTGGACAAAGTTCAACTTGTCATTCTGTTATGAAAAGGTTCAGAATTACATTCCTTAGCGCAATGAGCAAACAAAAAGTCACTGGATTGATCCTTGCGGCCGGGAAAGGTACGCGCATGAAGTCGGATCTTCCGAAGTGCCTTCACAAAGTTTGTGGCGTCCCCATGGCCAAGCTTGTAGCCGATTCTCTGATTGCGGCCGGAGTGGACGAAGTGGTTATCTTGGTGGGGCACGGCGGAGAAAGCCTCATCCAAGCCCTTGGCCACGGATATAAATATGCGTGGCAGCACGAGCAGCTTGGAACCGGACACGCAGTCCAATGCGCGTTGGCCGAGTTAGGACCGCTTGATGGAACTGTGATGATAGTCTGCGGAGATACCCCGCTTATCTCCACACAGTATTTTCAGGATTTTCTCAAGGTGCACCAGGATTCCGAGAGGGTTTGTTCTTTAGCGGTTGCCGAGTTGCCCGACGCAACTGGCTACGGACGAGTCGTTGTTTTCAGTGGCGAAGCAAAGCGCATCATTGAGCAAAAAGACGCCAGCCCCGAGGAAAAGCAAATTGGCCATGCAAACGCGGGAATGTACTGTGTTGAGGGAGACGAGCTCTCCGAGGCGTTAAAGACGCTCAAAAGTGATAACGCTCAAAGTGAATACTATTTGACCGACATTGTCGGCTATTTCGATTCCACGGGTCGAAGTGTCAACGCATTTATTTCCAACGATCCCGCAATCATGATGGGAGTCAATAATCGCAAGCAATTGGCCGAAGCCAATGCCATTTTGAAAAAGCTGACCAACGATCGGCACATGCTGAACGGGGTCACGATTGTAGATCCGGGCAACACTTACATTGGACCATTTGTCGAAATTGACACCGATTCAATCATCGAACCGGGCACTCATCTTATCGGGCGAACAACTATCGGAAAGAATTCAACCATTGGGCCGAACACTCGTCTAACCGATGTCTCGGTCGGCGACAATTGTTTCGTATTTTTCAGCCATGCAGATTCTGCCGTAATTGGTTCGAACGTCAAAATCGGTCCGTTTGCCAATATTCGACCCAAGAGTTTGCTGGGCGACGGAGTCAGGATCGGTAATTTCGTCGAAATCAACCGGTCGCACCTACATGACGGTGCAAAAGCGAATCATTTGACCTATATTGGAGACGCTGAAATTGGACATGAGACCAATATTGGGGCCGGTACAATCACGTGCAATTTTGACGGATTCAAGAAATACCGAACCGAAATTGGTTCGGATGCATTCATCGGGTCGAATTCGACTTTAGTCGCCCCCGTTAAGATTGGAAACGGGGCAATTGTGGCAGCAGGAAGCGTGATCACGAATGATGTTTTACCAAACGATGGAGCGTTTGGTCGGGCTAGGCAGGAAAACAAATCAGGTTGGGCCGCCAGATGGCGCGAAATAAAAGGCAATGGTTGAACAAGTACTTCAGACTTCGGGAAATGGGAATGGCAACGGTAACGGTTTCAAGCTATTCGCTGGAAACGCGAACCCAGAGCTTGCAAAACGAGTCGCTAGTGAACTCGGGATTCGGCTCGGCGACTTAAAAGCGTCCAAGTTTGCCGACGGCGAAATTCGGATCGAAATTCAGGAGTCGGCTCGAGGTTCTGAGGTTTTTCTTCTGCAACCAACCTGCGCCCCAACCAACGACAACCTCATGGAGTTGTTCATTTTGCTCGATGCATTCCGCCGAGCGTCGGCGCAAAATATTACGGTCGTCATTCCGTACTATGGCTATGCGCGTCAAGACAAAAAGATTAAGCCGCGAGAGCCAATCACGGCGCGGTTAGTTGCCGACATCATTCAGATGTGCGGTGCCAAGCGAGTCGTCACGCTAGACCTTCACGCCGACCAAATTCAAGGCTTCTTTAATATTCCGGTCGATCACCTTTACGGTGGACCGATCCTTGGCGAGTACTTCATTCGAAAAGGCTTTGAAGACCAAGAAGATGTTTGTGTTGTTGCTCCCGATGTTGGTGGTGTTGGCCGAGCAAAGAAACTTGCCGACATGCTGAAGTGCCCCTTCATTGTTATTGCGAAGCGGCGACCTGCTCCGAATAAAGTTGAGGTCCTGGAAATTGTGGGAGATTTTGAAGGAAAGCGTTGCGTAATGATCGATGACATGATCGACACGGGCGGATCCTTGGCCAGCGGCGCGCAAGCGTTAATGGATAGAGGCGCGAAAGAAGTCATCGCGTGCTGTACCCATGCCATCTTGAGCGACCCGGCCCCTCAGCGACTACAAGAAAGCTGCATCAGCGAAATTGTGGTTCTCGATACCATCGATTTGCCAGAGCATAAGCGATTTCCAAAATTGACCGTATTGAGCGCGGCTCCCTTGATTGCAGACGCAATACGACGAATCCATAACAAAGAATCGGTCAGTGCGCTTTTTGGCCCCTGGGGCTAGTACTAACCGAGGAGATTCCCCATGCTTTTGTTTCGAAGTCTCCATAACGTCACAAACTCTGAGGCGGGAATAATATGAATTGGACAATCCGGAAGGCGGATGACGACGCGAAGAAGTTTCGAGAACTGAAATTCATTTATGTCTGGGCGGTCATCAGTGCCATCGTCATGGGCGCAGTCTTTCGAAACGCAGTATTTCCGCTTCTTGGCCTGGTCGTTCTTTTTGTTTCGTCAAGCGAATTCTTCCTCGGAAAGAAGTATTCGCTTGACGAAAAGGTGGCCAAATCGGGAGCTAATGAGATCACATGGCCGCTCGTTAAGTCGGTTCATATCAACGAAAATCAGATTTATTTATCACCTTTTGAAGCAGAATCCAAGCTAGATGCATTTCGTGGTGTCAAACTCAACATTCAAAACGTCTCAAAGGAAAGCGTTTTAGAATACGTCCGGCAACACGTGGGGAAAGATGTTCGATTTTTGGGCGAATGAACTAACAGAGGAGGAGACGCAAGCTCTCTTGGACAAATGTTCCAATGAGATACGCCGACGTCAACTGGAAGCCCCGGCAATTGTCTTTTTAGAGATGCACAAGCCGATTTCTAACGTATTTGCCCATGCCGGATTGTCGTTGGCACCATTTCTTGTGCCACTTTTTGGCTTTGATTTTGTGAATGACTATAGCAATTTGTTGCAAAAGAGAGATAATGTCGAACGACTCATTTGCATGCTTGAAGAAGCGCGCTCAGAAAAGGATGCTGGGCCAAAAGGAAAAGAGGAGGTGTTATGCCAAAAGATGATCTAACTTTTATGGAATCTCTGTGGCGGAATCATAGGATTCCGTTCGGCTCTCAATACTGGGAACAGGGGTGGTTTGGAATGCTGTTTACGTTTATTTTCGTAGCCTTCATTCTCTTGAACATTAAGCGCGCAGGCGCAGGTAAGAGTCTGTTTATACGACGAATTCCTGGTCTGAACGCGATCGACGAAGCGGTTGGCCGTGCAACAGAAATGGGTAAGCCGATTCTGATGGTCCCCGGCTTGTCTGATCCAGTTAACGCCATTGCGGTACAAGCCATTAATATTTGTTCGTATGTCACCAAAACCGCCGCGAAGTTTTCGAACCCGATCATCATGTGCGCCTACTCGGCTTCGATGTATACGCTTGCCCAAGAGGTCATCCGAGACGTGTATCAAGCGGAAGGCGTGCCCGAGCGATTCGATCCGGATTCCGTTCGATTCATTTCTGACCGCCAATTTGCATTTGCTGCTGGCGTCTCAGGAATCATTCACCGCGAGCAAACTGCGGCGACGTTCTTCCTCGGAGAATTCTACGCAGAATCATTGATCTTCGCCGAAACCGCGAACTCTATCGGAGCCATTCAAGTTGCGTCCTCAACCGAAGCAACCCAAACTCCATTCTTCATCGCCGCATGCGATTACGTTTTGATTGGTGATGAATTCTATGCCGCTTCGGCTTACCTCACTCGCGAGCCTGTCTTGGTTGGCAGCTTGGTTGGTCAAGATTGGTCGAAAATGTTTGCCATCGCATGTATCTTATGCGGAGTCGTTTCCCAGTCGATTTTCTCGTTTACTCATTCCCGTCGCGTTGAAGATATTGTCAACTCGGCTGGCGGAGACAAGGATAAGATCAAAGCTGGACTGGCGCAGCTAAAAAAGGATGAAGCTCATCAATTCGTGGTTTCAAAATTCTTCCGACAAGTTGATCCACCAGAAGACTTGAAAGTGGACCGGGAAAAGAAACCTGCTGCTGAAAAATCACCAGAAGTTGGGATCGTGAATAAATGAAAGTAAACGAAATTAATTTTTGGACAAAGGTTCCGTTTTCCAAAGACCTCTGGATGATGGTCATTTTGACCATTTTGGTTGGAGCCCTGATAGTGTTTGGACTTTCCAAGGCTCCATCTCAGGCACGTAGGCCCATCATTTGGATCCTGACGTTCCTTTCAGGAGCGTTCTTCGTGCTTTATCAATACTGGCCCAAAGCCATCAATTTTGATAAGAACACTCAGCTGCCAAATGGTGGGATCGAAAAAGTTGCCGATTTCTTAAATGACAGCAACAGTATCGTTGGCACCATTGCTCAAGTTCTCGCCGCTTTCATGCTTGGCCTTGGAATCTTCAGCATCCTAAAGATTCACGGTACTAGGATCGCTAAGCGACAAAGAGACTGGGCTTTCAGCGTTGTTCTTATCGTTTCGTTGCTACTGATGGTGTTCCTCGGCTACGGTGACTTCCATATTCGAGAAGCAACCAAGACGATTGACTTTGACAACCCAGAGAAATGGGGAGCTATTAACATGGGCCGAGACTTCTTGTTCGAAGGCCTGTTGCAACAAATGGACGCGGCGATGTTCTCAATCATTGCGTTCTTCATCCTATCTGCCGCGTATCGAGCATTCCGAGCTCGATCGGTTGAGGCCACGATTTTGCTGGGAACAGCTTTGCTCGTGATCTTTAGCTTAATGGGTGGCATTGCTTATCTCTGGGACACCAAGTTCATTGATGAGCACTTTGCTAAACCAGGTGTGACTCACGACTTAATCCAAAACTTGAAGCTTGCTGAAATATCGAAATGGATACGAGGAACATTCCAAACTCCAGCGATTACCGGAATTAAATTCGGTATCGGGTTAGGAACCCTCAGCATGGCGGTTCGCATCTGGCTCGGACTTGAGAAGGGGGGCAAATAATGAAAATTAAGACTATTCCAAAATACACAGTCTATTTGTTGCTGGTTTTGGCTGCATCAATCCCGTTGTTTTTTGACATCAAAATGCCCAATAAGCCTGTTGATAGTTCAGCCGCAACGTTCAAATCATTGATGACGCTTGAAAAAGGCGATACGGTCCTCCTCGGCACCGACTGGACTGGCTCAACTCGTGGCGAAAGTAAAGCTGAATTGATCGCAATTCTCCGAATTCTGATGAGAAAGGAAGTCAAATTCGCGATGTGGTCATCGGCAGACGCTCAATCTCCGAGATGCGCCCAAGACGTCATCACCGAAGTTAACGCGATGATGAAGAAAGAAGGTTCGCGAGAGTATAAGCAGTGGGAAGATTGGGTTCAAGCTGGCTTCTATCCAAACTCCGACGTCGCAATCAACAACGTTGGTCAAGATGTGAAGAAGATGTTTAGTCCTAAGCGAGGAACCGATTCAACGGGCAAACTTCGATCGGTCATGGAGTCACCTGTCCTTGAAAAGATTCAAAAGATTGAAGACTTTAAACTTGTCATCGACGTAACGGCAAGTAAAACATCTGACTTCCACGTTCAATTCATTTCGTCGCACAAGGTGCCGATGATCTTCGCAGTAACCGGAGTTATGGTTCCGGAGACGGATGTTTATTACAATTCAGGCCAGATTGCTGGATTCTTAGGTGGACTCAAGGGAGTTTACGATGTCGAAGTAATGATGGATAAGGGGCTTAACGTTCCAGATAAAGATGGGAAGATCGAAGTTGCATCAACGAAGGTCACCGACCAAATTGCTGGATTCCCTGGTAAAGACAATACGGGCAGCGGATCGAAATACTATCCAACGCTTCACTTTGCCCTTGCCCTGATGATCGTCTTGGTGGTCATCGGTAACGTCGAAATGGCAATGGCACGAAAAGGAGCAAAGAACTCATGAACTTAGAACTCTATTACGCTCTCTCGAAAGCTGCTGGCGTGGTCGTTACCGTCGGGCTTTTCAGTGTTCTTTACAAAGAGAACAAGTTCTATCGGTTCTGCGAACACCTATTCTTAGGCTTGGCCGCCGGATGGGCCGCCGTCGGAGTTTGGACAGAGTCCTTACATACAATCTGGTATGACCGAATGATGGGAACCGTCGATGAGGCGGGCAAAGCCCAATCTGGCGGTCACTGGATTTATGCCGCTTTGTTGCCTGTTGGCTTTATGAGCTATATGGTTTTCAGCAAAAAGCATAACTGGATGGCTCGCGTTCCACTCGGAATTGTTTTGGGTGTCTGGTCTGGTCAGCAGATACAGGCTTACTTCGACACGTACGGACCACAAGTTCGTGCAGGAATGAAGCCAATCATTGGTACTTCTGGTTTCTTGGTTCCCGGGGCTGACTCTGGCATCAATCCTCAAGTCATCGCCGCCAACGTCTATTGGTCCCAGGCAATTTCAAACTTCTTGTTCATGTTCACTTTGGTGAGCGTTCTTAGCTATTTCTTGTTTAGCTTCGAAGTCAAGAACAAGATTATCTTGAAGGTCAATATCATGGGCCGTTACTTGCTGATGATCGGCTTCGGAGCTATCTTTGGTACCACGGTCATGATGCGGTTTACCTTGGTTATCGACCGAATGTACTTCATCTGGAATGAGTTCTTCTATAAGACCTTGTTCCACGGTAAGTAGATTCAAACGCAAAAGTCGTCTTGCACTGCGAGGCGGCTTTCTTAGCTGAATTCAAGAAAGGCATTTGATGGTTTATCAAATGCCTTTCTTGCCTGCTGGATATCTGTCAAGTTATGGACACCACTGTAGAAGCAATCGTTCTCCGGCGTCGAGATACGGGTGAATCCGATCGCCGATTGACGATCTTCTCTCGGGAGCTTGGAAAAATTGACGTTGTCGCCAAGGGCGCAAAAAAGCCCGCTTCCCGACTCAGGGGCGTCACCGAACCTCTCAGCATCGGCCAATTTACTTTTGCAAGCGGGAAAAAGCAGAAGTTCATCACGTCTGCTCAGCCTCGCAGCTCGTTCCACGGGTTAAGGCAAGACTTTGACCGATTAAACCTTGGACTGAGCTGGATCGAACTTTTTAGCCAAGTTATGCCATATGAAGAGTGCTTTGAAGAGGCCTTCGAACTTTGCTTTCAGACTCTCGAAGCATTAGAGAAACACGCGAACCCGATGGTTGCACTTGCTTGGGCCGAAGTTAAGCTTCTCGAAATAACGGGCTTCCTTCCATCGTTTAATCGATGCGTTTTGACGGATAGCAAAATCCTTGAATCGGAGGCTTACATTTCACCTGCTAGTGGCGGCTATGTGGTAGCAGATCGAGCCCAGCAGATTTCGGATCGGTATTTAGTGCGAGCCGAAGTCCTTTATGGTCTTTCGGCTTTGGTCGCACTCGATCGTCCTCCTGTGAGCATGAAATTTACCCAGGAGTGTCTTTTTGCCCTTCAACCTATTTGGGAAGCGGTCACCGAATCACCACTTCTTGCAAGACAGCACTTACTTTCGTCCCTTCGGGACATTTCTTAATGTAAAATCTTTGGAACAGCCATGCGAACAGGTTCATACATTGTCATTGGAGTCGTTGGACTCTCACTCTTCGGTTGCTCCGGCGGCAACAAAGGCGGGGAAGGGTTCTCAGGTCGGCAAAGTGCCACCGGAACTGTCGGCGTGTTTCGATACGCTTTGCCAACCATCCCAACAACCCTCGATCCAGCAAAGGTTCAGGATGGGGACACGATTGACATTATTCAGCAAGAATTTGAGGGCCTGGTTAAGTGGGGCGAAGATAACCGAGTGCAACCCAACCTTGCCGAAAAATGGGATATTTCACCCGACGGAACTAAGTACACCTTCCATCTCAAGAAGGGAATTAAGTTCACCAATGGCCGAGAAGTTACCGCCGATGACTTCAAGTGGTGCATGGAGCGATCATGCGATCCAAATTATTCCAGTCCAACCGCGAAAACATATATGGCCGACATCGTTGGAGTATCTGAAAGACTCAACGACAAGACTGGCGCAGTAAAGGAAGTTAAAGGAATCAAGGTCGTTGACCCAAGTACTCTCGAAATCACGATTGACAAGGCGCGTCCTTACTTCTTGGACAAATTGACATATGCATGTAGCTATGTTTATGCAAAAGAAGCATTGCCAGATCGACTCAAAGACATGGCAAAGATTGAAGAAATGGTTGGAACTGGCCCCTTTAAGATGGAAAAATTTGCGCCGGACACAATTGTTGTGCTCGTCGCAAATAAGGACTATCATGACGGCGCACCTAAGCTCGACAGGATTGAGCGACCGTTCATTAAAGATGCCCAAAGCCGACTGAATAAGTACAAAACAGGTGACCTCGATCTGATTACTCTTGAGTTGCAAGATCTGAAGGCCATCAAAGAGGATGCAAAATTAGTTCAGGACCTTCAGTACTTCGATCGACCGTCCATGTATTACTTGGGTATGAATTGCGATGTTGTTCCTGCTCTGAAAGATCGCCGCGTGCGACAAGCAATTGGCATGGCGCTGGATCGCGACTATATCATTAAGGAAGTCTTGGGTGGTATCAACCGCCGTGCCGACGCCATTCTGCCTCCAAGCGTCAAATACTTCCGCGAAAAAACCAATATGTTGCCGTTTGACGTGGCCAAAGCCAAAGCTCTTTTGGCTGAAGCTGGCTTCCCCGATGGAAAAGGCTTCCCTGAGCTAGAATTCAACTACCGTGATGGCCGTCCAGACGTCGAAAACGCGGCCCAGGCTATCCAGCAGCAACTCAAACAGAATCTTGGGATAACCCTCAAATCGCAAAAGATGGAATGGGCATCCTATCTTGCTAAACACAACAGCCACAAAATGGAAATCTTCCATATGCGTTGGGCTGCCGATTACTTGGATCCTGAAAATTTCTTGTCGACCTTGTTGGCTAGCTATGGCAATGAAAATAAGATCAATTATAAGAATGATCAGTACGATGCGCTTTGCCGAGAAGGTGATATGACAATGGATGAGAACAAACGGAAAGAGCTTTACGCTAAGGCCGAGGATATTGTTCTGCAAGATGCGCCGTTCATACCCATTTACTACCAAAAGGATGCTGAGCTGATTAGTAAGCGAGTGAGCGGAATTCGAAACTCGGCCTTTGGCCACCTGCCGCACACCACGACGGCCGTAAAATAGACCATGATTGAACCCGACGGAAGCGCGGAACTCATTCTCGCAAAGTTTCCGCGCGGAAAAGTTCCAAGGGACGCACATATGCGTCCTTTGGGAATTTCATTTTCCGATGAACCTGGTTGGCAGAGCCAAGGTGGGCCAAGTGAAAAGCATCCTAACCGCGCATTGCCCGTCAGTTTGGCGGTTGGAGCCCCATCGGGAAAGTTTGTGCGCCGCATCCATATTTTGGGTGTGTTTGCTCTTTTCTCTAACAGCGACGCCAAAGGTGGTCGTGGAGCAGCACTTCAGTTTTTGAACCATGGTGAGCTGGTCTTTACTCTTGAGCTTGTGCGGAACCGTCACTACCGAGATGCTCATGAATCGGAGCTATTGGAGAGCTTTTTTGGCGACGGCAGCTCAATTGAGACGGTTGGATGTGTGTTTATCGATTCAACCAGAGTCAGATTAGATGTTTTGACGGTTGAAGTTCCGGCTGGAACGACGTTTGACCGGGTTGTTTTTAAAGACCTCGGTTTGGCCTCTTCGTTTGTTATTTACGACATCGTATTTGAGTGCGCCAGCCAAAGCAAATGCCCATTCCATTCTTCCGGCCAAGGAATTCCACTTTCAGAACTCAGTGCGATTGTGCGGCTACGCGACCGAACTCGATTCTTAAAGGCGATGAACCAGGTTCATGAAGCGTTTCAAGTGACAAGCGATCTCGACGAAGCCCGTAGCGAAGCTTTGACCTTTCTGGCGATCATTACTGCCGGAATGCTTGAAGCCGGTGGGGCGCGATCATTGCATAAAATTCAACTAGAAGCCGCCCGCAGCTATGACAAATGCTCGAGTATCGCAGAAATTGAGGCAAAGTCATCTGAGATGGTGAACCGCGTCGTTGGCGACTGGTTGAACACCGACGAAATTCAACCTAAAATTGTTGAAAAAGCACTTTCCGTTGTCGATAGGCATTTCGCGGCCGATCTATCGGACGACGATGTCGCGAACCAAGTCGGCATGAGTACATCGCATTTCCGGTTCTTGTTTAAGCAGGCGGTTGGAAAACCCTTTCATCAGTATCTCATCGCAACCCGACTAGAGAAGGCTAAGATGATGCTTGAGGGCGGTCAAGGAAGTGTTTCTGAAATTGCCCATGCGGTGGGTTTTACGGGTTTGGCGAGTTTTAGTCGTGCGTTTGGTCAGCGGTTTGGAATGAGCCCATCGGAGTTTAAGAGGGTCAGGGGCTTATGATTGAAATCAAGAATTTGTCTCATTCATTTGGCGAGAATCAAGTCCTCAAGAACGTCTCGTTGCATGTCGGCGACGGAGAGATTATGGCTGTGATGGGTAGCAGCGGTGGCGGTAAAACGACCCTCTTGCGATGCATCAGTGGTCTCATTCGCCAAACAAGTGGCGACATAGTCGTTGACGGCATCAACGTTCAAACCGATGCTGAGGAAGCGCGGAAGCGGATGGGAATGGTCTTCCAGAGTGCGGCTCTTTTCGACTACTTGACCGTTGGCCAGAATATTCTGTTTGGCGTGCGCCGTCATTTGCACCTATCAGCCAAAGAAGAGGCCGTATTGCTGACCGATACACTGAGTCGAGTCAACCTAACTGGGAATGAAGATTTACTCCCAGCCGAACTTAGTGGTGGAATGAAAAAACGGGTCGGTATGGCCCGTGCAATCGCTCTAAACCCCAAAGTTTTGTTGTATGACGAGCCTACGACCGGTCTGGACCCAATAACAACCTATCAGATAGACGAATTAGTAGCGAGTTTGCGCAAGACATTAGGAGCGACCAGCGTTCTGGTGAGTCACGATATCACGAGCGTACAGCGTACAGCGGACCGGGTGGCGTTTTTGCATCAAGGCGAGATCGTGTTTGTCGGAGAGCCCGAAGCGTTCTTGAAAGCCGATCATCCAGCGATTCGCGAAGTAGTCGAAAAGTCCCAAGCAAAGACATTGGCAAAATTAAAGTGAACTTGGCACTTTTGGGGTCGTTAGACGGTTTAACTGATACTTGGAGTTCAGGAAGAAAAAATGAAAAATGTAATCAAAATGTTTGTCGCGATTGCTGTAATGGGAGTCATCTCCGTATCAGCATTTGCTCAAGGTGCAGGCCCTGGCGGAGCTAAGTCAGGCGCAGGTCAAAAAGGCGGAGCGAAAGCTGGTGGTCCTGGTGGCGGTCAGCGACGTGGTGGCGGAATGATGGGCATGGATTCCGAAATCCTTGCTAAACTCGGCCTCAACGCTAAGCAAAACGCAGCAGTAAAAGCTCTGAAAGATGCAACTAAAGCTAAGAGTGAAGCCCTCATGAAGAGCCTCGGATTTGGCACTCCTCCAGCAAAAGGGTCACCTCCTGCTCAGCGACCAAAGCCAACTGACGCTCAAAAAGCTCAGTTCAAGGCAATTGGGGAAGGTTATCATTCGGGATTGGCCAAGATTTTGACCCCAGCCCAAATGACCAACTACGATAAGGAAATGAAAGCAGCTCGAGAAAAAATGCGAGCCGCATTCGGCGGTGGTAAGCCAGGTGGCCCTCCAGGCGCTGGAGCTGGAGCAGGCAAAGGTAAAGGAAAGGGCGGAACGCCTCCTCCAACACCTTAGTCAGTCAGAAGAACTATGCAAAGCCTCAGTCGTTTAGACTGGGGCTTTGTTGTGTTAACCGGGTAGTCAAACGGCATTCACTTACTGCTGGAAAATGTTTGAATGGATACCTCGACTCCTAAGATGGCGAGAACTCACCCTGCATTGCTACCAATTTTAACTTGATAGAACCCGACGAGCGAGGCTAATACGTTCGAGTGGAGAGTCTTTCCCCGCTAACAAAATGGCCGGGGCTTGGATTACGTTCAGCACAGGCCCGAAAGGGCGTCAATGTTTCAGCCCAGATCGGAGGAGCTTTTGGCGCATCAGCGTAGCAAAAGTTCCGCAGGTCTGGGTAGGTGAACTAAACTGACGAGCCATTGAACCCTAAAGCTATCGAAAAGCGATCCCGGCGAAGTCTGCCGAAGGCTCTTCTGTTTGTCGAAGTAGGGTGGTTACAAACTCAGCTTGGAATAAACTTGGAAGAAACGTGAAATACGAAAACTAGCCATTCAAAGGTCCAAGACCAATCCCCACTCCGGACTTTGGTCAGGGTCATGGCAGAGTCGCTCGCCTACCAGCACCGCTCCGACTTTCTCATACAGCCTATGCCCGTCAACGAGCTTCTTGTCACTCCATATTTCCATCCGTTTGCATCCGAGTGACCGTGCGTGGTCGGCTGTGTGCTGAAAGAGCTGGGCGCCGTAGCCTTTCCCACGACCTTCCTTCAGCATATACAACCTCTCAAGCGAGCAGTCGCAGCCAGCACCCCGCAGGGCCACATCTACCGTAACTAAGCCCGTTTCACCGGGAAATGGTGGAAACACTTCAAGGGCAGTCGTCGCAATAATCTCACCGTCCAACTCGCCCACCCAAAAGGAACCACCTTTTTCGAAATATCCTTGGTGGATGTTGTAAAGGTCCAAGTGATATCCTTCGGGAAACCACGGCCAGCCATACTCCTCGTATACGGTGCGGATGACATGCTGAATTGCTGGTTCATCTTCTCGGGTCGCTAGGCGAATTTCAAAAGACATTAAGACATTATGAAAGGTGGGCAACCTTTAGAGCATCAATTGCAAAAAGACCGTGTCTAGCCAGGTGTCGAATTTGAATCCAACTTGCTTGAATTGGGCCACATGCTCGAAACCGAGCCCTTCGTGGAGGCGGATGCTTCCGTACTGAGTGGCTTCTGCACCTGCGATGATCGAGTGGTACCCCAAAGCTTTGGCTCGGGAAATGAGATCAAGCATGAGAAGCCGGCCTATCCCTTTACGATGATGAAGATAATGGACGTATGCCGAGCTTTCCACGGTTCCGACGTAGGCAGGGCGGGGACGGAACGGTGAAAGGGAAGCCCAGCTGCAGCCAGCAACAATGACTGGATAGCGGTCAGAGTGTCCGTCGAGCCACTCCGTTCGCTCTTGGATAGTGACTGGCTCAAGGTGGAATGTGCACGTGGAACTCAGAACATAGTAGTTGTAGATGGCATTGATTGAGCCTGCATCTTCGACCTGAACAAGACGAATATCAATTAGATCCATTTACATATTCTGAATGATCCTGGCTGGTTGCAATATAAGTGCGTTTTAAGTAATAATTGAGAGCCTGGATCGTTAGCTCAGTTGGCAGAGCAGCTGACTCTTAATCAGCGGGTCGAAGGTTCGAGCCCTTCACGGTCCACCAGATTTTGAACCCAAAATTAAGAAAAACGCCTTCCATGACTGGAAGGCGTTTTAGTTTTTACCGCCTAAGTACCGCTTACTGATTTCCGTGACGTCCTTCCCTTGATTGCAAGAATGTGTCCAATTGTCCCTTCGTGATCCGACGGCAGCGACCAATTTTGATCGTTTTGATTTCTCCCTGGTTAATGAGTTCGTAGAATGTCGAACGGGACATGGAAACTAGCCCCGCCGCTTCAATGACGGTGTAAGCAAGCTTTGGCTCGGAAACATCCTGCCCGCTAGCGTGAAGTCCTTTCAAAAGAACCTCACCACACGACTAATGACTTTTGAACTCGTCAACTTCTTTGTCTCCCATTCTCCGAAAAAGGAATCATAGACGAGCTTGTCCTGACTGTTAGTTTCTGTGGTGAGGATTTCGACGCCCGTATAGCCTCTCTCAACTACCTGCAATATCGCCATGAGCTCCGGGGAGCGTTGAATAAGTGAAACCATAGTTTGCATCGATGTGTTCACCTTGGCAATTGCGATTTCATTTGAACTTCGGATTGCAGCGAGTTGTGTCTGTAGCTTTTCGGCCTCTACTCTGGCAAGTTCGATCTCGGATCGATCGATCTTCGGGGCTTCACTAACATTGCTTTGTAGCTTGACGAGTTGGTCCCTAAGGCTATTAGGGACAGATGTAATTTCTTCCATTTTATAATCTCCAAAAGTAAGTTGAGTCAGCTCCAACACCCAATCTTGGGTATTCCCAGATCTTCAAAGGTCTGAACAAGGTGTTCAAACTTCGAGGAAGAGGGTTGAAGCTTACGGAGGTGACGAGCCCGGAGAGGTCCGGTGGTTACGGTCAAAAGTCGGAACGCATCGAAGCCGTAGAGCTTCGTGCATGTGTCGGAGAAGTTCAAGAGGTCGTAGGACTTGAGCTTTTCGGCGAATTTGGTAGGTGACACGTGTCCAAGATCAACTTCAATAAACATAGGAAGCTTGGATGTGTGCAGAAGTCCATCTGGACGGATCTCAGTTGGAGTACTCCCGGCAATGATTCGCCAGAGTTGTTGCTCGAATCGCCACTCCTTTGCCCCTTGTGCAATCACCGCTATCCGTACATTGGTGACACTCAGCGCATGTTGCACAAAGCGAGGGGAACCCTTTCGTTTTTCGAGTAGCCGCGCTATGTTCTCACCGACAAGCTCGTGTGCATTTTCTCCAGCCATATACAGGCTCTGGCCGAGAAAGGGGGTGTCCAATCGCTTCACAAGGTCAAGCGAGGCAAGTTCTCTAAGTCTGGTATTAGCACGAGTTACGGAGGTGAAATAGCCAAGGCGAATAATTTGATCACGGCTGAGCAAGTGGCTGAGACCGATGTCCCGAACTAGGGAGATGTCCTTTAAAGTCAGCATCACAGCCAATCCTCCAATGATTTAGGCGGGTTTGGTTTGTGCTGGGACGTTTGGTTCGGTGGCAATTCCCGTCGTGTTACGTCACCAAGAAAGTGGGTGCCAAAATCGGGAATATTGTCCTTGAGCTGAGTTAGGAATTTTAGAGCTTGGTGAGATCTTGCCCCCAAATCGGAAAAGAGCGGAGCGTTAATTTCAACTAGGAAGGGCTGGATTCCTCTTGTCCATAGTACGGCTTCACCCACGGGAAGCGAACAGAAGTCATACGTTTTGGCGTCTCCTGTTATATCTTTACTCAGAGTCGCGCCATCTTCTCGTCCAGTTCTAAACACAACCTTCGTTCCAACATTGTTGAGAATCATCGAGCGGACCTTCGGGTTGAGTTGGGCAAGCGTCTGGTGAGCAAGGATGAGAGAGAGCCCGAATCGCCTTCCTTCGGCCAAGATATTCTCGAATTCCTTCGTCCCGAAATGCTCAAACTCGTCCACATACAGGCGAACTGGGTTTCGCTTAGCTTCGGGAATATGAACCCGAGAAAAGACCTCGCGACATATTGAGGAAAGGAGTAATGAACCCATCATGCGTCCGGCAGCATGAAGCTCATCGACGGCAAGCGAAACCAGTGTGATACTCCCTCGCGTATTGAGGTGTTCGCCAAGGTCTATAGGCTGAGGATTGCCAAGGGTCCGTCGGAGCGATTCGGTAGCCAAGAGAAGGCTCACTTTGTTTATCACGGGCATGGCTAGAGCTGCTTGACGGTCTGCTGAGAGGCCGTCGTACCGTTCCCAGAAGCTCGACACAGATTCCGAAGTGCAAGCTTGAACGTATTGCCGACGAATGTCGGCTTTATAGAAGACTGCTTCAAGGTTCGTGAGTGGAGCCTTACTTTCAGCCAACAGCATGACTGCGTTCCTTAGCGTTTCGGCAAGTTGGACGCCCCAACTATCTGACTCACTCGCGATAACATCCAAGACCCCTAGAGCGCGGAAGTATGCTTCACCACTGCCATGAAGCGGGTTGAAGCCAAGAGGCTTTTCCCGTTCCCGTAAGTCAAAGAGGGCGACTTTAGTTGGATCAACGCGCCCGGCACAGAGTTCCAGCGCGGCCGCGACTAGATCGCCCCGCATGTCCAGAACCGCGAAGGAGTGCCCCGTCAAGATGTCTTGAGCCATCAGATGATGAAGTAGCGTTGTTTTTCCACTTCCGGTGGCTCCTATGACGAGGGCATGGGTTTTGAGACGGGATGTTGGCAGTTCAACTAGAGCTTGCCCCAGCGATTGGCAGGTGCATTCCCAACCTTTCCTGATTCCAATCCAATGATTTGGAAACGCGTGGTTTTGATTTTCATTCATATCTTCACAAGCATTCGTCTATGCTTGTGAAGAGCTTCCCGGAATGCCGAAATCCACGAAGGGCGAAGAACCCGATTATTTAGCAGAAACTAAACTGGCGGAAAATCCGTTTTCGTTTGAGCGTCTCGTAAAAGAGGCGTTCCTACTGGAATATGGATTCCTCCAGGTTCAAGAGATCGCGGGCATTGTGGGTGTTTCCAAAGGTCGGATATCACAGATATTCTCGAATCCCCAATCCATTCGTCCGGATACTGTCGAGAAGTTATTGGCTCCATTGAAGAACCGGGAGCATAAACGCCAAATTGTTCGAGCATGGACTATCGAATGCTTTGGAATAGATGTTGAAGACCGCCCGATCGGGCAATTGACTGGACCAGAGGTCACTCGCACGACACTTAAACGAATAGACAGGCAGATACGGGAGTCAAGGCTCTCTACGGCTGCTCAAACTGCCCTAGAAGCTGCAGGAAAGGCGAAAGATTGGTACATGCGGCAAGCGTTTTTGGATCGGGCATTCTTCGCCTTTCAGCGCATAGACGAACCCGGCTCGGCAATGCGCGTTGCCCGCATGATGGCAGACGATGCCAAAGAAGTGCAGAACGAGGCTCGGCTAGTGACAGCCCTGATGCTCAAACTCCGCGTCTTGCCGGCCCTTCAGGTAGTCAATACTGACGAATGCTTAAAATTGGCTGACGAATTGCGTCTACGTGCAGCTAGGCTGAATGCAAATTATCGCGAAGGCAGCTTAGATGTCCCGAGCGAAAACCAAGTTGAGCGGGCAATTCTTGGAGCAACGCTTACGTTAATCGAGCGTGGTTTACTTGAGAAAAGCGAAGGATGGCTCAGAGCCCAACGCGAAATTACGATTACGATGGCATCGAAAGGCAAGTCGTACCAAGAAGGATTCAAATCTCATTTTGTTGCGGCAAGGATTGCGGTGATCTTGGGAGAGACATTCGCGGCGAGCGAACTCCTAGAAATGGGGTTCAGGTCTGGTGAGCAGAAAAACCTCAACGCGCTTGAAGTCTGTGGCTTACTGGAGGCCCGAATACTTGAGCAAACGGAACCTTTGTCGGTCGTATCGGACCATTTGGTGCAAGTAATTCAGAATTGCAACGCAACCCTTGACCTCTATCACAAATATCTTGCGGAGAACCACCTTGCTCATGTAGAAGCGAAGAGGTTCTAGTCCCGACCAGAAGGGCGACCTATCCCCCGACTAGACCTGGTTGGGCTTGTTGAACCTAAATATCTTGATTTCAAACTCAACTCTCGTGATTCTTCGTTGCTGACTCATTCGTTCTTCATCTCAACGTGTCATTCGGCCATTCAACGTCTCGATTCATCACTTATTCGTCACCCTCTCAAAATCACTCGGCCCCCGCCGGGGCTCCTTTCACACCACGCACAATTGAATCATTGTCGTGGTCAGGTGCGATACGCGCGCGGAATTACCTCGATGGACAAGTCACTCTGACCTAGTTACCGATAGGAGCTTCTAGATTACGCTACATTTCGGATTGCTTGGACTGTCGTGCAACCCGTTCAATCTTCGGATCGAAACCCGACGGCAAGTCCATGAACGATTTCAAGAAAAGAGTCGGTTCGACTTGGAAAATCTTGCAAAGGGCAATGAGTTCAAGAACTTGCAACTGGCGTTCGCCCCGTTCCAATTTCGAAATGAAACTTTGAGGCAAGTTGAGCCGCTTGGCCAAATCTCGTTGAGATATTCCCGATTCAATTCGTACCGAACGAAGAAAAGCACCAAGCTTAGCATGGTCGGCAATCGGAGTGATTTTGTGGCGGGCTGGCACAATCCAACATTGCAATTCCTTGTGAAACCTTAATAAGGTTCTTACTGGTAAAATGAACCGATTTAAGGTTTTCATCTAGGAGCCTCACCATGCACCCAACTAAGATCAAATTTATAGCTCTCTCCAGCATTTCTCTCATCCTGACTTCCTGCGGAGGGTCCGTAGGTTCGGACCCCAACGCATCATCCATATCGCTTACCGCTTCTTCTCCCACAATATCGTACGGGCAGACGGTTAACATTAACTGGATTGGACACAACATCCAGAATATTGATTCCTCGAATTTTCAGGCTGGATCAAATGCGCTTACCGGGTCAATCACTGACAAACCAGCGATCACCACGACCTACACGATCACGGCGCGAGGCAATGATTCTCAACTTTACACTTCGACCGTCACGGTGAACTTAGTCAAGGGCAACAAGAAGATCCTCTTCGTGGGCGATGTGGCGCAATCCGGTGTCAACCAGATCATAGAGTTCATTCAAGGGATGACGACTCAAACGGTCCAAGTTTCCCCGACGCTTCCAAGTTCGTTCACTGCCGACGTTGTCGTGCTGTCCCGCAGTGCTTCAGTTTCACCTTCGGACGTTTCAGCCGTTCAAGCACAACTTACCGCTGGAAAGGGTGTTGTCGTTATAAGCGTTGCTGCTCAACTCCTGGCAACGGGGAACATAAACAATAGCGATGTTTCGGCTATCGGAAGCTTTCTGGCCGGGGTCACCGACTCAACGAATAATGACAGCCTCAATTCGAGCTTGGTCACTACTTCACCGATTGGATTGCCGTTTGGCGCAACCATCTTGGGAGAAGAGATTAACGGTGACAGCTTGAGCCCGATTAGCGCGAATGCCATTCTCACCACCCAGAATAGCCCTTGGCAATCCGGAGGACATTCAGGATTTTGTTATAGTCCTGCCAGTGGCGGGCGAATCGCCTACGCCGGACAAGCTCCAATAGACAATTCAAAGGTAGGTATTGCAACCCGGACGATGTTGTTATCTGAGATACGTTGGGCTTCCGGAGAATAGGGAAATGATTAAGAAATCGGCCTTCGCATCGCTTCTCACGGTCACCCTCCTCAGCGTACATGTCTTTGGTCAGAGCAATCAGGTCAAACTCAGCTTGAAGGAAAAACAGCAGCTTTCAACCTTCATGAGCAACTTCAGTGAAGTACATCTTCCTGATTTTGACCAGAAGTACCCACTCTCCCAAACGCAGCTACTGAAATTTGCGCTGGATCACAAGCAGTTTCAGGAATGGATGGCCTCAATAGATCGAGCTGTGCGATCTAACCGTGAGAGCAAAGCACAAACGCAAGTCCTTACGAAGGAATACGTAGGTGGTGTCGTCAATCGCCTTTTTGGAGTCACCCTCAATTGGTCGGGCTTGCCAGCGAGTCTGGTCACCAAGAAGGCACTCACCATTCACTACGGCGGTGAGTACACTGAAGGGACGTTCTACACTACGGTGAAGTCGATTACAAAAGTAGGAAGCGAATACAAGTTTGCAGGTGACTATATGTGCGACACTCCAGGAGACGAACAGGTGGTTTTTGGCGCGGTCGAGGCGACCCTTAAGAAAACTCCGGCTGGTTGGAATCTGCTCGAATACACCGTACACCTTAAGAAGTTCAAATAGGTTGGTCAGCGGTGGTCAGCGAAGCTTGGGTCGGCTATACTTGAACCTTCCCAAAGCTTCTCAAAACGCCCATGAACGCCCTCATCATCCTTGGAGCCAAGTATCTCTTCCTCGCGGTTCTCGCAGGGGCATTTGGCGTGTTCTGGACCGTGGAGAAACAGGAGCGGCGAAAATTCATCATCACCGCATTAGTTGCCGCAGTGATCGCCATTGCCCTAACGAAATCAGCCGGAGCCCTCTATTTCGATCCGCGCCCATTTACTCACGGCGTTACAGCTCTCATTCCCCACGAGCCAGACAACAGGTTCCCCTCAGACCATACGGTTTTGAGCTTTGCGGCCGCGTCGATTGCCTACGCATTTTCAAAGAAAATCGGGATGGTTCTGATGGTGCTTGCACTTCCGGTTGGAGTCTGCCGAGTATTGGCTGGCATTCATTCTCCGATCGACATCGTTGCCGGAGCTATGTTTGGTTGCGTTGCTGCAATTTGTGGTTTCTGGATTGCAAATCGCTTTGAGCCAGGAAGAGACGCATGGTCTAGTTCAAAGGCAAAATAATCCATGGATCATTCGATGCAATTCCAAGGCAAAGGCGAGGTCCATAAGAACCCGCCCTCCCACCCTGTCTTTTGTTTCGGTTTTTGTTGATTCTGTCTGTCTAGATCCCCAAGCAAAACCCCGAGTAGGGCTACTCGGGGTTTGTAGGTTCAGGCTGAAGCTAAATGCAGTTCCGACTTAGTATGGTATTCACCTTCCTCGTTTGTGGATAAGTGTCTAGGGCGGCTTGTTCTTTTCTTAATTGTCTTTATATTGTTGCAGTTCGCTTTCCGAAGAGCTTCCGCTGGGTTTGCGGTGTGGATATTGCCTGAATGCAACCGAGCAGTGGATAAGTCTCCGATGGGTTAGGGATTGCAAGGCTTGGGCAATGGCCTCACTCTTGCGACCCGTTTTCTGCATAAGGACCCGGTAGGGCAAGGTCACCGATTGGCCATCCCGGTTCCAACCCAGGGTCTGCCGGATTAGGACCAGGAGAACTCGGAGTTCCGTATCCTTCAAGGTTGGCAGGAGTCTGTCGACCAGGACGTTGGGCATCTTCGTCCACGATCCGTTTTGAGTGGGAAAAAGCAGTCTTATTCTTGGCATAGTAGAATTCTTTAGGGGCTGAGTAGTCACTGCGGACGGCATCAACGATGAAGGCTTCGGGGCGTTTGGCTTTGCGAAACGGCATGTACATCAATTGGCGTTCTAAGCGCTCACGAGGGTAGGCAAGGAGCTCGACCACTCCGGCATGGCTGACACCGAGCTTATGAAGCTCCACGGCGATTTTGACGAGTGGATCTTCGGCTGAGAGGGATTCGCTATCTTGCTTCATGGCGGAGCCTGTTAATGAATGAAATGATTCGTTCAGAAGCTTCGCGAAGGCCAGTGAAATAGGCATAGTCAACGCCCTGTCCGCGCACCCCGATTTCATACTTGGTTAAGAGATCGGCAAGATCGTTTCCATCCAAGACCTCGAATCGACTCTTGGTGTACTTAGTGAGTTGGGTGACGGCCGAATCGCAGACGTGGTATGGCGTCACGATCATGCCCATGTCAGCGCCAGAGCGGTCTATCTCACCCATGAGCTCACTGCAATGCCGAATCCGAACGGTATCGCGCACAATCTTGACGATGATGGTTTCCTGGACCGATCCGATCGTTCGGCGACAGACGAGGTCATATCCCCCGAACCGGGACTTCTGTTTAGCAAGGCGGCGATTCATGATTTCAATGTCCCCAAAGCCTTCTCTTGATAGCGTCATTTGGAGGATCATCTCGAGTTCGTGCAAGGAGCACGTTTGGAGCATGTCGGTAAGTTCTGGATTGGTCATGAGTTTGAGTTAGCTGATTGGTAGCCGCGTGGGTACTTGGAAGTAACCCAAGTTCCGGGAGAGATCCCGACGAACGAACCTTTCACTTGTCCAAACTCATCGACTGCACTCTCTGGAAGGCAGCCGTTACACCCAACCAGATCACAAACAAACTTCGTAAGGAAGTTTCCAGTTTCCGCGATAAGTTCGCGAGGATCAATGCGTCGTCCGAGTTGCTTCTCAAGAGCAATGGTTAGCCGGACAACCATCGCAAAGGATGGGTTCATTTTCCCGTTGATCAGTCGGGAGACTGAGGACGCCGAAACTCGGGCATCCTTTGCGAGCCTAGTGACGCCGTTGAAGGCGTACCGATCTAGATGAGCCATCACGTCGGCAAGCCGGTTGATGGTCGGTCCGAAGACCTGCTTAGGGGTGTGTACCATGAACCCATTAAAAAAGAGACCATATGAAATGACCGTGAAAGTTGCATCCGTGCAACGATTGCACGAAATGGGCATGGTTTTGAGCAGGTCTTGAACCTCGTTATCGTGATGCCATGTGGCTACCAACTCCAAAACCCGAAGACGTCGAAGAATTCAGAGCTTTAATTCTGAAAGAATTTGGGTTAGAGTTGAGCCCTGACGAGGCACTCGATGCCTCCACCCGTCTCTTACAAATCCATTTCATCCTCAAATATGCGTATCGCCCTCTACGTTCGAAAATCGACTGAACAAGAAGACCGACAGATTCAGAGTATTGAAGACCAAACACGTGAGCTCACGTCACTAGCGCATAGAGAGGGCTGGACGATTGCCCGAGTTTTTGAGGAGTCAATGTCAGCGAAGGTTCCGAATACTCGTCCCATTTTTCAGGAGATGATGGTTCAAGTCGACCAGGGCAGATTCGATGGAATTCTCTGCTGGTCGCTCAACCGAATTGCGAGAAACGAAATTGACGGATCACGGGTGAGTTACGCGCTCCGGAGTGAAAAGCTATTGGTTGTGCGAACAATTGACCGGACGTACAGGCCCGAGGACAGCGCCCTGCTCATGGCAGTTGAAAACGGTATGGCTACTGCCTTCCTGCAGGACCTGAGCCGAAATGTGAAGCGAGGCATGCGAGGCAGAGTCGATCGCGGCTGGTCTACGAGCAAGGCGCCGGTAGGATACACGAACAACTCCGAAACGCGGGAGATTGATTGTGATTCGAAACGATTTCACATCATACGGAAGGCTTGGCAGACATTCTTGAGCGGAAACGTGTCTGTGTCGGAAGTCCATCGGCAATTGGTAAGGGATAAACTCACCATTCCTACAAGGAAGCGAGAAGTGCAACTCATTTCACGCAGTGCGGTCCACCTCTTGTTCAAGAACCCATTCTATGCCGGAGTTGTTCGGCACTCCGGTCAGGAATTTCCCGGTAGGCATGTACCCATGGTTACTCTTGAAGAGTTCAGGAGGGTTCAGGATATGATTTGTGGTGTTGCGCCCGCCAAAAAGCCCGTTGAGCGATCGTTTGCCTTTAGAAAAGCATTCGTTTGCGCCAATTGTGGTTGCGCAGTAGTGGGTGAGAAAAGGACCAAAACCTATCCGAAGACGGGTCGGACCGTCGAATATGTTTACTATCATTGTAGTGGCTCAAAGGGTTGCCCGAAGATTGCCATACGCGAAGAAGAAATTGAATCCATATTCAAGTCGTATGCGGAAACCATGCAAATCCGGGAGTCAGTGGCTGGATGGCTTGAAGAAAAGCTGGATATAGCTCTTGCGGGCGAAACTACAGCTCGTGAAAGTCGGGTAGCGAATTCAGAGGCACTCATCGGCCGCGAACAGGAACGTCTCGAAAAGCTGACCTACATGCGAATTGATAATGAACTTACGGCGGTCGAGTTCGACCGCCTTCGATCCTCAATTTTGATTGAAATCCACAATCTTAAGGATCAGGCTTCAATGGTGCGATCAGAGAAGGCGAGAATAGGCGCTAAGGGCCGCCAGCTTATTCATACCGCCGTCCTAGCTGGCGATCTTGCTGGAGGTCCCTCAGATGTGTATGGTTTAGGCGCTTTTGCTCGCTCGTGTGGCGATCACCTTCTCAATCTAAATAAACCTGTAGTCAAGATAAATCCCGTATTACAAAAAATCACCTCCTTCGAACCTCTCAGAAATGGCTCTGAGAATCCGAAAAAAGGTGATAACCCTCCGTCAAATTCAGTTTGGTGGACCCTGGTGGACGATATTCTCAACCTGTTGATCGATGAAGATATGCAACGTTTTGGCACTTTGATGCAATCGAACCTGGAGAAGCAATGAGTCTTGGTTGTTGCATGGATGCATCACTTAGCCCGCTTTCTGCGACTCTTTGGGATTCTGGGTATAGGCTCACTTTCGGGACGGTAGGCATAGGTCAGGATGAAGTGGATTTGGAGGAGGTGGGTCGCTGCATCCAGAGCTTCATCGGGTGTAAGGTCCAAATCAAATTCCTTTTTGACAAGTTCCGCAAACTCTTTCACTTGGTCCGGCGTCGGTGATGGCAGCCACATGGCGTTCGGGTTACTGGTATTCCCCGCCTTTGCCACATGAGCATAACAAACACTTCATGAACACATCCTTACAAGACCCACAATACGCAACGATGGATATCACCTCTTTCTACAAGGCTATTTCAGCCAAAGGAAAGAAAGTTATGCGGGAGAAGAAAGCCCAAGGCGAAACCATGCACTTGGCTCCATTGGGATATAGAAACGTGAGAGACAAAGACGGGCGATCAGTGATTGAGCCTGATCCAGCGACCTACGAGTTGGTGCAGGAAGCGAAGCGGAGGCACAAACAAGGCATGTCAATCCGGAAGATTTGTGCGGAGATGGAGAAGCGAGGACTCAGGTCAAAGCGGGGCAAGGTTGTTTCAGCGATGGCGATGTGGCGGAGCATCGATCAGATCACATCGACTACTGATTAAGTGTGCCGCAGTGGGGACATTGTTGACCTGGGAACATTTCTAAAATGCAGTAGGGACATTCGGCGGGATCTATACTTTGCACATATACCGGAATCGCAGTCTGGGGGATCGGGGTGCTTTGGGATTGGGCAATCTCCTTCTCGATGAAGCTCACAAATCTGACCACGCTAGTCACTTGATTGAAGATCAAAATGCTTTCCTCGTAATTAAGCAGTTCGTTTGCATGGGCGAGGCTTTCGTTGTTCCTAACACCATTTAGTCTATCAAATGTTGAAATCGATGATTTTAGCAACAGCTTTGTCAACTCAGATTTGATATGGCCCTTGGAGTCCAAAACTTTGACATACTGTCCAAACAGCCCATTGAGGGCGTCGTCTTTGGTGTGTGTTATCCCGTGTCGATCACATAGTTCCCGGGTGTATTTGACCATGTAAGTATGCAGTCGGTCCAATCCGACAGCGGGCTTATCTCGCTCAATTGCCAACCTAGCCTCACGAGCAAGCACTTCAAAACTCCCGTCGTTAGAATTGGGAACGAGCGCGTCGATTTCAGGAACCGATGAGCCAGATTGCAGTCTAGCTATACATGATTTCGCTTGGTCATAAAATTGCTTTCGGGTTTCATCTAATGAGTCCGCGTGGATGATCTCCAGCAGATCGCTCAAAATTTTGGCTACGACAGAATTGGATTCATGCTTGAAAAGGGTTCGCAGCCGATTAGCTTTTGACTCCCCATTCTCAGCGTAATCTCCGTCGTAGATGTCCTTGCCGATGCTTTCGAAGACGAATTGCTGCAAAGTCCGATTGGAGAAATGTAGAACGTAACCTTGAGTCATCTGAAGGAGTGACTCAAGTCCCTGCCGCTCCGAAAAAGTTAGTTCTGCCATGTCAATGCCGATTAGGATTTCCTTAAGTCTAGCGGAAATCTCTAAAACCAAAAGCCAACCCGTGATTAGGTTGGCTTTCGGTTTTTGTTTGTAACATTTGGTGGACCTTAGTGGACGATATTCTCAAGCTGTTACGTGATGAAGATATGCAACGGTTTGCACCTTCCACGCAATCGAACCTGAAGGGAAAATGAGCTTGTGCAGTCGCTTTAATGCATCAGTTACTTGACCTATATTTGTGAAGGGACGCCTTGTGCAGCATATCTGCTGTCTTAGTACAAACAGCGTAGCAAACCCTGTGTTGGATGCCCTCCACCGGACACGAATATGCAATGATCAATTTCAATTGCTTCTTATAATATGATTGTAGTCAAGAAGCTTCAAGGGAGTCAGCGAGCTCACTTAATCTTCAAATTCCCAAGAGTATGCCGAATGGAATCTTGATGATCTTTCAGGCTCAACCATGCTTCACCAGCTGGGCTCAATTTCTGGACTGAGTTTTTGGCTGACTTCCTTGGAGAGGAGTAAAGAGTAAATTTGCCTTTTCGTTTTTTCAACTCCCCCTCGGCATGAAGAATTTCTGACAGTCGAACCGACGGTCTAGATTTCTGAACGGATTCAATATATTGGTGTTTTTCTTCTTGGTTAGCTAATCCAAACTTCAATAAGATGGCCAGGACTAGCTCCTTGTGCATGCCCCCGTAGAGCTCGGCGTAGGCTAAATAAGCTCGACAAATCTGTTGGATGTTTTTTCGTTCACCGTGCGATAACCTAAGGCTCACGGCGGTCAGTAGGTTGCTCAATTCTGTAATACACTCATTCAGAAGGCCGCTGGCCTCGGGGCGGTCAATGGCATATATTGCCAAAAGCTCAAGTTGCGACAGAGCCACCTTAATTCGTTGATTTTGTTTCATCGGTAAAAAAGAGCAGTAGATCGACCCGGCCAACAGGCTTATTTATGAAATAGAGAGTTGAGCCTGTGCCAAAGGCTATCGCGTTCTTCGCCGGTACGCATGGATGTCCTGAGGAATTAATTTTTTGATCAGGAACTCCCATTGGGCCAATTAAGTCCGTACCTCTGAGAAGTGACAAAACGATGTCCGCCCTTTGGCGAGACACGGCGACGGCGTCGGATTCGTTTAACTGCTCGCTTGGCTCTACAATCCCGTGTGAATATATGTATGAAAATGCCGGAGCATCTGGAACAAGATCAAGTGCAAGACGTTTGTAAATCTCATTAACACTTTCGGAGTCGTACTGAGCTTTTCCTTTTGTCCAAAGCGACTGCATGACCTGAATTCGAAGATAGCTTGCATTTACCCATATTTCAGCCAGAACATCACCGTTTTTGCGCAGAATGTAATGTTCCCCAACAACCTTTCTAATTTCAGCACCGGGATAAAGTGTTTGTAAGCCGCTCAAGACTCGGTCGCACAGTTTAATTTGTCTCTCTGTCCTGAAGGCTGCCGCAAGCGCTTGGCTACTTGCAATCATATTCGAAAACCCTACAACAGTACTAATGAAAAAGAGGGAGATCGCTAGATCTGCAAACACCACGTATGGATTTGGCTTAAAGCCAGCTCTTCTCCTTTTTCTAAGACTTGTCACGATTTCCCCTCTTCCAAGGCCATTTTATGGGTTTTTTTGAAGGAGCATCGGCAGCTGAATTGTTGCGTGAAGCTGTGAATATCCGACGATCTATTTCATCTAAACGATCAAAAAGCTTTTGCTGATCTAAGGTCGATGTTTTGGATGCCGAATCAGAAACAATATTTGCCAGCGACTGAATCTTGGTTTCGAGGCTGGTCAAGGCAGAATCTATTCTGGCTGCGGCCATTTGAGCTTCTCTTACTGGCGCATCGATCATGCCTGAAAGCTCGGTTGATGATGCCGCCAGGATTCTTTGGTCATAGATGGCCGTTGGCAAGTCTATCGCAGCTCCGGCAAGATCACTGTAAAACTCTTGTTGGCGCTCCGACTGCTCACAAATCGCTGTTCCTAAGTCCGTAAACAGTTTGCCTTGGCTCTCAACATATTCTTTCAAGCGGTCGGTGAGAGATGTGCCCGCCATTTCAAATTTCTCACTCGCAATATTGAGATTGGAAACAGTTCCTTCAAGTTGTTCCGCAGTATGTCTCATGGCCTTTTCAAGGCCAATTCCTGTTTCTAAGTACGGAGTCAATTTGTCTACGGACACGGATATCTTCTCAGCGGCCGACGCTAGGGAATAAACGTTTTGGTCGGTCTCGACACGTTGCCGATTAGCACTTTCGATGGCGGCAATGATCTCACTAGAGACCGTTTTCGTGGCTTCAACAAGGCTTGCCAGTTGATTCTGTGCAGCCAATGATGCAGCTTGGACACTGTCTCGAATTTCAGCGAACATCGATACCTGGTCAGAAAGCCTAGTTGCAAACCCTTCTATAGCTGCGTCGGCAATCCTCGTTAAATTGTCGCCAGCCTGCTTTACTAACGCTGCGTGCTCACCTGCTGCGGCCTCTTGCCGCGCATTTGTCTGTTCTATGGAATCGATCAGCGTCGAGAGCTGCCCCTGAACACCAAGTATCGCTTCTATGGTTGGCTGAAGAAGTCTTGCGACTGGATCACTAGAGGACGCTCCAACCCCAGTTTTGGTGAATTCAAGATACTTCTTCCGTAGGTTATCAAGGATATTTTCAAGCTTAGTCTCGAGAGACTGGGTGACCATGACGAAGATGACCGTCAGCAGAACTCCTAGAATTGCTGAGGTAAAAGCGGTACGGAAGCCGCCAAGAGCTTGACCAATTTGTTGACCAGCGCGAAAAACATCGTCAGATGTTTTCATGCCCGGTATATCTTTAAAATAGCCTACGGCTGAGGTCAGTCCAATTAAGGTTCCCAGCAATCCAATGTAGACGTAAAGATTTCCAATAGTGCGAGCTGTTGAAAGCCTCGTTTCAACGGTATGGCAAGCCTTGTCGAGAACATATTCGATTGCTGAGTCAGTTTCCGAAAAGTTCACAGCCTCTCGGACGATAGAACTAATTTCAGGGTCGGTCGGGAACTGGGTCGGGTTCCACCGATCAGTTTGATTCCCAAGTGATCGAATTTGACTCTGTGCTTTGAGCGTGCTTGCCAGTCCAACAACAAACAACAGCCCAAACAGGATAAGCGTTATAACATCTGAGTACCCCAAGAGAAACTATGCCCCCCAGCGAAGTTTCCAGCCACAGCTACGACAAATAGCAGGAATGACCACCTCTGGTTTCTCCGTTGGCAATGCCAAGACACAGTTGCAATGAGGACAGAACCAACCATTTTTTAACGAATCTTCTTTGTGATCAGGTCGCTTATAGCTGTCCAGATCGTCTTGCAGATAACCGGGATAGAGGGCCGTGATCATGCCCTCGGATTCGGGATAGCGCTCCAAGAGGTTCATAACCCGATTGAAGTATTCTTCTCCACCAATAGCAAAACCATCAAAGGTCAGGTTCAGGGCCGTGACATGTTCGGAAGCCTTGACAATAGCAGCAATGCTATCCTTCAAACCAGTATCTTTTATTGCGATCTTTACCTTTGCTTCAACCTGAGCGGCTAAAATTTTGTCTATAGCCAACTTGTGAGATGCTTCAGTAAGTTCAAGGCTAAAAGGGATCAATCGACCAGGTTTTCCAGGTGAAGGATCTGTTTGAAAATTCAAAGTCCCCGATTTGTCGCGGTTGAAAACCTGAAGTGGTATCCCTGCAAGAATTAACGCAATATGGTAGGCCTGGTGAGGGTCCGACGGCCTTCCGTCAAGGGATCGCCAAACTACGTCCATTCGAGTCATCAACTTTGGCTCGACATGTTCCTGCCAGCCACTTACACCATTTATGCTGTACAGGCTGAAAATCCCAAGTGCCTGCATGAAAAGAATGGTTTGATCACTCCCTCCTGGCGATGGCGCAAAAGTAGTCGATTTAAGTTTTGTTGCAACTTTGCCCGCCTCAGACTCACCTATTGCATCCGGATTTTTCGAAAAGACATAGCTCGGGAGTCTTTTGGAGTCATTTACAGGTTGGTTGAATTGATTGTCGGTAAACGAGACGTCGATAAATGCTTGTCCTGCTCGAGCAGCCAAATCAATCTTAGATTCCCAATCCGAATATCCACCAACTAGCCGATCCTCAACTTTGATATTCTTCAATGGCGAAAATATTGGCCAAAGCACCCGGCGCGCAGCAACCAAATCTGACTCCTCAACATCGCAATATCTATCAAATCTACTCAGATCTCGGTCCTTCAATGCGTCCTCTAAGTAGGGCCTTACCCATCGAAGAATAATTTCTTCGGCCGATTTTTCTTCTGCATCATTTCGGATGCACCTCTGATAGTCTGCTGGCACAGTTCGTTCAGTCTCGAAAAGGGCAACACCACTTACAACCGGGCCGCGGGTGTTCTTATCCGCATAGTTTTTATCCATCTTGGATTTGAGCTTCTGAACCCAGATTGTCAATCCATGCTCATGGTTATTGATTCTGCCTCGTACTAACTTCGCCAAATCGACGAGCTTTACCAGAAGTTCCTTCTCAGGGCGCTCTGAGGAGACCCGTAAGTTAGTTGAAATGTATGTCGAGGATCGACTCTTCATTTCGTTTGAAGCATCTTTCCTGGGATTTTTTCCAAACAAATTAGCGCAACCCTTTCCTTTTTGGCCCATTTTGCTTTCGATTGAATTTAGAGCACTGCTCTCTAATCTCGCCAAGGACCTTGCGCCAATTTCATCCTTTTGGTCGATCTCAGCAATTCTAACTGTCGCGCGAGTTTCAATTTTGTCAAGAAGCTCAGCAACCCACAAGGGACCCCTACCTGGTTGTCTCAAGGCATTTGAAAGTTCTTGCTTTATTGAATCAAGAACCCTTGAAGAAACTTCCTTTGCCGCAGCTTCGAGCGATTCATAATACTCGCCAGCGTAATTTGTACCAAACATTGAGAGTCCCTCAACTTTACGTCTCCAGGAACCAATGCTGGAGGTTTCGCCTCTTTCTGCGGATTCTGCTGCTTGTACTGCCTGATCGCTCAAATTCTTGATCAGTTTTCGACAGGCTTCAGTTTCGAGAAACGCATTCTGGAATTTTTCGGGATCAATTTTAACTTGGTCTCTGTAGAAAGAATCAAACTCGTAATCACTTAGCGGCGCGTGGATCAAGATTCGCCCCATAGCCGAACCGACAATTTTCGAAGCACAAGCTTCAATGATGTGATCGGCGGGATATTCAATGACTGAAGCGCCCAGGCTAAAAAATCTCATCGGACAGCCTTTGCGATCAAGCTCTCCTCCAAAGTGTCCAATTGCATTTGTACAATTTGCAATAAGTTTGCCACCTTCGTCTTCAACCGCTTCTAAATTGATAAATTCTGAAGCCGCCATCCGCATAATCTGAATCTGGTCTGGTCCAATAGATTTAGGCTGCTGAATGAAGGCATAGTCGAATGGAGCGACTGAACGTAGCTCGGTATTGATGTCAAAGAGCGACCGCAATCCAAAGCGAGCCTTATACTTTGCATTCGGATAGCTATAGTGGTTGAGCTCTGTCAATGCCGCCGCCGCATTATAGTTATGAATTAAATCTCCATGACCAGCATTGGGTATTCCCAGAATAGCCGCCAATTGAGTTTGATCTTTGAGGAAGGGAAGCTTTCGAAGGGCGTAACCAACGTCAACAAAACATCCGCTCCCAGTTCCTCCCGTGAGAGTTCCAACAACGAAGATATTGATTTTGTCCTTCTTTTGACGATGTTGATTTTCAATTTGAACAAATTTAATTGGATCCTCTTCAGCTTTGGTTCCTCTTAATGCATTAGTTTTTTCAGGGTCCAAGCCCAGTAATTCCGTTGTGAGGGATTGAATTGCATTACAGAATGACCCGAAATTCTTTGGATGCATAAAGCAGAGTCGACCCAATGGTCTTTGATTGTTTGCACCCTCAAGAGGAGGTGAGCCTCCGAATATATCTGCGTTGCCAGCCCATGTAGTTAAGTCAATATCTGGATCAAATCGTTCAGGGCTTCGCTTCACTTCCTGGAAGTCAGTCTGATTGAGGCCAATATGTATTGAAAGACCCTTTCTTCCAAGAAGTCTAGCACTTGTATTTTCAGTTTCCAGAATTACAAATTTAATCCAAGGGACGCGGTCAAGAGAGCCATGCTCTGACTCCAATTTCTTAACAAGAATCTCGGCCGTTTTGTAGCCTTCCGAGCCGATACCAACAACTATTGTTTTAACTGCCATATGTCCCCCCGCTTAGTCCATTCGCCGTATGATTATTTTCAAATTTCGCGCGAATGAGCCGTCCTTAAAATTTATTTCGTTCTCGCCCTCCGATAGCTTCTTTCCGTTGTCGGAGTGGCTCAAAAAGCTAATCGTACCTACCCTTGAAATAACCTCAAGCTCTTTTTCATTTGAAATTTCAAAAAGTAGAGACGGCGAAACTCCTGCCACTTGCCATTCAAAGATCTTCTGCTCCCTCAATCCCTTGTAATCCTGACCAACTACCTGGAGCTTTTCTCCCTTTTCGATAACGATAGGAACATGATTCCCAATTGTTATGGAGTAGGAAATTGAGGCAAATCCGCCAGTACTATTACGTAGTCGCGACAGAATCCAGACCACAAGTCCAAGCCCAACCAGAAGTGAAACTCCGATTCCCAGAGTTTTCAAGATGCCGGGCATTGAAGACGAATGAACCACGACTTTGTCTATTTGAGCTGGGCCAAAGATGAGTACATGGACTTCAAATGGCTTCTTGCCTGAGGCCGGAGGATCTGTCAAGAACGGAGAGCCTATGTTTGGATATTTCTGATACCCACTTTTTTCATCAGCTGCAACAGAAAGCCCGCCGCGCTTTTGGCTGTCTTCCGCGATATCTCCAGGCGCTTCAGAAATGCCATAGTTTGTTATTTGAACAATTATGATCGGCATCGGTGCATTCGGTGTGCCAAGTAGTTCTTCGAGATCGTGTCTCACACCCTCGTTATCATGTCCTCCAAGCTTGGGATACGGAGAGACAGCGTCACCTCTCAACTGAAACGGCCTGGTCGGAAAAAGTGATTCTAACCGATCGACGTTCTCTCTATTTAGATCAAGCCCTTGTAGAGACTCATTGCCCTTATAGAGGTCAAGTTGATAGGGAAAGAATGAAAACTTGTGTTTGGAGCCATTCTTTTGGGATTCTTCCAAGCGGTCTCGCAGAAACTTAAGGGTCATCGTGCGAGAAAAATCTGTATACGCACTCATGTCCGCGGCTTGAGAGCTGTTGAAAAGAAACACGAAGTGCCAATTTCGGCTACCGAGCAACTCAGCTTGAGACTGGCCCGTTTCGGGATAGCCATCCAAAATCTGCTTTGCAATCCACGTTGAGGCCTGTACTGGGCCAACACTCTGCGCACATGACATGGAGTAGGTTAAGAGCGCTATACAACAAGCAAGAACATATTTAATCTTTGAAAGTACTGTCATCCTGTCTCTTGCTCCCATCGTGATAAACGTGGCGGAATGTCCTGATTCGATCACGAAACCTGAGTATAACATGAAGCCCGTCTACTGAAGGGTGAATCATCGGCGGCAAGTCTGACTCAAATTTCCCGAGGCTTACCGACTTCCCACTTACAAATAGGCAGTGTATTCCAAATTCCGTCAGACTAGATTGAGTAACGATAAATATGTTTAGAAGCCCATGAGATTCAATGCAACATTCGTCAATAATTGTTTCTCCCGGAAACGTTCGGATTTGGCTGACCAGGCCCGGCGATGAGATTTTAGAAACTGAATCCTTATCAAACAGCAAGACATTCTCACCAACTGCTATAAGCTCACGAAGTCCTCTTTGCTCTAAAATAGGACTACTCGTAAGTTCGCCGCTTTCCAGGCAGAACTGTTGAACTTGCACCCCAGAGACTCGACCGTCACTTGAAGTCAATGAAAGGTTTGTATGGAGGCTATAAAAAGTCAGGAGCGGCTTCGGGAAGCTGTTTACGCTAGTCCATTCGCCATCCTGAGCATGAAGATCAAAAATCCTCTCGACACCGACAACTAGGTATCGAAGACTAGAAGCCACAAGCACATCCAATATCGGTTCCGACATTTGGACCAGGGCGATGGGCGTTCCCGAATATTCAATTATTTCGAGCATATCGGGAGTTTCTCTCTTCGCCAAGAACAAGGCTTTGCTGTCAATGCATGGGCCTAAGCCAAGAAAGCTAAGGTCGCATTTTTGGATGTATTTGTCACGGTGTATGTCGTAAATACCTTCGGTTGTCGCGGCAAAAATTTGGTTGCCGTCACTCGCCAATGGTTTTTCGATTGTGGTGAACGGGTGCGGAACTTTGTATGTTCGCGTAGGTCTGTTGAACCTCAATGTATTTGAGTCGGCGATGAATGATTGTGCGCCAACTGTGCCTGCGAAGGTGTGGCCGGAAATTGGAGTCTCGAATTCTTTCAGCCATTCGCCGATAACTTCCGAATTCTCCGGAATAGTAAGTCCGGTTCCGACCTTATTGCTCCGTTCATTGCCAATGCCTGAAAGATAACACAGAGAAACGAGCTCCAGCGGGACTGCCATAGCGCAATCGCACTGACTCTTGCTGGGGGCAAATGCTTTTCCGCAGAATCCACCTTGGCATATTTTCAACAGAGATTTACAAGAGGGGCAGACGTGGACGTGAAGCTTCACTTCAATCTCGAAGTCACATACTGGACACTTTTGAACCAGTGGATGACCGCAATTCTTACAAAAATGGTCCCCTTGATCGGGCACATTTTTACAATTGAGGCATGAATTTGTGATCACAGGTTCACGTCGGGCATGCTGCGGAAAACCCTTACTAACGCCTTTTCGACTACCAATGTGCCCTCCCTGTACCCAAGCTTCTTAACTTCAGCAATTAATCCGTTCATTGATTCGGTGCTCGCAATTTCTGGGTCACGCTCGTCCATTTCAGGGATCGAATACTTATCAACCCCAGGGATTGGCCAAATGAACTCAAACTTATCATTTTTGAGTTCATTCACAACAGTTTGTATTGTTTTCTGAATCAGGTGCCACAGGCTCCATTCAAGTGAACCCACAGATTCTTCCATGACCAAACGTGGCATTGGTCTTGCGAGCTCGAAGCAAAGGGCATCAACTCGGTTCTTTAGGGATAACCCAGGAGTATTCCAAATGATCAGTGGTCGCAACATCAGTGAAGTGATGAAATTCGAACCCGTTTCGTCTTTTTTGCTGATTTCTTGATATGAAATATCAATGACCTTGGCGCAGAGTTCAGACGTTGATCCTTCGAAATCACCCAGGAGATCGAGTTGGTTCGTGGGAATAATTTTCGACTTCATCCATCTTATGGATTGCAACCAAAGTCGATCGTTGTTGTCGGCCGCTTGAACTTCCATAACAATCCAAAGCAGAAGACCAAATGCAATAGATTTGTCTGACTTTGAATCTTCTGATTCGTCGTACCGAAATCTCTCTGCAATAGGATTGATTGACTCACCGATTGAACCCCACAGGGAACTGTCCTCTCCAGTTTCGAATTGCAACATTTTTCGAAGCTGGTCGAAGACAAGTAAGTCTTGATCTGAAAAATCTATACTCTGGTTGAGCCCTTCCAAAACAAAAAGGGCCGCCTGCAAAAGTTCAAAACGTCTTTTCATGGAAGGTTGACCAAATATTCTTTATATAATTCATCGCCGTTCATTTGCAAAACTTTCACTGACTGCCCAGAACATTTGATTTCGACTCTTGTAGGAAAGGAACAATCGATCTCCAAGGATTCAAGGACTCCGGAACCAAATTCAGTAAGAACGAAAAACTCTAATGTTGCACTGCCGGGAGGAACAATAAAGTTCGCTGTGCGACCAAGCCGCCCTTTCTGGAGAAGCGGTCTTCGCTGATTTCCAATTCGACATTCGAGGTCATATAGTGAGGCATCGAAGTGCCTGTCAAACCGTCTCAAGGCACCCTTGACCACCGCGAGACGGATTTCATCGGCTGTAAATACACTCTTCTCCGTTGATATCTCCGCGTTGCGATCAACCGCCAGCTCAGCTGCATTGCGATACGGGCCAATTAGGCTGTTTCCCCCTATGCATACTACGTGATCTGGATCGAGGTCCAGCTGGGATAGTGATGTTCTGAGTTCGATTTTCAAGGTTTCAGCAAGATCCGAAAACACAGAGTCAGCCAGCTGTGCATCCAAATTGAAATTCTTGCCGGAAAAAAAGAAAGTGTATCCTCTGCGATACTGCAAAAAATCAAACTTAATCCTCTCCATTCGATGGCGTAAGACTGGAAAACGCGTTAACCAGTTCTCTCTCCGGTAGGTAGGTAACAGACCGTTCTCGGCTGTTGATTCATCTTCAATTCGGGCCCCACCATATTCTTCAAGAAAGGAATCAGCAAACCTAGAGCTAATTCCTTGGTCAATGAATCTCGTTGCTAAGGCAGCCGTTGAAACGTCTCCCCCAAAACTGGAATTTGCAACTTCACCCTTGTGAAATAATTCGTTGAAATAAACACCAAATGTACGAGTCTCCGAGAAATTGATCTCACCTCCCGCACGATCCAACCGGGTGACAGTCACGTCCGTTGTTCCTGCACCACTGTCAACAAGCATTACGTTTGCTGCCTGCCCGACTCCGGCTGACGTGAGTCCAGAGCGTGCGGAAGCGTTCTGGTCGGTTACACACCAAATCAGAGCGGCCTCTGGCTCCAACATTGTTGTTACAATGCCAAATTGTTCGAATCCAGACTCCTTCAATATTTCATTAAACCTGTCCATGTAAAGATGATATTCTTGTCCTTGATCAAGTGCGGGGACGGTAAATACGAACGCAACTCGATCCTTGTCAGATTCCAAAATATCATTCTTACCAAGTTCTTTCACAATGATCTTACGAAGTTCCGTGAAATACCAAGTAAGTACTTCGACGATCGTGTGCCCATGGATAATGTCGATTTCGGCTGCCCTAAGTCTGGTTTTAAGACCCGACCAAACGTGTCGCCTCCTCTGATCAGACTCGTCAATCTGGTCAACTGCATTTGAAAATTCCCAATAAGCGTTATTGGGACCTGGAATATAGAGGTCTGATGTCGCCCTGTCAAAATTGCCAATTTTTCGACCTGCAGTTCCGGCGAATCGGTTCCGTAGGTAAATCGATGTACCGCTCGTGCCAAAGTCAATTGCCACGACCCATTCAATTGAGTCTGATTCAGAGGATGTCGATAGCCGAACAACAGGAACCTTTTTAACACCGTCTGGCACGTATGGAGAACTAATTGTCAGGGTTCCCAGAAGTCCAAAGACGCCCTCACCTGCAGCAAGCTGATAAGATCGCCTTTGAAAGTCTCTCGCAGATTCATCAATCTCGCGAAGTACGAAGTCGCCCTCGACAGCTATATCTAAATCTCGAAAGCCTCTCTTACTCTCGATGCTGAGTAAGGAGCTGTTAGTATGACCCGTCAAAAGAACAATTTCAGGATAAATAGACGCGAATTGAGATTGGCAACGCACGTAAATTTCGATCGAAAAGACCTCTGGCGACCGCGTCGTCCATGACCCAGATTCAGGTCCCCGAATAGAGTCTTCTATTGAAACCCGAAGCCTTCCTCGATATTCGTCTCCTTCTTTCAAGGGGATCGTGTCGAGTATGATTTCTCGACTCTGCGTGAAAGTTGCCGTGGAAGACTCGATTTTCAACCTAGCATCCCCGGAAATGTTTGGAACCAGTTCGAGATGAACCGTTAGTTTTTCGCTTAAAGGCAGGCGGGGTGTTGCACTAATATTCAGATTATTCTGCTTTCCCGGCTCAACGATGATAGGAGAATTGGCATTAAGGCGGAGACTGACGTTGCGAGAACCACAGATCGGGCAAAAGCGATCTATATCACTGAAGGTTCCGGGACAGAAGTGATCACGGTGCAAATCGCTACAAGTTAAAATCATTCCACCTCAGTACTGTTCGGCTTCAAACCGTGGATTGCCGCCGAGAACTTTTGAGCTTAAGGCAAAATTGCTAATACTACACATAAAGAGTTTCTTGAATCGTGGACCTGTCTCCGCGTGGATGGCCGTCCACATAGACTTCAACTTGTGCAAACCGATCGGTATCTACAGCAATGTAGGCATCGCCTTGATCATTCGTCAAAACCGATCCGGTCATGCCACTGGCTAGAAGCTGATGGATGAAGAGGGAAACACGAATTCCCTTACCGCCACCATTCACATGAACTCGAACCGTTCCTTTCATAGAGCGATTCTACATTACGGCTGACATTTTTATCGAGGATTTGGGATTGTTTTGAGTTGAGGATCTCCTGACTTAGCTGGTTCTATACTTTGCGCGGAAACCTTTGCTTCGGACTCGCGAAAATTACTAGATCAAAAATTCTGCGATCACTGTCACCCGTGGAGGCGACATTGGGGCTCAAGTCTGAAACTACAATATCATCTCCTACAGTTCGGAATTCATCTCGATTGCCGAATGCTGCTAGACCTAAATCGTTCATTCTCAAGTGATTCTCAAAACTCAAAATCGCTTCATTTGTGGACTCAACTCCTGTAAACGCTATTCTTTTTCCTTCTTTGGCGAGTTGCAGAGACGGAACGAATGTTTGAAGTAGGAATCGCACGTCATCCAAGGTTTTCTCATCTTTTTGCTTACCTACTGCGTCCTGGTTAAGTTCGGAAGCTTCATTTGCACCTTTAGATTCCCCGTCAAAGTTGGACTTGTCCGTTTCTGGCGAAACGTAGTGACCTTGTTCATGCATATAAGTCGTTGGTTAATAATTCTTTTCTATCGTAGCTATAACGAAAGGTACTTGCAACCAACTTCCGGCTCTTCATTCAGCGCAAAGTAGGCAATACGAATACAAATTGATCCTATCCACGTGTTCTAGCGGGCCCCATTCCGGAAAAATATAGGATTCTCATGCATTGCACGAATGTGCTGACTTTGGCTAAGGTATTCGGGATTCTTCAGTATCGTTAGGTGAGGAACCTGGAAATTAATGGAACCGCAGATCCAATAAGGGGCCTGCGTTGAGCACATCGCTCTACGAAATCGTCACTGCCAAGGTAATCGAATCCTTGAAGAGAGGCACGGTTCCCTGGCGGAAGCCTTGGAATGTGAACACGCTCTTGCCTTGCAACGCGACAACCAATCGACCGTACCGAGGAGTCAATATATTGCTTCTCGGGCTGAGTCCATTTGCCGACCACCGTTGGCTCACCTTCAAGCAGGCTCAAGAACTTGGAGGTAAAGTCAAGCAGGGTGAGCAGTCAACAATGGTGGTCTTCTGGAAGTTTCCAGAAAAGAAGCCATCTGAAGACGACGAAGACTCTTGGAAGAGACAAGCACCGATACTTCGATACTTTAACGTGTTCAATGTTGAGCAGGTTAAAGGGATTGAGGTTGCGCCAATCCCTACCCAGGGACACTTGACCGATGAACATCGAATTGGACGCGCGGACGCACTGGTTTGCTCGATGCCGAATCCACCGTTCATTGAGGAAAAGGGTCACCAGGCTTGGTATCACCCCGAATCTGACTTGGTCCGTATTCCAAAGCTGGATTCGTTCTCTTCGATCGATGAATACTATGCCACTCTCTTTCACGAGCTTGGTCACTCAACGGGCCACGAAAAGAGGTTGAAGCGGTCCGGCGTAGCTGGTAAAGTTCATTTCGGATCAGAAGAGTACAGTCGAGAAGAATTGGTCGCAGAACTGACCTCATCATTCTGTTGTGCGACTGTTGCCTTGGATAACTCAATCCATGACAATTCGGTTGCGTACATCAACTCTTGGATGAATTCTTTGCGAAGTGATCCAAAAGCTCTCGTTATTGCCGCCGCCCAAGCTCAAAAGGCTACTGACTACATCAAGGGCATCGAGTATCCACTTAATGCCAATCCTCCGATCCTCGCCACAGTGTGAGGGTCGTTTTTAGTGAAGAAACATCATCAAGATGAATAGTCCAAAAAGAAGAGCAAGGACTCCAGCATGTTTCCAGAGTTCACTTTTGATTTGCTGGCGATCCAAAAACTTTGCGCATGAAGGACACACAATTCTCATCCCAAAATGAGATTGGGTGGAGTTAACTCGGGGTGATTGATAGCGCTTTCGAATCCACTCGCCAGTCTTGACCTTACGCCGAACCTGCCGGACATCGGGGGGATTCTTTCGGCCACAGAGGAAGCAGTTTGCCATGCATTCTTCATACTGAGTTTACAAATTTAATGCAACATTATGTTCATTCGTACAACCTTCAAGTTTCGCAGTCGAGAAAAGCACGCAAAACAAATGGACCTGTCTATAAAAGGTGGCGCGACCTGCTAGTCCCACAGCCCGCCACAATCAGTGCACCGACTGCTGATCATAAAAGAGTCTTGTACTAAACCTTTCGAATCTAATTGGCCGTAGAGCCTCCAAGTTCAATATTCAAGGTCAAAATGATGATGTGGAAATCTAGATATAATGACTTCAAATGAAAGTGTTCCTAATCGTGATGATCGCTTTTGCCCTTGCCATGACTGTCTTTGGCTATCCTCCAAAATCTCCGAAATCTGGACTGTGTTGCAATAAACTACTTTCTTCAAGAGCGACATGCAGACCACTCAGTCAAGGAACTTGCCGAGCGTGTAAAAACTGTAAATATTGCAAATATTGCAATAGTGGCGGCAAATGCTCAGTCTATAGCAAGGTCGCGAAACCAAAATCCACCAAACATAAATCGAAGAAAAATTGATTGCATGAGGTCTGCATGGACCTTATGCACGTTCAGTCAAAGTTTTGATTTTGCTTTCGCCATTCCTGTTTTCCCACAGTTAGTTGGATGCTAATTGGCTCAGCTTCACTCTGTTCTGCTGAATTCTGAGCGTTGCATAAAGTGGTTCGTTTTCGCGAGTTACTGCTGAAACAAAGACAGTGGGTAGGTGACGAACCTTGAATCAGTCCAACGTGGAGCAAAGGCTCCGCCACCTCGCCGTACCGCACCATTCAATCTTGAACCTGGATTCTATGAACCAGCTGGACTTTGGCTATATGGAAACACCAGGCTCTTGCAATCTCGACATATGCATATCCCCGAAACATTTGGCCCAGAAATCCATTCCGAATCTCAACTTGCAGAGATCGAACGGAAGGCTGAGCAGATCGTTCTTTCAGGAAAGGTACTCGTCTGTGGGATACATAACGTGGCTCACCAAAGAGCGTCCGTTGTTCCGCTCCGCTGGGGAGCGCCCAGGATTGTCGTTTTTTCGGGCGGGTTCTTTCATCACCTTGGAGAGAACCTTGATCAGGAACCGTTTCGCATTGCTCGACTATGGCGATACGAGTGGGATGCCAGTAGTGATCTCGCGATTTCGAGGCGGCTTCCAGCTAACAAGCCGACTTTTGCGACCCACAACCCAAGCATCGACAAGCTTGTTTCGAGGATCGCTAATGGTGAAGTGCCGGGACTCTTGTTTGAAACTCGCCGTTAGGAGAGCCCATCTCCGCCAGCCTATGATCCAATGGGCTGGCTTTTAAGGTCCAATACAGCGGCTCAAATATGATGAAAAGTCACATTCTGTGCATTCAAAGTTAGTACTAACCTAAAAAAACAGTTCTGTGAGGTGCAACGTAGCGCAAGCAATGTAATTTAGCTACATTGGTATCGATTAGAAACTAACGCGCTTGCGAAGCTGACGAAAATATTTTTCCACTTTTTTGATTGTTTGTTCAAAGTTGCTAGAACTGTCATATACTGGTGAATATAGCAGGGGAAAAGTAGTGGTTCTCAGTCCAATTGCAGCAGATCATGTCCACTCACCGCGGAACGCGGGAAGAATGGAAGATGCAACCCACCATGGAATTGGTGGAGTTCCCGGTGACGGACCTTACGTTCAAATTTGGCTCATAATAGAAGGCGACCTCATTATGAAGGCTTCTTACGAGTGCAATGGCTGTCCTTCAAGTGTTGCGGCTTCAAGCATGGCGGCTCAACTGTTAATAGGTAGGACCATGGATAAGGCTGTTCTTCTTGAATCCCACGATCTCATCGTCGTTCTCGGTGGTCTTCCAGAAGGCAAAGGCTACTATGCGGATCTTGCAGTCCAAGCCCTTCAAAATGCCCTAAACGCTGGGGAAAATTAAAAATGGTAGTAGTTGCTCAATGTGTTCCTTTCGTCGACGCAGCCGGAACTGGCGGCAGTTCTAATGGTGGTGGTCCACTGCCTCATGCACCTCCAGGAGGGGCATATTCAGCAGGCGACAGTTGTCCAGCCCCGGGGGGCGGATGCGGTTGCAATCCCGTAGTAGGCGGTACTGGCGGTGCTTGCGTCTCTGGTTCGTCGGCTCCCCTCCCACTGCCAGGCGGTGCCGCGCCCCCTCCTTGCGGGCCAGCCAGTCCCAGTTTACTCCCCTGTCCGGCCATTATATATCCTGGCCCTTTATGAGAAGAGATTATGCTCGAAATTCCCAGCCCATCGTCCACTAGTATTCAAGACCCAATTCATCAGGGAATTGAACAAGTTACGGAGCGGATGCATCCGTATCGGCCAATGCCGAACCTGGAGACAGGCGAACTGAAGATCGACCCAGAGATTCAGCTCAAAGCAAAGAAGTTCGACTTGGCTATAAGCCTTTTTTACAGCACGGCAAATCCGAACCTCACTGAATATGGAGTCGGACGATCTGCTTCGGTCAGAAGTAGTATTACTGCGCCTGGTAGTGTGGCTACGGTTAGCCGAGGAGATTTCTCAGAGCAGTACTTTAGCGTCGCAGGGACTTCAGGCACTGTAACGACATACGTCTCTTCCAGCAACACGGGAAATGTCACAACCCTTAGCTACGACTCGTCGCCCGACGAATACACAGAATATTTCACGACGGGTATGCAGATTAAGTACAAGCAGCATACTAGCGTGTCGAAATATGAGATTGACAGGGTCGTAGATGCGGACGGCGTCACCCAGACCTACACTTATGGAACATCGGGAGAAACGGGTCTCTTAAAGACCATCACGGTTCCCGGCGGGAACAAATTAACCTATACCTACATGACGAAAGTCATTGGCATGGCCGAAGTCACCGTTACACTGGTCAGCGCTATTGAGGACTGGGGCAACCGCCGTTGGACGATGACGTACGACAACGATGCCTATCTCACCCAAGTCCAAACCCCGCTCGGTTGTCAAACGAAATATACATATGCGTTGGCCGGAGCAACAACGACAATGGTGCAAACCATTGAAGACCCTAGAGGCTACAAAACGACGTACGCCTACAACTCAGGTGGCAAGGTCGTCAGCATGGCCGCCGGATCTGCAGTTTGGACATACACCTACAACACGAGCCAAACCGTTGAGACTCAACCGACCGGAGCCTTGGTCACATACAACTACGATGGGAACGGCAACAATACAACCATCGACCGTGCCGAGGGCTACCGCTCTACGCTCACCTACAACGCTAACCGCCTGAAAAATTCGGAGACAAGGCCATCGGGTTCGGTGATGAGCGTCGTCTACAACGACCAGTCCCTTCCTGTCGTCTCCATTGACCCACTTGGCAGCCGGACGACTTACGCCTACGATGCCTTCAACAATCTGACCACTCTCACTAACGCGTTGGGCAATATTACGACGTATGGATACGATTCCGGAGGTCGTACTCATCGATTGGTGAGAATGACCGACGCGCTTGGCTATGTCACGACTTATACCTACGACTCCGACGGACAGACCCGAAGCCAAATTACTCCCCTTGGATTTGCCACAACCTACAACTGGGACTCGGTCGGAAACGTCGTAAGCGTCCAGTACGCCGATGGAGGAGTCGTCACCAATGCCTACGATGTGCTCGGTCGCAATATTGTGACTACCAACCAACTCGGAAACACCACCACCTTCACCTACGACGCAGGCGACCATATACTCACCGCCAAAGATCCTCTAGGAAATGTCACAAGTTACATCTACGACACCTGCTTAGTGCAAGCCATCGTCGACGCTAGAGGAAATCGAACCAGCTATACCTACGGAAGATTCAACAATCGAATTACAGCCACGGACCCGCTTGGCTTCGTGACAACCTACGGCTACGACAGCATGGGATATCCAGAGACCGTCACCGATGCACTTGGTAGAGTGTCGACAACCGTTTACAACGCATCCCATCAAAGAATTGGAATCATCGATGCCGCAGGAAATAGAACTACCTATAGTTACGACAGTTCTGGAAGACCAGAGACCGTCAAAGATGCAAAAGGCAATGTCTCCACAACCGTCTACAACGCAAGAGATGCTATCGCTCATATAAACGCCTTCGGAAACAGAACGACAATGAGCTTTGACAATGTAGGGCAGATTGTAACCGTCATGGATGCGCTACAGCGGATTAGCACAAACACCTATGATGCCGCAGGGCAACAGACTGTAAACGTTAGTCCGCTGGGGCATTGCTTCACAACTGTCTATGATGGTGCTGGACAAACAAGTGCTCTCGTTGAACCAACGGGTTCAAGAACGACATTTACATACGATTCAGTTGGGCGAAGATGGACAACAAAAAATGCCCTGGGATTTGTAACCACGAATGTTTTCGACTTACTCAACCGAGTTGCGGTTACTGATCCTCTTTCGCACATAACGACATTTCAATACGATGCGGCTAACCGTGTTGTGGCTCAAGTAGATGCCTCCAGCAACCGCACAACCTATACCTACGATGCGGTTGGCAACCAGACGAGGATCCAGTCTGCTGATTCCGGCGTCATAACCATGGCGTACACAGTGCGAAACGAAATGGTGAGCATTTGCGACCAAGCGGGAAGGATTACCACCTACTTATACGGGTCAACCGGAACCCAGTCTGCTCGTCAATTCGCTAACGCTGACATTACGACCTACACGTACGATGTGCTCGACCGACTGGTAAGCTCTGTCTATGCAGATGCTACTCGCGTCACGATGCAGTACGACGCTTTGAGCAACCGAACGACATTAATGGATTCGACGGGGACCACAGCTTATGCCTATGACGCTTTGAGCCGGGTGACCACCGTCGGGTACGCGGGTCCCTTTACCTTAGTGTATGCCTACGATGCGGTTGGCAAGCGAACTAATATTACGGATCCATCTGGCGGAATTACAACCTACCACTTCAATGATGATGGAGTCATCGACCGTTGGCAGGACACTTCGGCTAGAACGACGACCAATACGTTCGACTCGGCTGGACGTGTTACCACGATCACTAGAGCATCGGGCTATATAACAACCATTGCTTATGACGACCTTAACCAGGTGACGAGCCTCTTCGACCGAAACGTTGCGGGCTTTGGCTACCAAAAGCTGACGATGACCTACGACGGAGTAGGCAATCCTACAAAGATTAAGGACGGGACATCGGTTTTTACAACATACACTTACGACTCAAACAACCGAATTACGAACGCCAATCTCTCGGCTCCGACCGCTGGAAATTTCACGTACACTTACGACGCGGTTGGCAACAAGACGTTCTCGGGCGAGACCTCAGCGACAACCTACACTTACGACCTTGCCGGGCAAATTGTCACGTCGGTTTCGGGCGGAAATACGACGACTTACACGTTCGACAGCAATGGAAATATGACGAGGATACAACTCCTCACGAGCGTCACTACCATGACGTACGACAAAGAAAACCGAATGACTGTTTATAACCAGGACGGTACGAGGACCACGTACTCCTACGACGGAGACGGCTACAAACGGTCCGAGAACGTCGTCGGCACCGTAACGACGCTGCTCTGGGACGGCTCCACGTATTTTGGTGAAGTAACAGGCGGAAGTTATACGAAACGCTACTACTCTGCGAAAGGGCGTCTCACTGCGTTCGAGGCTGGCGGAACACGCAACGACTACGTAAATGACCATCTCGGTTCGGTCACCGCCGAACTCGACCAGTCTCTCAACAAGACCTACGACGCAAGATATCTTCCCTATGGCAAGACAATGTGGCTTACTGGCGCAGCCGGATCGGCCTATGCGTGGGTCGGCACCCACGGCTACCGCACGACTGGCCTCCAAAGAGCCAGCCATTATATGATTGCAAGGCATTATGCCAATCAGACTCAAGTATGGCTCACAAGAGACCGGCTCTGGCCAGACGAAGACGCATACGTATACGCCAATGGAAACGTCATACGTCTTATTGACCCGCGGGGCAACAGACCAATTACACAGACTGATGCCAACAATGCGATTTCCAAAGCTTGTGGGATTGTAAGTGGTCTTCTCGCAAAGGATGGAACATCCCAAGATGTTTATGGAGATATTAATGATTGCATTAAATCCTGCACCAATAAATGTCCATCCATAACAAGAAAAAACTTAATTTGCCTGCAAACATATACTTGTACCAATTTCACCTTACAATTTCAAAAAGGTGATTGCTGTGGTTCTAGCCCACCATGTGCATATACCGTGACAAGCAAAGGCGGAGGACAAGGAAGCTGTATTAAGGGCCCTACGGGAATAAATATATACATATGTGCTTATGATCCTAACGGAAATTGCAATCCATTAGGATTACCAATTCCCGTGACAACATCTGTAATTCACGAAGTACTCCATTGTTGTGGACTGGGACATGGACCAGAATCGGAGCCCAATACTTGTAACACGATATCTGCTTGTTGCATTTTAAAGGCTAGCGGCTCAATCCCGCCTAACACCAAATGTTGCAAGCGTTAAAAGGACAAAAATAATCATGAACATAATTACTATGGCAATTCTCGCGGCAATGCCAGCCAAATCCGTGAGGTTGCTGGAAATGCCGGATCCAGCATCCACCTACCGAATCGATGTCAGCTCGAAAATATCTCTGACACGGGGAAAGCAGAGACTAATTAAAATTTCCGTTAGGAATTTGTCTGTTAAACAAGTTGCCTTTTCTACTTATTTTTTTGGTCTTACATTTCGATTTAAAACTCGTCATGGAAAAACTAATCTATACGACAGCGGAGCCGATCAAGCACCAGTAGAAGATAATTCTGATTGGGTTGTATTGCCTCCAAACTCTAACTTTGAATGGAACATTCCCCTATCTCGAGTCTATAACTTTCAAGAAAAGAGCATTTTATATATCTCCATTATCCAAAGAAGGGATAGAAAAGTACCAGGGTACATCAGAGACCAATCAATTCCTGTCTACTTCCTTCCAGATACTTGGTCCCAGATTCCAAATTAATTTAAAATCAGCCCTGTTGTCTTCACTCCGATGCTGTAACGTAGGTGAGCACCTGAGGTGGTGATATTAATTGCCTGAATGGTTTAGAGGGCAGTTCCAATGTACTTTTCATTGATGCAAGAGATTGATTAGGTGGCAATTTGCGGACCAGATCCAAAGGCACGATTTATTATTCGTGATAATCGGCAAACAATTATTTTTGGCTAGTCCCCGTTTGACGATCCACTAGTATGTGAGGATTGCCTCCTGTTCATTATGTTCGTTCGCGAACTTTCTTTCCCACATTGCGGGGGTGAGATTGTTCAGGGATGAATGGGGTCTGAAGTTGTTATGGTCATCAA
>JANYCU010000037.1 GCA_025360125.1 Armatimonadota bacterium | reverse complement strand
CTTCGATATCTCACCAGAAGTGATCCTCTGACAGACATCGAGCTTGAACTCACGACTATAACTACGACGCATCATATATATTCTCCACACCGAACATATTTGAGTGTCTTAATTTAAGGGCGCAGACCCCAGACCCATCCAAGAATCTAACCCCCATCCCCGGCCCTTCCCCCTCTGCAAAGCCCGAAAAGGGGAAGGGGGAATTTGGTGGTAAAGTTCTGGGGATGTTAGTCACGCGCACGGGCGGATTCCCGATTGGTTTTCGACAAGGTTGGACCGAATGGTTCAAGGATATTGATGCGATGGTCGCCTGGACCAAAGCCCAAAACCTGAGTGTGATTGATCTCGGCGGCAACTGTCTCGACCAATTGCCGATCATGAAGGCAAACGGGATTCGCGTCGGGTCGGTCGATCTTCAAGACTGGCAGGGCCTCATCTCCGATGATCCCGCTCATCAACAAGCTTCGCTTGAAGCCAACAAGGTATTTATTGCGAAGTGCGCCGAGTTCGGGGTCACGAACTACTTCACCGTCATGTTGCCAAAAGATCCAGCGAAGAAGAAAATCGAGAACTTTGCTTTGATGATGGACTCCCTCGGCAAACTGAGCAAAATTCTCGAAAGCCACAATGGCAAACTCGTCATCGAAGGCTGGCCCGGCGCTGGAGCCCTCTGCTGCACTCCTGAAGGCTATCTCGCGTGCTTAAATGGAACATCGAAGGCCATTGGCGTCAACTACGACCCTTCGCACCTGATCCGAATGGGCATCGACCCAATCCAATTCCTCCGTCAAGTTGCCGACCGGGTCTACCACGTCCACGGCAAAGACTGTTTCGTTGACCAAGAAGCCATGTACACCTACGGAAGCGAGCAACCAGCAACCTTCGACAAGGGTCACGACTTCGGTAACTCGGTGTGGCGATACACAATTCCCGGCCACGGTCAAACTCCATGGACCGAAGTCTTTTCGATCCTGACCAAGGCTGGCTATGAGGGTGCTGTAAGCATCGAACTCGAAGACGAAAACTTCAACGGCTCCGAAGCTGGAGAAAAACTCGGCATCATCACCGGGGCTTCCGTCCTTTCTTCGGCATAGTCTTTGCTCATAAAAAGCTACAATATGAGTAGAAATACCGCGCAACCCGACCAAGATCGGCGGGTTGCCAGGATCACAACGCCGTGTCCAAAGTAATTAGCAAAAGCCCCCATCTCGACTTTCTCCGAGTTACCGAACGAGCCGCTCTGCTCAGTGCTCGCTGGGTAGGTAAAGGTCTCAAAAACGAAGCCGACGACGCGGCATGCAAAGGTATGCGCAGTGCCCTAAACGAACTCGACATCAATGGTCGCATCGTCATTGGCGAAGGCGAAATGGATGAAGCCCCCATGCTCTATATTGGTGAGCGAGTCGGCTCAGGCAATGGCCCAGAAGTTGAAATCGCGGTAGACCCGCTTGAAGGTACGAACCTCTGCGCAAACGGAATGCCTAACGCGATCGCCGTATTAGCGGGTTGTGTTACGGGCGAGGGTCATCTTCTTCACGCTCCCGACTGCTACATGGATAAATTGGTTGTTGGAGCCGAATGTAAGGGCGCACTAGATATCACCATGCCACCGAGAATCAATGTCACGATCATGAGTAAGTGCCTTGGACGGCGCATTGACGAAATCACGATCGGAATTCTCGATCGCCCTCGTCACCACGAAATGATCAAGGAAATTCGCGATACTGGTGCTCGCGTCCACCTCATCTCGGACGGGGACCTTAGTATCGCACTTGCCGCCCTCGATGTCGAATCAGGCGTTGATGCCCTGATGGGCATCGGAGGCGCGCCAGAGGGCGTTATCTCCGCCGCCGCCGCCCTTTGCTACGGCGGTGAAATGCAGGCCCGTTTTGTCTGGTCCAACGACGCCGAACGTGAACGGGCACAAGGAATGTTTGCGGGCGACGTCGACCGGGTCTTGATGACCACCGATCTGGCTTCGGGGCACGTCCAATTTTGCGCGACCGGAATCACAAGTGGCGACATGCTCAAAGGCGTTCGGTACACTCGCGACTGCGCGATTACCGAGTCAATCCTCATGCGCTCGAAAACTGGAACCATCCGTCGCATTCAAACAATGCATAGAAATTTCAAAAGAGCGGAAGATTTAGACTGATTTCTTGATAAGATGTCTTCATGAAATCATGGATCTTTGCATTCGTAGGTTTGACGTCGCTCCTCGCTTCCTTTACGGTCCCAGCCATAGCTCAACAAGGAACAAAAACTGAGGTTCCAAAAGTTGAGCAGCGGTCTGTAAAAGAAGTCAAGTTCAAACTTGAGTGGAATACTTCGGTCAAAAGTAAGACATCACCATTTGAGGAAAAATACTCACTAACGGTGGTCGGCGTTGACGGCGAAACATCGATGACCAATAATTCGGACGGCACGAGTTCGAGCTACAGAAGGGTGACGTTGCATCCGGAAAGCCAAAAGGACGGAAGCTATTTGGTTGATTTAACGATCTCCGATTCAACCCAAGATCGTGATATTCCCCGAATCGCGACTACGGTCAAAATCTTCCCAGGGATCAATAAATTGGTTCAATCTCGACTCATGAACGGAAAAGACTCTGATGCGGACTATCAGTTGTTTTTGACGGTCGAAAAGGAATAGTTAGCTGCCCAGAGCGCAGCCGATGACGGTTGTGCTCTTGACTGGGACTGGTTTGCCGTTTTTAAGAGCATTCAGGGCATTTCGTAAATCCGCATGCTTTGCTGGGTGCCACTTAAAGTCCTTGCCATATGAGTCGTCGATTCGCCCTTGATAGAACACCATGTCTTCGGTCGCCATGACCACGACTGTCGGGACGCCTTTGATCTTAAACTTCTTCGCTTTGGCATGCTTTGAGTCGAGAAGAAGGGGACAGTTGAGTTTGAACTCAGCGTGATGCGCTTTCATCTTCGACCTAGTCGCATCTTCATCTTCGTAGACGTATTGGAAGTCAGATACTGACTGATACTCCTTCATGATCCGCTTGATTTCCGGTGTAAACCGCTGGGCAATTGGGCAATCGCTCGTAACGAAGAACCAAGTTTGATACTTGGGTGCAGCGACGAGGACAATGGCGGCAAGGATCATGATTTCCTGATAACTTTGGAGGGCAGGATGCCTACCCCCATTAACTTCTAGCTTTCCTGCATGAACGGATATCGATAGTCGGTTGGCGGGACTAAGGTTTCCTTGATCGTTCGGGCAGAAAGCCATCGATACAAGTTCAACGGTGAACCAGCCTTATCGTTCGTTCCGCTTGCTCGCGCTCCGCCAAACGGCTGCTGACCAACCACGGCCCCCGTTGGTTTGTCGTTGATGTAAAAGTTGCCAGCGCAGTTGCGAAGAGCCTTCGTCGCTTGCTCTATCGAAGCACGATCATTCGAAATGATCGCTCCGGTAAGCGCGTACGGCGAGGTCTCGTCAACCAGTTTGAGCATCTCATCCCATTTGGATTCGTCGTATACGTACATGGTTAAAACCGGGCCAAAGATTTCTTCGCACATGGTGGTGTACTTCGGATCATTAACCTCGATGACCGTTGGTTCAATGAAAAAGCCCTTCGACTTATCGTAGTTTCCGCCCGCTAAAATCGTTTGACCATCGGCCTTCGCCTGGTCGAGATATTTGGCGATGTTGTCAAAGCTTTTCTCATCGATAACCGCGTTAACGAAATTCGTGAAATCTTCGACCGTTCCCATCTTGAATGACTTCATCCCTTCCACCACAAGCTTTCGAACGTCGGCGGCAATGTTGGACGGGATATAACATCGCGACGCAGCCGAGCACTTCTGACCTTGATACTCAAATGCTCCCCGCAAAAGCGCAGTCGCAACCACGTCAGCATCAGCCGATGGATGAGCGACAACGAAATCCTTACCGCCCGTTTCACCCACGATTCGCGGATAAGACTTGTACTTATTTGCAGCAAGCGCCGCCCCGATCTGCTGCCACATTCGATTAAAGACTCCAGTCGAGCCCGTAAAGTGGACGCCCGCAAAGTCTCGATGATTAAAGCAAATTTCGCCAATCGTTGGGCCGTCAACAAAGACTAAGTTGATGACACCGTCTGGCAAGCCAGCTTCCTTCAGAACCTTCATGAACATCTGTGCGCTGTAGACCTGGGTGTTCGCTGGCTTCCAAACCACAACGTTTCCGCACATCGCCGCGCTGGTGGGAAGGTTTCCACCAATAGCTGTGAAGTTAAACGGAGTGACTGCGAGAACGAAACCTTCGAGAGGTCGATATTCGAGTCGGTTATGCATTCCCGGACCACTGATCGGCTGTTGACGATAAATCTCGTCAAGGAAGTGGACATTGAACCGAAGAAAGTCGATGATTTCACAGGCACTGTCAATCTCAGCTTGGTAGGCATTCTTACTTTGACCGAGCATCGTTGTCCCGTTCATGTACGGTCGATACTTGGTTGCAATAAGCTCAGCGGCCTTCAGAAAAACTGCGGCTCGACCTTCCCACGATGTATTGGACCACGCCTCTCGGGCCGCTAGTGCAGCGTCGATGGCTTGTTGAACGTGGGAAGCGTCTCCGGCATGGAAATGTCCAAGAAGGTGTGCCCGTTCGTGTGGTGGGCGCATCTCGACCAATTTCCCGGTACGAACATCTTGGCCGTTAATCGTCATGGGAACATCCGCAACTTGACTTTTCAGCTCAGCCAAAACCGCCTTCAGGGTCTGTTTTTCTTTCGATCCAGGAGCGTAAGAAAGGATCGGTTCGTTAATTGGCATCGCGTAGCTAAATGTCCCAAAGTTCATATGACTAGTGTACCGGTCGAAGGAAATCACATTTCCTCATCAAGAACCCGTCATAATTTTCTTAGATGCACGAGGAGCAAATGGACATGGACGGATATGAAAAGCTTCTTGAGGCAAACAAGAAGTGGGTTAACGAGACCCTCAGAACTGACCCCGAATATTTCGACCAGTTCTCGGGTGGGCAAACTCCCGAGTATCTTTGGATCGGATGCGCCGATAGCCGAGTTCCGGCGGAAGCGATCACGGGTGCGAAGCCCGGGCAACTATTTGTTCATCGCAATATTGCGAATCAGGTCATCCATACCGACTTCAACATGCTCAGTGTTCTCCAATACGCAGTAGAAGTCTTAAAGGTCCAGCACGTCATCGTCTGCGGTCACTACGGCTGTGGAGGCGTCATGAACGCCCTGACGAATCAGAACTTGGGATTAATCAACAAGTGGCTTCGACATATCAAGGACGTTTACCGCATGCACCGCACCGAACTCGATGCGATTACCGACGAGGAGCAAAAGTTTCGGAGGATGGTAGAAGTGAATACGCTTGAGCAAGTTACCAATTTGGCCGAAACGACCATTATTCAGAAGAGCTGGGCCGAGACCGGCTTTCCGATCCTCCATGGATGGGTCTACGACCTTGAAACGGGACTCATCGACGAGCTTGTGAAGATGAATTCCACCGAAACATTGGAACCCATTTACGTATACGACTTCGACGAAGAGAAGCGGTTGAGAAGATGAGCTAAGTTCGCTCATAGTTTAGATCTCTCCGACTTCAGAGTCAGACGCTTGGCATTTCCGAGCCTAGTTCCTTCCCATGAATGGGAAGGTGGCTCCGTTTTCATTCCGAAGTCATCGAAAATGAATGAAATTGGAGACGGAAGGGCTGATTACAGCCTTCAAACCTAAGACAGACTAATTTAAACGTTAAAAAGGAACAGCATTACGTCGCCCTCTTGGACCACGTATTCCTTCCCCTCGCTTCTGACCAATCCTTTCTCTTTCGCGGCTTTCTCGGAACCGTATTCGACCAAGTCCTTATAGGCAACCGTTTGAGCCCGGATAAAGCCTTTTTCGAAGTCGCTGTGGATGACTCCAGCCGCTTGCGGGGCGGTCATGCCCTTGTGAATGGTCCAAGCTCTGGTCTCTTTGGGTCCGGTGGTGAAGTAAGTTTGGAGGCCAAGCAGATCGTAAGTGGCGCGGATGAGTGACTTCAGTCCACCCTCTTTGGCCCCGAGCGACTCAAGAAACTCTTGTCGATCTTCTTCGGGAAGTTCGGCCAGTTCGGCTTCTACCTGGGCGGATATGACCACTACTTCTGAGCCTTCCTTTTTAGCGAAATCTCGGATTTGTTGAACCCATTTGTTCCCGGTTGAAAGGTCATTTTCGCTCACGTTTGCCGCGTAGATAACGGGCTTTGCGGTCATCAAACCAAGTGCTTTAATAGATAGGGCTTCGTCTTCGGTGAGCTTCACCGATCGGGCGGCTCCGCCCGCCTGAAGAACGGGAACGATTTTCTCAAGGGCGTCAACTTCCACTTGCGCTTCTTTCTTAAATTTCACGTCTTTTCGAACGCGCTCAAGTCGCTTTTCAGCCTGAGCCATATCGGCCAGGGTCAGCTCGATATTGATGATTTCGATGTCTCGCATCGGGTCAACCGAGCCAGCGACGTGGATGATGTCGTCGTTCTCGAAGCAGCGGACGACGTGGACGATGGCGTCAACTTCGCGGATATTGGCGAGAAATTGATTGCCGAGACCTTCGCCAGTACTGGCGCCCTTTACCAGGCCTGCGATGTCTACAAACTCGACTCGAGCAGGCAGAATCGCCTCGGATCCGCTGATTTTCGCGAGTACGTCAAGGCGTTCATCGGGCACGGTAACCATACCGACATTCGGCTCGATTGTGCAGAAGGGGAAGTTAGCTGCTTGTGCTTGCGCATTCGCGACAACAGCGTTAAATAGCGTAGATTTACCTACGTTTGGCAGACCAACATTACCGGCTCTTAGCATGGGGAGACGTTAGTTTACCGTTTATCTGGGCAAGCGCGAGCGCATGTAGGCTTCTTTGGGAGTGCGAGAACCTGTTCTCGCTTTGGCCTGCAAAGCCTGCTTTGCTGTCATCAATTTGACTGAGTAACCGCTATTTCTTTTGCTGACCCCGCGGACCAGGTTGATGCGGCAACGTATTTTGGCCATAGACCGGAAGGTCCTCGAGGCCATAAAAGTCTTGAAGCTCGTGGCACATCTGAAACGCGGCGATTTCTGAAGTGAAGTATTTTCCTAGTTCGCGATAATTTGAGTCGGCATCAAGAAAGTAGAGAGTCCAATGCTTCCGACTATTGCTTCGCGACTGTGTGACGAAGAATTGCTTGAGTCCTTTAGTTGGAACTTCAAAGGTTTTGAACCATGGAAATGGCCATGCCTGAACAGTTATTCGCTCCTGTTCACAGTGGACCTTTGTCCTATTCAGATAGCAGGACAGAACATATGAGTACATTGAAGGCAAGGCCAAACACACTAAAATATAGAAAGACAATCGGCTGCCATGCGACATCTCTTGGCCTGGTTTCTCGGGAAGAACAGCGACCATGATAGCCGTCACTGAAATCATCGTTGCGACCACCGTCATGGAAGCTTTGTCCTCGCATTTCCATCTCCACTCTATCTTCATGGAACCTTCGTGCCTTTCGACCTTGACGCCTGAATCCTTGGGATAAAGCATTATTTCGATCGGGGCCCAGGCTGGTGTGGCAACGTATTTTGGCCAAAGATGGGCAGGTCTTCCAAGCCGTACCAATCCTGAAGCTCGTGGCAAATCTGATGCACTGCGAATCCGCTGGGAAAAATCGAACTCAGCCGAATGTAATGCGATTCGCCGTCGATAAGATAGAGTCCGGTAAAGCCACCCGAGTTCGATGCGGCAGTAGAGGAGAAAAACTGCTGAATTCCTTTTGCTGCTACGATCTTAGGACGCACCCATGGGAATGGCCCAACTCGGACGATAAATCGTTCGTGGTCTGCATGGATCATTGTTCGATTTAAGACCGATGTTAGGCCCGCTATGATCATTGGAAGGCAAATCAAGCCACTGAAACCCAAAAAGGAAGCGATCGTTTCTCGAAGCGGACGCACGTCCTCACTCATGGAAGGCTGTGAAGCTAACCACCAAAACAGAGGCAACAATGCTAGCGCGATGACCACTATCACATAGCCACCATTTCCGCCCCAATTCCATTCAATCTTTAAAGTCTTTTCGTGACGCTCAACGCGGACCTTTGGGTCCTTCGGATATAACATCAGAAATAGATACGGACTCTGGGGCGATCAGGTTTCTGGTCGGGCGTTATCGACCTGGCACCATACCAAAATCAACAAGCCAATAGGACTCGTCCGTTTCCTTCCTAAATAGCACGAACCGATCATTTGAACTATGGGCAATCCACGAATAGGGACCAAGATGTTTGACCGTTTTGCGGTCTTGTGAAAAAATGTCAAGACCATAGCCCGGTGATGACGAGCCAATTCCCGAAGCCTGAAGCATCATTCCACGCCAATAATGTGGACCAACATTCTTTGGAACGTTGGGTATGTCTGAGGTCGTGCGAGCCTGAACGTTATATTCGAGGTAGCGACGTGGTTTCTCGATCTTGACGATCACCCGCCCATGAACAGGATCGTAGTCAGTAGCGTAGCTATTTTCTGTCCACTTTATTGCAAGCTTGGTCGATTTTCGTATTGCACTGTTAGCAGCCTTACTAATAGTCCATGTGTCTAAAGAAGTTCCCAGTGAAGGAGATTTGGAAAACACGTGATACTGAATGAGACCATTCGGCAAAAAGTGACCGTAAAATCCCGAAACCGCCGCATTCGAGAGCGCATCATCTCTTGAGAAAACGACCTGGCGATTTGGCGGAAGTTTCCTTGATTTTGTGTCGATATCCGCAACAATAACTTCATGACGACCATAGCTCTTGCTCTTCCTAAAACTTCCGAGACCCAGCCAATGGTCGCGCGACGCCATGTCGGCTAACTCTGCATCACGCAATTCCGGGCCATGTGGCATATGACCCCATTGGCTCATGGTGCCAACAATCCAGCTCTTGTAATTGGAAGTTATGCCAATCCGCATCCTCTCCTCCCACATCAACTTGCCGTCAATTAGACTAATTAGTGGGGGGCGAAGGACATTCGTTTGGAACATCGTGGTTCCATCTTGAGAAATCTTGTTTCCAAGAAGAATGCCGGAATCCAGATGAAATTTGATTTCCCGCGAGGTCCTGGCTCCTAACGGGGCTAGGTCAGAGAGGATATCATTCGACCGCGATGAGTTGAGTAGCGAGCCAATAATTAGGATATTTAACATTCGACTTCTTTCCTATCGACCGCCATCAGCCACCAGACAACATCTGAAGGCTGAAGGCTGATTCTTACTTATTCTTAGAGTCCTTCAGAAGCTCAAGAATCTCGGTCGGAATATGCCACTGCCAGCAGTTCTCTTTTCTGTTGGCATCAAAGGTCAACGGCAAGCCCAGCATGTCGCGGATGCTCTGAGTCGAGGACGTCGCGCCACCCTTAGCGTACGTGTCAAGCAAGATTCTTTCGATATCCATCTTGCAATCCAACAAGTGCGACTTCGTGACCTTATCACTCGCTCGGTTCATCGCCGAAGGCAGCTTTTGAAGCACACCCCGAAGCGCATCTTTCATGATTGGACGGAAGTCGGTTTGACTGGCGCCACTACCATTCACCCGCGAATCCACGAGCTTAAAGAAGTTGCGGTGAAGGTTTCGCTCAAAGATCGAAGTAGTGACCTTCGGTCGATTGAGTTCCAAGAACGTTGCTCCAACAATATCGTTCACCAGCATCGAAACCGTGTAAGCCTTGCCGGGATACATTGCTTCAAAGTCCTGAAGGTTCTTGACCTTTCGATCCGACATCAATCCGCGAAGGACAATCGACTGAACCGTATTCATCGAATCGGAATAACCTGTCGGCTGGAGCTTATTCGAGACGCCAATGCTCAGCAGCGGCATCGGAGGACGCGCACCCTTCATCATCAGCAAGTTCACCGCTTTCGCCTGTTGCTCAGCCGAAACTGGCTTGAAGATTTCGCCACTGCCTCGACCAACGTGGTTGTCATATTCAACAACGCCGCCCACTACTTGCTGGACGTGCATCAGTTCGGTGATGTATTGGTTAACCAGGGATGCATACACCTCTTGGGTTCGCTCGTACGATTTGCCATATTTCGAGGTCGCAGGCAATAAATACTCTTTCGAGATTCGCTCCAAGTTCAAGAGGCCAAGTCGAGTTCCCTCAACCGGATCATTGCCGATAATTTCCGACTGCATTTGGGGGTCAACACCCGAATATTTATAGTTGCCAAACTTCAACGCTGGATTGCCAACCTGTTTACCAAGCAATGCATCCAAAACGGGCATCTCTTGATCCGGTGTCGCCGCCTTAATCGGCATATATCCGTACTGAATCGCAAACTTGTCGTAAGGTCCAACCATTCCGATTCGGTTCCGAACGCCATCGCCCGGTTGGGTGATGTAATTGTATCGGCTATAGCTCATGATTGAGCTCGCAACGCCAAACTCGTCAGTAAAGGCCGGATTTCGAAGCTGGGCGACCGAGTAAGCCGCGCTTGCCTTAAAGTTGTGCTCGAGTCCAAGCGTATGGCCAACTTCGTGGGCAACCACATATCGAACCAATTTCGACATCATTTCATCGGAAAGCGGGAGCTTTCGGACAGTTGGGTCGGTGGCCGCACATTGGCTGAAATACCATTGCTCAACGAGGTCAACCACGTTGTTCCAAATGATGACGTGAGCGGAAATCGTTTCGCCGCTTCGTGGGTCTTGAACGGATGGCCCAATCGCGTTGGCGACTTCGCTCGGTGCCCATCGAATAACGCTGTAATTGGCATTTTCTGCATCCCAGTCTGGGTCCTGCTCTTTGGTCGGAGCAATCTTTCCAACAATCGCGTTCTTAAATCCGGCTTGCTCAAAAGCTGGGCGCCAATCTTCTATCGCAAGTCGAACCGCTTCTTTAAACTTGTCCGGAACCTCACGCGCCACGTAGTATACGATCGGCTTAACAGGCTCGCTCAATGCAGCGTTCGGGTCCTTCTTCTCAAGGCGATAACGATTGATGTATTCAACATCAATCGCACGTCGCTCTTCGGTTCCAAAAACGGTAAAGCCCGTCGTGAAGAATCCAATTCGGCTATCTTTCAGTCGCCCCATCATCGGAGCTTCTGGCAATTGAACCAAGCTGTAATGGACTGTCGTCGCAGCTCGGCTCGCAGAGTAAGAAGCGCCGCCGCCGCCACTAAATGGATTGCCGCCTCCGCCGCCTCGACCCATCATGAAGGTCATATTCATGCGGACCTCAATATTGTTCGGAAATGCCTTAATTCGCTCAATTCCCGATTTACTTGAGTCCAGCGCCATTGCGCCAGGAATTGCGCTTCGAACGCTAAAATCTTGAGGGTCAGAGTTATAAAAGGATGTCACATCAATAACGACGCTCTTGTTTGGCCCCTCGGCATAAATGTCGTAAGCCAAGATAACGGGCTCAATTACGTTCATTGCGACGCCGTCGTTAGTTCCCTTATCAGATCCTTCGGTTCGGGTCGACACGTCTAAATCTTTGATTTGAACTTTCTTGTCTTTGCGGACAATTCGAATCGTTTTAGCTCCTGATGGCGTACCTGGGTAACCAAGTGCTCGAGGCAATTCAGCAATCTCTGCCTGATATAGGAATACGCGCCCAAATCGATTCTCGGGAATTTCAAAATAGATTTTGTCGTCGACCCGGTGAACTTTAAACATTCCGTCCTGGGACTTCAGGGCGGGATTCTTCATGAGTTCCTCGTACTTCTTTTGCTCTGGAGTCCGCTTGTCTTCGACCTTAGGTGTTTCAACCTTTTTGTCGTCTTGCTTTACTGGGGTCGATGTTGTCCCTTGAGCCATCGCAACGGATGACATGAATGCCAAGGATAGGGCGATTAGAATTGCACGTTTCATGATTCTTCGAACCTCAACTTTACGCTTTTTGATTGCCAAAAGGTTTCTGGTCTGCCGAAGAATTTGAGAGGAAATTTCCAAGTCATAATGGTTCTTGGGTTCATGAATCAAAAAATTCGCATTGGGATGCTCGGCTTTGGCACTGTTGGAACTGGCACTTACCGCATGTTGTTGGACAACCGCGAAGCCATCAATCGCAAAATTGGCCGTGAAATTGAAATATCAAAGATCGGAATCCGCGATGCAACCAAGGAGCGCGCCCTCGACCAAGCCCACTTCACAACCGATCTCAACAGCATCGTAACCGACCCCAATATCGACATCGTTGTTGAACTCATCGGCGGAATCGACCCCGCGGCCGAGTTGGTTGAAGCCGCTCTGATGCACGGCAAGCACGTCGTAACCGCAAACAAGGAACTCATTGCCAAACACGGATCGCGCTTGGTTCACCTCGCCAAGTCAAAGGGGCTTGACCTGCACTACGAGGCAGCCGTCGGCGGAGGAATTCCCCTGGTCCAACCTCTCAAACATCAATTGGCGGGGAATGAAGTCATCCGAATGATGGGAATCCTCAACGGTACGTCAAACTACATCCTCACCAAAATGGAGGAGGAAGAAGCTGATTTCGCTGACGCTCTTGCCGAGGCCCAAGCCGCAGGTTACGCCGAGGCCGACCCGACCAACGATATTGAAGGCATCGACACGTCGTACAAGATTTCTATCCTCGCCTCGATAGCGTTCGGAAAGCAGGTTCCAGTGGAGGCGATATATCGAGAAGGAATTTCGAAAATTGGAATCACGGATATCGAGTACGCCCGGTCATGGGGTTACAAGATCAAACTGGTCGGCGTCGTTGACGCGGTTGGCAATGACGCGGTCAGCGTCCGAGTCCACCCATCGATGATCCCCAATTCGCACCCGCTTGCCTCAGTCAACGGAGTTTATAACGCGCTTTGGCTTCATGGCGACTTCGTTGGCGATGTCATGTTTAGCGGTCGTGGCGCTGGTTCGGATCCAACCGGGTCAGCCGTGATCGGAGACCTCATCGATGTTGGGCGAAACATTGTCGGTGGAGGCTCGGGCAGTGCCATTCCCTACGACATGGGCATGAATGTGGTACCCATTGACGATATTCAGTCCGCATTCTATCTACGGCTCGTGGTGAAAGACCGACCCAAGACATTGGGCGAAATTTCGATGGTCTTTGGCGCTCACGAAATAAGCATTGCCGAAATGCAAATGCGCACCCTCCCTCACGACCAAGGCGAAATCGTTTTCCTCACCCACCGCGCATCCGAAAAGGCCTTTGCTGATGCCATTAAACAAGTACGAGACCTGGAGTCCGTTGCGAGCGTGGCTTCATCGATTCGGGTTGAGGACAAGCAGTGAAGATTCTCATCACGAATGACGACGGCATCAACGGTCGAGGGTTGCATGAGCTTGCTCAAGTCGCCCGAAAATTTGGTGAGGTTAAGATTTTTGCCCCGGATCGCGAACGGTCGGCTTGTAGCCACGCAATGACGTTGCGCGATCCATTGCGGGTCGCCGAAGTCGATTATCATCAGCTGAAGGCTTTTGCGGTGAATGGCTTTCCGGTGGATTGTGTCAATGTTGGACTGACGATTGGATACCCGGACGGGTGCGATCTGATTCTGAGTGGCATCAACGCGGGTCCAAATCTTGGTTTTGACATCACCTACTCTGGAACGGTTGCCGGAGCCATGGAAGGAGCGATCAACGGAATTCGATCAATCGCCCTCTCCCTCGCCGTTTTTGTTCAAGAAGCTCCGCCTCACTGGGAAACCGCTTCGCGCTGGCTCACCGAAAATTTCGAAAAGTTGGTGAATTCCCCTATCGAGGACCTGACTTTTTTGAACGTCAACGTGCCATCGATCGCCTATGAAGAATTGAGGGGAACCCGCGTCGCCGAAATGGGCAAGCGTGTCTACGTTGACCGAGTCGAACGACGAGATGATCCGTGGGGTCGCCCGTATTACTGGCAAGGTGGCTCAGTCGTTATGTCTGCTGATCAGCCACGAACCGATGTTCAAGCCGTCAACGAGGGATTCGTTGCAATTACTCCACTTAGCCTTAATTGGACGGCGGCAAACTTGGCCAATGAAGTCGCTCGGCATAATGAGTGGCAACTTGAGTTGGGATAACGGCTACTCTACTTCGGTGAATTTACGCAATTTTTGGACTTCGATTTTGTCGATAAAGGCATCGAGTGGAACGAAGATCATCTTGAACTTCCACAACTCGATACACACATATTCCTTGCGGATCACCACATCACGAATCGACTTCTTGTTAACTCGATAGTTCAAATCGAGTGGATCAACGATGAAATAAAGATGCTCACCCTCGGCTACCATGCGGGTCGGACAGATGACCCGCTTGGCCGCTCGGCTCGTAAAAATGATTGAGCGAGCAGGAATCGAAAGCGGCCACATGATCATCATCGTGCCAAGCCCAATTCCAGCGGAGTTGGGCATGAGAATGAACAGGAGAATTCCCGAAATAGGAAACGCGATGAAGGCGGGCCAGAATCGACGAATGTACTCGTTCGCACTCCAATAAACAAGTTGCGAACGGCTAATCCGATATTCGGCAGTTTCGATTCTTTCTTCCACGAACCAAAGTATTATGAAGCCATGCTCAAGGTTGAACACGATGGATCGGTACTTCGAGTCAGTTTGAACCGCCCCGAAGTTAGAAATGCCCTCAATGATGAACTCATTGCCGCGATCACGGAATTATTTACGACCATTTCTAGTACGGTCCGGGTCGTGGTCCTCTCGGGTGAAGGAAACGCCTTCTGCGCGGGTGGAGACCTCGAATGGATGCGTAAAGCTGCGGCCTACACCGACGCCGAAAATGTTGCCGACGCCTTGAAAGTCTCGAAAATGTTCTCATCGATTCGAGATTGTCCGGCTGTCACCATCGCCTCTGTTCATGGTTCGGCCATGGGTGGCGGCTGCGGAATGATTTCTGCTTGCGACATCGCCATCGCCACTCCCGAATCGAAATTTGCCTTCAGCGAAGTGAAGCTGGGCCTCATTCCCGCGACGATTTCTCCGTTCGTCATTGATCGAATCGGCAAAGGCCACGCACGGGCCCTGTTCGTAACCGGAGAAGTCTTTGACGCCCATCACGCCCTGGCAATCGGTCTGGTCCATGAAATTGTCGAACAAGATCGCGAGACGTCGGTAAACCGAAAGATTCGAGCCATCTTGCAAGCTGGTCCAAAATCAATCGTCGGAGCCAAAGCCTTGGTGAATGACTCGCCGCTTACTGCGCAAGAAACCGCTAAACGGTTAGCCGCTGCCCGGGCCAGCGACGAAGGCAAAGCGGGCATCAACGCGTTCCTGAACAAAGAAAAAGCTCCGTTCGTTACCGAGATGAATTACGACTAACTGGTCACATCATGAACCTTCTTCAATCAAAGTCACTGGCGCTCATTTTCGCGGCCCTTATCGCTTCTTATGGATTGGCCCAGCGCCCTCAGCCAAAACCTAGCCCAGATGATATTGGGTTTGGTCACGGCACGATCCAGATGGAAGCTCCAGGACTGAAGTTGCAGTTCATCAAAGATTCGCAGACATTGGTCTCGCTCGCTGCTAATGGGCACGAGTTCTTGCCCCTTGACCGGCAAGCGGGACGCAACGCCAACGGATACTATCAGTTCGGCGATCTCAATTTACGTATTAGGTCCAAGAATCAACCCGAGTGGAAGAGTTATTCCACCGCAAGTCAACGCAAACCGGTTGAGGATCTTTCTGGCCAGAGCAACGAGTTGTGGTCAAATATTACTAAAACTTTTGGTCCTGACTTTCCGCTGGCTGTAACAAGAGGTTGGCATGTATCCGGTGGCCACCTTTTTCTCAATTTTATTATCAAGAATAACACCAGTGAGCCGATCGAAATCGGGGGACTCGGCATTCCGCTCGTCCTCAACAACATCATTTCGGACCGCAACTTGAAGGAAGCCCACGAGAAGTGTGCGTTCTCCGACCCGTACATTGGGAAGGACGCCGGATATGTTCAAGTCACTCGACTCAGCGGTGAAGGTCCAGCCCTTATCATCGCAGCGCGGCCCGGTTCGCCCTTAGAGGCCTACCACTTACTTAACGAACCCACTCGGCCCAATCAGACCTTCGAAGGTATGTTCGAATGGATGGTCCATTCGTCCGCTTACGCTGACAACGAATGGAAGACCGCAAACCAGTGGAATGTCCCATCGTCCTCTTTCCTGCCGCCTGGACAATTAAAAGCTATTAGCTTGCAGTTCTTGGTTTCACCCTCGATTCGAGACATCGAGAAGACGCTCATTGCCAACCACCGCCCGGTCGCGGTAGGAATTCCCGGCTACATCCTGCCAGATGGACAAAAGGCAAAGCTGTTCGTCAACTACGATAAGCCAATCAAGTCTCTCGAAGTTGAGCCGCGAGGTGCCCTCATCGCCAAAGTTGGCGACAAAGTGAAAGGCGGATATGTTGCGATCGATGTACAAGGAGTTTCTTGGGGCCGGTCACGGCTTACGATCACCTACGCCGACCGAACCGAGCAGACGGTTCACTACGATGTCACCAAACCCGCCTTCATGACCGTTGGAGACATGGGACGTTTCTTGAACAACCAACAATGGTTCACGGATACGTCTGACCCATTCCACCGAGCGCCTTCGTACATCAGCTACGACCGGGAAGCAAAGCAGCAGGTCACTCAAGATAGCCGGGTCTGGATATCGGGCCTCGGAGATGAAGGCGGATCAGGCTCGTTTGTTGCCGCGGCGATGAAGAACTTTGGCCAGCCAGTCAAATCCGAAGTAGACCAGTTTGAGCAGTTTGTGGACGGAGTCCTTTGGGGCAATATCCAATTCAAAGACGGGCCGAATAAGTTTGGAGTCCGCAAGAGCACGTTCTTTTATGAGCCTGCCTTGGTTCCCGGATTCGAGTACGACCCCAAACGCAACTGGACGAGTTGGACTTCGTGGAACAAGAAGGCAAGCGAAGACATTGGTCGGGGATACAACTACCCCCACGTGGTCGCGTCGTATTGGTCGATGTACCGAGTCGCCCGTAACTACCCCGGAATGGCGACCCACCACGACTGGAAGTGGTACCTGAACCAAGCGTACGAAACCGTCAACTTCATGACGTCGAAGAACCCGAACGGCAGCCCGAAAGTTTGGTACGTTGACCTCGGACTCATGGAAGGCACGATCCTTATCCGAGTCCTCGAAGACCTCAAACGCGAAGGCTGGACCGAGCAGGCGAACCTCATCGAAGCCCGAATGAAAGGCCGTGCTGACCAATGGGTGAAGCAGGAGTACCCCTTCGGAAGCGAAATGGCGTGGGATTCCACCGGACAAGAAGAAGTCTACGGTTGGTGCAAATACTTTGGCCGCAACGACAAAGCGATGGTTTCGTTGAACTCAATCATCGGCTATATGCCGACCCTGCCTCACTGGGGTTACAACGGAAACGCCCGCCGGTATTGGGACTTCTTGTACGGCGGAAAGCTTTCGCGCATCGAGCGCCAGTTGCACCACTACGGTTCTGGCCTGAACGCGATCCCTATGTTGACCGAGTACCGAGAGCATCCCGACGATTTCTACCTTCTTCGCGCAGGTTATGGCGGGGCTATGGGTGCCTTGTCGAACATCGACCAAGACGGTTGCGCCTCAGTCGCCTTCCACTCGTTCCCATCCACCCTCAAATGGGACGCATACACGGGTGACTACGGTCCCAATTTCTTGGGGCATGCCCTCAATGCGGCGACGTATTTGGTGGATCATCCCGACTTTGGTTGGCAGGCATTTGGCGGAAACATTGCCCGATCCGGAGACAAGGTCACCGTTACGCCGCTCGATTCTTTCCGACGACAGTTCTACATCGCCCCACTGGGTCTGTGGTTGACGTTGGACGCTGGGAATTTCCACGCGATTGAATACAATGCTAAAACGAAACGGGTGCGGATCGAACTGTCTGATGGAGATGAATTCACTCCTGCCGCTCGCCTCAACCTGAGCCAACCTGCCAAGGTGAAGGGCGTCGGAACGTATTCCCTTCCGAAATCTCTCGCGGTTGATGCTGGCGCGGCCACCATCCCACTGAAACGAACCGAGACGACCTGGATCGAGCTAGAATTTCACGCAAATTGATAGACATTAGTCTGTCAATTTGCGTAGACTGGCATCATGCTCATCGAACGGTTTCGCAAATGGTACGAACACGAAAAGTCGGCTAATCAAAAGATGCTCGACATGATCGACTCGGTTCCCGCCGAGCGTCGGAGCGAGCTTGGCTTTGCGAAGGCCGTTGACATCGCCGCGCACTTGGCCCTTTGCCGAGAGAACTGGCTGAACCGAATGGACAGTGACGGAACTGCTGTCGACCATTGGTCCGAGGAGAACGTCGATTTCGAGACCCTTCGGCCCCGATATGCCAATATCGAACGCTTTTGGACTCTCTATCTGCATCGGCTCAGAGATGAAGACATGGAAAAGGACTTCACCTTCACGACGACCGAAGGTCAGCCTTGGTCATTGCCGATCGAAGTGCAATTAACCCAGTTGGTTGGTCACGCATTCTATCACCGAGGACAGATCGTTCAATTGGTCGATGGCCTCGGCGGCGATACCATCGACACCGACTATCTATTTTGGGCCGTTTCGCGGTAGCGACTTTACAACCCCTTAACAACGGAAAAATAATTCGCAACCTACTAGGCCAAAAGTCGTAGTATATGATGAGTGGTTGCCATCTACATTGCAGCTTTTCTGGCGGGGATCGTGATTCTGATCTTTGGAATCGTGGCCGGGAATCTTGATCATTCGGTTGACGGACACGACACGTCAACCGAAGATGGTCACATTTGGATTCCATTTCTCAGTCCCCGCTTCTGGATTTACGGACTTGGGAGTTTCGGCTTAGCTGGAATTCTCCTCACCCTCGCCTCCCCGGGCAATCATCTCATTCCGTCCGTGATCACCGGAATCCTTACCGGAACCCTCATCACCTACGTCACGCGATTCGTCTTGCGCAAAGCTGAAACCAGCAGCGACTATCGGATGGAAAAACTGCTCGGTCAAAGCGGCAGCGTCACCGTCCCGATTCGCGCCGGCATCAAAGGCAAGATTCGTCTCAATCGCCATGATGAAGTTTTAGAAGTCTTTGCCATCGCCACCGACCCAGCGCTTGAGCTGATGCCCGGTGTCGCGGTAATCGTCGTAGGGGTCGAAGGTGACACCCTAGAAGTTATGCCTCAAGATGACCTGTTGAACTAACATGAATCCCTTCCTGCTCTTATCTCAACTCAGCCAACCAGCTACAAGCCTGCCCGCCGAGGTCGTATCCGGGCTCTTTCTTGCCCTGTTCCTCATTATCGGATTTTTCATTTTCTACCTCTGCCTTCGGTCCCTTCTCTACATTTGTCCACCCAACGAAGCCCTGATCTTTTCCGGACGCAAGCATGGGCAAGGCGACGGCTCGATTCGTGGCTTTCGGGTTGTTTTCGGCGGGCGAGCCTGGCGAGTTCCCATCTTAGAGCGAGTCGACCGGATGAACCTCAACACCTTCGAAGTCCCAATCTCTATCAAAGGTGCCTACTCTCAAGGGGGAATCGCCCTCAATGTCGAAGCGGTGGCCAACGTCAAAGTGTCGAGCGACCAAGGCGTCATCGGTAACGCGATTGAGCGTTTTCTCGGTCAACCACCCACGGCAATTAGCAAGGTTTCAAAGGAGACCCTCGAAGGCCACCTTCGAGGCGTTTTGGCTCGACTCACTCCCGAGCAGATCAACGAGGACCGTCTCAAATTTGCCGAAGAGCTCAGCAACGAATCCGAGCTCGACCTGAGGAAACTTGGACTCCACCTCGACACCTTCAAGATTCAACACGTCAGCGACGAATCCCGTTATCTCGATTCAATTGGACGAGAGGCAATCGCGAACATCATCAAGGATGCGGAAATCGCAGAGTCTGATGCAAAACGAATGGCTGAAAAAATTGAAAGCGAGGAGCTGGCCAAAGCCAATGTCGCCGGGTCGAACGCCGACGCCAATATCGCAAGGATGCGCAACGAATTAAGAAAGATCCAAGCCGACCTCGAATCGAGAGTTACGGTTGAGCAAGAAACCACCAAAGCGGCCGCCAGAGAAGCCCGAGCCAAAGCCGAGCAAGAACTGCAAAAGATTCGGTCCGAAGTCGAACGGCTCCGATTAAAAGTCGACGAAATTTTGCCCGCTGAAGCCGACCAAGTCGCCCGCGAACACCAAGCCAAAGGCGATGCCGCCAACGTCCGAGAACGGGGTATCGCCGCTGGCCAAGCCTTAGAAGCCTTTCACGCTGCATGGCGAGAAGCCGGCCCCGCCGCTATGAATATCGCGGTCATGGACGACCTCGAAAAGATTCTTAAGGCCACCACCGAAACGGTCAAGAAAGTTAAAATTGGCACGGTCAAACTTATCGATAACGGCGACGGAAAGACCCTCACCAACTATGTGGCGTCCTACCCAGCCATCTTCCACACCATTCTCGCCAGCGTTCGGGATACTGTCGGAATCGACGTTCCCCTCATCCTTCAGGGTCACAGCATGCACACCAACCCATTACCTCCAGCAGAGGAACCCAAAACAAAAGCAACGAAAACAGGGGAGGTGAAGAAATGACCACCGTAGCGATCATCGTTGGCGTCGTTATTTTCTTCCTGCTCATTTTCCTCCTGAGCCTGCCATCGCTCATCTACATTTGCGCGCCGAACGAAGTCCTCATCTTCAGCGGTGCCCGTCGAAAAGACGGGAACAAGGAGTATGGTTATCGCCTGGTCAAAGGTGGCCGAGGGATTCGAATCCCGTTCCTTGAACGAGTGGACCGAATTAACTTGACCAACATGCCGATTGATGTCAGCGCATCGAATGCTTACAGTAAAGGCGGAATCCCGCTCACCGTACAAGGGGTCGCTAACGTCAAAATCGCTGGCCACGAACCCGTGCTTAATAACGCCATCGAACGATTCCTGGGCAAACAACGAGAAGAAATTGTCGCCATCGCTAAAGCGACGCTCGAAGGTTCCCTCCGAGGCGTTCTCAGCACGATGACCCCCGAACAGGTCAACGAAGATAAGATCCTCTTTGCCGAGCGCCTTGTTCACGAGGTTGAGGGTGATATGACCACCCTCGGGCTCGTCGTTGACACGCTGAAAATTCAGAACGTTCACGACGAAGTTAACTATCTTGACTCGATGGGTCGAAAGCGAAGTGCGGAAATCATTTCCTCAGCCCGAATCGCCGAGGCTAAAGCCAAGGCGGAATCCATTGTTCGAAGTGCAGAAAACCGTGAGCAAGAGCAACGCGCGGTTATCCAGGGGCAAATCGAAGCCGCAAAGGCCGATGCCGAAAAACGTCTTGTCGACGCCCTTTCGCAACGAGACGCGGTGGTGGCCGAAGAACTTTCCGTCGTCGCCGCCGAGGTCGCTCGATCAAAGGCAGAAGTGAACGTCCAAACCGCTCGATATGAGCAGGTTCGGTTGCGCCTCGATGCCGAAGTCGTTCAACCCGCAATGGCTAACGCCGAAGCGGCTCAGGCTCGGGCAAAAGCTCAATATGCGAACATCATTGCAGACGGTGAAGCCCGGGGCGACGCCCTCCGCGCCATGGCCCACGCCTGGGACGCGGCCGGACCAAGCGCCCGAGAAATGATGCTCTCGCAGAAGATCGAGCTTCTGATTCGCGCCATTGGCGAATCAATCTCCTCAACCCCGGTCGAGACTCTGACCATGATGTCGAGTAGCACGGGCAGCAACAATCAGGTGAACCAGCTTTCCAACTTGGCCACTCAAATCAAGGAAGTGATGGGAATTGATGTCATCGAGAAGTTCAAGCAGCTCGGTGCCCCAAACCCGATCAACGTGAATGTTGCCTCACCGGAGACGCAGGGCGGAACCGTCCACGCCCAGTTCCATACTGCGCCAGCCGTAGAGCCAGCGAAGACCGATAAGTAATTTGGATGGCTCGGCAACTCTCAATTGTCGAGCCTCCCAAGCACTTGCCAGATTCCCCGCTGACAGATAGCCGCCAAATTGGGTATCCTATACCTTCGCAATAAGTGGGAGATCCTTCGGGGTCATGCGAACCACAAGGTGATTCATGCGAATTAATAAGAAAAAAGAACGACATTCGTCGCGCTATAAGGCGTTGACCACTAAGGTCACTAAGGACAACCTCCTCGGCTTCGAAGAAGCCCTCGCCCAAGTCAAAGCAACTGCAAACGCCAAGTTTGTTGAGTCAGTAGACATGGCTATCGTCCTCGGAATTGATCCACGAAAAGGAGATCAAAACGTTCGAGGTTTGACTTCCCTTCCGCACGGAACTGGAAAGAGCCGCCTCGTAGCCGTCCTTGCAAAAGGCGACCATGTCAAAGAAGCTGAAGCTGCTGGCGCCGACATCGTTGGCTCCGAAGACCTTATCACGGCTATCCAAAATGGAGCGAAGGAATTTGGCGGCAAGCCAATGAAATTCGACGTTATTCTTGCTACTGAAGATATGGCTCCTCAAATCGGTAAGATTGGTCGGGCTCTCGGACCCAAGACGCCGAACAAGCGAAACGGTACCGTTACCAACGCTATCGGCAACGCGGTCAAAGAAATCAAAGGCGCAACTCGTGTTGAGTACCGAGCCGACAAAGAAGGCGTGGTTCACATGCCGCTTGGCAAGGTCAACTTCACTGACGCCCAGCTTGCAGCGAACTTTCTTGCTGGCTTTGGTGCTGTTCTCAAGGCTAAGCCATCGAGTTCAAAGGGACGATACATCCGAAGCATCACCCTCAGCGCAACTATGGGACCTGGCATTGCCGTAGACCCAACCACCGCATCGAAAGCTGCAGGTTAGTTGAACTAAGCACAAAACTGTTGAAAAGGCTTCCAATTCGTTGGAAGCCTTTTCTTTTTGCGCCAAAAAAATTGTAAGATCAGACTAGTTGGAAAATTCGGTTCACGATGATTCAAATCCGCACTAATTTATTGTTTGTTTCTGCGCTTACTTGCCTCGGAGTTGGGCTTGCCACTGGAAGCGTCCAAAGCAAAAAGAAACACGTTGCATCGGTCAAAGTTGTTGACTACAACCGAGATATCCGACCGATCCTGAGTGAGCACTGCTACAAGTGTCACGGACCCGATGGCAAAGAGGTCAAAGGCGATCTTCGTCTCAGCGATGCGAAAGACGCGACCCGAGAACGTCGTGGCTATTTTGCGATCAAGCCTGGTAGCTCTTCTAAGTCGATGCTAGCGCAGCGCGTAGCCGTTGGGAACACGAATGACCCGATGCCGCCGACGGATTCGGGTATGCCACCGCTTTCGGCTGAACAAGTCGCAACCCTCAAGTTGTGGATTGACCAGGGGGCTCGATACGACAAGCACTGGGCATTTGTTGCCCCAGTTATGCCGACCATTCCAACGGTTACCGCGAAGGCACTCATAAGAAACCCGATCGACAACTTCATCGTTGAGAAGCTTACTAAGAAGGGTCTAAAGCAGGAACCTGAAGCCGACAATGCGACCTTGCTTCGTCGAGCAAGTTTAACCCTTACTGGACTTCTCCCGACACAAGGTGAAAGCGCTATGCTTGCAATGGACAAAAAGCCGGGTGCCTACGAGCGGGCAGTTGACCGACTTCTTGCCAGCGAGCGATACGGTGAAAACCAAGCAAGATTTTGGCTCGATGCAGTTCGCTATGGCGATACTCACGGCCTTCACCTCGACAATGAACGAGCCATTTATCCGTACCGAGACTGGGTTGTTCGGGCGATGAACCAAGACTTGCCGTTTGACAAATTTACGCAATGGCAACTAGCGGGGGACTTGCTTCCCAATCCAACTCTGGATATGAAGGTCGCAACTGGCTATGTTCGAATGAATCCCACATCAAGTGAAGGTGGGGCGATCGAAGAAGAATTTCTCGTTCGCAACACGTTTGATCGAGTAGACACCACATCGACGGTTTTCTTGGGAATGAGCGTTGGATGCGCTAAGTGCCACGATCACAAGTTCGATCCTATTTCGACGAAAAATTATTACGAGATGTTCGCGTACTTCAATTCGACGAAGGACTCGCCACTCGATGGGAATGCACTCTACGCAGAACCAACGATGCTCGCACCTACTCCAGAAGAAGAGAAAGGCCTTTCCGAAAACAAAACTTTGATGACTAAATTAGAGTCCCAAGTGAACCTCTCCGAAGCCGAAGGTTGGCTCACCGCCAGCCGACCAGCCAAGCTAAAGGTCGCAGATTGGGAAGTAGCAGGGCCATTCGTTCACAAGAACAACGACGAAGCCTTCACAACCGACGAGACACCAACCACCTGGAAACCAATCAAGATTGAAGTTGGTAAGGTGGCTTCATTCATCAAGAAAGACAACGCATCGGGCTACGTGCGGACATCGATTGAATCAGATACGGACACACCCTTGACGCTTCGACTCAATAGTGACGACGGAATTAAGGTTTGGGTCAACGGCAAACTCGTTCACTCCAACAACATTGCTCGCGGCGTCAGCGAAGCAGGGGATGTTGTTAAGATTTCCTTGAAGAAAGGACCCAATCCGATCATCATCAAAATCGTTAACGGTGGTGGTGAAGACGGCTTAATCTTCAATTACGGTTCCGACAAAGACGCGCGAATTGACAACGCAATCAATAAGAAAGACCCTGTCCTCACAAAGAAAACGTTCCTCAATGACGGCCCAGACTCAGCAACTTCAAAAGATTACCGAGCTGTTTCGGCGAAAACAGCAAAGATTGAAGCCGCGATTCCTCGAACCTTGGTCGCTGAAGAACTGCCCATGGCTCGTCAAGCCTATATCCTTCGTCGAGGCGAGTACAACCTGCGGGCAGACAAGGTTTCGCGGGGCATTCCTGCCGCATTTGGTGAATTGCCTGCGGGAGCACCGGCAAACCGACTTGGTCTTGCCCAATGGCTAACCGACAAGAAGAACCCGCTGACCAACCGAGTTTTCGTCAATAGAATATGGCAACAGCATTTTGGGACCGGAATCGTAAAGACTGCGGAAGACTTTGGCAATCAAGGCGATTGGCCAAGCCACCCAGAGCTGCTCGATTACCTTGCCGTAAAATTTGCCAAGGATGGTTACTCCATCAAAAAGCTTCATAAGCTGATCCTTACGAGCGCAACATTCCGACAACAATCGGTGGTTTCAAAACAAAAAGAAGCCGTCGATCCCGAGAACCGATTGTGCTCACGAGGACCTCGGTTCCGCCTGGATGCCGAAATTCTCCGGGATCAAGTATTGCAAGTTAGCGGACTTCTCATTAGCCGAGAGGGCGGACATGGATTTAAGCCGTACCAGCCAGCAGGACTTTGGGAGGAAGTTGCTTTCCAAGGCAGCACGACCGCAACCTACATGCAAGACAAGACTGCTGACATCTACCGTCGGACCTTATATCTATTCTGGAAGCGCACTTCGCCTCACCCAATGATGTTGTCGTTCGATGCTCCTTCACGAGAAGCATGCGTAGTGCGACGTGCTCGCACGAACACGCCACTCCAAGCCCTCATCACGATGAACGAACCCGCGTTCATGGAGTCTGCTCGAGTGTTTGGCGAAAGACTAGTAAAAAGTAAGTCGAGCGCCCATGATCGTATCAAGTTAGCGTTTAATATTGCTTTGAATCGAGACCCGTCAAAGCTTGAGCAGAGCATTTTGCAGAGTGCCGCTCAACGCTATGAGGCTCGGTATAAACAGTCTCCAAAAGATGCAGAAGAACTCGCTATGGTAGGGCTTGCCGCAAAAGCAAAGGATCTACCGAATGACCAAGTAGCAACCTGGACGATGATCGCCAACACGATCTTCAACCTCGATGAATTTTTGACTCAGCACTAAAGGAACAACATGGATCCGATTAGAGAATTTGAACTTGTCATGTCCCGAAGAGAACTCTTCGGGCGAACAGCCATGGGCGTCGGCTCCGCCGCGCTTCACACCCTTCTTCGCAGCAGTGGCCTCGCGGCGGCTTTCGCCGCCTCAAGTGCTTTTGGTGCTCTTCAAAAGCCCCAGATCCATATGGGTAAGCCTCGTCCGGGCCTCCCGAACATGCCGAGTTTTGCACCAAAGGCCAAGCGGGTCATCATGCTGTTTATGAACGGCGGCCCGAGCCAAATGGACCTCTTCGATTACAAACCGAAAATGGAAGAGCAGTTCGACAAAGACCTACCCGATAGCATTAGAAACGGTCAACGAATCACGACAATGACCAGCGGTCAGGCCCGCTTCCCGGTCGCACCAAGTAAGTTCAAGTTCAAAAAGCACGAAAACAACGAGGACGGAGCCTATTTCTCCGAAATCTTGCCCCACATGGCCACCATCGCCAAAGAAATCTGCATCATCAAGTCGATGTGGACCGAAGCGATCAACCACGACCCCGCAGTTACTTATATTCAAACGGGTAGCCAACTTCCGGGACGTCCGAGCTTCGGCTCCTGGGTCAGTTATGGCCTCGGCAGCATGAACGAAGACTTGCCAACCTATGTCGTCCTTCACAGTAAGGTCGGAAACGGAAAAGCCGACCAAGCCCTCTTCTCACGACTTTGGGGCACGGGCTTCCTCCCGAGCGACCACCAAGGCGTCAGCCTCCGGTCCAGCGGCGACCCGGTTCTGTATCTCAACGACCCACACGGCGTTGACCGCAACACCCGTCGAGGCATGCTCGACGACGTATCCAAACTCAACCACCTTCAACTCGACCAATTTGGCGACCCAGAAATTGCCGCTCGAATTTCGCAGTATGAAATGGCCTACCGGATGCAGGCCAGTGTCCCCGAACTGATGGACCTCAAGCAGGAGCCCGAGGAAGTCTTCGAGCTTTACGGATCGGATTCCAAGATTCCCGGCACCTATGCGGCGAACTGTTTGTTGGCTCGCCGTTTGGCCCAACGAGGAGTCCGCTTCATCCAAATCTTCCACCGCGGTTGGGATCAGCACGGCAACCTCGCAGTCGATCTTCCGTCCCAAACCAAAGACGTTGACCAAGCGACCGCGGCCCTCATCAAGGACCTCAAGCGTCTCGGTATGCTCGACGACACATTGGTCGTTTGGGGCGGTGAATTTGGCCGAACTGTTTACTGCCAAGGGCCGTTGTCTCGCGACAACTATGGGCGAGACCATCACCCACGGTGTTTTACTCGATGGATGGCGGGCGGCGGTGTAAAACCGGGAATCTCGTACGGCCATACCGATGACTACTGCTACAACATCGTCGACAAAGATGGCAACGTAATCAATCCTTCGGTAGACGAATTTACGCCGGGAGCGGTCCATATCCACGATATGAACGCGACGATGATGCACCTGATGGGCATCGACCACACCAAACTGACGTACCGATATCAGGGTCGAGACTTTAGGCTAACCGACGTGCATGGGCACGTCGTGAAGGATTTGTTGGCGTAAGCAAGGCGAGGGTAATGGACGAGAGCTCGAAATCCGGCAGAAGTTCAAAAATCACGGTTGGGAGCATCCTTCTCTGGCTCGCCTTTGCTTGGGCAATCTTGCCTTGCTTCAATATATTTCACTATCGGGGTCATTACCGAGCGTTTTATAACGGACTTGCTTCACTCCTTTTTCTTGGATTCGTCATCTCGTGCTGGCAGGATGCCAATTCCAAGACGCCGTTTTCCTATCCTCGTCTAGTAGCCGTGCTAGCATTAGCGTTCGTTCACTTCGTGATAATGAGACCTCTGGTTTTTGGAGCAGTCGAGTAGCCGAAGAGCGATGGCAGAAGAGACACAAATTAAGATTAAGCCGCGTTTCACGCTCGGAAGCGTGATCATGTGGATCTCGTTTATACTTCCATTTGTGTTTATCCCACAGGGAATTCGGGCGCCGGTAATTTATTCGCTTTTTTACGGAACGGCTGCACTACTGGTTCTCGGCTTCCTTATATATTGCTGGGAGGATTTTCGGGCCGGCCGCAAATTTTCTGGTGGCGTACTGTTTTACGTCTGTCTGATGTTGCTTGTGTACAGCTTAATTTCACCTATCGTTGCAGCTGCCGCACCGGTCCTTCCTCGGTAAAAAATTATAACATCACCTCGAAAAACGCACCATGAAAGAAACCGATCTGAAGTTCAGATTCACTTTAGGAAGCGCGATCCTCTGGATCTCGTTTCTTCTGCCGTTCGTTTTCCTCACCTTACATGTTGGCGCGACCGGAGTTTATTATGGTTTTTCTGCCACGGGTATTTTGCTGCTGCTTGGGTTCATTGTTTATTGCTGGGAAGATTTTCGAGCCAAGCGACCATTTTCCTGGGGAATGCTAATTTACTTTTTCATGATGGCTTTTTTGTACACCGTCATTTCGCCGCTTTTAATGGCGTCGTCTGGCGCTGAAATTAGGATCGAAGAGCTGAAAGCCCACAGTCCGAATTGAGAATCTCAACCTTGAGGTTAGGCTTCGCAATTTAGTGCGATGGCGCGGAAGAGAAAATCAGCCAAAGGACAGTTCCAGCCAAGGCAAAAAATACAAAGGACATAATTAATCTTGATTGCGCCTTATCCCATCTCTTCTGAATCTCTTTTTCACGCTCGTATGCAATTTTTCGCTTACTGTCTACCCACGCTTTTGGCGGGGTTTCTTCAAGCTTAGTTGCCCTAGCCGATTCGATGGTACTTCCCACGATATTAGGTCGATTCACTCGCACCTCGGGCGGAGTGCTCGCTTTTTGCTTTTCTAGCTTCGAAAATTTATGCTCTACTTCGAGCAAGCGACGGTCATGCTCATCAAGCCGACCTACCATTTGTTCCAGTTCACCCGGCCCGCGCATTTCGCCCAAGAGGCGAGCGACCAAGGTTGGTGAAGCTTCTGTAAGCTCAACTACGTCGCGAATCGTCGAGACCGGAGTTTTGAACATCTCCTCGGTCGCAGCGAGACGTTCGAGCAACTCGAATATCTCATTGTCCTGGATCGGGACAGCGAGGAGCGCTTCAGTATTGAGTTCCAACTAACCCCCACGTGTTCACCGTTAATTCTTGCCTCCAATTACGCCTTTTGGAGTGTAAATTTCGACGTAAGAGGAATAGACACCGTCGTAAACCGCGGTACAGACAAGTGTCAAGACTGCAACCACGACACATGCAATTCGAGCAAGTTTTCGATTACTTTCAACCTGCCGAATCTCGTCCTCGGCAAGTACATTGTTGACGTAATTCAACACTAGTACCGCTTCCAAATTACGCTTCGATTGGGCTGGAGGTATGACTTCATGGCCACTTTTGCCAACCAATTCAAGCTTTTGCTCAATCGAATTCATTCGAACATCTTGATGATCAACCCGGCTAGACAACTTTTCATGCTCACCTGGCCCCCTCATCTCGCCCAATAGTCGAGCGATTAATGAGGGCGATGCCTCTGTCAGCTCAGCGACATCACGGATGGTCGAAACCGGAGCCTTAAACATCTCCTCGGTCGCGGCAAGGCGTTCGAGCAATTCGATTATCTCGTTGTCCCTTATTGGGATCGCTAGGAGAGCCTCTTCTTTAAATTGGTGTTCACTCATTTCTTGTTGCGGTTTGCTGCAGTCATTGAGCGTAATTCACGGGCATCCGGGTCGTTTTCAGGTACTGGAGTGACTTCGAAACCCTTTTGTTCGGTGACGTTTCCATTGTCGTCGATCCACAGTTGTCGGCCATGCAAGAAGGAATTGCCTTGAGAATTCGCCTTGCGACTTGAATTTATGGCCGCCACAAAAAGGATAATAACCACGACGACGACCGCGATGGCTCGAACTACATTCTCAGCAAATTCTTTTTCTGCGTCCTGGGCAGTTTTTTGAGTTGACGAATTCTTTGACCTTTCGAGCGCACTGACCTTTTTCTCGACTTGGCCAACCCGAGTTTCATGTTGCTTGACTTGGGTAACCAAGTTCATAAATTCGTCGGTGCCGCGAATGTCATCGAGCAGGCGAGCAATAAGGCTCGGGGATGCCTCGGTCAATTCAGCGACGTCTCGAATGGTAGAAACCGGAGTCATGAACATCTCCTCGGTCGCGGCAAGACGTTCGAGTAATTCGAATATCTCGTTGTCCTGGATTGGGACGGCGAGTAGCGCTTCCGTATTCAGCTCTTGGTTATCGATAGTTGGGCCCCTCGATAAATAATACAAGGATAACGGGACATTGGTTTAGGTCAAAACAAACTTTCCTAAGCCGCCCAACGCCTGAACCTATCAAAACATTCCGAATCCAAGGATCATGAATAAGCCAAAAATCCCGACGAGGGCGAGTAAGACTATCAATATCCCAAAGATAACCGTCGTGATGTAATCCTGGTTGGAGTTGGCGTTCATCATCTTATGATTCTGATTCGCCAGATACTCGTCACGCCGTTCCTGGGCGAGCTTGACTGCCGGATCGACGGGTGGTTGGTTTTCGGTTTTGCGAAGCTTTCGGATCAACCGAAGACCCGTGGTCACGGTTTCATTGACTGGTTCGTTAGGCTCAATTTCCGACATTTTCCAACCTTTCTCAACTTGGCTTAGAAATGCAGATTTCTAAGCCAAGTTGAACATGCTCGTTACTTAACTTTGAAGAGCAACGCGCCGTGCGATGGCACCAAGGCATTGATTCCATTCACTCGACCAAGGTCCTTTCGCATCCAAAGGTCTCTAACGCTCTTTCTACCTGCGAAAACGCCCTTCATACCCATTTCGCTCCAGCTAAACGTTCGGGTAGCAGGGATGTTTCCTCGGTTGAACAACGCAACTGCGGTTGAACCGTCGTCGAGCGGACGAGTCCAAACTTCAAGTTTGCCCTTCTCCCAAACTTTGACGGCGGCTTTACCCAACGAATCTTGGTCAATGGCGACAACCTCGGGATTGCAGATCAAACGCTGAGTAAAGTCGTCAATTCGAGTGAGGTCGCAACCCAACAACAGCGGAGCGGCAAGCATCGACCAAAGAGTGATGTGCGTGACCTGCTCGTGCTTGGTCAGGTTCGTTGGTCGAACCCGAGGTCCCCAACCGAGCCAACCAACGACCAACATGTCAGGGTCGTTCCATGATCCTGGACCCGCGTAAGGCGATCGTCGCGAATGGTCAAATCCAATTCCGGCCATGCTTGACCAAGAGTCGTTAATATCGCCCGTCGTTCGCCAAAGGTTTCCACCCGTGGTATGTCCCCACTTGTGCACGTCGCCCATGCCGTATTGGCAAAGACTAAACGTAATGTCTCGGCTCGATGCCTCAAGTGCATTGTGCATCTTGATGTACGGAGCTTTGAGGCCGTCGAGGTCTGGCCGTGGCGCGATGCTGCCATACGAACACCAGTCGTACTTCAGGTAGTCAATTCCCCACGACGCGTAAGATGCCGCATCGGCTTCTTCGTGCTTGTAGCTGCCTTCGTAGCCGCCACATGTCTGCGGTCCAGGTGAGCTATAAATTCCAACTTTGAGGCCCTTGCTGTGAACATAGTCGCAGAGTCCCTTCATGTCGGTAAACCGTTCGTTGGTCGTGATCGTGCCATTGGCGGCTCGTCCCTTTTCCCAGCCGTCGTCCATGTTCACGAAGGTGTAGCCCGTGTCGGCTAATCCGAGATTAACAAATGCGTCAGCCGCAGCTTTGACTTTGTCGGTATCGACGGCTAATCCCCAAACGTTCCAACTGTTCCAGCCCATCGGCGGGGTTCTAGCGAGCTTATCGTGGCCTGCCTCGATTCTTAAAATCTCTGAGTCCGATCCGCCAGGACCTCGTGCATCTATTCGCACGTTGTAGGTGCCAGCTTTGGCAACTCGTCCAGAAATGACTCTTCGAGCGGAATCAAACGCCAAGCCTTCGGGCAGTTTGCCTGTCTTTACCGAAAGCGGACCTTTGCCCATAACGGGGACGCGGAAAACGAACTCCTTGCCGGGGGTAGTACCAATGACCTTGGCTCCGTTGATTCGAGTCGTATTGCGATCGATAGGAGCAAGAATCGGGTCTGGTTGGTTGGCGCTGACTGACTGAGCGATTGGGGCTTGCTTGCCGCTGTAAGTGATAACCGCTTCAGCCCAGTCGGCGTGATCGGAATCCATGCCGTCACCTGCATCCTCGACGACCAATTCCATAACGCCTGCGCCCGTTAAATTGACGTTCACTTCTTTGGCTTTCTGGCCTCCGCGCATGACTCCACTATCGAAAACCTTCTTGTCGTCAACCGTGATGACAAACCGGACAGTTCCCTTACCACCTTGCTCATCGTCGACTCCGACCATCGCCCGAAAACTCGCGGCGGACTTATGGAGTTGAATGGTACATTCGCTCATTGCGTGGGTTCCGACCCCATGCTCGAACGTCTGGCCGCCAATCTTGATTGGGTGGCCGTCTACCGATAAGTTCTTCCGAGCTTGGCCCCAATCTTGGGCAAAACTTCGGAGATTCAGGGATTCAAGTCGGGCCTCGAGAAGACCCTGGAAAGCAAAAATCGTCGTTAAAAACATGCAAGAAAAGCATATCACTTCTCAATTAAGGGATTGACGTGTTAAATTAAAGTGTGAAACGAATTTTCGCCTTGCTACTCGTCGTCTCAGTCGTTCTCGTTGCTTGCTCACCACCCAATGCCAGCAAAGCTCGAGATAACCAGAACAAGAAACTAGAAAAAGCCGCAGGCGAAGAATAGATCTTAGCTAATAAGATCTTTGATAGGCTCACCGAATACGTCGGTGAGCCGAAAATCTCGTCCTTGATAGTGATAGGTGAGCTTCGTATGCTCGATTCCTAGCTGATGCAGTAGCGTGGCGTTTAGATCATGCACCGTCACTGGATTCTCAACCACGTTATATCCGATATCGTCCGTCTTTCCGTATGAGACACCGGGCTTAATGCCTCCACCCGCTACCCACATGGTGTACGCCTTGGGATGGTGGTCTCGCCCTGGGAAATTTACTCCGTTTCGTTGCTCGTTGATCGGCGTTCGGCCAAACTCGCCGCCCCATACGACAATAGTTTCGTCTAGCAATCCCCGCTGCTTCAGGTCAGTGATGAGCGCAACTGCTGCCTTATCGATCTGGCGGCACATTTCGGGCAAGCCATGCTTGATATCGTTCGCCTCGCTGTCGCCATGATGGTCCCATCCACGGTGATACAGTTGAACGCAACGGACTCCACGCTCGACGAGTCGCCGAGCAAGCAGACAATTGTTGGCAAAACTCTTCTTTCCAGGCTCAATCCCGTACATTTCCTTCGTTGCTTCTGACTCTTTTGAGATGTCCATCAGATCGGGGACGCTGGTCTGCATGCGGTACGCAAGCTCATATTGAGCAATTCTTGTCTCGATCTCGGGATCCAATACTTCTTTGCTTCGCATTGTGTTGAGGTCTCGAATTGCGTCCAGCGAATCTCGCCGGACTTCGGACGAAACCCCATCTGGGTTATCGACAAACAAAACCGGCTCACCTTGGGATCGAAACTCGACGCCTTGGTAGACGCTCGGCAAAAAGCCCGAGCCGTAGCAAGACTTTCCGCCATCCGGATTCGAAATCCCCGAAAGCAGCACGACAAATCCTGGCAAATCCGTATTTTCGGTCCCCAGCCCGTACGTCAACCATGAACCAAACGATGGACGTCCGGGGATTTGAAATCCGGTGTTCATAAAGAGCTGAGCTGGGGCATGGTTAAATTGCTCCGTCTTCATCGAGTGGATGATCGAAATGTCGTCGGCAATGGTTCCGAGGTGAGGCAGCAAGGCACTGATTTGGTGTCCGGATTGGCCGTACTGCTTGTAAGCGTGCGGCGAACCGAGTAACTTCGGCTTGCCACCTCGAATGAATGCAAATCGCTCACCTTTGATGTACTCCTCAGGGCATACATCGCCATCAAATTTGTTGAGGATTGGTTTCGGCTCAAAGAGGTCGAGCTGGCTCGGGGCTCCTGCCATAAAAAGATAGATAACCGACTTTGCCTTGCCCTTGAAGTGCGGAGCTTTGGGGCTCAACGGCCCAGGTTTTGGCGTCGGCTTTTTCTTTTGTTGATCAACAAAGAATCCAAGCGCGGGGTCCGCCATCAAGGATGCCAGGGCGACATTGCCAAGCCCGTAACCAACCTTCTTAAAGAGAGTTCGTCGGGTGATGTGTTGCAATAATTCTTGTTCTGTCATTTATCCCTTCGTAATGGTTTCGTCTAAGTTCAGCAGGACATTGCCAACCATGGTCCATGCGGCATCCCTCTCGTCTTTGCCAAGCTTCTTGGCCTCGTCGGGATGCGCAAAATACTTCTGGCGGAATTGAGCATACGCCTTTGCCAAAACGGCAAGTTCGTCATGCGACGGCTTTCGGCTGGTGGTGGCTCGGAATCCGTACACGAGGCCTTGTTCAAGCGATCCTCGTTGCATCATCTTGGCTCCCAAGGCTTTTGCCGCTTCGAGGTAGGCATTGTCGTTGAGCAACGCCAGAGCCTGAAGTGGACTGTTTGTGCGGATTCTGCGAACAGTACAGGTTTCTCGGGTCGTGCCGTCAAACGACATGAAGCTCGGATACATGGCGGTTCGCTTCGCGAAAACATAGATTCCGCGGCGATACCGACCCTTGTCTTTCGCTTCCATCCACTGCTCACCGCTGTATGGAGAATCCCAAATTCCTTTCGGCTGGAATGGCATGACACTCGGTCCGCCAATTTCGGGATTGAGCAAGCTGGAAGCTTGAAGCGCGGTGTCCCGAATCATTTCGGCTTCCATGCGGAACCGTGGACCACGGGCTAGGTAAAGATTCGTCGGATCGATATTGAGGGCGGTCGCGGATGCATTGCTCGATTGGCGATAGGTTGCGCTCGTGACGATCATGCGATGAATCGCTTTGATGTCCCATTTCTTTTCGACAAAACGAACGGCAAGGTAGTCGAGCAGCTTTTGATTGACCGGTGCGGAACCTTGCGTTCCAAAATCGTCCATCGTCTCGACAATGCCACGTCCAAAGTACTGCTCCCAAATTCGATTGACTTCGACTCGCGCAGTCAACGGATTCTTTCCGTTCACCAGCCACTTTGCCAATTCCAATCGATTCATGTTGTTGCCCGTTTCCGACTTTGGCAACACGTCTGGGGTACCCGCATCGACCAATTCACCCGGTGACAAGAACTCGCCACGGTGGTGAACTGGGGCCGTAAGCTTTCCAGTCGTTGGCTTGTCGGCCATGACCAACGCTGTGGGCAAACCAGTCTCCCGCATCGCAACTTCTCGCTTGGCGGCTTCGAGGTCAACTCCAAATTCAAGCCCCTTGACCGAGGTTGAAAGATACAAATTGTGGAGTTGGTTATCAAAGTCTTCGTTGAAAACGGGCTGAGTGGCAAGTTTCTGAGCATTGTCTCGAACGATGTCGAGCAGTGGATAGTCGGAAGTTGTTACCGAAACCCGGAATCGCCCGATATTATGACCCGCCCAAACCGAGTGGAAGCCAAGCGTTACCATTGCCTTTTTGCCGGAAACAGGCTTGGCGGTTTGAAGGACCAATCGATGGTTCATCGTGTTTTGCGGGTAAATCGCCCACCCAGAGCTACGGTCACCCGAAACTAATTTCTTAATGTCATAGCCATCTTGAACAAAATCGGCCTGGGCTGCGTTGAATGCGACCTTAACGCCATCAACGGTCAGGCCAACGTTAGTGAGGACAAAATTCTGACTACTCGATCGTCCCCCTGGTTTGCCAGGATCGGTCGGGACTTCGATTCGAATTCCGTTGATGTCACCTTCGGGCAAGTCAAGGGCGACTTGATATTCGTCAGTGTCGGGGTTCGTGCCACTTGCTTCGATCAGGTTAGTGGTTCCGACCGTAAAGGTCGCCCCACCTGCGCTCTTCACAGATTCAACTTTTGGCTCGACAAATTGAACAGTAAGTCCAGCTTCAATTTTCCATTTCGCAAAGTCCCGTGCGTTTTCGGCGGCAAAAGCCTTCTTGCGCTCTTCCATACTTGCCAACTTTGCCTTAGCCTCCGCGATTGCGTTCATGGCATCGGGGGTGGATACCTTGAGTACTGGCTCGATCCAGTGCTCAGAGAAGGTCGTTTTGTAGTCTCCTTCTTTGCGATAACTGACGTTGCTAAATACTGCAAACAACTTGAAAAAGTCTTTTTGGCTGAATGGATCGAATTTGTGGTCGTGACATCGAGCGCATTGCAAGGTACTGCCAAGCCAGGTAGACGATGTGGTGGTCACCCGGTCGATAACGGTGTTGTAGAAGGACTCAGCCGGATCGACCCCACCCTCTTGGTTGAACATCGAATTGCGATGGAAACCCGTCGCGACTAGCTGGTCGGGCGTGGGGTTCGGCAGCATATCGCCCGCCATTTGCTCAATCGAGAATTGATCATACGGCATATTTTTGTTGAACGCATTGATGACCCAATCTCGGTATAGGTAGGCAGTACGCGTGATGTCTGCCTCGTACCCATTCGTATCGGCATAGCGAGCCAGGTCTAGCCACATACGGGTTTGGCGCTCGCCGTAGTGAGGCGAAGCAAGAAGCTGATCGACCAGCTTTTCGTAGGCGTTTGGAGCTGGATCGTTTAAGTAAGCATCAAGCTCGGCAACAGTTGGAGGCAGGCCAGTTAGGTCGAGATAAAGTCGACGGGCAAGGACTTCTTTGGAGGCTTCCGGCGATGGCTTGAGCTTGTGACCAAGCATTTTTTCAAGTACGAACGCGTCGATCTCATTGCGTCCCCAAACAACTGGTGATTTGGGAATCGCTGCTTTGACCGGAGCAATATAAGCCCAGTGCTTGCCACCGTTTTGGTCAATCTTTGCGCCATATTTGATCCAATTCTCAATCAGGGCTAGCTTTTCGGGTTCTAGTGGCTTGAATCCCTTTGGCATTTGGGGCAAGCCGTCTAGCCCTTTGATTCGTCGGACGAACACCGATTTTTCGGGATCTCCAGCTTTGATTAGGCCGGATTTCATCAGGGCCGCTACATCGGTTAGGTCTAATCCAGCCGCCGCATTCTTGCCCGCATGACATGAATTACATGCTGCTTTAAATATTGGGACAACATCTTTGGAATAGCTGACCCAGTTTAGCGGTGGTGCTGGCTTAGTCTGCTGGTACGCCGGAACCGCCAGTCCCAATCCTAACAAACCAACTCCAAACCACAATGATGAAAAGCGCATAGTTCAATTCCTATTTTAGTTGAGAAACGGCTCGAATATTGCGCCAATTGTCAGTCAAATCCCAGGCTGAATGGGTCGTTTTCGCTGAGCTAACCGGGTTCGCCGAGGATTGGGCAAATTTTGCCAACGATCCAAGCTCCAAATCGGGAGGTCCTTGGCTCCATTCCGAGAACTCTCTCCCGAGGAAACCAGTGTCGATATAGCCCGACGCAAATCCTTCACTTCGTAGAACGTCGATCAGGTAAGCAATGTTCGTTTGAACCCCCAATACATGGAAATCGTTGAGGGCCGCAATAAGTCGTTGCCGAGCTTCGGTTCGGTTCGAACCGTGGGCGATGACTTTAGCGATCATCGAATCATAGAAACGCGAAATCTCGCTTCCTAAGCCAAATCCTGTGTCAAACCGGATTCCGGGGCCACGAGGTTCGGCCCAGCCGACGATTTTGCCAATCGATGGCATGAATCCTTTTCCGGGATTCTCGGCGACGATGCGGACCTCCATGGAGTGTCCAAAAATAGCGGACCGTTCTCCTGCCATGAGGGACGAATCAAATTCCAGGGGTCGGCCCTCTGCAACTCGAATCTGCTCCGCAACGAGGTCTAGCCCGGTGATTTCTTCGGTCACACAGTGCTCCACTTGTAGCCGGGCATTGACTTCTAGGAAGTAGAAATCTCCCGTGATTGGGTCCACCATGAATTCGGCGGTACCTGCTCCGTAGTATTTGGCGGCCTTGATTAACCGGATGGTGGCATCGCGCATTTGGGGCCACAAGGTTTCGATGTGACTAAACGGCGAAGGCGCTTCTTCGATCAGTTTTTGATGGCGCCGTTGGATTGAGCATTCGCGTTCAAATAAGCAAGCGACATTTCCTTGTTGGTCGGCGATGAACTGGACTTCGATATGGCGAGGATTTTCGACGAGTTTTTCCACCATCATCGCGTCGTCGCCAAAGCCTTTCAGGGCTTCGTCTTTCGCAGTGGCAAGTTCATCATCAAACGCTTCAAGCGAACGCACCACTCGCATTCCTCGTCCGCCTCCACCCGCTGAAGCCTTTAACATCACCGGGAAGCCAATGTCTTGAGCGGCTGCCTTTAACTGAATTTCAGTCGCTCCGGTCTTGAAGAAGCCAGGAGTGATTGGCACGTTGTTTTCGACCGCAATTTGTTTGGCATCGATTTTTGAACCCAAAAGGCGCATCGCGTTTCCGGGAGGGCCGATGAAAATGATGCCCGCTTGTTGGCATGCTTCGCTAAACTCGGCTCGCTCACTGAGGAACCCGTAGCCTGGGTGGATGGCGTCGGCTCCGGTTTGTTTAGCGGCGGCGAGAATTTTGGCGGAATCGAGATAGCTTTCCGATGGAGCCGAATCCCCTATATAGACCGACTCGTCTGCGATCATTCGGTGGATCGCGTTTTCGTCCGCGTCGGAATAGACTGCGACGGTTCGTATTCCCAGCGCCTTTGCAGTGCGAAATACCCTAACGGCAATTTCTCCTCTATTTGCGACCAAAATCTTTGAAATTGCCACGATTAACCTTCGATCATATTACTCGGGACTGGTTCAATCGAGGTGGGTTTGCCAGTCTGTGTTTCGTTGAATCGGGGTAAATTTGGTCACTATGTCTACACCGATTAAAGACTCGACAGTATCATTCCTTTCCACGGTTAAAACGTTTTTCCTCAAGGACCTTTCCTCGTTAACTGAGGAGCAGTTGATGTCCAAACCGAACGGTTGCGCACGAAAGCCGATCGATTTTTGTTACGAAGTCGTTTCGGCCAACCAAGGAATTTTGAAGATGCTGAAGCAGGAGCCAGCCGAAGGTTCAAGGGCCGAAGAAGAAAAGGACGGCCAATGGACCGCTGCACCAGTCGGCTACACCCGCGCCCAGCTTGAAGCCGATGTCACCGGATCGCTCGATGCCATTATCGAGTTCGTTTCTGGTTTGAGCGAAGAGCAATTGGTAGCACCAATTCAAAGCTGGTTTGGCGAAGTACCTCTCTTCTCGTTCGCTTCGTTTGCGGGTACGCACACGAATTACCACAACGGTCAGCTTGCTTATGTCGCCGAGTTGGGCGGCGATCTGGATAATCACTGGTTCTAATCAGGGCACAGGGCACAGGGCACAGGGCGCAGGACGCAGGACGCAGGGCACAGGGATCGGAGAGCCAAACAGTCATTGAACTGTTTGGCCATTTCTCGGTCAATTGTTTTCTTCGAAGTTGCAGCTGACTTGTTATACTGGCGGTTATGGATCTTGAAAAAGCCATTCAGACGCAGTTGACGAACATCCAAACAAAGGTTGGAAAGAGTCTCGACGAGATTTTTGCGGTGCTCACTAAGTCCGGGATTGAAAAACATGGTCAAATTCGAGACTTTGCCAAGTCTGAATTTGGCATTGGGCACGGTGACGCCAACGCGATTGCCAATCACTTTATGAAGGCAAAAGCTCCAATTACAACTACGGCGGACCCGTTAGATGAAATCTATTCCGGTCCAAAGGCGGCACTTCGACCCATTCACGATGCCTTGATGGCCAAAATCTATGATTTCGGCGAGTTTGAGATTCATCCCAAGAAGGGCTATGTGGCGCTTCGCCGAAAAAGACAATTTGCGATGATCGGGGCAGCAACGAACACTCGAATTGAGGTCGGCATCAACATGAAAGGCGTGCCGGGAACGGATCGACTTGTCGAACAGCCTGCTGGTGGCATGTGTCAATACAAGGTTAGAGTGAGCGAAGTGGGCGAAGTCAACGAAGAGTTGTTCGGTTGGATCCGAACCGCATTCGATGCCGCTGGTTAAGTTTCAGAGTCAAAATCCCGCTCGAATCGCTGGTCAGGAACGAGCCAGATGAGGGCGACGGCAATAAAGCAGAAGCACGAGAGAATTGGAAGGAACCATGCAATCGGCACGGCGACCAAGTAGACACATAACGAAAACTTGCCTTTAAAATCTTTGCCGAGGGCTTTGGCGAAATCAGAGTCCCTTCCATTGGCACGAATGAGACATTCCTGAAGAATGGTGTAGGCAGCGGCACTGCCGACAAGGACAATGCCATAAACCGCTACCGGGGCGCTGGCAAAGTTCGTTTCACCCGCCCATGCGGTTGCTACCGAAATAAGGGAAAGCCAAAAGAGCAAATGGAGGTTTGCCAACATGACCGCGCCAGATATTCTTTTGACCCCGTGCATGAGGTGATGGTGGTTGTTCCAGTAAATGCCAATGTTGATGAAGCTTAGGATATAGCTGAGGTACAACGGGAACTGATGTCCAATTGCGGCGAAGGTCGATTCGTGTGGCGGCTTTAATTCCAGCACCATGATGGTGATGAGGATTGCGATCACTCCATCGCTAAATGCCTCGAGCCTCGATTTCGTCATCGTGAATTTATTATCCCTGCCAGGGCACCCGATAGGTTAAATCCTGTCAAAAGAAACGTCGAACAGCCGAGATATGGTCTTGTTTGTGTCATAAACCAAATACCGATCCCGATGGAAACGAAACTTCCGTTGACTCATCAAAATCAGCCGTTCCTCGTTCATGTTATGGGCCAGTTTTCTTGCGCTGGGCAGACTGAGCTTAGCTTTGCTGCACGATCGGCCGCCACCTTGATTGCTTATTTAGTAATACATCGCAATCGGTGGGTCACCCGCCAAGAACTTGTTGATCAGTTTTGGCCGGGAACCGAACCTAGCATTGGACGCGCAAACCTGAGAAAGGCCGTGCAACGGGCGAGAGCATCGTTTGCTACTCCCGACGTCGTATTGAGTGATTCGGACAAAATCTCGATCAATCGTGAATTGGTATTGAGCGACTTAGACCGGACGGATTCTCTTCATCGCCATTATGCGTTTGCGCCCCATCTGCCTGAATCGATCAACTATTTATTGGACGAGTGGAAGGTTCTTGATCGTCCGCTTTTGGAAAATTGGGACGATGATTGGGTTGTTGATGAGCGTCGCAATTTCGAGTCGCGGAGTCATGAACTTGGACTCCGGCTGGCTGAAGCTCTGGAAGCAAACGGGCGATACGACGAGTGCTTTGAAGTGATGCAACAGATTCTTCACAAAGCACCGCTCGATTTTGAATTACTGCAGCGGGCACTTCGATTGCAATCAAAGTCTTCGGGCGGGCACGCGATGACTTTGATGTTGGAGCAGTTGCTGGCTGACCTTCCTCCCCAGCTTGAGATACCGAAACCCGTTCGGCGATTGATTCAACGCATTCGGCAAGGTCAGACCGAGCAGGTTCCGGTTCCCGAGTTGTTTGAGACCAAGAATGAATTGGCGATGTTAGCGCGAATGGTGGAGGCGAATATTCGATCCAATGGTACTGAGGCGATGGCGTTGCTTGCTAAGGAGTCGAGCAACGTGGACAATTGGTCGCACGCGAAAACGCTGCTTTCGATTTTGGCGGTTGCGTTAGAAAACATCGAGATAAACACCGATGATCAGATTCAAATTGCGATTAATGCTGCATTTTTAGCGTCGTACGCTTCGGATTTTCAGATTGGGGAGTGGGCGGCAAAAAAGGTACTAAATGTTTTGTTAGAAAGCGATGAACGGTACATTCGTACTTTAAGTGTATTAGCCTTTCTGCATTTTGAAACCAAGAATTACGATCATTCGCGTGAACTGCACAATAGGGCAATTGAGCTTTGCCATCAATACAAGATTTCAGGCGAATTGGCGCGAGTATTGAATCGCAAAGCGGTGCTGGAGTATCACCTCGGCAACTTTGATTTGGGGCGTGGACTCTTTTTAGAGGCGATTGAGCGAGAGTCGATTACGAATGATGCGTCGAGTGATTCGCGGCTGGCGAGTTTTCACGGCAACTTGTGTTCGATGGAGGCTTTGCGGGGCCACTGGGAGTCGGCCCGTCACCACGGCGAGCAAGCGTTTCAGTTTGCCGAGCGGAGCGCAAAAATTTACCAAATCTATGTTTCGGCGGCGTACGGGCTGGCACTCTGTAAACTTGGGGTTCCGGGCGGGATTGAGCTGATTATTGATGGAATCGTGCAGACGACTCGGGAGCGGATGCGTCGCTTCAACATGATGTCGATTGACTTTGGCGTCGCGCTTTTAGCTGATAAGGGCGAATTCGTGACCGCGGCCCAGATTGCGGCGCTGAACCGAATCTTGAGGGAAGCGTCGGGATACCCTCGCGGTCCGGCGGAAATCGGCTTTATTCGATCGTGCTTCGATGGCCACTCGGAGAAGACTACGCCAAGTGCTCAGCCGATCAGTTTGGTCGCCTTAAGTCGTTGGATCGTGGAAGAACTTGAGGCGTTTAAGTAGGTTCTCAGATGTGGGGTCAACAATTTAGGGATCGAGGCTGTTGATTGACCCGTTTCGACTAATTCTTACCTGGATTTCTAAATAATTCGCTCATTTCACTCTTATCCATAGTCTTATAATTGCCGTTCGTGTAGCCTACGACATAGCGCTCCTTGCTAAGGACAGCTGGTAAGTAGAATGTCCAAATAACTGGCGCGTCGTACTCGGCATTTGCGATTTTTTCCGAAAGTGCAGTATTCCATACGGCATTCTTGGCCATCGATTCTAGGCGTTCAATTGTGGTGTAATGGTGCCCTTCGTCACTCACTCTTGAAGCATCCTGTTCAAGCACTGGTCTAAGTTGAGAAAATGCATCGACTGAACTAAGAAATGATGGATAACGACCACCGTGGGACTTCGGGTATACGGAAAATGCCCTGGCGATTGTATCGGCATCATTAGATTGATGACTTATCTCATTGTAGTTTTTGTAGCCAACATACTGCAAAACAAAAGCGATGAGACAGCAGGCACCGACCACGATCGCCACGATCACAAAGCCTGGAGAGATTTTGGACTTCACTTTGACCTCGACGTGTCAGCTTACTTAAAGATCATTTGCGAGAATTCGGCGAGGTTGCGACGCCAGACGGGCCATTCGTGGCCGCCCGAAGTTTCGTTTGTTTTTGAGTGGACACCTTTGGATTCCAGCCAGGCGGTGAAGCCATGTTGGAAGCCCATGAGGCCATCGTTTTTGCCACACGAAATCCAGAGGAGTTTTAAAGCTTTGGTCGATTCGCCACTGATATTTGGAAAGAAATCGGCAGGTTCGTTTCCGGGAAAGCCGCCAGAGCTGAATGCGCCGACGTAAGCGAATTTATCGGGATGATTCAGCCCAGTAAATAGGGTCTCAGCTCCGCCCATTGAGAGTCCGGCAATGGCATGATCTGACTGTTTCTTGGAGGCCCGGTAGTCTCTTTCGACCATCGGCATGACTTCTTCGAGGAGGGCTTGGCGGAAGAGGGTGAAATTCTTGTTCGTCCGGTCTCGGTCTCGAAAATTGTTGCCCCTAGTGACGAAGTCTGGCACTCCGTAGCCGAGGGTCATGACGATGATCATCGGCTTGGCCTTTTTGGCAGCGATCAGATTGTCTAGGATGACGTTCGCCTTTCCGACGACGCTCCAGCCGTTGGCGGAGTCCGAAAATCCGTGCAAAAGGTACAAGGTGGGCAGCTTGTCTCGGCCAGAGTTGTATCCGGGAGGAGTGTAGACAAAGTAGTCTCGGTCGTCGCCGATCACGCCTGACTTATAAAAGTGATGGGTAATTTGACCGTGGGGAACGTTCTGGGCCTCCCAAACTTCGGGTGGATCTCCGGGAACCGTCACCATGTTAGAAACTGCTACAAGGTTTGACTTGATTTGAGTGTTCTGGGGGTCGAAGGTGGAGACTCCGTCAACATTAAACGTGTAGCCGTAGATGTCGGGGCGGAGTGGTCTGGTCGTGGCTTCCCAAACGCCATCAGGATTTTTGGTCAACGAGAAATTGCCCTGACCTTCGACTCCAACCGTGACCTCCTTTGCATTGGGGCTCCTGAGTTTGAATGTCACGGACTTGTCTCCGTGAACTTCAACCGAAGGAACCATCGAGGGGTTCTTGGCAAAACTAGACGCTATGACGAGACAAGCAAGGGTGATCATTCTCTGCGATGTTACCGCTTTGCCCAGTCGGACTTGAGAATTGCGTATTGATGGGTATCGCGTCGGGTTCCATCCACACTTTGCGCGTCTGATCGGAAAGTACCTTCGTGTTTCAGTCCACACTTTTCAGCGACGCGGGCACTGCCGATATTGTTGACGTCGCATTGCCAGAATATTCGTTCCCAGCCCCACTCAGCGAACCCCCATTCGATCATCGCAGCAAGGACGCGGGTTCCCCAGCCTTGTCCGGCATAACTAGCGCGAATCCACATGCCGACCTCGCCATTTTTGGTGTCTACCGAGCGGCCTCGGAGGTGGAAGCCCGTGCCGCCGACCAGGGTGTCGCCGTCCCAAATTCCCATAGTGAAATCAGCTTTGGAGTAATAGGAACCAAGGAAACGGCAAATGTTGAGCTCGGATTGGCCGATTGATTGAGTTTCGGTTGCCCACGGCATCCAGGGCTTTAGATGGTCGTACGACTCGTTTACTGCGGCGGCCAATTGCTCGGCATCCGCGAATTTGTAGACGCGCAGAGTAAGGTCACTTTGCGAACTAGTCGTGGGGGGAATCCAGAATTCATCGCCGATCATTGTGCTTATTCTAGATTATCGCTTGAAAAGAGAATCCAATTCTTGCCAACCATTTTCCATGTATCGATGAGTTTGTAATGTGACTTTCGGGTCGTGTTGTTTGAGTACTTATAGACAATTGACTGGGTGACGGTGGTGATGCAGGCTCCGCTGGTTTGAGCGAAATCGTTGATTTTGGTGATGTAGCTTTGTTCTTTTGGGGCCCGAGGTCGCCAGCGACTGGTGATCGCCTTGATGAATTGGGTTCGATTGAGCGGCTTTTGGCCAGCAATAGCTTTTGCCGTAAATTTCGGCGACAGGAGGTTTTGCATGGCGTTTTTGTCGCGAACTAGCACCGCGTGATCCCATTTCTTGTATTGCGCTTCAATTTTTCTTTGTGGCGCGGTTGCCGTTTGGGTGAGCAACAGGAAGGGGACGAGGCTTAACATGCTGATTGGGTGGACGTTGGTGACGACGGATTGTTTAACAAAACACTGATGATGTGCTTCATAAATAATTCAACGCACTGGAACTCATACGAAGGTTTTCCTGTCGTTTAGAGCTGTAATTCTCCCCCCCCGGGCTCGCCATAACAAAATCTCACCAAATTTCAACGGTTCAGGCTCTCGGTTAGCCGCTTCGCGCCGGAACTTTCAAGTCGCCCTGGTTCCGCCATTTGTTTTAAGGATACGGTTGTAACAACCGGGTTCGCTCTCAGAGTTGGCATAGGGTCCAGGTAAGGACTGAGCGAACTTGGAAAGGACAGGTTTCGATCCCAACCCAGGCCTACGGATCTTTTGTTCGTACAACTCACAAAGGATCCTTCTCCTGGGCTGAGAAATTGTCAGCCCGTTGGGCCTCAGGAGAACCCGGATAAGCCTGCAACGGTGGTTTGGGAAGGGACAAGTTTCGATGCTAACCCAGGCCTACGGATCTTTTGTTCGTACAACTCTCAAACGATCCTTCTCCTGGGCTGAGAAACTGTCAGCCCTTTGGGCCTCAGGAGGACCCGGATAAGCCTGCAACGGTGGTTTTAGTCAAGGTCGCGGAAATTGGAATCAGCACATTTCCATCCAATGATTCGCTCCCAGTCGAGATGTTAGGGAGGCAATTGCGGATTGCTTGGGAATTAGTCTAAATTCCGAGAGATGACAATTTGCCAGGATTTTCCGGATTTGCGCCAGGTGTCGAAAGACTTAAACGAAATCTCACGGACGCTGCCGTCCTTCATGAGGAAGTTGACGGTTTCCTGAATCGTTGCGGCGTACAGGCTTGACTTGGCGTTTTCAGTTTTAACCAATTCGACCTTGTCGATTTTGGTTACGAAGCGAAGCTCTGTCGGGAAGAGACTCTTCCAGCGAGATTCGATGGTGCCAGCGAATTCGCTTTTCGTCATCGGTTTTTGGCGACCAACGACGACGGCCGAAAAGTCTTTGGCGAGCATGGACTCCATGGTCTTTTCGTCGTGGCCGACCACGGCTTTATCCCAGCGGATGTACTCGTGGTCGATCTCCAGCTGGACGACTTCCATTGACTGGGAGATGATGAGGGCAGTGAGGATGAACATGTCGCTTGTTTGGATTATATAACAGAAGGGCGTCCCGATTCGGCGGAGCCTCTCGGGATATCGCCGAGACGACAAGTGCGGGGCGAGAAGGCATTGGATGGATGGTCGTTGTTGGCTTCGGCATATACTCTGGACAGATTTATGCTTTACACAACTCTTGGTCGAACGGATTTCAACGTGTCTCGGATGGGGCTCGGTTGTGGTGGGCATAGCCGCCTGGGGATGCGGAACGGAGATTTGGCGGGTGCGGTCCGAATTGTACGGGAAGCGTATGACCTTGGTGTCAACTTTTTCGACACCGCAGAGTCGTATGGAACTGAAGAGGCGGTTGGAAAGGGACTTGCGGGGATTCCGCGGGAGAAGGTTTTCATTTCAACCAAAGTCGGTGCTACATGGGAGGACGAGAAGTCGACGTCTTTGCAGATGCGCGAGCGACTGGAAGGGTGTTTGGGACGTCTTGGGACGGACTACGTCGATGTGTTTCACTTGCATGGCGTGCCGTTGCGGGACTATGCATATTCGGTTGAGTTTCTGGTTCCCGAAATGATTCGATTGAAGGAGGAGGGGAAGATTCGGGCGATCGGCATCACGGAATCATTTATTCCCGAGCCGGACCACCGAATGCTTGCCCCGGGGCTGCTGGCGGACGATTGTTGGGACGTGGTGATGCTCGGATTCAGTGTGTTGAATCAATCGGCTCGACACTCGGTTTTGCCTATGACGATGGAGCGAAAGGTGGGCACGCTTTGCATGTTTGCGGTACGGCGGGCATTGAGTCAGCCAGAAGCTCTGATTGATTTGATGAATCAATTAGTACAAGAAGACCTGGTTGATCCTTACGATTTCGAGCACTTTGATCCGCTCGGGTTCTTGACGGAGAGTGGAGTTGCAGGTTCGATTCAAGAGGCGGCGTATCGGTATTGCCTGTGGGAGCCGGGGATTGATGTGGTCTTGTCGGGGACGGGGAATATCGAGCATTTGCGCGAGAACGCTCGTTCGCTGTGCGGTGAACCATTGCCGGACGAAGTGCGGCGACGATTGGCAAAGATTTTCGCCCATGTGGATAGCGTGTCGGGAAATTAAAAAAGCCAGTCGCGAAGTTCGCGACTGGCTTTTTTGCTGATTCAAAGAGTCTCTACTTTTCTTTCGCGCCGCCTTTGACCCATGCTTCTACTACTGCGATTGTCTTTGCATCGACAGCGTGCTTAGGAGGCATAAGCTTTGGCTTACCGTGAAGAACGGTGCAAAGCATGCTCTTGGCTGGGTTACCTGCCATCACGATCTTGCCTTCCTTGTTACCTTTCATGATTCCTGCGTAGGTGCTGAGATCAAGTCCAGCTTTACCAGCGGCTCCGGTGTGGCAGCCAGCGCAAGTCTTGGTGATCGTTGGTCCAACCGTCTTATAGGTGACAGCGGCGGCCTTTGGAGCTGGCTTCTTTGTTGCTGGCTTCTTTTGAGCGAACGACATGGTTGGAACGGCAAGCGCTCCGACAACGACGGCAGCGAGGGCGAGGAAAGTTGTATTTGATTTCATATGGTTGCTCTTCTTGAACTCTTGAATTATTGTAATTATAAGCCGATGCCGTTAGTGAATATCGCAACTTTTAGTACTTTTTTGCATTTTTTGATGATTAGGTGACAATTTTGATGATTGGAAGCAGAAGCGGGACTGGTGAGTTTTTCGGCGAAAAATCATTTTTTTGCAAACTAATGTTCAACCCTTCCGTCGCACGGGTCAAGATTGATTCAAACATTTGGAATGACCGATGCGCCACCTTCCCATTCATGGGAAGGACCTTTGCTTAGTCTAATTCGTCAAAGCCAATTTCACCTAGACAGATCAATCGAACATAATCTGCGACATCGCTCGGACTCTTTAGGACATTTCGAGCAGGAATCCGGACTACTGTGTATCCGGCGGCTCTCAACCTTGCGTCTCTCAGTTCATCTTCCTCTTCTCTTAAAGCATGGATTTGGCCGTCGATTTCAAATGCAATTCGGAGAGCCGCGTAGAAAAAATCAGCGGTAATGCCCGGAAGAAGTGCGGCCTGCCGTCGGAAGCGGAAGTCCTTGTTATTCTTGGGTCGCAGGTATTGCCAAAGCAATACTTCGGGCAGAGACATCTCTTGCCTGAGTCGTCGTGATCGACTGATTTGCTTTTGGGTTAGCGGTGGAAAATGGTCTCGATTTTCAGGCTCCACGGAGCTATCTTATCCAATTTTGTTTCCTGCTATGTTCAACCCTTCCGTCGCATCGGTCAAGATTGATTCTATTATTTGGAGTGACCGATGCGCCACCTTCCCATTCATGGGAAGGATCTTGGCGAGTAAATGACCGGTTGCTTTGAATTACGATCAAAGCACATTCTCAGCGCAAAACGTTTGGAATTTTTTAAAACTAAGGTCCTTCCCATGAATGGGAAGGTGGCTCGCACGCGATTCCTTTGGTCGGATCGAAAATATCGTGTGCGAGTCGGAAGGGCTGAATCCTACAGATTACGTACCCGCGTAATAGAGCGGGTCGGTGCGCCAGTCTTTTTCTTTGTCGTGGGCCATTTCCTTCACTCTCGGTCTTCTCTCTCGAAGTCTCACCGATTCGATCATGAGGTTGTGTCCGCTCGATAGATGGTTTTTGCCGACGCAGATGAGCTTGAGAGTGTATGTTCCGGGTTCAGGCCAGAAGTCGAGGAAGTGGAACTCGCGGGCTTCGACGGTCGGGTTGTAGAAGTCCATTTTTTCGCCCATCTCGATTCCGTCAAGTTGGACTCGGTAGATGCCAAGGTCAGGGCCTATTCCCATGTTGATGAGTAGGCGAAGCGGTTCTTTTTCTGTCACGATGAATGGGATTTCGAGGGAGTTTCGGCCATCGGCACCTGCAGGCGAATACAGAAGGTAGTGTTCGAAATGCTCTGGGTAGCGTTGGACTTCCATCTCGGTCGGTGACTCTCCCTTTCGTCCGTCGTATTCCAGCCTAGGTAGTTCCTTGTTGTCGAGATCGTTCTTTTGTCCGAGCGGTAGTTCGGATGCAACCACGACCAGCCGTTCGATGTTTGGTAGCTTGCGGTTTTTGGCACTTGGCGTTCGGGCAGAGAAAGTTGGAGTTCCGGTTTGGTACCAGAAGGCGACGCTGGAGAAGTCGTCTTCGCGGGGGTTCCAGCTGTGAGCGCGGTATTCGGGGTTCTCGTCGGGCGACATCCAGCCGAAGGTTTCGAAATCGAATTTGAACGAGGTGTTGAAGAGGAATGGGTCGTTAATGTGCCAGCGATAGGCGCTGGTGTGTCCGCCGACGATGCCCCATTGGTCGAAGTAAGGAACGCCAAAGAACGGCGTGAGTGTCTTTTCGAGGCCCCATGCACAGAGGAAGTAGTCCTCGGTTCCGGTTCCCCAGACGGACGGCGTGGTGTCGTCATCGATTGAGATCATCTCGTCGCCTTCGCCGAACCAATAGGGGCTGCGAGTGCGGACGGAGAAGACGGTTCCGACGTAGTGACCCTTTCCTTTGGTGTCGAGGATGGTGTAGGGCTCGCCAGTTTTGAGTGGATATGACTGGTTGTACTGGGCATAGAAGTAGGGCGTATTTTCGGGCAGCGAGTCCTTCTTGATCCAGTCGATGTTGTAATACAGCAGGTTCAGCGGCTTTTCGCTCTCGTTGACGATTTCGATTCGGCAGCTTTTGTGAAACGGCATGTGCCAGAAGCAGTTGTACGAGTCGCCGCCTTCGACGACGACGGGGATGCTGACCACGATGCTGCGCTTGCCGAAGCAGCCGGCGAAGAAGTCGCCGAATGGGGCCTCGACTCCGGGTCGCTCGTTTCCATCGTAGAAGATTCTGAGCAGGAGTTCTTGGTGGTTAGCGGAGCCGTCTTTGGCCCATGGATGGGGCTCGGGGCCAAGGAATGTGATCCACATGTGGGTGACGAGGCCGGGGCCCTGGACATCCATGAGGACGTGGGTTGCTCCGGGCGCGACGCGGAAGTTGTCGCGGTTACTCTTCTCTTCGAGGTCGCTTTTGGGTGGGGCAGTTGGATCATAAAGTCCATCGGCTCCTTCTCTAAACGTAGAAGTCGCGCGCATGCTGCGTCCGTTTTGCGGGGTCGCGAGTGAGCTCATGGGGCCAGTGAGAAGAGGAAATCCTGACATGTGATTCATGTTCGCACGGGGGAGGGCGGCGAGTCAATCCCGGTAATTCAAATTCATCGAATTAGCGGAGAAGCATTGGCGAACATTCCTTCGGTCGATTCGATAAGCCAGGTTGCCGGAGGCGACGGGCAACGGTATTCGATTCCGGCAGCTGCGACTTTTGAGGTTGGGGGCGGGAAGATTTGTCGGGTGACTTCGTACTATAACCGGCGGGGTTGGTTGGCGGCGATTTCGTAGATTTGGAACGTTAGAATTTCAGCGAAACAGGTCCTGGGAACTTCGTTCCTCCAGGCCAAAGTGCAAACAGGTTTGCGCACTCCCAAAGATGGCTACGCCATCAAAACTTCCACTCACCGTTTTTGACTTTCTTTCGGAGGTTTTCCAGGGTTCCCATCAGGTGCGCGCGGGGTTGGATTGCTTTTTCGGGAGTACCGTCTTTGAATACGTCTTCCCAGCTTCGGAAGCAGTCGATTCCGGTGGTCTTAACGATCTTCGGATTCATAAGGGCGGCAAACATGACGGCTTGAGAGCTGATTGGTCCGCGTCCGACAATTTCAATATCATCCGAATACTTCCGCATAAGTTCGGCCGCTTTCGCAATTTGCCAACCAGCAGTAAACGCGACTGACCGCCCCGCATAGATAGGAAATCGGAGGTCGAATTCGTTGAGTTCTCCGGTACCAAGAATGTCGAGGAAGAGCGACTTTCCGTATGGCGCATCCCTTTCGTGTCGGCTAAATTCAGCGCCTTTGCCATCGTCACTGACATAAATCGTAAGATTATTCCCGCCGTCTCTCCCCGTCTTCAGGATGCCAGGAGTGACAAGTCCCGGTTCAGATTCAAAAGTAACAGGCCGAGTCAACTCCGTGTTGGCCTCCTTATATTTGAGGTCGCCACGCTTAGGCAAACCGCCATTGATCTTGAACACGTCCGCAACCGAAACATTCTTCGGCGCATGGTCAAGATACTCTTTCGAGAGTTCACGCATGGTTCGCTCGTTCGTGGCGGGCGGGTCCAATGCCAGAAGCTGGCGATCCTCGGGATCGATGGCGGTGAGCACCGGCTGCTTCACCGGCGAGCCGTCGCCATCACCTTTGAGATACTTGTTGAAGAAGCCGATTGAGGCTTCGCGCATGAGCTGGTTATAGTCGTGCCCACCCGCAAAAATTTGAACCTGGACGTCCTCTTTCTTGCCAAATAACGCCCATGTTTCTTGCATCTTTTTGTGAGTCAATCGCATGGGTGCAGGAGGGAATTCTCCGTCATTTTGGGCACCCATCAAATACACGGCTTTTGGTGCTTGAATTCCGATGACGTCCGAACGATCTCCGATCTGCGACGTGCCCGGAACGTGATTGCAAAGGCAGCCATTGTCGGGAGCAAGCTCCATGCTCGACATGTAAACCACCGGAACGGCAGCCTTGTAACGGTCATCGGCGGCAAACGTATAGAGCGTTGCGAGACCTCCGCCGGACGCACCGGTAATCCCAATTCGGCTCATATCGGTGTCAGGTCGAGTTGACATGTAGTCGAGAGCCCGAATCGAGTCCCAAACGTAGTAGCCCGTCGTGTTGGATCCGCCTTGAACCAACATGAAATCGTTATGGTTGCCTTCCTCGCGACGCTCGATGAGACTGTTTCCTTCAAAGCTCCAGCCGGGGCTATCGACCGCGATGGCGATGTAGCCTTGGGTAGCTTGGAAAGCGCAGCGAAGCTGAATTCGGTCTTCGTCTTTCTTGTGGGCCCAGTGTCCGTTCACGTTGACGACGATGGGGAGTCGGCCAATCGCGACATCGGGTTTATAAACATGGCAGGTGACGAAGAAATTGGGTCGGCTCTCGAACACGACTTTTTCGATATGGTAGCCATTGCGATGAAGCGTGCCTGTGATGCGAGCGTTGAGCGGAGTTTTGGCGGGCATCGGGTCGAGGCCGAGAGTGCGCAAGAGTTCCTTCCTTCGTTCGGTTCGAAGCTTTTCAAACACCGTCAAGTTTTGCGCGGTTGGCACCTTCGACATTTTGATAACTTGGTCACGAACGAACTTGCTGGCGATGTTGGCGCCATTTCCGTTGAGGACGTCGTCGTTGCTAATTGGGCCAGGGACGGGAGTAAAGCTATCCATTTGCTGTTCTTTAGCGATAACCTCGCCAAGGGTCATAAAGGGGATGTCGTGGGAATTCATGAGGTCGGGATGGTTCGAGCTGGTGAACTCGCCACCTTCGCTCCCACTGTCGACCAAAACGGTTGGCTTGGTTTTGCCACCAACCCCGAGCAGTTTGACGAAGTTGACCGCGGCGTCTTTGAGATGCATGTTCTGCATCAGGCGAGCGCTGGTGACCCAGATTTCGCCCTTGCCGAGTTTGTACCGGGCAATGCCGCCATTACCAAAGACTTCCCATCCATCGGTCTTGGCAATTCGCTGCCAGATGATGCCCGGGACGGTGACTTTAGAAAGTCCTAAAGCTCCACCCGGATCAAAAGTGCTCTCCTGAGCATTCTCAAATTTCAACGGAATTGGCAGCCAGTCAAGTTTATTCGCCGTGAAGTTTTGCTGAAGAATAACCATCTTCATTCCCTCCCGCACTGGCTCAAGCAACTTGCGCTTCGTGGCTCGATTGAATCCGCTAAAGAAGTTAGCGGCTCGCGTTCCGATGAGCATCGCGCCGTATTTGTCTGGCGTGATGACGGCGGGCTTGAGGAAGGTCATCGCCTCTTCAGATGAGTAGAACTGGGGAGTTGGGCCGGGCTGGGCCGGGATGACCAGGTATGGGGTCTCTTTGTCGACTTCCGGAATCCTAAGGCCTTCGCTATCAAAGAATGCTTCGGCAGAAATATCATAGCCGTACTTTTCGCGCCGGAGGCTGGCTTGGAAAACCTTTCCTACCTTTCGCATTGGGATGCGATGGAAGAAAGTCGTGCTTGGTAGTGGTTTGAATTTCAGGAAAGCTTTATTGGCATTGTCGACATTGAGCAGCGAACACGTCACCATGTCTCCGTCGACTTTCCAAGTCAACTTGCCATCTTCTGGAATGAACGGGATGTGGTCGATGGTATCGGGTACTAGTCCGGCACCACCCGACAATTGGGTCCCACCGTCACTCTTGCCGGGGGGCGAAGGGTTCTTTACCACTGGCTTGGGCGGATAGAGGGATAGAATTCGGGCTTGCTCGGCAACGAGCTTTTGATGTTCATCCTTCCACGAGAACGTATTCGTTCTCATTCGCAGGCGCTCGGTGAAAGGCTTGTAAAACGTGTTGTTCGCCAAAAGCTCATGTGCCTTGACAGCTGAATTCATGAATCCAGAAATATTGTCCCGACGTGACGGATCCGTTTCTGGAATGAAATAGCCTGATGTTATGCGAGCATCATAGTAATAGCCTAAAGCTTGCTCCATTCGAATCGATTCGACAATTTCGTGGGCTCTTGGATTCGACTTGAATTCAAGAATCTTTGCGAGATCAGCGTCGTTATAGCTTCGACTATAAGGCGCAAACCTTCGGCCATCTACTCCGTTTGTTTCACGATTCGCTCGGAATTCGCTGGTTGAGATATAGCTATGACTATCAAACCCGCCGTTCTGCATGAATGCGTTGGTATCTCCACCCCATTCGAGTTCGGGAGCGTGGTTACGGTGGTCGGGGCCAAGGCTGTAACCCATGAACGCTTTCGGCACGATTACGCTTGATGCCTTCCAAGCTTCAACCAACGCATCAGATCCTTCGCCGAGCAGTTCGGCGGCACGATGATCAAACGTTTCATCCGGCGTTTTTGGATCGTAGCCCAAGCGACCCCACGTCATCCAGTACATTTCGTCGCGTTGGTGGATCCAGTCGCAGTATTTGTCTTTGGGGTTGGCCAGATAGTATTCGGGGGATTTTGGATAGTAAGCATCTTCGCCCTCGATGGTGTAGCCGCTGGCAGTGCCGAGGCGCATTTCGCTGATCGAGCGTCGAACCCAGTCGGGGTTGTAGAACGGGAAGATGCGGTGGGTGCCGTTGGCGCGAACCTGCCAGACGATCTTGTACGGTTCGTTGGGCCATTTTTTGCCGTCATCGGTGTCGTTACCTTCCCATGTTTTGGCTGCGGGCGCGTTGCCAGAGTCGCTGAGGTAGTCCTCGTAGGAGTAGCTTTGCCAGTTGGCCATTCGTCCGCCGACGACAGGATAGGGAGCCCCCCACTGCTCCCCATTGTATTTAATTTCGACGGTAAAGTCTTTGCTCGCTCGGGCGAGAGGAAGCACCCTTTGCTTTCGGGTAATCCAGCTTCGGGTGTAGATCGGGATTTCGCGTCCGGATGCTTTGACGGCTTCGCCGTAGCAATGGAAAAATGACTCGCTTCGTCCGCTCTCACCGATTCGGTAGCCGATGGCATCGAGACCGGGCGCGCGACGAATCATCTGTTCGACGACCTCTTTGGTGTAGGTGTAGATATTCTTCTCGGAAGCATCGTAGCCGGGATTTGGGTTCTGAGGAATGCGCAAGTTGGCTTCGTAAGCCATGAGCGAAACCCGAATTCCGCGCTCGTGGGCGAGGTCGATGATATGGTTTAGCTGACTTAAGTCTTTGTCTTTTACCGATTGCGGAACGCCAACTTTGGGAAACGACGGACTGGTGACGAAGTAGGCATAGAGGTTTGGTGCGTTGGTGACGCTGATGTCCCAGGTGCCGTGGATATCGAGCCAGTTGAGTCGACTCTTTGCCATCAGGTCGAGGAGAGTTTTCCAGTAATCCTCGTTGTGGAACCACCAGCGATTGGGGTCGGTGAGGGCGGCGACATCGTAGTCGGTGTCGTTTTTCGCGTAGTTCCAGGGCAGGGTGAGGAAGAGGTTGAGGCCGCGGTCGGCGAGGAATGGTTTGCCCGTGGCGTTGGTGTTCCAGGCGGTGTCGGGGTGTTGGCGGAGACGCTCGGCAAACTCGAATGCACCGTACATGGCTCCAACTTTGTCGCTGCCGACGATGCTGACCTTTCCGTTCTTGCTCGTGATCGTATAGGCTTCTTTCTGCTTCGAAGGCTCAACTTTGAGTTCGATGTTGGACATTTTGCTGCCCGCTTCCCGCTCAATCGCGTCCCTCGCAAACAACAAGGGATTGCCGAACTGTCGGGCAAAAAGCAACGTCGCAATTAACACCATCTTGTTGCGTATGTTAACCTATTTTTGTCGTTTCGACAATTGTCTTTGAGCGTCTATCCCGTTAGAATAGGAAAGATATGATTGCCCAACTCGCCGCCGCAATGCTTTTTGGCGCAATCCGACAGGAGCCGACACCGCCGAAAGTTTTGGACCTAAAGACATTTGTCCAGGCGATGGAGCCTTTGGCGAAAGCTGCCTCGTACCGAATTGAGGGCAACCCGAGCATCCTTCATTCTCCCGTGATGGTCTCCTTGAATGCCGAAGGAAATCCATTAGAACGCCTCAAGGACCTTTGCACCCTTTTGGGTTTGGACACCGAGGTGAATCCCGAGACGAAGGTCATTAAGGTTACCCTTTCGTCGAAAGGACAACCGAGGCTGTCGGAGTCTCAACGGATCGCGCTGACCTTGGAGACCCTGCGTGATTCGATGAAGACGGTTCGAAATATGACTCCTCGGCAACGGTATGCCGAATCGGTACGGCTGCAGGGCCTGGCTGACGCGGAGCAAGACCGTGCCCGTAGCGAACAAATCTCGGAACGAGCACGAATGGTCGCATCGACCGCCATCACTCGACAGATGGTGTGCATTTCGCCACTTCTTTTTGACGATATAGGGCTCATTTCGAGCACATTGAGCCAGCCGTACCACCGAGGGCAGGACTTGCCGATGAGCGACGATGCCAGGCAGTTGGCTCTACAAGTGTTGCAAGGAAATGGAACCGAAGCATTCGACTTACTTGATCCCAATGATCCGGAGGCGAAGAACAATGGTAGTGTTTTTTCGATTAGTCAGACCTTCAGGCAGCAATTTGCGAAGGTCAGCTCGGACGATCCGATTGTGCATTTCATGCATATGAGGTCACCGAATGAGGATTATCTGTTTTGCAGAGCATTCAATCCATCGGAACACCGAGCAGTGGATATTTTTTCAATTTCTCTTGTGTCGGGCAACCCGGTGATTCCGGATCAGGAAAGTTATCCCGATCTGAGCAAGCCAGTTAAGCCGGAGAGCATTCTCCATAATGGGCAACTGGTTGAGCTCAATGCGATGGGCGCGCTCGCTGGCCCATTAGCTAAGGATTACGTGGGCTGGTTCGAGTGGTTGATGAATACTTGGATTAAGGGCGAAAAAGGGGCGATTAGTGAGGCCCTCAAGAATTCCTTGTATCCCAAGTGCCGATTCCAAGAAGTGCGGAAAGCCATGACCCTGCGAAACTATGACCGAGCGATTCCGCCTGCTACCGAAGATTGGTCGCCGTTTATGAAGGTTTTCCATGCGATGCAGAAAAGCCGTTTGACTCGGCAAGAGATTTTGGAGATTGTGGATGGCTTTACTGAGTCAGAAAGGAAATCGCTCGACCGGATTTCGAACGAAATGACTTTTACGACCAACGATTATGATGCCGTTATGCACGGCTCTGGGTTGTTGAAAATTGCCTTGAAGGCGATGAAGCCGGATCAGGACACACTTGATATTGAGTATAAGGATTTGCCGAAGGAGTCACGTTCGGAGATCTTGGCTTATTTCGGCGGAGACTATGTTTGGCTGAATTATCCGAGCTACACCCATCCGCTCAATTCCTCGCTCTTGGTGAAGTCGAAACTGCAGGTTTCCATCAAGGCTGAGGGGGACCATCATATTCTCTCGTTGAAGCTCACGATTCCGGCTCGGCCCAATCGGACTGCTCCGCAACCGATTGAGTTTGGAATGGATTTGAAATAGGGGCTGATGGATTTCTCCAAAAGCCCCTTTGAGTTCTAAGGGAATTAGCCCTTTTTCTTTGTATTCAGGGCGATTCCTTCACCAGTTCCTTGAACTGGTCGATGAAGCAGGTTTTCGATATGAGGGGCATCGATCACCTGGTCCACCGCGAATGTCGCCCAACCCACAAACTTCTTGACGGGCTTTCCATTCTTATCAAGCTTGCCATTGTCGCCGGACCAAACCGCGATTTTCACGGTGGTTGGAAGTTTGAATGGTTGGCCGTAGATGACTCGGAGGCGAGCATTGAGGATTGTTCGATCGACTGACGGCAGATTCGATTCGACGACTTCGCCAAGCTTGTCCTGGTTTTGAGCACCCTCAACTTGAAGATTCACGGCAAAGTCGGTGCGTCCATCGAGGCCGCTCGTGGTCCATAAGGCCACGATTTGGTTTTCATCTTTCACCATTGCCTTGAGGCTGATGGTTACGCCACCAACCGTCTGGACTTGGCCGGGCTGAGTGAATGAGTCGGTAACGGTCTTTCGAGCCGCGATGTAGTCAAAGGCGGTAATACCAGGAATGGTTGGCTCCTTGAACTTATCCTCTGGCATCGTGGCCGGATATTCGTAAGTATCGCGTTCCCAGAGGGTTACGCCTTTGCTGTAGACCTCCCGCTGGATAGGCAATCTTGTGGCCTGATCGACCCAGATTCGATAGCAACCATTTGCCAACAAATATAAGTCACATGTCCGTCCATTCAGGTCGACATTCGTTTGCTTTTCAATCTTACGCGCCTTGAAAAAATCATCTTTCAGGTACGAATCGACGGTTCCGATGGTCATGAGCGAGGAAGTGTCCTCGTCAATCAGAGCTTGCTCTTTCACCACGTATCCACTCGGTGACGTACTGCCCGCACTGTAGGTGAATCGGCGAGTACCATCACCGACTTCCATGTATTGGAGCCTTCCATGATCTCGGTATTCGAACGAAGCGTGGCGTTGATGATCGAGGTACCACTCGGTGGTCCACTCGGGAGTTTCATGTCCAACGAAGTTTGCGCACTTCATGATCATCGTATGTTGGCCCAACTGGGCTGCGGATATCGCATGGAGTTCTCCGGCATAGGCCTTTCCGGTTGACAGGGAGCCCACCAGAATGATTGCGCTGGCGGCCACGGCCACCGATCCGATGCCGATTGGCCATCTGAGGTTGAGGGTCCGTTTTGATTTGGGGGTTTCTTGCATTGTTCGAATTGCATCGCCAACGCCATGCATGGATTCCACCGGCTCACGGAGGGCTTGCAATTCGCGATCGATGATTTCGTCGCTAGATTGTTGATTGTTGTAGTTCATCTTTGATCACCTCTGATCTTCCTTCCAGTTGTTGGCGCAGGTTCTGGCGAGCGTAAAACACTCTCGCTTTGGCAGTGCCGGTGGGGACGCCCAACACTTGGGCTACTTCGTTCATGGGGAGTTGTTCGACTTCGAATAGGACAAATGCTTCGCGCTGTTTCTCGGGCAGATTCTTCATTGCGTTAGCTAAAACGTGGCCCGTTTCGAAGGCATTGATTCCTGCATCGTGGTTCGCCAAATCGTGATCGATTAGCGACAAAGTTTGGCGTTTACGCCGCCATTGCCGATATTCATTCAATGTAATTCGATGAATCCACGTTCGAAGGCTTGAGCCTCCTCGAAAGGAGCCAATTTTTTGCCGAGCAACCAAGAAGGTTTCTTGGGCGATGTCTTCGGCTTGTTCGCGGTGACCGCATAGCCGAAAGGCGAGTCGAAGCACAGCGGGATAATGCTCCCTCGCAAATGCTTCGGCAGCCTCTGCGTCACCCTGCCCTATTTTCTTTGCCAGCTCTTTGTCCGTCATTGTCGATGTTTCCTGTTCTCTTTGGAAGAAAGAACACAGGGTTAGATGCATGAGTTTCTGGATCGGTTGAAAACGTTTTCTAAAACTCACCAGCGAGTCCGAACATGGCTAATGAGTCAAGATTTCACGCGGGAGTACTGGATGACTGCGGCTCCAGGTTGCTCTTTTACGGCAATGGGCAATCCAGATGTCATGAGTTCCGCTCCGCTCATTCTCAAGAATTCGTTGCCCTTGGCATCAATGGCCCTCGTTGCGTACGATGCTTTCGGATCTAAACCACGAAGCTTCACTCGAATGGTATTATTCGGCGCCTTTGGTCGTCGAAAGGCTTGAACTATGCCATCTCCATTTTTTGATCGATTGAATTGCCAAGCGATCCAAACGTCGTCAGCCTGGCTATATGGCGTCAAAGGATAGTAGTCGCCGTAATAATATTGGTTGACTTCTCGCCAATTGCCAAGGAGTTTTCTCAGCGAGGCGTAATCGATCTCTTTGACCCGAATGTCGATTCCCGACACAATGCTCGGCGAAGCATTGCTCCAAAAGGCATACGGCTGAACTGGCGTAAATCCTCCGCCATAGTACGGAGCGTCAGCCGCAGCGACGGTTCCAGTACCGTGAAATGGGAGCCACATCGAGATTCCGTACATCATGCCTTGATGCCCAATCGGCTCGTAAGCATAGTCGCTCCGCCACAGGGGAACGGCTCGTCTCATCGTTTCTAGGTCGTTACGCCGTCCGCCCGATGCGCATGAGTCGATTAGCATTCCAGGATGGCGCCTGATTAGCTCATCCCAATACGCAAGGTAACCGACAACATGCTTGTTTTCGGTTATGCCCTGTCGGTCTGGAGCATCATTCTCGCGCCAAAATGACAAAGGATCCATATTGAAATCCTGCCGATACAAGTCAATTCCGTTGTCAACAATCAGCTTATCAACTCGTTCGGTCATCCACTTTCGAGCGTCAGGATTGCCGAAGTCAAACAGCTTGTTTCCGTTTTCCCCTAGTTTCTCAGTCTTATCGTACTCTTTCAAAGTAACTGGATCGGGTGATTGTCCAGGCTGAAGGTAGCCGTACGACCAATTCCCACTCTTATATTCTTCTGCGGCTTGGTGGCGGACTCCGTTGGGTTCAGTAATCGAAACCGTAAGTCCGGTCGAATCAAAAGGATAGGCTCCATTTCCGTATCCAACAATGAAATTGATCGATTCTCCCGCCTCGATTTGAACAGTGCCAATGAATCCTGTTCGTTTTCCCTTTCCATTGAGGTTGATCACGTCACTGAAAAGATTCTGTTTACCGCCGATGACATGAACATCCGTTGTCGCATTTGGGTCGATTGCATAGAACGACGAACTAATTTTGTACTCGCCCTTTGTTGGCGCAGTCCAACGCACAACGCTGTATTCGCCCTTCGGGCCAGGATGGAACGAGAGGCTACGAGGACCCCACGTTATTCCATTCCAGTTGAGGACCTTGGTATCAGTGTTAAAGTTGACGCATGGCTCGTTTCCACCAAGCGCAGTGGACCGCTTCAGTTCAAGTTTCGACACCGAGCCAAGCAGCCATTCTGGACGATTCTTCGAAAGCCATGTATCTGGCGCGACTCTCTCTGGTTCAAACCACGTCAGAGTTTTGACTCCTTTCGCATGGGCATGATCGCTGATCGGCCTGAATCCCATCGGAAAACGAGTCTTGTCCATCTCCCACGTTCCAACCTGGGGCCAGCCTTTCGTTTGAACGTACCAACCGGCATCCATCCACCAATAATTCAACCCGAGGCCCTCCTCGAGATAGCGATCAATGTGCATAATTTGGTTGGCTTCGTTAGCTCCAATCATTTCGCCATAGGCTCGGCCACTCATCGCCAGCAGCATTGGCTTGGGAAGTTGTCCATTTGGTTTTGGCATGCCGTATTTCATCATCCAATGCCGCCATTTGTTTTGGCCCGCAATCCAGTCACCTTGGTAATTCATCAGGACGATGAGCGGAGTTCGGATCTCTTCTCCCGGATGAAGTTTGAAATGAGTTTGTTCTTGTCCAGCTTGGATTTGAATTCCGCGATCACTTTGCCGGATAAATTCAGTCTTCCATTGGCCGGGCCAGCCCACTACGATAATCGCTCCTTGATTCCCCCACGCGAGGTTGAAGTAGGACATGTCTGAATTGGTAGATCGCCCACCTGCGGCCGAAATTACCTTGGTTGCATTGATTTCCAGAGGCGTCTCGAGAGGAGCATAATCAGAGCGATTTGCGGGCGAGCCGACATTGTGGTGCAGCAAGAATTCGCTAGAGCCAGTTCGTTCCAATCTGGTATTTAAGCCTTGAAGGTCTTCAATGATCGGCGTATCTGCGTTACCAGTATTTTTGAGATAAACCGTCCACTCCACCGAAGAAGAATCCCGGTAAATGACGGCAACACACCGTACTTCTAATCCAGTTTTTGGGTCGGTACGAGTGAGCACCATGCTCTTTCGATTGTCGTCAAGTTGTCGAAGTTGGGTCTTAGCAGTCCAATGACGCAGCAATTTATCGGATTTCTCGCCTCCAAAAACAAAGGAAAACGGCAAGGTGCCTCCTTTGGAATTCAAGTCCGCGCCAGTCCAACTTTTGCCTAATTGATGATCGGCGGAAAATGCCAAAGAACTGACCGATAGAATTGCTAAAGTTACTGCTACGCTGGCACCAATTCGCATGGCCACAGATTACTTGAAGATACCGATTGACCCGGGCTACTCCGTGTCATTTGAAAAAAGTCGCAGAATTCGATGAATGAGAACTAGATCACCTGAAAACTTATTTTGAGGGCCAACAGATGTCGGCAAAACTTGGCTCTTTACTAGCTGCACTCATGGACACTTTCAAACCTTAATTCAATCGTGACGGAGGTTCAAACTGTTCGGACATATAATATTTCCTCAAAAAATAGTTGAGTGATTTAGGCGGAATATACCTGCGTTTGTCCCATCGAACTCTTGGCAACCGGGTTCAAACACCTATCATTCAGCCTCGGATAGGAATAAATTTTCAATCTATACTTTTCAGTCAAGAATAATCTATACTTTTTTGTCAAGTATGAACCGCCGCGCCTTTACTCTCATCGAACTCCTCGTCGTCATTGCCATCATCGCCATTCTTGCGGCGATCTTGTTTCCGGTCTTTTCACAGGCAAAAGAAGCGGCCAAAAAGACCAGTTGTCTTTCTAACCAGCGTCAAATCGGACTTGCCGAATTGATGTATGCGGGCGACTATGACGACCTCTTCACTCCAACCGAACTTGGGGCCAATGTGGACGATGCCCACGAATACTACTGGGGAGACATGCTTCAGCCCTACGTCAAGAATTGGCAGATGCTAGTGTGCCCAAGCCAGAACCAACCCCTTACGTTCAAGACGGGTGTTACAACATTTAGCCAGCAATGGAGCTACAACTATGGAATTAACGACATTATTGCCTCCGACTGCGTATCCTCCGACGATCCAATTTGTCGACACATTGGCGTTGCTGGGAAATCCACTACCGCTCTAAATTCTCCCGCTTTAACCATCCTTATCGCCGATAACCTACCTTCAAAATTGGACACTGGTGACGGTGATGACGTGACCCTGGGGCACGCCCGTCACGAGATTAACTGGCAATGGGGTCATCGGGATTCCACACACCTCAGCGTGGGTGGCAAGTCTCAAGATGGCTATCCTTCTCACACTGGTGGATTTGTGTATGTTCTTGCCGATGGGCATGCCAAATGGCGCAGGCGAGAGTTGAAGAGCAACGGAACCTACGTCATTGCGACCAAAGATGAGGAATGGTTAGCAGCTAGTCCTTAACTATCGTTCGAATCCATATTGGTGCACCCATCTTTCTAGGTTCCTGAAATTAAGCTGCTCGTCATGGTCACTTTTCTGACCCAATGCGCTAGCTTTCATTGGGCATGACGACTCGGATCGGACGAGTTCCAATCTTCGCTCCCGTGACTTCGTCCACCGTCACCGGTCTTATTTCTGTACCTGTCTCAGCGTCGAAAAAACGCACCAACTTGCCGTCTCCGCGGTGCTGGCGGCCCCACGTTCCGATCATAAAAAGCACGGGCAAGAAGTCGCGTCCCGCCTCCGTCAACACATATTCTTCACGTGGCGGGTGCTCTGAGTAGCGACGCTTTTCAAGCAGGCCCTCTTCGGTCAGCATAGCTAGTCGTCGAGTGAGAATCGTCGGGGCAATACCGAGGCTCTTTCGAAATTGATCAAAACGAGTGAGGCCTGCGTGGGCGTCGCGCAGGATCAAAATGCTCCATGAATCGCCGAGCACAGCTAGGCTCCGAGCAATCGGGCAGGTATTAGCGGAAGTTTTTTTTGAGTTCATATCATTTTAGTAGTGACTAACTATCAATATGATAGTATACTCGGTATCAAATCGATAGTCACCTGTCGAGCAAGGAAAAATATGAACAAGAACAATACGCGTGTGGCCCTCGTGACTGGCGCATCTTCAGGAATTGGAAAGGCCACCGCCGAGCAACTGGCCAAAGCAGGTTATAAGGTGTATGGCACCAGCCGAAAGGCAGCAGCAACTGAACACGGTTCGTTTGAAATGCTCGCTCTGGACGTCACCAACGACGAGTCCGTCGAGACTGCCGTTGCCGAGGTCATTCGACGCGAAGGCAAAATAGACCTGCTCGTGAACAATGCAGGTTACGGTATTGCTCCCGCAGGTGCCGAAGAGAGTTCGCTTGACCAAGCTCGGGCTATCTTCGATGCCAACTTCTTTGGAATCGTCCGCATGACCCGTGCAGTCTTGCCACATATGCGCCTACAAGGTAGCGGCCGTATCGTCAACATCGGGTCTGCCATGGGATTCCTCCCCCTTCCTTACATGGCGCTGTACACGGCCTCCAAACACGCGGTGGCTGGCTACTCGGAATCCCTCGATCACGAGACACGGTCTTTTGGTATACGGGTTTCGGTCATTGAACCCGCTTACATCAAGACGTCGTTTGATGCCAACGTCATCGAACCCGACTCTCCCATCGGCGTATATCGTGAAACAAGCGCGAAAGTGGACACGCGGATGCGGCATTTGCTACAAACTGCGGACGGGCCGGAAATTGTGGCCGCTGTAGTGGTGAAGGCGGCTAAGGCGGACCATCCAAAACTTCACTATGTTCCAGGACTCGCCCGTCGCCTGCGATTGCTGCGGAGGTTTGCACCGGCCAATGTATTGGACGCAGGAATTCGGAAAGACGTCGGCCTAGAAGCATAGACTGGCTACACCTTGAACTAAAAATACGACCACGAAAATACAAATCATGAAAGCATTCATTCTCGAAAAATATGGAAAAGAAAGCAGTCTGCGACTTGGCGAAGTGCCAGAGCCAGAACTGCGCGATGACGAAGTCCTCGTCAAAGTTCACGCTGCAGGTGTGAATCTCTTAGACTCGAAGATCAAGGGTGGCGAGTTCAAACTCATCCTGCCCTACAAATTGCCGCTCGTCCTTGGCCATGATGTGGCCGGAGTAGTAGTCAAAGTTGGGCCAAAGGTTAGCCAATTCAAGGTGGGCGACGAGGTCTATTCTCGACCTGATGATTTCCGCATTGGTGCATTCGCCGAACTCATCGCGATAAAGCAAGACTCGCTTGCGATCAAGCCACCAGCACTCACCATGGTAGAAGCCGCCTCTATTCCCCTTGTCGGCCTGACCGCTTGGCAAGCGTTAATCGAGAAAGCAAATCTCAAACCGGGGCAAAAGGTCTTCATCCAGGCTGGCTCCGGTGGCGTCGGAACTTTTGCCATTCAGTTGGCGAAGCATCTTGGCGCTTTTGTGGCGACGACGACTAGTGCGGCAAATATTGACATGGTCAAGGGACTTGGTGCCGACCTCGTCGTCGACTACAAGAAAGACGATTTCGAAAAGATTCTCAGAGACTATGATGTTGTGTTGAACAGCCAGGACAGTGAGACGTTGACCAAGTCCCTGAACATCCTCAAGCCAGGAGGAAAAGTCATCTCGATCTCTGGTCCTCCCGATCCTGCATTTGCCAAAAAAATCGGCGCTCCATGGTTGATGAAACAGATAGTGCGCATGTTAAGCTCTGGCATTAGAAAGAAAGCCAATCATCGCAAAGTTGACTATTCATTCCTATTCATGAGGGCAAATGGCAGTCAATTGCGTGAGATCACGGCCCTCATCGAATCAGGTGTGATCAGACCAGTCGTTGATCGAGTCTTCCCGTTTGAGGCGACAGCGGAGGCATTGGCTTACGTTGAAACTGGGCGCGCCAAAGGCAAGGTCGTCATCAAAATGATGTGAAATAATCTACTTGAAAAGGATGCAGTCATTCTGATTTTCGAAGCTGCCATCATGGACGCTTTTCAAACTTTCTTCGTGCATAGCTGGCCTAGCGAAGGTTGGTGCCCGACCAAAAGAACGCAGGTGAAGTAATCTGAAAATCGGCGTACCTTTGAGCCTCTGTATCCACAGGTTTGCGGGCGCAACAAAAATAAGTTGGAAATTAAGGAACCAACATAGAATTGACCCACCTTACAAGTGGGTCAATTTCTTTTAATGCCTCTCCGTCAGATTTTATTTTCCGCCTTTGCGGAGTTTCTCAAGCCTCTGGGCATCTTTACGAATCCATTCTTTGTCCTTTGCGATTAGCCGATCATCCTGCGCAACCTTCTTCCAGTCGTGGTGTTTGCGAGCCCTGGCCCGATCTGCCTGCAGTCTGGCGATATCTCGTTTTGCGGCTTTCAGGTCCATATTAGCGTGTTTTGCAGTAGGAGCTGGGGGAGTTTGCGCGGGAACCGCGATGGTAAATGCCGCGATTGTGGCGATGACGGCGATGATTGTTCTCAAATTCTTCATTTGTTAAGTCCCTAATGGGTTCCTACCTATCAAACGCCGTCCCCCTACGTTTCATTGCATATCTGGGAATAAAGTCTCATTTAGTCCTTGAAGCGCAGATGTGAAGTCGCAATTCCCAATGAATACTTTGAATGCTAAAGCGGCCCATCATGACGCTTTTCAAATTTCCCAAGCTTAAGAAAAAGTAAGGCAGCCTGGTTCATGGAAGAGCAATGCCGTAATTGCCATTGCCGATTTCGGTGTTTTGTCTCGTCTTAAAATCAATGACGAGCCGCTTTGTCGCAACAGATGGAGGAGCTTAATAGTCTTCGTGTTGCTCAAACGGACCCGCTTCGCCCACCGTCATGCCAGCGCAAAATATACGTCCCATGGGCTGGAGCACCCACGTTCGTCGACACCGGAAACTTCAAGCGAACGAACCTCGCCTGCCCCTTCTTCACTGTCAGAGAAAACGACCGGCTCACCGACGACCCCAATCGAAAGTTCTTAACCGTCGCATGCGCTTCTTTCATTGACTCCGAAGGCAAAATCTGAAACCCCAATGTAACCCCAACGCAGTTTTTCTCGCGCTTCACCACTCGCGAAACCGACATCTGCACCCAATCCAAGGGCAAATAATGAATCCCGTCCTCCCCCACTGGAACCTGTGGCATCACAAAGGCAGTTGCCTTTGGGTCCAACATCCTCCCCACTTGATTCAGATTCGCAAGGATCTTCTTTGGGTCCATTCCATCGGCGTAGTTGGGATCGAACGCTAGTCGCTTCAATTCCGCTCTTGCCTGCTTCTCAAAAGCCGAACGCAGAGAGGGGCGGCTCCCACCAACCAACAGGACTACCGTTTTTGGGTCCAAGGAAGAAAGGTTATGCCCCACCGCGATCATGAGGGGAGTCGAACCCAGCTTGGTCGGAGTGTCCGCCGAGAGCCCGTGGTTTAAACAAAATCGAACCCCATCCCCATTTGAGCCCAAAACGGCGTAATGCAAGGCCGTCCAGCCGTTCGCATCCGCCAACTTGGGGTCGGCCCCGGCCTTCAAAAGTATTTCCATCATCGCCAAATTGCCCCTGTACTCCATCAACATGTGCAAGGCTGTGATTCCGACCTCCTTATAGCCCCGCTCGAATCGACCATCGTTCCAATCCTGAGTTTCTTTGTCCGCCAATCGGTATTTGTCAGCGTTGGCCCGGGCATTTGGGTCGGCATGAGAGTCTAACAAGGCTCGCACACACTTAGTCTTTTTTTCGGTCACGGCCCAATGCAGCGCCGTCTTTCCGTTGCCGTCCGGAATCTCGGTCTTCGTTCCATGAGAAAGATAAAATCGGACCAAATCCACCGGATCGGGATCCTTCTCCTGATCGAAAAATCCCTCGATCGCCAGATGGAGCACGCTTCGATGACCATAGTCCACCGCATTCACATTTGCTCCGTGCTTGATCAGGAGGCTGGCCATCGCCAGCATCTGCCTGTGCGTCCCGCGAAGCTCGAGCAGTGGCGGACGCACCTCGTAATTGGGATTCCCACCTGCCGCCAATAGCTTCTTCACGGTGGCCAAATCGTTCTTCTCCACCGCTGCTTCCAGGTCAATGTCCACCTGCCGTGCCTCGGTCATAACCATGCCGTGATAGGCGGTCCAGCCCATCTTTTCGCCCTTCTTGGCCGGTTTCGACTGCCCCAATGGTCCTGCCGATGCAGTTGTCGCGACGACGGAAACCAGCAGGGCCGAATAAAGAAGCCCTAACTTCATTAGTCTATTGTAACTGAGCTTTCGGTCAGGCACCAAAAATAAGCTTGATCGGCCAGCCAAACCAGCTACAAACCAAAGACTGAAAATCTAAGCTGGCCATCTTGGACGCTTTTCAAACGCTCTTGTGGTAGAAATTGACAAGAGGATGAGTGGCAGAACGACGTAAAAATGCTCGTTGTCACAATGACATCGATCATGTGAAGTACCGCTGACCCATTTTCGGAGGCCCCCACGACCTAAATTTTCTTGATGGTCGGGAGCAAACGAGGATTTGAACTTTCGGCGGACATTACTTGCCAGCAGTTCCCATGGTAACGCGCAGAAAATCGACCGTGCGGTCCCAAGCTAACGCGGCGGCTTCCTCGTGGAAATGGTCGGGACGGTCATCCTCGAAGAACCAATGCCCGGCATGCGGGTAGATGTGGGTCGTGACGGTATCGCCCTGCATCTGCCGCACGTGGTCAAGCGGCTCCCAATCGTCCGTCCCGCCGTAATGCCCAAGCACCGCCGCATGAACGTGCGTGAGATCTGCCCCGCTCTGCCCGTAAAACATGACGATTGCGGCGAATGCGTCGGACGCATGATCCTGAAGTAATAAGGCAAAAGCTGCCCCCATGGAAAAACCAACCGCTCCCAATTGATCACTCTTCACCGCCTGATGCCGACGTAAGAATTCGAGCGCGGCGAGGGCCGTCTCTTGAACTGCGGGGAAATCGCGCTCAGCAAGAATCACCTTTGCCTCATCAATTGTGGCCGCAGACCTGCCGTGATGCAAATCTGGCGCGAAAGCGACAAAGCCCTCGTCTGCCAACCGGTCGCAAAGACGTGTGAAAAATGGAGTGAGTCCCCACCACGCGTGTAGCACCAAAACACCTGCTCCGCTGCCTGAAGCGGGAGTCGCTAGATAGCCCGTTCGGTCATGCGCTCCGGCGAGGAACGATATCATCGGCATTCGTGTAGTACCCCAAGCTGCCTAGACAACGCGACGTTACCCAGGTCGGTTGTGATTTTACCTATAGTTCTCATTCTCAGGACCTACGGATATTGCCATCGATTGAGGGAAGCAACTTCGAGGTACGAAGCGGGCTTTTTGAATTTAAATTGAGTTTAGAACTTCCAAAACTAGGCGAAGGGCACTACCGCCTCAAGGGGGTTCGCTTAGGTTCAAAGTGACGGCTTTGAACCTACTGCAGTCTCTGGAATTCTCTCAAAATCCCGGCCAATTGAGAGACTTTTGAGAGAACGTAGTCCATCACCTAAAGGCAATTCCTTAGCTTAAGACTGAAGTGCAAATCATTTCAGCTGGTCTCTCCCAGCGCCACCTCAAAATGGATTGACGGCTCCGCCCAGTTGCTCTTGGCGGGCATCCAAAGCAAGTAAAATTGCTGTATCTAAAATTGGCTGCTCCTGTTACAATCACCTGAATGAAAGTCGCAGTTTTGGGTTTGTTGCTCGCATTTTCTTCGATGTCATTTGCTGGGACCATAGTTTATGATCCTAATCTCGGTTCTCTGCCTCAGGCCCAGGGCTGGACGTTCTTCGACAATGGGTTTAATCCGCCTCCGAGTGTTTCAGGTGGAATTCTCAGCCATGATTCTGGCGCGAGTGGGGCAAGGTGGTGGGAAACTCACGCAGCCTCGGCGACGGACTTTAATTTAGGTGCGTCCATTTCGGCTGACGTGAAAGTAATTAGCTCCGCTTACCAGCCAGCGGGCTTGCAACGTGCCGGATATTATTTGGCGATGGGGGACTCAGCGGGTCGGCTTGCCTATGTTGGCATTACGGATACCGGAGTATTCCTACTCAACGATCTTACAAGCATCAATTCCTTTGTGACAATGGACACAACTAGTGCGTTCCATAATTATTCGGTACGCGCGAACGGCAATGTTATTCGCCTATTTGTGGATAACTCAATCGTGACATCCTTAGGGCTTGGAACAGCAAATGGCGGTTCCTACATGAACTACGTTTGGTTTGGGGCAGGTACGTCGCTCATGAGAAGCAATACGTTGACAAAGACAGTGACATTTGACGCAGTTCCAGAGCCGTCAACCATCATTGTGCTGAGCATTGGAGCCCTGGTAGCGTCTCGACGGAAGAAGCGAGTTTAGTCACCTCAATAGGCTCCCAGGAGTGTATTGAATAATTCGCGCGAATTTGAGGGATATTACTCCCACCTTGGGAGTGGGCGAAGTCAATTGAGGTCCGCCTTGGTCGACGTTGAAGTCCGCCGCCTCGTCGTCAAGGCCTTGTGATCTGGCTATTTACGATGCGCGTTAGGCGAGCAAGAAGTGTAGAGCTGCCCATCATGGACGCTTTTCAAACCTTGTTTGGCAATGACTATTCGATTCTCAGTACTTGAGTTTCCAAACCCATTCAGGTACGCGGACCTCTCCTTTTGGTGTGTCATAGGGAGGATAGTAAGGCTTGATATCGATGACGGGCGTGCCGTCGATGGCATCAAGGCCCCGAACGTGAAGTGTCGTTCCCTCAATGGAAATAAGTTCGACCACCGTCAACCCGACCGGGTTGGGACGTTGCGGTCAGCGGCAGGCGAACATTCCCACAATAGGAACTTCTGGATTTGCTTGTGGTCGATGCAGCCCGTGAGTTTCGTCCATCTGGCTTAGCCAATAGATGATGTGCAAGTGGGAATAGTCCTCAAGACCAACCAGGTAATCGCTGAATTTTGGATTCAGCTCCACGAGGCTTTCGGTTCCTTCGAACCCACCAGTTTGCTGCTTGCGAACCGCCGACTGGATCGTTCCAATTGGATTAATGAGGATCGTATCGTCCGAAGTGTTTGGTCCTTTTTGCATTTTGTTCACCAGCGTAACCTGTGCGACAAATCCGTCGCCACGAGCTTGAGATTGTTCGAGCTTATCACGGGAAATAGCTAAAAACGGGTTATTAATCGCAGATTTTGATCAGTTTCGATCCTTGGGGAAGTCACACCATTCAATAATGGGAAGTTCCTATCAACTCACTTAATTGGCGTGAACTGGGCAACAAATCCGCCATCGCGGCATACATGGACCGCCAATTTGTCATGAGACGAAACCATGAATTGTTTCTTAGCCAGTTCATTGGGATCGGCTTCTGTCTTCGCCGAATCGCTCCATCGAGTGACATTGTAATTGCCGGAGCCCAAGAATTCCAGAGGAATGTCGAGATCTCGCGAGATGGTTGACGACATGCATCCGACATACCAAGATCGCCCCTTTCGCCTTGCTGTAACGAGTACCTTGCCAACGTCGCTCACCAAGACTCTTGTCTCATCCCACCAGGTTGGAACGAGCTTGATGAAATCAAACCCCGGCTGATCTTTGTAAGCGTCGGGATAATCGGCGACCATCGGATTTGGATTGTCGATGCAAACGTAAGCGGCCAACATGAAGCACCGAGTTCCAAACACATTGGGCGCGGCGAAATGAATCGCAAATTTGTCCGCATTCACGGCTCTGAACCCACCCAGGTGATAGTCCATGGGGCCAGCCACCATCCGAGTGCTCAGCACGTTCAGCGTATGTTCGGGCGTACATCGGTTGCTCCATTTGAGATACTCCAAATTGAGAGACCCTTCGTGATTCATAAGGTTTGGGAATGTCCGCTGCCATCCGGTCGGCTTCCAAATCCCGTGAAAATGGATGAGAATGTGATGCTTTGCCGCGGCGGTCAAAATAGCCTCGGCATGTTCGACCGAGTCCTGATCGTCATGATCGAAGAAATCCACCATCATGCCACTCCACCCCAATCGCTCGAATGCGGCAAACGCTTCTTCAACGTGTCCGCGCAAGGCTCCCTGATGAACCCATGTCCAAGAGCGAACTCCTTTTGATCGGGCGTACTGAAGAATTGCGGGCAAATCTAAGCCAGGGCGAACCTTTGTCACGTCCGTGTCTGGTCCGGGAGCAATGCCCGGCTTCGTTTGGAAGTACCACGGAGTATCGGTGTTATCGGCAATGGTCGAGTGAAAGGCGATGTTGTTCGCCGCGCAGAAGTCGATGTAGAGTTTTTGTGACTCTAGGTTGAAAATCGGTGGGTCAGGCTTGCCGTCTGACACCACATTTCCATTCCACCAAGGCCAAGACATTTTGCCCGGCTTAATCCAGCTCGTGTCTTTAATCGCACTTGGTTCGTTCAGGCAGTACAGGGCATTTGATTCGAGCAATGCTCCCGCTCGATCACCCACCAAAACGACTCGCCACGGAGTCTTCATCGGCAACGTCGTTTCGACCTTGGTGCCGTCCGCTTTCGGTGCCAATTTGCACGCCAGGGATTGATTCGAATTCATCAGCGACATTCCTGGGTAGTGCCTCAAGGCTGCCTCGGTTATCGCTAAATGGGTGCCATCTGGATAGGCGAAAGTGGCGGGCGTATCGAGCAGGGTGTCGGGTTTGATCTCGTGCAGCGACGTTGTAGTGATGTTATGTTCATGCGAAGTCTGAAAGTTTTCGAGATATTGGATGTAAGAGGTCGGGTCTCCTGAGAGCCCAAAAGTCGTTTTCTCATCCTGAACCACCAGCTTATTTGAGCCTTCTTGCTTGGGTACTTCGTAACGAAAAGCGATCGCGTCATCGTAACACCGAAGCGTGATATCGATCTGGTGCTTGCCAGGTGCTTTCAGCGACAACCGATATTCTGCGTAGCGATCCTGAACATGGTCGGCTTTGCCGAAGAGAACCTTGATCCTGGAATCTCCCGAACGATTGCTTTCGCGCAATACAGCGGCACCAGATAGGAGGCTTCCCTCTCTGACGATATCGAGATCGAGCTTGCAGTCAGTTAAAATCGGCTTGCCACGAAAGGTCGCAGACCACTTGGGCGTTTCCTGAGAGTCTAATGGCGGAATCGCGAGTTCGACTTTGAGACGGCCATCGGGGGATTGAATTGTCCGTGCGACTGGGTGAGTTATGCGAACGGGGGCAGCGCTTACCAAACCGATGAGACCGATGCCGCAGATGGCTGCGAAAGATCGAATCAAAAACGAAGCGCTTAGAGGTTTCACAGGGTTGAACCGACTCCATTCTACTTGAGCTGGAGTTCGGAATACGCCGAACTCTCAACCGTGATCTTCGGATTCATCAACGAATCGGAGGGAAAGAACTAAAGCTGCCCGCCGTGGATTCGAACCACGATTAAAAGAACCAGAAACTTTCGTCCTGCCATTAGACGAGCGGGCAATGAGGTTTTAGAGGATACCTTGTTCAGGGCAAGGGCAAGGGCAAGGGCAAGGGCAAGGGCAAAAATAAGGTCTTGAGGAATAATGCAGGCTAGAAGCCTACGCTCCATGAGCCTTGCGATGCTTCCACCAGTTTGTCAAGTGTTTGCGGGACGGGGTTTCGACCTTGTGGAACAAGAAAATCGAGGTCGCAATGCTAAACGCAATCATTGCCAAGCAGAGCCACACGTTGTTTTTGTCGCGATGGAGGAAGTGCGAAACGAACAACTGCCCCGCGTTCTTGATCGGAATATGGAACAAATAAAGCGCAAAGCTGGCTTCGCCAAGCAGAACCCATTTCGGATGCTTGAGAATCTGAACCACCTTCGATTGAGACTGGATGAGCCAGAGAATGATGAACACAAAGAACGGAATACCGAGGACTTGTCCAGTGTAGAGCACCGTATTTAAGATGTTGTTCCCTGGCTCGTAGAGCATAAGGCCAAAGAATGGGATTGCGGTTAGGACGACAAACGGCGCCAGCCACGGCGACTTCCGCCCCATCAGGACTTCCTTATAAATTCGGTAGCCGATGACGCCGGACAGGAACTCGGGCAACCTGGTGATGAAACTCATGCGGACAAATTGGTTGAGGAAGACATCGACTGGGCCCGTGTAGGCAATGCCGAGATGCTTGGGCACATTCACCGTAAAGATTTGCTCATGGTAGCAGTACGGTCCCAGAACTGCCCACAAAAGCAACACGACCAGGACGATCATCAGTTGATGGGTCTTGATTCGTTTGATGAGCGGCAAGAGGAATGGCAGACACAAGTAGAAGAAAATCTCCGTACTGATCGACCAGGCGGGTGAATTGAAAAATGCCCCGCTTGGAAATGCCAGGCTTTGCAGGGCGAACGTCACTACCGTTACAAGCTCGAATGGGTGAGCGTGAGCATAAACCCACTGATCTGGCAAGGGGTCCATGCTTTGTGGAATGAAGTAGCGCGGCAAGACGATCAGGATTGATAAAAGATAGAGCGGATAGATGCGCGAAAACCGAGCCCACCAAAAATCCGCCTTTGAAACCGTCTTATTGAGCAGCCGATCGTAATAATTGGCGGCCAAGATGAAGCCAGATAGGACGAAGAAAAACGAGACGCCGATGTAGCCGTGTTCGATGAAGTTTTGGAGCGCAACGGGAAGGTATGGTGACAGTTCCTTGTCGTAATGGTACAAAATCACGATCAGCGCAGCGAAGAATCGCACTGACGTCAGTTGGGGAAAGAATTCCCGCTTTGCACCTTCAATGGGTTGTCCAGACATTTGACCGTATTACAATTAGAATAGCCATTTCACAATATGATTTGTGAAATGGCTGATTGGAAAGGCAATGAAAACGTGACCGCTTAACTTGCCTTTCGAAGGTCTTCGGCATTGAGAAGCAATGGAAGCTTTCCGTCGTCGATGATTCCGGTTGGAAGGACGACCCGCTTGATTTCTTCGGACGATGGGACTTCGTACATGACGTCCATCATCACGCTTTCGATAATCGCTCTAAGGGCTCGGGCACCAGTCTTGCGCTTGAGGGCTTCTCGGGCAACTTCTTTGAGCGCGCCTGGCTCAACCACAAGCTCAACTCCGTCCAGTTCGAAGAACCGGGTGTATTGCTTCAGGATCGCGTTTCGAGGCTCGCTCAGAATTCGGATCAGTGCTTCCTCGTCGAGGGTATCGAGCGTTGCGATGACCGGAAGCCGACCAATAAACTCAGGAATCAATCCAAACTTGAGCAAATCCTCGGGGAGGACGTGGCGAAGAATATCGTTTGGCGCATCCGTTTTGCTTTGAGGTTCCGAGCGGAAGCCCATGACATTTTCCTTTAGTCGCCGTTTGATCATCTCTTCGACGCCTTCGAAGGCTCCACCGCAGACAAACAGAATGTTTGAGGTATCGATTTGAAGATAGTCTTGCTGAGGGTGCTTTCGACCGCCGCCCGGTGGGACGTTAGCGATAGTGCCTTCAAGGATCTTGAGCAGGGCCTGTTGAACGCCTTCGCCGCTGACATCTCGAGTGATCGACGGGTTGTCGCTCTTTCGAGAAATCTTGTCGATTTCATCAACATAGATGATTCCTCTTTCACAAAGCTCCTTCGCGTTGTTCGGATCCATCGATTCGGCCGATTGATACAGCTTGAGAAGGATGTTCTCGACATCTTCACCGACATAACCAGCTTCGGTTAGGGCGGTAGCGTCCGCGATTGCGAACGGTACATGCAAAAGTTTTGCGAGTGTTTGAGCCAAGAGCGTCTTGCCCGAGCCAGTAGGCCCGACCATCAGGATGTTGCTCTTTTGGAGTTCGACGTCGCCGCCTTTCTCGTTAATTCGCTTAAAGTGGTTGTAAACCGCGACCGACAGGGCCTTTTTGGCATGATCCTGACCAATGACATATTGGTCGAGATAGCCAACAATTTCCTTCGGCTTCGGTACGGTGCCCGCTTTCATCACCGGAGCCATTGGCTGGTGGGCAGGCTGACTTGGGGCTACAGGAGCCTTGGCACCTGGCTGGCGTGAGTCACCGTCACTATGGAGAATGTCGTTGCATAAGTCGATACAATCGCTACAAACCGCGCCATGCAGACCAACGATGAGCTTCTTTACTTGCTCTTTCGCCTTTCCACACAAACAACACTGATCTCTTCGTTCCGTTGATTTTGCCATTCAGATGCCTTCTATTGTATAGGATTACGGCTTTCTTTCCAAGACTTTGTCGACCAAACCGTACTCTACGGCTTCGGCACCCGACAAGAAATGGTCTCGATCGCAATCCTTTCGAACTTGTTCTTCAGTCTTACCGGTGTGGCGACTGAGGATTCCCATCAAGCTATCCATCATCCGATTGATCTCTGCAGCTTGGACATTAATGTCGGCAGCAGTACCTCGGAATCCGGCTGATACTTGGTGGATCATGATTCGTGAATGTTTCAACGCGTAACGCTTTCCGGCGGCTCCACCTGCAAGCAGAACGGCTCCCATCGACGCAGCTTGACCAACGCAGATTGTCGCAACATCACACTTGATGTGTTGCATACAGTCGTACATTGCCAGTCCTGCGGTCACCGAACCACCCGGTGAATTGATGTAAAAGTCGATATCCTTGTCAGGATCTTCTTTTTCAAGAAATAGAAGTTGAGCCACGATCAGGTTCGAAACATAGTCATCGACTTCGGTGCCGAGAAATATGATTCGATCCTTTAGCAGTCTCGACCAAATGTCATAAGATCGCTCGCCGCGTGCGGTTTGCTCGATTACGTAAGGTATGCCCATTAATCTCCTCTTACTCCATTCTGGTCGAATCTGCGTCACGCCATTAGGTGTGTCGCGCTGAAACAGTCTCGAAACATGCATTTTCAAGACCAAATCCATACCCAGCTGGAATATTCCGCCAATTTACCTGGCAGAGCCGAGCAAGAATACGGGCCCTGCGGAAATATGTATTTTATGGAGGGTCGGCATCTTGCCGTCCAAAAGGAACGGAAGCTATGGATTCTTGAACGGCCCTATGGTGGGTCGGCATCTTGCCGTCCAAAAGCTTCGAGGCATCTCAGACACCCGCAAACGAAGCTCCCCTCCGAAGCTGGGAGGGGTGGCGCGCCAGTCATTCCAAGTGCTTTTCGAACCGATGACTGGCGGAGGAATGAAATTCCCGGGGGGTGGATGATCGGGGGGTGGATGATCGGTAATCGCGAGTCGAGCTAAGGTTCGTTGAATTTGACATTACTTACATCCATAATTCGTACAATGACCCCCGACCAAATCCTCATCCGCGAAGTCCGCGCCAAGGAAGAAGAATTTCGTCTTATGTGGAGTGCTCGGACTTGTCCGCGCTTTGGCCTGCGAAACCTGTTTCGCTGAAAGCAGAGTGGAAGATCAATCGCCCTCGGCCTCGCCCTGGCCATCGCCCCTCGCGTACCAACTATAACTCCCCACCAAAGCCGGGAGCGATGGATGATCGGTAGTCGCTAGTCGAGCTTAGTTTCGTGGAATTTGACATTACTTACATCCATAATTCGTACAATGACAACCGACCAAATCCTCATCCGCGAAGTCCATCCCAACGACGACGCCCAACTCTCGGCTTTGATCAAGGCGGTAATGACCGAAATCGGTGCCTGCGGCACAAACACACAGGCTAGACGCCTATCCTCCGACAAACCGTCTTCGGATATCGATTCCCCGCCAGCACATGCGACTTTGCCCTATCAATTCGAAACATCAGGAACCTGACCCCGGAGGGGTCACATACAGTAGCCAGGTGGTCGCAGAGACAATGAGCCCTAGCGAAATTGGAACGAAGACCCCTGGAAAGGACAGCGAACTCCCAAGGCCAAGGAGCATTGCGACCCGGCGATTATCGCCGCTCCTTGCGGCCAACGGCAAACGGCCAAGCCCTCGCCCCTCGCGTACCAACTATAACTCGCCACCAAAGCCAGTAGCGATGGCTGATCGGTAATCGCGAGTTGAATTTGACATTACCTTCATCCATAATTCGTACAATGACCCCTGACCAAATCCTCATCCGCGAAGTCCATCCCTACGACGACGACCAACTTTCGGTTCTGATCAAGGCGGTGATGACCGAAATTGGGGCGTCGGGCGAAGGGTATTCGATCAATGATCCCGAGGTTCTCGCGATGTCGCAAAACTATGCCGGACCGCGCTCGGGTTACTTTGTTCTTGAGGTCGATGGAGTGGTCGTTGGCGGAGGCGGATTCGCTCCTCTGACGGGTGCCACGCCGGAAGTCTGCGAGTTGCGGAAGATGTACTACTATCCTTCAGCCAGACGACTTGGCAAAGCGCAAGAGATGATCGAGATGATCTTCGCTCGGGCCAAAGCCGCGGGCTATACCAAAATGTATCTGGAAACAATCGAGTCGGCTGCCGCCGCCCGAAAACTTTATGAACGTAACGGATTCACCCAAATCGGCTGCGCGCAAGGCAACACTGGACATAGTTCCTGCGACACGTTTTACGATAAGGACCTCTAAGTTAACTTCTCTTGGATTTGCAAATGTGCGGTCAGCCTTTGTGCGGCTCGGTAAAACCATTAAGTCATGAGGGCCAGTTTAAGCTGGGAGATTCTTTTCACATTCAATCTTTCTGGTGTTAAAATGCAGTCAGGTGAAGAATGAACGCTGCCTCGATACTACTGGCTCCTCCCAGCGCCATTTCGTCCTAGGCCGAGATCGGAGCCAGGACTACACCAAGCACTTATTCCAGGTCAGTTTAACCTTTGCCTATGATGGTAACGGCCAGCTGCTTGGCAAAACTGATCCAGGAACTTTGGTTCAAGCCTACACATACGATGCAGTTGGACAGCAGCTAACCTTGAAAGATCCCGATAGTGGGATTCGAACCTTTAGCTACGATGCTCTTGGCCGAAAGAGTGTCTTCCGAGACCCCGACAATAATTTTTCGACCTTTCAATACGATGCCGATTCTCGTGAAACAACAACGGCGTACAATTCCGGCACGACTCGAATTCGAAGCTACGACGCAATTGGTCGAACAACCAAACTTCAAGATACCAATGCTGCAAATGCAAATTTGCAACTATTGACCTACACCTTCGACTCGGTCGGAAATCCGACCCAGATTCTCGACTCAAGTGGCGATCTTGTTCAATACGGCTACGATGCGAAGTATCGATTGACTTCGGCAAACTTTGCTCCGGTTAGCAACAAGTTCTACACCTACACCTACGATGCCGTGGATAACCGTACGTTTGCTAGCGAAGATGGTCCATCAACATTTACTTACAATCCAGTTGGTCAAGTTTTGGCAGGAAACGCCCTTGGTGTCCTCTCAACTTATACCTTTGATAGCGACGGAAACAATTCGGTTGTTCAAACTGGAGCAAACTTTGTTACAATGAGCTACGATCAAGAGAACCGAATGACCATTCATTCATCTGGATCTGTCTTGAATTCGTTCACTTACCAACCTGACGGAATGAAGCGTACCGAGCAGGTAGGTGCAACTACGACGACACTTGTCTGGGATGGACCAGACTACTTACAAGGGAGGAACTAGATGCCAGTTACGAACTACTACACAATCGACGGTCAAATGGTTGGCTACAAGGACGCTGGTGGTCGAAAAGACTTCCTCACTGACGCTCTTGGCTCCGTCACTGCTGAAATCGACCAAACATGCGCAAAGACCTTCGACGGTCGGTACAAGCCATATGGTGGAGATCTCACCACCACTGGAACTAGGGGTAAATATGGTTGGATCGGGTCATGGGGATACCGTGAAACTGGACTCTCTGCCTCAAGCCACTACGTCAGAGCAAGACACTATTCGAAGACAAGCGGCAACTGGACTACAGTTGATCGACTGTGGCCATCAGAACCAACTTATAGTTATGTAACAAATAGAATAGTCTCTGTCGCTGACCCTAGTGGGTTAGCTCCATGTTCAGATCCGGATCCGTGTCGCGACTGTGATTGCCAAGCTGTAAGGAAACTAACAGGCGCAGAATCAATAGAAGGTCTAGTAGGATGCTGTAAAGGGAAAGTGTTTGGCTGCGGTGCCATTTATAAAGGAGTCGGAGGGCTAGAAAGGTACCAGAAATGTGCAGATGCCCATGAAAATGATCATGTAAAGTACTGTAACAAGTATCCTGGTGCCTGTAAATGCAGTAGCGATAGCGGCTGCGGTAGGCAAACATTTAAGCCAGGTAATGCTGGAAATGACTCAGAGTGTCGGGCATTTGGCGTCCAAATCAGATGTATGGCTGGTTTTACCAAACCAAAGGTTTGCGATAATGTGAATTCAATCGGCTGTCGATTAGTTAAATTGCAGTGCAAATATTTACTAGGGGTTGATCCCTATGGCGAACTTGGCCTGTTGAAATGTAAACCTGACCCAGACGTACTTAAATTTTGTAATTCAATAGGAATTTTTTCGCCATAGGAAGTTAATAGAATGACCATTAAAAAATATTTCTACATCCCGATGCTCAGTATTATGATATCGGTTTCTCCGTCAAATGCCCAAGTAAAAAGCGGGCGTCATCCGGCACCGCTCATAAGGACAAATTTTCCGTTATCACTTACAACCCAGCAAGTCAATTCAATGTCTAAACTTGTAGCGGGAAGGAAAGATGTCAGACTATACATTTTGAGTTACAATGCCAATTTCGTTGAAGTTCAGATATTTTCATCAAATAAAGCAATTCTTGATACATTGCCGCATGAGATTCATACCGACGGCCATTTCACTATATTTGGGCAAAGCATAACCCATGGGCACTAGTTCGACAGGCGAGCCACTGCTGTGGGCGAGGCCATTTCGTGGCAAGCCATTGCGTGGGCGGGGTTATTTTGTGGCACATGCTCCGACCCTTGCGTCGAATGGAGTGATGTCGCGAGGAACGAGTATTGATGGAAACGGAATGACACTGGGAGCAACCATTGTTTTGACTGAGTTAGAAACAAGACGAATCACTCGCGTTATTGGAAGTATTCTCAACCCATGAGCGAGTTAATATCGTGTTCTAGAAAAGGTACTTCCAATCTGCCGCATGAACGAATCACTGCCTTAGGCGGACTTGATGACATCGGTAAGCCTTGGCTGATGGAATTGGATTTGCTTGTTGCCATGCTCAAGCGAGGCATGCACTCTTGGAAAGTGATACACCAAGGCATAGAGGTGAACGTTGTTCTCGCCGTCACCCAAAACGGGCATGAGTACCTTAAGGGAGAAAATGATGACGGACAACCTGAATGCCTCTTATCCCTGCCCGATTGCCCTCCACGGAAAAAGTCTTAGCCGAATTAATTCCCCATCTTCCCTTCCGCTCGTGAGATTCAGTGCTAAGTCAGTTCTAGAGTCGTGACACAATTGATATGTGGCAAAGCTTGTTCGAAGCAATAAATCATGTGAGACGGCAATCGATCTTGTGCTATCTCAAGTTAAATCCTCTTCGGATTCTCTTGTCACGGCCAAAGACGTCAAGGGCCTCAGCCGCCCGATGGCAGCTTTGGAAGCCCTCGCAACTCTTGCAAAGCGAAATGTCCTCGTTCGGGTTGGCTGGGGTCTATACTACTTGCCGAAAGACACCCTTCTAGGAAAAAGCAAAGCTACCCAGTTAGCTATTTTCGAAAAGACCTTTGCTGGCAAGTTCCGACCAACCCTCACGACGGCCGCCAATATCTTGGGTCTGACGACCCAGATACCAGCCCGGCCGCAGTTTGTCGTTTTCACGAAAAGCCGACCCCGCCAGTTTAGCGATATTCACATAGTGTTGAGAAGAGACTTGGAGGCGATTTCGCTTCCAAAATTTGAAGGTGCGTTTCTCGAACTTATTCGAGATGGAGGAGCATGTGCCGTAACCGACCCGGCAGAAACGTTTCGTCGACTCCGAGCAATATTGAGGGATCAAATCCCTCCTGAAAACCTGAACATCCTATGCCAAGCCACCTTACATGAACCCGCGAGGGTTCGAACAATCCTTGGTGCACTGCTTGAGTCCTCAAGAATTGACAATGAATATTGGGAACCACTTAAAGGATCGCTGAACCCACTCTCGAAATTCCACTTCGGACAATTCTCTGACCTTCCGAACGTAAAGAAATGGCAAGCTAAGTAGGACAAGGAATTCAAGATTCTGTCTCTCAATTGAGGAGAATAACCAGCCGAATTCGGCTTAATTTGTTGAGACTTGACTCTGACCTCATCAGCCGTATTTTGCCCGAAGAATCGAGTAATGCTGCATTCGTGACGAAATTGAGGGCACCGAAGCATCAATCATCAAGGGCAAGGAACTTTCATTCATCAGTATTCCTGCTACCAACGCCATTTATTAGAATGGCAAGTTGGCAACCAATGAGGAAGAAGTCAAGTCAGCGGAAGTCCATTGGACGTACCAAGCCATCGAATAAGAAATCTGGTACGCCTAAACTCCCAGAGGAGCTTCGCAAGCAACTTGAAGCATTTGCCAAGCAAAACAACAGTCGAGTCATTTTTGATCCCAGTGGCTCTGGTGGATATAAGGTTCAGAAATTGAGGGCGCGTAAAAATTCTGCAAAATAAACCCTTACCCTTAAACAAAAATAGATAGCAGCGAACAGAATTACCTCCTACCTTCTGCTTCTTGGCTTTCGCCGGAACTTGACGGTGAATGTTAAAAACTCTTCTATTTGAGTGCGGATTCACTTGTTTCAACTCGAGCGTTAATGGTAAAGGTAATAAACTAATATATACTGTCAACCTTACTTCGATACTCTTGGCAATGCACGAGGAGGTGTTAATCGATGGATTTTAAATTTGATGTCTTCTTAAGTTACTCCCACGCCGATGAGGAACGCATCCGTCAAATTGGTGATCACATGCGTAATCAAGGTCTAAAAGTCTGGAAAGACACCTGGAGCGCACCACACGGCGAATCTTTTCCATCTGCGATAGCAAAAGGCTTGGAAACCTCACGAATCCTAGTGGCGTTCCTTTCGTTCGAGTCAGTAAAGTCGGAATGGGCATCTCTCGAACGATATCTATTCTTAAATCAAGATCCGATAGGAGATTCGGGACGGCTTATCGTTGCACTTTTGGACAACTGCGATATACCCTTCCTCCTCAAAACCCACAAATATATAGACTTTCGAGCAGGGTTTGAAGTGGGCATCCAGGATCTCATGTCGGTGAGCCACTAACGTGGGCGGTGTTATCATGTTGTGACCTGCGACAAGTCACTGTGTGAACTGGGTACTTTTGGAAAATGAAACCGGGTGGCATTGGTAGCGACGTCTACGAAGTTGGGAGTTGCCTGTTTGAAATCCAGAGCAAACTTTTCTAGACGTTGAGTCAGTGAGAACGAGAAATGAAGACAATGTCCATTTTAAAAAGACAAACAACAGCATTTCTCGTCCAGTTTGAGAATCCGACTCAATGCCCAGACCTCCGAGGTTTCGGCTTCGACGGCAAGCCACTAGCGTGGGCGGGGCTAATTTGTGGCACTTGCTCCGACCTCTGCGTCGAGCGAAGGGACACGAGGTACGAGTGGAAACAGAGTGACGCTGGGAGAAGCCAGTGTAAATGAGGATTAGTCATCTGCTGAGATTTTGTAGAAATGCTCGAAAAAGTAGAACAATGTCTACTATTTGGACGTCTAAATAAGTATGCCCCGAAAAAAACCAAATCCGGCGGGCCAACTTTTTCGTCACCTCACCTTTCTCGGCGGACGGCTGAAAGCAGTTTTAGGAACAAATTTTTTCAATATCACTCATCGATGTTTTCCGCAATCCCACTCGAAGACCGCCCTCGCCATCGCCTTTGCCGTCGCCCTCAGTTTCTTTGGGTACGTTTTTTCTCTACCCCGGAAATTCCTTCGTAGCCTCGCCCTCGCCATCGCCCTGCCTTCAAAACTTAGGGTACTTTTTTTCATCACCCCCGCTTTTTGATGCTGACCTAATTTCACTTTGAACCTAATAACCAATTCCGTACAAACCTTCCGGAGGCCCGAAAGGCTGGCAATTTCTCAGCCCAGTCTGGAACTCCGCTTTGCGGAGCGGAGGGCTGGGTCACATAATCGAAACTGCGGAAGTCCGAGGAGTTGCGTGACCCCGCCGTTACGGCGGCAAACTACCAATTATCGACTGGCACGAAATTCCGAATTCTGCGACCCGCTGGGTCGGAAATACTGGACTATCCAGGGGTCTTCGCTCGACACTCGCTGCGACCACCTGGCTACCTTCTGCGACCCTCCGGGTCAAAATCCGGGCGAGACGCTTGGGAGCCTTGCTCCTCGACCCCCAGGTGCCATACTGAAAGACGTGATTGAGGTCAACGGATTAGGCAAGAAATATGGCAGCCGCTGGATTCTTCGCGACCTCACATTCAGCTTAAGCGCAGGGGATTGCCTCATTGTCACGGGCAAAAACGGCGCGGGAAAATCGACGCTTTTAAAGGTCCTTTCCGGGCTCGAGCGTCCGACGGCGGGGACGGTCAAGACCGAGACAACCAACTACCGAACCGAACTCTCGTACTGCGCGCTTGAGCAAGCGACCTTTGCGAATTTAACCGTTGCCGAGCATCTGGAGTTGGCGGCCAAGATTCGCGGGATCGAAACCGACGATAAGAAGACGATTCTTGAGTGCGGCCTTGAAGAGCACAAAGATGTTCAATCGCAATATTTGTCTTCCGGTTTGCGCTCTCGCCTAAAAATCGCGTTAGCGATCCAAAGCCGGCCGAAGATTTTGCTGTGGGATGAACCCGGCGTCGCGCTCGATGGCGCAGGGAAAGTCCTCATCGAACGTGTTATTGGTGAGCAAAAGCAACGGGGTTTGCTCGTCATCGCGACCAATGACCCCGATGAAAGGAGGTTCGGCACGCATGAAATCGAATTGGCATAGTTGGCAGACCGAGATCTACGCGGTCTTCCAAAAAGAATGGAGGTCGGAAAGCCGCTCGCTCAGTGGAATCATGACCACTGCTCTGCTTTGTCTGGTCAGCGTGGTGATTGTCAATTCGATTACTTGGACGACCTCGATCAATCCGATGATCGCATCGGGAATGTACTGGATGATTCTCGTTTTCTCGGCAAGCATTAGCCTTCCTCGAACGTTTTTGCAAGAAGAAGACAGTCGCACTGCCGACTTCTGGCGGCTGATGGCCCGACCTGAGGCTGTCTATTGGGGAAAGGCCCTCTTTAACATCGCCCAGATGCTGCTGGCGACGACGCTCATGAGCATCGCCTTCCTCGTCATCGTCAAAGTGCATGTAGAGAATGTTGGTCTTTTTATCGCCATGGCCTTTGCGGGAGCGGTCAGCATCGCGAGTACGGTAACGCTCGCGGGTGCGATCGCATCGCCCGCATCTAGTCGATATGCATTGTCGACCGCTATCTCCGCGCCCCTTCTCATCTTCCTCATCAATCTTGGTGTAACAGGCACGGCGACTTCCCTCGGTGAATTCCTTAAGTCGGGAGAAAATGGGGCAATCGGAATGATTGCATACGCCTTTGCAACCTGTTCAATCGGTCCTGTGGTTTACTCAAAGATATGGAAAGGCTAAGGAAGATTCTGCTGATCGTTGGCATTCCACTGGCGACGTTCCATTCCTACTTGGTTCCCGACGCGGCCAATTTCCAGTCACCCGAGTTCGCCCGCATCTTCTTCTGGCACTTCCCTTGCCCGATCATGGCCACTCTCCTCATCTGCATGGGGCTGTATTTCAGCATGAAATACCTCCAGACCCACGATGAGAAGTGGGATATCCGCTCGTCGGCCGTTCATGAACTAGCCATGATTTTCATTGTCCTGACCATGATCTCGGGAATCTTCTTCAGCCGGATTCAGTGGGGTTGGTGGTGGCAAAACGATCCTCGTCAGGTTTCCTTCCTGCTGGTGATGGTTATTTACTTGGCTTATTTCGTCTTACGAACTGCCTTTACTGATACCGGAAAACGCGCCACAAATAGCGCGGGTTATGCGATTGCCGCGTTTCTTCCCTTCCTTTTCTTAACCTTCGTCTATCCGCGGCTGCCCCAAATTCTCGGAGAGAGTTTCCACCCGACCGACACCATCATGAAGGGCAATCTTAAAGGCGGCTACGCTTATGTTACGATTGAACTCATGATCCTAGTGTCGATCATTACGAATTGGATTTACAATCTGCGCTCCCGCGCTGGCATTCTTGAACTAGAAGTAGAAAATTATGGACACGACATTCAAAATACTCGTAGCTCTACCACCGATACTCCTGTGGTTCGGCGTATATCTGTATCTGACGAAAGCTGATCGACGACTCAAAGTAGCGGAAGCAAGGCTCGAAGAGTTGCTCGGAAAGTGAGTTTGGCGGAACCGCAAGCCCAAAGCTTTACCAAGGTCGCTGAGTTCTATGACGAGCTCATGCGTCCCGTGCCGTATCGCATGTGGGTCTCCTATTATTTGCTCCTGCTGTCGATGCAAGAAGTGAAGCCGAAGTCGATGCTCGACATGTGTTGTGGAACAGGAACCATGACGGAATTCATGTTTCGAGAAGGCTTTGAAGTTGAAGGATTTGACCTGTCGGCGGATATGATCCAGATCGCTCGAGAGAAAGCGGAGCGGAAGCGAATGCCCCTGCGTTTTGAAGTCGCTGACGCGGCGGATGTTGATATGGGTCGAACCTATGACTCTGTCTTTTCATTCTTCGATAGTTTCAATAACATCACCGACAAGGGTCAGTTGCAGAAAGCATTTGAGTCGGCATATCGGCACTTGGCCCCGGGTGGCTCGTTCATCTTTGATATGAACACGGCTTATGCCTTTGAGGAGAAGCTGTTTAATCAGCAGGACTTATCGAAGACCAGCAAGGTTCGATACCGATGGAAAGGAGATTGGGACCCGGAGACGCGGCTCATTCATGTGACGATGAAGTTTTGGGTTGGCGACCAAGTGTTCGAAGAGCTCCATATTCAACGGGCCTACGGACTTGAGGAGACGATCGATATGCTGATGGAAGCGGGATTTAAAGACATTCGATTCTTCCATTCGTACACGCTGCAGCCGCCCCGCGAGAAGTCGGATCGGATTCATTTTTCGGCGATAAGACCGAAGTAGGGTGCGAGTGCGAGTGCGAGTGCGAGGGTAATGGCAAGGGCAAGGGCAAGGGCGATGGCGATAGCAAGCCACAAACTAGGACGTAGAATTATGCCTCGAGGGGTTTGCCGCGGGTCTCGGGGGCGAAGATTAGCGCGATAAGCATGAGGATATAGATGCTTGATACGGTTCCGATCGCGAGTGCTACGTTTGTCTTGCCCACGATGCCGATGAACATGACGACGGGAATGTTGAATATCCGGGCCGTATTGTAGGCGATTCCTGCACCAGTCGCCCTAAACCGATGGCTGAACAGTTCGGTGAAGTAGAGCGCGAACCCGGCCGTGAGTCCGAGAGCAAAGAAGGAAGTGAGCGGAGCAAGTAGAAAAATCAACGTGAGATTATGCGCCATTGTCGCCGTTAAATACAGCAGAATGCCCGCACAGGCTCCAAAGATCGCGAACATGGGGCGCCGACCAAAACGGTCGGTTAACGGCGGGAAGACAAGGACTCCAGCCAGGGTTCCTAGTTGGAGCGCGATCATCGAGACGTTCTTCCAGTAGGTGAGGTCGGCGGGTAAAACAGCCTTTGCGATCAAGTTGGGAAGCCAGAACGGCAGAATGCCGCCGCCCGTGATGCCGACAACTCCGATGACCGCGGCGATAAGTAAGTTCTTGTTGTAAGGTTTTGTTCGTAGAAGTTCGCCGAGAGGGTTGCTCTTTCGCTCCTTCTCGGTGGGCTGGTCGGGTTCCAATTTGAATCTCGCGATAAGACAAATGATAGCGGGAATGATGCCCGCGAGATACACGAATCGCCAGTTCATGCCGCCGACCGACATATTGACGAAGACGCCGATGATCGAGCCGATAGCGGCCGCGGTCTGCAAGAAGGCCGCTGCACGAGCGCGGAAGTTATCGGGCACTGTCTCGGCGATGAGGGCTGCCCCTGCCGCCCACTCGCCGCCAATTCCAAGTCCGGTTAGGAACCGTGCGAAGACGACTTGTTCAGGCGTTCGGCATAGCGAGGTTAGCGCAGTAAAGACGCAATACATCCCTACCGTGAGGATGAGGGTCTTTGACCGACCCCATTTGTCGGCGACTATGCCGAAGATGAAACCGCCTGCGGCCCAGCCAAGGAGCATGCCATTGTGGCCCCAACTTTCCCATACGGTGCCATTGGCTTTGTAGCCCGCTTCGCCCAACATTTCCTTGAGCATCGGTTGCTTGGTGAGTCCAAACAGGGACGCCTCCATGACGTCGAAGACCCAGCCAAGCCAGGCAATGATGAGAACAAATCGCTGGTATTTGTTGAGTCCCGCCAGCATGGTTTAAACCTCGAGTCCCAACGTTTTTTTGAGCTTATCGACCTCGACCTTACTGAGCATTCGGCACTCGCCGGGGCGGAGGCCCTTCAGGTAGTAGGGGCCGATGCGCAGTCTAGTGAGCTTGATCACTGGGTGACCGATGGCGTAAAACATTTGACGGACCTGGCGTTTTCGTCCTTCGTGAATGGTGATTCTCACCGAAGTCGTTTGGTGATTTTGCTCAACAAACACAAGCTCAACTTTTGCTGGAGCGGTCTTGCCTCCTTCGATGAAAATTCCGTTCCGCAGCTTGTCCAGCGATTTCTCGTCAGGAATTCCTTCAACTACTGCCTGGTATTCCTTATCGAGGCCGTACCTTGGGTGAGATATCCGAAGGGCGATATTACCATCGTTGGTCACAAAAAGTAATCCATCGGTATCTTTGTCAAGGCGTCCTACGGGTTTCAGTTGAACTCCGTAGTTTGGAAGATATTGCTTGATGGTCGGACGCCCTTGGGGGTCGTTGAGGGTGGTCACGACTCCGATCGGTTTATGAAAAATGAGAGTGTATTTTTTTGCGTCGGAAATTACTTTTCCGTCGACCGAAACAACATCGGCGGGGCCAACTTTGAAACCCAGCTCCATGATTGAGGCCCCATTAACTTGGACCCGGCCCTCAATAATGTAGTTTTCCGCAGCCCTGCGCGAGCAGATACCCGAATGTGCGATTCGCACATGCAGTCTTTCAAGCTCTGGTTTGGGCACGGAGGATTCCACGGTAGATAAGAGTACCGGCCCCGAGTGCCCCCAAAACGGCAATTACCCCGAAACCAGCAAGAGATGATCCAGGGATTGAGCCAACTTGGGGAAGCTTTATGCCTCCTTCATCCGAGGCGGCATACACCGGAATTCGCTGGAGGTATCCATCTCGGTCAATGACTTCATAGTGGCCGACGAGGTCTCCTTTAGTATATGAATGATCGGTTTTGAGGCCAACAAATTTTTGTTCAATCTTGTCTTGGTCTCGATGAACGCAGGCATAAATGTCATCTTTGAGTTCGATTTGGCAATGGATGTCGGAAGAGATTTTTTTGGGGTCCAACGGTCCTGCTTTGCGGACCAATTTCGTCTCGTAGTTCTGGAATGCCCATTCGAGCATCAGCTTGTGGTCTGCCATCCAGTGGGGGGCGTTGAGCAGGCTGGTGATGAACTGGGTGCCTTCGCGGGTGGCACTTCCGACATACGTGTGGCCTGCGGGGACGGTGAAGCCTGTTTTGACGCCATCGGCGGATTTGTCTTGCCACAGGTATTTGTTGCGACTGACCATCAGGCGATCTTGGAAGTTGATGCTGCGGTCGATGACCTTACGTTGGGTTTTGACAATGTCGCGGAAATCGGGTCTTTTTAGTGCTTCGCGGGCGACCAGGCATAGATCAAATGCAGATATTTTGTGGTTTTTGTCATTCAGGCCGTTGGGATTTGCAAAGTGAGTGTTTTCGCAGCCAATTTCTTTGGCTCGCTTGTTCATTCGCTCGCTGAACCCAGCGACTGAGCCATCCATTTGCTTGGCGATGGCGTAACAGCCGTCGTTGGCACTGCGGAGCATGAGGGCGTAGGCCATGTTTTTGACCCGGACTCGTTCGCCAGGCTTGAGGTTCATGCTCGACTCTTTGACGCTCAGGATGTCCGGCGGAGCGGTGATTACGTCTTCGGGATTGTAATGCTCCAACATGAGCAGGCACGTCATGATCTTCGTCGTGCTGGCGGGGTACCGCATCGTGTCTTTATCGCGTGACCAAAGCACCTTTTTTGTTTTGGCGTCCATGATGCATCCGGCCTGACACGACGTAGTTTTGAGCGCTTCGGGGGCATCGCCATAGCCTGTTACGACGAGTCGAAATAGGAGAGGAAGAATCAGGCTCATGCGGTTGCTTCCTCGGTTGACATTAGTTCTTCCTGGCCATTATCGGCGGAAAGGACGGGAAGGGCATCGACTTCCAGTTGGGGGAGTTGAGTTAGGCCGTCGAGGTTAAATTGGTGAAGAAATTGTTGGGTGGTGCCGAAGAGGATGGGTCGCCCAGGAGTCTGTTTTCGCCCAACTTCGCAAATGAGGTTTCTCTCTTGAAGGACGCGAACTCCATAGTCGCTTTGAACTCCGCGGATGACTTCGATTTCGCCGTTGGTGATCGGTTGTTTGTAGGCGACGATCGCGAGGACTTCCATGATGCTTCGGCTTAAACGTTGTTTTTGTGGCTTCATGTATGAGCCGACGAGTTCGGAAAACTCTGATTTTGTCGCAAGTTGGTAGCCGCCCGCGATCTTGACCAGTTTAATCGCTCCCGCTCCATCGATTCGGTGACCGAGGATTTCTAGCCCTTGCTCAATTTGACCTTCGGCGAGGTTGAGAACCCGGGCAAGGTCATTCAGTTTGGCGGGTGCTTCGCTCACAAAGAGGAGCGCTTCCAATTGATCGACTAACGTCATTTTTTGGCGAAGAGAACCTCCTCGCCTTCTAGTTTAACCGCAGCTTGCTTTAATCGAATGAGTTCAAGCAAGGAAAGGAACCAATAAACGGCATCGTTTCTGGTGTAGGCACCGACAAATAAAGCCGTAATGGGGCGAAACTCTTTGGTAAGGCAAAGAAGAACGACTCGCATTTGCTCAACAAGCGACTTTCGGGGTTTGCTGAGGACATCAATTTCGTCGGGTTCGGCTTTCCTTATCAGATTTTCGAACGCCCTGGCCAAATCGCCGATGGTTACTTCACCCACCGAATAGGGGATTTCGTACAGAGTTGGGTCGGGGCCGGAAGTTCGGAAAAAGAGCTTTGACCGTTCTTCGTGTCCACCCAGGAGGAGTTGAATAACGTCGGAGTAGGCGTAGCCAGTTGGGTCGGGTAGGGCTGCTGGCTCCTCGAATTCTGGTTCAATATCTTCCGATGGCAAAAGTTGCCAAGCTTTTCGTTCAAGGAGGTAGGCCAAAACGGTGAGGGCCGCAGCGGCCTCGTCGAGGTTTGTTTCCGGTGAATCCATCAAGTATTCGAGATAAGCCTGGCAGATAGGCTCAAGAGGGACCTCCATGAGGTCGACCTTTCGGTCTCGAACGCATCGGAAGAGAGCAGCAAGTGTGCCCTCGAATGCAGGAGTTTGAACCAAGATTGGGGGTGGGGCCACTACTCCAATTGGAGTAATGGCGTGCGACGATTCGGCAGTCTTACTCCTCATGGATGGATATTAAAGACGAAACGGAACCCCGAAAAGGACCAGATGTGGATAACTGCTACTTTGATTCGATGTTGACGACGAGGGTTTCGGCTTGGCTGAAAACTGCATCCTCGGGTCCCGCAGGGCCATCGCTCACTTTCGATGTGGCCCGGAAGTATTGGACCTTTTTCGTCTTGATATTGAGGCGTAGAGCACCCGTGAAAAAGTTTGGATAATCCTTGCCTTGATCATTCATTTTGATTTGGAATGCAAATGCAGCCTCGCCCTTCTTTGAGTCGGTTGTTGCGTTGAGATTCGGCTTAAACGTGACGTAGAATTTTCGAGGTCCATCCTCGGAAAGGAAGAATTCCTTTTTCAGTTCCGGCGCCATCATTCCTCGCTCCATAACAGCGAGCCCAATGCCGATGGGGCCTAAAACGGAAGTGCTGCCATAAGCAGAATCCGTCGAATAAGGAGCGGAGGTCGCCTTGGTCCGGTCAAGCAAGAATTTTGCTTCAACGTAGGCAAAGTTCTTGTCGGAGTACATTCCCATCGCAGTCGACTCAGGACTGTCTTTTGTCGGAAATCCTTGAGTTAGGGACGTGATGAGGTCGTTTTGATCCATTTTCAGCTTAAGTTGCAGGTGGACAACATCATGGTCTTTGTCTACCGCCTTATTATTGGTGAGGGCAAGGTCTCCAGTCAGCGACGGATTTTTGATCTCATAGGGATTCCTCGATCCCGGTGTCGACCCGAACTTGCCAACGATGGCGAAGCTCAACTTCCAAGATTGATCGGCAAAAAGTGTTGGCGACTGAACGGCAAAGGCCACAAGGGTGGTAATCATGATCAAATTATATCACGATTTGATTTCCTTTATTCGCAAGAAAATTGGAGGTGCCGGGCGGATTCGAACCGCCGAATAACGGTTTTGCAGACCGACCCCTTAGGCCACTTGGGCACGGCACCCCACAGAGGAATTTATATTATGTCACGATTTCGAGTGCAGGTATTGGCTAGACGCCGTTCCGATTGGACTTTGGGGTCATTCCGTATCAATTCTTAGCCAGATTGCCCATCTTTGCTAAGGCTGTCCGACTTTTTCATTTTGATCAGGCTCTTCGACTGATGGTTCAACTGGCTTTCGCGGGGGAATTGGGCAAGTCCGAGTTCCAAACATCATGAGGCGATATTTGGCAACAAAGCCATAGCCAACCTTGAAACACCAGCGAATCGGCTGAACATTGCGGAGTCCGTAGATGCCGCGAAGGTACCAGGGAGATACTTTCATGGACTCTAGCCAGGCGTCGTAGCCTATGTGCGGTTTTCCGTCGATCTCGAGGATCATCCCTTCAAGGGAATAGCCCTTGCGGATTCCTTCGTCTGATTGCAGAACGTCAACGTTCAACGGCTGCTGAGCCTGTTCAGCCCATTTCTCAATTTTCAGTTTGCTCGTATGACAAAGGTTGCATCCTCCGTCGTAATAGAGCGTCCATTGCGCCATCAATCTTATTCTACGAATTTTTAGCCAAGGTTGAGGCACTTTTCGTAGACGGATTCAAATCGATTGACCATGTGGTCCATCGTGAATTTTTCGGCTACTGCCACTCGGCCGTTTTGCCCCATGGTGTCGCGGAGGCCCTTATTCGACAGAAGCCGATTAATTGCTTCGGCAATTTCGCTGTCTCGCAGGTCAACCAATAGTCCAGTTTGGCCATCTTTTACTAGTTCCGGGAGGCCACCGACCCGTGTGGCGACGACTGGCTTACCTCTGGCCATCGATTCGAGGGCGGAGATACCAAAGGTTTCGAGTACCGACGGCATTACTGCAACCGAAAATGTATCGATGATCGCCGGAATATCGTGGCGAATTCCCGCAAATGTGACCTTGTTGCGAAGACCCTGAAATTCAATCTCAGCCTCAAGTTCAGCCCGGAATTCTTCGACAACTTTACCAACGAATAGTAATTGAGCGTTGGGGTTTTGCGAAGCTACTTTCTTCATTGCTCGAACCATCTCAAGGGATCCTTTTTCTCGGCAAATGCGAGCGACCACGCCAATGATTTCCTTTTCTCCCGCAAGGTTAAAGGAAGCTTTGGTGACATTGGGATCTGTTCCCGGCAGATCGAGGAAGTCGGTTCCGTTATATACGGTGTCGATGAAGGCACTTGGCACTCCGAGACCGTGAAGAACCCCTCGAACGTAATCGCTAACAGCAACAATTCGGTTGTTGCCATGGGCTAACTTTCGATAAATATTGTCATGGTTATCGATGTGGACACTGGTCACCACTGGCTTTCGCGAGATCAGGCCAACCATGTGACCGATGTACGCCGCTCGTGTTAGGTGGGTGTGAATAACGTCTACCCGGTTTTGATGCATCTGGCGAAGGCAGTAGGCGACCGTTTTCCACCAGCCAACATTTCGCATTGACATCGTATGGCAGGGAACTTCGTCGGTCAGAAGGGCGGCACTTAACCATCCTTTTTCTGGAATAACGGTTTGTACATAATGGCCCCGTTGGCGGAGTGCTGTGCTCAGCCCGAATACATTCTTTTCGGCCCCCGACACAGCACTGCTTGAACAGAGTTGCAAAATCCGTAATTGTTCTCGATTATCCATTCTTGGTTCTCAATTTAAGGAGTCTTTTTCCGACCATACTAGTACTTGATGGCGCGATTTTTTTCTGAAATTCCAAAGCGCGCGCGTCAATTGCTTACTGATCCAAATTCAAAGTTTGTCCGAGTCTTCCGATACCGAGACTTTCGCCTTTTGTGGATCGGTGCCTTCCTATCGTTCGTTGGCTCATGGGTTCAAAATGTCGGACAGGGAGTACTAATTTATGAGCTAACTGGTAGTAAAGAGAGACTTGCACTCGTATCTTTCCTCTCTATGGTACCCGTCACGCTATTCGGCCCGTTTGCAGGAAGCTTCGTTGACCGAATGAATAAGCGTGCCCTTTTGGTTTGGAGCCAAATTTTATTAGCCCTTTCGGCTTTCGCTATTGCATATCTGACGTGGAGCAAGCAAATTCGTGTTGAGCACTTGTTCATCGCGGCCGCGTTTAACGGCATCATTTCGTGTTTTGAGATGCCAGTTCGCCAAGCAACGCTCAGTTCGGTCATCCCCAAGGAAGACCTATCAATTGCGATTCCGTTTCAAGGGTTTACGTTTAACCTCGCTCGGGTCTTTGGCCCGGCCCTCGCTGCTCTACTCCTAACCCGATTCACGGTTGACAAGTGTTACCTTGTTAATGGAATTTCGTTTACCGCTCTTATCTTTGCCGCGCTAGCTATTCGGGCCGACCTCAGTGCAAAGGCTGATCGAACGAGTCCAATCGTTGACCTGATTATCGAAGGATTTCGGTATACCTGGCGAGACAAGCGTCTTAAAATGCTCTTCTTGCTGGAGACATTATTTTCGTTTTGTGGCTTGTTTTATCTGGCTCAATTGCCGGCGATCGCCCAGGAAATGTTTCACCTTGGTAAAAGCGAAACGGGAACTGGAGTTGGAATCGTGACTACTGCCGTTGGAATCGGCGCAATTCTAGCCCTGATGGTGACATCGAAGACTTCAGAAAAGCCAGTGAAGGGAATGCTGATTCGAATCAGCGTTACGGCAGCCGCTCTCGGTCTATTCCTGCTTTCCTTCACTACCAATGTTTGGGCCGCTGTCCCAATCCTTATCTTGCTAGGTGTAAGCAATGTCACCATTTTTAACACTTGTAATTCTCTCTTTCAGATCATTGCGCCCGAGCACCTGCGGGGTCGAGTTATTTCCATGCATATCTGGGCGTTGAGCGGAATCGGCGCATTAGGCGTATATCCATTTGGATATTTGGCTGAACAGTGCAAGCTGCCCTTTGCTCTTCGGGTTGCATCAGTCTTAACGATGATTGTTGCGGGTTGGGCATGGACGAAAAAGCTCTCACTTGAGGCAAAATAGAGGTACGAATGTCGCAACGTGATCGGGATGACTTTTTATGGCAAGGGGGAATAGACCTCAACAAGCTTTCGGCTGAGTTGACCAGCCTACGCCCGAAGGTTGCGACCAAAAAATGTTGGGAGCCACTCATTGACCTTACGGAAGAATCCACACGACTTGTCCTCAAAGGCGAAATTGCAGGGGTGAAGGGCGATGAGACTGAGCTAACCTATATTCCCGAACGACATTCAATACTTTTGCGCGGACATCGAATGGAGGATGTTGAGTCAGATGAGGAACGAGTTGGCGTATTTCAATTAGAGATTCTTTACGGACATTTTGAGCGTGAAATTGCCTTACCAAAAGATATTGCAATCGTTCCGTCCAACATTCGCGCGATGTTCCGAGACGGGATACTGATAGTTTTGATTCCAAAAATGATGACCACCTCGCACCAAGTGGTCATCGAAACATCATAATGGCTGACCTTAAATTACCAATCGAAGAACATATTCCTGAGCACGACGAACAAAGCTCACCGCAGGTGCACGACATTTTGCTCGAAGAAGAGCGAAAGCCAATTGTGCCGGATGAAATCAGCATTTTGCCCCTCCGGGAAAGTGTGATTTACCCTATGCTCATCGCTCCGCTGAGCATCTCGCGAGATGGAGGCATCAAGCTGATTGACGATGCGGTAAGTGGCAATAATCGGGTCATCGGCGTCGTTGCCCAGCGGGACCCTCAATTTGATGAACCCGGATTCGACGGCATTCACGAATATGGTTGCGCGGTCATTATTCGCACGTTGGTAAAACTGCCCGACTCCGTTCGGTTGATCGTCCAAGGAATTCAACGATTTCGAATAGTCGAACGAATTTCTGAAGCTCCGTATATGCGGGCTCGGATTGAGGTCATCGACGAGCCAGAAGTAACTGAAGAAGGTGCCGAAGAAATTGAAGCATTGCGGCGCACCGTAGCCGCGATGTTTGAGCAAGCAATTCGGCTTTCTCCGGGACTTCCTGACGAATTGAGGTCGCTGACCCAAGCAGTCAACGAAACCAATGTTATGGCTGACCTCGTTGCCGCTCATATGCACTTGAATGTGCAAGATAAGCAAAAAGTTCTTGAGACGATCAATCTTGAAGACCGGCTAAAGGCCTTGCTCGAAATGCTTGTTCGAGAAGTTCGCGTATTGGAGTTGACCTCTAAGGTTCAGACTGAGGTCAACACCGAGTTAAGCAAGAGCCAGCGCGAATATTATTTGCGCGAGCAGCTGAAGGCGATTCAGAGGGAGCTCGGCGAGGGTGAAGATCGGGGTGAGGAGCTTGATGACCTTCGATTGAAGATTGATCAGGCAAACTTGCCAGCAGAAACTCTGAAGGAAGTGAACCGTGAATATGACCGCCTGAAGCGGATCAATCCTGGCTCTCCTGAATACTCGGTTGCTCGAACTTATATTGACACTATTGTCGCTCTTCCATGGCATGAGGCAACTGTTGACAATCTTGACCTGCTTCATGCGATGGAAGTCTTGAACCACGATCACTATGGGCTTGACAAAATTAAGGATCGAATCATCGAATTTCTCGCCGTTCGTAAAGTCAAGTCGACCGGAGTGATCCGTCAACCCATCCTTTGCTTTATTGGCCCTCCCGGTGTGGGCAAGACTTCGCTCGGTCGCTCAATTGCCGACGCAATGGGTCGAAAAGACACTCGGCTTTCGTTGGGCGGCATGCGCGACGAGGCTGAAATTCGTGGTCATCGAAGAACCTATATCGGAGCTCTACCTGGCCAGGTCATCCAAGGAATCAAACGAGTCGGGACCAATAATCCGGTCGTTGTTCTCGATGAGATCGACAAGCTTGGCAGCGACCATCGTGGAGACCCTTCATCAGCTCTGTTGGAAGTTCTGGACCCAGAGCAGAATTCGACCTTCCGCGATCATTATCTCGATACGCCTTTTGACCTCTCGAAAGTCTTTTTTGTCGCTACCGCAAATCGACTGGACACGATTCCCGCCGCCCTGCGCGACCGCATGGAAGTGATTGAACTCGGTGGTTATACTGAAGAAGAGAAGGTTGAAATTGCGGTTCGCCACCTCGTTCCAAAGCAGATTTCCGAGCATGGCCTCCGTCCCTCTCAAATAGTTTTCAAGCGCGAAGCAGTACGTAAACTCGTACGGTACTACACTCGCGAAGCCGGAGTTCGAAACCTTGAACGTGAAATTGGAAGTGTCGTTCGAAAAGTCACCCGCCAAGTTGCCGAGGGGAGGACATCGAAAATGACGGTGACCGAACGCTTTATCGAAACGGCGCTTGGTTCTCCACGCTATCTTCACGATGTCATTCGGGAACGGCAGATAACCCCAGGAATTGCCGTAGGTTTAGCGTGGACCCCGGTTGGTGGAGAAGTCTTGTTTATTGAAACAACCAAGATGGCCGGGACAAAAGGACTCATCGTTACGGGCCAATTGGGCGACGTGATGAAGGAATCGATCACCGCCGCATTGAGCTTTATTCGCTCTCATTCGGAAACGCTTAAGATTGACATGAGTCAATTCGAAAAGAATGACATTCATGTCCACGTTCCGGCTGGAGCAGTGCCTAAAGATGGACCAAGTGCTGGCGTGACGATGCTGACGGCATTGGTTTCGCTGTTCACCGGTCGACTGGTTCGACCTCGCCTGGCGATGACTGGAGAATTAACACTCAGTGGTCAGGTGCTTCCGGTAGGTGGGATCAAAGAAAAGGTTCTTGCCGCCCAGCGAGCTGGTGTCGAATCGCTTATTCTTCCTGAGCAGAACCAAAAAGACTACTATGAAGAAGTTCCAGCGGATATTCAAAAGCTGCTGACCGTGCAGTTTGTCAACCGTGCCGAACAAGTACTGAAATACGCACTGGAGAAGTAAATGCTGGAAACGCCGACGAGAGGGCGATTTTTAAAGGAAGAACGGTTTCTAATCTTTGAACCGGAGCCAGCGTACATGGTTCTGGTTTACTCGTGCATATTCGGCGGCGGTGCGATTGCCCTTTGGGGCCTCGTCGAATTCAACATTAATCTCTCTTTGATTTCTCTGGCCGTATGCTTTGCCGGAATTTGGGCCAACCTCTCGCTGGTCCGTATTCGATTTGATTTGAAGAATCGGACTTTTCGTCGTCGACAAGGGCCGGGAATGATTCCTCGCCTTTGGCAAGGCTCAGTCAATGATCTGGACGCGCTGGTAGTTGTGGCCGAAACTTCACTCATTGCACCCGGTTCATTTCGATATCATTTGGTTCTTCATTGGAAAAACAATATGGCCCCTTTGATGGTTCTCGAATCGGAGGTTCGGGTGTCACCCGGAGGGCCTCAAGCCGGAGGTCATTACTTAGTAGCCAAAGCCACTAAGTACGGGCAAAAACTAGGCATTCCCGTTTATGACAACACCCATTTCGTGAGCCCTTGTCCCATTACTGCTTGGACATAGTCATGGGACTTAGAAGTGCAAGCCGTAGGCTGAGGTGATACGGTGGGCCACTTCGAAGTAGATGATGAGTCCGGTTGCATCGACAAAGGTCGAAATAAAAGGTGCACTCATGACCGCCGGGTCAATGCCGAGTCGCTTTGCGGCCATCGGCAGCACCGAACCGATACAAGTGGCCCAAACAATGATGCCGGGCAATGCCAAACCGACCGTCAATGATAAGTATATGGGCATTTGCCAGCCAACATAAGGAAGGGAAACCCGCGCCATTCCAATAAGTCCCAAAGTTCCGCCAACGAGTGCGGCAACGATGAATTCTCGGCGAATGACTCGGAACCAGTCTTTGGTTCGAACATCGCCAAGGGCAAGTGCCCGAGTAATGGTGGTCGTAACTTGTGAACCTGCGTTTCCGCCCGCTCCAATCAGGAGAGGAACAAACAGACTGAGGTTCGCAATAATGCCAAGTGACCCCGACGGATTCGGTCCAGCATCCTTCCCAACATAATACCGCAGCACGCTTCCGGTAAAAAACTCTGCGACGAAAAGGACCACCAACCATGGCAAGCGGCGCTTGACGAGTTCCACAACCGAGAGCGAAAGATAGTTTTCGGCATCGCCCGTAACGGCACCAAGCATAAGGACATCTTCGGTCTGAGCTTCTTCGAGGATTTGCTGAGCGTCGTCGGCGGTGACGATTCCCAACATACGTCCTCTTTCATCGAGAACGGGAATAGCCGAGAATCCATATCGCGCAAGAGTCCGGGCGATCTCCTCTTCGGGCATGGCCACTGGGGCAGTGATGACATCTTCGACCATCACATCTCGGGCGAGGCTGTTGGGCTGAGCCCGAATAACCCGCTTGAGAGTGAGCAGCCCAAGGAGGTGGCGATCTTCACTAAGAACGTAAACGTAATTAACCGTCTCAAACTCAATATCGTTCGTGTTCCGAATTAAATCAAGCACATCACTCATCGAATCTGTCGGACCAACTTCGACGAATTTTTCCGTCAACATTTGGCCCGCCGAGTTTTCTGGATAACTGAGAAGTCGGCGGATTTCCTGCGCATCTTGATCTGGAATAACATGAAGCAATGCTTCAAATCGTTCGGGAGACAAACTATCTCGCAGCCCGAGCGCGTCATCCATAGGAAGGATGTCAAGGTAGTGGGCAACGGTGGTGTCTGGAAGTTCGTCGATGATCGATCGCGATGTATCTTCGGGAAGTTCGATTAAGACATAGGCCGCGGTTTCGGCGTCGAGCTTACGCAGAATCGCGAGGCCGATTTCTAAATCGCTTCGTTGAATGGCATCGGCGAGATCCTCGGGTCGAAAATTCTCGAGGGTATCTCGGACTTTGTATTTATCCTCTTCCAGCGCAAGGCTGGGCAGGCGATCCACTAGGGCTTGCTCATCGGTTCTCATGACGTTCTCCTGATCTTAGGTCGCGGATCACATCAATGAGTTGAGCGATCCTATTGTGTACTGCTTGGTTCCATGTTGGTATCCCCTCAATCTTAAGTTCCGATGGGGGTTAACTTTTATAATGGCACGAGGTTTGGCGGAAAAGATACTAGGATTTGGATTTTCGTGAAATAGACGACAATTCGCGGTTGATAGCCTTCCACAGGCCTGGATTGACTGATTTCGGTATAATTTCGACGATTTTCTTAGTTTGTCGAATATATCGTCTTAATTTCTCCCCTTTTCTCGTCACGATTGCTTGGCGAAAATTGGCAAGGCGGTCGGCTAATTTGATCGTCATGGCGTCGGACGACATCGCCGTAATGTCCGCCAAAAGGAGTCCAGATCGCAGAAGCCAGACCTCATCCTTGTCCAGTGATGCGAGTTGCTCGTCGGTTGGTTCAGATCGCGTTAATTCGGTCACCAGACCACTGACCTTTGGCCCAAATTCTGATTCAATTTCTGCCGGGTCGGTACCTGTTTCTTCAATTACGTCATGAAGGAGAGCGGCACATAGTAGTTCGACGTCCGTAATTCCGCCTATGTACCGAAGGTTGTTACAGACTTCGACTGGATGGGTGGCATACGGTAAGCCAAATTCACCGTCTCGATAGCTTCCATCGTGCTTTTCGACGATATATTGCATCGCTTTAGACAAAAGACTATATGGCATGACTGATTATGCAACCATTATTAATGTATGGTTCGAACTTTCGCCGCTGCTGATATTGGCAGCAATACCGCCCACCTTTTGGTAGCGGCGACCGATGGCGAGCTCGTCATGCGGGTCGATAACCTCAATGAGTGGATTCCTTTAGGTGAGGTAGTAACCAGACTCGGCGAAATCCCCAAGGATGTTATGGAAATGTTAACATTGGCCGTAAAGGAATTTAAACGCATTGCTACGAGCAAAAAAGTTGACGGCTTTTACGTCTTTGCCACCGAAGGTACAAGGTTGGCAAGAAATCACAAAGCAGTCCTCGATAAGATTTTCAAAGAGACGGGAGTCCGGGTTGAAATCATCAGTCCCGCAGCTGAGGCTCACCTCAGCTTTCGCGGAACTCAACTGGATACGCGAAATTTAGGTGCGAGCCTCTTGTTCGAAGTTGGCGGTGGCAGCGCCCAGATTGCCGTAATTGAGGACGATCAAATCCTTGAGCAACAATCGTTACCACTCGGAACCGGAAGACTGATTGCCGAATCGGGTCTTTCAAATCCTTGTCCTGAGTATGCATTAGTAGCAGCTAACAATTATATAACTCGCGTTATGCAACGAACCACTATTCAAACAAAAGGACGCATCGCTATCGCCTCCGGAGGAGTTGGGCGCGGTCTGTGGCGAGCGCTTCATCCTGATGGCGATAAGATGCTTTCAAAATACGAAATTCAATATTTGCTACGAGCCGTCGAAGGACTCTCGATTGATCGAATTGGTTCGAGGTTTAATGTCAAGCCAAAGCGTGCGGGAACCTTGCTTCCCGGATGTATGGTTTATTTAGCATTGATGGAGCACTTTGGGATTGAAGAATGCCTGATCAGCGAGTTCGGAGTTCGCGAGGGAGCGATTCTTGAAATGGCCGCCGGGAGGATTGCCAGTTGAGCAAGGCCAAGAAGAAGCCGATCGGCGCAGTTGAGTCAAGATTTATTAACCGTGAGCTCTCGTGGTTGAACTTTAACCAGAGGGTCCTTAACGAGGCGGCCGATCCACTCAATCCGCTGTTGGAGCGGCTGAAGTTTTTAGCAATATTTGAGTCGAACCTTGACGAATTCTTTATGGTTCGGGTTAGCGGACTCATCGAACAAGTAGAAGCCGGAGTGCAAATGCTTTCACCCGACGGATTAACGGCGGGTGACCAACTTGAAGCGATAGCATCCATAAGCTCCCCAATGCGAAATCGAGCGGCACGAATATTAGTTGATGATATTCTTGCTCAACTTGACAAGGCAGCCATTCACCTTCGTCCCATCCATTCATTGAAGCCAGAAAAGCTTGAAGAACTCGATGAGTATTTCATGTCGGAAATTTTTCCGCTCTGCACTCCGTTGGTTCTGTACCCAGCCGTATCGGTGCCATTTATTTCAAATCGATCACTTAACATTGTCGTCGAACTGGCGGCTCCAGGTGAAGAGCCTCGATTGGCGCGTGTAAAAGTACCAACGGTTATCGCCCGAGCAATACGCTTAACGCCAAAACGAAATGACTTTGTTTTGCTCGAGGAGCTCATCATACGGAACATTCAAATGTTCTTTCCGGGCCTCGAAATCAAGGGTGCATCCCTCTTTAGGGTGCTGCGAGATGCAGACGTTGAAATTAGAGAATTGGAGGCCGCCGATCTTATTTCGACAATCGAAGAAACTATTCGACTTCGCCGATTTGGCGACCCGGTGCTGTTACAAGTTCACAAAAGCATGCCATCGTCCACGCGAGAACTCCTACTCCGCCTCTTGAGTCTCGACGAAGAAGATTTAATGGTGATCGATGGACCACTCGGGATGGAAGTTTTGTGGGAGCTAGCAAAGATCGATAAGCCTGCGTTGAAGTTTCCTGTTTTTCAGCCTTATTTGCCTGAACAACTTACAAATCACACTTCAATTTTCGAGCAAGTTTCTCAGAAAGATGTTCTCCTTCATCATCCGTATGATTCTTTTCGTCCCGTAGAAGAGTTTGTTGGATCGGTTGCCGATGACCCCAAGGCATTCGGCATAAAAATTTCCCTTTATCGCGTCGGTACTGAGTCGAAAATTGTCGAAAGTCTGCTTGATGCCGCCGAAGAGGATAAGCAGGTCGCCGCAATGGTTGAGCTTAAAGCGCGATTCGATGAAAGTAATAACCTTGTTTGGGCCCGCGCATTGGAGCGCGCGGGAGTGCACGTCACTTACGGTTTCTCGGAAATGAAGACCCATGCAAAGCTATGCCTCATTGTACGGCGAGAAGCAGGTGGGCTGCGATCCTACGCCCATATTGGCACGGGCAACTACAATCCGGTAACGTCTCGTCTCTATACGGACCTCGGACTGTTTACGTGCGACGAAGACATCACTCAAGACATTGCCGAACTGTTTAACTACCTAACCGGATTTAGCAAGCAAACCCAATATCGCAAACTTCTGGTCGCTCCCGTCAACCTCCGTGATGGAATCATGGAGAAAATTCAGCGCGAAATTCGCAACAAAAAGCTCGGGAAGGTGTCGAGAATCATCTGGAAAATCAATGCTTTGGTTGATCCCGAGGTTATTGAATCCCTTTATGAAGCATCAAATGCTGGTGTGAGGGTGGACCTCATCGTGCGTGGAGTTTGCTGTTTAAGGCCAGGGGTGAAGGGGATGAGCGAGAATATTTCCGTTAACTCTGTCATTGGCCGATTCTTAGAGCACAGCCGAATCTATTGGTTTGAAAATGACAAAGATCCTGAGGTCTATATCGGAAGTGCCGACGTTATGCGTCGGAATCTAGACCGTCGTGTCGAAGTGCTAGCGCCCGTTCTCGATTCAAATCTCAAACTGCATATCCGAAGCCATATTCTCGAGAACAGTCTTTTAGACACGGAGAAGTCATGGCGACTCAATTCTACTGGCGAATATGTGAAGGAAAAGAAGAAAAACGCGGTTGAACTGAATTCCCAAGATTGGTTTATGCAACATCCAAGTTCCAAATCATGTTTTCGAACGTAGAATGATTACGTGCTTGCTTGGATCCTTCTTTCTCAAATAAAGACTTCGGAAATCCAATTCTATGTTCGGCCGCACGAGGGTCTGACGGTTTCTTCTAACGGTGTCCCGGTGATTCGTGGTTCGGGCTTTCAGTTTTATGCTCCGGGTTGGACCAAAGGATATTACAGCAGTCGTTGGCAAGACCAAGTTGTCCAGCGGATTGACGACCGAACGGTCGAAGTTAAGTTCAACGAAGGTGGAGCTTCCGGAACCATCACTTATCGCAAGAACGGAAACCAGCTTACGATTGACCACGAATTTAACTGGAATGGCAATGGCGAAGCACTGATTGAGCTGAACAATGGGTTGATTTGGGTTCCACCCTTTCGAAATGCTAGAGCTACCTTTGATGGTGTCACGCGAACCGTGCCCCAATTAGCCCCGATCGGAGGATTAGACAAACGACTCTTGTCATCCCCCGCTAAAATCACTTCATTTTTAAGCCAAGTAGCCACCGTAAGTCTAACATCGAGCGAACCAGTCACCACCTTTGATGGGCGTAAATATGATCAGGAGTGGGCCGAAGCCGCTCCGGTGTATTGGCAAGGAATTCTCGCACTACCAGTCCACAAAGGGACTCCAACCAAGGTCCATTCAGAGTATGTCATTGGGGTTGAGCCGTCGACGCCTGGGGCCGCAAAAAAACTTGTTCTTGCTCCAATTCCGGTTAAAGACGGAGTGATGCCCGACGAAACGATTCCACCTATTATTCCCAATCCGAAGATGTCGGTTTTGGATTGGGATCACACTCTCACGATCAGCAACCTCTGGAACTTCCCGGCGGGAAGGCCGAAGTTCTTCGACCTTTTCCGCAGCGAGCTTGAGAAGCGATTTGAAATGCCTGAAGTTGGCTCGTTAGAAAACCGTATCGCTTTTGACGGTGGCATGTCGGACTTTAAGCAGCGAGAAGGAACCTACCACGTCAAAATCACCAAGAACTCGATTTCGGTCTATGGGCAAGAGGCAGCTGGCTTGCGAAATGCCATGTACCGCCTGGCTCAGATGGCGTTCATTCGAGGTGGAAAAATCTGTTTGCCAACAGGCGTGATAGAGGATGAACCCCGCTCAGATTTTCGCGGAGTGCATCTCTTTGTCGGGCCCGACGCCTTTGAGTTTCACCAAAAGTTGTGGACCAACGTTTTACGACCATTAGGATTCAACAAAGTTGTGTTGGAATGTGAAAGAACGAACTGGGCTTCATTGTGGCCAGCGGTAGACCCCGCCACGATGAAAGTGGCAGACCTCGCCAAACTCTTCAAGTGGTATCGATCGCAAGAGGTTGAGCCGATTCCGCTCATTCAAAGCCTCGGTCACATGGAGTGGCTATTGGATACGGGCTCAAGAAAAGACCTTGCGGTCAATCCATCGGTTCCTTACACTTTGGACCCGAGGAAGCCAGGGGCAAAGGAATTGATCGGTGGAATTTGGTCCGAAGTATTTACTACTCTGAAGCCAACCACCATTCACATTGGATTGGATGAAGTTGACCTTCGAGGGTTTACTGCCAAAAATCCAGACCTAACGACTGAACTCTGGAAGTATATGTTGGGATCTCTGGGGGGGATGGCCAAAGACAATCATGTCAATTTGATGCTTTGGGGTGACGAAGGCTTGGCGCCGAACGAGGCCATTGACGCAACCAATGGTGATGATGCGAGTAACGCAGCCAAGCGCCGGGCTGCGATTCCTAAGGGGTCGATGATCGCCGATTGGCATTACAAAGCCGAGCAAGCCCATGTTCCCTTCCTCAAGTCGCTTCAAAAATGGAAACTTGAAGGATTCCATCCGATTGCCTCAACTTGGTACAGACCCGAGAACGTGCGCGGTTTTGATGTTGCGGCTGACGTTGAAGGGGCTGGAACCTTACAAACCACTTGGGCCGGAACGGTAAGCGATGAAGCCCATATGCTTCGGAGCCTGGATCAATTTACGGCGATGGTGCTTGCGGGAGACTACGGATGGAGCGGTCGAGCCGAGAGAATTGAGCAGTTGCCGTACAACGCGGCAAATATCTTCGCCAAAATGTACTACCCAAGCCAATCACCCACCGTGGCATCTCCTGCACAGCTGTTTGGGCGCGGGACTATTTTCGAGTCTGGTCACATCAAGTTTTCGCTTCTGGAAGGAATGTCGTTACCGGGAATCACACCTGCTGGCATCACTGCTCCCGAATCGCTCGAAGTTTCTCTGAACGGAACAGCAAAAGAAGTGGCCTTTGCCTTGAGCTGCGATGCGCAATTGATGGCGGGTGAAGTCATTGCCGAAATGACCGTGGCTTATGCGGATGGAACTCAAGATAAGTCGCCGATCTATTACGGACACCACGTTCGATCGAGTGATGACCCCGGGTCTACATTGTTTGGAGAGCGGAATAACGATTTAACCTGCTTTCGGTTCAAAACAAAGCCAAAAGCATTGAAAAATGTTACTTTCCGATCAACCAATCGCTATTCGGGATTGACGATTAACGGAATCACGTTGATACCCCTCAAAGGTGCAAAGAGCCCTTCATAAGGGTAACAAGCTCTTTGACCCGCTGGGCATCGGTCGAAGGGGCTGCGAGGATCACGTCATCGGTTTGGATGAGGATCATATCGCTCAGTCCTACTGCCGTTAAGACGCCATTTGTAGAGTCATTGTAAAAAATACATCCGGTACAATCGGTAGCCGTGACGGAGCCAATAGAGACATTTCCGTTTTCGTCGTGGGGCATCGTGCGGAAGAGGGAATCAAATGCACCAACGTCATCCCAGGGGAACTCAGCTTTTACAACATAAACTTGGCTCGCTCGCTCCATGAGGGCGTAGTCAATCGAAATATTGGGAATGTTTCGAAACTCTTCGATCGCAGTTTCGTTGTTCCCTGCTTTGAGCGCGCTTGCCATGCGATTGATGATGGAAACAGTTTCCGGTTGAGTGTCATTCAACTCTTTGAAGAATGCTTCTTGAGTCCAAAAGAACATTCCGCTGTTCCAATAGAAATTTCCGGCGGATACAAACTGTTTCGCAGTTTCTAAGTCAGGCTTTTCACGATAGCGAACAACGGATTTGGCAAATTCGCTAATGTCATTTCCACTTTCGATGTAGCCATATCCGGTTTCTGGCCGGACGGGAGTGACTCCCATGGTGACAAGGCCGCCTGATGATTCCGAAAGAGTAATCGCCCGATCAACCGTTTCTCGAAAGTTGTCAGGGCTCTCAATGACGTGATCAGCGGTTAAAATGGCAACCGAAACATCGTCCATTCCACGCGATAGGAATGTTGCAGCGACCCAGCTGAGACAGCCTAACGTGTTGCGTTTATCGGGTTCGGCAATGACGTTCGAATCGGGCACGATTCCGGCCGCTCGAATGGGAGTTTCCAGGTGTGTTGCGGTCGCAATATAAACATTTTCTCGACCGACCAACGGCGCAATCCGATCCACGGCTTCTTGAAGCATTGTCTTGTTTGGATCAGTCAGCCGAAGCAGTTGCTTTGGCTTAAGCTTTCGAGACAGCGGCCAAAACCGTTCGCCCGACCCACCCGCCATTATTACCGCCACTCGCATGTTCTTACAACAGATATTGTCACATTGAGCATGAATCCTTCTGCATTCGCCGATAATCCTTAATGGTGAGCGTAAGAAAATCTACTACAATCGTAAATATGTGCTTTCTTGCGTCGGCCCTCGCTCTAAGTTTGGTTGCCTGTAACGAGCCAAAACCCTTGATCGCTGTTCAGTCATCCTCCGTAAAATCCGAAGGAGATGCCAAGCGAGTATTGGTCGTGATGAACGAAACTGACCTAAACAGTGTCAAGATTGCTGGCTACTATATGCAAAAGCGGAAGATCGCCCGCGACCAGCTAGTTAGCCTCAAAACAGGCACGAGCGATGATATTTCTCCAGAAAAGTACAAGGCTGAGATCGAAGCACCGATCAAAGCGGCCCTAGCCAAAAATAAGAATATTGACTTTATCGTGCTGACCAAAGGAGTGCCAATCCGACTGATTGACCAAGGTGGATATTCGGTGGACGCAACCTTGGCGTCGATGGAACTGAATTTTGCCCCGATCGGGCAAACACCGGGGAAATTTGGTATTACCGAAGGAGACGAGCAAGGGGCGATTCGACGGTGTCGAAATCCTTACTTCGGCTCAACCGAACCATTCAGCCACGCAAAAACTGGAATGTACTTAGTCAATCGAATCACTGGATACACGGTTGCAGACTGCCTAACCTTGATCGATAATTCGATGAATGCCAAGCCAAGCAAGGCAGTCGTTTTACTCGATTCACAGCCAAGGTTCCAGCCCGGGAGCGCCTATTGGGACATGGAATTGACGCTCAATGAAGCCAACGAACGGTTGTCGGCAAAGGGCATCAATGTTTACTACGAGAAAACCGAAGAGTTCTCGAATGGTCGTGAAATTTTGGCGGGATACTGCAGTTGGGGCAGCAATGACCCGAAATTTGACGCCAACGTCTATCATGATTTGAAATTTGTACCAGGAGCTCTTGCGGAGACCTTTGTTTCGACCAGCGGTCGAACGTTCACCCCGACCTCGGGCGGTCAAAGCCTCATCGCGGACCTCATTCACCAAGGAGTAACGGGGGTGAAAGGTTACGTCAGTGAACCATTTACTGTCGCCCTTTGCCGATCTGAAATACTCTTTGATCGCTACTATGGCGGGTTCAATTTGGCGGAAAGTTTCTATGCCGCTTCGCCCCTCGTAAAGTGGAAAGACATTGTGGTGGGCGATCCTCTGTGTCGGCCATACAAGAAATAAGCTATAAATAGGTTCAGTGTTATTCGCGCTTGCCGTTTTTGCGTTCCTCCTTGGCTCCATTCCCTTTGGGGTCATTATTTGCCGGGCAAAGGGAGTCGACATCTTCTCCGTTGGCAGCGGCAACATCGGCGCAACCAATGTTGTGCGGGCAGTTGGCCCTGCGCTCGGATTCACGGTTTTCTTTCTTGACGTACTGAAGGGCTACCTTCCGGGCCTGATCGCTCGGTTCGTGATCAAGGACTATCCCTTCTCGATAGATGCCCAGACTTGGGCTTTTGTTCTCGGCAGTATCTCGATTTTCGGGCATATGTTTAGCCCGTGGATCAAGTTCAAGGGCGGCAAAGGCATCGCCACCGGGTTAGGTGCGATGTTGGCGTCAATCCCTCAGACCGCGCTTTGGTCGTTGCTCGTCATGCTCGTGGTGACGTCGATGAGTCGCTATGTTTCGTTGGGGAGCATCGTTGCAGCGGTCGCGTCTATCTTTTTCTCTCGGTTCTTGGTCCATGACTCGATTCAAGTCCTCCCTATTTTGATTTTGTTCAACTTTGTGGTGATCGTGAAGCACCGCCAGAACATCGTGAGGATCATGAACGGGACCGAGAGCAAATTCAGATTCAAAAAGAACGATGAGCCAACGGAAAAGGAAGAAGAAAAGGAAGAACGAAACGACCCTGAAAATCGTCTCTAACTTGTCCAAATGTTTCCCTTTGCTGATATCCATGCCCCCTTGGGATCATTTGCGCCGTGCGTGGTCTTTCTGATCTTGCCGCCATTCATCATTTACCTCGCCAATCGATCGATCATGGGCGAGATCGGATGCGTTACCGCAATGATGATGGCAGGTACATCAATGTACTTATTGGGCGTCATTTGCCTCATTAATGACCCGTATTTGCACTATGCTGCACTAGCAGGAATTATTAGTCTCATTATTGGGTTACCTGTATTAACGTTTCTTGCGGATAAGGTGGATGACCGCCTGATTGAGGCCGAGCAAATCCGAATTTGCTACCAACAAATCCGCTTGAACCCACAAAACGCCATGGCTGCTTTTCGACTCGCACAACTGCTCTATAAGAAAGGCGACAAGCATGCTGCGATTGCGATCGCGGACGGAGCTATTCCTCACTTATCCCAAAACCTTTTCCGCGACGAACACAAGTTGTATCAAGTTTGGAAAAGTTCGATTGACCCGACTGCGCCGACCGAAGTCAAATGTGCTGCGTGCCAAAAGGTGGTTCCGATCGGAGCGCTAATTTGTCCAAACTGCTTGGGCAGCCTTCACCTCGATCGAGTCCAGGGTGTCAACCTCAAAGGCACCACGAAAACCCAAAAGATCATTGCGATTTGGATGACGATTCTGGCGGTTTTGTTCGCAATTCCGATGCTGGGCAATGTTCGGCCAGTGATTGCAGTCCCCAGCGTTATCGCTCTTTTGAGCCTGGGATTGTATGCGGTTGTGTCGGCGTTTGGAATAGGATTTGGCAAAAAATGAAACGAATCGATCGATATATTTTCAAAGAAATGGTGCCTCCATTTTTCATGGCGGTTTTGATCGTTATCGTGATGTTCCAGGCCAATTTTTATATGGCACTTGGCAAAAACGACCTCACCCGTAACGTGCCGATTGGGGCTGTATTGAAAATCCTGTTTCTTGAAACTCCGGGTTTCCTAATCCAGACTTTGCCAATTGCAGTATCGCTTGCGGCATCGCTTGCCCTTTCACGAATCGCTCGAGAGTCTGAGTTAACCGCCTTTCGAAGTGCAGGTGTTCGCATCATGCGGGTCCTGCTGCCAGTGGCAATATTTGGAGCCATGATTGGGGGAGTTGACTACTATGTAACCGATTCACTTGCCCCTGCTTGCGCTAAGGCAAGCATGGAGCTAAAGACTAATGTCAACATTCTCGCAAGCGTCGGTCAATTCATAACAAACGTTCAAATTAAGCTGGGCGGGTACTGGGTCAACATCGGATCGATCACCAAGGAAAACAGCAAGGACGACAAGCTATTGCTCAAAAACATCACTCTGATTGAGCGGCCCGAGCCGGACCAGGTCAACATCATCATGGCGCCCGACGGCTACTATCGCCAAGGGCTTTGGCTGTTCCAAAATGCCACAACCTTCAAGAGCCGATTCGGCACAAAATCGATGGAAACGCTGAATTCCCGATATCTTAAAATCAATCAAAAGATCACGGTTCGGGACCTGATGATGGCACCTGAACCAGAAACACTCGGAATCCAGGCCACGAAGCTGAAGATTGAAGAGATCAAAAAACTCGGCCAGGATCCCCGTCTCCTGCAAATTTCCTATCACAATAAGATCAGCACGCCATTTATGTGCTTAATTTTCTCGCTTGTCTCACCCATATTCTCGATAAAATTTGCGAAGCAGGGTGGGTTCATTGGCGTAGTCATCAGCATGGTGGTGATCATGCTTTATTTCAACGCCTGGGTCATTTCAACCCAGATCATCGGTAAAGATCCTCACGTCAATCCCGCCGTTGCGGCATGGCTACCCAACATCATTTTCATGATCGCTGGCCTTCTTGGGCTGAGGAGTCTCGAATGAGAGTCGCCGCATTGTGCCTCGTTTTTGGCGTTGCTGCCGTTGGCAATGCTCAATTTGCCAGCTTTAATTCGATGGCCAGTGCGATTTATAACACGGGCCAAATCAAGGTTAAGCAGGAGCTATCGGGCGAAAAGCAGCCACCAAAGACGACGCCTTTACCTGCCCAGCCAGACGACGAGCATCAGCTTGAAATCATTCACGCCGGAAGCTTTGGGGGAAGTGGCGATGATTTGGAATTAACTGACGGGGTCGAAATTCAGATTCACGGATTTCGGTGTCTTGCTGACTCCATTAAAGGAAACAAAGGGACCGAAATCTTCACCTGCTCAGGCGATGTGCGGATCATCGGCGAAGACGAGACGATTACAGGCGAATCGGTCACCATCAACTTCCGAAACAAGACGTTTTTCGCAACTTACGGCAAAGCTCAAATTCGACCTAATTTGCTGAAAAACCAAGTCAAAGACGATGTCTTCCTTTCGGGTAAGGAGGCCTATGGTAACAGCAAGAAGATCCAGGCGAAGGACTCGGTCTTTACGACCTGTAACTACGAGCTGCCTCACTTCCATTTCGATGCTCAAAGCAGCACCATTGAACCGGATAAGGAAGCGATTCTTCGTAAAGTTAAGATCATCATCTTAGGCAAAACGGTCTTGACCTTGCCCATCCTTTGGATTCCGCTGGGTGATCGCAGCTTTAAATATTTACCTCAAGTTGGACAGTCGGCCGACGAAGGCTTTTACGTCAAGAACATGTACGGGTTCCCCATGCATGGCGAGGACCGTGGGGCAATCCGATTGGACTACATGTCCAAACTCGGAATTGGACTCGGAGCCAATTACTATTATCGTAATTCCACTATGAATGGAATCGCGAAATTCTACGAAGTCTCTGGTCCCTCAAAAACCGTAGCCATATCGAATCAGCACGAACAGCAGTTTAAAGCGGGCCGACTGACCCTTGATAATGATATTCAGCAAAACAACTATCTCTCCGCGCCGGGTTCAACACTCACCAACACCCGAGCGCAGTTTAGGTTTGTTAAGTTCACAACCCTGACCTTTTCCCAGCAAAAGCAAAGCACATCTGGGTTTAGCAGTTACAACCAAACGATGACCTTTAATGATGCGCGCCAATGGGGCAAAACAAATACAACTTTGGATATCACACTGAACCAAAGTGGAGGGTCACCGAGTTCTTCTCGAGAAACCATGGACGTCCGCTTCTCGGGAAACAAGGACGTCAAGGTTGGAACCATTGGTTTGGACTACCAACGAACCATTCCCATCGGGCAAGTCACCAGTTTTTTTCCAAGCTCGGATAAGACGCCTGTGCTTTCGTTCCGAACGGATTCCACTCGGCTGTTTGGAAAAGATTCCTTCAAAACAACGCCTTTTCGAACGGAGTTTACCGTTGGCGAATATCTTGATCCGATCCTCAAGCAACGCATCAGTAAAGGGTCATTCGACTTCAATCTCAGTAGAGGAGTTCGGGACAAAGGACCTTGGAGGTGGGATTTCAATGGGGACTTTAAGCAAAACATGTACTCCGATGACACCGCCCAATATCGCTACAGTATTGGCACCGCGGTTTCGTATGCGCTAGGCAAAAAACTCGGCATCAACTTCCGCTACTCTAACCTAAAGCCGTTCGGATACAGTCCGTTGGCGATTGACCGTACTGGATCGACCGATCAGACTACGATGGACATTTCGTTCATGAAGAATTCTCGGTCCAGCTTTGGTCTTCAAACTGGATACGACTTCATTCGTGGATCAAAAGGGGAAATCCCTTGGCAGCAAGTTGGCCTTCGGTCGGAATACAAGTTGGGAAATGCCTACAACTTCCGGACCCTATCGACGTACGACACCTTTAAACAGAAGTGGAGCAATGTTCGGCTTGATTCGGTGTGGAATTCTCCGTTGCTTACTGCCTCGATCAGCGCCCGATACGATGCATCGACCAGCCGATGGGCCTCGATCAGCACCTATATCGACGGCATTACCTATGGCAAAACGAAGATCGGCACCGTTCTGAACTACAACGGCTACACCAAACGATTTGACTCGCAGCAGTACAACTTTGTGTACGACTTGCACTGCGCCGAGGCCGTGTTTACGCTTTCAGACTTCGGAACTGGATTCCGATCGGGCCGAGAGATTGGGTTCTTTATTCGACTCAAAGCGATCCCGACCGATTCGGGCTTTGGCCGCGGTCGACTTGGAAACGCCCTCGGGTCTGGTTCGGGTCGAGACTTTTAGTGCTTCACCAAGTCTAACTTGACTTCGGACTTCAGCACCTCGCCCGTTTTGATCTCTTTTCCTCGCCCGTAGTTCTGAACCCATTCGCCAAGACCGACGTTGGTTCCGCCGTACCAATCGCTCAGATGAACCGAGATTCGATCGCTATCGACGATGGCCCGAAGTGCTTGCTGACCATCGCTGAGGAAGGCAACTCCGGCTCCGCCAGCGTAACGGATAGAGCCGTAATTAAGATGCCGTTTCGTGCTGCGGAAGTCGTTCGAGCCCATCGGAGAATTGTCCTGGGCAAAGCCCCATTGCGGTGGGACAATTTCTTTATGATCGGCGTGGGCGTTGGCGACTCCAACTGGACGTCCGATGTGGTTGTCGGGAAGGTAACCGAACTCGGGATTGCGATTCCAAGAAAGAATGTCGCACCCTTTGGGCACGGAGAAACGCATGCCGATTTCCCTTGCCAGAATTGGCTTACCAGTGTAAGTAAATTCGGATTTGACCACCATGGTCCCGCCCTTCGAAACGGTGATGTCGTATTGACCTGTGAAGTCAGGATACGAGCCTTTGATGACCGCGTGCATATCAAACTGGGGAGTCATTTGGAAGTCGGTCGATTCGACATGCCAACTCGTCCGGGCTGGCAGTTCGTTGGTGGGAGAATCTGAGCGGAGAATGTGGATGCTGGGTAGCTCGAACAAAGTGGGCTCGCCGCTGGCGAAGCACTCGCGGAGGGTGCCGCTGTCGCGATCAAACGACAAATGGAATTTTGCTCCGTCAACCGAGATGGTATTGCCCGCGAGCATGGGGACGTCTGTCACCGTGAGGCGGGGTCCGGCGGTGTTCCAGGTGGGCCTGGTCTTCGGGGAGAATTGCCATCGGTCAACGAGCTTTCGGTCCTTAATTGTATATGCCGACAGGGTGAGCGGTCGATTTGATGTGTGGCTGGGAATGGTCACGACGCCAGTCGAGTGGGGGGCAATTTTCACGGTTACGAAATCGTAACGGCTCGAGTCCGAAGAGACTTCGAATTGGAGTTCGGATAGGTTCGTGAAATCGTAGTCGTTATGAATCGTGATCGTCGTAGGCGTTCCAGAAATGAAGTCATGTTCCTCGACCCGAATCGGCGACTGGAGATGCTTGGTGTACCAATACTCGGGCTTTTCTCGTCGCCATCCATCGACAACTCCCCAGGGGGCATCGCCGACAATCCCTCGCCCTGGCATCGTGTATTCCCGTTCAACAAAGTGGTTTTGGGTGGTACCGCGGCCGTACGCTAGACCCCGCCCGGGGACACAGAAAAGGTCATCGGACCACGCCCATATTTGCGAACCTTGAGTGACTTTGCTCTTGAGGAAAACATCCCAAATTCCTTTGAGGGGCTCGACATAGTAGTCACGAATGCCGGGGTCAACCCACATTTCGTTCACGTCGCCCCAGATGCCTTGGTAAATGCACCATGCTTCGTCGAACAGCATTGGACGATCCAGCGTCTCGGCTCGGTTCATCCTGGCAATGGAGATTGGATTGTGCAGGGTGGCGATCTCTAAGTCAGCGGTGGTTGCCGCGGATGTGGGTCGGCTCGAATCGACTTTTCGAACCCATTCGTGGCTTCGTTGGAAACCGAATCCATATTCGCTTTCGTTGGCAATCGACCAGATGAAAACGCTTGGATGGTTGCGGTCTCGAGCCAGCATTTCCCCGGTTAATTGGATGATTTGCGGCGTGTTACGAAGGTCATCCGAAGCTCCGACCCAGCAGAAATCGGCTTCGTCTTCGACGTAAAGGCCGATTTTGTCGGCATGGTCAATAAGCTCGGGCAAAGGGGGATAGTGCGATGTGCGCACCGAATTCAGGTTCGCGCCTTTGATCATGTCGAGGTCGAGCCGCTCGAGTTCTGGAGTGACAGCCCGCCCCATGGTTGGATACTGGTCGTGGTGGCATGTGCCTTTGAACTTCACCGGAGTGTTGTTGATGAGGATTCTGGTTCCATCGATTTTGGTCTCGCGGAATCCGATTTGTTGGTTCAGTGTATAGTCTCGGAGAGCTAGTTCATGATCAACCAGCCTTTCTTTCACCAACGTAAAATCCAGGTGGTATAAGTTCGGATGCTCGGCGTTCCACCCTTTCGGGTTCTTGACTGATAGGGCAATCGGAACCTCTGTTCGGTCATTTGCGCCTAGCCTGACGGACGTTTGAGAATTAGTAACCATGGTTCCGTTCGGGTCGGTAAGGAAGATGAACAATTGGCCCTTAAACGGGGTCTTGAGCAAATTCACAAAAGCAACGGACCCGACAATCTGTGCACTGGAGCCTGCGTACAAAGTTCGCTGCTCGTACCCTTCAATATGAACCTCAGGCACCCGGAACAGAGTCACTTTGCGCATGATCCCACCAAGGCCGAAGTCGGCGTATTGGCTCATCTTGTCCATTTGGTCGCTCACCACCGTGTGCTCGACCGCTCGAACCGCGATGACGTTGTCACCGGGTTGGATGAGACCGGAAATGTCGGTTTCGAACGGCGTAAACCCGCCCAGGTGACGAGCAACCGGAGTGCTGTTGACCCAGACATCGGCCCCGCTGTAGACGCCGTCGAACCGCAGCATCAATCGTCCGGTCCCTGCCGGAGCCTTGAAGTGGACGCGGTATCCACCGATTCCGGTTTTCGCGCGGTGACCTTCCATTTCCCAGTGGGCGGGGACTTTTATGGCATTCCATCCCGAGTCATTGAACGACTGCTTTTGGAACCCAACTGGCGGGTCGGCTTGGAACTTCCAACCCGCGGCCAGGTTGGTAATCGTTTGTTTGGGGTCAAGGGGAGTCACGGCACGCTGAAACTTGGTCCAAGGGAACCCTTGGCGATGGCCATCAAATTCGGCCATGACATCGCCTTTGAGGCCGACCGGCATCTTGGTGAAGAACATCCCGTTAACATCGGTTACCGTCGAAGAGACGACCGAACCGTGGTTGGTTTGGCAGGTAATGTTGACCGTCTTTCCGGCGGTTGGGCTTGAGCCGAAGGCGTCGCACACCATGCCGACAAAGTTGCCGCGCAGGTCGGAGGCCAGGTTCAAAACATTGGGATAGACCGCAACGGAGTCATACACTTCGACTTCGTTGAAGCTTGGTCCGTTCGTGATATTGCCGATGCGCAGTTTTTGAGTGGTGATGCTTGCGTCGAGAGTGTCAAGTACAACCAAAGGAAGAGGTTCGCCAGCTTTTCCGTCGTGTTTGATCGTTCGCCAATCGTTGGTCTGGTCGTCCCAAATCTGGACGTCCCATTCGTGGGAGTAGCGCGCATATTGCTTGACCACGATTTGCCGAACCGAGACCTTCGTGCTCCATTCGAGTTGATACCAGAGTCCGGAAGTATGACCAGGGATGCCTGACCATCGCGTGTTTTCCTTCCCGTCGTTGCCGAGTTCTGGCGGAAGACCGGGCTGGAATTCGGAGGCGCTGGCGTGGGCCAAATTTGCCAAGTTGTTGCGCTGACCAAATGCGGTTCCCCACATGGTGCAAAGACAGAAAATAATGAGGGACAGACGGGCAACCATTCCTGCTTAGTTTAAGCTGTCTTGACTGGTTAGTCAATGAAATTGTTCAGGCGCCTTTCCCCTTGCCATCGCGATAGCGTAGCGAGCCATTGCCCTGAATTAGGAACTTGCGCTGGCGTAATGCTTCATCGAGTACCGCCACCAAATGCGACTAAGAAAGAAGAACACGATGGCCAACAAAATCGCTTCGCCCGCAACTAGGAAGCTTGGCTGGCGCACCAATTGCAGGGCAGGAAAATAGGCGAAGAACGCAACCGGAAGAATGAAGGTGAGCAGGTATCGCAGTCCGGTTGGATAAATGTCCATCGGATACCGCCCGAGGCCCGTCATGGTTTCGCCGAGCACCCAAAGGTTGTCAACCCGGATGAAATAGATTCCCGTCGTCATGAGCATGAGTTGGAAACCGTAGAGGTTAACGACGGCGCAGACGATTCCGACGACGTACAGGGCGAACTGGGTGAACGACGGATGGATGCCGATAAGGGATACCGATACCAGCACTATGCCGCCGAGGAGAGAGCCGACTTCGGCAAAATTGAACTTGCGAACGCTCACCCAGAACTGAGAATCGACGGGTTTGGTGAGAATGAAGTCGAGCGTCCCTTGGCGAACGTGGTTGGGAATCTCAAGCAGCGACGCAGCCAGTAGGTTGTTGAGACTGCTAACGATGTAGAGGGTCGCGCCGAGAATCTGGGCTTCTCGGCGGTCCCAACCCGCAATGGTTTTGACGTTGGCGTAGACCACGAAGAGGACGACGAGGAAGAAGCCAAACCAGACCGTGTTTTGGAGCATCTTGGCGATGAAATTCACGCGAAACTGAAGCTCCCGGGCAAAGGAGCTTTTGAAAAACGTTCGGTAAATCCTCCAGTAGTGGCGCACCGTTTTGAAGCATACTTTGATTCGTGGAGCTTTTGAAGTTCTTGATGGCGAGTGTGTTGGCCGTTCTGCCAATTGGGGCAGGCGGATTGATTTTGCGGCTCGCCCGGCAAGATATAAAGGGCGACTTGATGTTCGGCTTGGCCGGACTCATCGGGCTCGGAGCGGTAGGCACTCTCTTGGGAATGCTCTTTCTGATTCCCGGGGCGGTTGCGTTATGGTCGGTTATCTTAGTCGCCGTTGTCAGTGGAATCTGCACCGCAGTTTGGTTTAAAGGCTTGCCGAAGCAACCAGTGCCGAAGAATCCGAGACCACTTTATGACATATCGATGATCTTCGCCTGTTGCGCCATCCTACTTGGATTGATTTCGTTAATAGGGGTCATAACTCCATCCACTTCTCTTGACTGGGATTCGATCGCGTATCACCTGGCCGTTCCCAAACTATGGATTCAGCAAGGACACGCAAGTTCAATCTCTTATATCCATCACAGTAATTTCCCCGGAGCAGTTGACTCGTGGTTCACCGTCGGCGAACTCATCGGAGGCCAAACGGCCGCAAAGACCTTTACCTGGTGGTTCACGGTTTACGGCGCAATCGCTATTTCTGGATTCATCCGGGATCGATTTAACGCAACTGCCGCTTGGCTTTGTACGATCGCGTTTGCCAGTATTCCAATGGTAATGTGGGAGAGCGGAACCGCCTATATCGACGTCGCCAACGGACTATTTGCGGGATTCGGGTTTGTGTTCGCGGCCCAGTACATCGAGAAGCGGGAGAAGGCTGACCTCATCCTTGCCGCTGTTCTACTTTCCTTCGCAGCGGGCTCCAAATACACCGGACTTCAGGCGATCTTCATCGCCTCGCTCGTGGTGCTGCTCCTGATCAACAAGGCCGACAAACTTGGAGCGGTGAAGATGGGTGGGCTCGCCGCAGTGCTTTCAAGCTTTTGGTACATCAAGAATTGGATCCTCGTTGGCAACCCGGTCTACCCCTTCTTCTTCGGCGTGTTTGGCGGCAAGAATTGGGACAAATTTAATGGAGACATCTACGCGGATGAGCAAAAGACTTTTGGCTACCACGGAATCGCGAACTTGGGTCAAAGCCTTTTTGGTCTCGTGACCTCGCCTGGGAGATTCACGAATCCTCAACCCGCCATCGGAAACGGTTTCGCCTTCGTCTCGCTGGGGTTTGCCGTCGTCGCCGGAGCCGTGATAGGGATCGTTAGGGGGTTGACCAGTAAGTTCGATAAATCATTGGCGTTGATGATTTTGCTCCAACTGGTTGCTTGGTTTGCCCTCAGCCAGCAAAGCCGATACATCCTCACTCTGGTGGTCCCAATGCTTTATTTCGTGGCCATCGCATTGGAGTGGAAACCTATGAGCAAGCTGGTTATGGGAGCGGTTACGTTGCAGGTCATCGCTTCGATTTGGGTCTCGACAAACGGCAGCAGTATGTTTGCGGAGCGACTTCCGGTTCTTATCGGTGCTTTCACCCGCGACGAGTTCTTGGGTGGCTTTAAGCGCGAGGACGGCAGCCTGGACAAGGGGCATGTTGATACCTACGCGTTGTCGAAAGCTATCAATGCCGACCCAAATATCACCAAAGTTGCCTTGTTCGACGAGGTATTTGGTTACTACCTAGACAAGCCGTATTTCTGGGCGGGCCCCGGACACACCACCGAGCTAGATTACGCGAACATTACGACAGCCGACGCCTTCGTATCGAACCTGAAAAAGCTCAACATTTCGCATGCATACGTGACGAATAAGTACCTTAAGCTCGACCCCGAAGCCGAAAAGCGATTTGACGAAGCGATGGGTTTGCAATCAGATGCCACGATTGGCGTCGCAACTCCTTATCCTGCCGACATTCGAACGAAGGCAATGCTTGACGAGCGGGACAAGTGGCGAGTGCTGTTTGCCGAAGCGGTCGCGGCAAAGAAAATCACTCTGGTTACCGCGTTTTCCAAGACTCGGTTTCTCTTCAAAATCGAATAGCAGGTATCCTATTTAGGTTCCCCAACTCCTGTTTTGCCTTCGGAGTCATGCGGGGAAAAGATAAAGGAATGACGCAACAAACCGGATCACCGAGCTCGTTTTCAAAAAGCCAGATCTCCGAAACCGATTTCGAAAAACAGCGCGGTATCAGCCACGTCGAAGTTCGAACTGGATTGACCCAGGTTCACATTCTGGACCTCGATAGTCCCACATCGAAAAGTCGACTAAAGGTGATGAAAGTCGTCGCCGACGCCAAAATCAGCCTCGACTTTCTAAAGCTGACCCCGACGGGAATGTCATTTGTGATCCCCGCCGACCAAACCCAACTCATTGCGGACACGCTCACCAAAGCCAACATCAAGAATCAGTTGGCGACGGGCCGAGGAATTGTGCTCGTCCATGCGGTGAACATGCGAGACGAGGAAGGCATGATCGCAGGAATTCTTCGCCAAGTTATCGAGACCGGAATCACGGTTGACCACGCTTCAGATATGCATGATCGAATCCTCATTGTCACTGACGAGAGCCAAGCCGAACGGTTCAAGTCACTCATCGAAAAGGGAGGCGTCAATGGCTCATAACGTTCACGTCATGAAGTTTGGCGGCACCAGCGTCGCAACGCCCGAAGCCCGAATGATCTCAGCGATGCGGGTCATCAGTGCCAAAGAAAAAGGCATCCAGCCCGTGGTAGTTGTCAGCGCTATCGGTCGACGCGGCATGCCTTACGCCACCGATACGTTTATTAATTTGCTCAAGGAAATTGACCCGACGGTCGAGCCAGACCCGCGAGAGTTGGACCTCCTCATCGCCTGCGGCGAAATCATGAGCTCGGTTATTTTTGCCCATACGCTCAAGACTCTGGGACACACCGCAATGGCGTTTCGAGGCGGACAAGCCGGAATTCGTACCGACGGAGTTTTTGGCAATGCTCGAATCGTTTCGATCAATCCTACTGCGCTTTTCAAGTGCATCGATCAGGGCGCAATTCCGGTCGTTTGCGGGTTCCAGGGCGTCTTCTCCGAAGATCGAACTTTGCCAGGCGGAGAGTTAACCACCCTTGGACGTGGTGGATCCGATACTACCGCCTCGGCTCTTGGCGCAGCGATGCACGCCACCGCGGTCGAGATTTATACTGATGTTGACGGAGTCAAAACCGCCGACCCAGACGCGGTCAAAGAAGCTCCAACTCTGCGACAAGTAACCTACGACGAGGTCGCCGAAATCGCTCACCTTGGCGCGAAAGTTGTTCACCCACGCGCCGCCGAAATTGCGATGAATTACAACATCCCGCTGTGGGTCAAGAACACCTTTAGCGATGATATTGGCACCGAAATCGTGAGCCGAGACAAGTTTCCTGGACGCAGAGTTACGGGCGTCACCCACACCGGAAAACTGGTTTTTCTTCAGTTCGACTTAAGCGCTTCGGAAAAAACTCACCGGGGAACCCTTGAGGCGAGTATTTATGGCACGATGGAGCGGTACGGAGTTCAGCTTTTCATGCTCAATGTCAGCCCAGAATCGACGGGTTTTGCGGTTCCGCGCGACCAATATGCAATCGTTCAAGATGTGCTTGACGGACTGGTCATTCCGGTCGGCGACAGCGATTCCCGCGTGGTTTACGTGTTCCAACTCGGCAAAGCCACGCCGGAAGTCGAAACCCAAGTCAAGCTTCTGGAGAGCCTTGGAGAGGTGCGGCGGGTGGCGGCAAAACTGACCGAAGGCTGCTCAATGGTGAGCGTAGTAGGGCATGAGTACATGCAGCAGCCGGGAGTCTTCTTGCGAGCGCTTGAGGTATTGGAGGACGAGCAGATCGGTGTTTTACAGACATCGGATTCGGACTTCTCGCTCAGCGTGTTGGTTCCTGAAGCGGACACGATGCGCACGGTAAAGCTGCTCCATGCACGGTTTGGCTTGGCTGAAGTGGTTTAGTATCTAAATTATTGGTACCCCGTCTTTTAAGAGATGCGGCTGTAACAGCCGGGGTCGCTCTCAGAGTTGACCAAGTTTCGAAGACTTTTGGAGCGACCTTGGACCTAAGACTGTTTCGACCTCTCCGGGGGTCTTCGCTTTCATTTCGCTTAGGCTCATGGTGCTACGACACCCCGGCTAATGTCTGTGACCCCTTCGGGGTCGGTCCTTTGGCATGAGTAAGCATTCGTGCAAAGCCATTCAGCATCTGACCTCGCGATCGACACTTAGTGCAATTGGTGGCGTTATTAGGAGATTAGTTTATGGGATAACATTGGGGCAATCCGGTGTCATCGATGAAACAGTGCAAGAATTGCGGGGAGCCCATCGAACTCGCGTTTTGTCCTCGATGTGGGCAGAGTGCGAACGTGGAAGTCCCCACGGCAAAGCATTTCGGCGGTTGTTAACAATGTACGGAGTCCTTTGCTAACGACCATGACCTATGACGATATCATTCAAATTGGATTGACCAAACCAGACGTCATCGACACGATGGCGTGGGGCACTCCGGCGCTCAAGCGAAAGAAGCGGTTTATGCTTCGGCTCGGTAATGATGGGGAACACATCGTCGTTCGGCTCGATTGGGAAACGCATGATCGACTCATGACTGCCAACCCCATGGTGCTTTACAAGACTCCACATTACGAAGGCTATCCGGCGGTTCTCGCCCGACTTGAAAATCTTCCCATTAATTTGGCGGAGGAATTGATCGCTGCTTCTTGGGAATTTGCGCCCATACCCGACAAGCGAAGCAAGGAATAACGACTATGACCTACGACGACTTCGTCAATATCGCCTTGACCCTGCCCGGCACCGCGGAGGCAATGGGCACCAGCGGTCCGAGCTTTAGTCGCGATGGTCAGTCGATGTTTTGGCTCAAAAAGGGCGTCCTGCTTTGCATAAAGATGAGTTGGGATGAAATCGACGACAAGCTTGATCGCTACCCAGATGTTTTGTACACCACTCCCCACTTCAACGACTACCCTGCGTTGCATGCGAATCTCGAACTCTTGAGTCCTGAGTTGGCGAGGGAGTTGATTCAAGCATCGTGGGACGATGCTCCGGCTAAGGTGAAGTTTAGACGCGGGCCTAAATCTTGATTTCGCCGTGCTTGACCGACGAGCTGATCGGCATGCTGCGCATTCGGGCGGCAAAGGCGCGGAAAACCACCCAATAGTCACTCTCTCGCTCCAGCCCTTCCCAAAACTGCTTGCAGTCGTCGATGAGGATGACGTAATAGCCAAACATGTAGTGGGTAACTTCTGGCCGAATAAGGCCGGAGTGCATCATCAATGCAACCTCTTCAAAATAGCCCACGAGGTTTCGACGATCCTGGATAGAGACTTTTCCAATCTCCGGGCATCCGTCGTGGATTTTGGTCAAAATCGCCTGAAAGGACTTCTCCTCGAGGAAACGGCGACGCATGGAGATGAGTTGGTTTGCTCGGTTCGCGTGGTTCTGTCGGGCGTATTGAAACAAGCCCTGCCAAAGCGTAATGAACGCAATGGTGCCACCTACAATGATTGAAAGATCTTTGACTAAGCCAATATCCACGCTATCTTCATTGTGACATTGCGCGGAGCGTATCGATGGCGGGTTGTCGCGACTTCGGTGAATCTAAGCTAAAGCATCGACAATCGCCTAACTGATCGCGGATGAAAGCCTCGGTTCGCCTAATTTCTGCTTGCAGCTCATCGTTCATCGGCACGAATAAAGCATGAACAAGAGAGCCCGAATGCTGTTCGAACTCCCACAGGCCGACGATTCTGCCTCGATCCACGATGGCGTGGTTGCTGAGATCTTGGGCTTTGAGGAGGGACCCGGTTCCCTTTTCGGCGGGCACTTGGCGATCCAGGTCGGCCGGATCGATCAGCGATTGGATTTCGCGGCGGTGCAGGAACAGGCCATCGAGGTTAGTAATGAGCCGATAGACAGGTTTCAACGGCACTTCGAATCTGCGGAAATCGTCGGCAAGATCGGCATGAATGAGCAGGTCAGTTCCCTCTACGGGAACTAAGCTTAAACCCTCGACAGCTTTCTTTGCTGCACCGACTCCGAGTCCGCTGAACCATTGAAAATGATCAGGGTTGGCTAGTCCGATCCAATTCCAATATCGCTCGGCGAGATCGGCGTAGGCTTGGTCCTTTGAGTAAGAATCCCCGACGTTGGGCGGATTTTTGAATAGTTCATATTCGTAGCTTTGAGCTTCGAGTGCCCAACCTTTCGGCACCCGACGAATCTGTGCTTCGGCTTGCAGGCTAAGCAGCCCGAGCGAAAGGCTCGTCGTTTGTCCGACCTTTTTGCCAAGCTCGCCAAAGTTGATGACGAGGTCACCGAGCTCCTTTTTGATTCCGTTGGTGTCAAGGGCACCGTTTTTTAGGGCCCTGACAATTCCGGTCTTCAACTTCACCAGGTCATCATCGGTAAAGCCAAGTTTCGTTTTGGCGGTTCGGATTGAAGAAGCATCGTTGAATCCTTGACCACATTTGATTCCGACATGGAAGTCGTCACTCGGCAAAAAGTACGTGCAGCCGCGCGCGCTGGCGAACTCATAAATCTCGTGGTTCTTGGCGTCCTGTTCGGTCTGGGCTTTCGTGCTTTGGTTCCGAGCCAGCAAGGTTATGTAGACATTGTGGCCACCGACACTCCTTACCCAGCCAACCTCGGATAGGACTTCGCGGTTCGACTTGGTCGAAAACTCCAAAAGGCCCTGGCGGTGGGCCAAATACGCCCGGATTTTCTCGGTCAATGGCCCACCACTCGAAGTTCGATACGCCCACCGTATTGGAGCGTTGGGCAACCCTTGGCGATTTCAACCGCTTCGTCCCAATCCTCGGCTTGGTAGATGAAGTAGCCCGTCATGTGGTCCGGGTCGCCCGTATAGTCTTTGGCTTCGACCATGACCTCGCCATCAACGACGCTGATGAACTGCCCCGCTGAGTTAATTGGGTCGGCCTTGATGATTTTGTCGTCGATCTCTTGCGCCCACAGTCGATACTTGGAAATCCATAGATTTTGGCTGGCTTCGTCAAAAGTCTGCCAAATATCATCGTCGAGCATCAACAGAACATATGTTTTCATATTCAGATCTTAGCAAATTCCGGCTCCTTTGGGTCGGATCAGCCGAATAACCGCAAGAAATGCAAACTGGAATTAGCTCAATCCAGAGAGACTCATTGCTTTGCGCTCGCTCCACTTAGGCTTGGCAGGCAGTTTGCCACTCAATGCTTGAATGGCATCACGAATGCTCAGGAGGGTATTCACAACCGTCCACAATCCGAGGAGAAGCCAAGTCAAGACTGCTTTGAAGATGATCGTAACCCAATCGATTTTCGCCAGATCGAATCCATCCCTTTGGGAGTGGTATAGAGAGTAGATCGTATAGGATAGGGAGCAGATGATGAGGAATGTGATGACCAAGAACGACATGATCTCTTCGATCAGATTTCGGTAAGCGTGGTACTTGACGTAGGGCGATTTGGCCCCGACAATGATGCCAATAATTGGTCCCAAGTAGGGGACGAAAATCGCGGAAACGTTTACGGTAGCAGCAAGGACCTTTTCGTGCTCTTTGAACTGGTTCATCGAAGAAATTGGGGCCATCGCTAGGGAAACAATACTCCGTTCCGACGGTTTCGGTTGCGCGGGGTAGCATTGAGCGGTCATCACTGCCCTTAAGACCTACCGACTCAACTCGTTTTTGAATGGATTCCTGTTTTCCAGTGTTTGGACGATTCAAACCGTCTATCACCTTAAAAACATCCATTTCGGAGCTTTCATGGTGGTGTTTATGGGGACTCTTTACGAGCTTTCCATTCTCCTTTTTGAAGTCCCTACGGGGGTTGTTGCGGACCTTTTCAGCCGCCGAACCAGTGTCGTCATCGGCTGGTTTGTCGTCGGCATTGCGTTCTTCTTGCAAGGGGCGTTTCCCATTGCCGGGGTGGTCATCGCGTCGCAAATTATTCTCGGCATCGGAGATACGTTTGTTAGTGGTGCTCATGATGCGTGGGTCGCCGATGAAATTCCGTTTACCGATCCGGGTGTGAGTGCTGGTCAAGCGTTTTTTCTCGGTCAGCGGACTTCCTTTATCGGACGAATGTTGGGACCCGTTTTCGCGCTTTTTCTCTCCCTGTTTGGCCTCCCGATGGTGTTCCTCGTTTCGGGAATTGGCTTTTTCATCTTCGCGATCTCCGCCCGATTATGGATGACTGAACGGGGGTTTCATCGGGGCGATCAAGAACGAAAATTCTGGTCGACTTTTCGAGAAGGGTGGACCACCGTTCGACTCTATCGGCTGCTCTTCTTGGTGCTGCTCGTCAGCGTGTTTTACGGATTTGCATCAGAGGGTTTTGATCGCTTATGGAGCAAGACGTTCCTCGATGCATTTAGTCCAATGCCGCATATTGGACCGTTTGACGACACGTTTTGGTGGGCTCTGTTTGGAATCCTGACCCAGGTCGGAGGCATGGGGCTCAATGTCGGAATTTCGAAAGTGCTCGACATGAACTCTGCCCGCTCGATCACCACTGCGCTGCTTATTCTGACCGGAGTTTTGATCTGCTCTATCCTTGGCTTTGCCCTCACTCAATCGTTTACCATTGCGATCATTTTTTATGTCATTAGCCGCTCGATTAGGCGAATGGTTGATCCTTTGCTCACCACTTGGACGAATCTGTACGCTCCGCCGCAGACGCGGGCGACCATTCTTTCATTCTCGTCCCAATCACACAGCCTTGGTGAGATCGCGGGCGGGCCAATCGTTGGCGGTATTGGTCAGAAGCTATCGGCGATGAGCGCGGTCGTTACTGCCGCTTTGCTTCTTTTCCCGACGATTCCCGTCCTCTTTGTGGCACGAAATCATAAGACTGAGGATCAAAGCTGATTCGCCAACGCCACGGCTGCTTGCTCCAGGTCTCCGCCGAACTTGGTCAGTTCGATATTTACGTCACCTACCTTCTGCTCAATCGAGCCCGCAAAAAGGGCAACTCGTTTCCCTTGTGCCCGCGAAAGATTGACGACTTGGCCAGGAGCCTTGCCCATCGTAGACTGGGCGTCGAACTTCCCTTCACCCGTGACAACGATGTCCGCCCAAGCGATCAGTTCTTCAAGATCGCCAAGGTCGGCAATTAGCTCGAATCCTGAGCCGACCGAAGCGCAATCGGTCAAAGCCATTGCCGCGGGGATTCCGCCCCCAGCTCCAGCCCCTGGAAAGTCGATATTCATTTTGAAGATCTTGTAGATATGAAGCCAGAGATTGGATAGCCCTTTTTCCAATTCAAAGACCTGGGCGGGATTCGCTCCCTTTTGGGGGCCAAACACCGGAGCCGCGCCATTGTCGCCAAGCAAGTGGTTATTGACATCGGTCATCAAGTTCAAATTGACCTTTATTTTCGGGCCAGGCAGGACTCGGTGAATTTCAATGAGTCGTCCGCCGCCGGGTCCAATCTGGCGATTTGCTTGATCCAAGAACTGCCAACCAAGAGCCTGCATGACACCAACTCCACCATCGGTGCAAGCTGTTCCACCAAGACCGACATAAATGTCTTCCGCACCTTTGCCAATGGCTGCAGCAATGAGTTCACCCAGGCCATACGACGTCGCTTCCATTGGGTTCAACGGTCCTTCTAAGAGTGACATTCCGCAGGCTTTGGCCGATTCGATGTACGCGATCCGGTTGCCTTCATCCCATATCCATCGAGCATGCACCTTTCGTTGGTTCGTGATAGGTCCGGTTACTTCGGTTGCTAAGACTGGCAATTCCGGAATCAAGTAGTGGATGACGTCGACAAAGCCGTCTCCCCCGTCCGATAGTGGCAGAGCTTTGAACTCGAATGCTGGGTTGATCGCCTTTGAGATTGCCTCGCAGACCTTTAGAGCAGAAAAAGTGCCTTTGAAGGCATTCGGGGCGATCAACACTTTTCGAGGCATGACATATTTTCCACTATTGCACTCGCGTCATGTGGTCGAATCATCCCTTCCGTCGCGCCAGTCAAGCTTTGCGGTGATTTTGGGGTGACTGGCGCGCCACCTTCCCATTCTTTGGGAAGGATTAAGTCTTTTACAATGCAAATGTTTAGTAGAATCGATAGAGTTTGAGTGAAAAAGAATCTCAGCGAAAACACTTGTCAAAAGCTGCACCTAAGCAGATATCCCGGTCGCGAAGACTTCGAAAGGAAATGTCTCCGCCAGAAGTCATTCTTTGGCAACATCTGCGGCCAAAGTACAACAAGGGATTTACATTCCGCCGTCAAGCCGCCATATTGCCTGGAATTATCGTCGATTTCTATTGCGCTAAGAAGAAAATCGCTTTCGAAATCGATGGCAATATCCATGTTTTGAAGGAGCATTCAGATTCAATCCGAGACGAAAAACTTCGAAGCGCCGGAGTAACCGTCGTGCGAATCTCTGCAAGAAGAGTTTTCGAGAATCCGGCTGGCGTTGCTGACTTCATTCGATTGATCTGTCTTGGCGAGGTCGATGTTAAGGACATCGACTAGAAAATGATCTTGGACTCTGCTCGGATATATGCCCTCCAAAGAATGGAGGGCTGGCACTTCAGGGGCCATAGCTGAAGTGACTGGGTGGATGATTGAAAGCCAATGGAATTTCCCAAAAAATTGGGGTAAAAACGCTAAAATTAACATAGCATGAAAAACGCCTTGCTGGTCGGAATTGGAGCGATGATTGGTGCGATGGCGCGGTACGGTCTGCTCATCGCAATCCAAAAGCCGCCATGGACCATTGCGCTGATCAACATTTCGGGCAGCTTTCTCCTCGGAATTGTCGCCGCCGTGTTCGCCAAGCAAGATCCGAAATATCTCTTCCTTGGGACGGGCATCCTGGGCGGATACACGACCTACTCAACTTTTTCCCTGGATGTCGTCGAGCAATTCCAACGGAAGGAATATTTGGCCGCCATCGGAAACGTTTCCCTCCAGACGATCGCTAGCATCGCATTATGCGCAATTGGGTTCGCTTTTGGATCTAAGCTCTCGGGTTAAGCTTTACCGTAAAAATACCGATTATAATTGGTAACAATGGACGTCGCGGTTATTGGTGCCGGAAGCTGGGGAACGGCTCTAGCTATTCTTCTTGCTCGAAATGGGCTTGACGTCACCATTTACGGTCGAGATCACGAGGAAGTCATGATCATGGGCCAATGCCGCGAGAACATGAAATACCTTCCAGGATTTCCGTTCCCAAAGGAAGTTTCGGTCGACGAACTTAAGAACTATCAAGGCGCGCCAATCGCTTACATTGCCCTGCCGGCAAGCGCTATTCGCAATGTCTTTAGCGAGATGAAGGGCGAGACGCCGATCCTCATCATGGCGACCAAAGGTCTGGAAACTGATTCTGGAAAGGTAGCCACCACCATCGCTGAAGAGTGCTTTCCCAACGCCAAAGTCGGGGTTGTCAGCGGCCCAAACCTAGCCGTGGAAGTCGTTCAAGGTATCCCGACCGCGGCCGTTGCCGCGAGCAAAGATCCCGCCGTAGCAGACAGGATTCGTGGCAACCTTAACTCGCCATCTTTCCGTGTCTACGCCAGCGATGATGTTATTGGGGTTGAACTGGCAGGAGCGCTTAAGAATGTTCTCGCGATCGGCGGCGGAGTTTCCGACGGACTTGGATTTGGCGACAATACGAAGGGCGCGCTGATGGCGCGTGGTCTCAAGGAAATGATTACTTATGGTCTTGCTCATGGCGGACGACTGGAGACTTTTATGGGTATCGCCGGAGTTGGTGATTTGTTTGCGACTGCAAGTTCCAAACTCTCTCGTAACTATCGCCTTGGCTACGCCATCGGTTCGGGCAAGCATATTGCCGAAGCGTTAAGAGACATCGGTCAAGTGGCCGAAGGCGTGAACACAGCCGAGGCCGTCATGCACGTTGCTCGCCACGAAGGGATTCAGATTCCGGTTTTTGAAATGATCGACGGCGTCGTTCGAGAGAAGATCGCCCCTCGCGGCGCGGTTGCTTTGCTGATGGAGCGAATGACTCGCGAAGAAGGTCTTGATTTTGGTCACTTAACCCACCAAACGTACGGTGGAGAGAAGATGGAAAGGGACCTCGACGACAAGACGGGGCATTAACATTAGGCTTTGATCGGAATATAACTGAAAGGCTTGTACGTTCCATTCGCCGTAGGAACGAGCGCGGTAACTCCAGAATCGCATCCAATCCAGATTTGGCCATTTGGCAAAATTGTCATGCACCAGAACCGCTCGCCCTTCAGATTGATTTTATAGATCTGCCTCTGCTCTCCATTAGGCCGCAATGCCAGGACTTCCGAGTCCATCAGCAAGACAAAATGGTCCCCGTCTCGGTCCACAACACTTGGTGCTTCGGTAAAACTCTTGACTACTCGGGTGCTCCATTTGCCTTCCCTCGGTTCAACTTGAACCAGGTCAGCATAGGAAAACATCATGTGATCTAAGGACTGGAAGGCATAGATATCATTTCCGAAGCTATCTAGGCAGTCGGTGTTACGCGTGCTCACCCTTGAAAATGACTTTCGGTCCTTCGGAACAAAGTAAATTCCGCCTCCCCATTCTCCTACTTCGATTCCATAGAGTCTGCCTCCGGTTGCCGCAACACCATCCGAGGGGGTTAGGAAGGCTCGAAACCCAGATTCAGTTATCCTCACGGTTCCTTTTGGATTGGGCGGATATTTCTTGGCGTGCTGATGCCGAACCCATGCAACTCTCGTTAAGACCTTGATTTTGCCATCCTTTTGAAACACTTGATAGCCGCCGTTATCGGGAAGATCCTTCACGTGTCGAGTGCCTAACTTGAATCCCTTCAGGACCGGAGCTTGGACCTGCTGCTGGGTCAAAAGCATGGTAGATAGAAAGAGAGTAGTGGCTATCATTCTATAGTTAGATGCCTTAGAACTTCCGAATGGTTCACCCGTTCATGAATCTCGACTTTAATGTATACTTTAAACATATGCGAACGTGTAGCTGGTGCTGCCAGGAGGACGAACGCAGAGTGAAATATGTCAGAAAAAGTGCTGGATGAATCCACCGCTCTCTTAGAGCAATTTGCCAATCGCGACTACGAACATGGCTGGGAAACCGACATCGAGTCGGAAACCATCGAACCCGGTCTGAACGAAGATACCGTTCGTCGCATTAGCGCCAAGAAGAATGAGCCGCAATGGCTGCTAGATTGGCGACTCAAGGCATACAAGCACTTCCTCACCATGAAGGAGCCGACCTGGCCCAACGTTCACTATAAGCCAGTCGATCTCCAATCGATTTCGTATTACTCGTCGCCAAAGAAGAAGCCTCTTTTGGATTCTTTAGAGGATGCCGATCCTGAGATCCTCAAGACCTTCCAAAAGCTCGGAATTCCGGTCGAGGAGCAAAAGGTTTTGTTGAACGTGAAGGGTGCAGCGGTTTCGGCTGCAGACGCTCGCAAGGCAACTTACGAAGAACTTGAAGGCAAGATCGCAGTGGACGCGGTTTTCGACTCCGTCTCGGTCGTCACTACTTTCAAAAAGAAGCTGGGTGAACTTGGAATTATCTTCTCCTCGATCAGCGAAGCGGTTCATGAGCATCCCGAATTGGTGCAAAAGCACCTCGGCTCGGTTGTGCCGTACAGCGACAACTACTATGCGACCCTAAACTCCGCCGTCTTCTCCGATGGCTCGTTTGTATACATTCCGAAGGGCACCCGTTGCCCGATGGAACTCAGCACCTACTTCCGAATTAACGCCGAGAACACGGGTCAATTTGAGCGAACGCTCATCATCTGCGAGGAAGGTGGTTTCGTCAGTTACCTAGAAGGTTGCACTGCGCCGATGCGTGACGAGAACCAGCTTCACGCTGCGGTTGTCGAGCTCGTAGCCAACGGCGACAAATCGACGATCAAGTACAGCACTGTCCAGAATTGGTACCCCGGCGACCCCAAGACTGGCGTCGGCGGAATCTTTAACTTCGTCACCAAGCGTGCGATCTGCAACGGTAAGGCCTCGAAGGTCACCTGGACCCAGGTCGAAACTGGTTCCGCAATCACATGGAAGTACCCAAGCGTCATCCTCAAAGGCGACGACTCGATTGGTGAGTTCTACAGCGTGGCTCTCACGGCTGGAAAGCAGCAAGCCGACACCGGAACCAAGATGATCCACATCGGCAAGCGAACCAAATCGACCATCGTCGCCAAGGGAATCTCAGCCGGAAACGGTCAGAACACTTATCGCGGATTAGTGAAGATCAACGCGGGTGCCGATGGCGCACGAAACTACTCTCAGTGCGACTCGATGCTGATGGGCGACCGATGCGGCGCGCACACCTTCCCTTATATCGAAGTGAAGAATCCGACTGCGACAGTTGAGCACGAGGCATCGACGTCGAAGATCGGCGAAGACCAGATTCTGTACTGTAACCAGCGAGGAATCCCCACCGAAGACGCGGTCAACATGATCGTTAGCGGCTTCTGTAAGGACGTCTTCCGCGAGCTCCCAATGGAATTCGCAGTCGAAGCGCAAAAGCTGTTGGGCGTGAGTTTAGAAGGTTCCGTCGGTTAAGATTCGGGTGGCACGGATACGCGACGGGAGGAACGACCAAAGCTTATCCGTGCTCATTCCTACACCTCGCTCTGTGTATCAATGCCACTCGCAGAAAAGCTATGATCCGCCCGCTCCACCCATCCGAAGCCTCTATCGTCGCCGAGTTCTACCACGACATCCGGAAGGATACGGTTCCTGTCTTTCATGACATCCAGGGAATCAAGTGGTACATCGAATCGTTCCTTCTCCCTCGATGGTCGTCCTTCGTTTATGAAGAGAACGGGGAAATCCTTGGTTGGGTCGACGTCCACCAAGGAATGCTTAATCAGCTCTACTGCAAGCGCGGTCACACCGGAAAAGGTATCGGCAAACAACTTCTCGACTTTGCCAAATCAAGAGAGCCAGGAGGGCTGCAACTCTGGACCTTCCAACTCAACGGATCGGCCAGAAGGTTCTACGGAAGAGAAGGGTTTCACGAAGTCGAACTCACCGATGGGGCAAACAACGAAGAGAAGCAGCCCGATGTACGGATGGTTTGGAACTTAATCTAACCTTGGCTTATGGATGGGGGTGATCACTTGGTGGGATCCCTAACTAGTCCGGCAAAGTATACGACCCCGCCTGGAGCCCAAATAAAATATGCAAAAGGGTGATCCGCCTTAAATTCAAACGGTTTCTCCTGTGTTGACTCATGATTTGCGGCAGCAGTGAATTCACCAGTGGCGGCTGCAGCAGTCGTTCCTACTTCATCGACTTGGATATACGTCTTCTGAATCGCCTGAGACAAAGATAAGCTGCCTGACGATATTCCACTAAAATCAGCTGATCCATCATAAGGTTTCGATAGTCCATGTTGGTTCATCCAAGTTTTAATGTTCCAATCGAAATTGGATTTCCATTTCGGAATCCAAACCGTTCCTTCCCGTTGACGGAAATGAGAATCAATCTCTTCCAGCAGTCCTTTCTGTTCGATGGCAGCCTGCAAAGATGTTCCTTGCGTTGGAAGGAGCACAAGCATCCTCAATCCCGTTCGGTACGGAAGGTTAAGCCACTGACACTTCTCGTTCTCACCATACGAGAATTTCCCGGTTCGGCTCATCGTGGCGACAGAAGGTGAATTTGAGGAATCAACCCGAAAAATCATATCCTTTGTCATCGACTTCTCAAACGGCGTATCCCAACGATCCTTAAAGGAAATTGCGTTGACGAGTACGAGCATCGTGGCAGCATTGAGACTATCGAATAGCTTGGGGATGAGTTGGTTGGTTTCTTTCGATACAAATGAGTTGATTTCCGATAGTCCGGGCTCGGGGAAATCGGTTTGTTTGCTCTCAGCCTTGTAAAAGTCTCGAGTTCCGGATACGAATTTCGGCAATATCGAAAAATTCTTGTTAACCCATATTCCGTTCGCCTGACGAATAATGTTCGCTGAGACAAGATTTGCAATGCCAACGCGAAGTCTTGACATCACTTTTGCCTGCTCTTCTGGCGAGACGTTTTGATGCAGAAAACTCTTTAGTTGCTCATCGGTCTGGCCCTTGGCGCCCAAGCGAATCATTCCAAAACATTCCTCCGCGCTCCATGGTGAAATCATTGCATTGGCGGTGTCATTCGTTCCTGCCATATCTCTAAGGGTTTGCACCGCAAATTCATTGATTGGCTCAATCGACTGCTTGGGCAAATTCCGATAGGTTGAGTCGATTGATACGGGCTCTGCACTTTGGTTTGATTGCGAATTTTCAGAACCAGACTGACATCCGGTGCCCAGCAGGGCAAGGACAAAAAGATACCGATGACGTTTGATAGTCATATCTCATCTTATCAGCAATCTTAATAGCTACTGCGGAGCGTTTTTGCTGGCACCGATGTCAAGCGTAAAGAACTCAAGTACATCGTCCAATTTCTCGTTCTCTTCGTGGCACTTTGCCAACGCAGTCTCTAGCGACTTCTTTGATTCATCCATTTTCGCATTGAGCTCGGCGATCTTCGCCTGATGGGCGTCGATCTCGGCCGTCATCGTGGCAATAAACCGCTTGCTTTGCAGATTAAGCGAGTCTTCGAACGCGCTTAATGCCGCCATCTTTCGAGAAGCATCGGCAACCACTGACTCGGTATCAACTCCCATCGCCTTACCCATGGCCGTCAGGGTGGCTTGAACTGTTGACCTCTTGACGTTGAGTGGCAAGTCAGCCGGGAGCGAGGCCATGACATCGAGCGCTTGCTCGGCACCAAAGGACGATTTCGGCAGGCTCGCATTGGAGTAAACCTTTTCGAAATTCGGAATTCCGCCCGGAGCCAAGCCTTCGCGGGCTTGCTCTTCGGTCAGCGATATCTCGTCCAAATTTGGTCCTTCTGTATTCTCGACGATCTGCTTCACCGATAAAGTTTGAACGGCAACGGGGGCAGGTGCTGGCGTTGGCGTTGGCGCAGCAAGATGTGGTGTAGAAACCGGACCTGGGTCCATTGTCGACTTAAAGGTCGAATAGTCCATTTGGTCTTCGGGCAGCTCCACAAACATTTCGGCTGCTTTCTTGAATACGTTTTTGATACTCATGGTTTATTCCTTATAGGTTGGCGTCGAGACAAGTTGCTCAAACGGAGTAACTGCTTCGAGGGCTTCGGTGAGCGAATTGGTGGTGGTAACGACTTCGTCGATATCGGCAAGGACTTGCTCCGGCGATCGGGCCCGTATCTCGTCGTTGATCAATCCAAACGTGTCGGTCATCAACTGCATCTGGTGGCGAAGGTTATTCAAGATCTGGACAATTCTTTCAACGAACTCTTGTCGCTTGGTGAGAATCTCAACTCGCTTATCCAGAATCGATTTGGTGGCGAACACTTGCTCACTCGCTGATCGAGATTTCAAATCTTCAATTTCGCGGCCGTATTGGCTAAACAAAACATCGGCAATCGTGTTATTCCAATCTTCTGAAGGAGCCGGACCCTGAGAAACGGCAGTTTGACCGTTCGAATAGTCAATATCCCGAGGTGGTTTAATCTTCGAGGATGACCGGCTCACCAACGTATCAAGCTTTCTTCGCTCATCCTGATTGAGGTTGTCGTAAGCCTCGTCGATGAGGCTGGTGAGGTACTTGATGAACTGAGACTCTTTGAGCGCGAACTGCAAATACTTCTCCATCAAAAAGTCGAGCTTCCGTAAAGCCTCTCGGAACCATGTCTCCTCTGACCGAGACTGCTGACCGATCTGATCACGGGCCGATTGGAGCCGAGAAAATTGCTCCTTTACAGAACTGTGGATTTGGGGAAACACTTGGTCGCGAAGCTTTTGCAGACGAGCCTGAACCTCGGCGTCAAATTTCGATTTCAGCCGCACCTCGTACCATTTAGAATCGGGGACGAACAGCATATAAACCGCCTCAGCCGCGACCCCGAGGATAATAGGGATAAAGGTGCCAGTAGCAAGAGCAACGGCCGCAGCAGCTGCCATGCCAACGACATTAAAGCTCTCCGCTAACGCCGATTTATAGCGATGCCGAGAGCTCCGGTAATTTCCTTGGGATGGATCGATATTCACCTATTGAATGAATTATTCCCTTAAAGCGTCGCAAAAAGCTGTCTTACCTCGTTGACAGTGACAGCAAACGACGGGATTTCTCGGATATTTTCGCGCCACGCGAGTCCGCGGGCGGCTAAATCGATCACGTGTTGAATTTTTGCTCCGGGGATCGGATCGCCATGTTCGTCTCGATCTCGGCCCAAAAGCCACAGGCTATCGCAAACCGAAACTGCGGAATCGATGTCGTGAGTGACAACTACAAACGTTTTCAGTTCGTCGGTTTGGGCCATCTCGCAGATGAAGCTGCACATCTCACCAAGAGCGATTGGGTCCAATCCCGAGAAGGGTTCGTCCATGAGCAAGAAGTGCTCACTGCACATAAACTGCTGGGCAATTGCCGCTCGCTGGCGTTGGCCACCCGAAAGTTGAACCGGATATTGATCTTCATGTCCGTCAAGGCCAAATCGGTGAAGCAGCTCTTTTCCTCTGGTCTCGGCTATGGAATTATCCATCCCGGCTTGCTTACCCGCGACAATCAAATTGGAAATGATCGTGCGATGGTTAAACAGCGGGTAGTTTTGCGCGACAACTCCCACCATTCCTGCTTTGACCGGAGTCATTTGCTCGGTGACAAAGACCGTGCCCGTGTCGGGCATGTTCAATCCAGATAGAATTCGAAACAGTTGTGTCTTTCCCATTCCCGAAGGACCAAGCAGACCGATAACCTGACCTTGCTGAACTTCCTCTCGTCGAATATTTTTGACCTCGCCGTTGACGTCCTTGAGGATTAACTTTCCGCCCAACGTGAGGTTCACATTTTCGATTTTGAGAATCGTTTCTTTGACTTCGTATTGGTAGTTCATCTTCGCTCCAGAGTTAATGATGCGTAAGGGCAAACAAGCCGGCGAAGGGCTCCGATCACATAGTCTTGGGTCAGTCCGACGATAAGGATGATAATTTGGATGGCAAATACTGCACCCATTTCCATGTGCTTATGTTCATCAAGAAGCAACACCCCGACTCCACCGCCAGACCGAACGATTCCTTCAACCATCGTTAGCATCATCCAGCCAATGGCTGCATTTTGACGAATGACCTCAAACATTTGGTCCAAGGTACCAAGAACCACGACTTCCCAAACAACTTTCCACTCAGACATTCGCAGGGTTCGAGCGTGATCGAAATCCGCCTTCGGGATTTCCGCCACAACCGTTGCCATCGAAGTCAGCAAAAACACGGTCATGCCAATCACGAGCAAGATCATTTTCATGGTCTCTCCGCCTCCGATGAGGATCGAAAACACGAACGAAAAGCCGACCAAGCTCAAGAATCGCCCTTTCGATAATGCGATGACCAGAGGGCGAAAAAAGGGAATCACCGTTAAATAGGAAAGCCCTAGACAGATCAGTGATGAGGCGACGAGGGCTCGAAAATTCAAGCTAAGACTTGTGAGCAATTCCTGCCCAAGACCCATAGTCCCCCAAAGGTTTCCAAACTCGTGGAAGACCTCGGCTGGCTTTGGAATCGTTTTGACCGGATTAGCGGACCATATGAGTAGGATGCTTAAAATCCAAAGCACGGATATTCCGAGCATCGTGCTTTGCGACACGACCCGATTCGGCAGAAAAATATCCGCGAAATTGAATTTCTTTTGGTTTGGACCCGGAGCCTTATTGACTCCGGGTTCTGGTTTAGTTGCCATTTTTGTGACTAGGAAGAAGACCTGATTTTGATGACGACGCGACGATTCTTAGCTCGTCCCGAATCGCTCGAGTTCTCGGCGATTGGTTCGGTCTGACCATGAGATTTCACCGTAATTCGCCCTTCGGGGAACTGTTGTGGATAGTTCGACTCTAGCCAACGTTTCACTGCGAAGGCTCTTGCTTCGGATAGTTTCAAATTGGCATCGGCGTTGCCAACGTTATCGGTATGGCCGTTCACTTCGATTGTGGTGTTACCCGCAATGACCGTGTCCGTCATCAACCGCTTTAGGCCCGCATTCGCACTTTGGGTAAAGGTGGCACGCCCAGTCTCGAACTTGATGTCGTAGACTTTTTGACCAACAAGGCCCGTGGGCTTGTTCTTGGTTTTCCCAGGATTACCCAGGGTGGGAATTTCAACATTCGGCTTGGATCGGTCGAAATTAGCTTTCCCGGCGATGTCTTCGATATAGCTCGTATCGACGATATCGTCGTACGGTGGATATTCCTTGACTAAGCTCGGATACTGCTGCACAACGATGTTTCCGAAGGTCTCGTAAACCGCCTTGTATACGTTAGCCGAGCCAGTTACCTTGCCGAACAACACCATGTTGTCGGCAAGGTTGTTGACGGACGAACCACCGAGGTGAATGGTTACACCAGTTGCGTCTTTCTCGTCAGAGCCCTTGAAATACCGTTGCCAATAGCTGGCATTGGCGTTCTTCTCTTGGTAAACCTCTTGGCTTACTTCGGCGCCTTTTCGCAGGGCGTCTTGGTTGCCTCGAACCGAATCACTACCGTCAAAGATTGCACTCAAAAATGCCTCGACCTTATCTTTGTTGTTCTTACACCATTGGTCAATCGCGATGATGACGCAGGGCATCTGGGCCGAATATTCCTGAGTTGAGACGATGCTGACTACGCCGCCCTTTTTGGCCGCAATTGAGACATCACCGGGGGTCCACGTAACAACTCCGTCAACATGAATCTTCTTCTTTTCACCCGTTCGAACGCCGTTCTTAACGACATCTCGCTCTTCGGTATAGCCTGTGATGTACTTTTCGGCGGCATCGATGTAATCGCTTGCCGCGATCCAGTTCAGAGCGTCGGGATCATAAGTCTTTTCGTCGGGATTATTCTTGAGGTTGTTGTCGCCAAGCCACTTCATGGCAATATTCCAGTCGCCGTCTCGAAGGTAGCCAGAGACAACGCCGCCTTTCGAAGCAGCGGGATTTTGTCGCCATGAGGCGGGCCCCATGAACTTGTCTTCACCGCGAGAAAAGCCACAGGTGCCGATAATCTTTGCTTTGTACTCAGGACCGTTTTTCGCCAATGTAGCGTTCAATCCTTGAAGGAATGTCGCGGCTCCGTCACCCATGATGCAGACAAAGTGCGAACCACGAGTAGGTTGGGCGTTGCCTTGACTGAGCTGTTGGGCAAATTCGGCGAGCGAATCCTGCATTTTGGCTGCGTCGTCTTGTCTGGTCAGCTTTAGATTGACGCGGTGTTCTGCCATCAAACTTCCAGAGGTCGTTTCAGGACCGCCGTTAGCAAACATCATGCCCATCTGAGCGTTCCAGGCCCAAACGAGGCCGCGCATTTGGTCACCGCCGCCAGCCAAACCTTTCTCCGGCATCTTGACATTGGTCACCGGATTCGAACTGCCGCTATTGATGAACTTTGGCAAAGTGGCGGTGATTGGCACCGATGCTTCCTGCGATTTTGCACCCGGAAAGATTTTTGTCCATAAACCCGTGACGCGTAGAACTCCGTAAAGCGCGCCAAAAATAATGAGAAGTGCTGCTATTTTGCCTGCTGGCTTAATTTTCAACTTTGTTTCCTCTATCGCTCCGAACCTGATTGGTTGTGAGAACTACTCATTTATACATCTTTTAGGCGGTAAAGGGTTCAGATATCTATCCGCCATTCATGAATAAAGTACTGAATCCCGCAGGTTCAGAGGTGTAGACTCGCCTCATATGCTACTCGGCCTCTTCATTTCCGGCTTAGCCTTAGCCACCGTCCAAGGCTCGGCTGACCTTTCCGTCAACCTCAGCCAGGGAGTTACACTATTCATCCACGGCTCAAAGGCATTGCCAAAGGAAAAGAATACAAATGAGGAAGGTAAGCCTGTCAATCTTGGTTACCCCCACGGCCCAAAAACTTCAGAATATGTGCCTCAGCACCGAACTGCGTTTACCAAAGAGTTCCAATTTCAGGGTGATGTTAGCCGTTTGCGATTACGGATCCCTTTTACACCCGACGCCATGCTGTGCAACAGCAAAAACCCCGGACTCATTGGCAGCACCTTTGGCGATGTCACCGATTTGGCCGCTGACTCGGTCTATTTTCGCGACGCTGACTGCCTCGTCACCATTAACGGCCTCGTCAAGCGAGAAGGAACGTTCTTCGTCCTTGAGCCAACAAAGAGTTCCCCGGTTATCGCAAAGACGGACTACGTCCAGAACCATCTCGGATACTTCCTTTGGGATCCCGCGCGCGCCGTCTGGCAACCCCCCATCGTCGGTTGGTGCTCATGGGCCGCATACTACCAAGACGTGACCGAAGCCAATATGAAGGAAGCGAGCGACTTCATCAACAAAAACCTGCTTCCGTACGGTTACAACATTGTACAGATGGATGACGGCTTCCAGAGAACGCCACAGTCCGGTGATCTAAAAATGAACCCGGGAGACCATTATTCCGACTACTGGACGATTCCCAACAACAAATTCCCGTCGGGCCTGGAGGCCCTGGCTACCTATATCAAGTCGAAAGGCATCACTCCAGGAATTTGGGTTGGCCTTTACACGCCGCTTGGGCTCACCAACGCCAAAGATTACGTTTCGAACGTGGACAGCAAACCGTTTCGTGGCCCTTGGGTCAACTACGCTATGAATGGATTGAACCCTGCTGGCGCCGACGAGGCCTACTTCTCCACCATTCGAGTCCTCAAAAAACAGGGCTGGAACTACTTCAAGATCGATACGCTACGCCACATCTTGTACGACAACTATCGAAAGAATCCGTTCTATTGGAAGTTCAACGAGCAGAATATGGAAGAAGCATTTCGAGCCGTTGTTGCGGGGGTTAAGCGGGAGGCGGGCGGTTCGTACGTTCTCGCCTGTTGGGGGACCATGCCGGAGCTTGCAGGACTTCCTAATGGAGCGCGAATCGGAGAAGATGTTGGCCCCGATTTCGATTCGATGCGTCGGTCGGCCAAATACATCGCCCAATTTCACCACCTCAACAACATCGTATGGCGCAATGATCCGGACTATATGTGCCTCCGACTTGACCCAGAGCTCGCTAGATCGTGGGCATCGATGACTTCCTTGGCGGGTGGGCATTTGATGATTAGCGATAAACCCGCGGACTACTCGCCCGAGCACATCAATATCATGCGGCGGGTCTCGCCGACGGTTTTCTCGCGGCCAATCAATGTCGCTCAAGAAGCAGCTGACCCCGAGTTTTTCACTCTGCACAACCGAAAATTCGGCGAGAGCTGGACGGTTATCTCGCACAACGCCTGGAAAGATTCTCCGGTCAAGACCGTTTCACTCGCTCAAGTTGGCGTGGTCAAGGGCAAATACTACGCCTTTGATTTTTGGCAGCAGAAGTATCTCGGCATTGTCGACTCTAAGCTCAAGCTCGATGCTTTGAAGTCGGGACACTGCCAAGTCATATCCCTGCGGCCAATCCAAGACCATCCTCAGGTTCTTGGCACCGAACGTCACATCTCGCAAGGTGCCTTTGACCTTGACAAGATTAAATGGGATGCGAACGTTCTGTCCGGAACCTACATGATCGGCCCCGGCCAGAAGTGGTCCATGAAGGTCATGGTTCCCAAGGGCTACGCGTTGGCGAAGGCCGAACCGAAAGGCGTCGAGACCAAACTAGAAGGCGAAGTAATGACAGTAACCATACCGCTCGGAAACGGCGCGGTGGCGTGGAAGCTGACCTTTACGAAGACTTAGGCCCGCCCAAGTGCTTCTTCGAGAACCGCCCGCCAATCGCGGATAGACGGAACGTACTTCACGATCCCGAATGAATCAATAATGATCTTCGAGGGGTACGCAATCACGCCAAGGTCCATCGGTAATTGCCCACCTGTTGATCCCGCCAGCGAGTTTTGCCAATTGGCTTGCCCTTCCTTGAGCCGCTGGGTGATATAGGCCTTGGTATAGGTATCGGTATTCACCCCGATCCAAGCCAGCTTCGTCGGATTCTTTGCAACATAATCCTTGATCTCGGGCATCTCGGCGACTGACGGCGAGCTCCAAAATCCGTAAAAATCAAGAACCACAACTCGCCCTTTGAGCGAATTCACTTGAAGTTTGTATCCGTTCAGTAGCTCCACTTCAAGGTCGGGCATTGGAGCTCCGAGGCTCATTTTGGTTCTAAAATCGTAAACTCTTGCCGAGCGTTTTCCCGCCTTGGTGTTTGGATAAATTTCAGCGAGCTGCTTAAAACGATTGATGTCGATCGTGTCTTCGATCGTCTGTGCAAAGTACATTGCCAGGTTCGCCGACGCAACAACTTCTGGATTTTTACTCTTCTTTAACTCAGCATCAAACGGCATATACTTTTCGCGCGCCAAGTACTGGAGGAAAACTAACTTCTCAATATAGGGGCAAAGCGCAGATGACTCTCGGTATTTGGTCGCGATCTCGGCTGCGTTTGCTTCGGTCGGAGAATCCTTCTGAATGCAGCTGCCTAGTGCCTCAAATCGAATCATGGCAAGCGGAATTCGCGCTTCATCCGTTTTGGCCTGAACCAGATATTTCACCGCGTTCTGGGCAACCTGATTCAGTTTTTGATTGAACTGTGTAATGAGGGTTTTCCCCTCGGCTTCGGTTTTGACCTTTGCCTTCGAAATATCGAACAAGGTCATCGTTTGTCTTAGGTCGTCCGAAAGGAGGCTCGTCTTTTCGGTCAGACTCCCGCCCGATGACGTTTGTCCCATCATCAACACCGCAGCTAAGCAAAAAGTTGTTCCCATATTCCCCAGTTAACACGGGTCCTGAACGCTATTGTTCAGTTCCCTGCTATTGGTCCCGTCCTTAATTCGAATGCGAGCCCGTTTACCCTTTGCGCGAAGCTTCACCAGGTCTCGTAGCATTTTAGGGCCATCCCTCCACATACTTACTTTTGAGCCTTCTTGGTGACTCCAGCGAATGGGAATCTCAGCGATTCTGTATTCCAGGTCGCGGGCAATCATAAGGGCTTCAAAATCAAAGCTAAACCCATCAAACTCACATCGGCAGAAAATATCTTGAGCGGCTTTTTGGGTAAATATCTTGAATCCGCATTGGGTGTCGTCGATCCCCTTCGTCGCCAGCGTTTGTACCGCGCGATTGAACACCCGCCCAAGATGCTCACGCCACCATGGTTGGTGTACTTCGAGGTTAGAATCCTTCAGGGGACGACTTCCGATCGCGATATCAAAGCCTTCGTCCATCGCCTTCCAAAGCTTTTCCGTTTCACTTTGAGGGGTAGCTGAGTCGGCGTCGCAAAACAAGATTCTGCTCGCCTGGGCTTTCAACATTCCAAGCCGAACGGCGTAACCTTTTCCCCGATTCTGAGTGTAATGCTCCAAATGAAACTCGGGATGATCCTTGCAAAATGCAGCAACAATTGACTCAGTATTATCGGTCGAGCCATCACTAACAATCGTGCATCGCCATGTGTACGATTGTCCACCGTAGTATTCACAGACGCGATCAAGCGTCCGACCGATGCGGTCTTGTTCGTTATAGGCAGGAATGACCACTTCTAGGTCAACGGTTTGCATGAAAGTTATCCAATTGTACTATTTATCCGGTCGAACGACCTTTAAAGTTGCACGGGCCAATGCAACTGCCATTGCTTTCTGTCCAGCTGGCTTTGCTATAAACGCTTCGTCTTTGGGATTCTTCAGTCGGCACATCTCGACCAAAACGACCGGAACTTCGGAGAAAATTGAACCAATCAAGGCTCCAAATTTGCCACCAACTGCTGTCGCGGTATCGGGCAGCAGTCCGTTGTCCTTCAGCTTGCCTTTCAATCTCGCCGCAAGTTCCGTGTGAAAAATTGGGCCTGCCTTTCCACATTCGGATAAGACTGATTTCGAAGGTCCGGTTTTTCCTTGCGCGGTTCCGGTCTTCTTCGGAATATAGACCGCAAACCCGGATCCTGATTCCGAATCGCAATGCAAGCGCACCATTAAATCAGCTTTGCACTTGTTGGCGATACTCGCTCGATTCTTGTTTTTGACAAATTCGTTCTCACTACTCTTGGTCATGACGACCTTGATACCTGCGTTCTCCAACTCGGTCTTGAGAAACTGGGCAACTTTCCAAGCCGCCGCTATCTCGGTTATTTTCTTTCCGTGGGTGCCACTTCCGACTTCGCTGGGGTGACCTGGGTCGATGCAAACGGTCTGAGCTTGGCAGACGGCAGTCGCAAGAACTGTTGCGCAAAAGACAAGTTGGGAAATGAGTTTCATATTTGATTCGGTTTCTTAGCGTCGGCAGCAAGTTCATCCGCCCACGATGGCTCACGAATAATCTTCATGCTTGGCTCTTTTGCTACCGAGGTATTGGTATTAAGCTTCGACCTTTTCTTCTTCGACTTCTTCGACGCCCAGCATATTCTGACGCATCTTGCTAATTTCGCTTTGCATTCGGACCAGCTTTGCATAGATACCATCGGGCAGGGCAAGAAGTTCCTCATGAGTTCCCATCTCGGCTATGCGCCCTTCGTCCATGACGACCAATCGGTCGGCATTCCTTAACGTGGAAAGTCGGTGAGCAATCGCGAAGACCGTTCGACCATCAACCAAATTCTCAATCGCTTCCTGAATCAACCTTTCGGTTTCAGTATCGACGCTGGCGGTTGCCTCATCAAGGATCAAGACTTTCGGATTGTGCAAAATCGCTCGGGCAATCGAAATTCGTTGCCGTTCCCCACCGCTCAGCCGCTGACCGCGCTCGCCAACGTAGGTGTCGTACCCGTCGGGGAACTTGCAGATGAAGTCGTGGGCATTCGCAGCCTTCGCCGCCGCCATGACTTCTTTCATCGAAGCGTCTGGACGACCGTAAGCAATGTTGTGCATGATCGAACCGGGGAACAAATAGCTTTCTTGCAGCACAACGCCGACCTGGCGACGGAAATCTTCAATCTTGATGTTGCGAAGGTCAACCCCGTCGAGCTCAATATGCCCTTGGGTTGGATCATAGAACCGAAGGATCATGTTGATCAGCGTGGTCTTGCCTGATCCTGAATGGCCAACAATTCCGATCATTTCGCCCGCCTTCACCTCCAGATCAACGCCATGCAAAATCGTCCGCAATTTATCGTAGCCAAAGTGAACCTCGGTCAACTTAACGTCACCCCGAACGACGGGCATTGCCACTGAGTTTTCGTTATCTTTGATGTCGTCCGGCGTATCCATGATCTCGAAGACTCGCTCGGCGGCAGTCAGGGCCCGAGTTGACCAGTCAATGATTCGCTGAAGCGTCATCAAAGGGTCATTGAGGCGCTGAACATAGGCGATAAAGGCAACCAGTTGGCCGACCGTCATCGTGCCTGCTAAAACCGCGTTGCCACCCACCGTCCACACCGTAATCACGCCAAGGAACATGGCAAACAAAACGAAAGGAAAGAACGTGGCCCAACTCGATTCAGCAATGTATCCGCTATCGGCCAAATCGGTAATCCGCTTATTAAATTTTTTGACTTCTCGGTCTTCGCCAAAGAAAGCTTTGACGACCCGAGTTCCCTGCAAGGTACCGTTGAGTGTCGCGCCCGTTCGGCTCCACTGGTGCCAGAAGCGGCTCCACACTCGGTTCATCTTCTTGCGGAAGATATGCACCGAAACCATGACGAATGGAAGCGGAACGATGGCCAAAAGGCCAATTCTCCAGTTGATCACCATCATGGTAATCGGAATCGCAACAATCAGGATCGCTTGGTTCAACAGAACTGGGATTCCATCGACGAGAACGTCATACAAAGCGCCTGTATCGTTGGTCATTCTCGACATGAGCGAACCGACGTTCCGCTTATCGTAGAAGTTGAGGGATAACGATTGAAGCTTTCTAAACAGACTGTCCCGAATCGAAACCGCAATCTTTGCTCCCAGGAACCCAACGTTTCGGCCACGGGCAATCTGCACGAAGAGAATCAAAACTCGGACGCCAATGTAGATCAGGATCAGTCGGCCAAATAGTGCAGCGTCTTTGTGTCGCAACGCGTTGTCGATCAGCAACATCTGCAGGAAAGGGGGGACGAGTTCGAGGCCCATTCCGCCGATGCTGAGCAAACTTCCCCACACCAAGCGTCCGCGATACTCCTTCGTGTATCCAAACAGTCTAAGCAGCGTTTTGCCGCGGTGAACGCACGCCTCGCAGACGTTGTTGTATTGCGGAAGTGGTCGGCCACACTTGGGGCAGACTCGCATTTCGTTATCTGCGGCTGGCACTGGCTTGCCTGCGACGAGGGCTTTAAGTTGCTTTTCGAGGCTAGCGAGGGGTAGGTTTTGACGGTTGGTTGCCCGAATGAGCTCGACCGAGTGTCCATTAATATCCGCGATCAGTGCGGTAGCGTCGACCAAGTCTTCAAGGCGCGGGTTAGTAAGGTCAGCGACTTTGTATTCGCCAATCGTTTCTTCGCCAATCGGAGTCAATTCGGTGCGGGTGGCGACCCCATTTTCGATCGTGAGCGTCGTTCGGCCGAGACGTCCCCGGGAATCCAGGTCCGACTCGACGATGATACTCCTAGGGTCAGGCTCACTCATTGGGGATGTCCTATTTTTACCCAATTTCGGTGGACATTTGTCCCAAAATGCCGTACTTTAGACGTAAATTTGCTCAGGTTAGGAGTTTCTTCTTAGCTAATTCAAATTCCTCATCGGTTAATACGCCTCTGCCGCGGAGATCGGCCAGTGTCTCAAGCTCGGTCGCAATAGATTTTTTCGAGGCTTGACGCTTCTCGCGATCATGCTGGGCTTCAAGCATCGCCATCACTTCATAACTTGTTTGACCGTCGTTGCTCACCCGCTTTGCTGCGTCAATGAGATTTTGCTTCGTCACGGGGTCAGTGGGATTTCGGCGAAAGGCATCTTTCGCTTCATTGAAACTAGTTTTGACCACGAAAAGCCACCAAAAAAACCGCAATTGCAATGATGACAAAAAAGGTCAATCCCCAAACCACTATATCATCGCCATTCGACTGGTGACTCGTCGCCGGATTGTACGGATCATATTGGGTCGATGGTCTAACTTGTAGAAACAAATCCATGAATCTCATCTAATCATACGAAATAGCAAGGTCGTTAGTCGAGTAGTTTGGTCTTGGCTCGATCAAATTCCTCGTCAGTTAAGCCTCCCCGCTTATGAATATCCACCAAAGTCGCAAGCTCGGCTACAAATTTGCTTTTTCCACCGAGTTCACGTTGCCTAATTTCAAGTTGCTCCTGGATCAACCGGGCCACATCAACCGATGACTTTCCATCATCGGCTCGATACCTCGCGGCATCAACAAGGCGTTTTTCGGCCCCCTTGTCCGATGGGTTCATTTGGAACATCTCCAAAGCTACTTTGAATTCCCGTTTGAGACTCAATTGCCACCAGCCAATGGCGGCCGTAAAAGCCAGGAAGATAAAAATAACTATTCCTGCCATTTCGCCAGATAGGCCGGGACTACTTGCTTGAGCCAGGATTTCCAATTTCTATCCCATAATACGGGATTCGCCTTGATTTGGTTCAAGTAACCTTATGGCATGTCCACCCGTGTTGTTGTTGTCGGAGCCGCAGGCCGAATGGGAGCGACGGCGTCGCGCTGTTTCTTCAACGACCCAGCGTTTACCCTCGTCGGAATGGTCGATCGGAGTCCAAGCGACTCCTCCGAATTCGGTCTCCCTATCGAAAGCGACCTCTCGGCCTGCCTCGAGCGAACCAAGCCAGATGTGATGCTCGAATTCACCATCGGCAAGACTGCGGGCCAGCACGCCCTAACCGCGGTAAAGCTGGGCATCCCTGTCGTCATCGGCGCAACCGGAGTCCCCGCCGAAGACATCGAAGCCCTCAAATCTGCAACCACAATAGCGTCCTGCCTTTTGGTCCCCAATTTTTCCATCGGAGCCGTGCTCATGATGCAATTCTCGGCCATGGCGGCCAAGTATCTGCCCGACGCTGAGATCATCGAACTTCACCACGAAAAGAAAGTCGATGCCCCCAGTGGAACCGCGATGCGCACCGCCGAAATGATTTCGGCCGCCCGCACGAAGGCCACAACCCCGCTTCCCGAGCAACAACTGAAGGCGGCGGGAGCAAGGGGAGCCAATGTCAGCGACGTCACGATCCACTCGGTTCGGCTACCGGGACTCTTGGCTCACCAAGAAGTTCATTTCGGCGGAGTGGGAGAATTGCTCACCATCCGACACGATTCGATGGATCGTTCGTCTTTTGAAATGGGCATCAAATTGTGTTGTTCCAAAGTAGGCCAACTGACTGGCTTTACGGTTGGAATGGAGCATTTGCTGTAAAATAGGAAACTCATGGCCCTCATCTCACTAATCTCACTCTCCATCGCAACGGTTCTACCGAACACTGTCATCGAGCCATTCCAAGGCCCTCTCGAAGAACCAAAATTTGCCAAGCCAAAAAATGGCGAAGAAGTTGCGGTGATCACGACAAAATTCGGAAAAATCGTTCTGAAGTTTCGACCCGACAAAGCTCCAAAGCATGTCGAAAACTTTAAGAAGCTTGCCAACAAGGGCTTCTACGACAAGACGATTTTCCATCGCGTCATTCCAAACTTCATGATTCAAGGTGGCGACCCCAACACCAAGGGTTCAGACACATCTAAATACGGACAAGGCGGCCCCGGCTACGGAGTTAAAGCCGAGTTTAATAATCTCAACCACAAGCGAGGAGTCCTCTCGATGGCCCGATCCCAAGACCCAGACTCTGCCGGATCACAGTTCTTCATCATGGTTCAAGATTCCAAGAGCCTCAACCACCAATATTCAGCGTTTGGTGAAGTCGTCTCGGGATTGGACGTTGCCGACAAGATCGTCGCCCAACCTCGAAATGAGATGGAAATGCCTAATTCGCGGATTGAAATGACGGTCAAGATCGCGAAGTGGCCGGTTAAATAAGCCCCAAGCCACTAGCTTCAAGCCGCAAGCTCAATTTTCTTGTGGCTTGAGGCTTGAGGCTCGATGCTCTGTTGCCTCAAAAACGGATACAATTAGGTTTATGCCTACACCAGTCGCCGGCGAAGAAGTCGTCGTTATGCAGACCAACCACGGTAAGATCGTCCTTGGTTTCCGTCCAGACAAAGCTCCGAACCATGTCGCCAATTTCAAAAAGCTCACGACTGAGGGTTTTTACGACGGCCTGAAATTCCACCGAGTCATTCCCGGATTCATGATCCAAGGAGGATGTCCGAATACCCGAGACGGAGCAACTGGCCACCCAGGAACTGGCGACCCCGGCTACAAAATTGATGCTGAATTTAACGACACCCCTCACGATATAGGAATCCTCAGCGCGGCCCGAAGCCAAAGCCCAAATTCCGCTGGTTCACAGTTTTTCTTGATGGTTGCCAAGTCGCCGCACCTGGACGGACAGTATTCCGCTTTCGGCTATGTCATCGATGGCATGGACGTTGCAAATAAAATAGTTTCATTGCGTGGCCCTGGAGACGTGCCGACCGAGCCTTGCGTAATGGAGAAATTAACGGTCCAAACTTGGCCGCTAGAAGATTGATTATGAAAGTACTTACTCTACTTCCCCTCGTTGCTGTATTGGCCGGTTGCAGTGCCGCTGGTGCGTCAAACTCCGAAACAGTTGTCTCTGACGGAACGCTTAAGGATCACTATTCGACCGCTGACGCTCCTCCCGTTGAGGCACCAAAATTCGAAGCTCCCAAAGCAGGTGATGATGTTGCCGTTGTCACAACAAAGTTTGGAAATATTGTCTTCAAATTCCGACCAGACCTTGCGCCAAAACATGTCGAGAACTTCAAGACCTTGGCGAACAAAGGGTTTTACGACAAGACCATCTTCCATCGCATCATTCCGGGATTCATGATCCAAGGCGGAGATCCGAACACCAAGGATCCGGCAAAAGTCGCAACCTACGGTGGCGGGGGACCTGGATATACCCTTAAGGACGAATTCAATGGCCTCGATCATAAGCGTGGCGTGGTTTCGATGGCCAATACTGGCTCGCCAAACTCGGGGGGCTCACAATTCTTCATTGTTACCAATGACCACCCGGACTTGAACCACAAGTACTCCGCCTTTGGTGAAGTACTTTCCGGTCTCGATGTCGCCGACAAGATTGTCGCCCAAGAGCGAAACGAAAACGATTTGCCGAAGGAGCGAATCGAAGTGACAGTTAAGATCGCCAAGTGGCCAGTTAAGTAGCCGTCAGCCATCAGCCGAAAAAAGCCGCTGAAGAGAAATTTTCAGCGGCATTTTTGTGAGCAAATTTTGACGGCGACCAGCAAACCCAATCTCTCAACGGTAAAATCCCCGCAGGCAAACCAATGGAAAAAGGGCTTTCAAGAAGAGACGTATTACGAGGATCAGCAGTTGCTGTCGCAGGAATAGCAGTTGGCGGCACGGCATTCGCCGCCGAGACACCACAAGAAAAGAGGAAAATTGACCGACTCCGCATTGGAATCATTGGATGCGGTGGAAAGGGCGAAAGTGGCATGTCTCAAGCCGCTGAACACGGCGACATTGTTGCCGTCTGCGATGTCGACGTCACCCCAAGAATGAAGGCATTGACTCTTCACCCGAAGGCATCCAGCTTTGACGACTACCGATTCATGTTCGAAGCTATGCGCGGGAAAATGGACGCAGTCGTCATCAGCACCCCCGACCACCACCACGCAATTGCTTCGGCCCTCGCCATGCGCCAGGGCCTCCACACCTATTGCGAAAAGCCGCTCTGCCGAACAATCTGGGAGGCTCGCCAAATCGCAAAAATCGCCCGCGATAAGCGAGTCGCAACCCAAATGGGCAACCAAAGCACCGCCCATACTCCCATGCGCAAAATCGCTGCCCTGATCAAATCTGGTCACTTTGGCGCAGTCAAAGAAATTCACCTCTGGACGGACCGGGCCAAAGGCTGGTGGGATCAAGGTACGCCACGACCACCAGTGGCCGAAGTACCACGCGAACTCGATTGGGAGCTTTGGCTCGGCCCAAGACCAGAACGACCCTACGGCAAAGGTTATCACCCGTTCTCATGGCGCGGATATTGGGATTTTGGAACTGGCTCTCTTGGCGATATGGGATGTCACATCTTTAATATGCCGCACATGGCCCTCGACCTCAGCGCGCCACTTGCCGTCCAAGCTCAAACCAGCGGCCACAACAAAGAAACGTTCCCCGCATGGGCTATCGTTCACTACGAATACCCCGCCAAGGGGGATCGCCCAGCTTTTAAGTTGACTTGGTACGACGGTGGTCGAAAGCCCGATCCAGATCTTGCTCCAGGCTTTGAATTCGGAGGAAATGGGACCATAACCATCTGCGAAAAGGCAACTATTTATAGCCCCGATGCCGACAACAACGAGTACCACATCGTCGGTGGCGGAACGATGCCCGACATCCAGGTCGAAGAGTCTCCTGGTCACATGGCCGAATTCGCTAGAGCCGCAATGGGCGGGCCAGCCGCAGTCTCTAACTTCCCAAATTACGCCGGACCACTGGCCGAAACCGTCCTCCTTGGCAACCTAGCCATCTGGGCCGACGGTCCGCGCCTAGAGTGGGATTCGAAACGAATGCAAGTCAAGGGAACGAACGAATACGACTCACTCATTCGCCCAAGTTATCGAAAAGGCTACGGCGTTTAATGTATCCAAAACTAAAAAGGGCAAACCAAGAAATTGGTTTGCTTTTTTTCCTCCTAACTCATTCAACTCGTAGCGAGAGATAAGCTCAAATCATGAGCGAAATTGGCACGAAAGACAACCCGTGGAAACTGAAGACCCCACCTAACACATCTGAATACCAGATGTATAAAGACACGAAAGACGGCAAAGAAATCATCGTTTGCGTTGTCGGATCAACAACGCTTCTGTACGACGCAAGATGCCTAAACGACCTGCATGCAATGCTGACGGCGCACGGAGATTGGATGGACCTTGGTGGTACCGACGAGCAAAAAGAAGCCAAGCTCGGAACGGTTGAAGCATGGGGTCGCGACACCACCAATCCGGTCGGCGGCTGGTATGGCCTCAAGAAAGGGTTAAGAGGGCGATTTGGTGTATACGTTCCACCCCTAATGGAAGCTCTTGGCCTCGCAGAAGCAACCCACGAGCCCAAGAACAACAAGATGCGAGCGATTTAGCCCATGCGCATTTCGCGGTCGCCGTAGATGGTTTGAATGTATTCCAACTGCGACGCGTGTGAACGAAGATGATCGGCCATGAAGGTGATAGCCATCGTCATCGGGAAATCGCCCATGCCAGTTTTTAGGGTGCCCGCAAGTTTCTCGTCGGTCAGTCCATCCAGCCAAGCGATGTAACCGTCTGAATTGGTTTCTAATAGCCCGAGAGCCTGCTCGCGAGTCGTGATTTCCTTTTCTGCTTTTCGACAGAAGTCGCCGAGTTCGACCATATCCTTAAATGGGAACGGTTGGCCGTCGAGCCAGCCTTGCATGCCGGAAATCGACATTCCGCAGTGCGAAACTTGATCGAGCGGAGTTCGTGCGGTTTCGGATGGCGACCAGTTGATTTTGTCGTCTGGAGTGGCAGCAAGGCCACTGACTAGTCGCCCCTTGGCTCGAAGGAATTCAGCTTTCGCTGCTTCGATAAGTTGTTGATTGGTTGCGTTCATAAGAACCAAATCTTACCGAAAATCTGATTGCCGAATCGTAACCGGGCAAGACTTGTCAAGAATCCTTAGTCGTTCAGCTGGTGAACCAGAAATCATCTGGTTCACCAGCTGGTTGGCTAATTTCCCTTCAAAGCGGAATTCACGAAATTTTTCGCATCCTCGTGAAGCTTCTCTCGCGATGACTTCTCGATGTACATCATGTGCCCCGCCGGGTAGAACGCAAACGACACTTGCGATCGCGCATCCTTGTCCAATCCCATGTGGTTAAAGATGTTGACCGTCCCGTTGAGCGGGCAAGCTAGATCGTAATAACCACAGCAATAGAGCACGCGGAAGTGCTTATCTCGCATGAGCAGCCTTCCTAGGTCGGTGCTCGTTTCTGAATACTGACCTTCGGTTTCGGACCAAGGTCGAACGTTACCGGAATTAAGGTATCTCAGGTCAGTTTTAATCCCGAGTTCTCGATCAAGATAGTCATTCACCGCGCTCGTGAACGCCGGAGTCGTGGCTTCGTCACTCGGATCTCCGCCTCCGCCAGGACCGCGTCCACCAGCGACACCGAATTCTTCCTTACCGACCAGGCGACCATCGTACCGACCGATCTGTAGCCTCTCGTCACGTAGCAGTTCAGTGAAGAAGGCTTGCTCGCTAACCTTGAGATTCGAGCCGAGGCAGTACTTCTTGCTGACTCCGAGGAACTCGGACATCTTTGTCGCAATGTGGTCCTTCTCTTTGTCGCTGAGGCTGTCGCCTCTCGCGAGGGCAGATGCATATTCTTGATCGATCCACTCCTGAGCCTCCTTGACCACCATGTCAACGCTCTTGAATCGGGGTGCAAGCTTGTGGTGGTACCAAGCACAAGCTGCCATCGAAGGGAAGAAGCCTAGGAACGGTGTATCGTTGCCACGCATTCCACGAATGGTCATATAGTTGCTCACACCGGAAATGCTGATGAAGCCATTGACGCCAATTCCGGCTCGGACGAGGCTCGCACTGAGTCCCGAGCCTCGAATTCCACCGTAGCTTTCTCCCGCAATGAAGATTGGCGATGACCAACGGTGATGCTCCTTGAGCCAATTTCGTACGAAGTCAGTGAACGCGGTGATGTCGGGCTGGACGCCATAAAACTTTGTGGAAAGATCTGGACGGGCAATTCGACTGTAGCCCGTTCCAGGAGCATCGATGACGACGACGTCGGTGAAATCTAGCCACGTGCTTGGATTATCTTCGGTGTGATAAGGAGGAGCACTTAGCGAACCGTCGTCGGGCATCGGGGCTCGCTTTGGTCCGAGCGCTCCCATGTGGAGCCACATCGTCGCGCTGCCTGGTCCTCCGTTGAACGCGAAGGTAACGGGTCGCTTGCCTATGTCGGCTACGTCTTTGGTATAGGCCACATAGAACATGCGGCATTCGACCTCGCCCGCATCGTTCCGAAGCGGAATCTGGGCGGCGGTTGCCGTGTAGTTGAGAGGCCCGCTCGGAAGGTTGATCGAGTGCGTCGTTACTGACGGCTTAATCTCGATGTTTGAGTCAGTCGCCGCACCAGTTTTGGGGGTCTGGGTTACTGGAGTCGTGGTTTGAGTTCCCTGATTGGCACCGCCACCGCCGCGACCCTGTCGCCCCGCCCCAGTTTGGTCACCCTGCTGACCAAACACACTCGAAATTGATAGAATTGAAAGGAGAGCAAATGAAAATATCTTTCCCATAGTCGGGATGCTACCTAACTCTCCCTACAATTCCAAACTAGGCTAGATGATCTCTAAATAATCCTTGTCGGGCAATGTTGGAAAAGGAGCCGTCGGCAGCGTCTGATACCAATACGCCACGCTCGAAATATCATCTTGCAATGGCAGATATCGGCCGCCACTTCTCCATCCGAGCGCCTGGATCGTTACTTTGAGGTCCTGCTCAAACCGAACCGGATCCATGATGTGCCAACGGTATAGCCCAAACCGCGTGTTCGATTGATACAGTCCATCTGGCCGCAACACCTGGGGCATTCCCGCATAGGGTGTCGTGAATTCCCGGTACCCGCCATTCTCCTTACCAACATCGAAGTTGTACGAGCCGCAGAAGTAATCCTCGGTTCCCGTGCCGCAAATAGTCGGAAACTCGCCATCGCCGTCCACATAGAACTTGATTTCGCCCTCGCCCCACCAATTATTGTTATTCACACCCCACGCCATGTAGGTTCCCACGAACTGCCCCTGACCTTGCACACCATCAAGAATCGTGTAGACCTCTTTGTACGGCAACGGGTTTGTCCGGCGAAACTGAGCGTGAAAGTAAGCGCAGTCCTCGGGGACTTCGGTCAACGTGTAATTGACTTGGTAGTACAACACCATCTGATCTTCTCCAATATTCGTCATCGTAATTCGGCATCGCTTACGAAACGGCATTTCCCAATAACAATTGAACGCACTACCCGGATTCACGCAAACCGCCAATGACGAAACCTGAGCATATTTGCCCCAGCCGCAGGCGAAGAAATCACCTACTGGACACTCAACCGACGGATGCTCCTGATCATCCCAGTAGATTCGGATGATCGAGTATCGCCAATTTCCTGTGGGAGTCATCCAGATTTGTTGGATCGCGCCTGGGCCTTCAATATCGGCAACTACATGCTCTTCACCAGCCGGAATTCGCACCAAAGGCGAGAGCTTCCACCCTTGCCCCAAGTCTCTCGCGCAGTTCTTGGCGGGGCCGTCGATCGACATTCCGCCCTTTCCTTTCTCACCCGTAAAGTTCTCCGGGCTAATCGAACGCGTCTTCGCGTTTGAAAGTCGAGAGATGTTTCCGAGGTGGAGTCCTAAACCGTTGAAAGAAGACATTTGCTAAATGTATCACAACAAGCCAAATTCATGGGGTTAAAATGAGAGCAACATGGTTTACAAAGGAGCGAAGTTGCTTCAAATTGCGATGCCGATGGGCGGCATCGGCGCAGGTTGCATCTGCCTCAACGGCTACGGCGGCCTTCAAGATTTCTCGATTTACAACAAACCCGCTACGAGCGCAACCGCCGATGGGCACGGCTTCCGAGATGCAGCCTTCGCCCTCCTCCATATCGTCGGCACCGACATCACTCGGCTTGCCGAAGGGCCGATTCCACCCGAAAAGCTCTACAATCTAGGACTCCAAGGCCAAGGATATCGTGGTGGTGGACACGAAGGCATTCCTCGCTTCAAAGAGTGCGAATTTCACAGTCAATATCCCTACGGAACGGTCAAACTGCATGACCCCAAAGTGCCAGTCAAGGTCGAAATCGAAGGGTGGAGCCCCTTTGTGCCCAACGACGACAAAGTCTCCGGCATCCCCGCTGCGATCCTTACTTACTCGCTCGAAAACACGTCCGGCAAGACGGTTGACCTCGAGTTTTCTTACCATCTTGCCCACCCTGCCCAAGGAAGCAAAGGTGAAGTAGGAACTCGAAATCGCCTCCTAAGCAATCACCAAGGCGTTTTCTTTTCGAACATCGAAGAAGCTCGGGACGAAACCTATGGCAGTGCTTCTGTTGCCATTGCCGGGCACCAAACCACCAATAAAGGAATGTGGTTCCGAGGCGGTTGGTTCGATTCAATCTCCGCCCTGCACCGCGAAGTCTCGACCGGGAAATTCCTCGCCAACGACGGTCTGGGCAGTGAAAAGGGTTCCGACGGACGCAACGGCGGATCCGTGCTCGTCAAACTCAGCCTAAAGCCCGGCGAAAAGCAAACCGTTCCAGTCATCCTCACTTGGTACTTCCCCAATATTCCGTACAATGTCGGCCTCGCAAACCAGGTCAAGATGGATTGGCACCCGTGGTACACCACCCAGTGGAAAGACGCCGAGGATGTCTCGATCTACGTTCAAGATCATCTTTCGAGCCTCCATAAACGAACCAAAGCGTTTGCCAACGCCCTTCACAGTACGACTCTCAATCCGATTGTTGTCGATGCCATTGCCAGCAATCTGGCCATCATCAAGTCGCCAACCGTCCTCCGCCAATCAAGCGGAAACCTCTGGGGTTGGGAAGGTTGCTTCATCAATTCTGGATGCTGTCACGGCAGTTGCACCCACGTGTGGAACTACGCCCAGGCGATTCCCCACCTCTTTCCGGCCCTCGAGCGCACCTTGCGCGAGCAGGAATATGTCCGCTCGATGGATCCCCGTGGACACGTCAATTTCCGCAGCGCATTACCCGACGGCGAAACCTCGCACTCGTTCCACGCGGCCTCCGATGGTCAACTCGGCGGAATCATGAAGCTTTGGCGAGAATGGCAAATTTCAGGCGATACCGAGTGGCTTAAAAGGCTCTATCCGCTGGCAAAAAGAAGTCTCGATTACTGCATCGAAACCTGGGACCCCGACCACCAAGGAGCGCTCTTTGAACCCCACCACAACACCTACGATATTGAGTTTTGGGGTCCAGACGGAATGTGCAGCAGCGTCTACATCGGTGCCCTATGCGCGCTGGCCGACATGGGTAAAGCGGCGGGCGACGAAAATCACAATCATTATTCCCAAATCGCAGAACGAGGCGCAAAGTACCTCGATTCAACCTTGTTCAATGGCGAATATTACGAGCATCACGTTCAAGTTGAGGGCCTCCGAGACAAATCATTCTCCGACATGCTCATGTCAATTCCGACCGATGGATCGGCGGACGAGGTCTCGCAACTGCTGAAGAACGAAGGTCCCAAATATCAGTACGGCATCGGATGCATTTCGGATGGCGTGATCGGAGCTTGGATGGCCCGAATGTACGGCATCGAGACCCCGCTCGACAAGCACAAAGTCCAATCCCATCTCCGCTCAATTTTCCGATTCAACTTCAAGCAAGACCTGAGCGAGCACGCGTGCCTACAACGACCCGGATACGCGCTCGGCAACGAAAGCGGACTTCTGCTTTGCACATGGCCGCGAGGGAAAAAACCAACCCTCCCGTTCGTCTATTCGGATGAAGTATGGACCGGAATCGAATATCAAGTGGCGGCTCACTGCGTCGCCGAAGGGCTATTCGACGAAGGAACCAAGATCGTCGAAGCGGTTCGGAGTCGTTATGATGGACACGTCCGCAACCCGTTCAACGAGTACGAATGTGGCAACTACTACGCTCGGGCGATGGCGAGCTACTCCCTACTCCAGGCGTACACCGGATTCCATTATTCGGCGGTCAACCGGACTCTCAACATCAAGCGAGGCAACAAAACGTCGTTCTTCTCGACCGCAACCGCATTTGGAACCATCACCGTAGACGGTGACAAAGTTACGGTCAACGAAATCGAGGGATCACTAAAAGTCGATCACATTGTCTTAACTTAGTTCGAGCCTTTCAGGACTCCTACCTTCGTGAGCCACTGTCTGATCCGGTCCAGAACGTCAGCGGTTTGGGTCTTAACTATGTCGTGACCTGCGCCAGGATAGACGTAGCGGTCATTCTGGACTTTCTGGTCGTCCAAGATCGTCTTCAGCTCAAGTGAACGCTCCGGTGGAATTGTGCTATCGGTCTCGCCATGCAACATGAGCATCGGAACGCGAATCCTCTTCGCGACATCGGGACCGGGAGCCGCGTGCCCACCCGTGTTCGCAATTCCTCCCGCCGTTATGATCGCGGTACAAATGCCCGAACGTTCGGCGGCCAGTCCAATGGTCACATAGGAACCTGATCCATCGCCATAAGCGGCGATTCGTCGCCCATCAACGCCCTTCATTTCGCGCAAAAGCTGGAGGCATTTCAACATTCGATCGACGCCTTCTTTATTCACGGCTGCTTGCCCAAACCCTTTGCCTGGGCTCGAGAACGAGGACTCAACCGTCATGACAACCAGCCCAAGCTTGGATAATTGTTCTGCCGCCGAATAACTATTCGATGAGGCAGATCGACTGCGCCCAAAGTCAATCAAGACCGCGCCAAACGGTCCAGGACCTTGTTGTCGAAAAATGGCTCCACGCAGGTCAAATTTCGAATCTCGATAGGCCCAACTATTGCCGTTAATATCAAACTGGGTCTGCTGAACTTGGGCAAAGGCTGTCGCGCCAACAAGCGCACAAAAAAGGGCAATGACAAACCGAAATCGCATGATAACTTAGACGCGTGACTGTTCGAACTTGTTCTCGCTGACAACAAAAGAGAAATTCGTGGATACCCGGAGTAAGAAATCTTCCATGGGAATCCCTGCCGTCAAAAGCCAGCGGTACAATTGCGCACAGGGAAATATGGCAAACGAGCTTTCAAGAAGAGATGTATTACGAGGATCGGCAGTCGCAGTCGCAGGACTAGCAATGGGGTCAGCCTTCGCTGAAGGGGCACAGACTCCTGAACCAGGCAAACGACTACGGTTCGGGATCATCGGCTGTGGAGGCAAGGGCGAAAGTGGCATGTCCGAAGCAGCAAAGCACGGTGATATTGTCGCAATATGTGATGTCGACGCGACCGCCAGAGCCAAAGGAATGATGACCCATCCCAAGGCTTCAAGCTTTGATGACTACCGGTTCATGTTTGAGGCTATGCGGGGCAAACTTGACGCCGTCGTGATCAGCATTCCCGATCACCATCATGGTATCGCCTCCGCCCTCGCTATGCGCCAAGGTATCCACACTTATTGCGAAAAGCCACTTTGTCGAACCATCTGGGAAGCAAGACAGCTTGCCAAGATTGCTCGAGAAAAGAAAGTAATGACCCAGATGGGCAACAACAGCACCGAAAGCACCCCGATGCGAAAAATGGCTGCCCTCATCAAGTCCGGCCATTTTGGTGCTGTGAAGGAAATCCACCTCTGGACGAACCGAGCCAGTGGAATGTGGCCCCAAGGAGTCGATCGACCTGCACCTTCCGAAGTTCCAAAGGAACTCGATTGGGATCTTTGGGTAGGACCAAGACCAGAGAGACCCTATGCAAAAGGCTATCACCCATTTGTTTGGCGCGGGTTCTGGGATTTTGGCACTGGCGCCTTGGGCGACATGGGATGCCACATTTTCAACATGCCGCATATGGCCCTTGACCTCGGTTCGCCAATCGCCGTACAAGCCAAAACCAGCGGTCACAACAAAGAAACATTTCCGGCGTGGGCAATCGTAAGCTATGAATATCCTAAAGTAGGTGATCGGCCAGAATTCAAATTGACGTGGTACGACGGCGGACGAAAACCCGATCCAGACCTTGCGCCAGAGTTTGCCTACCCTGGCAACGGCGTGATTGTCGTCTGCGAAAAGGCCACCATCTATAGCCCTAATGAAAGCAACCGAGAGTATCACATCGTCGGTGGGGGAACAATTCCCGATATTGCCGTAGACGAGTCCCCAGGTCATATGGCTGAGTTCGCCAGAGCGGCTATGGGCGGAAAACCAGCCGTTTCAAACTTCCCTAACTATGCTGGACCACTTGCCGAGGCAGTGCTATTGGGCAACCTCGCCATCTGGGCGGACGGCCCCCGTCTCGAGTGGGATGCCAAGAAAATGCAAGTGAAGGGAACCAATGAATATGACTCACTTATTCGTCCTGCTTACCGAAAAGGCTACGGAATTTAGTCATTCAGAACACCAAGGAGGCCTTCCACTTCGGAATGCCTCCTTTTTCTTTTGCCTCATCATTTGGACAAGCAACACATCTCTGTTTTCAAGGCTATTTCTTAAATATTCAGCCCCGAAGGGGCGAGCCAAGTTAGCCCAGTCCGAAGGGCTGGGCTAACTTGAATCGGACCTTCGGCCCTTCAGAGCGACCGCGAAAATAGAGCTTACAATCTCCCCCTGCAAACCGTATAATGCCCGGGTGTCTGCAGTTCCCGAGCCAATTGACGTTCATCAGAAGTTAACCAAAGAGCATCGCCAGATCGGCGGCTATTTTGGCCTAATGTTCCTGGTTTTTTACCTTTGCACTCCGCAAGGTGGATTCGCTGACATCCCAATCTCTTTCCTTCTGAAGGACACCCTCAAGCTCGATCCTCAACAGACTGCTTTCGCCCGCCTGCTCATTGCTGCTCCTACCTACGTTGCCTTCCTTTTCGGATTCATTCGCGACCGTTGGAATCCTTTCCGCCGGGGCGATCGTGCGATCTTTTGGATCTTCGCCCCGATCGCCGTCCTTTCATTTGGCTACCTTGCAACGGGGAAATTGGACTACTCCAGACTCCTCGTAGGCGCAATTTCCGCAACCGTCGCCTACCGGTTCTTAGCCGCTTCAACCCAGGGTCTCGCCGCCGACGTGGGCAAACGAAGAGGCATGACGGGCCGAATCAGCACAATCTGGAATATCGTCTGGAATCTTCTTGCGGGCGTTGCCTATGTGATTGGTGGTTGGGTCTCAGATCATTTAACTTATAGCCAAACGTTCGAATTCTTGGCAGCCTTAACCCTGATCTATGTAGTTCTTGGATTCTGGAAGCCAAAGGCTGTTTACGAAGGTGATGACGACCGGACCGCCAACCTTAAACCGTTTTGGCCGGAAGTAGTCCGCGTTCTGAAGCATCGTCCTGTCTGGCCCGCGGCGATCATTTGGCTCTTATGGTCATTCGCACCGGGATTCTCTACCCCTCTCCTCTTCTATCTCACCAATGTCATCAAGGCGACGGATACCCAATACGGCCTGTTCTTCGGAATCTTTGCGTTTTCATTTATTCCGACTTTCCTGCTCTATGGTTATCTTTGCCAACGAGTTAGTCTTAAGAAGCTGCTCTGGTGGGGAACAATCGTCGCAGTTCCTCAGATGTTCCCGTTGCTGTTCCTTCATTCACCGAACCAGGCCCTCTTTTTGGCCGTCCCAATTGGACTTTCGGGCGGGGTCGCGACCGCCGCATATATCGATTTGCTCATGCGCTCATGTCCAAAAGGCTTGGAAGGTACTGGGATGATGCTGGCCGACACTGGATTCTTCATCGCATTGCGATTTGGCGACCTATTTGGAGCTTGGCTCTACAAGAAGGGAGGCTTCGCGCTCGCCGCTTGGATCACGATTGGGGTCTATGCCCTAATCCTGCCGATGCTCTTGCTCGTACCAAAGTATCTCATTCAAACTCATGATTCTGACGAGGCAACCGAAGAGGCAATGGTTGAAGCTTTTGAACATGGTGTCACTCCTTAGGTACCATTCAAGCCATCAGTTTAGGCTTACCTCAACATAAGGTCGCGGTTCATCCGTATGATCCGGAATGGCCACGGCTTTACGCCGAGGAAGCTGAAAGATTGAATGGCGCTCTAGGTGATTGGGCTTTGGCGATCGAGCACGTCGGTAGCACCGCGATTCCCAATATGCCGAGCAAACCGATTCTCGACATCGCCATTGGAATTCGCGACTTTGATCAGGCGTTCGACACGATTCCATTGATGTCCGAACTTGGATACAACTTCCGTGGTGAGGTGGGGGTTCCTCGCAGGCATTTCTTCATCTTAGGAAGGCCACGTACCCACCACGTTCACATGATCGAATTTGACGGGTCCGCATGGCAAAAGCGAATTGGCTTTCGCGACTTTCTTCGAGAGAATCCAGTTAAGGCAAAGGAATATGCCGACTTGAAAAAATCTCTAGCCGAGCAATTCCCGAAGGATATTTCAAGCTATTCAGCAGGCAAAACAGAGTTCATCGACTCGATCCTGGCCCGGTTGGGTTAACTGGATAGAATGAACTAGATCGCATCGACCGAAAATTAGTTCAGGCAAGAGAGAAGTTTGATGAAATCGAAGTACTTATTTTTAGGCTCGATGATGGCAATTCTCGCTATTCCAATCTTTTTTGGATTTTTGCATAATGGTGTGCCTGACGTTCCAAATTCAGTTATACCGACTCTTACCGGAAAGGAGAAGCGAGTAACCGTGGCTTCGTTGAGTCTTTTCGACTGTCCCAAGCTAGAACTTGCACTTGAAAAGGCGGGCATCCCCTGTATTGATGGAGATAGTGGCACCCTCATGACTTATCTTGTCCGTGAACAAGATCTAAAAAGAGCACGCATAGTCCTCAAAGTGGATTCGATTCAGAATTCGTACCATATCAATATGGCTCCCTGACCAAAACTATCTTGCGCTGAAAATGATGAATGGACTGGAATAATTAGGCTCGCTACCACGATCGACCTTCGATTCCTCGGCCCCACTGGGTCAATGACAGGCTGCCAAGTATAATTATCCTGGCGACCCGCACGGCCCCGCCAACGTAGAATCTATTGGCCCCCACCCATGATTAGGCACACTTCCGACAAATTCCGCTGGCATGGCGTCGATGTCCTCCCTTACAAAGAAGATGGCGGAACGCACTTCAAGAGCATTTCCCGCCAAACTCTGTTCCAAGGCAGCAACGACCTGCCAGTCGAGATGCGCTACTTTGAGATGGCAAAGGACGGCCACTCGACCCTCGAACGACACCAACACCAACACGCGGTCATGATCATTCGCGGCTCAGGCCAAGTTTTCGTAGGCGAAACTATCACGCCGATCAACACTCACGACGTTGTCCACATTCCCGCCTTCACCTGGCATCAATTTCGCGCAACCAACGGCGAGGAACTTGGCTTCCTCTGCGTGGTCAGCATGGACCGCGACAAACCCCAACGCCCCACCCCCGAGAACCTCACCGAACTCAACCAAATTCCCAAGGTAGGAGAATTCATCCGAGTATGAGCAAGCGACAATTTGGCTTCGAAACGAAGATGCTCCACGCCGGGCAGATTCCTGATCCTTACGTCGGTGCCCGCGCCGTCCCGATTTACCAAACCACGTCGTACGTCTTCGGAGATACCGACGAGGCCGCTCACCTCTTCGAACTGAAAGAGTACGGCAACATCTATTCGCGAATCAGCAATCCAACCACCGCAGTTCTCGAGGAGCGAATCGCGTCGCTGGAAGGCGCCACCGGAGCAGTTGCAGTTGCCAGCGGAATGGCGGCCGAGTTCGGCACACTCATGACCCTGTGCAGCCCCGGAGACGAGATCGTCGCGTCGTCGCAACTCTACGGCGGAACCCTAACCATGCTGGCCCATACGGCGAAAAAGTTATCGATTAAGACGACCTTCTGCGATCCAGATGACCTATCGGCTTGGGAAGCAGCAATAACTCCAAAGACCCGAGCTTTGTTCATTGAGATTATTGGCAACCCCATCGGGAGCATCGCCGATCTCTCGGCCTACGCCGACTTAGCCAAGAGCAAAAACCTTCCGCTCATCGTCGACAGCACGTTCGCCACTCCGTACCTATGCCGACCAATCGAGCACGGCGCAACCATCGTCATCCACTCGGCGACCAAATTCATTGGTGGCCACGGAACCAGCATCGGCGGACTCGTGGTCGACTCCGGCGACTTCGATTTCTCCACCTATCCAACTATCGCCGACCCAACCGATTCGTACCACGGACTCAAGTTCTTCGACACGTTTGGGCACTACGGATTCCTGATGAAGCTCCGCGCCGAGACCGTCCGCGACACGGGCGCGTGCATCTCGCCGTTCAATTCATTCATGCTTCTTCTCGGCCTAGAAACCTTGTCAATACGCATGGAACGGCACGTCCACAATGCCCAGAAGGTCGCCGAATTCCTCGAACAGCATCCAAAAGTCGCACGGGTCAACTATGCTGGTCTCGCCAGCCATCCTCATTACAACCGTGCCAAGAAATACCTTCCGAAGGGACCGGGAGCAGTCATGTCATTCGAGATCAATCCTGGTAGCGGCGACGCTCGCGCCGCTGGCAAACGGTTCATCGAATCCCTCCAGCTCTTCTCGCATCTCGCTAACGTCGGCGACGCCAAGAGTCTCGTCATCCACCCCGGATCAACCACCCATCAGCAGCTATCCGATGCCGAAATGGCTAGCTCCGGAATCTCGGCGGCCATGATTCGACTTTCGGTTGGCCTCGAAACCACCGACGACCTTCTGTGGGACTTGGACCAAGCCCTCGGTAATGTGTAACCCATGTCAGACCTCGTTTGCGATATCTCTTTGAACACAAAACTCACGCCGGAACAGCGTGAGAAGTATCAGAACGGAAAGGAAATTCAGGAGCTTTTACGAACCGCGAGAACAATCGCCATCGTCGGACTCTCAACCGAAAAAACGAAGGCGAGCAATATGGTTGGCTCGTACCTCAAGGATCGTGGCTTCACAATCGTTCCCGTCCACCCAAAGGCGGACGAGATTCTCGGTGAAAAGGCCTATCCAAATCTTGATTCGATCCCGTTTCCGGTCGATATCGTCGATATCTTCCGCCCCGCCAATGAAGTCCCTGCTATTGTCGATGAAGCAATCAAGATCGGCGCAAAAGCCATCTGGATGCAGCTTCGCATCATCAATTTTGGGGCCGCCGAAGCCGCAAGGGCAGCGGGCCTTGTCGCCGTCGTCGACAAATGCATCAAGATGGAGCACGGACGCTACGGCGGAATGCTGCACTGGGCGGGAATGAATACCGAAGTCATCTCCGCCCAAAGGAGGAAGATGTAGTCAGGGCGGGAAAAAGCAATGCAAGTCCTAACACAACTGGTTACACTCTACTTCTCCATAGTTGTGTGGAAGATCGGTCTTTTCAGCTTGCTGGGACAGATCGAAATAGTCTGCGGAACTGTCCTGAGCCTCATTCTCACGATCGTGGCCATATTCAGACATGGCGATATTCGGCGGTTCAAAACTGGCTTGCCCCGGTTTACTAAGTCCAAATATTTATGGCTCAATATAACTTCTTTGATTGTGTTGACGGGTCTTCCGGTGATCGCTCTTGAAAGGCTTGCCTTTTTCATTAGTCAAGGTCTAAATCTAACCGTGTGGATAACCTTCGCCAACATCACATTAAACGCCCCAGGGATCATATACTTCGTTCTTGCTTCGTCCTTTTTTCCCAAGCGGAAATTTAGATTCAAACTACCGAAGTATCTTTAGCTCGCCCTCGCCCTCGCACTTGCACTTGCACTTGCACTTGCACTTGCACTTGCATTTGCCATCGCACCCACCCCTCGCGAAGCGAGATACTTCTCTGAGGTCCCCTGCGAAGCAGATGCCAAAAAGGCATCTGCGCGCGAGGGCGAGAGAAGTCGGTGAGGACCGAACCGGATGAGTCGATTGGGGTCTGCGCCCTTAAATTAAGACACTCAAATATGTTCGGTGTGGAGAATATATATGATGCGTCGTAGTTATAGTCGTGAGTTCAAGCTCGATGTCTGTCAGAGGATCACTTCTGGTGAGATATCGAAGTCTCGTTCGT
>JANYCU010000034.1 GCA_025360125.1 Armatimonadota bacterium | reverse complement strand
TTGCTTGATGAAAGCCTAACCCGGGTGGCACGGTTAGCGACCACTGCGAAGCTGAGAGTTAACCGTGAGAAACCTGAGAGAGTGCCGACCACTTTGCTTATTCTAACTCCAATTCAGCCAAGTAGTGACATTTGATATCACCGTCAACTAGCAGATTCGATCGTTCTTGAAATAAGCTGGCGGTGGTAGGTGGAGAACGTCAGAGAGTGAGAGTGGCCAAAATCTTTGATGAACTTACTGGACTTTCAGTTCTTGGCTTGACTCAAAACAACCTGGCTTTATTGGTATTACCCTGGCACTTGAACACAGGTAACTCCCAGCTGCGCAGACGTCGCTACCAATGCCACCCGGTTTCGTTTTCCAAATCTACCCGTCTCACGCAGTGACTTGTCGCCTTCAGGTTTCTATGATGACGGTCGCATACATTTCTGGTACATTCGATCATCACTCATCGGGGTGTATTCAGCCTTGATGTGTTTCTTCAAAACGATCCAAGTGCAGAGCTTACTCGTCTCCTTCGCGTAAAACTTTTCAAATGAGGCCGCGCCTGGCTCGGGTGGAAGCCCAGTATATTCGGTAACTATTTGATTGGGATAGCCTCGAATTGGCCAATTAATTTTGAATTGCGAAATGTCCTTCTTAAGGGAAAAAACATTGCGCATCCATTTCTCGGTATGAAAAAGGGGCACTCTCTCATCAGCCAGAAGCAGTAAATCGATCTTTGTGAGATCGACCTTTGCTTGTTCCTCAGAAATCTGAATAGGAAACATCTGTCCCTTAAGTTGAGATACATATTTGGCATGACGGTCCCTAATCGATGCGAACCAGAATCGAATGCAGTCCTCTTTTTCATGCTCTGTTAACTGTTTGTATTTGACCAAAATCGTTTCAACAAGGCTGAGATTTCGCTGATATTCGACTAGGCTTCTTCGAGTCGATATGATGCCGCAGACGAAAGATGGCGATGGCAAACTTTCTAAGTCAACTGCGGGACGAAACTGTAAAACAGCAAAAAGAATTACTATCATCTAAGCCACTTGATCAGGCGAGCCACTGTGTGGGCAGGGTACTTTTGCTTGATGAAAGCCTAACCCGGGTGGCACGGTTAGCGACCTCTGCGAAGCTGAGAGTTAACCGTGAGAAACCTGAGAGTGTGCCCACCACTTTGCCTATTCTAACTCCAATTCATTCAAGTAGTGACATTTGATATCTCCTTAAACTAGCAGATTTGATCGTTCTTGAGATACGGCTCGCGGTGGTAGGTCGAGAAGGTCAGATAGTGAGAGTGGCCAGACTCATTGATGAACTTGCGGGTTTTGAGTTTGCTGACTTGGCTCACAATTTGCTTTTGTTAAACAGGGACTTGAACACAGGTAACTCCCAGCTGCGCAGACGTCGCTACCAGTGCCACCCGGTTTTCGTTTTCCAAATCTACCCAGCTCACGCAGTGACTTGTGGGTCTTCAGTTTCTTGGCTTGACTCACAATTGCCTGGTTTTACCTTTGATTACACAGGCAACTCCCAACTTCGTAGACGTCGCTGCCGGTGCCACCCGGATTCGTTTTCCAAAACTACCCAGTTCACACAGTGACTTGTCGGTCGTGGGAATTCAAAGACATGGACAGGGAAAATTCCTCGGTGCCGATCCAGACAAGTCTGAGGCTCGACATTTACTTTGGCTGGCTGGCTGTGTTGGTTGTGTCTTTCGACTCCAGTTCTTGGTGGTTGTTCGTTTGTCCTGCTTAAGCTCGGAGCTTCGCACATGGTCGCTTAAACAGGCCACCCCTTACTTAGAATTTTTTCCCAACCCACGCAGTGGCTTGCCGGAGTATTGATCATCCACCCCCCTGGGAACTTCGTTCCTCCGCCGGTCAATTGGTTCGACAAGCTCTTGGAATGACCGGCGCGCCACCCCTCCCAGCTTCGGAGGGGAGCTTAGCTGTGGACTTTTCATATGGTGAATTGGCTTGGGCGATGGCGATGGCGATGGCGATGGCGATGGCGAGAATCGGAGATCGGAGATCAGAGTTGGGAGGTTGAGTAAAGTTCGCGAACGTGTGATACAATTCCATCGTGATTGCAATCCTCGCCGCAGCCTTCGCTTTTCAAGCGGACAACACGCTTTCTGCTCGTGAATCTCGAGCAGGTTATAAGCTCCTTTTTGACGGAAAGACGACCAACGGTTGGCATAACTTTATGAAGACAGGAGTTGGGGCAGGTTGGACGATTAAGGATGGCGTTCTTTCGAGCAGCGACCCTCACAATGCGGGCGACATCGTCTCGGAAGACAAGTATGAGTGGTTTGAAATGTGGGTTGATTACAACGTTTCGAAGGGTGGTAACAGTGGGATCATGTTCCGAGTGGCCGACACAGGCGATGCGATGTGGCACAGCGGTCCGGAAGTTCAGATCATGGACTCGGCGGTTGATCCTCATGGTCAATTGGCGGGATATCTTTACGAAATTTATCCGTCGCACGACGAAGCGGTGAAACCACCGGATGCGACCAAGCCTCCGGGAGAGTGGAACCGAATTCACATCATCGTTTCACCGAAGAAGTGCGAGACGTTCATGAACGGGGTGAAGTATTACGATTACGTTTACGGCAGCGAGGACTTTTGGGCGCGGGTCAAGAAAAGCAAGTTCCACGAGTGGCCCGAGTTTGCCAAATCGGCCAGCGGCCGCATTGGAATCCAAGGCGACCACGGGGTTGTTTCGTTTAAGAACGTTAAGATCCGACCGATCAAGGCGAAGGCTTAGGGCAACGTAATATTGGTAAATGGAACGGAATTGCCGCCGATGATCGGGGCTTTTCCGTTCCATTTTTCTACTGCCTTTTTCAAAACCTCTAGTTTCTTGAGTTCTAAGACTTTGTCGCCCTGAGAGGCGAGGAGTCGGTTCAACTCTGTTTGCTTTTTCGCGTTCGTGAGGGTTGTTTCGGCGTCAATTCTGGCCCTTTGAAGCGAGACTTTCGCCAGTTCGAGGGCGTTGACATTCGCGATTCGCTCATCGACCTTGGTTCTCACCTGCTGCGACGGATAGACTTCTCCGACATAAACATCATCGACAGTTAAGCCCCAATTGCCGAGGAGGGGTTTGATGACGGTTTTGACCTCGTTACTTAGCCCGGCCCGGTCTTTTGAAGTGAGGTCGAAAATGGATTTGCTACCGGTCACGGTGTTGACGGCATAGATGGTTGTCCATCGAATGAAGTCGCGTTGGACTTCGGCTAAGTCTTCGGTTCCAAAGTTTTGGAATGCTTTGAGAACGTCGGCCGATTCGACGTGGTAGGAGACCGTGATGTCGACGGGCAGGATGCTGCCTTCCATGGTGCTGGCCTTGATGCTGTCATCTTCGGTTCGCTCACCCTCGTTTGAGTTTTTGGTATAGGTTGCGTTTCGGATACTCGTTGGATAGACGATTAGTTTCTCCATGAAACCTAGCCAAACGACCTGAGGTTTGACGAGATGCTCGCTGAGGCCCGTTCTTGCATTGAATTTGACTCCGACCGAAGCGGGCGGAATTTGCTTCATGCACCCAGTCAGCAAGATCGAGGAGATAAGAATGATGGCGAGAATGGGCTTTTTCATTTGTGTCCCTCGAGTTGGCTCATGAGGTCTTGAGTAAGGACGACAGTTTGTCCACTCTTGGGGCTGATCGCAGGCAGGGCTCCATCCCACTTTTCGATGGCGAGTTCGGCGGTGTCGAGTCGAAGAAGTTCGATGGATCGATCCTTGGCGGCACCTGCGGTCATCACTGCGGCGGTAGCATTTGCTTCACCTTTAACGATCGCGACTTGTCGGTCAATTTCAGCGATTTCTCGCTTGAGTCGAGAGATTTCGAGTTCAACGTAGCTGTTGACTCGGCTAGCGATCTTCTGTTGAATATCTTGGGAAGGGTAGCAGCCACCAAGCATTGCGGCTTCGACGGTGATCCCCTTCGTGATTAGCTTCGATTTGAGAAGTTCGGAAAGCTTTTTTGATGCCTCCATTCGTTTGGCCCCCATCAGCGAAAAGAGATCAAATTGAGTGCCGATATCATTGGCCGCTTCTTTGACGGCTCTGCGGATGAAATTTCTTTGAATTTCGTCGATTGGAACCGCGCCGAAAGAGTTGAAAACGTTCATGACGTCTTCGGACTTTATGCGATAGAGGACTACGACGTCGAAAGTTGTGCTTGCGTTATCATTGGTTGTAATCAGGATTCCATCGGCGGACTTTGATTCCCCAGCGGTTTGATCCTCGGTATAGATTGCGGCTTGGAGCCGGGTTGGGTAGGTGTATAATTGCTGCCGCCATCCGATGAAGATTGCACTTGGCTTGTAGACTTCGGGGACGATGCCTTTGTTTGCATCATAGACTATGCCGACATGCCCGGCGGGAATCCAGTCGAGTCTGGACATGTAAAACAGGAATGCGATGATTGGGATGAAGATTACGAGGAATATGGTTCGTAACAGTTTTTTTAACGGAGGGCGTTTCATGGTTAGCTCCGACCTTCTAACTCTTCGACTTCAGCCTCGGCGCGCTCGGCGGCGGCGGCTTTTAGAAGTTCAGCTTCTTGCTCTTGGCGAGCGAGCTGTTCACGGATTTTTGCCTCTCTGGCCTCACGTTTTGCGTCTTGCTCGGACCAAAGTTTGAAGTATTTCAGGGCCCGATTGAATTGCTCGCGAAAGAGGAACCAACCGACCACGCAAATGATGCCAAAGATGAATGCCAACCCGAGGATTGTTTCAAGAATTATGTTCAAAGGTCTTGCCTATGAATGATTACGAATTGGGTGGCAGTTAGGATTCGACGGATGGACAAGAAGCAAGAATAATTTCTGTTGCTTTGGCCTTATCGTCGGACATTAGTACTCCGTCAAGAACTTGTTCATCGAGCATTTTTTTGAGTTCGCCTACTTTCTTGCCTGGTGTGAGCCCGGTTAGTTCCATGATTTCCTCGCCGGTGAGTGGGCTGATTAGTTTGTGAGCGGGGGTTGCGGACTGGACTCGGCTGATAGTTTGGCGGATCTGGTTGAGGTCAAAGACTCGTACTCCAGTTTTGAGTGCGTTTGCGTCGGCGTTCACAAGGGTCAAGAGGCTTTCAAGATCAGGTCCAAGGTCTTTGATGAGTCGTCGGGCAGCGGAGTCGGTGAAAACCGGAGCGCTACCGAGTCGCATGTGATTTTTGACAAGGTTGGTGGCACGGGTGATATCTTCACTAGAGAGCTTCCATCGGGATAGGATGGCTCTGGCCATGCCTGCGCCGACGGCTTCGTGGCCAAAGAAGCGAGTGTTGCCGCTTTCATCGATGGTTCGAGTGCTGGGCTTTCCGACATCGTGGAGGAGGCCGCTGAGGACGAGGGGAAAATCATCGGTCGTTCTTTGCGTGAGATTTTTGACGACGAGGCGGGTGTGGTCCCAGACATCGAGGTGGTGATATTTGCCTTGCTCGCACTTCACCATGGCTTTGAATTCGGGAGCGATGATGTCGAAGAGGCCGAGTTTCATCATGTCGTCGAGGGCATCGGCGGCGGTTGGATAGGTCAGCATCTTCTGAAGTTCATCTCGAATCCGTTCGAAGCTAATGATCTTGAGGCGGCTTCGCTTCATGTAGATAGCGTCGTAGAGTCCTTTTACGGGCGCAAGGTCGAATTTCCATCGGAACCGGATGGCTCGTAACATCCTGAGGGGGTCGTCTTCGAAGGTACGGACCGGATCGAGCGGGGTACGCAGGATTCGGTTTTCGAGGTCGTTCACTCCCTGTTCGAGCGGGTCAATCAGACTCTCGTCGTTTAGGGACCGCATGAGGGTGTTGACGGTGAAGTCGCGTCGAAGGGCGTCGTCTTTGTACGTTCCAGGGGTAACCACGGGCTTGCGAGAATTCTTGGCGTAGCTTTCTTTGCGGGCCGTAACGAGCTCGATTTTTACGCCATCGACTTCGACCATTGCGGTTCCGAATCGCTCGAAGATGACGGGGTAGATCGACGAGACTTGTTGCTCGAACAGAAATTTTGCGAGTTCTGGTGCGGATTGTCGCGTGACGAGATCGAGATCATCGGAACCTTGGCGCCCTAGCAATTCATCGCGAACTGCACCACCCACAAGAAACAAGTCGCCGTCGAAGGCAGTGCCTTTTATTGCGATTTGAATCTTGTTGAGGGCGGGGTGCATTAGATATTGGCGGGATTATTTTCTCGAACGTCAGGATGGTCCCAGTTTATAACGATTACCGAATAATCGTGGGGTTCTCCGCGTCGCTTTTCAACTTTGATGATTCCGGTCATTTCGAGAGTAGTCACAATAGCCTTTCGTTCGTATTCGGCCAGGTGTTGGAGGGCATTTCTCAGTTTGTTTAAGAAGGGGGTGAACCAGACTTCGGGCTTGTCCCCAAAGTTATGGAGCATCACTTCGAGGGCGATGAGATTATCTTTCCCTTCAAGTCTTTGAGCTTTTGCAAACGCGACGGGAGCGATCTTACCGGTGGCGCGGGCATCGGCAATTTGGTTTGCTTGATCGTTGGAGGCTTCTGCTCGTTGCTCGAAGTATTGGGAGAGGCGTTCTTGGCCAACTTCCAGTTCGCTTTGCGAAATTTTGCCTAGGCAGGACACTGCGTCAATGTAGCCGTCGCCAACGAGGGTGAACAGGTCACCAGAAATATTCTCTTTGAAGGCTACGACCTGGACGGTTTTGGCGTGCTTTCGGAGGTGTTGGAGGACAGGGATGTAGTCGCGGTCTCCGGCCATCAGAACGAAGGTGCCGATTTCTTCCCGGGTGTACATCGTCTCCATCACATCGATGCAAAGCCTCATGTCGGCGGCATTTTTGTGTTCGGTTCCGACGACATTTCTGGTTTCTACTCCGAGGAGAAAGAGTTGTCCTTGGGCGTTGCCCTCGATTTGCTCGAAATCTGCGTAGGCGTATTGGACGATGCAGCTTTGGGCTAATTCATTGCTTAATTTTTTTCTTAATTCTTGGATGAGTTCGAGAACGATGTCGTGGGCTCGATCTGAGTCAACGGTTCTTTTTCGGACATAGTGGAATATATTTTCAAAGTCAATGAACAGGGCTGCGTAGTCTTTGTGAATTTTCATATAACTGTTAATGATGGAAGAATCAGGGCGAGTGTTGCCGATTCGCTCGCCCTTTTCGCGAAATGCTAGCAATAGGGACGACAGGGATGGTGCGGATTAGCCGAAAGTTTGGTTGGCCGTTCGATTTTGGCGAGCGGGACGCTTGGGAACTTCGTTCCTCCCCTCCATGGGCTCGTCCTTTTCACGAAATGCTGGGAGCTTGAACATGGCTCGCGATTTACATTTACTTAACCTTGGTAGAACTCAGGCATGCATCCCCCTCTCCGTCGCGTCGGTCATCGGATGCCTATGATTTCGGGATGACCGACGCGCCACCTCTCCTCAGGAGAGGATCTTTGATTCCAACCTCAGACCCAACAATAGGTCTGGTGTTGACGATTCGGTAACTATTTCAACGGGATGCGGAAGATGGTTAGTGAGTAAGGTTTAGCGGTGAAAGCCAGCTTTCCGCCTTCAATTTTTGCCTTCATAGGAACTGGAGAGACGTGGGTTGGGGATTCGAGGGAGTTTTCGGCGTGAATGTCGTTGCTGGCAAGGAATAGGCCGTAGACGAAGCCGCTCGTTTTTCGGTTAGGAATGTTGATAACGACTTGCTGGTTGGTTTCATTTCCCTGAACGACCTTGACGACAAGTTCATTTTTTGCGGAGTCGATGCCTGTCGTGTAAAAGAACCGCGGTGATGAAGTCGGCTTTTGATCGAAGATCGTTTTTCCGTCCAGCTTGCAAACGATGTGATCAGGTGCGTAGTCAATTTGGACGTCGTACCAGCGACCAGTTTCGATGGTGCCATTGATGTGCCGTCCGAGTTCGGATTTTCCACCGGAAACTGCGTATTCGATGGCGTGTTGGGTGTTGCCCCAGCCACCGAGATTGAGCCAGAGGTAATTGTCGCTATCTTTGAACCCAACCGTAATGAGGAATCCTTCTCGGCCGCTAATCTTCCTCGCTTTTAGTTTGAGGGTGTAATTCGATGAATTTGGACTGGGGAAGATGCATCGCGTGCCTTCTTGGTTTGATGTTTGTCGCAAGGTGCCGCCATCGAACTGCCAGGTTCCGTTTAACGGTTTCATTTGTGATTGAGGCTTGTCGAGTTGCTTGGTCATCCCGTTTTCGATGAGGGAAATGTCTTTGTATTCGGCTTGAGTGATCCAGGTTCCAACGCCGATTCCGCCTTTGTGGAATGGGGTGACAGGTTCGGTAATGTTGGTCGCGGAACTCTTAACGATCTTTGACACTCGGTTTTGCGAGAACATTTTTTGCACGAAGTAGCTTGGGGTTCCGTAGACCTTGTTGGAGTCGAAATAGATGAGGTCTGGGTTCCAGGCTTTGGCGTTGACGTTGGCGAAAAGCGGGGCATAGCTGGCCATGATGACGTGGTCGGAGTTTCGCTCCATGCCAGTCATGAACGCCGCTTCGGCGATGGCAGCGATGTGGTTTCCGCTTCCAGCTCCCTCGGTTACCGCGTACTCACCAACGTAGACTTTGGGCCCTTTTCGATCATAGGAGTCGTATCGGCTGGCATTGCTGAAGAAGAAGTTGGGATTGGAGTAGTAGTGTTCATCGATCGTTTCGACTTTTGGACCCTTTGGAGTCCCGCCCCATACGTCAGCGATGGTGATGATGTCGGGGAACTTGGCTTTGACTGCGTCGTAGATGAGCTTGTATCGCTCGTTATAGGCCGCACCTCCGTTTTCATTTCCGATTTCTAGGTACTTTAGGTTGAACGACTTCGGATGCCCGTTGGCCGCGCGAATGGCGCCCCACTTGCTGGTGGCGGGTCCGTTGGCGTATTCGACGGCATCGACGGCATCCTGGACATATTCATCCATCTGATTGAGGGGAATGGTTTCCTTGTGAGACATCCCGCAATTCACGACGAATAGCGGGGCTGAACCGAGGTCTTCGCACATCTGAAGATATTCGTGGTAACCAAGGCCGTTGGTGGATTTGTAACCCCAGAGATTTGGAACCGTTCGCCTTGTTGGCAGGTTATCGATGGTTGTTTTCCATCGGTATGCCGAATCCATTCGGTCGCCTTCGACCCAACAGCCACCGGGGAACCGTACAAATGCCGGGGTAAGGTCGGTCAGCATGCCCATGAGCCCAGGTCGGAGGCCGTTCCGGCGATTTTTGAACGTTGTATTCGGGAACAGGGAGACATAGTCGAGGGCAAATTTTTGTCCCTTTGCTACTTTGATTTTCAGCGACCCGGCAGCGGTGGAGGTTGAAGCGATGAGCGGAGTGGTTGAGGTTTTGCCCATTCCTGCATCGAACGAGAGTTTCTTTTTTGTCTCTCCCGCTTCGACGTCGATTTGGCATTTTGATGGGAAGTCGCCGATGACTTGGAGGGTGTATTTTTGACCTCGTTCGAGGTTCATTCCCCAGTAGCCATTGTTGGTGAGCTCTCCGTCCGCCATGGCCTCGACTTGAAGCTTGCCGTTTGATACTTCCGTTTTGAGTCCGGGCGAAACTTCCCAATGTTCAGGTTTATCGGAGTCGTCGAAGGAGCGATTTCGAACCAGTTCGGGATAGATTCCTCCATCTCCGGCGCAGTTAATTTCTTCAAAGAAAATCCCGAAGAGGTCTTTGCTGGCGGCGTGAAGCACATGGTCCGGCTGGACCGTGATGGTTATTGGTTGGGTCTGAGCCAATAACAGCGTCGCAGTAAGAAGGGAAATCATATCTTCATTCTGCCGGGTTAGCTATGTAAATTCAATAGTGGGAATGAAAAACTATCGGCTTCTCACTTTTTTATTCTTTGGATGGTGTGAAATTGATTCGGAAGCTTGGATCGGCGGTTGAATAGGTCGCACCCTGGTTTTTGAGGAATCCTTTGGTGTCATTGTCGGGCTGGATTTTTAGAATGAGCTTATCCGGCTTGCGCCCTGCTCCATCGTCGTCATAAAACAGCACGTCAAGTTCAATGCTTTGGCCTTGTCCAATGCCTTTGCTGGCGATGTCGACGATATTGTATGGTGAGATCGAGTTCGAGTCAGCCATGATGAGGCGAAGACTGTCGAAACCGGAGCCGTCGAGCGCGAGGTTGTCGATCTTGGTTCCGTTGCGGAGTTCGACGTGTACCTTCCAACCGGGACGACCGTCATCGTTTGCCCGAACGCCCGTGACACGGAATCGCCAGATGCCATTGAACAGCCAATCGTTGATGTTGCCTTCGAGGGCGGTGGCTTGGTTTGCCCCGCCTGCAGACGGGAAGTTGATGGTTAGGGTGTCGCCCTTGGTATCGGCAGTTGCTCCAGCAGCCTTGAGGGCGCTGAGCGGAACATAGGTTTGGCCCTCGACGGTTGCGGTCTTTCCGGGAACTGATTTGCCATTGATGATTAGCTTCATCGGTGCGGATAGGTAAGTTGCAAAGGCAACGGTTGCGAACCATCCAGCGGCGACGAAGATCGTGAATTTGCGTTGGGGAAGGTTCATTTGTTGCTGCCTGAAAAGAGTTTATTGCGAGAAATGGAGATTGTCAAGCCTGATTGCCGGACTTGGATTCAGTGACTGGTTGCCCCAAAAACTCGGTCGTCCGTGTTGATGCAGCCTTTTCGGCGTCATCGGTGAACGAAAGGTCCCATTTCCAGGTTTCGCCGACTTTGATCAGTTTGGCAATTCCTACGAGAGGGACTTTTTGACCACTGACGGCGATCTTGCATGATGTGGAGACATACGCTGACTTTCCTTCAATAATGACGAGCCCGACCGACGTTTCGGAAAGGGTACTCATCACTTTCGTGAATGTATCATCCTTCCCACCGTTGGTGACTCCTTTTGCGAAGTCTACGGCGAAGGTCTCTCGATCCTTGATGGTTTTACTGACGGCGGGAGAGAACATTGAAATGTCGTAGAGCCGCTTCCAATCTTGAGTTTTGAACACCCGAAAAAGCTCGATAACCTGCTTCTTGGCTGAATCATATTCTGGTCCTTCGCTTGTTCCTTGACCGAGCGCCTGGGAGGTCATCAGAAGGGTTGAGGCGAATAAGAATCCGAAAGAAAGTTGTTTTAGCTTCATGGTGCCTACCGATATATTGTAAGACGAATTTGATCCATGCAAGGGACCTTGATTTGGCGTTGGAACTTTGATGGAGACTTTCACCAGACTTTGAGATTTACGGTTACTTCTCGCCACCGCCTGTTTTCTCTTTGGTTGAGTTATCGCTTATAACTTCTCGACTCGAGCATCTCCCCAATTCCCAAACATTTGTTCTCCTTCAAAAACAAGCATTAAACAATCAACGTTTTTCACATCGATATCAATTTCTTTTGAATCGGATTCAACGGCAAGTTTTCCACTGTCCCACAAGACCTTATTGCTAAAGAAATCACCGCTGTAGACTCGGAATCGTCCATTTCCGCCAGCCTTGCTTTTCCTGTCGACGGAAACAATCGCTTTAAAGCGATTCGCATTGCCGCCTAGCTTGAACATGACGCTGCTTTTCCCCTGAACACCCAAACCACGCATCATCGCTTTGCCTTCGACGACGATCGGCTCACCCCCAAAGGCCGTGTCATATACGGGGATGCTGCCAGCCTTCCAAATGTAGAAGAGGTCCGACAGGTATGTGGTTCCACTTCTAGTGATTGTGTATTTCTCTGGTGCAACTGGTTTGGGGGCGGGCAATGGTTGTCCTGGCTTCCCAATTTTAACCAGACGACTTTCATGTTTTCCAAGCTCAACCGTAAACATGTCCTTGAATTTACCAAGGTCTTTTCGCTCCCAAAGGTCACGGACGGGTTGGTTCCCTTTGAGCCCAATTTGATTCCAAGACACAGTGATATTTGTTTTCGAACTGCCTTTATTGAGTATGAAAACCGCGGTAGTTCCGTCTGACAGTGGTTTGTTATAAACGTCGATCCGCCCGTTAGAAAAGACTTTGTAACCCTGAATCCCCCGTTTATCCTGATCAACCGCGATGACTTCTGGGGAAGTCAGAACCATCTTGATCTCGCTTTTCAGGGAGCGAAGATCGGTACCCGCCATCAACGGTGCAGCGAGGATGCACCAAAGGCCAAAATGGGTTCGATTCAACATCGTTTTTTGTGCCTCGGATCCGTCAGTGATATTGCCAACTTGGAGCATGTCCGGATCATTCCAATGTCCAGGACCGGCAAATTGACCCAGGCCGTTGAACGCTGCGTGAATCGAGCTACTGCCCCCTGAAGTTTCGGCACATGCGTAGATCGAATCCATAAATGGATAGATATCGTAGGATGTTCTCCAGAGTTGCGACGATTCCTTCCCGCCCCACGCCCAGGCTGCGTTACCAAAATCTGAAATACTCAGGACTATTGGACGACCGGTCGCATCGATGGATTTCCGATATAAACCGTAATCGTCCGGACTTGCGTGACCGTTGCTTTCGGCATAGCAACTGTCCATTTTTATATAGTCGACTCCCCATTCGGCGAAAGTTTCCATATCGATCTTTTCGTGTCCAAGACTGCCGGGTAACTGCTGGCAGGTTAGCTTCCCACGATCTTCATAAATTCCAAATTTGAGCCCTTTGCTGTGGATGTAATCGCCGACCGCTTTCATTCCATTTGGAAATTTCGTGGGATCAGCCTGGAGTCGATTATTGGTATCGCGGTCCTTCGCCATCCAAGCATCATCCAACACCAAGTAAATATAACCGGCATCCCGCATGCCGGAGTTCACCATCTCGTCAGCCGTTGCGCGAATTTTTTGCTCGTCGATATCCTTTTCAAAGGCGTTCCAACTGTTCCACCCCATCGGTGGCGTCAATGCCAACACTGGCATTGTCTTCTTGGCGACTTGGGCGTGGACACCCAAAATAGCAGTCGGAACAATCGCAAGGGCACTTGAGAGTAAGTAAACGGCTTTTGGCGAAAGCATCGCCGAATTATACGTCCGTCGAGTCCACCTGTTTATCCCATTTCGACTTGATATCGCTTTCATTTGGCTTTTGCAGGCTCAGCCCCATCAGATAAGTGGTCATTGAGGTTCACGAGGTTTGTGCGTCTTTTAAGAAATTGTGGTCGAGTCGAAGGGTAAAACCACCGAGAGCCCGGGACGCCAAGCGGGTTACTCTCGATCAACGTTTCGGTGCGTTGATCAGCACACCATCATGAGACAAGCTCTTATTAGTATCGTTTTTCTGCTCGCTATGCTTTCGACTGCTCATGCTCAGTCGCTTGATGCGAAGAAGCCAGTCAAAGTTTTCATTTTGGCGGGTCAGTCCAATATGGAGGGTCAGGCAGTTGTCGACCTCACTGGCAAAGACTACAACGATGGTAAAGGAACCCTGGCAACCCTGATGTCAAATCCGGCTAAGTTGCCGATGTTTAAGCATCTGAAGAATGCCGACGGAACGTGGAAGGTTCGGGACGATGTGTTCGTGCGGTATCAGAGGGAGAATCAGCCTTTGCTGAAAGGGCCGTTAGATTTAGGATTTTCCGTTTACGGTGATCTGCACCACTTCGGGCCCGAATTTCAGCTTGGTCATGTGCTTGGCGACTACTACAAAGAACCCGTCTTGTTGATCAAAACGGCTTGGGGCGGAAAGAGCCTTTATAAAGATTTCCGCCCACCTTCTTCCGGCGGTGAAGTCGGCAAGTATTACAAATTGATGCTCGCCGACGTGAAAACCGCGTTGGCAAACATGGAGTCCGATTTTCCGACAACAAAAGGGCTCGGTTATGAGCTCTCGGGGTTTGTTTGGTATCAGGGTTGGAATGATGGAGTTGATCCGAAGAAAGCCGTCCCCGAGTACGAACAGAATCTGGTGAACCTGATTCGAGATGTCCGACAAGAGTTCAAGTCACCGAAGCTCCCGGTTGTGGTTGGCGAGCTCACAGGTCCGTGGGTGAAAGCCGAGGGAGCTTGGGACACCCTGCGAAAGGCTCAAGAGAACGCGGTCGAGCGATATGAGGTTGACGGGAACGCGTTGTTTGTACCCACTCACGACTTTGTTCGAAAGGCTGAGGATTCGCCGAACCCGACCCATGGTCACCATGAATTTGGCAACGCCGAAACCTACTTTTTGGTTGGCGACGCGATGGGCAAAGGGATGGTTAGCCTTCTTGAAAACCTCAAAGCCCCGATCATTAAAGACTTCGGCTTAAAGCCATATGTTCGACTGTCGAAGCAACTCCCCCACTTGGAAAACAAACCGTGGAAACTTGTTTGCACGATGCCAACCAACTGTCACTTTCAGATGTGGATGGAATTGGAATCTGAGGCAGGCAAACAAATCCTGCTGAACTCATCCAACCCGTTGGTGCAATATCTGACCAAGACGGAAACGTACACGACAATTTCGGGACGACAAACGACAGAAGCAAAGAATTGGCTGAGCGGAGAAGGTGCAATTTACACGATTCCCGCCGGGGTCAAAGTGAAATCGGTGAAGTACCGAGAAACTGGGTTTGATACAACATTTGCCGGATCATTTGAATGTAACGATAGCGATTTCAATACGCTTTGGACGAAAGCGGCTCGAACCGCATACATCTGCATGAGGGACCACTTTTATGATTGCCCAGATCGAGAAAGGGTTGGATTTTGGGGTGACGGCACTCCGGAATTAGATCAGTGCTTTTACGTCTTCGATTCTAAGGCTCATCGACTGGCCAAGGATCTCGTGCGAAGAAAGCTTCAACCTAAGTTCTATCCGGGGCAGCATCTTGAGTTCTTGGGGGAGTACGGGCTGTGGTTTTACTTTATGCAGACTGGTGATCTGGATTCGATCCGCGACGTCTATGATCAGACAAAAACGTTCTTGTTTGACACTTACAAGTTTGGCAACAAGGGCACCTGGTTCGATTGGGGCAAAGAGAACAAAGACACTGCGGTGATCGAGACCTGCTTCTACTATAACTGCCTCGAAACATTGCAAAAGATGGCGATGGCAACCGGGCATCATGCCGATGCTGCCCTGATCGAGAAAAAATTGGCCGGCATCAAAGCGAGCTTTGATTCTATTTATTGGAAAGGCAGCTTTTACATGTCTAGTCAGGTGACCGAACCGGACGACCGAGCGAATGCGATGGCAGTCAATTCGGGTCTGGCCGACAAGTCGAAATGGGAGGCAATTTACACCAACGTCCTAGCTAAGAAGACTTATTCGAGTTGTTTCTTTGACCGATGGGTGTTCGAGGCGCTTTGCAAGATGGAAAAGCCAGAAGCAGCATTGATGCGAATGGCGACTCGGTACAAAACGATGATCCCAACTAGCATCACCACTCTTTGGGAGCATTACGATCGATGGTGGGCATCTCACATTGATGCCTTCGACACAGCATCTTCGTTAAACCATGGTTGGAACCCGCCCGCTTTGATCCTCTCGAAAGTGATCACGGGCGTTGAGCCAACCTTGCCCGGTTGGAACGAATTTCAAGTTCTGCCTCAAGAGGCCTTTCTCAAGTCAATCAAGATGACGGTTCCGACAGTTAAGGGCAATGTGAGTGTTGATATCAAGAAGTCGGCGTCGGATTACACCTTGCGGGTGGTAGTTCCAGCCGGAACATCGGCCGTGTTGGGTATGCCGATTGGTTCTTTCAAAAACTTGCAGTCGGTTGCCCTTCAGGGCCGCCAGGTTTGGAAATCTGGTCTCACGGGAGACGTGAAGGGAGCAACTTTTGTTGACGAAAAAAGCGGATATGTGAAGTTCAAAGTCGGACCAGGCACTTGGACTTTGGTTGGACAGGGTTCTGTACCAATGGATTCGCCGAAGCCATTGCCAGTTGCCAAGCGTAAAGAAATGGAACTCGAAAAGCGGGGGTGGAGTGCATCGGCTTCGGTTCCCAACTCGACCTACTTGTTTAGCGGCGACAATATTCCAATCGACATTTCGGCCGAAAACGCGATCGACGGAGATGTCTGGAACGGCTGGCGAGACATGACAAAAACCCAATATCCGGGCCAGTGGTTCCAGGTGGATATGAAGTCAAATCAGTCGTTCGACAAAATCGTGCTTGACAACACGTGGGCTTTGTGGGATTCGCCGCAGGGTTACGAAGTTCGCGTGTCGGAAGACGGTGTTCGCTGGAGCAATGTTATTGTTTCAGGGCGCGGCGAATTGGGAATTACAAACATAACATTTCCAATGCAACATGCCAGATGGATTCGAATTACTCAAACGGGGACGAGTTCGCTGTACCACTGGTCGATCTATGAGTTTGGAGTTTATCGGGGCGCAAAGTGAGCCTTAGCCTCATCGCTTTTGCTCTTCTCGCGACAAGAGGATGAGGACATCTTGCAGTTGCGGTCACCGATTGCTCTGCCATACGGTTATGTGAACGGCGGTTCTCTGGTGGGGAATCCGATTGCCGAATGACCCGATCCGACAATGAACTACCAGTGGAACTCGCTCATGAATTCAAAATAGTCCGGTGCAACCGATCTGGTCTCAATCAAGTCGACCTTCGATAGCGGCCCGCAAATACGATGCATACAGTTCCAAGAACGAACCAACTGCTTGGTTCAGGCACAACATTTGCACCATTTGCGCGAAGCCATGAAGATGCGTGAGCCAGTGAGACAGCTCCACTGGCAAAATAATCGTCGTTTGACGAACTGAATTGCCATGCGTTGCTACCCGTCCAACTCCCCCATACGTTGATGAATGAACTAGTGCCAACCAAGTAGCTCGTGCCATTCACATTCTGGAACCAACCTCCACCAGAGTCTCCCCCATATAAGGCCCCCTCGCCATTTTCTCGTAAGATTGAAATCAAGGCAGTTCCGATCAGGGTATTTGGATAGGAAATGAACTCTGTTCGATTAACGATTGCGTTTGCCTTCCGGCGAATTCCATTCCCGAGGCTGTTGTCGTAACCTGTTCCGGCAGAGTTCAGAACTCCCGAACTACCAAATCCGACCATGGTTATTGTTGAGCCGTCGATAACAGGAGTATCTAGCACCGTTGTAAAAGGAAGAACCATGCCTTGATTATTGATGCGAAAGAGAGCCAGGTCGCTATTGGGATCAGTCCTTTCCGAATTGACAATGACCGAAAAAGTGCCGTATCCAGGCAAGGTAAATGGGAATGCTCCCACGTGCTTGGCAGTCAAAACCATGTCCGGCCCAATGAGTACCCCAGACTGCCCAACCGATAAGTAGTCTGAAGTATTGGTTCCGCCAGGGGTTCCAGGTCCAACTCCGAAAGCACAAATGGGCGAAATTGCCACAATTAATCCAAAGCAGCGCAACATTTCCACACTATAACACAGCTGAATGTATCGTGCGTTGACCGGGACGAAGTGCTTAAATCACCTAGTTAGTACTCGGCTTTGGTAGAAGAGGAAATTTTTCGCTTGAATATTCGCCGCCGCTGGCATCTTTGAGCTGCTTGAGGCGCCGACGCATTCGTTCCAGCACTCCTTTATAGTCTTTGCTATTGACAAAATTTTGAATCTCCTTTGGGTCCCTTATTAGGTCGTGTAAGTATTCGTAGGTTGGCTTTTGGCCAAAGTACCGGGCATAGACGTAGCGTTTGTCTCGGACACCTTCCCACTGTGGAATCGTGGGATCAACGAGCAAATGTTCACAGAAGAAGTCATGCCGCCAAGACGGCACTTCTCCGCGAATCAGGGGGACCAGGCTTTGTCCTTGATATGCTTTGGGGACTTTGAGCCCGGCAAAATCCAAGATCGTGGGGGCGACGTCGATATTCAAAGCCATCTGATCGGCAACTGTGCCTTGACGTTTTTTCGTCATACGAGGATCAACGACGACGAGCGGAACTCGTAGAGACTCTTCGAAATGAACCCATTTTCCCGATAGTCCGCGTTCGCCGAGGAAGTAACCATTGTCCGACATGAAGACAATAATGGTGGTTTTATCGAGACCCTTTTGGCGTAATTCGTTGGTTAAGCGACCGATCTCGTGATCGATTCCTGAGATCATTCGGTAGTAGGAGCGAACATTCTTTTGATACTTTTCTGGTGTATCGAATTGCCACTTCCATCGAATTCGATTGATTGCATCTTGGAGAAATGTTGGTAATTCTCGGTAGTACTTCTCATCAACCAAAGGAGGGAGCGGAATGGTCGTGCTGTTGTAAAGGCCGTCCACCGACTTTGGCCAGGGATAGAGGTTGTCCAACTCCCCGTCTTCGGCGTGGGGGCTGTTGAAGCAAACGGAAAGGCAAAACGGCTTTTGGGCGGGTTGCTGATTCAAGAACTCAATTGCGCGATCGGTTGCAATTTCGTCGATATGGCGAATCTCACCCGACGGTTGCTTGCGAAGGTAGGGGTATCCGATGGTCGACAAAAGGTCAAACATCTTGGCGGGCTGTCCTTTTTCAAGGTTCACACCAAGTTTTCCGATAAGCCCGGTTCGATATCCGGCTTGTCTGAGCATGGCCGGATAGCTAGTTTCACATAATTGAGCCGAAAGTGGAGGGGTTCCGAATGTGTATTTATGAGTTCGCTCATAGGTGCCAGATAGGATTGACGCTCGACTTGCCGCACATATCGGAGTCGTCACGAAAGCATTCGGGAACCGGACTCCCTTGGCTGCCAATTGGTCCATGTTGGGCGTCTTCAGAATCGGATGCCCGGCATAGCCGATGGCATCAAACCGTTGGTCGTCGGTCAGGATGAAGAGGAAATTGGGCTTTGCTTCTTGAGCCTGCGCGACGCAACAACCGAGAAGGTTGACCAATAACAGAACAATTGCTTTTCTTATGACTTCACCTTTTAATCGCCGGATTACTTCTTTTCGAGCTCTTGTTTTGTCGCGATCGGAACGTAGCCAATCTCGTAACTCTTTGGTGGCTTTACGATTTGAGCGGGATCAAGGCTCGCTAATTTACCAAACTTCGGAGGAGCAAGATACTGTTTACTCTTGGTCCAGGTTCGGTGAATCTTTTCGACCTTCCTCTGCATTTCCTCGCGTTCGGAGTCTGAAAGGTCAGCGTTTAGGAGGGCAGGTTGGTCGGCAAATCGATACCAGTAGTAGGTCACGACGCTGCCGTCACCGAGGTGAGCTTTGAAAGGACCTGCCACGGGGCCAGGTTTTTTAAATGAGCTGGTTGGCTTGGTTGGTGTTAGATACGGATCCTCGGGCTTCTCTTCGGGGCGGCTCCATTGGATTTCTTGTAAATGGGTTTCCGTAGGAACTTCGGTTTGCGGAACGGGGACCCATTTGTCTTGTTTCGGATCTTTGCCTCTTTCAAGGTGGAAGTACTCCGGTATGGTTTGAAGTTTGCCGTTTTGGCTCAATGTCGTTGAGCTAAATTGGTATCCGTAGGTTTCTTCGTCGATGGCAAATGGTTTTGCGAACGATGGCCAAGCAATCGAGGTCTTAGTTTCCTTGTTTCCTTCGCCCGGGGAATGAATCTGCCAACTTGACGAACCTCCACTCGTATACGGTCGCCGGAAAGCACCCTTGACGTCAATTGATCCGGTGGCCGGTGGTCCGCCTTTGAACCAGGCATCGACGGTGTCCCATAGTGCGGTGTGACTATAAACCGTATCTTGATGCAACAAGATCGATTTCCCGCTTGGATCGTGGGGAAATTGAGTTGGGGCGATGCGGGCGTATTGCTCGCCTTTTGCGTCGGTCGCCAGGCGACACGGGATGTACTGAGTTTCCATCTGGACATGCCGATTCGGATCCGATGGTCTTGTGTCAAGCAATTGCCCGGCTAACGCGGGCTGTTTGACGACGGATTGGGAAAAGAAATGAGGCAAGAAGAAGGCGAGCGGGCCCTTGAAGTTCTCGGTATTCAGGAAGAGCGTCCAGGTATTGCCACCCGTTGGTATATCTTGACCCTTGGTTCTTGCCTTCGGTTGGCATAACGGCAGGTTTAAATATCCATAACCAAAGAGTTCTCCATTCGTGCCTTGCTTGACGTTGAGTCCATCAATCGGAAACAGGACCCAGGGGCTAAGTTGTGCAACGCCGTATAGACCGCGCGGCTCTTCCCAGGTTCCCCATCCGTGGGCGGGGCCATTGGCAATGTTGCTAAAATTTGGCCCAACTCCGCCCATGATGAACTTCGGAGTCTCGGTTGGGAAGCGGGTGTCACGCCACCAGCCAAGGCCGCCTTCGATGTCGGAATACATGTCCTTTGGCGCTTTGTCTTTGATGGGAACGATGAGATATCCGGCGAGATAATCATCTCGTCTTCCTCCGGCAGGTGTGAAGGCGCTGAGTGAGGCAAGGCATAGGCTGAGAATCAGGGTGCGGGATTTTATGCAATCGGCGAACATAAGATTTACGCATTGTACGCCATGAAAGTGGTGGAGTTGGGGGGATTAGAACCCCCGTAAACCTGACGATGACATTTAGGAAAACTCGCTTCGCAGTTCGATTGCTCCTTTGGGGCGACTTGCACGGATGGGAGCTACCCCCATCTCCGATCTGATGTTCGTTTTGGTACTTCTGAAACCCGTCATCCGAACCCCTTTTCGAGGAACAACGCAACGCGCCTATTGACTCTACGCAAGGCTCCCAGACTCCCGTTCGGGCCGCTTCCTTAGTTTTGCGGTGCCTGTCCGATCTCGGCCACAACCCCAGTTGTAATTTTGTTTGACGACCTAGGCTTCCGTTTGTTCACAATTTTTGTTTTCTGACGTAGTAGATATTTCCTCATGCAGATTCAAGATCGAGTATTTATTGTCACAGGCGCGTCGATGGGCATTGGCCTTGCTACTGCTCAAGCCCTGACCGCTAATGGAGGCAAGATCGCCCTCTTGGCTCGAAGTACTGAGGTATTGGGTGACATTGCCAAAGAACTGCCTGGAAGTCTTCCGATCACGGTTGATATGACCGATTTCATAGCTGTTCGCGCCGCCATCGCTCAGGTTCACAGCCATTTTGGCCAGATCGACGGACTGATCAATAATGCAGGCTGTAGTTACGGGTCGACTATCGAAGATATTGATCCGAAGATTTTCGATGAGATCTATCACCTGAATGTGCTCGCTCCCATCGTTGCGATGCAGGGCGTGATCCCGATTATGCGAACGCAGGGTGCGGGGTCGATTGTGAATATCAATTCGGGGACGGCGTTCATGACGATTCCGTCGTACGGCGTCTATTCATCGTCAAAACGAGCCCTTCTGGGAATCAGTATGACTGCCCGCGCCGAACTCGAGAAGGACGGCATTGTGGTCAGCGAGGTTTATCCATTCATTACCGCGACGAACTTTGGCAAAAACCGGATGGTCAATGATGATGGTGGCGGACCAGCGGCAAGCTACGCCGACGGAGACACTCCTGAATTTGTGGCTGAGTTAATTGTTCAAGCGATTGAACATGGCGAAGCACAATATTTCGCGAACGACAACCTTCGAAAGCTCGCTGGGCAATAAACTGAGCCATGCTTACAGTGAGGCCACTTGATGACACGACTTGGCCCGCGTTTGCTCGCCTCGTCGAGGGCGAAGGTGGAGTGTGGGGCGGATGCTGGTGCATTGGCTTTCACTTAGATCCGAATGGGCCGAAAGGACAGTGCAAACCGTACCGCGAGACAAAAGAGCGATTTGTTCACGAAGGGAAAGCGTTGGCGGCCCTGGTTTTTGAGGGTGACGAAGCGGTTGGTTGGTGCCAATTTGGTCGAACCGACGATTTACCGAATATCAAGAATCGAAAAAACTACGAAGCGAGTTTGGACCATTTGCCCGAGTGGCGAATTCCTTGCTTCTATGTCGGTAAAAAGCATCGAAAAAAGGGCGTGGCGAATATCGCGCTTACCAGTGCTTTGGAACAAATTGCGAGTCTTGGCGGAGGGGTGGTTGAGGCGTATCCGTACGACGTTGAGGGAATGAAGACGTCGTCCTCCTTTTTGCACGGCGGAACCCTGGCGATGTTCGAGCGGCTTGGATTTGAACGGGTTCGACTGATCGGCAAGACTCAATGGGTCGTGAGAAAGGTTGTCGTCCCAATTTCGAGATAATCTCAGCAATGGAACCTCAACTTCTGCAGGAATGGATCGATCTACGGAGTCGTACCTGGGAGCATTTGCGAACTCGTGGCCATATTCTGCAGCCTAAGCATAAACCCCTCTTGCAACTGCTCGCAATGCCGTCATTTCATGATTCATGGTGCCTTGATCTATTAGAAACCGATGGGACTTTGTCGGCTTATCGAACAACGTGGCATTCTAGTCAGGATTCGCTTGGCTTTCAGGACTGGCTAGTGCGATTACGGCATCCGCGACCATTTGTGGCGACCCTTTCTTCGGTGCGATTGGAAAAATCGGAATCTGCGATTCGTCAAATCTTGGATGCTTTTGAGCCGATAGATATTCCCACGGATTGGGAAGACAGAGGTATTTTCCTCGATGGAACATCGTTCGAATTCCAAATCGGTAATCACCCCACGCTTGAATGGGAAAATGGGCTTCCAGAGGATTGGCCAAAGAGTCTTTGCGATGCAATCGAGAGCCTTTGTCGTTGGGCTGAATTTGCCTGAAAGTTAATCCCGACAGTCTGCCTAGCCGCCGCCCTTTGTCGTGAATTCTGGCGGGTTGATCGTGACTCGGCTGCTGACCCAAGTCTTTCCGGGCGACATATCGAAGTTCGTATTCAGCGAGTGGATGAGCTCGGTTTCGATGGGATAAGGAACTCTTTCCGCAGTCCGATTCGTGAAAATGGATAGTCCGTTGATACCAAATCTTTTAAACCCTCGACCCATTTGCCTCAACTCGATTTCCTTAACCTGAGACAAGTGGACCACGGCGGGGAACAAGAACCCGACTCGAATATGACTCAGGGGTTCGGCTCGCAGATTTCGGCCAGATTGCCCCCAAACATAAGTCCCGTTCACCGCGAGGCCGAGTTCCATGGTTCCGCCGCGGAGCGGTTGCTCTCCGGTGTAGATGTCGGCGTAGACGTTGTTTTCGATGTCAAACATCGGCGTTACGGTCATTGGCTCGATGAGGTTGGAAGTCCAGCTACCGACGCCATGCAGGCGGACGTTGATGTTGTTTTTTCGATACATCACGAGTTCGCCTCCGGAGCGCGGCCGAATAACGACTTTCACCGTTTTGATGTCGAAATCGTCGGTTCCCTCGGTTCCTCCTCGCTTTCCGGTGAGGGTCAAGTTGACGTAAGCGATTCTTGAGCTCGGACCAATCCAAGGGGTAGGAAGTTTCATTCGACCTTTCCCATTGTCGGCGATTCCGTGAGTAAAGGTGGTTTGCGACCGCATTCCATTCTTGAAGATTACGTCGGCGTACACGACGCTGTCATTTCGGAGGCCGTCACCACCCGCATCGATTTCGACAAAGGCATCCGCACCGCTTACATGCAGTGGATCATCTTGGGCGCGTGTCACTTGAGCGGGGAGTAACATCGGAAGCAACGCGAGTAGGGCCGTCATATTTCCATTGTACAAAATTTTCGATTTCGTTTTAGCCTTCTTGTTGTTCGTTGGGTTTATGCCAAGAGGCTGCCCTTTAAGTTTTTCGACTGCTAGTCGTTGCATGAGAGTGAAGTGTCGAGGGTTCCAATCCAAGAGCGAATTTCTGTTCTTGCTTTGCCTGGTTTGAAGGTTCTTTCCCGAACTTCCTGCGCAGAAACAATTCCGTATGCGTCGAATCTAATTGGACCGTCGCCTTTATAGATCGCGGCAATATCTTCGTTCAAAAACTTCTCAATGAAATCCACAACCATGTCAATGCCCGACTCATCGTTTACCCAGTTTGGGCCCCTGTTGGTAATTCCCTGCATGAACATAATAAAGTCATATTCCCACACTTTTGTGCCCTGCATCGGAAACCAAGACACAGTAATAATCTTGCCTAGGTCAACCGTGATCGAAAGTGGCTCAGGAATTCGTGGGTTCTGGGACGGTAGGCGAATTGCCAGTGTTCGAACGGTTAGGCCGTCTTGTTCATGTTCATCTGAATCTACGAACGGCAACCATTCAGGATGGCGATCCAACATTTGCTTTGCGCACCAGAATGAAAAGGTTTCCAGCCTGAATGGTCGCAGTTCTCGGTTGGACGCCATCGATTGAGGTTACCAAAAATTTCATTTGCCCAGCCCGCTCAGTCCTAATCAGTCCGAACCCAATCCAAGAATCCGTTTGGGTAACGTGAAGGAGTCCAATTATGATCTTGTTTGCAGCATTTACTTTGCTTACTTCCCAGTCGAACCCAGTTCAGGGTCAAGTGACCTCGCATGGTCAGGGTCTTCACGGTTACATCGGTTTTAGCCATGAGCCATTGCCGAAAAGTGGAGACTTTACGGCGGGAATGGGATTCTATGCCGCGGTTTGGCCGCTCACCGATAAGCCTCTTGCCGGATTTCAGATTGGTTTGCCAGGCTCGTGGATTCAACCAGACAATTCTGACGATAAGGATACGCCCTTAGCGCCAGAAGGAACTTTGGCGCGCAAATGGAAAGAGCGGGGGCCGACATGGAGTTCGGTTTTTCAGACGGTTGAAGGCGGTCTTGGGTATTGGGCGGGCAACCACTTCCGCTATGGGCCGCCGAAATTCAGCATGAACGGAACGCCCCAGTGTTACGACTATGAGGTCGGCTCACCTGGTTGGTCGTTCTTTTATAGCAATAAGGCGTTGCCCGACAATCAACTGGGCATTGCCCAACTCAGCAACCGACTCCTGATTCCGCCCGATGGGTTACCTTTCCAGGGCAAGCCCAACGGCGAGTTTTTGGGTTATAGCTGGATGTCGCTTCCTTTTACTGACCCTACGGCAGGAGATCCTCCGACGGGCGATCAGAGCTGGACCTGCTTCCTTTCTTCGGCGAACTTCAAAGGGCCAATCGCTTACTACATTCCTGAAACGTGGAGCAAGATTGGCAAGATTTTCAACTATCCCTATCTCTATGGTCGTGGCTTAGACGCTCGCCCTGGAATCATGGGTGGCGGGGCGATGGAGATCAATACGGTTCCTCGGTTCGACAGCACGGATGCCAAGGGTACGACGTATTCGAAGCTACCAAAGCTTCAGTTCCCGGTCGATGCATCGGGCCGCGCAATTCTTGTCCAGGATGTGACTTATTATTCAAAAGCTGCTCTGTATGACGGTTTCAAATCTTGGAGGGATGGCGGTCCTGCTTGCTTGGGAACCTTCCAAACTGGTAGTGCGTTCAAGCCCAAATTGAGGACAAATACGACTCGCTATGACCAGGATGGCAAGGCTATCGAAGGAGTTGAAAAGGCATTCGATACCAAGATTTTCGAGGGTAATGTTTGGGGCCTCCAGTGGTTTGGCGACGGTACAACGGCGACCGGAACCTTTCCTCAGTATTACAAGCAAGTTGGGGATAAGCGCCAAGCGGTTGCCGCCTCGGATGTGCCAGCCGAAACCAATCTGGTGACCGCAGAATTTAAGCTTGCCGGGACGGGAGCAACTTACACTTCATCGACGATTGGGGCTTGGGCAAAACCTGGTCCGAAGTTGGGGCCATTTAAGGTCAAGCTTGCGGATGGGTCGGTCGTGACTTACTCTTGGTACCGATTTGTTGATCAGCCTTCTTTCCAACAGTACCAATGGGATGAGGCGAAGAAGAATAAGCTGCAGGCCATGGTGGAGAAGTTGCATTATGCTTGGAAGTCGGATCGAAACTACATGGCTCCGCCGACGCACGGGCGGCTTGTTTCGTTAGATCCAGCGTTGCTGGTGACCCCGCCGAAAGGTCTGAAAGTCGGTTATGTTCCGATCGTCACTGGGCAGTCAGCTAGCGATTAAAAGTTGGTGGAGGTAAGGGGGCTCGAACCCCTGACCTCTTGCATGCCATGCAAGCGCTCTCCCAGCTGAGCTATACCCCCGAGGTCGGTCTATATTAAACCCGAATTCGAACGGTTTGTGCGAGAAACGAACCTGAATTGAGCTTGAAGTCGGGTTGCAAATGGCCATTCAACTACAAACCTTGTGCTGAAATCGATGTACAAGTACAATCACCGCATGAATGCCAAGTCGGTGTTAATACTACTTAGTCTGATCGCCAATAGTGTTCTCGCCCAACGGCCTGAGCCGTCGCCATTGTCGGCTCGAGAGGCGGCTGAGCCGGGGGCGGCGAGTTGGATTAAGTCTCAGTTGACGCCATTTGCGACTGATGTTCCAACCCAAGCGGAACTGAAGCCGCTACTGAGTAAGTTAGCTTCGGCGAGGCTGATTGGATTGGGAGAATCGACGCATGGTGACCACCAGTCTCAAGTCTTCAAGTCGCACGTTATTCGGCGACTCATTGCTGACCAGGGACTTGACCAAGTTGTCTTTGAAATCAATCGCAGTGCAGGGCAAGCCCTTGATGATTTCGTCAATCAAGGAAAAGGCGATTTTGCCGATGTGATCCGAAACCAAGGCGTGTTCAAAATCTGGCAAACGGACGACTTCGCATCGCTGATCGGGTGGATTCGTGGATATGTAGTTCAGACGGGGAAGAAGGTTCACATTTACGGCGTTGACTGCCAGCTGCCCGCGAAGGACCTCAAGGTTGCTTTGGATTTTTTGAAGCGCAAGGATCGAAGGGCCACTGACCAGTTCACAAAACTCTATGCTCCGCTTTTTGAATCGGATAAGCAGGGAAAGACTTATTTGGCCTGGTTGAAGTCTTGCGGCAAAGACGACTATGCAAAGTTTGCCGAACCTGCAAAGTCGATCATCAAGCGAATTGACGATTTCAAAAAGGAACCAGGATACGAGGAAGCGGCCTATGCCGCGACGACCGCTTGGCAGGCGTTTAATGCATTCGAGTTTAGTTTTGGTCCCCAACCTGAGGACTTTTCCAAACTCAAACCGGATTACTTGAGTCGACGAGATCGGTTCATGGCGAGCAACCTTCTGGCGCGAATAGGTACTAAGAGAGCGTGCCTTTGGGCTCACGATGGGCATGTTAACGGGGAACTTCCTGGCGAATACACGAAGCTCGGATATGCGTCGCTGGGTTGGGTTTTGAAGCAAGCCATGAAGACTGATTACGTGACGGTGGGCTTTACTTGGTCGACGGGCGTCATACACGCAAAGGTCTCGGGTGGAAACGCTCCTGATCTCGTGAATCTTCAGAAAGCGGCAATTCCTCAGGTCCCGGTAAATGCTGATCGAAAGGGCGACCTCGGCGAGTTTCTTGGTCGACTCGGGTTTGATAACTTCTACATTGACTTCCGGGGCGCCGATGAAGCGACCAAGAAGTGGGGGAAGATTTCTTACTACCGACCTTCACTCGGATGGTTATTCGATCCGACCAAGTTCCTTACGGATCCAGAAGAAGCTTCGCCGACGCTTCCGAGCCACGATATTCTGGTTTATACGCGAAGGATTTCTCCATCGACTTTGTGGGTTTTTCCTTGAGATTTCATTGCCATTATGCCTGTAAAACCAGGTGTATACTGGCCCAACTGGGTGCCCCGGGTTGGTTGCCCGAAGTTGGTTGCGATGATGGTTAAGAGTCGATTGTTGTTTTTTTCATTTTGCGGTTTGATGTTCGGTTCTCAGGTAGCGGTTGCGCAACGATTTGTGAACCTTTTGCCGGGGAAGGACTTGTCCGGATGGGTGAAGCGGGGTGGAAATGCTTCGTATGCGATGGACGGCAATGAGTTGGTCGGGTCGTGCGTTCTCAACACTCCCAACAGCTTTCTTTGCTCGGAGCGAACTTACAGCGACTTCATTTTGGAATACGACTTTAAGGTCGACCCGAAGCTTAATTCTGGGGTCCAGATTCGAAGTGAATGCTTTGATCAGAAAACCCAAATCACATGGCGGGGCAAAACGATCGATATTCCGGCGAAGCGGGTTCATGGATATCAAATCGAGATTGACCCAGAGCCGACGCGAGACCGCTGGTGGACGGCTGGCCTCTATGACGAAGGGCAACGCGATTGGCTTTTTCCAGGCTCATTGGGTGGCGATGGGAAGGCGTTTACCGAGGCTGGGCGCAAGCTTTTTAAGCAGGGAGATTGGAACCACATTCGGGTTGAGGCGATAGGTGCTTCGATCAAGACATGGTTGAACGGCAAGGCCTGTGTCGATGTGCAAGATTCCTTCGTTACTCGTGGATTTATTGGTTTGCAGGTTCACGGCATTGGCAATGATAAGACGAAGGAAGGGGCTCAGGTTCGATTTCGCAATATGCGGATTGCGGATATGACGCCGAAGGACAATACTGTGACTCGCGAAGAAGCTGCGGCTGGGTGGAAGTTGCTATGGGACGGTAAGACTTCGAGCGGGTGGCGCGGAGCAAAATTGGAGACCTTCCCCGCAAAGGGTTGGGAGATCAGCGATGGGGTGCTGACTGTACTTTCGAGTGGCGGCGCCGAGTCGGCTGGTGGAGGCGACATCGTTACGGTGAAGAATTACCGTCAATTTGAGTTGACGGTTGATTTTAAGATCACTGAAGGCGCAAACAGCGGAATTAAGTATTTCACTCAAACAAATCTTGACCCAATCACCACGACTGGCCAGAAAGCCACCACGGGTTCGGCGATTGGCCTTGAGTTTCAGATTTTGGATGACGAAAAACATCCAGACGCGAAGCTTGGTCGTGATGGAGATCGAACCGTTGGATCACTTTATGATTTAATTCCGGCAGTTAAGTCCAAACGAACGAATCCGGTTGGAGCGTGGAATACCGCCCGAATCCTTGTTCAAGGTAGCCATGTCGAGCATTGGCTTAATGGAATCAAGGTTTTGGAATACGAACGCGGTTCGGCCGCTTATCGCGATTTGGTCGCGGAGAGCAAGTACAAGTCTATTCCCGGTTTCGGGGAATGGCCCGAAGGGCATATTCTGCTGCAGGAACACGGAGACCGCGTCTCCTTTAAGAACGTTAAGATACGAGAAATTAAGCCATGAAATCCAATCAACTCGACCGAAGAACTTTCATTCAGGGTGCCTTGGCGGCGGGCGGTTTTGCCCTTTTGCCGACCGGAGTTTTTGGCGCGACTAGCCGAAATCGACCGACTTCGCCCAATGAAAAGATCAATCTTGCCTGCGTTGGTATTGGCAACCGTGGCAATGATGATCTACAGGCCTTTATGGCGACCGGACTGGTGAATATCGTGGCGCTTTGCGACACAGAAATCGGTGGAAAGCGAACCCTCGATTCGTTGAATCGATGCCCCGACGCCAAGCAATTTCAAGACTTCCGGAAGATGTTTGACCAGATGGGTAAAGAGATTGATGCGGTTTGTATTGCGGTTCCTGACCATTCTCACTTTGCGATTGCGATGCTGGCGATGTCGCTTGGCAAGCACGTTTACGTCGAAAAGCCGCTGGGGCAGAGTTTCTATCAAATTGAGCTAATGATGGCCGCGGAGCGGAAATATAAAGTTGCCTGCCAGATGGGTAATCAAGGTCACTCGGAGGCGAATTACTTCCAGTTCAAGGCGTGGACTGAGGCTGGGATTATCAAGAACGTCACGAAGATTACGTCGTTCATGAACGCCTCGCGGCGATGGCACGGCATGGTGGTCGACGGCTACCTCAAGGCGTTGATGCCGCCCGAATACCTTGATTGGAACGTGTGGCTGACGACTGCGGTTGATCATCCGTACAATATCAAATATGTGAATGGCGATTGGCGATCTTGGTACGATTTTGGCAACGGAGCCCTGGGTGATTGGGGCGCGCATATCTTTGATACGGCGCACGAGTTCCTACATCTCGGATTGCCGACGGAGGTCGAATTGACCCATGTTGATGGCCACAGCCCGTATATTTTCCCGCAAGAGTCGACGATTGCATTTCGGTTCCCGAAGCGAGGTTCGATGCCCCCGGTTGAGCTGACTTGGTACGACGGACAAAAGAACCTTCCGCCACTTCCGCCGGGTTTCGGGGGAAGCATTGTGGACCCGAATATTCCTCCGCCGACGACGGGCAAGCTGGATACGAAAGTTCTGGCCCCAGGCAAAGTCATTTATGGCGAAGGGCTGACGTTTAAGGGTGGATCACACGCTTCTACTCTGGAGATTATTAACAAAGAAGCAGCGCGAGATTTGAAGCTTCCGGAAGTGATGAAGAGTCCTTCGAACCATTATGTGAACCTTATTCGCGCCATTCGGGGCGAAGAGGAGTGTCGCTCTCGGTTTGCGGTTTCGGGGCCATTGTCGCAAGCGATGGGGCTTGGGGTCATCGCTCAACGACTCAATGCAAAGCTGAAATTTGATCCGGTCAAGAAGCAGATCACGAACAATAAGATCGCGAATGAGCTGTTGAAAGGAGCTCCGCCGCGAAAGGGTTGGGAAGAGTATTACAAGCTCTAAATTTGATAGGGTTAGTCGGCATGGCTAGACGTCCTCGCTAAATTAGGCCCGTACACCCCTTCCGTCACGCCAGTCAAACCGAGATCAAAAATTCTGGATTGACTGGCGCACCACCTTCCCCAAGGAAGGAGCGTTGGCTACTTTCTGGTGAGTAGTCTCCTGTCAATTCTTGCTATTTAATTGCCTTCATTAGCGCATCCATCCCACCCACGATCGGCATGGTGATCTTTGTTCCATCGAGGTCGACGGTGAGGATTGTGCCTGGTTTGGGGGCGAGTGTGAAGTCATGATCGCTGGACATGATCATGAGTGCGATCTTCTTTCCTGATGCGATGATCTGATCGTCGGGCTGAAGATCGAATGTTAACGTCACGAATTGGTCAGGCTTTAGCGGAACGCCGGGTTCCATCGAGTGGAAGTCTCCGCCATTGGTCAGGGCCTTGTAGTTCTGGGGATCGGCCCAGCCGCGAGTGATGAGGTTGTTGTTCCCGATTCGACCGGCTGCCCACGGTAGCTGCACCAAATAGACAGAAAGATTTGCCGCCGGGGCGCTGGATTTCAATCGAATAGTGATGCGCGAAGTTCCCGACATGTGAAGCGAAGTCTTCAGTTCGGGCAGGGCGAAAATCAGTCGATTCTCGGACTTTTCGGCTAGGGCAAGGGTTGCCGCGCTGATGCTTGCGTCGTCGACAAGGGCCATAGTCCCTTGCTTCAGATTAAGCGGATTGCCTGGCTCGAGTAAGGCACCACCAGCCGAGAGTCGGAAGGTTACTGGTTTGGCGTCGGGGTTTGGATAGTCGGCGTAAGAAACCACTCCAGGTTCTAACAACCTACGAATAAATGACTTGGGTCCATCCTCGATGCCGTTCTGGAAATTGTAGAGGTAGCGAGTGAACCACTTGTTTTGAAGTTCCATCGGTGGATCTCCACCGTGTCCACCCTCGTGGAAGTATTGGATGAGTGGCACTCGTCCTTTGAGAAAGTTGCTGATCCGCACGGAGTGTTCGGGGACGACGTTCCAGTCGTTGAATCCATGGGCGATCATGACCGCGCATTTGATGTTTTTTGCAAATTTCAGCAGGTCGCGATCAGCCCAGAACTGGTTATAGTCGCCAGACTTTCGATCCTGGTTTTGAGCGAACAGCCCATCTCGAACTAGCTTGTCGTTATTGGCCCGAAAAACGGGGTTTCCGCTAGCAATGAAGTCGTACAGTGAGTCGACGTCTTCGCCGAGGTAGCCGCCGGGGCTACGCACCAGGCCGTTCGATCGGTAGTAGTGGTAGTACGACGTGTTGGGCGAGACGGGAATGATACACTCTAGGCCCTTGACCCCAGTCGTCGCCGCAGCGAGAGGGATTGTTCCGTTATAAGACGTGCCAATCATTCCAACCTTGCCAGTACACCAGGTGGGGGATTTGACTTCTTCGGTTCCGTCGACGGTGGTGTAGCCCTTTGCTCGACCGTTGAGCCAGTCGATGACCGCTTTCGGGGCTAATCGCTCGGGGGCGCCGCCTACGGTGGGAGCGCCGGTTGACTGTCCGGTTCCGGGCGCTTCGCTATGCACAACGGCAAAGCCACGCGGAACCCAGTTTCCCACGAGCTCGTTCGAAATCCACGCTCGGTTGGGATCGAATCGAATGTTGGGATGAAAGGTTCGGGCGGGCGGCTCGGCGCCTAATTCTTGATGCACATTCCAGTTGACATCGCCCGCGCCAGTGCCAGCGAAGTAGGGCGATGACTCGTAAATCACGGGGACTTTTAAGCCTTCGGTCTCGGTTTGCTTTTGGCGGGTCACATCGACGAAGACACGGTCCTTTTTGCCATCGTGGTCCGAGTCAAATTCGGTTTCCACCCAGAGGTGCTCGCGAATATATTCTTTTGAATTGGAAAAGGCTTCGACGATTTGTGCCTGACCGTTTGCGAACTCGGGCTTGGCTGCCTGGGTTTTGGGATGGGTGAAGCCGGATAAGGCCATCGTCAACCCGATGGCAGTGCCTATGATGCTAAATCGAGAGAGGAACGCGAGAGTGCGCATAGACATGATTATAGTGGAATGGAGCTGGTCGAGGGAGCATCCGAGGGTTCGAAAGTCGTAGAATTTATTCATGCGCTCATTCGAGGAAAACCTACGGCTCTACGCCCAACTGACAATTAAGGAAGGACTTGGCCTTGCTGTCGATCAAGAACTAATTTTGTCGGCTGAGATTGACCAACGACCGTTTGTTCATCTCCTCGTCGAGGAAGCGTACAGAGCAGGCGCCAAAAATGTCGAAGTTTTGTGGAAGGACCCCGAAGTAATCAAGACTCGATTGCGCGATGGGAGCGACGCTGCTGTTGCCTATGCGCCAACTTGGCTGTATGATGGAATCACGCAGGCCCACAAGGATGGTGCCGCTCGGTTGGGTGTCGCTAGCAGTGATCCGCAAATGTTGGCGGGGCTTTCTCCCGAGCGGATTTCGATCTCGAGCACGGCAGCAAGCCGGGCCACGAAGGCGACTTCGGAACTAGTTTCTGGTTTTGCGATCAATTGGTGCATCGTTGGAGCGGCTTCGGTCGATTGGGCTTCACGCGTTTTTCCTGACCTGTCGGCAACCGAAGGCGTGACCAAGCTTTGGGAAAAGATTTTCATGGCATCTCGAATCCTCGAAGAGGATCCGCTAGCGGCATGGGCGACTCACTGCGAAACATTGGAATCTAAGGTTGTTTATTTGAATGGTCTTAAATTGGCCGCCCTTCACTTTACGGGGCCGGGAACGGACCTCACGGTCGGTCTTGTCGAAGGTCACGAATGGGCGGGAGGACGCGGGTACTCCAAGAACGGCATTCGGTGCTCGCCAAATATTCCGACCGAAGAAGTGTTTACCATGCCTCATCGAGCGAATGTGAATGGAGTGGTTTCGAGCACAATGCCGCTCAGCCTCCGCGGGCAGATGGTCGACAAGATTCGCGCCGAGTTTAAGGATGGAGTCGCGGTTATAGTCACCGCCGGAGTCGGACAATCTGCGTTTGAAAACCTAATCAACACCGATGATGGGGCAAGGCGGCTCGGTGAAGTGGCCCTGGTTCCCAATAGCTGCAAGGTTGGGCAAACGGGCACGCTGTTTTTGAACACGCTATACGATGAAAATGCGGCGTGTCACATTGCGATGGGGGCTTCGTACAGCGAAAACTTGACGGGCATAGACGACATGACCGATGAGGAGAAGCTTGAGCGGGGCGCGAATGATAGCCTTATCCACGTTGACTGGATGATCGGTTCAGACCAGATCGACATCGACGGAATCTTGGGCGACGGTTCACGAGTGCCTTTGATGAAGTCCGGCGAGTGGGTTTAGGTCGTTTTCCGGGTAAAAAAGTGCGATGACTGTTGACGAGGTAATGACTAAGCTCGCGTCTCTCTCGAACGAGACGGTGCTCAAGCACAATGCGAAAGCTGGCACGGGAGACAACCAGTTTGGGGTGCGAACGACCGATATCCGGGCGATTGCGAAGACAATCAAGTCGGACCATGAGTTGGGAATGGGACTTTGGCGAACGGGGAATGCCGACGCGATGCTGCTGGCAACGCTTATTATCAAGCCGAAGCAACTGTCTGCAGTCGAGTTGGAAGCGATGGTGCGCCCGATGACATATTCTCACGTGGCCGATTGGCTCAATTCGAATGTGGTGAAGGGTCATCCGGCGAAGGAGGAATTGCGCCAAAAGTGGATGACTTCGAAGGAGAATGCCCTTGGCAGAGCGGGTTGGAGCTTGACGACGGAGCGGATTATCAAGAATCCGGAGGGGCTGGACCTTTCGGCTTTGCTCGATCGAATCGAGGCTGAGATGGGCGGCGCCGATCCGTTTGTTCAATGGACAATGAATTACAGCCTTGCCCAGATCGGAATTCTTTATGCCGAGCATCGAGCAAGGGCGATTGCGATTGGCGAGAAGCTTGAGGTTTTGCGCGATTATCCGACGTCGAAGGGTTGCACGTCACCGTTCGCTCCGATTTGGATCAAGGAAATGGCTGGCCGACAAGGCTGAAGACTATAATTGGATATGGAGCAGACCTCGGTTCAACTGACTTTGCCGTGTCCGTCTCCTTGCGTCCGGCACTGCGGAATTGATGAATCGTTGGTTTGCTCGGGATGTCTGAGAAGCGGTCACGAGGTCGCAAATTGGCTCAAAATGACCGACGATCAGCGGTGGGATTTGCTTGCTGAATTGGCCAAACGCCAAGCAAAACACGATTAGGCCAGGCGTGCCACTGTCCCCTAAAAAACATAAAACCCGGCATATATGCTGGGAAAATTGCCCCTCAATCTCTGGAACTTGGCAGACAGGGATAAATGGATCCAATCGCATTTCGATGCCGGGTCTAAGAGGTAGAAAAAATGTTTTACACAAAGAAAATTAATCGATTCGGATCGGTTGGAATCCTATTACTCGTAGCGGCTCTTTCGGGTGCCCAGGGTTCAGATTCCACTGGAACTGCGACAGTTACGCTGTTGCCAACAATTTCAATCACTCGCAATGCCGACACAAACTGGGGACGAGTGGTTGTTCCTGCTAGTGGCACGGCGACTTACGTACTGGATGACACTACGGGAGCGACTTCACTCTCGAGTGGCGCAGGATTTAGCTTTAGCGACGGAAACGCAGGTGATTATTCGATCACTGGCGCGGCTAACTGTAACGTTTCATTTAGCGTTTCGGTCGGAGCGTTTAGCGGTTCGGGCGTCAGCATTTCGGCGATGTCGATCAACGGATCCGCAAACTCGGGAACTGGTCAGTTGGATGGCTCCGGTCATTTGACGATCAAGCTCGGCGGAACCCTTGACGTTGCGTCAACCGCCACGATCACGACCCAAACGGCAACAATCAACTTAACCGTCGATTACCAATAAGCTAACTAGCTTCATTTGGACAACGAATGTTGGCCAGCTCCTCCTGAATGGATGGGCTGGCCAATTTCATTTTTCCAGCCCTTCAAGTTTCTCATTCGCGGCGAGTTAGTTTGAGTTCAAATCTTCCCTGTAGTAATCCTAGTATTTTTACCGATAACTAAATTAGGGCTTCCTATTTTCTTGCCCTTGATCGTTCGGAGGAAAAACAACGTGGTCCATTTACTTTCAACGAAGACTCGATTCCTGATTATTGGAATCCTCAGTCTTACGCCGGCATTAGGCAGTGCCCAACGACTTGGTGACCTAATGATTTCGCCCACCCGATTGACTCTTGATGAAAAGAGCCGGGGCGGAACTATCATCGTGGTTAACTCTGGCCAAAGCACGGTTCGGTACCGTTTGAACCTGGTTGACATGAACATGTCGCCCGAAGGAGTATTGAAAAAGACTTCTGACGGGACCAGGAATTCAGCAATCTCTTCGCTTCGTCTCTCTCCGAAGGAAATAATTTTGGCCCCCGGGGCATCGCAGAAGATTCGAATTCTATCGGTCCTTCCGCTGGGCTCGATTGATGGAGAGTTTCGGTCACACCTGGAATTTGAACCGCTGACTCGCCCGGGAACGCCAAAGCAAACGGAAGGAGGAGAGAAGGTCCTGAGCACTAACCTGAACGTTCGATTATTAATCACGATACCAATTGTCGTTCGAATGGGGAACGTTTCCGCTTCGGCCCAGCTTTCGGACGGCTCTATCGATCACAAAGCTAATTCAGTCAAATTCTCGCTTCATCGCGATGGCAATGCTTCTATTCGGGGCGACGTTTTCGTTCGGTTTAAACCTGCTAACGGTGGCAAAGCCGTTCTCGTGGGACAGTCGAATGGTGTTGCAGTTTATTTCCCTAACCCGACTCGATCGATGGTCGTTGGCCTATCGAAGAGTCCGTCGAGCCTTGGTGCTGGTGACTTCGAAGTCCAGTTTATTGAGACTGATCGGCGGAAAAACCCTGTATCCAAGCTTCTAGTTATTCACAGTCGTTGAAGATCTTATGCGTTTTCTCAAGTGGCTTTTAGCCCTTTGGTTGGTTGGATTAACGCCCGCGTTTCTAATGGCGCAGGTGGATCAGCAGGAAACTGTTGCCAACAAAAGCCCGAATTCAGCCTACGAATTGATGCTTTTCGATTTTGTTTACGCTCACCGTCGAATCGATAGCTTTGTAACCATCTTGCAAGACTCTGCGGGTAGAAAATTTGTTCCCATTCGCAATGTTGGGGTGTCGTTGGGTTATCGCCTCCAAGTGAATTTAGTTGAGCGAAAGATAACAGGCTTTTTGGCAACGCCGAAAGACCGAGTCAACTTGGACTTCAAATCAGGTTCAGGTATTTGTCGAGGAAGGGCAGTTACTTTTGATCCGGCCGCTTGTTTTGTGCAGGACGGTGATCTTTACATCGAATCATCGTTATTTTGCAAGTGGGCCAAACTCGACTTCATTTGGAAGATGGATCGACTTGAAGTAGACGTCATTTCCGACCTCTTGCTCAATATCCCGCGCGAAATCACTGAAGAAGCGGCCGAGGCATTTGTGCCAGCGGCATCAACAACCGCCAAGAAGGCAAAGCCAATTTCGAGTCCTTATGAGTTGATCACCCTTCCACAGATGGACTTTCGACTAAGGAAGATAGTTGGACTAGGAGTAAACCGAACCAACGATGTCACGACACCGTCGCTCGAAGGATACGGTGATCTGCTGTATATGGGAGCCAAGTATTCGGTTTCCACCGACTATTTTGGTCGTCCTCGGGCTGATCTGACTCTTGGCCGAACAGATCCTCGGAATGGGCTTTTAGGCTCATTGCATGCGAGCAAAGTTGAGGTGGGAGACCTCGTCGTTCCGCCGATTTCGCTGATCCAGACCGGAAATAGCGGCGTGGGAATTTCCGTGTCCAATGCGGCAATTCAAAGTGCAGATTTCGCTTGGAATCGCGATATTGAAGGTGATGCCCCGGCTAATTCGATTGTTGAATTGTATTTTGAAGGTAAGTGCCAAGCAAGGATGAAGGCGAATGACAAGGGACACTATAAGTTCCCAGGCATCCGATGCCACGAGGGAGCGAATGTCTTCACCATCGTGACGGTTGACGCGACCGGTCAGGTTTCCGAAAAACGTCGGACTCTCTATGGAACCGCCTTACGGCTGGGAAGCGGCGAGGTGCGATACAACGCTTTTGCATGCAAAACAGGTGAACGTTTGTTTGGATCGGATACTGGAGTATTTGCCCGCCCACGGGCTTCAGAATTTGGTCTTGAATTGAACCGGGGAGTATCAGAATCGTCATGGTTGACGGGCTTGGCCTTTCAAATTGATCGCTCTCGATATTTAGGAATAGGCTACAACGCTTGGTTCGGAACGACTCTGGGCAAGGTCGAAGCAATTGCCTCCGATGATGGTTCACGGGCAATTTCGCTCGGGCTATCGAAACGAATAGGCAATTCTACATTGTCCTTAACTCAAGAAACGTCGACTGGTCAGATTGGCGACTTGCGAGGGCTGGGCACGAATATTACGTCGCTTTCGCAGCTTCGGTTTGATGGACTGGCCGGAGGCCTTGAACCTGTCAGTTATAGCTTCAGTCTTGACCGTTACAATGGTTCCAATCCGACGACTTATTTTCGGGCGCGCGGCAACAAAATGTTTGGTAATGTGTCGTTGACGAACGACGTGATTGCTCACCTTGGCAGAGACTTTGAAGAGAATTTCGGACTGACAACCTTCCGGCACGAATTTGGATCGTCAGTGGCTCGATTTGAGTTTGGTTACGGATTTGGGTCGACCGAATACTACCGACTGAGCCGACTTTCATTTGACCAAAATTTCTCTTCGAGTTTTCGCTTGCAATATGGACTTGAACACGAGCGGATTTCAAATCAGTCAACCCTTTATGGCGCGATTTATCGCCCGGTAGGCTCACTCGCGGTGGGTCTTGATTTTCGGGCGACGAATGAGAATGTTCGACTAGGATTCTTGGTTTCTACGGGAATAGGAAATCTCGATTCGGGAAGCCGCTATGATTTCCGTGCGCCGAATACGGCGATGGGAGCGACGATTCGTGCCAGGATCTTTTTGGACAAAAACATGTCTGGAAAATACGATGCTGGAGACGAGCTATTGCCGGATGCTGGGTTGAGAATTTCGGGCCGGGGAGCGCCTACTCTTTCTGATAAAAAGGGAATTTGCCTTGTCGGGGGACTGCGGTCGGGTCAGGAAGTCTCGGTTATTCTTGATGATGACTCGCTACTGGACCCTTCATGGGTGGCTGGTAGTGATGAGCTTTTGATTTTGCTTCGATCGGGAAAGACGGTTCAGATTGACCTCCCCGTCGTTGCCACCGCTGAGTTAGAAGGAAATGTAACCCAAAAGATAGGCGAGTGGAAGTCATGGACCGGAGCGGAGGCGCGACTGATGGACCATTCTGGCAAGTGCGTGGGTCGAAGCCTGGTTGGACCAGACGGAGATTTTATTTTTAGTCGGGTTTGGCCCGCCCAATACGATATCGTGATTGTTGATGGCGACGGAAATATCTTAGCAAAGAAACCCCAATTTGCCCACTTTGGCGAAGTCCTTAAGGGGATCAAAGTTCCGATCGGAAACTAAGATCCTTGACTGGCCCTCATGGCCAAGGTCAATTTGTAGATTGGAATTCCCACGAGTACAAGTCCAAGTGTTATGATCGTCGGAATCCTTGAATCGTGATCGATCAGCGAGTTTGCCAGGAGAAAGATGGTCGATAAGATGAAGATGATCGGGGTTACGGGGAAAAGCGGAGTGCGGAACGACGGTCGGTATGGGTGTGGATGGGTTTCTGGATGTCCTGCTTCAATTGGGTCGATCATGGAGTCTTCAATTTCACTCGGGGTCATTGTCGATAACCTCTGCTTTTCACGCTTGCGGAACACAAAGACCGCACCAACCGACAAGGCATAGAATGGGACGATTCCAATGACGAATGCGTCGGTAAGCGCTCCGAATGCTTTGCTGCCGCTCCAGATGGTTGCAGCGAGGATATAGATTGTTCCCAATACTCCGGCCAGAATGACAGAGATATAGGGAGTGTTGTAGCGGGGGTGAACGCGGGCGAGGGGCTCGAAGAAAAGCTTGTCTTCGGACATCGCGAAGAAAATTCTTGGCGAGGTGAGCATCGTCCCATTGAGGGTGCCGAATGTGGAAATCACAACGGTTGCTACAATGAAAGTGACGCCCCAGTTGCCGACGAGGGTGGACATCGTGTCGGCGGCGATCACTTCGCTTTTGGCGATTTGGGTTACCGAGAAGACGGAAAGGTACGCGAGGTTTGCAAGGAGATAGATACCAATAACTCCGAGGGTGCCGAGAATGATTGCCCGGGGAACGTTCTTTCGCGGATTGATCATCTCGCCCCCAACATAGGAGCCATCCGCCCAACCGTCATAGGCCCAGAGCACTGAAACAAGGGCTAAACCAAACATCGGAATTGAGAAGCTGCCGGGCGGCATGGCCGGCGTGAAATGCGCGGAAGCGTGGGGTAAGCGAAGGACGCACGCGAGGATGATCAGGACGAGTAGTCCACCAGTTTTGGCCAGGGTCGTAATATTTTGGATGAAGGTTCCAACTTTTACTCCCAACACATTCGCGATGGTCACGACGGCGACGGCGAGAATGGCGATAGCGGCCGTCCATTCATTGAATCCTGGTTTGCCTTCTTGAAGTCCGGTTAGTTTCAGCCCGTATTGTGCGCAAACGATTGCGACTGCACCGATCGAAGAAGGTCTGAGGAGGACTAGTTGTGCCCAACCAAAGAGGAAAGCAACTAGTCGGCCATAGGCTTCCCGAACATAAACGTAAAGCCCACCTGAATAAGGGAATGCGCCTCCGATTTCGCCGAGGGTAAGGGCACCACAAAGTACGAATAGACCTCCGATCACCCAGATGAGGAGCATGGGTAACGGGCCGGGCAGCTTCGTGGCGATGCCGGATGGGCTCTTGAATATCCCCGAGCCGATGGTGCTGCCGACCACGACCGCGATTCCGCTGCCAAGACCAATTCTTCGGACGAGGTGGTTTACGCTTTGTCCGGCTGGTGCGCTCATTTGATCTGGATGCTACCTTACCAGTCGTAGAGCATTCGAGTTTAAGTAGACTGTGCCCAATGAACACAATAGAGATTGGAACATCGGGGATCATGGCGTCTGAGGTGTCGCTGGGATGCATGCGCATCGGCGGAATGGATCCGGCGAAGTTAGACAACCTCATCAAGTCATCGATTGACCTTGGAATCAATTTCTATGACCATGCCGACATCTATGGTGGGGGGAAATGCGAGGAAGTGTTTGCTGCGTCATTGGCCCGGCAAGGGATTGATCGAAAGAGCTTATTTCTCCAAAGCAAGTGCGGGATTCGAAAGGGCTTTTTTGACTTTTCGAAGGAGCATATTCTGAGTTCGGTTGATGGAATTTTGAGTCGCCTGTCGACGGACTATATTGACTTCCTTCTTCTGCATCGCCCCGACACATTAGTTGAGCCCGAAGAAGTCTGTGTGGCTTTTGAGTCGTTGCAGAAGAGCGGCAAGGTACGAAACTTTGGCGTGAGCAACTTCAATCCTCAGCAAGTTGAGCTTGTTCAAGCATCGCTACCGATGAAGCTGCAAGCGAATCAGTTGCAGCTGAGCATCACCAATACGGGGATGATCGATCAGGGGCTGACCGTCAACATGAAGCACGCTAACTCGATTGACCGAGATGGCGGGATTTTGGATTATTGCCGATTGAAGAAGATCACGATTCAGCCGTGGTCGCCATTCCAATTTGGGTTCTTCGAGGGCGTTTTTATTGATAACCCAGACTTTCCTGAGTTGAACACGACGTTGGATACACTTTGCGATGAGTACGGAGTGACGAAGACGGGAATGGCGATTGCCTGGATTCAACGCCACCCAGCGAAGATGCAATCTGTCATTGGAACGACGAATGCAGACCGAGTTAAGCAGGTCGTCGAGGCGTGCGCGATCAACCTTTCGCGACCTCATTGGTACGAGATTTACCGAGCCGCCGGAAACATTCTGCCTTAGCGAACTTCCAAGACTGGCTTGCCGAGAACATCCATTTTCGGCGTGATTCCCAGTCCTGGCTCACTAGACGCCCGCATCTTACCGTTCACTCGTTGGGGTGCGCCGTCGGCAATGCTCACCGTCACATAGCTGTTGAAATCGGTTGATGTAAAGCGGCTTTCTTCGGGCGTGCTGTGGGCAAGATGGGAGATTGCGGCGGTGACAATATCGCCACCCCAACTGTCTTCGATCGTCAATCCAATGCCCAGTGACACACAGAGATCGCGAACCTGGCGAGCCTTGGTGATTCCACCGAGTTTGCTTATTTTGATGTTGACAACATCCATGGCGAGGTCCCGTTGGGCGCGCATCAGCATTTCGAGCGAGTCAATATTCTCGTCGAGGACGAACGGGCGGTCGGTATGGCGACGAACCGTGAGGCACTCCTCGTAGGTTCGGCAGGGCTGTTCGATGTAAACATCGACATCTTTGACTGCGCGGGCGACGCGCATTGCCTCGTGAAGAACCCAACCGGTGTTGGCGTCGGCAACGAGTCGATCTCCGGCTTCGAGCCGCTCAGCAACGGCGAAAATTCGTTGAATGTCGACATCTGGATCCCCTCCGACCTTAAGTTGGAAGCGTCGATAGCCTTGGGCTCGGTATTCAGCGACCTTGCTGGCCATATCCACGGGTGACTCTTGGGAGATCGCTCGATACAAGGTAATTTCATCGCCCGAACGTCCACCGAGAAGCGTGCAAACAGGTTGATTGGTTGCCTTGCCAAGGATGTCCCAACAGGCCATGTCAATTCCCGATTTTACGTAGTTGTGACCTTGGAGGGCGGCATCCATTCGAGCATTGAGGACTCCGATTTCGCGAGGATCGTAACCGATGAGGTGGGGCCCGAGTTCGATGATTCCGGCGCGCACTCCGTTGGCGTAGGCGGGAAGATAGAAGGGTCCCAGCGGGCAAACTTCACCCCAGCCAGTGACCCCTTCATCGGTTTCGATTTCAACCACGGTGCTGTCGAAGACGTTGACGGACTTGCCGCCCGACCACTTATAACTGCCTTCGTGAAGCGGGAGATCGACTTGATAGGCTCGAATTGCGGTGATTTTCATGATTACTTTTGTTTGCGAATGTTCTTGATAACGATGGGCGGCGTGAGGGATTGATCTTTTGAGGGTTGAGCTTGGATCTTGCGGACGATATCCATCCCTTTGATAACATGCCCAAAAGCAGCGAATCCTTGGCCGTCGGGGTTCCGTTTTCCGCCAAAATCGAGTTCAGATTGGTTCCCAATGCAGATGAAGAAATCGGATGTCGCGGTGTCCGCACCGTCGCGGGCCATCGAGATGGTACCGTCCAGATGGTTGAGCCCAGTTGCGTTTGTCCGTTCCAGCTTAATGGCCGGATAGGCATGCTTCTCTTGCTCGGCACTGGTTCCGCCCTGAATGACCTCGATCTTAATCTTCTTGTCGGGCTGGTTGGCCATCGTCACGGTTCGATGAATTTTGCCGTCTTTGTAGCGGCCAGCCGTGATGTAGCGAAGGAAATTTTTGGTGGTATTTGGAGCCTTTTCGGATTCAAGTTCGACAGTGATGTCGCCCATCGAAGTCTCAATGATGACCTTTGGCTTTGCTTTCGTCACTGTTATGGCTTTTGCAGCAGGGATAGCGAGAGCAAGGGCACACAAGAGAATCCACTTCATCAGCAGATTTTAGCACCAGAATTGGATGCAGAGAACAATTGTCATCTGCATCCATTTCGACTTATGAAACCACGTGGTTTTGGTTAGCGAGATTTGATTCCGGAGACCATACCGTTGATGGCATTGATGTCATTAAGTACATTTGTCATTGAAACGAGAGCGGCTTGGGCCGTTGCTGGATACTTCTCCATGATTTCATTGAGCTGTTTATGCTGGGCCGGACTCAATTTCTCAATAACGTGTTTGCTGAGCGAAATCTTGAAAGTTCCTGGTCCTGGTCCAACTGGTCCGTGACCTGGTCCAAACCAGCGTCCACCATTTCCGCAAGTTCCGTCTCCAACCAAGAGAAAGATTCCTGCTTCCATAAATTGCTCGATTCGCGGAAGTGAGAACGTAGGGGGCGTGGGAGTTTGGTAAAAGGCGAACCAGATTTCGCCCGTTTCGCCTTGGTTCAGGTCAATTTCTGGCGCAGGGTGTAAAGTCTGCGGTCCAGTGATTCGCTTCCATTCTACAAACGGTGCGCCATCAACATGATTATTCGCCCGAACATTTTCGGCATTGGCGGTCGAAACGCCTCCATCTTGATTGACGAAAGTGGTCATCGCAACGTTAATGGTATCTGGGGGAGTTGGCGGAGTCAGGACTTTTACGAAGTCAAGGCTGTCCGAAAAGTTGCCCGTGTCCACATTGAACGCATCGACCCAGACGCCAGGCCCGCCACCAGGTCCCCCAATTCCACCTGGAGGAGCGTAAACGACTAAAATATCGATGTCAGTCGTACCGACCGGCACAGTTTGATTTCCTGGGCTGGTGTATAGGTGGTTGCCATCGGCGGCTCCGTGCACCGACATAAATGCAAATGGCAAAGTGTCCGGGCCAAATGGAAGGGTCGGAAACCCAAGCGCATTGATGACGTCCCCGGTTGATGCGTGACCATCTGCCTCGTCGATGATGTTATTTGCTGTGCCGAAATGGTGATGGCGCACGCCGCCACCGCTGTGTGTGTACACGATGTACTTGATTGTTGTATTGATCATTTTCTAGATCCCCAAATGTGAAGTTCTCTCAACTCAAAAGGCTCTCGGTAAATAGTTGAACCGATACTCATAAAAGAGGATCAAGCGGTCATGTTTCGGACAACAATGTGTCGAAATTCGATATTAAATTGGAAACTGGCATGGCTTGAACCCAATAAAATTTAAGCGTTAAGAAAAGTTCTAGGTATTTAGCACTACGAAAAGCCGGAAATAGGATGACTACAGACTTAGGGCAGTGGCTCAAATCGGAAACCTAGGGCGCGCCCCCGTTCAATGAGGGTCGGAAGAACCGCCACCGTTTCGGGTACACCTGCGTGAAGATGGAGAGTCGAGCCAGGTTTTAAGTTACCCATGATTCGGCGGAGTAATTCGGGTTCGCCAGGGCGTAAAAAATCGTAAGGATCGACGTCGTTGGTTTGAAAAGCATGACCCGCGAAGTCTTGAATGACGCTGGAGCCAGGGCCGCGCACCCATTTGGGAGATTGACCGATGCGTTGCTCAATCCACTGTTTACAACGCTCTGGTTGAGAGCCTTCGGCGGTGTGTTTCCAGCCGTGGACTTCAATATGGTTCCCGTCAGCTGCGGCCCTTTGAACCCAGGTCGGGTTTAATTCAGCGTTTTCCCCAATGATGAAAAGGCTGGCTTTGACATCGGCGAGACGGAGGGCATCCAGCAACTCGGCATTGCCGGACTTTGCGGGAAAGTCATCGAAGGAAAGGTAGATGGTGTTGTCGGTTGGAGCCTGTGGGGTTAGCGAATCGCGGACCTCTTTGACCAAATCGTCGCTTCGGGAAATGCCGAATGTGGCCGAACGAATCGTGCCCGATTCGTCCACGACGAGCGTGTAAGGCACCCGATCGATTCCTAGGGATTGGCTCCAATGTCCGCCCACATCGACTAGTCGTCGGGACCAATCGGCCTTTTTATCAACATCCATCCAGTGCCCGTCAACGCTGACGGCAAGAAAATCGACGGGCATTCCGATCATCTTTTTTCGAGTCGCCATGAGCCGCTCTCGCTGAGTTTTCCACGTATCGCACCAGTACGCAAAGGCGCAAATGACGGTCACTCGACCTGGCTTCCACGTGAAGACCCCTTTATCGGGTTCGGATGTTTCGAATGGCGCCAGAATGTCTCCCTTGAGTGGAGGGGTCCCGATACTCACAAGCGCGATGAGGGCGGCAATCATTGTCCTCCAGAAATGACGACATGAAGTGCATCGCTGTTTCCGCGCGACTCGGGCCGTCGCAAGGCTTCAGCCATCGCCGCAGGAACCGAAATGGTTCCGTCGGTTTCGGATCTCAGGTAGAAGCGGAAGCTGGACGGCCTTCCATCGGCCAAGACAGTGTAGTAAATAACTGCGCCGTCGCGGACTTCTTGTCGTGAATTGGTGAAGCGGTCGCTATCAACGAATTCAAATCCGGCGGGAATGGGAAGCGTGACCCGAACGGCATCGCTGACCGAGTCGCCCCAGACAACCGAAGTCGCTCGAACGGCCTCGTTTCGCTTGAGCGGGCGATTGAGCTCTTCCCAGGCTCCGGCCTCGTTCAGGACTTCCCATCGGAAGAGGGTTCGGATGCCGCCCTTCGACTCGATGATAGCCTTCTTGTAGGCTCGAGCTTCGATAACGTAGCGGAGAGGATGGCTTGGATCGATGCCGTCTACGGTGATTGGTTTGCCTTCACTTTGACCCGGCAAAATGACCTCAGCCCACATTCCGTCGGGCTGTCGGTTTACTGGAACATCGGCGTTGCCAACATGAACTTTCAATATTCCAACTTGGCTCGGTGACTTCCGCAGGTCTGCGTAGCGACGAAGCGAGTTGACCAGGGCTATTGTGTCTCCGGGACCGTTGCTTTCGGACGAATGATCAGAAACCCATTCAGCGAGCGTGTCGACCAAATTGTTGGTTGGATCGAATTCACAGGTGAGGTCGAGCAGTCGAGCATTGGCCTCGAGTTGACTTCCGGACCATCCGACGCCGTTGCCAACGGGCAAGAAGCTGGACGTTCCTCGTGAGACGAGGGCGGTAAGCCGAGCAAGTCTTGCTTTGGCTCGACCTGGTTGGCCAGTCAGAAAAAGGGCATGAGCCAAGGCTAGCTGGGCGGTCGGTGAAATGGCGGTTTTTGTATCGTCGGTTTCGAGCGTCCAAGGGGCGGCCTTTGGCGAACCAGAAATCGCCAAGGCTTCGACAAGAAACGCTCGAAATTCGGCAAATTGCACGCTGGCATATTGGTGCTCGGCCGCTTCTCGGGCAGCTTGCCGCAGGGTCTGCCACTCTGGATATGACGTAGTTTGAGATAGGCCACGAAGAACACGCGCGGTGATGACTGGGTTCGGAGTACCTCCGTCCCACCAGCCCCAACCCGCGGATTGACGGGTGCGACCAAGCATGGCGATTGGCTCACGAATGCGGTCATCGGTCCATGGAATGCCCATTCTGGCGGCAACTTCGACTTGCTCGGCCGCGATGACGGGCGAATATCGACCCATGTCGAGCAGGTTCTTTTCAATTTGTCCGATTTGGGAGGCCGGACCCGACAGGAATCGGATTTTTACGGACTCTGAGTCGAGAATTCTATTTTCGGGAAGGGTGACCGAAAGCTTTCCGTCGCCAGTTACTCCGGTGGTTACCACTTTGAACGGGACACCGTTGGGGTTGACGGGGACTTTGACTTCCAGTCCGTCAAGGCGAAGGCCAGAAGAATCGAGTAGCTCACCAACAATCGCCATTGCGCCCAGCTGCTCGGCTTCGATGGGGACCTGGATTCGGGCATCACCGCTCGCTGGAGCGACGATTGATTCTTCAGTAGTTTTGCTGCCGATCTTGACCCTGATGCGAACATTTTCGCTTTGAGGGTTTCGGTTTGTGACGGTGGCTATCACGTTCAATCGGTCGCCGACGGCCATTTGTCTCGGTGTCGCAAGGCGCAAGGTTAATGGGCGAGATGATCGGGTCATGGCTTCGGCCTCACCGACTTGGGTCGCGGTGGTGATGGCTCTGGCTTGGGCTCGCCATGCGGTCAAGTTGCCTGGCATTTCGAAGTCGATGCTGCCTTGGCCGTTTTCATCAGTTTGGACGAAAGCGTTCCAGTAGGCAGTATCGACGAACTGGGTCCGCATCGAGGCATCTTTTCCTCCAGGTGCTCCACCAAACATGGCCTCCATCGCCATGGCATTTCTCTGATACGCCCCGCCCGACATCTCGCGAGGAGCGGATGCCTCGGTGACGACTCCGTTTGGCCGACGTCCATAGAACGTGTCAAATAATTTCGGCGTGTGATCGGCTTGGATGGCGTAAATTGCGTCGTCGATGACTTGGAGTGCAATCTCCGCCGCGACTGGCTTTCCAGCTGAGTTCTTAGTCGTCACTGAGTAATGAGCTTTGTCACCCGGAGAGAGTTCGGTTTTTTCCGGTTTGAGCTCGACCGAAATTCGGCGAGTAGGATCGTCAACGGTGATCATCGCGCTTCCGGTGGTTCGGTTGCCTTCGACCCACTGATTGACATCGAAGTTCATGTTCGGGCAAGTCGCTAGATCGAGCTTGTAGGTGAAGGGCCCCGGCTTGTCGATGACTTTGTAGCTGAGAAGGTCGGCTCCTTCCATAGTCAACAGTATTGGGTGCCCCGGTCGATTCGATTCAACGAAGCCATTAACGGTATCACCAACCGTGTATTTCTGCTTTTCGAGGCGGATCCCGACCATTGGCGCGGCTTTTTGCGACGCTGGCGAACTAAATGGGTCCGCAACATAGATGTCGCTTCGTGACGTCGTTTTGCGTCCGGTCGAGTCTTTTGAGGTAGCAACCAGGATGAGATATCCTTCGGATTTTGCGGGCATGGATGCGGTCGCTTTTCCGGTTGCCGGAACAACCACTGTAGTCTTCTCGGTTACGACTTCAATTTCTCGCTTTTCTTTTTCGCTCCAAACTCGTTGCCTGAGTTCGAGGTCGACATTTCCACCGACTGGTTTATTGTCGAGGTCTGACAATCGGACCGCAATTGGAATCAGGCGTCCGAGTGGCACATAGCCAACCGTCGATACTGCGGAGACTCGAATCGATGCGGCGTAAACAGGCACCGAGGCACCGTAAGTGATTTGGCGGCTACTGCCATCCGTGATGGTGCATTGGAATTCATAATTTGCATCGGCAAAGCCCGCGGTTGATAGCAACTCGAAATCAAGGGTTCCGTCGGCGGCGGTGGTTCGTACATCCTGGGCGACGACTTCATTGGCCATCAATGTGTTTCGTGAATAGAGATTTCCGTCTGAGTACTCAAATCGATCGATGCCCCAATTCATGGGTGATCGTCGGACCGTGATTTGAACTTGGGCCCCTGGTACTTTCGCTCCGAAATAATATTCAGTTGCGAGCTTGAAATGGATTTTCTCGCCGGAGAGGTACCGATTCTTAGAAAAGGTTGAAGTGGCCTTAAATTCCGGTTTTCGGTATTCCGCGACTTGGAAGCTTTCGTAAGCAAAAGACTCGTCGCCTTTCACCAGTCGAACTGTGTAAGAACCGAGGGCACCTTCGCGTGGAATATCAAAACTTCCGGCCAAGGTTCCGAGGCTTGTCGTCGTGAGTTCATGGCGTTCAAGCAACGTTGACTGAGGGTCATATAGCTCCATCGTAATTGCTTTTTTCGCGATCGGCTCGTAGCCAAGACCCTTAATTCGCTGCAAAATGGATTTGTATTCTCCCCGTTGTCCGGGTCGGTAGACGGGGCGATCAAATTGCATGTGGGCGACAACGGTTCCGTCTCGTGAATATCCGGCGGTTGGGATGGCGGCAAGGTCGTTACCACGTTGTGCGAGCAAGATATCTTGCCCCGGTGGGATAGAGAGGGGGGCGACCCCCTTGGCGTCAGTCGTGACTTCGGCAATTTTTTTGTGATTTCGAAAATCGGTGACATGAACCCCCGGAAGCGTTCTTCCCGATTTGGCATCAGTGATCCACGCCAAGGCGTGCTTCTCGCCACGCTTGAAGACCAGGGATAAGTTGGTGACGTTGAACGTTGCCCACGAACGACCTTCATATCCCGGTGACTGGATAAGGTAGTAGCCAGGCGAGATATTGGGAAGGTTAAATTGACGTTGGAAGTAGGAATCTTGTGGTGCCGTGCGTGAAGGGTTTTTTTGAGCGACATCGAGTAGAAATGAAAGAACTGGTCGCCCGGTGGTGGCAGGGCGGGTTGGCCTTGGTTCAAATTGGCGCACCAAGTCGCTGCTGTTGAGGCGATAAATCTGGATCGGAATTTGTCGAACATTCTTGACGTTGACGTGAAATTGAATCTTAGGTGAAGGCGCGACGTTTCGTTCGACCGAGAAATTTACGTCCTTTCGCAACGGCTTTTGAACTTTTGCGGGCGGTTGAGATTGATCCCCTGCGATAAACGGATTGTTGAGCTGAAAGGAAAGAGAAAGGGCGATGATGGTCATTTTTGTTCTGGGTGCCGATATCGTTGGGCGAACAGGCGTTCAAGTTGGACGGGCTCTCCATGCGGAGTTTTGGCTTTGGTGTAAGCCCAATTAAGCCGGATGAATGGGTCTTTGCCTTCATAGGGAAGGACGATTCCGACTCCGAGTTTTGATCGAAGAATGAGCCCCTCTTGGGGAAGAAGGGATGAAATTGAGCCAATTGGTTCGAAGCGATCGACGATGGTGAGGGTAACGGCAAACGGTTTGTTACCGATATGGACGCCATGATAGCGAGGATCAAAAATTGCGGCGGCACGGACACTCTTTTGAATTTCGAGCTCAATCGTTGCTTCACTTGAGTCCAAGGTGCCACGGCAACCCAGAACTTTACCGTCAGATTCGATCGTAACAAAGATTCCCTTGGGCGGGGTTTTTGTCGTCGGGGTCGGAAGAGGCTGTGCTTTCAGAATGGCTTCGACGGATTGATAGGTGAACTTCGCCAAAGATTCTGGCGAAGATATTTGACCAAGACCCGCAAGGAGGACGGCGAGAACCATTCTTTTCTTTACTCTAGCTGATTCTTTTGCTTGGGAAACAGCTTTCAATAATGAACACGAGAAACAAAAAATCAGTTCCAAGAGTTGGCTGATTGATTCAGTGCATACTGGGTTCAATGATCGGTTCTCTTGTGGCCCTCGCAGTCCTTGCTCAATCGGGGGCTAGTACGACAGTTCCGCTTTGGGCTCCCAAAGGAGTGGCTGATGATGCCGACTCTTTTGTCGCCTTTCGAGGGATCATCACAACACCGCAAATTGCGACCAGGACAGCACGCACCACGATCAGAATGGTTGGAGCGTCGGAGTACCTCGTCTGGATCGATGGAAAGTTAGTACACGATGGCCCGCCCCGATATGCGCAAGAGTTTCCCGAGTATCAATCATTTGGCGTTGACTTGACCGGGGGGAATCATGTGATTGCGATCCAGGTTCGAAACGACGGCGTCACCACGCGAATATTGAGCGCGGTGAAGCCCTATTTATGGTGTTCGGTAACACCACCGAACGGCGTTGATCGCACGACCTGGAAGTGCGCCCGAATGCCGGGATACCTTTCGAAGGCTCATCGAATAAGCGATATTTTAGGTTGGATTGATTGGTGCGACACGACACATGTTTGGCGGGATTGGCAAGGGAGCAGTTTTGACGATTCAAAATGGTTAGCTCCGGTGACTGTTGATCCTGGAGTAGGGCGTTTTTTGGAGGCAAAAACTGCTCCAGTTCGCCTCAACGAATTACCACTGAAGGCGATTGCGGGTGGAGGCATGACCGTGAACTACGGCTATGAACGGGATGAACCAGCGGCCAGGTTCTTTCTCGATGACCTCGATCCGAAGGGAGTTCCGGCCCAGGGCGTTTGGCGACGATATGACCTCGGGCGGGTACGGCTCGGACGTCTGATGTTGACTCTCGACTTGCCCCGCGGAGCGATTGTCGAATATGCCATGTGCGAAGAGTTGCGGCACGGTCGAGTGGCCCCCTGGATTACTCTTTCGGGTTCCGCGACTTGCAACATGGACCATTTTGTTGCTCGTGGTGGAGTGCAAGAATTCATGCCGTTTACGCCGAAAGGAGGGCGATTCCTCGAAGTACATGTTCAATCGAAGGAACCCGTGAAATTTGTGAAAGAAACGTTCTTGGAGCGGACATATTTTCCGGATCCGGCTGGGAGCTTTAGCTCGGATGATCCGCTTTTGAACAAAATTTGGATGACGGGCGTGAATACGGTCCGGTCGTGTTCAGAAGACTCGTTTGTCGATTGCCCGACCCGCGAACGGGGCCAATGGACGGGCGATGTGGCGAGCGTCGCATCAGATATTGCCGCAGTTGCGTGGTCTGACATGCGGTTAGCGCGGCGGGCTTTGGTCCAAGCGGCTCAGGCGGCCAGAGGCGACGGATTGGTTGCCGGAGTTGGTCCTGGGGACCCAGGCTATTTGTCGACCTATGCGGCCCAATGGGCGACTGCCTGCGTTCATTATTGGGAATTGACGGGCGACAAAAGTTTGCTCGAAGAAATGCTGCCTGCTGCCCGAAAGAATATGGACGCATTTGAGGCTAAACGGGCGGCGTCGGGAGTCAGCGATAGCCTTGGATGGGCGTTTGTCGATTGGGGATATGTGCGGAATGAGGGCCCAACCGACATGGCGCTCAACATGCATTATTTGATGGCGGTTCGATCGATGGTCCGATGGGAGCGGGCCGTTGGAGACTCTGCAAAGGCCGACGAAGATGTTCAGATCGCTCGTGAATTGGAGCGTCTTGTTACCAATTGGTTGGAGTCCCAAATCGCCATGCCGGGCCAATGGAAGAATGTCGGATATCAAGCCGCATCTCTAGCATTGTTGACGGATTTGGTTCAGAAGGATCAAGTACAGCCATGCATCGCCCGCATGAAAGCGCACCTCATGAGCTGCTTTCCGAATAATCCGGATGGGCCACGGTTGAGCGACCCATCGGTTTCGAATGAGCATGTGATGACGCCCTATTTCGGGCATTTTGCATTCACTGCTTTGCTCAATCACGGAGAAATTGACTTTGTGCTGGGTCAGTACCGAAAGTGTTGGGGATGGGCGTTGGGAGATGATCGTACGACTTGGCTTGAAGTGTTTGATACTCGGTGGTCGCATTGTCATGAGTGGTCGGGATGTCCAACTTGGCAGTTGTCGCGGTACGTTCTTGGGCTCCGTCCTCGGTTTGATCTAGGTAGCAATGTCTATGACTTTAATCCGAACTCAGGATCGCTGAGTCAGGTTAGCGGCGACTTTCCGAATGCTAGTGGCGGCAAGATTCACGTCGCTTGGACCCGAAAAGGACGTCAGATTTCCTACAATATCTCGGGCCCGACCGCATTCAGAATCCGCTCAGGAAATCAACTTTCGAAACCCGCGACGGAATTTGTCGGAAGTCTCTAGTATTGAATCTGAATCCTTGGCATTCCATTTAGGCCATGGAGCTTGACGATTTCCTTGTTAGGGTCGAAATCGGTCCACAATTTGTCGTTGACCAACACTCTCTTCATCCGAAAGCCCTTTGGATGCCTAATTCGCATCCAAACTTCTTTGGCCGGATTCCTTGTCGGTAAAGAAATGGTTGCGAGGATTTTGCCTTCAGAAGCGTGCGAGACAATTTCGTAACTCACTTCTCCAAACTGGCTCGGAGCATGTTTAACCGATATTCGCTTGCCTTGTTCTAGCCATTCGCGCGGCGCGGCCCGGTCGAGCCAAAGCTTTGGACCATCTTCCATCACGAGCAGATTTCGGAACCTTTCGAGGAAGGCGGCTTCTTCGAAAATTTTGTCAGGTGGCCCGTGCACCGCATGTTCGTTGAATGTGTAGCCTTGGTCAGGGAGGATATCGACCGCGTAACAGTTGAGAAACGATCGAAGAAACACGGGGACGTCGTCCGCGGCAAGGTGCATGTTGGCGGTTCTTTCGAGCCCGCCTTGGTATTGCCATCCTGCTTGGAACCAGTCTCGGTCTCCGACATTTTGGTTCTCGAGTAGGACGCGGTCTTCGAGCACATCGAGATAACCTTGGACGCGAACATCGTTTGCGGGAAGCAATCCGGCGGGACTAATTAAGGCCGCGGCGGACTGGACGGTGTCCCAATAAAGCGGCCCGACGTGACTGCCCGAGCCTTCTCGTTGCCAGCCCCAAGCTCCGACGCTCAGCCCGCGAACGTAGGCCGCAAAAGGAATGACCGAATGATACGTTCCATCGCGAACAGGGACTACGGGAGAGCGCTCGATAGATTTCTCGACTGCCGCCTTCAAATCCTTCCGGTATTCTTCGGCTTCTCCGGAAAGTCGTTTCCCTTCCATTGGGTCGACGATCATGACGGCTTCGGCGAGTTTGGTAACCGCAGACAGGTAGTACGCCTCGCACTCATAAAACTGCATCCATAGTCCACCACTGTCCGGTGTCACTTGAAGCGCAGGTTGAAGGCCGTTGATCCAAAGTCGTTTGCCACCCGGGATGGAATTGGCCATGACCTGGCGTTGTCGCAGAATCCAATCAGCGTTGGCTACGAGTCGTTTTTCGTTCACGCGGAGCCAATTGGTGTTGCCCGTCATGTTGTAGTGCTGGGCGAGTGCCCAGCCGATCGATCCCGGTCCAAACGCATGAATCGTATCCATGTTTCCGCCGTAGCCATCTGGCCCGACGGCGTTCGAAAATACTCCACGAGCCTCGGAAAAGAGTCCAACTGGATGTTCGCGTTCCATCGGCATTGTGAGCCACTGGTCGAAGCCAGCCGCGGCTTCATCGTGCGAGCCCATTTGGTCGAGGACGGAAAGGACTAAGTAGGTTTCGGCGGCCAGTATTCCGTAGGGGAAGTCGTTAAACCAAAGTTTCCCGGTTTGCGGATTCTTGCCACAGTGGCGAAGAAGGTGCCACGCTCCGAGTATCCATTGGGCGTTGAGGCGGTCCGACGGGACATCGACTTGCATCATTGGTTCGGCGCCAAAAGGTGGTGTTGGATGGGGAGGGAGGTTTTGCCCTCTGGTTGCGGTTATTGCTCCAAGCCAAGTTTGTTCGGCATGGTGCCGGGTCCGCTCGCGAATGGTTTCGAGGTTGCGAGCCTTTAGTTCGGCCACATATTGCCGGGCACTGGTTGCGTTTGAACCAAGCTTGATTGGCGGATCGGATGGGTTTCGATCTGGTTGAATGGCAGCGCGAGACCCAAATCGCCAGACATCACCATGCCCAAGAGTGTCCGCGTGGGGATTGGCTTCGAGAATGGAACCACCAACGTTTTTTGCTAAATTCCAACTTCGGCGCGATCCGTCAAGTTCATTGATCGTGTAATCGAGAACGGTGGTGTCGAAGCGATGATCGCCCTTTGGACCAACCACCAAGGAGATTCGGTCCCCGCCTTCGACTTCGATTGGGCCAGTTTGAATCGCTTGGGTGCCCGATCCGTTTGTTGAGCCTTGCTTGACGATAACTGAATCTCGATCTGTCTCGCGCAGCACTGACCAATCGACACCGTTGCTACTCTGCTGGGCATGAATCAAGTTAGCGGTGACGGATATTCGGCCCTTGATCGGGCTTCGCCACTGGACCACCGCGTCGACAAATTGTCCAGGATGGATCGCAACGCATTTCGCTGGGAGCTTGATTCCGAACGGTGCAATTGCTTCGTCGCTTGTGTTCGAGCCAAACCATGGCGTTTCGTCGGTGCCCCATCCTTTGACTCGGGCATCACCCGCGATGGCGTTTGCCTGTTTGGTCATGGTAAGCGTGGTGGCCTGGAGAATTGGGGATGGCTTGTTAGGGGCCAAGGCACTTGTTCGGCGAACGAAAAAGCCGTATTCAGGAGCGTATATTGGGCCATTCTCAAGGTCGGCAGCAAGGAATGAAAAGCTTCCAGATTTGGTTTTGACGGTCACGATGGATCGGGCAACGTCATCGGATTGGGTGGTGTATTGCTGCTGTTTACGCCATTTTGACGTTCCCATATAATGTAGGTTCATCGAGATTCCGCGACGGGTCGATGGGCCTCCCGGCGACCGCCAGGTCAACGAATTCGCTTGGGTTCGCTTGTCCCCGGCTAGAGGTCGCAACTGGGAAACTTTGGCATCGTAAGTGCCGATCTGTCCCGAATAGTCTTTCGAGGCGTTTGTCTTGTCAAATCCCCATTCGACTTCCACATCCATCGACTTCCAGGTTTGGGGTACCAAGACCCGAACTTGAGGGATGGAATACAAATGTGAGTCCGTGCGCTTTGGGGTTGAAACAATGAGGCCACAGGTATTGAATCCAATTGGATATCGGTACGTTCGACCATCCCTGGAAACCGTTGGCTTGATCGGTTGCACGACCGAGCTGAGATTGTTCCACCATGAGCTCGAGGCTCCATTGTTGATGAGGGCACTAATTTCGAGTTCATCTGGCTTTGGCTGATCGGGATACTTGCTGGGCCAGGTTAGTTCAAGGGTTTGGATCGGGCGGATTTCTTCCCAAATCAGACTCGTCAGGCACTGCTGCACCCCGGGTGCCGCCTCGTTGAGGGGTTGATTGAGGGGTTGATGAGCGGCGTACTTGACTGCGATTAAGCTCTCGGGAGGACTTGCTTGAGCAGGGCGATTTGCTCGGTATTGGTAAGCACTCGAAGCGATGTCAACGGGCTGGCCAACTTCAGATAAGGCGGTGATTCCGAGAAAGAGAAGGATGCTCATGAATTGTTCGCTACGGCTTGACGCAACAACCGACATTTTGCGGCCCAAGCAGGCTCATTCTATCACGATCAATTGGGAAACCACTTCATCAATTGGTTGACTACAAGCTCGTGCCCCTTTCGGTTTGGGTGGTTGACCTGCGACATGAGGTCGGGAAGTTTGGTCCCGGACTGGATTGCCGATTTGAATTCAGCGAGGCTATCAACAAGGCCAACACCCTCGGCTTTGGCCAGAGCCCGGATTTCTTCGGCGCGGATGTTGATCGGGTCGTTTGGGTCGTCCATTTTGGCCGATTGGTCGGGGGTTGGAGTCAATAGAATTACCTTGACGTTTTGGGCTTTGGCTTGAGATACCATGGATTTCCACGCCGACTTGATAACCTCGGCAGGGAATCCTCGATCGTTGAGGGCGTAATCGATGGTGACCACGTCAGGATGGCGCGATAGGACATCTTTGGCGAAACGGTTTTCTCCTGAGATTGAGTTTTCACCGCCGATTGCGGTGACGGTTACATTGATGACTGCATGAGGAAACCGTGCCGAGAGATCTGCTTTGAGGAGGTTTGGATAAGCGTTCATGGTCTGTACTTCGGGAGTCTTGAAGAATCCGGCGGGGACGCTGTGCCCGTGGCAAACAATTTCGACCATTCTATTTTTTGGCCAATCCTTTTTGAGCTCGGTGACCACATTCGCCATATAGTCTTGTGGCGATGCTTGAAGAATAGTTGCAAACACTAACGTGGTCAACATCATGTTGATTATCGTACCGGGTCATTGAGGGTGCTGCATGGATGATCTCCGCCCAACTTTCTTTAGCCTTGGTAGCTTAGTCCTGGATTTCCGTTAGCGGTATTAAGCCTGGAGTTAGTTCCATCGTGAGCTACCGAGGCAGCACATCCGAGTCTTCCGAATCCGTGCAACACCCTCTATTGGTCTGGGGTAATGTTTGGAGACCATGAGGAATGCCATTTTGGCTCTTGTTCGCCTCGCGGGAATCCTGCTGACTGTTTGTGGATCCGCTATGAGTTTTGCCCTAAGTCCGGTTCGATTGCAGTGCGAATATCAGTCGGCGCCCCTGGGAATCGACCATCAGCACCCACGGTTTGGATGGTGGTTCGAATCGCACGTTCGCGACGAAATTCAGACGGCGTACCAAATTGGGGTTTCTAGTTCAATTGAGAACCTTATGGCGAACAAGTTTGACCTTTGGAATTCTGAAAAGACGATTTCTGATGAGTCGGCTCACGTCGTCTATATGGGCAAATACCTTCAATTGAACATAGCATGTTTTTGGAAGGTTCGAGCGTGGGACCGGGCGGGAAAAGCCTCGGAATGGAGTCAAGCGGCCAGGTTTACAACCGGACTGTTTTCGTCCGAAGACTGGCAAGCCAAATGGATCGGAGCAACTGCGGAGCACTTTTACACTCGTTCGCCCGTTTTGTACGGATATCACGCTTTGGAGTCAAAGGCTCAAGTCGCGACAAAGTGGGTTCAACTTGATTTAGGTTCAGCAAAATCGATTGACGACATCATGCTTCACTCACCAGTTTCGCCTGGGTTTTCGCTGAAAGATAGTTTTGGTTTCCCAATCCGATTTCGAGTAGATGTCTCGGATGATCCGAAATTCAGCGATCGGAGGATGATTGTCGATCATACCGATCAAGACTTTCCCAATCCTCATGGTGAGTCCGTTCGCCTTCATGGTAAAGGAATCAAGGCTCGCTACGTTCGAGTAACCGCAACGAAGCTATGGAACCGGGGTAATGGCCCCGAGCCGTTCTGTTTTGCTCTTTCGGAGTTCGAAGTCTTCTCTGGCAACACGAATGTCGCCCTACACGCTCCGGTCACTGCTTTTGACAGCGTGGAGAATTCGGATTGGAACAAACGGCGCCTCACCGATGGAGTCTTTGCATCGCTGAAGGAATCAAGTCGGGCGGATCAGCCTGAGAACGCCGCGATTCAGCTTCGAAAGGACATCTCGGTCAAGAAGCAAGTGACGCGAGCAACCGCATTTATCTGTGGGCTTGGCTATTACGAACTATCGATCAACGGCAAGAAAGTTGGTGACCACGTCTTGGACCCAGGTTTTACTGATTACGACAAGCGGATCTTGTATGTGACATACGACGTCACGAAAGCGCTAAAGCAAGGCAAAAATGAACTAGGAATCCTGCTCGGAGGCGGTTGGTTTAACCTCGCGACGCCTGACCTTTTCGGATTCGAAAAGGCTCCATGGTCCGCTTCGCCTCGAGCATTGTTTCACCTCAAGGTTGAGTATTCCGATGGAACTTCGCAAATGGTGGTTTCAAACGAGTCTTGGAAATGGGGCGAGAGTCAAATTTCATTTAACTGCGTTCGCGGCGGCGAGACTGTCGACTTCACGCGCGGTATGCCAACTTGGAAACCAGTTACCGTGGTCGACGAACCGAAAGGGATGTTAACCTCGCAGCAGTTACCTCCAATCCGAGTCCGACAATCGATCAAACCTATCTCGGTGAAGGAGCCGAAGCCGGGAGTTTATGTTTTTGACCTCGGGACGAATATTGCAGGCTGGGCCACGTTGACAACCCGCGGACCCAAGGGCACCAAGGTGACCCTGCGCTATAACGAGGCCCTCACGCCCGATGGTTTAGCCGACATGCACCATACGGCTAGCCACACTTATGGCCGATTCCAAACCGATGAATGCATCTTGAGTGGTGAGCGTGACACGTTTGAACCTCGATTCACCTATCACGGGTTTCGATACGTTGAGGTTACTGGACTGACCGAAAAACCGACGCTCGACTCGTTAAGCGGCAAATGGGTCACCACTGATCCCGCCGTGGCCGGGTCATTCAGTTGCTCGAATGACCGCCTTAATCTGGTGCAAAACCTGATCGTCCGTGCGTATTTGAACAACCTCCATAGCATCCCGACCGACTGTCCTCAGCGAGAAAAAATGGGCTGGATGGATGACGGGTGCGTGGATATGGAGACCGGGTTCTTCAACCTCGACACTCCCCAGTTCTATCGCAAATGGTTTAACGACATGGTGGACGCCCAAGACGCGAACGGACATGTGACCGACATTGTTCCGACCAGCGGCTGGGGACGGACGCGGGCCGCCGGCTCGCCGGGAGAAATGGCGGACCCGTGGTGGGGCGGAGCTATTGTCTTTGCTCCTTGGAAGTTGTATTTGAACTACGGCGATAAGCGGGTTCTGGCTGAGGGGTATCCGGCAATGAAGGCGTACGTCGATTATCTGAGTTCGACCGCGAAGGGCAATGTTGTTTCATGGGGACTGGGTGACTGGCTGGATGACAGCGCAGGCGGAGGCGGACGACGCGTTCCCGTCGAGCAGACTTCGACGGCGGCACTATTCTATGGCTCATCGATTATCAGCCAAGTTGCTCATTTGCTAGGAAAAGAAGCGGATGCCACCGCTTATAGGTCAAAAGCTGAATCTGTTAAGTCGACATATAACGCCAAGTTTCTTAACCGGGAAACCGGGCTTTACGCCAAGGATAGTCAAACTGCCCAGGCTTTGCCTCTCACCCTAGGCCTTGCTCCAAATGAGTCGAAGTCGCTTATTATTGACCGTTTGGTTGAGAGCATCGACGGCCCACGAAAGGGGCATATTAGTGCGGGAATGGTGGGATCGCTTTACGTGTTTCACGCTTTGGCGGAGAATGGCCGCGACGACCTGGCCTACAAAATGTTGACTCAGGAAGATTATCCAGGCTGGCTGCACATGATCAACTCTGGAGCGACTTCGCTGTGGGAAGCTTGGAATGGAGACGGGTCGTACAACCACCCGACGCTTGGGTGTATTGGCTTTTGGCTGTACCAAGGGTTAGGCGGAATTCGTCCCGATCCTGCGGGCCCAGGATTTAAGAAGTTTGTCGTAAAACCGTCGGTCGCCAATGACTTGACCTGGGTGAAGTCTCACTACGACAGCGTGAACGGGCGAATTGAGTCTTCTTGGAAAAGGTCGGGAATGGATTTAACGACCTCGATCACGGTTCCGGCGAATACGACGGCGACGGTTTATGTTCCGACGGGCGGCGCCAGAAAAGTTCGCGAAGGGCTATCCGAGGCATCAAGTGCCAAGGGCGTGAAGTTCTTGCGTAGCGAACCCGGTTATGACGTTTTCCAGGTCGGATCAGGCTCTTATTCGTTCACGTCCAATATTCAAGCTTCTGGAAGTTAGGGCTACCAAAGATTCCAAGCGTGCTGGGTGATGACGTAGATTCCTAGCGCAAGGTTAGTTACTGCGTGGGCAACGAAACAAGCGAAGACGCTTTTGGTTTTCCACAGCAGGGCGGTCATCGACGCGGCGAAGATGAGGCCAGGAATCCATTCGGGGTGCGCAAAGGCAAAGACGGCGCAGCAAATTGCCGCTCCGGTCATCGTGAACGTCCCAATAGCGAGATCCTTAAAGTTACTTTGCGAGGCATATCGAAGCCCAAACGATCGCCAAAAGAGTTCTTCCATGAACGGAACCAGGAGGGCTAGGCCGAAAAGCCGAACTGCGATGAACGCTGTTCGGAGCCCGGCATCAGGAATCTTTTCGAATGGATTGTAGGCGGTTCGCTGGCCAAGATGGGGATAAGCAATGTTCTCAATCCCGACCCAAACAGCGAACAGAACGAGGCCAATGATAACGGCTAATGGAATCTGCTTCGCATCAAATTTGATGTCCCGCCATGTTGGCTTTGCCCAGATGAGAGCCGCAACCACGATTGCGACCTTGGCAAAGTAGATCCAAACGTAATTCGCTGGCGATTGCCCCTCCAGGGCGGTGAGACCCAAAAAGAGGGCCATCGGCAACACATACGGGAGCCAATCGGGAATTGCTTTAGCGGGTCGATCCAAGTTCAAATTCTAGCATGAACTCAGAGCTAAGGCTTTACCGGAATTTTTGCGATCACCGTTCCACCTTTTCCGGTCGGCAAAGTGATGCTTTGAATCGTCCAAAAATCAGTCTTGTTGTCCCCATCGATAACCGTGCAGCTATAGTCGCCCCACGAGACGCCATCGGTGGCTCCTTTGCCTTCACCCAAGCTGATCACCTCTCGGGTGACTCCTTTGGGATCGGTATGCCGATGCATGGCACATCGCGGGCTTATGAACATATCGGGTCCGGTCTCTTGGAATCCGATCAGCACGTCCCAGTTCTTGTTGACCGCCATGGTTGTTTGAATGTAACTGTTCGTGGGGCTGGCGATGATTCCTGACTGAACCGTGGTGCCGTCAAGTTTGAATTGGTGCCATTGAATCCCTGCTCGGCCGTCCAGATTTACTGCCTGTGAAAACCATAGATGCTGCCCTTGAATAACGAGGTTCTTGGGATTGCGGTCACCTGAAGCGGTTTTGATGTCGGTGCCCTTCTGGGGTGACTGAGGCGGCGAACCAAAGGATTTGAATTGATGCGCCGCGCGAACCACGGAGGAAACCTCCGGAGATCCGTCTACTCCTTCTGATACACAGGTGATGATGATTTCTCGTGAAGTGAGCTTCACAAAATAGAGATCGTCAATGGCGTCTTGGGTGTTGACGGGATGTCCGAGGCTCCCGGCAAAATGGTAAATGGTTGCTGGTTTGCCCGCTTTGGCATCGGCCATTTTCATCACGAATGTTTGCTCGGGTCCGCCCGGAAACGAGTAGCCGATCCACTTTCGACTGTGCCCAATTCCCCCTCCGTCGACGCCTTGAGGAGCGGGAACCGGATAGGTATACCAGCCCTTGGTTGGGTCGTTGGTTTCGGAAATGGAGATGTTGACGGGCTTGAGTTTTTCGTTATCCCACGGGTTCCAGAGGTCAAATCCGAAAACGTGGTTGTTCATGTCATAGAACAATTTGGGGTCGATGCCGCCGTTAAATTCGGACTGAGGAACGCCCTGAACAAAGTTGCCTTTCTTGTCGTAAATGATCAGCCCGCTGTTCGTTCCGTGAAAGACATATCCGCCGCCCACCGCAATCTGGGGGTCGACTTGTCGGTTTCCATCCATCGAACCGTCAAAAGTCAAGAATCCATTGGTGGTTCGCGGGTTGCCGCCTTGCTTTCGCTCCTTGGCCGTCCCTTTCTTGTTAAAAGTCTCGTTATGAAATGGTTTGATGAGTTCAGTTCTGACTGGTTTAACCTTTTGTGGGTCTTGGTTTGCCGCCGAATATCCGGCCATTAAGCATGGAGTGAGGCAAATTGCAATTTTCGTAAGTCCAGAAATGTTCATGGTGACCAGTAACCTGACTTTGAGTATATCGGAATGTTGCTGTTTTCTTTGGTCATTGACGGGTTCGCCGGATGAGCAAAATGCCCGTCGCAACTAGGAGCACAGAACCGCCAATAAAGAGAACCCAAACCATCGGACCTCCAACGGCTTGCCAATCGGAATTAAATCCGGCATAAAGCATAGAAATGGTCAAGACCCCACCTGCGACCAGGAGGAACCAACCTGAGCGGATGTTTGGATTCATTTTTCCTTCTTCGCGATACCTTTGACGAGCAACCAAATCCCGCATCCGACGAATATCAAGCTGCCCCCAAAGTAGAGCACCCATATCATCGGCCCTCCGGCGACCCCTTCGTGACCGCGCATGGTGTCGATGCCCGAGAGACCCAGCCCGGCGCCAAAGAGGATGAGGAGCACACTTGGCCGCATTGCAAAGGGTTTCATGGCTTTGATTTCTTGTTTTTGGCTGGCTTTTTGGGTGTGACTGCTTTCTTCATCACTTCCACCAGCGAGGTGTCCCCAACTAAATACTCGAGCTTGGGCTCTGGTTTGGTTGGCTTTATTGACCTCGATTTCTGAACGGCGCGCTTCCACGGATGGCCTAAAAGCACCATCGGCTTCTCTGGCTTGGTCTTTTCCTTTTTGTTTTTTGGGGCGGACTGACGTACGTTACTCGCTGGCTTCTTCGCGACGTTGCTTGGCCAACCAACTAATCGAGTTTGGCTCGATTCCTCGTCAACATAATATTCAGCGAGGGAAGGAGCGACAAGCCCTATAGACGCACGTTCGGGGATAGGTGAGGTTGCTTTGCTTGCCTTGGGTATGGGTGCGACCGTAAGTGTTGGAGAATTTTCCGAACATCCCGCGACCGTCGCTGCAACTGCCCCCGCGAGTACTAGCCGTGGAATCCAGCCGTCACGAGTAAGGATTCCTTTTTTGGGATCGACAAGGATTCTTGTACAAGTTTTGTTACTTGAAGATAACAGTTCTTCGGCCGCTTCAGCATCCATCGCCGAAATATTGTTGACGAAACAACCGCATCCGGCGCAAAAGCGTCGCTGGTCGTCGCCATCCATTGCATCCCAGTCTTCGGGACAAGGCTTTGCAATCTCGATTTGACGAAGGTGATTCAGCTTTGATGGATCCATTTTGCTCCAAAGCACTCGTTCTATCATTGTAAGCGAACTGTTGCTCGAATTGGTGTCAAAAAAGTTCTGCCTGGTCTTCAATCGGTAGACTCGAAGTCAATGTCCAGGCCAATCCCCCTCGCTTATACCTTTGGGAACCATATGCACTGGGTGGACATGCAGTGGCTTTGGGGCTACGATGTTTTGCCAGGCTCGATTGACGACATGCTCGCCTATTGCCGAGCGACTGGAGTCAAAGGGAACATCAATTTCGACGGGATTGGTTATGAGAAGCTCGCTTCCGAGTCTCCCGAGCACTTGGCGAAACTTCGAGACGCGATCGCAGAGGGAATTATCGAGGTTGTTGGCGGTAGTTACGGTCAGCCGTACGGATTGTTTCACGGCGGCGAATCGAACGTTCGCCAGCGAGTGTATGGAGTTCGCACCGCGATGCGCGTTCTCGGTTGCCGGCCGAAAACGTTTTGGGAGGAAGAGTTCGATGCGTATCCTCAGCTTCCCCAGATGCTAGCGGGTTGTGGATTCACGGGTGCTTCGCTGTATTTTCAATGGACGTGGCACACGCCCGAGGTTCCGATGGAAGAGGCTCCGGTTGTCTTGTGGGAGGGGCATGATGGCACCCAAATTCCGACGGCGACCCGCAATCGAATGAACCTGCACCAGTGGCCCGAGGACTTCCAGATTTTGCTCGATGACTTGGCCGCAAATCCTCCGTCGGGTGACGACGGAATTCCGCCGTTAGTTTTGCAGTGGTTGGAGCTCATGCCGACTCAGGATTGGATGTGTCGATCCGAACTCATGATTCCGATGCTGACCAAGCTCAAGGAGGACCCTCGATTTGAGATTTTGGCGGTCACCCTCGGCGAGTACTTGGCGAAATGGCAAGGGAAGGAGTTGCCGGTTCGCAAGTACACAATGGACGACTTTTGGCACGGAATGACGCTGGGCAAGTACGGCGACAACCATCCCCGCAGATCAGCTGAATTAGAACATCGCATTCTGGAAGCAGAGACCGCGTCGGCGATCTTGGGCCTCTTCGGCCGTCCGTATGAGCCTTGGGACGTGTATCCGACATGGGAACTCGAGGAGTGTTGGCGGAATCTTTTGGCCGCCCAGCATCACGATAACCATGAATGCGAAGGGCTCTGTGGCCATGTCGCCGAGGCACAGTTTGCCTTCATTAACACCTTGCTAAATCGTAGCAATCCTGTTGCCAGGATCGCGCAGAGGCTCGGAATTAAGGACAGAAGCCAGAATCTCTTCTTCAACCGATTGGGTTGGAAAAATAGTGTCAAGGGCCTTGAAGCTCCTGCCATGGGCTACTGCCTTGGGAATACCATTGAAGACGAATCAACTTGGGAAATTGAGGGGCACATTGCCCGGTTTACATCGGATGATCTTTCCATCGTCGTCGATATGGAAAGACTAACGGTAGAAGAATTCAAGTCAAAGAATGTCCCGTCATTCTCCTTTCCGTTGAGATTTGAGTGCATGACTGGGGGTGAGCTGATCAGAAGCTCAGGAACAAAGCAAGTGAACGTTCCACGGTCCCCGGATATCAACGGAAACCGACTCAGCCTGAAGCTTGATAAGTTGCCAGGCACTCTCATTCTAATTGCAAATATGGAATCCGAATCTCTTGACATTGTCATTCGAGTAAACGATGGTTTCTCATCTTATGCAATTGATCCCGGTTATCAAGGCGCGATCAGCATGGTTTGGGATTTTGATCTAAACGGACGGACGATTACAGCAGATGGTCCATATTCTGTATCGGAAATCAATCAGGGCTCAACCGGAAAGAGAAAGTATCCGGAAGGCGATTGGATGACCAGTCCACAGTGGTTTGAAGATGTACAAGGCGCATTCACATCTCAATCTTTCGTAAATGTCTCGAATTCTGACGGGACAGGAGTTTTAATTACGCATTCGGGGCACCAGCAATGGTTCCTTGCTGAATCAGGTCTCAAAAATGTCCTTCTATCCATTGATCCATGGGACGGTGAGATTCGCTCCCATTCCTCTTGGTCTTCACTGAGTCTCAAATTCCATAATGGGCTTACCAAGACTGAATGTGTCCAACACGGCGCAAAGCTGTTGGGTTACTCGTTCGAGGCGTGGGCCCGAAATGCTTGGCCATTTGATATTAAGAGTCTGAATTCAGAACCTTCCCCGGATGGTGCCCCTATTCCCGCCAACTTCTCGGCCGTTACTGTCCATTCGCCTACCGTCCTCGCTACTGCGTTCTACCGCGAGCAAGGGTCGTTCTGCAAGCGCGGACTTGCTACTTACGGCGGGGAAGGAATGGGGCATCCGTACGTCCTTCGACTCGTCGAGTACGACGGAATCGACGGCGACATCGAAGTCACGCTTCCCGGACCAATAGCTAAGGCGCTCAAGACGAACCTGATGGGCGAAATCCTCCAAGAGCTAACTCCGCGACCGGACGACAATTCTTTGTTGACCTCAGAGACCGAGAAATTGGAACCGTTCGGAATTCAGGCGGTCCGGGTTACAGTCCCAATGCGCGCCCACGAAATCGCGACGCTGTATCTCGACATCGTGCCGGGTCGCAAACAATTCCGAGACCTCGACGCAAAGCGCGAGATCTGGGTAACCGTACATAGATTAGATGAAGACTAGAATGTAGTTTCCGTTCAAAGGATTTCTCCCCCCTCCGTCGCATCGGTCAAATTAGTGCGATGGATGGGTCTGGGGTCTGCGCCCTTAAATTAAGACACTCAAATATGTTCGGTGTGGAGAATATATATGATGCGTCGTAGTTATAGTCGTGAGTTCAAGCTCGATGTCTGTCAGAGGATCACTTCTGGTGAGATATCGAAG
>JANYCU010000004.1 GCA_025360125.1 Armatimonadota bacterium | reverse complement strand
GTTGAAGGCGGTTCCAAGATGCTGTCCGAGAACTAGGGAGGGTACTGATTGGCACTCAATCTGAGATTCGAGAACTAAGTCCCTGCCCAGTCGCGAGTACAGTTCCAACCAGACCCATCCAAAGACATCTTACAAGCCCAGGAGAAGGATCGTTTGTGAGTTGCACGAACAAAAGATCCGTAGGCCTGGGTAAAAATCGAATCCAGTCTTTTCCACGGGCGCTCATTATCACTATAAACCCGAACGACGATGCGAGCGCCCCCGCCGTAAGGCAGTCTTAACCTGATTAGCGAAAGGGATTGATCCTTCCCGACTTCCTGGCTTCCTGGCTTCCTGGCTTCCCTGCTCTCGCCACCGCGCCAAAGGCGCGCCTACATCTCCCGCCGAAACTCAATCGCGGACATCAGCGTCGCCGAATCGGCGTAATCCAATTCACCGCCAACGGGCATCCCATGTGCGATGCGAGTTACCTTGATTCCCAACGGCTTCAACAGCTTCGCCAGATACAAAGCCGTCGAGTCTCCCTCGATCGTCGGATTCGTCGCCACAATAATCTCTTCAATTGGCTCGTGATGAAACCGCTCAAGTAGCTCGCGAATCCGAAGCTGCTCCGGAAAGACATTGTCGACGGGTGAGATCAGCCCGTGCAAAACGTGATACTGGGCCTTATAGTCGTTGATGCGCTCAATCGCGACGATGTCGCGCGGCTCGCCAACGACGCAGACAATGGTCCGATTCCGGCGCATATCACGGCAAATCTCGCACTCTTCGGCCTCGGAGATGTTCTGGCACCGAGTACAAAACTGAAGCTTCGCCTTAGCATCCAGAATGGAATTGGACAAACGAAGAGCCTCATGATCAGGCACCCGCAACAAGTGGTATGCCAAGCGCTGGGCCGATTTTGGTCCAACGCCGGGAAGCTTTTCAAGCTCGGCGATCAGCTCAGCAAGGGGCTTAGCAAATAACAAGGATTACATTCCGAGGCCAGGAATTGGCGGAAGGCCCTTCGTAATCTCTCCCACTCGGTCGGCCCGCATTTCAACCGCTTTTTCAAAGCCGTCGCGCACCGCGCCAGTAATCAAGTCTTCGAGTGCCTCAATATCGTCTGGGTCAACCACGCTTTTGTCGATAGAAATCTTTTGGATTCGACCAGTTCCGTCAAAAGTCGCCTTCACCGGACCCTTGTCGATATTAATGACTTCTGCTTCAAGTTCTTGCTCAAGATTTTGAGCGCGAGCCATCGCACTTTGCACATTTTGCATGAGTCCGCCACCGAGGCCACCCATACCGCCGCCGAGTCCTTTTGGAAGTTTCATTGTTAACCTAAGTCTTCTTCTCTTGAGTCCGAAAGTTTAAAGACATCTCTGACTAATTTTTCGAGCTTCACGCCTTCTAGCGGTAATTCTACCGCTTCAGACTCCATCACTCGGTTATCGTTTTTTTTTTCAAGAATAAATTCAATTTTCGTGCCAGCACGGCCAATTGTTGCCAAAGAGTCCAAAACAAATTTCATTCGGCCTGCGTTCTCTTGGAACCAAATCAAGTCCATCTCGCGATCCATCGCGACCACCAACTTTTCACCGTCATCAGATACCAATTGGGCCGACTTCAACTTCATCTTATGCATCGACGGCATTCCCGTGTTAGGATTCATCGGCAAGGCATTCCAAAGACGATCCCAGTCACTCGCAACATCTCGCTGTTCCGACCTAGTAACTGGAGCTTTAGACTCCTCAGCCACCGGAGCTTCCTCAGTTTGCACCACTGCCTTGGCTTCAACCACAGCGGGCTCTGCCTCCATGGGCGTTACCACTGGCGGCGCGACCCTTGCCACCGGAGCCTGCGCAACCACCCGTGGCGTGGCTTTCGCCTCAGCTGGCGCAGCCGTTCCCTGTGTTGCAAGCCGAATAAGATCGCTTTCAAGCCACAGTCGTGGCAGTGAAATATCCCGAATGATCTTGTGCGCTTCCGCCAGAGCCGTTCGAACCTCAATCAAGAAACCTTTACCAAGTCGAGCGGCAATCTCGTGGAGCGACGACTCGCGTGTCGCATCATTGCCATCACTCGAAACCTGATAGATGGCCCGGGTCAAATCAGCAAGGCGATGCAGCATCGATTCCAACAACGACCGAGGGTCTCGCCCCGTTCGAATGATCTCTTCGAGCAAGTTAATGATCTTCGGAACATCGCCAATCTGAATCGCAATCAGAAGCTCGTCAACCGCCTGCTCCGAAACCAATCCCAACTGGTCATAAACAATGTCAACCGAGATTTGACCATCCGAAACCAATATCGCCTGCTCAAGCAAAGTCAAAGCATCTCGATATCCGCCATCCGCCATCCGAGCAATCGCTGAAATTGCGGCAGGTTCGGCCGTGACGCCTTCCGCGTTACAAACAAACAGCAGTCGGTCGCAAAGGTTCTTCATCGATGCCCGATGAAATTCATACTTCTGGCAACGTGACCGAATCGTCGCGGGAACCTTATTAAACTCAGTCGTCGCCAAGATGAACACAAGATGAGGCGGCGGCTCCTCCACGGTCTTCAAGAGGGCATCAAACGCCTTTGGCGACAGGTCATGAACCTCGTCAATGATGAAAACCTTATATCGACCCAGCATGGGGGCATAAGAAACAATATCAACGATTTTTTCGCGAACATCGTCCACGCCTGAATCGCTTGCCGCGTCCATCTCGATCACATCGGGATGGGATCCAGCCGTGATCATCACGCACTGATCGCAAACATTGCAAGGAGTTCCCGAAGTGCCTTTGTCGCAGTTGAGAGCCTTAGCCAACAACCGGGCAGAAGAAGTTTTTCCGGTACCGCGTGGGCCCGTGAAAAGAAAAGTTTGGGCGGTTCTCCCCGAATTGAGGGCGTTCTGGATCGTCCGGACGACATGATCCTGCCCAATCAGATCTTCAAAGGTCTGACTTCGATATTTTCGGTAGAGTGCAAGTTGTGCCACGTGATTAACTCAACGCCGGGAGGTCCGCGTCACCCAGAGTTTCACCTTATCGTTGCTGCCTTCCGGCCCTGGCGAGATTCGATGAACTGCCGCTGCGCAGTTCCCGGCGATGAATTTTAGCACCGACGGGCACATTCTTGCTGACTTATTGGCCACCTTGACCAGGAAGGTCAGGTTTACCAGTATCTGTGTTGCTATAATCTTCCTTCGTTTCTCGATAACTATCCGACTTCTTAGTCACTGTCTTTCCACGAGATCCCTTTCTGAGGAGGATCTCATCCCGTGTAAGTTCAATGGCATAGTAGAAGCATCGTTGCCCCGGTCGAATGTCAGTTCGAATGTTGGTAGTCGTCTTGTCAGTCATCCCTTCGCCATTCCATCCAAACTTGTCCTGAATGTGGTGAGGGGCTGATCGAGGATTGTAATAAAACTCCAAGAGATATTTCTCCTTGGTGAACGGATACATCGTCGGGTCCCGACTCATGTCGACCGTCTTATCAAATCGCTGGTTTCTAACGAACAAAGAATCCATCATGTAGGTTTGATCGCGTGGTGGCTCAAAACTCATGTCCGATCCGGCGTCCCAAATGGCTCCACCAGCAATCGCATTAGGATAGTCCGCATCGCGAAGAATACATCGAATTCTCGTACCAACCGACAGAACATCCCAGTTGCCCTGAATTCGTAAAACCCGCTCGGCGGTTACCGTAACCTTCACACCAAAGCCAACATCAAACGGAGGCATGACGTCATAGTCATCCAAGCTACGGCCCTCTTTGCTGGCAAAATGACCTCGCTGAGACATTCGAATCAGCAAGTTATCCAAATTGTTTTCAATCGTGTCTCGATTCTGACGGATCGAATAATCTCGTCGTTCCTTGTCGGCCTGGTACGAAACTTCTGCTGCATCCAATACCGTGAACCAATGGTCCAAAGCTTTGTCAATCTGACCGTTTCTTTCATACAATCGACTCAGCAAATTTCGTCGAGCCGGCAACAACTTAATGTCGGCAACGCTGTCTGCCTTCTCCATCCAACCTACGGCCCGATCATAATTGTCGTCAATCTTGTGATACCAAAGCCAAGCAGTTTCAAAAAAGAGCTCATAGGTGTTTGAGTTCTGAGACGAGCCTTCCTTGCCTAGGGCCAAAGCCGAAGGAAGATAGCGGCGGTCAGAACGTTGCTCTTCGTCGGTAAAGTTGTATCCGATGTGCCACATACCCGTCGCGTAGACGTCGATTTGGTGAGGATCAAGGAACGTTACCAAGCGAATAATTGGCAAAATTGCGTCGTAGTTGCCAGACTCGAAAAACGAGTCGGCACGAACCCACAAAATTCCTGCGATCAACTCACGAAAACCAGCCAATGCGAAGAGCATTTGGTCAGCAGATAGAGAACCCGAAATGAGGTCCTTTCCTTGCTGCACCGGGCTATAGTTTCGGCTCCACCGAGGGTAGACCATATAGGTTCCCCACAAAGCTTGGAACCCAACAAGGCACAAGCCGAGCGAGAGAAGCTTTTTGCGAATGCCTGATTTACTGGGGTGTGCCACGTTATTAGACCTCTCTTCTGTCAAAAATAAGCATTCCACCGATCAACATGATCGTGATGTAAACCACGCCATAGATAACCGCATTGATGTGATACTGGACTGGGTCAACAATGACCGAATCCGGGTTAATCAGCTTATTTTGAACGTTATAGCTAGCAAAGTTTGGCAAAATCGTACTAACAAACCAAGCTAGGGCTTTTGAAAATCCAGGAGCGTTGGGGTTCTTGTTGAACGAGTCAAAGAACGCGTATCCAAGCGTTCCGATCAAGTAAATGCCTCCCGTAAGGAAGAAGTTTACGAGCGGAGCGATGAACGTAGAGAGACACATTGCAACGGAAGCAAGCAAGCTCATCTGAACAAAGAACATTCCGATTCCCTGCAAAAGTTCAATTCCTTTGCCCCAGTTGTGCTGGATAATTCCGAATTCGACGAGAGTAACACACGACATCAATCCCATCATCAAACCAAGCGCAGCGATGGCCCCCAAGTACTTGCCGAGCAAGAATTGGTACCGCTGAACTGGCTTCGATAGAATCGTGTAAATCGTCCGTCGCTCAACTTCGTTCGGAAGCATGTAAACCGTCAGCGTAATCGCAATAACGGCGCTACTCAACTGAACGATTCCGAGGACAAATCCGGTCAAAACCGTTTGTTCGGATCGTTGTGACAACACTCCCAAGAGAGGGGCCACAAACAAAAGAATCGTTGCAATAAAAAGCATGATTAGGAGAACACGTCGGCGAATTGCTTCCCCAACAGTCGCCTTTGCGATCGCAATAATTGGTTTCATATTCGGTTATCCCCCTGATTCTTTGCGTTGACAGTTTCGACAAAGAGGTCCTCAAGTCGTTTCTTTCGAGGAACAACTCCGGTGATCGCACCCTTGTGGGCACGAACTCCATCGATAATCGAGTTGATATCAGCCTCTTCAGGAACGTCAAAAAGTAATCCGCTCGCGGTTTCGTGGATGTTGCTGTCGTTCAACTTCATGGCTTCAAAAAAGCCTCGCTGAACACCAGTAACGCTCAACTCAACCCGGCCACCCTTAAGCAGCTCGGTGAGCTTGCCCTGACGAGCAATAACTCCGTGGTTGATGATCGCGACGCGGTCACAAATCAACTCAACTTCGCTGAGCTCGTGGGAAGAAATGAAGACCGTTCGACCTTCTTCTCGGAATCCAAGAATCAAGTCGCGAATTTCGCGGTGTGCGATCGGGTCAAGTCCACCTGTAGGCTCATCAAGGAAAAGTAGTTTTGGATCGTTAATTAACGCTTGAGCTAAGCCAATTCGCTGTTGCATACCCTTCGAGAACTGGGAAATCGTCTTGGTCTTGTCACGGTGGAGATTTACCTTTTCCAGGAGCATATCCATGCGTGCAGTGTCCGTGATTCCAAACAAAGATCCGTAGAATTTCAGAATCTCCATTCCAGTCATGTACTCGTAGTAGTAAGGTCGCTCAGGAACGTAGCTGATGATTTTGTGAACATCAAAATCTCCAAGCTCTTTTCCTAAAACGTACCCTTCGCCCGCTGATGGCTCAATGATGCTCAAAAGCATCTTGATTGTCGTCGTTTTACCGGCACCGTTAGGTCCCAGGAATCCGAAAATTTCGCCTTCTTCAACGTGCAAATCAAGCTGGCTGACAACGTCAACCATCCCGTGCGCTTTACTTTTATAGCTCTTCGTTAGTTTTTTGGTTTCTATGGCGGCGGCCAAGGGTCGCGCACCTCCCTTTTTATATGATTTCGGCGTAATGATACCTAGTCCAAGCCCTTACGCAATGCTCGGCAGGGGAAGAGACAACATATTTAATGCCAAAGTTCCCAATTTTGATTCATTCAGTATTTGAACTTGGAAGTGCTCGAATTTTCCGGAAAACCAGGCTCATTCGTACCTGGCAATAATACTCCCACCTGGAGGTCGTGGCATGCTTAGCTGGTGGGCAATGTCGTGGCATGCTAAGCCGACCCCTACGAAGTTGAGAGTCTAAGCATGGTGAAGTAAGACCCGACCCAAAACCAGATCGCAAGAAAATAAGCATCGATAAGGCTTTGTAAAGAAAGTCCTTGACATCAGAGTCCAAGCCTCGTATGATTACCAGTACCACTGCGGGATCCTCCGGGGGAAAGATTACACGAGAGGACAAAGCAATTGGTGCAAGCCTTGGCGAGGGTAGCTTCGAGCTCTCCTTTCAGCTCCCTCGCATTTTTTTACGCTTGCTTCAAGTTTAAAAGAGTGTCACCACCTCGTCGCTCGCTCCTCACGAAAGCCTGACCGTTAGCCGTCCCTTCGGTGTACACCTAATAAAGTCAGATTTGCGAATCTAAGACTCAAGCAAAAACAGCCAAAAGGCATAAAGTCCAAATTTTGGAAATTAGGCGTGATCCCCTCTGTTGCCGGAGTAGACAGCAGTATGGAAACCTCAAAGTCCGTCAAAAAAGCTGTCTTGATATCGGTGATCTCGGCTGTAGTCAGTGTCTTCGCGACGTTCGCAACCCGTAAGGTCCTGACCGCAGTTACTAGCCGACGACTACGCGCGCAAAAAGACTCCAACCTAACGGCAGCCCTAGAGGACTCCATGGATTGCAGCGATCCCGTTGCAAAATTCTAAGGAAAACTTCGTGAAAAACTTTCAAAATCTTGGCATAATCGCCGCTCTCGCCGTTTCCATCACCGGCTGCAAAGCTACCGCCGAAGGTGCCAAAGAGGACGTGAGGGACAACTCAATTAATGCCTCGTCAAAACTTAAACAAAGTCTCGATTCAGGCGCAAATATGGCAAAAAATGCCGCCAACGATGCGAAAAATGCTGGACAAGAGTTAAGTGCTGCAACACAATTGACCCCACGAATAAAGAACGCAATCAACGCCGACCCACAATTGAACATGGATGGAAATCGGATTGACGTCGACTCCACAAAAGAAACGGTAACCCTGACTGGTCATGTCCTGAGTGCCGATCTCAAGTCAAAAGCAGACAAGATCGCCAAGGAAGAACTCGGCAAGGCAAAAGCTGACCAAAAGCTCGTCAATCAATTGACCATCGAACCTGCCAAGAAATGATTGACCCCCATACCTCGACTCTTAGGGAGCCGATGACAATTCGGTTCAAGCCATAGGCTCATCATTCGACGACCATAGTGTCGAAGTTACGAAAACGAATCTGAATCACATGGTGCCGATGCCTCGCTAATCCGAATTCGGAGAATCGTAAATAAAGGCCAAACTCAATTGACCAATCTGAGAGAAACTAGGATCAAGCTTCCTTCGCAGCCTGAATAAAGTCGCGCATCATCATTGCGTCTTTTAGTCCAACTCTCTGTTCAACTCCGCTCGAAACATCGACCATAAACGGTCGGACACGTTGAACCGCCACAGCCACATTCGAAGGATTCAATCCACCAGCCAAAATAACTGGCCGCGTCGCGCATTGTACAAATTCCGCGGCAAAATCCCAGTCGATCGTGTGGCCAGTACCGCCATATTCTCCTTCCTTAAAAGCATCAAGCAATATCGCCGAAGAATTGATCGTTAAACCCAAATAATCCGCTGGCTTTTGCCCTTTTCGAACCCGCAAAACGTGAATTCGCTTCGTGGCTGGCTCCGGATACTCTTCCCACTCAACCCCCTGAACAAGGTCAAAAATGCCGGGAAACGCTGGACGATCGACTTTGCCGAACACCGCAACCTTGATCGGTAATGGGGGCAATGTATTCAACCATTCCAAGTCGAATTCTCCAATGCACCGAGGAGAAGTCGGCTCGTGAACAAAGCCGACCGCATCGGCTCCAAATTCAATCGCCAATTCGGCATCCTTAAAATTGGTAAGTCCGCAAATCTTGACTCGAGTCATCGTCCCATCACCTCATGAACTTTTACCGCAATATCATCCGAACCACAAAACGCGGTACCAATAAGCACCGCATCGGCACCGTACGATTGAACTAATTTAACATCGTCACGCGTATGTAGGGCGCTCTCGCTCACAGTAAAGATTCCATCAGGGATCATTTTAATCAGCCGTTCGGTCGTAGAAATATCCGTTTCGAAAGTTGCTAAATTGCGATTATTGATGCCAATCAGGTCCGGCTCAAGGCCAAGCGCAATCTCCGTTTCTGTCTCGTTATGGACCTCCACCAGCACGTCCAACCTACGCTCCTTAGCCGCACCATAAAGGTCCGAAAGTAGAGACGATTCCAAACCAGCAACAATGAGCAAAATGCAGTCGGCGCCCCAAATCAGAGCCTCATCCAATTGATATTCATCAAACATGAAATCCTTGCGGAGGAGAGGCAGTTGCACCGCTGATCGAACATCCCGTAAATATTGGGGGGAGCCGTGAAAATATTGGACGTCGGTGAGAACCGAAAGGCATGCGGCTCCAGACTGTTCATAAACAGTGGCGATTTTGACCGGATCAAAATCACCCATCACGATTTGACCTTGAGATGGACTTGCCTGTTTGACTTCAGCAATCAAAGCAGGTTTCGTTGAACTTGATTTGAGGGCGCTTAAAAAGCCCTTCGGTCGGGCCGAATCCAGTCCCTGAAGTCGTAATGTTTGAGGATCAACCAGCGACTTCGCACGCTCGACCTCTGCGCGCTTCGTTTCAAATATCTCTTCGAGAATCGTCAAGCGTCTTTCCTGAGGCTTTCGAGTTTTGCCGATGCCTTACCGGACCGGACCGTCTCCCGAGCCACTTCATACGCAGTAACCCACGAATCTGCCAAACCAGCTAACCGAACCGCAACCGCTGCACTAGGCAGAACCGCCAAACACTTTGACGAATGAATTTGAGTGACTGATTCGATGAGCATTTCACCGTTTTCTAAGGGCGTCTCGCCCGCCAACAACGCCGAAAAATCCGCCGCCTGGGCACCAAATGTTGCAGGCGTCCATTCCTCACGCCTCATTTCACCATTTTCGATAATCCGAACCTGAGTGGTACTGATGGGCGATATCTCGTCGAGCCCAGGTTCACCATGAACCACAATTGCAAATTCAGCTTCAAGCTTAATGAGCGCCTCCCCAATCAAATTCAAGAGGCCAGGATCCCACACTCCAACAATTTGCCGCTTCGCCCCCGCAGGGTTCAACAATGGCCCCAACATGTTAAAAACTGTTCGATAAGGAAGCTCTTTCCGAATTGGCGCAACCCGAGCTGCAGATGGATGGAATTTTGGCGCAAACAAAAAGGCAAAACCAAGATTCTCGAGCCGACGCCGAGCCGATTCGGGCTCCTCACATATCGGAACTCCAATCGCCTCCAGAACGTCAGCACTCCCACATCGGCCAGTAACTGCTCGGTTACCATGTTTGGCCACGACAGCTCCAGCCGCAGCTGCGATTATTGCGGCTGCAGTCGATATGTTAAAAGAGGAGACACCTCCGCCAGTGCCACAAGTATCAATATGATTCGTCACATGGCACTTGACCGGAACCGCATCTTCCCGAAGACGCTGGACAAATCCCGCCAATTCGTCGACCTGAATTCCCTTCATCGAAAGGGCAGTCAAAAAGGCCCCAATTTGGGCCGGAGTTCCATGGTGAATGACGTCACCCATCAGGAGATTTGCGTCCGATATCGAAAGGTTCTCCTTTTGGACAATCCTATTAAGAAGTGCAGGTTGATCCATCGCTCAACTTTATTATCCACTTACGGAACCAACATTGGGTATCTTTTCCTCTAATGGGACCATATCTTGGGATTCTTGCGTCGATGGGACTTGCAGCAACTCTCTGCGTCGTCTTCGCAACAATTAGCTGGATTCTCGGCCCTCGTCGCAACACTCCATATAAAGGCTCGCCGTACGAATGTGGGGTTGCTCCAATCGGAGACGCTCGAGAACGATTCCCGATCAAGTTCTTTGTTGTTGCAATTATCTTCATCCTGTTCGACATTGAGGTCGTATTCCTATGGGCATGGATGACGGTATACAAAAACGCTGACATCGAGTTTGTCAAAGTCAGCTTCTTCGAATTTCTTTCCTATATGTTGACTTGGATCCTCGCCTACGCCTATATCGTGCGAGTCGGGGCGCTCAATTGGGAAGAAGAAGCCGAATTGACCGTAACTGAATCTTCCAGAATGGAGGTTGCATAGTGTCCACCGAAGCAGTGAATTCCGTTGAGAATATTGATCCAGTGGCTGCACCCGAGGTACTGGCTCTCGGCGAAAAGGTCTTTAAATCATACGATCGGTCTGGGGACCTCGTCATCTGCGTGACCAAAGAAAACCTACTCGAAAGTCTCAAGACGCTGAAAGAAACCCTAGACCTTGAATACACCCTCTTTAGTGAATGTGTCGCGGTTGATTATTCAACCTGGACCCATGCACGAGATTTCGAGGATCGATTTGAAGTGGTCTATAACCTGATATCCATCAAGCTGAACCGACGAATCTTCGTCAAGACCTCGGTAAGCGACGGTCAGTCAATCCCAACCGCCAAGTCTATATATATGGGAGCCGAATATCCCGAAAAGGAAATTGGCGATTTATACGGAATTATTTTCGCAGGCAACGAACTCCACGCCGGATCTCGATTTATGCTTCCGGACGATTGGGTCGGTCACCCACTCCGCAAGGAATACCCGCTCGGCGGCGAAGAAGTCTTATTTGACAAGGGCGATCGCGGACCAGGTGTCCAAAACCAAAGCTCACCTCATGCTGGTGAAAGTTTTGAAGGAAAAACTGGATCGCAAGATATCAGCGGTCGATAACCTATCACGTAATCCCATTTCGGTGAACGAAAAGCCGCCTAGCCTTGTCAGATTTGATGAAAACCTCGCATTTGTGACCGATATGGACCACTTTTGTGTAAGAACTTTAACATATTTGTGGTTATGCATGAACATTTTTGGCAATTCCGGGTCATAGTACATCAGTCGTTTGGTTTCGTAACTTCTCACTTAGAGTTGTTCGGCCCCAGACGTGGACCATTTCAGTGCGGACTGACGTGATCCGAAGCATTTATTTAGGAAAAAACATGAAAAAAGCATTTACGCTTATTGAACTGCTCGTAGTTATCGCGATCATCGCGATCCTCGCAGCCATCCTCTTCCCTGTCTTTGCCCAAGCTAAAGAAGCTGCAAAGAAAACTGCTGACCTCTCAAACGTCAAGCAACTCGGAACCGCAACTGCCATCTATCTTGCCGATAACGATGATCAGTTCCCACTTCAAGCAGGTCAAGACATGGCTGGCGTCTGGGGATACAACTACAACAAGTATGTTCCTAGCGACTGGCCAGCAACTGCGAGCCCAGCAGTTCGAACCAAGTACTCAGAAGGATTCTTCATGAATACAACTCAGAACTACATCAAGAACTACCAAATGCTCCAAAGCCCAGGTACGACTACAGTAGAGTATCAACCAACAAACCCAGTTGCTGTCGGCAAAACAAAGCAAACAACCAACTACGCATACAACGGTCTTTTGAGCGGCTACAGCTCAACTTCGATCGCTGATTCAGCAAAGCTCTATGTCTTCACCGAAGGCAACGGAAAAATTGCTGGTAAGGGTTGGGGCTTCGCTAACCCAGCACTCATCTGTAACACAGCGAATGCAGGCTGCGCCTACATTCCGTCAAAATCTGGTTGCGGCGCGAACAACGGTGAGACAAGCACCTACTTCAACACCTATGCTGGTGGAAGCCAATGGCTCTACTCAAAGGGACAGAACTTTGGTCTTTCAGACTCACATGCTAAGTTCCGACGAGTTGGCGCTTCGATTGCTCCAAACGACACCGACTACCGAACAGACCCAGAAACTGGTTATGACGTCAACGGAATTCCTTCGTCATACTATTGGGACGGATGCCACGCTTGGTTGGCACGACCTGACTACGATTTCAGCCAATAGGTTGAACCTCGTCTAAAAGAAAAATCCCTTCAGCAACCTGAAGGGATTTTTTTTGTACTTTTTTTCGCTTTTTTAACATTTCTTTGACAATCGGCCCAAAACCTGCTGTAAGATAATTGAGATTGTTCTGTAAGAAACTCATATGAATCTCAAAAAGTCATAGAAACAACTTACAAGCAGTCAGATGAAGGCAGAAGGTTCCACCTTCACTCTCATCTTGCACTTATACAGGAAACTATCATGAAAAAAGCATTTACGCTTATTGAACTGCTCGTAGTTATCGCGATCATCGCGATCCTCGCAGCAATCCTCTTCCCTGTCTTTGCCCAAGCTAAAGAAGCTGCAAAGAAAACTGCTGACCTCTCAAACGTCAAGCAACTCGGAACCGCAACT
>JANYCU010000006.1 GCA_025360125.1 Armatimonadota bacterium | reverse complement strand
ACGAAGTTCCCGAGAGTAGCTTTTCAGGATTATTCGCCAGATTTGGTACATCCAGAGCGAGCTATCCCTTTTTCTTAAGAGGAGAGCCCTTAAGAATCTCTGCCCAAAAGGCAGAGATTCTTGAGGTGGTGAGCCTGAACCGTTGAAATTTGAATTAGGAATTGTTCAGGCGAACTGGAGGAACGAAGTTCCCGAGAGTAGCTTTTCAGTATTATTCGCCTGATTTGGCGCATCCAGAGCGAGCTATCCCTTTTTTCAAGAGGGATCGGTGAGCCTGAACCGTTGAAATGTGAATTAGGAATTGTTCAGGCGAACCGGAGGAACGAAGTTCCCGGGAGTAACTACAGGCTTTAAGTCTTGCCCGGGAATAGAGGCAATCCCAAATTCCCGAAGTAAACTCAACCTCGTAGGGCCCTCCCCCGTATCTAATAATCATGGACTTTCGCACGATCATCGCTAAACGCCGAGAAGGCATGGTCCATTCAAAAGAGGAATTAACATTTCTCGCGGAAGGAGCGGCAAAAGGCGACATCCCCGACTACCAACTCTCCGCCTGGCTCATGGCCGCCTATCTCAAGCCACTGACCGACCAAGAAACCGTCGACCTCACCATCGCCATGGCCGACAGCGGCGACCGACTCGACCTCACCGGAGTCCCAAAACCCTGGATCGACAAGCACAGCACGGGCGGAGTCGGCGACAAAACCACCCTCGTTCTCGGCCCACTCCTCGCCGCCTGCGGACTCTCCGTCATCAAAATGAGCGGACGTGGACTCGGAATCACGGGCGGAACCGTCGACAAGCTCAAATCCATTCCCGGCTTCTCAACCGACCTCACCCCCAAGAAAATGGTCGCTCAGGCCAAAAAGATCGGAATCGCGGTCGCCGGACAAACCGCCCACCTTGCTCCCGCCGATAAAGCCCTTTACGGACTCCGCGATGTCACCGAGACCGTCACCTCGCTTCCGCTCATCGTCAGTTCCATCCTCTCTAAAAAGATCGCGGGCGGCGCCGACACCGTCATTCTCGATGTCAAATGCGGCTCGGGTTCCTTCAACCCAACCCGCGAGCAAGCCGAGAAGCTCGCTGACGCCCTCGTCGCCATCGGAAAGCTAGCGGGCCTCAAAGCCTACGCTGCAATCACCGACATGGATCAACCTCTAGGTTCGTCCATTGGCAACGCGCTTGAAGTCAAAGAAGCCATCGACGTCCTAACCAAGCCCGAAAGCGAGCTTTCACCCAACACCAAACGCTTCCGCGAACTCTGCCGCTACTACGCCGCCCTCGCCCTTCGTGTCAGCGGAATCGCACCCACCGCAGGTGAAGCCCTCACCCGTATCGAAGACACCCTCCAGAGCGGTCGCGCCCTCGACAAAGCCAATCAATGGATCAAAGCCCAAGGTGCCACCGTCGATTTTAACGAAACATCCTGGCTGCCCGTCGCCCCCGTCCAAATCGAACTCCACGCCAAAATGGCGGGCTGCATCGGCAAAGTTGACGCAAGAACCATCGGCGAAATCGCTCTCGACCTCGGCGCAGGACGCCACGAAAAGGACGACGAAATTGATCTCTCGGTCGGCATCGTGTTAAACGTCAAAGTCGGCGACCTCATCAGCGAAAATCATCTCCTGGCCACCGTTCACGCGGCTACCCCCGAAGCCGGAGCCACCGCAATAACTCGCCTCGAACACGCAATCCTCATCCAAACCACCCCAATCCCACCGCGTCCAATCCTCATTCGTCCGGCATAAAGTTTCGATGCCTCGCAAATCCGAACAAATTCAACACTGACCAAGAAAACCTAAATTGGCGTGGCTTAAAAGACCTCACACAATCGACTTCTCAAGATACTGCCGACCAACATTCCGACCAATCGGTTTGATGCTCACCACATTCTCCGGAGCAAAGTCCAACAACTGCAGCCAATCCTCAACCGCGTCGCTCTTCGGGAAAATTTCGTTCTCCTTATACTCCTGATCCAACGCCTCGGTCAAATCCTCAAGCGTAATCCCCGTCTCCGTCTTCAAATTGGCCAAGGTTCGCCGAATCGCCGTCTCCTTTGCCCGGTCAACCACGCTCTCAATAATCGCTCCAGAAACCAAATCCGAACGATAAAGCGTATCGCTCTTCCCACTCCGCAACGCAATCTCCAAGAATTCGTTCGACTTCCGTTTCGACCAAAGCGCATCCAAAACGCCCTCCACCAACTCACGCTGAGCACACGTCGATTCACCGTCATGTTTCGCCACCAACAAAGGATCCAAAGGCAAAGTCGCCTTCAAATAGATGTTCAAAATCTGCCGGGTGGCCTCCTTGTCGGGACGAATAACTTTCACTTTTCGATCAATTCTGCCCGGACGCAAAACCGCCGGATCAATATAATCCGGTCGATTCGATGTCAACATCAACACCACGTTTTCCAACGACTCCAAGCCGTCTAGCTCGGCGCAGAACTGCGGAACAACCGTGTTGCTCATGCTAAAGTGCCGGCCACTCGATCGTGTCCGCAACAGCGACTCCGCCTCATCCATAAAGATGAAAACCAAATAACCGTCTTTGGCCTTTTCGCGCGCCGTCTTAAAGATTTCGCGCACCATGCGCTCCGTCTCGCCGACCCACATGTTCAAAATCTTCGGCCCCGAAATCGACATGAAGTACTCCTTCACCTCTTTTCCTTGCCGCTCGCTGTACTCCTTCGCCAAAGTCCGCGCCGTCGCTTTGCCCAGCAGCGTCTTTCCACAGCCCGGAGGGCCATAAAGCAAAATTCCCTTGATCGTCTTCTTGCCGTACTTTTCGTAAACCTCAGGATGAAGCAGCGGATGCTCGATCGTCTCGCGAATCAACCGAATCGCGTCCGGCTGACCTCCGACCTGCTCCCACGATATGTCCGGGACCGTCTCCATAAACAGGTCGCGATTCTCGTTCTTTACAAAATGCTCGACCGCAATCTTGCCGCTCACATCCAACCGGACCTCGTCGCCCGAATGAATCTTGACGTCAGTGAGAGCGTCGCCCCGAAAAATCAAACGGTTCTCTCCGCCTGGCATATCGCCGCCAATCTTGATCCGACCGTCTTCAAGCATCTCGCTGACCCGAACAATCGAACCTTGCTCCGATCCCGGAGCAAGGCCGATAATCGCGTACGCTTCGTTCAATCGCACGCGGGTCCCAAGCGTCAAAGACGCTTCTTTGATCGCCGGATCAACTGTCACCACGTACTCCGAATCGCCGAGCAGAATCATCGGCATTGATCCCATATCTGTGTCGATCCACTTCAAAAAGACGCCAATTCGGTTGGCGGGTTGGGTCAACTTTTCGTAGGCGGCGAGGTACTGAGCTAACTCTTCGGCTTTCGCTTCCGAATCTCGCTCCTCGGCTTCCAATGTCTCGCGCAGGGCACCGACATACGTCTTTAGGCGGGCGTTATCAGATGGCACTTCTCCCTCTAATCGTTCAAGCATTTCGAGGGACTCTCGTGGGGGCATGAATCATACTACGCTCAATTTCCCATAAGAATTGAGCCTGATCGGTGAGATTCTGAAAAAACTCAGCCCGGAATGGGAGACCCCGAAATACAGCAATTGCAGAGCTAGAAATTGGCGAGCCACGGTATGGCCTGGATTATCCCTCCGAATTTCCTAGGCTTAGTGTGGCCTGCATACCCGACAATCTGCGGAGCTGAGAGGATATGCAGGTTCAAATATTTATTCATCGGCGAGCCAATGCGTGGGCGGGGTACTTTTGGATGATGAAAGCCTTACCCGGGTGGCCAGCCACGGTGAGGGCTGGATAATCCCTCCGAATATCCTAGGCTAAGTGTGGCCTGCATACCCGACAATCTGCGGAGCTGAGAGGATATGCAGGTTCAAATATTTATTCATCGCTCGCTCTTAGTTTACAGGGGCTGGCCACGGCGTGGGCGGGATACTTCTGCTTGATGAAAGTCTAACCCGGGTGGCACGGCGAGCCACTGAGTGGGCGGGGTAAATGCAACTTCTAGATTGGGGGTGGCCTGTATAAGCGACCACCTGCGCAGCTGCGAGCTTATGCAGGGACAGACGACGAGTTGCTGGCACACTTGCATTGTAACACGTCAAGGCTGAAATCTTATCTGCCCTCGCCCCTGGCCCTGGCCCCTATTCCGCCAGGAACGCCGAAATAACCGCAAGACCAATCGTGTCCTCAAGATCGCCGTTCGCTTCCGCCTGAGCCGTGACGTCGCGCTCCAGATTCCCCTTGATCGTCCGAACTCGAACCGTCACCAAATCCGTCGATCCCGCGCTTTCAATCGTCACCGAGTCAACCGTCACTTTCACGCTCTCATACGCCTTCTCAAGCGCTTTCGCCGTGGCATACGCCACCGACTCCGTCTTCGAGTGGCCCATCTTCACCGACGTACCAACAAACTGCTTATCGCCCGCCCGAATCACGACATAGGTAAGGCTATTAGGCTCATCGTCGGCTTGCACCGTCTCGACAACCGGAATTGGTTCTTCTATGGAGGGTGGGCTTCCAGCCCTCCCAGCCTCTGAAGAGGGAGCAGCTCCTGTCGTCACCGTTCCTTCTTCCGATGCTAGTTCGACTTCCGAAGGAGACTTGACAACTGGCGCGGCCGCCTGAGCCTCTACCAATTCATCCAGCGATGCAACCGTCGTCTGCGCCGACAGCACGCCTTCCTTCTTCGACAAACAATCTCGACTCGCCAGGTTCACCAAGTTATCGAGGTTCGAAGCCCCGTGAACATCGTTTCGGGTCTTCGTTCGACGACCGCCGTAGATTCCGATCGTAAACGTAACCGGAGCATCAACCCTATCGACCGAGAGCCCCTTGCCGTCGCCCAAGATGTTCGCCATGAGTTCCTCCGCATCGTCACGGTCTCGGCAGGTTCCAATCGCAAACTCGTCACCGCCATAGCGAACCAAGACATCCGTTTCGGAATCAATCTTCGACCGCAAGTGCTCGGCAACCGTCTGAATGACCTGGTCGCCAACTACGTGACCGTACTGCTTGTTAAACTTCCCAAAGTCATTAAGGTCAATGAACAAGATGACAATCTCGACTCCACGCTCGAGCTGCTCGATTCCCCACTCGCGAAGCGCATCGCTCCACGGCAATTCGGTCATCGGGTCATACGACTCCCGCAACTTGCCCAGCAAACTCCGCGAAGTCACCACCGACAGAAACCGACTCCCCTTCATCACGGGCAAGCAGTCAACATCACGGTTGATCAATTCCCCCGCGGCCTCTCGCACAGTTAGTGAGCCAGCAATCCCTTCCGGCGGAGCCACCATGATCTGGGCAACGGTGGTCTGCTCCGTCGAACCTATCAGCTCAATCTGAGTAACCCACCCGATCAGTCGGCGGTCCGAGTCGACAACCCCAAGAGCCGGAACCCGATATCCATCCATAAGAATGCGTGCAGTTGAAGCCAATTGGTCGGCGTCCAACCACACACGAACCAATGGAAGCGATTCTAGCGTGTACATCGAGATACAGGTACCTAGCCAATATTGTAGCGGTCCTAGGCTAGAACTTCACCCTGTAGGAATACTAGGTTATTACGCTAACCGAGCTAGCGTCAGTTCAACACACTGGTGAATGAGGCTCGCAATTGATGCGTCATTCTTGACGAGCTTCGCAACTTTGCCCGCAAATTGATAGCACTTTGTCGGGTCCAGATTGAGATAATTGGCCACCGAAGATTCACAAAGTCCAGCAACATGGATCATCAAATAGCACGATAATTCTTCGACAAGGAGGCGATGGTCGCGCAACGTCGCATCTTGAGAAATCCGCAAAATCCGGTGCCGCAAATCCCAATTTGAATTGTCGGCAAAGTACGGATCAAGCAATCCGCATCCGCGCAAAATCTGCTGAGAGTCGGTCCAATCATTCTTTTCAAGCTTCAGTCGCTGCAACGCTCCTGCAATGACGTGACCATTCCCTAATAACCTGGCCGCAATAATCTTCGTGAACGTCGGCGACAAATTCAAGCGCTCTTTCCGAGCCAAATGATGCACGAGCGAAATCCGGCCCAACTGATTCGGCTCTGCAATCGTCTCCAAGCACCACTTTCTTGGCGCGGGCAACAAGTTGTTGATGCGTCGATCCCGCCCCGTACTAGTAAATGCTACGAAGGTTGGACGATTACCCCGAACTCGCCGGTCAAGCGCAAGTCGAAGCCTCAAACACTGCTTTGGCTTCCCAAACACGTCTTGACAGTCGTCGAGTATAAGCGTCTTCTCAAGCCCAACCCGGCTTTCCATTTTTAAAAATGCTTCGGCAGACATCGTTTCGACCTGCGCATTCCCAAACGCCTTTAGGTAGTCGACAACCGCATGAAGTAACAAAGTCTTGCCGCAACCAGAGGGACCGATAATGGCAACAAACGACTGATGATGAGTGGCGAACAACAATCCCGCCTCAATCGCCTTGACGTTGGTGTGGAGCGGTGCAATGACCTTAAATCCGGCGTCTTCCACAGGCAAAACGTGCGAAGACAATCTGGCCTGTTTTGCAGGCTCTAGCGTACTAAATATCTCTTTCTCCAACCAAAAAATAAATGACCGCTCAGAGAAAATTTTTCCGCCGAATGGTTCAAGTATTGTGAAGGAGCGAAACCCTGTGGTCAATAGCGACCCAATGGGGGAATCTACTATCTTTTCTTCGATTATCAACGATTTTGAGACTGAATCGCCGCTTTTCACCACTTATCAACATTTCGAAGTTATTTTCGATGTTTTCTAGTGTTTAATCTTCTTCCAAAAGCTCTTGAATACAAAACTCGGACTATTGCTCGGCGTATGGCAAGTCACGCACGTTTTCTCTTCAACTTTTGGCAAATGAAACACCCGAGGATTCCGCGCATGCTCTCGCCCTGCGCCATGACACGACTCACATCCAACCTGCGCCAGCCCCGGCGTCTTCTCATACCAAAATCCCTTTGTCGAGTTGAGCCCAACGACATGGCAGGCCACACAATCCGGATCCGCCTGATGCCCCTCTTTCACCAAACTCCGATATGCCGTGGAATGCTTGGTCTTGAGAAACTGGTTGTAAATATTGGTGTGACAACTCTTGCAACTAGCCGATCCTGCATAGTCTGCATCTGAATCCTTCGGCACCCCTGTAATGAGTTTTTCTTGAGTCACCCGCAGCAAATAGTTTCGATAAATCTTCTCCGCCCCGGCATCCTCTTTCATCGACGATTCCAACAACACCGTCTTAACCGAAACCAGCCAGTGATCTCGAAACGTCGCGACCAAAACTCCTCGCAAATTCGAACCGGGGGATATCTTGCTTCCGTCAATTGTCGGAATGCCTTCTGATGCAAACACTTCCATTCGGTGCGCCTTCTTCAGTGAGCCTAGCGCACTCTTGCTTCCGTCAAAAAGAACAATATCAGTGGGCCGCTCGATGTCGATCTTCGCCGCCTCTTCGCCCGTAGCCGAGACCGAAATTCCACCCACGACCAATTCCTCCTTCGTGGGGGACCCAGGCTCAGCATTCGGCGAGAGCCAATCCCGTTTCGTCAAAGGCACCGCCGCCGCCAATAGCCCCGCCCCCTGCAATTGGTCTTGCCTTGTATAGGCAACCGCGTCAACCCCCAGTTTGCCGAGCAGCTCCCCGTACGTTTCCGCCTTCATCTGCGACTGCCGGCCTGGTTTATCAATAATGTCGCCCGTATCAATCCAATAGACATTCCCTTTGCTCTTGAGGTCTCGTACGAGGGTCGCTAATCGCTTAAACCCACCCGACATCGGCGACGTGCAGCCGCACGGCGAAAGGTGTCCGCGCGCCCCCCCTGAAATGATAATCGTTACGTCTTTCGCACTCTTGCTCTGGAGCGACGGAGCAAATCCGAATCCCAGAATACTCAGAGCAAGAGTTGGAACGAGCCATTTCATGTTTGACTTGTTTGGAATGGAATCTTGATCGTTGGCTGCTTGGCGTCATCGGTCTCAACCGTAATCGTCCCCTTCAATCGATGCCCAGGTGCTTTGCCATCATAAATGACTCGAATGGTGTATCCCGATGGATAAGTTGGACTGTTCGGAACGTTCTCAAACGTCAAGTACTTCGAATCACTCGTAATCGATTTGACCTTGAATGGTCGCCCCAAACGGATCAACACAAGCGAACTATCAGAAACACCTTGGGGCGACCCAAGGTAAACAGATTCAGGCAAGCTGACGATGCCCTTTTGAACAAACATTTGCGCTTTGACTACTCCCAACTTCGGATTGTCGGTTCGCACATACACCATCGCACTCTGTCGACCGAAAATCGCTCCGACTGGCATTTTCGAAGTATCAACCGTGACCTTATAGCCATGAATTTTTTGAATCTGTCCTTGCTTCATGAAGTTCGGCTGTTCGCCATCATAAAGCTCTGATTTGGCGGTAAATGGCAAACCGATCACCGCAATCTCAATAACCTTGAATAGCTTTGGCTCGACCGAATTGACATAAAAGCTGAAGCTTTGTTCTGACGTGTCCATGTATGCCGTATTGGATGACGGAAAAACGACTTCGGCTCGTGGAATGACCGAAATACTTACGGGAATAATGATCATCGGTCGATCAGGATCATTCGTTTTGAGGATCAGATTGTGATGGACATCGCCTGCAAGCTCTATTGTGTTGAAAATTCCAGTTAAGAACGTCGACTTACCTGGCGCAAGCACGGAGACAACCTCGCCGTTGATACATCCGCAGTCGCCACGAACTTCAATTTCCAGAGGAGAATTCCCGGTGTTCGTCACCAATACCTGAGCCCTTCCTTCGTCACCTTGAAATTGCTCTTTAAAGGCAATCGACTCTTGTCCTAAGCTCAAAATTGGGTGAACTGATTCGATAACTTGCTTCTTCTGAATCGCTTCCCGAAGTTGCTGTGACAATTTAATAATTTTCCGGGCTGCGGCCATTTCTTGACTTGCAATCGAATTTGGGTTGAACATCTGGCCTTCGACTCGGCCCATAGCTGTACCAAGCATCGGGTTTGGCGCCAAGCCAAAGTACCGACCAAAAGTAAACAGACATTCGTTGTAGACTTCTCGCCCAAGGACTTTTAGAAGATTGGAACCCCGTTTCAGGCCGATTACCGTTTCTACTCGCGGTTGAGTCGAATCGGCTCCTAAAAATATTGCCGCTCCGGCAACTCCGCTCGTCCCAGAAATCTTAGAGAGGATTGGCTCGAAACTGATTGCAATATCGGCTCGGCCCGAATCAACCTTTTTGAATTTAACTGCTTCACCAACGGCCATTTGCCATTGGTTTTCGACCGCTTTGGCTATTTGGCTATATTCGGTTTTCTGGTCGGCATTCAGCTTGCTCGTATCTAAACTCCAACTAACGCTCACGGTTGGCAAGAGATGGCTAAGCTTTTCTGCCCTAACAAAATCCTTTGCGATCAACGCACTTTCAATATCCAGAACCAAGTGGTGAAATTCAGTCGATGCGCCTACTGGGACATTAAATGTTGGAGCCAATGCTTGGATAGAATCTTCCAATAGCCGGGAAAGTGTGAAAATCTTCTTTGCGACCTGAATATCTTTGTCGGTCAAACCAGCCGATTTCGAAACAGTACCGATCCCCATATATCGGGCAAAGGCCAATTTGGCTCCAGCGGCGACATCGGGCAAAGGTATACCAGGCTTCAAAGATGCCGTGGCGGTTACCCTCGAAGAAGATGGGTCCTGCACGAATTGCCAGCCAAATCCCGCTGCTGTAGGATCAAATCGAAACAGGATTTCGGTTACTCCGGAATCGAACGACTTGAATGTTATGCCATCGGCTAAACCAGTCTGCCATGCCTTAGCTGCGGCCGTAATTGCAGCTTGATAAACAGGTCGTTTAGTCTGAGCGACTTTGCTCAAGTCGATTCGGTAGGCCGCCATAGTCCCTGGCAACCGAGATATGAGCTTTGATCCTTTTGTAAAATCTCGTTCAGCAATCGCTCCTTCAATTTCAGTTGCTAGCTTGCGATACTCGGCCGAAGCTTCCGCCGGAATGACGAAGTCTTGCTTTAGGCCAAAAATTGCGAAAAATAGGGAAGGAATAATCATTTCTTATTCTATGTAGGCGTCTTCCGACGGCTTTTGTTTCAAATACGCTTCGATGAAGCTGTCAATGTCTCCGTCAAGGACACCAGTTACATTTCCGGTGTCATATCCAAGTCGGTGGTCCTTGACCATCGTATAAGGCTGCATAACGTAGCTTCGAATTTGTCGTCCCCATGCCGCCGGGCCACCTTCGCCTTTTAATTCGTTAATCCGATCTTGCGATTGTGCGCGTTCGACTTCCATCAAACGCGACAGCAACACCGACATTGCGCTTGCTCGGTTTTTGTGTTGACTTCGTTCGTTCTGACAATTTACGACAATTCCGGTCGGAATGTGCGTAATTCTTACGGCAGATTCAGTCTTATTGACGTGTTGTCCACCTGCTCCTCCCGCTCTCAAGGTTTCGACTTTGAGATCGTCTGGGTTGATCGTAACTTCAGATTCCTCAACTTCAGGGAGGACTTCAACCTTAGCGAACGATGTATGCCTTCGGGCTGCAGCGTCAAACGGCGAAATCCTCACGAGGCGATGAACACCCTGCTCTGATCGTAAAAACCCATACGCGTTTGGCCCGGCTATTTGCATTTGGACGGATCGATAGCCGACGACATCGCCGGGGGTCTCGCTGATAATCTCGCACTTATAGCCTTTACGTTCGGCCCATCGGGCGTACATTCGTTGTAGCATCGCAGCCCAGTCACAGGCTTCGCTGCCACCCGCTCCGGCGTTTATCTCAAGCATACAATTGCGGGAGTCATGCTCGCCAGTGAGGAGGGTTCTTAGCTCGTAGGCGTCAAGATCCTGAATAAGTTGAAGCGCCATGCTATCTGCTTCACTTTCTAAGGAAACATCCGGCTCAACTTTGAGCATTTCGTACAATTCGGCAACATCGCGCTCCGTTTTTTCGAGTTCCGCGTACGGAGTTAAGACATCTTTGAGGCGGCTGAGGCGCTGAAGCACCTTATTTGCAGCAGATGGGTCGTCCCAGAAATCTTGTTGCGATGATTGCGATTCGAGTTCTTTGATTTGGTTCTGAAGTGCATGCAGGTCAAAGATGACCTTCAATAGCGTCTAGACGCGGACGTGCCTTAGACAGCGCTTCATGCTGTTCCATAGATAGCATGGAGTAAGTTTACCTGTGCCGTTCAGGTTCAACTAGCCTTGTATTTACCAACCGCCGATCGTCGTTGCTCAAGAACCCGCAGTTCTTGGCCAAATCCGTCGCGGACGCGCCTCAATGCTGATGTCAACCTCTCTTCAGCACTGTTAAATTGGTTGACTTCGTGGTCAGCAATTTTGACACCCATTCGGTTCCATTGCTCTAGCAACTGCTCCCGTCGATTCAAGAGCGCATCCAGATGCTCAAAGTCGTGGTCAAGGGCGGCTTGCTCGGCCGATAGAGTCAAAATGAACCAAGTTGATACTTCTTCATGCGGCATGTGGCGTTACCTCCGAATTGGCTTTCGTTTGTTTTTCAAGCTCAACCCAGCTATTTCTCAAGTCGGTCATTGTCTTAATTGCGTTGTCGATATTGTCGGTCCTATCGCTGATGTTCCCTTCGACCAATTCGTTGATGACAAAGGTGTACAGGCTCAGCAAATTGGTGGCGACTTCTCCGCCGTTCCGAATATCGAGAGTTGAGATCAACTCCATAACAATCTTTTGGGCGCGTTGAAGCTTAAAGTTCTTGGTTTCAAAATCCTGGTTCACCAGGGCCGTCTTTCCTTCCTGCATGAACCGGATGGCACCATCATAGAGCATGATGACCAATTGGACAGGCGATGCCCCCATGACTGCATTTTGCCGATACGCCTGAGCTCCTTTGTTGTATCCCATTAGTTCATTTCCAACATTTCTGTTTTCAATAAGGAAATAATCGGAACTTTGATCTACGTTTCTGTACTGTTTAGGCGTTTGTTTTTATAAAGTGGCAAAAGACTCGCCACGGCACCGACGGCAAACCAAATGACTGGAACAATGAATACGGTCGAATCAAGGTATTCGGTCGGAGTTCCGGTTTCCGCAATTGCTTTCGCATTGACTTGTTGTAGAGTCAAGAACCAATATGCAGCCGCGCACGCATAACCACCCAAAGCGCCAAAGGCGGGCGCAATTCCAAATCTTCTGACATATGGCACAGTAAAGGCTACGGTGAGTCCAAGGGCAGTAAGGACCATGCGAGTGAGACCAGCGTTGGTATTGATGTCATGATTTGCGGTTCCGCGCACGCTACAGATCACAATTGGAACTACAAGGATAATCAGCGATGCCGTGCCAGACAGCAAACATCCACTCAAATACTCTTTGTCCGGATCGCGACTCATAAAGCTATATTAGCTAATCTTCGGTCGTCAAAATGACGGGACCGTTCTTTGTAATGGCGACGGTGTGCTCAAAATGGGCCGAAAGTTTGTCGTCCGCCGTCACGACGGTCCAACCATCCGACAGCGTATTCACTCGCCATGAGCCTTGATTAATCATTGGCTCAATACAGATACACATCCCCTCGCGAAGCTTTTCGCCCTTGCCTGGCTTTCCGAACATCGGAACGTTGTGGGGCTCATCGTGGAGCTTCTGACCAATTCCATGACCCACCAAATCTCGTACAACCCCAAAGCCGTGCGACTCGACATACTTCTGGACCGCCGCGCCAATGTCACCAATGGTATTGCCCGGTCGAGCTTTTGCAATTCCTTGTAATAGTGACTCGCGCGTCACATTCATCAGCTTTTGGGCATCGGCTGAAATTGTGCCGACAGCAAAAGTCCACGCTCCATCTGCATGCCATCCATCTTTTACGACACCAAAATCGAGACTGATGATGTCGCCTTCCTTCAGAGGGTCATCGGTTGGAATGCCGTGCACAACGACATTGTTTACGGATATGCATGTTGCCGCTGGGTAGCCGCGATATCCGAGGAAACTTGGTACCCCGCCTTCCTCACGAATCAGTTTGTCGGCGAGTGCATCCAGCTCGTTGGGAGTTGTCTTGCCGGGAACAATGGTTTCTGCACAGAGACGAAGGGTCCGAGCCACGATTCGTCCCGATTCTTTCATCTTGGCAATTTCAGATGCCGACTTGATGATCGCCACTATTCCAACTCCGAAAGGATGTCTTTGTAGACTTCTTCTGCATCCCGACTTGCATCGATCACGCGGGTCAGGCCGAGCTCCTCGTAAAATTCAATAACTGGAGCTGTCTCTTCGCGAAAAATTCGCAACCGCTCCCGGATCGTATCGGGCTGGTCGTCTGTTCGAACAACGATCGGGCTGTTGCAAACATCGCAATAGCCTTCGCGTGTCGATGGCTTACTAAGTGAGTGGTAAATTGCGCCACATTTGGTGCACCCCATTCGCCCACTCAGTCGACTAACAATGAGCTCGTCCGGTGCATAAAGAGAGTACACGCGTTGAAGTGGCAAACCGAGATCGGCGAGGATTTCTTGGAGGGAATCAGCTTGCCGAACCGTTCGGGGAAAGCCATCAAGAATAAATCCGCTTCTTCGAATTTCAGGATCACGCAAGCGCTTCGCCATCATTTCGATTGTTACGCCATTCGGCACGAGCTCGCCGTGAGAGATATATCGTTGGGCCATCCGGCCAAGGTCAGTTTGCGCCTCAATCTCTCTTCGGAAAATTTCTCCCGACGAAAGGGAAGGTACTCCCTTCCGACCGCCCAATAGTGCGGCTTGAGTCCCTTTTCCAACTCCCGGCGGTCCTATAAGAATGACTCTCATTGTCTCGTTTCCCAATTCGTTATCGGTAAAAAAAAAGAAAGACCTCAACTAGCGCTGAGGTCTTTATGATCGGTCGGTAATTACTGGTCGTATTGCTTCATTAACAGATTGGCTTCAATCTGTCTCATGGTTTCCAATGCGACGCTAACAAGGATGAGAAGCGAAGTTCCACCAACGGCTCCAACACCATACTGGTAACTGATGTTTGTAACAGCAGGGGTGATATATTGCAAAAGTGCAACACCGGCAATGAAGACGGCTCCGACAATCGTCAACTTCGAAATAATATCGTCCAAAAAGTCTTTGGTTTGCTTTCCTGGCCGAACTCCTGGAATGATGGATCCCGCTCGCTTGAGGTTATTGCTAATGTCTTCAACGTTATATTGAATCGCATTCCAAAAGTACGAGAAGAACAAGATCATCAAGAGATAGACCAAGCACCCGATTGGGTTTATTTTGAAGTTGATGTGGAAGATCGGTTGACTTGGCGCTGGGCTTATGAAGTTACCAATCGTCAAGAACAGATTTCCAGCAGGAGTCTTATCGCCACCCAGCATGCTTCCAAACTGCGCGGGCAAGTAAATGATGGATGACGCGAAGATAATCGGAATAACGCCCGCCATCAACAGAGAGAACGGCAAGTAGCTCGTCTTTCCACCAATCGCTTTGGTGCCAATCATTCGGCGCATATGCTGCACCGGAATTCTTCGTTGAGCCGACGTGAAGTGAACAACCAACCAAGTCGTAACGAGGAAGATTGCAATGAGGACTGCCACTTGATACCACTGAATAGCACCATCTTGAAGTCCTTTCCACAGCTTTTGGCCCTGGTACGGCAAGGCGATCATGATTCCTGCGAAGATCATTAAGGAAACGCCGTTTCCAATTCCCTTTTCAGAAATTTGCTCACCAAGCCACAAGGCAAACATTGCTCCAGCCGTCCAGAAAACGAGGATCGTTGCGATGGTTCCAATCGGGAACTTACCTGCACCACTTTGAATCAGCTGGATATAGCCCCAACCTTGAACGAGACACATGACAAGCGTCAAAAGTCTTGTTCGCTGGTTTTGCTTCTTCCGAGCGTATTCGCCACCTTCTTCTAACTCTTTTTTGAGCTGTGGGAAAGCCGTCGACATGATTTGCATGATGATCGACGAAGTGATGTATGGGTTCATACCCAAAGCAAAGACCGACAGTTTTCGGAGGGCTCCGCCGCCAAAGTTATCGATCATCTGAAAGACTTGTGATTCTTTCAGTTTGTTTAAAATATCGCTTTCGGTCAGGCCAGGAATAGGCACCGGAACGTGAATTCCGAGCGCGAAAACCGCAAACATCAAAAGCAGAAACTTGATTCGCGCACGAAGATCATCATCTTCCCATGCGAGTCGGAAAATCTGCGTTAAAGGCAGCGAGAGAGACTTATCGCCTCCTCCGCCGCCCCCAAATGCTCCACCAAAGCCGCCGAAGCTCAAAGTGAAACGGCCTCTCCTCCGTTTGCAAGAATGGCTTCAGAAGCCTTTCCGCTGAACTTATGAGCGCTGACTTTCAGCTTTTTGCTCAAGGTTCCAAACGCAAGGATTTTAACTCCATCAACTTTGTTCAAAGAGATAATTCCCTTTGCCTCCAAAACTGCTGGTGTTACTTCCTCTCCCTTCTCGAAATTCTTCTCAAGATCATCAAGATTCACAATTGCGAAAACCTTATGGTTAACGTTTCGGAAACCCTTCTTGACCGGAAGTCGACGGAAAATCGGTGTTTGTCCGCCTTCAAAGTTGGGGTGGATTTGTCGTCGGGCTTTCTGACCCTTCGTGCCACGAGTAGCCGTCTTTCCCATTCCAGAACCGATGCCTCGGGCAACGATTCTCTTTCGGGTTGAACTACCGGGACTCGGACTAAAATTATGTAGACCCATTGTTATTTCTTCTCCGCTTTCTTAGCAGGTGCTTTTTTCGGCTTTTCTTCTGACGCTGGTTTCGCCTTGGCTGTTGCAGGCTTTGGCTTTGCTTCCTTTACAGGAGCAGCCTCAGCTTTAGCAACCGCTGCTTTCGCAGGCTTCGCCTTCGGTGTCTTCACATTCTTAGCTCCGCCAGGTCGGGAAACGGTTCGAGCTTTAGGAGTCCCTTCCACTTCTTCGACTTGGATGAGCTCTTTGACTCGGTGAATCATTCCCAGAATATTTGGCGTTGGCATATGCTCAACAACTTGGTTAATCTTACGAAGACCAAGAGATTCGACCACACGACGAGTTCGCCATTGGTGAGCAACGGTCGATCGGATGAGTTTAATGCGAAGCATTGAATTCTTCCTCCTTTCGAGCCTTTTCGAGCCAAGGTACAAGTGCCTTAACGTCCATGCCACGTCGCTCGGCGACATCTTCCGGATGGGAGAGCGCTTGGAACGCGTTGATGGTGGCGTACGCCATGTTGATGGCATTTCGGCTACCAAGTGACTTAGCCAGCACGTTGTGGATTCCAGCAGCTTCAAGACACATTCGAACTGCGCCGCCAGCTTTGACACCAGATCCTGGTGCGGCTGGCTTCAGCATAACCAATGCGGTTCCGCTGACTGCTCGAATCGCGTGGGGAATGGTTTCGCCAATCATTGGTACCTTGAACATGCTCTTACGGGCAGCTTCTTCAGCTTTCCGAATCGCGTCAGGGATACCACGAGCTTTACCAAGTCCCAGTCCGATGCTGCCTTTGTTGTCTCCAACGACGACGAGAATGGACCAACTTGCGGTCTTACCACCCTTGTGTGTCTTGAAAACTTTGTTGGTACGGATAATTCGCACATCGAGCTGAGGACCACCATCGGTGTTCCGGCTCTCACGCTTTCCGCTCATTCGCATTTTCATGGTTTAGAATTCCAATCCAGCTTCTCGAGCACCATCGGCAAGCGATGCTACTCGTCCGTGGTATTGGAAGCCGCCACGGTCAAAAATAACGGTCGAAAGGCCAGCTTTCTTTGCTCGTTCGGCGATTGCCAAACCAACTTTCTTAGCACCTTCCACGTTTCCAGTTGCCTTCAAGTCCTTTTCTCGTGAACTTGCGGAAACCAACGTGTGACCAGTTGTATCGTCGATAATTTGCGCTGAAATATGCTTCAAGCTGCGGAAGACTGCCAGTCTTGGCTTCTCCGGAGTACCCGAAACACGCTTTCGAAGGCGAGCATGCCGTGCCAGGCGCATTGATTGTCTATTTTGTATTGCCATAACTTAACGGATCTCCTTACTTCTTAGCCGAGGCACGTTTACCTGCCTTAAGCTTAATAATTTCCCCTTGGTATCGAATTCCCTTACCCTTGTATGGTTCAGGCTTTCTGACCTTTCGGATGTCGGCGGCGACTTGACCAACGAGGGCTTTGTCGATGCCAGAAACGAGGATGCTGGTTGTTCGAGCCTTTTCATCGGCTTTCACTTCCAGAAGGACGCCTTCAGGAGCATCAACGGTAACCGGGTGCGAATAACCCATGTTCAGAAGCAAGTTTCGTCCTTGCATCGTCGCACGGTATCCAACGCCGATCACGTCGAGTTGCTTTTTGTGACCGTTCGTAACGCCTTCGATCATGTTAAAGATCAGGGTTCGAGCGAGTCCATGTTGGCTTCGAGCTTCACGCAAGTTGTTTGGTCGTTCCAAATTGAGCTTTCCTTCTTCTTGCTTAACGGTAAGAAGTCGGCTGATCAATTGGTTCAATTCGCCTTTAGGGCCTTTGACGGTTACGTTATTGGTGGCTTCGTCGACGGTAATCGTCACGTTGCCCGGAACGTCGATTGGCTTAATTCCAATTCGGGACATTAGTAGACCTCACAAAGCACTTCGCCGCCGATTTTCTTTCGGCGTGCTTCTCGGTCGGTCATCAAGCCTTGGTTGGTCGTCAGGATTCTCGTTGCCAAACCGTTTCGGAGTGGCTTGAGGTCTTCAACGCCCGTGTAAACACGGAGACCAGGCTTGGAGACGCGCTTGATCTCATGAATGAGAGCGTGTCGTCGGTTGTCATATTTGAGTGTGACTCGAATATTCGGAAATTTGGTTTCGTTCGTGACTTCGTGAGACTCGAGGTAACCCTCAGACTGAAGAAGCTTGACAATTTCAAGCTTGATCTTGCTGTGAGGTACGTCGACGCTCATCATCTTCGCTTGGTAACCGTTTCGAATACGAGTCAATAGGTCTGCAATAGGATCGCTGTGCATTTTCTTATTTCCTCAGGATTACCAGCTCGATTTCACGACGCCGGGGAGTTCGCCTCGGTGAGCCTTTTCACGGAATACTTGTCGGCAGACGCCGAAGAAGCTGTACACGCCATGAGCGCGACCTGTGATGGAGCATCGAGTGTATTGACGAGTCTTGAACATTCGGTTCTTGATTCGTTTTGCCTTAAAGGCAGCCAGGGCTTCGTCTCGCTTTTCTTTAGGAAGAGCCAAGATTGCTTTTTCTTCAGCATTCAGCTTTTCCCATTTAGCGGTCTGGACCCTATGTTTTTGGATTAGACATTCTTTCGCCATATATTTTCACCGTTGTCGGGCAGGTATGCATTTGGAGGCGAATCCGAGCGCAAGGTACCCGTGGTCAGGTTGTAATCGACCGTCCGAAGACAGCCAACAATAAATAGTACCCAAAGGGCGAGGGCGAGGGCAAGGGCGGGAGAGCTTTGAAACGGAAGAAGGTAGGCCGGATCTGGGAGCACTTCGCTCAGGGCAGTGTGCATCGCTTCGTTCAGGGCAAGAGCAAGGTTGGGACAGCTAAGAAGTGAGGGAGGGGAAGAAGAATGAACAAAATCGCTTCTTCAATGCGTCTTAGATTCAAATATGATTCACTCTCTTCTTTTTGCTCTCGCGATGTCTTCGTGGTCGCATGAGTATGTTGCGAAGCAAGCGCCAGTCATCAACGCGATTAGTAAGACAGATGTAACCAAGTTGAAGCAGTTGCTCGCGGCAAAGGCGGATCCGAATTGTCGGGAGATCTTGACTGAGGTTCCGAACGCCACCGAAGGAAACAAGGGCGGAAAGACATCAGCGGGAATGACGGCGCTAGACCTTGCGGTCCACAATCGATCAGAGTCGATGGTCGCCATGCTTCTGAAAGCAAAGGCTAATCCCAATATGCGGAGCCCATACGGTTACACGCCCGCGATGACGGCTTGCCAGAGGAGTTTGTTACCCGTCCTGAAGCTACTGATACATGCGGGAGCGAATCCAAATATCGTCAATGAGAATGGAGATTCCGCGGCCACGTTTGCGGCAAACAACGATTTTGCCGACGGCCTGCGGGTTTTGAAATCGGCAGGAGCAAACTTTAAAGGCAAAATTGGTCGCGATGCTTTATCGATGGCTATCACGAGTTCCGCGGAAAAGTCGGTTAGGTATCTCATATCCGCTGGCGTCGATGTCAATGGGCATGAACCGGGCGAAATGAACGCCTTGGAATCTTCGTTGATGGGCAGTTACACTCCGACGGAAATTATTAAACTAATCAAAAAAGCAGGAGGAAAGGCACGTCCTATGGCAGTTCTGAAAACAGAATCCGATGCTCGCTATGCCAAGTATAAAAAGGAGTTGGAATCGAAGCCAAATCCAAGAATCCCTAAAGATGCAACGGCATCGGTTGCGACTATCGAAGATATTGCCGTGATTCAGGCAGGGCTTGATACCTTGGCCAATGACAAAGATTTCATGGTGGGTTATAGGGAGGAGAAACTGAGCAAAATCGCATTAGTCAGCGAAATTGGTGGTCCAGTGGATGAATACATGGAGAGTCAGATGAATGGCGAACTGAGTGAGCGGCAAGCGACCGAAATCGATTTTGACATGCGCGGCGACTTCTTGCGGCGCAACGGAAAAGCGAATTCGCCGGTTAAATCCCCCTTCTCGGATTCCCGGATCGTGATGGTAAAGGCATCGGATGTCTATGTTGGTATTTCGGGCTTTGACTTTCTCAAAAACATTGGGGCAAAAGCCTGGGTGAGTGTGCACATTCCCGGTTTCTCGGCGGACGGGATGAAAGCATTCATTCGGTTTAACTTTGGCCCGACGTCGCACGGGGCATCGGGCACGATGTTGTTGAAGAAGGTCAGCGGGAAGTGGACTGTAGTTTGGACGGACCATGCGTTCTACGCGTAAATGATATGGCACGCTACGAGAACTAGCAACCATCGCAGCGGCAATATTCAAGCCGGGATGTTGGTAGAAAGGCGAAGGCAAGGAAGGCGATGGAAGATCACTCTTTGAGCCCGGAGGGCTCGCGGAAATTAGCCAGGGTGTCCCGTCTTCGGGACCCCTGGAATGCCCGAGACTTGTCGACCCCGGAGGCGGTCGCGGAATCTCGTTGGTAGAATTGTGAAACCATGCCCTCCACACATTTATGCTTGAATGTGCAACTCGTCTTCAGCACCAAAGACCGCGTACCTAACATAAACGATGAAATAATCGCCGACGCTCATGCTTACATAGGCGGCGTCTGTCGGACCTTGGGTGCGATTCCACTCCAAGTGGGAGGAGTGGCCGACCACGTCCACATTTTGCTCGGAATCAAAGCCACTCACTCCGTGGCTAATCTCGTTCAAGAGATCAAGAAGCATTCAAATTCTTGGCTTCAGGAAAGGGTTCCTGGCTTCTCTTGGCAAGAGGGCTACGGTGCATTTTCAGTCAGTCCCGAACGCGTAAAAGGTGTCATCAAATACATTCAGAACCAAGAGGAGCATCACAAGGCTATGACTTTCGAAGAGGAGCGGATCATGCTGTTGAAGCTTGCTGGCCTTGATTTCGATCCCGATAAATTGGATTAGATTCCGCGACCGCCTCCGGGGTCGAAATGTTTGGTGGACTATCCAGGGGTCCCAAAGGGACCGCCTGGCTAAGTTCCGCGAGCCCTCCGGGCTCAAAGATATGTGGCTTGGTAAGAAATGGTTGCCAACGGAGGCAAACGCAAGAAAGTGATTCCGCGACCGCCCTCCGGGGTCGAGACGTTTGGTGGGTAATCCAGGGGTCCCGAAGACGGGACCACCTGGCTAAGCTCCGCGAGCCCTCCGGGCTCAAAAATATGTGGCTTAGTAAGAATTAGGTTGCCACGAACACAATGTCAGGATAGTGTAATAACGGCAATCACAATTTTCGGTTATTACACTTGTGGCTTGGCGCTGGACGCTAACGGCTGGGTTCCACCAAACTCTCCCTCAAACAAGCACTCTGCTGTCCCTTCAATCGTGATTGGGTGGTGCCAGGTATCGGCGCTGACCCAGACCGAGCCACCGGGGTTTTTGACTTCGATTCGACCGCCCTCGCCGCGCCGACGCATCCAATCGACCGCCGCCGCCGAGGAGCCCGTTCCGCACCCCTTTGTCTCGCCAACACCGCGCTCCCAAATGCGAATCTTTAGTGCTTTATCGTCGCGCACGACCCAAATCACGCTCGTGCGCTGCGGGAAGCGAGGGTCGTGCTCAAGCTTTTGAGATATTTTCACAAAGCCATCATCGTCAGGAAACGATCCAGTTGGCAAGACGACGTGCGTCGAACCCGTTGATAATGCACTTCCCTGAAGCACCACTGACCAGTCGTCAATCCTAGCGGCAAAAATCGTCTCGTTATACAACTCGCCCTGGATGTTGGTAGGGACGTCCTTGGGATCGTACGACGCGGTTCCAATCATTGTCTTGATCAAACCGCCTTCAATCGTGCAGGGCACTACGCGGTCGAGGTGACGGACATTGAAAGTATTCTGTACCCACCCCTCTTTGTGAACCTGCATGGCGGCGCACCGGATGCCATTACCGCAGAAATCTTCGGTTCCGTCGGGGTTAAACATTCGAAGCCGAACATCCCCTTCCTCCATTCCCACCGCGAGCAACCCGTCGCCACCGATGCCGAAATGGTGTCGACACATGTCAATCGACAATTGAGTCAGTGCAGCCGTAACATCTTCTGCGGTTGCGCCAGTGACACTATCGAGATGAATCAGGGGGAAGTGGTTCCCGATAGATTGGACTTTCCAGAATTTCAATTCATTGGCTCCCAACAACAGGTCGCGGTTTCCATGATGCGCTCAAACCATTTTCCGTCCGGACTGACGAGGGGCAACCACCAGGCGCTTGGCCTTCGGTTGGCATTTTCCAAGCCTTTGCTCGAGATAACAGCTTCACGAATGAGGGTCAAACGCTTGAGCTCTGATTCTAATTCGATCTCCCGGCGGCGCTTATGAACTTTTACAAACGCCTCGCTACGAGCAGCTTCGCGTTCTTTGATTCCTAATTCTGCAAATTGTGTTTCGAGGTGTTGCCGCTCCAATCGCAGGGCATCAAGCTGAGCCACAAATTCGGCCCTCTTAGAAACATCGGAGGCGGATGGAGTCTTTTCGAAGATGGCTGCTCGGAAGTGGTCTCCCATTTCATGTTGGATCGCTTGCCACTTTTGGCCGGAGGAGTGACGAGCGGCGTACAGTTCTCGTCGTTGCTGTTTCGCGGTGATGATTGCCTTACTAAGTTCGGCTAAACACTCATGAATTTGTTCGTATTCCTTGGCCTGAGAACTCCAGGCTCCCCCAACTCGCTGATCTAAGTAAGCAAGCAGGTCACCAGGTTTTTTGATTTTTCCTAGCTGTTCGAGGCGTTCTTGCTGTTCGGTCACAACGGTTCGCCATCTGGAAGCGAAGGAGGGAGCGCAGACCGCCTCGCCACCAAACGCCGATTGAAATGGCTTTGGCAAATTAAACCACGTCTCAATATCGGCCAGCGCATCCCACGTTTGGTATTTGATGCGGAGGATCGAATTGACTTTGAAATCTAACTTTTGGTGGAGGGCGCGGCTAGCCTTCACATAGGAAGATGCACCGTCGTGAAAAGCGAATGTGAACTCTTTGCCGAGCATTCCAATGAGCGTCACCGCTTTGCCAATGACCGCACAATTTGGCCCGAATTTCGCCTCAATTAGGCTTGCCAACTCTTCCAGGGACTCCAACGGCTTCTTGTAGGACAAAAATTGAGGCTTTTTGGTGGCGATGACCGCTCCGCGATTCCCTAGCCGAATCGTCCCTCGCCCCTGGCCAGGAATCACGAGATCAAACGGAATAGCACCCGAACCAAATCTTGATAGTTCATAAAGGCCTGGGTACTCGTGAACGGCTTCGTTATAAGCTTGACAAGCTTCCTTCCTGGTTGCGTGGTTGACGTACTTGGCGAAGAGTTCAAATCGAGGCAGATTGACGGTCGACCGATTGAACCGAAGCAACTCGCTCGTTTGGCTCGTCTCGAAATCGAGGTCTTGTCCCGAGACGATCAAATAAATTGGCTTGAGCAGGTCACGATAGATTGCGGCGAGATTTCGGTTCGGCGCCTCGGCAACGTCACAGAAAACGCGATTCATTTCATCGCCAAACTTTTCCGCTTGCTCACGGTAATCGTCACCCATCGAAGCAACCGATTCATCAATCGCCCATCGAAGGGTGTTGCAAAGTTCTCGGGCTAGAGTATCACCGGGAACTTCGAGGGTAATCGGGGCATTTTCGTCGGTCGAGACGATGCCGCGCCATCCCCACGCCTCGGTGGCTTCATCAAGGAATCCCGGTCGAGAACGCGATAGTCGGTCAAATCTTAGTCCGGCCTTGAGGAGCTCTTCTTTGGTGATGACGGTTTCGGATCCGAAGAGGGTGGAAAACTCGGCAGCCGCGCTCCAGAGGTTTCGGGTTGACCCGTCATTGTGTGCGAGAGTCTTGAATTTTGCCTTCGAATCCTTGTTGCCCGAGACCTTGGCGAAGTAGTCGGTATCGTGGACACCTGCGATGAAACCGACCCCAGCCTTGGCAGCTTCGAGAGCAAGACCTGCCTTCATGGGTTCGTCCCAAAAAACGGTTTGACCCAACGCTAATATTTTTGACCCGCCAGGAATGGCACCGACTTGACGGACAGCCTCACTCAAACTGAAACAATTGGGGTCACTCATGACTTTCGACTACGAAAGAACAATACGAAAAAGTTCTACGTTAGGTTAATGCCAATTTTAGCCGATAGTTTCAAAATCTTCGGGATTTCGGTTAAGGAGCCCCTTTATATCTTCGGGAATCGAGATGGCTTTCCTCTCTTCTCCCATAAACACATGCCAGGAATACCCTTCGGTGCAGACCTTACCAGTGGATTCGTTGGTGATTTCGTAATCGAAGCGGATGGCGGCTCTTTTGACCTCGCTGACCCAGACCTTTACTTGAATCCAGTCGTCATAGGTGACCTCGCCTTTGTATCGAGCATGGACTTCGACGACGGGGAGAAAAACACCGCGCTCTTCGAATTGCTTATAGGTGAAGCCTCGGTCTCGGCACCAGGCGCCTCGGGCTTGTTCGAACCAATAGAGGTAGTTCGCGTAGTAGGCGTGGCCCATCTGGTCGGTCTCGCCGTAGCGGACGCGGATTCGTTCGATGGTTTGGGATTGATGCATTTCAGTTCTTTTGTTGAAGAGGCGGCTGTAACAGCCGGGGTCGCTCGCCAAGGATATGGATATTCGAAAGGCCGTTGGAACGACCTTGGACTTTGGCTGATGCGGGGCTATCCAGGGGTCTGCGCTCGTGCCTCGCTACGACGCCCTGGCTACTATCTGTGACCCCTACGGGGTCAAGGCATGGGCATCTGTAAGCAATTGATGCAAGGCCCAAAGTATTTGCATCCTCACGGCTTGTTTTTGAAGGGCTTACTCTTCGAGGATCGGTATTCAAGTTCTGAAAGCAGTTCATACAAAGCCTACAAGTTTCAATCAAATTCTCGGTTTCCAAGGATGAATCTATTCTGCCGGCTGTGGACTGCTGATTGCAAACTGGCTTTGCTACGCTTTTTCTTGTCGACCGATGACGACAAAGGCTCCGGCTAATGCTTTCGATTTAGAGACGTGAAAAATCGGTTCGTATCCGAGCTTTTCGGTTTCACCGATATAACGAATATCCGCTTGATCCATGAGCACTTCGCCCAAGTCTTCAACCTTATAGTAGCCTCTTGCTCTTGGCTCGCCGAGGTCTGAAAAGGACACTTGCCAAATGTTTGGTCGGATTTGCTTCATGGAGTTATGCCTATAGTTTGTCCCATTTCGGATAACCTTTTCACATGTCCTCTGAGCCCATCGAAATTAAACTTGGTCACGTTCGGGGATTTATTGATCCTGAGTCTGGGCAATTGCGCTATCTCAGCGTTGGACCATACGAACTTCTTCGCGGGATTTATGGCTCGGTTCGGCGTCCGGATTGGGGCACCGTGGTGCCGAAGCTTACTGATTTCAGCAATAGAGTGACCCGGGATTCCTTTACTTGCAAGTTCACGGCCAGCCATAAGGACGACGTGATGGATTTCACTTGGCGTGGAACGATTACTGGCCAGGTAGTCGGCGGCGGCCAGGTTGAGATTGAATACCACTTGGAAGGAACCGTGCCATCGGATCAAATGACGAATCGGCTTGGGCTCTGCCTGCTCCATCCCGCGAGTCTGAAGGGAATTCCGGCTGAGATTCAACACACCGATGACTCGAAGGAAACGATTCCCTTTCCAATCTTTATCAAGCCAGATCAGCCATTCAAAGACACAAAAGCGATCAGCTATAAAGTAGGGAATGGAATTAAGTTTCGGGTTGAACTATCCGGCGACAACTTCGAAACCGAGGATCAGCGCAACTACGGCGACGGCTCGTTCAAAACGTATTGCCATTGGCAGGAAACTGGTTCGCCTTACCCAGTGAAGAAAGGGCAGGTCATCAGTAACCGGGCCAAAATCATCATCAATCCCATGTCTCCTCAAGTTTTGGAGACGATTCCAACTGAAACGGAAGGTGAACTTCCGAGCCTTGGGACATTATTTAAGCGCCAAATGTCGGCTTCGGAGATGAATACGCTCATGGGATTTCATTTGAACCATGGGGTGGCAACCACGGACGGGATGAAATCAGCAAAGCAGGGTGGTGGAACGGTGTTCTTGCAATCCGACAAAATTGAAGCTCTGAGCGATTTGGCATCCAATGACGGTCTGCTCTTTTCGCCCGCAGGACAATGGCAAAAGCTGAAAGGTGTTACGGGAACTCGGAAATTTGTACAGTCCAAAGGGTGGTTCATGGAAATGAACGCAGCCCGACCGAATTTTGAAGCTCTCGACGGAGCCGCACTTGGCCTTCAACCCAAGACCCATCAGTTCGATACTGAGACGATGATGGAGAGTGCTTGGGTAATTCCTGATCAGGTTTCGTCCGCGAGAAATATGGGTGCGAAAACCGTCCTTGTTGGCCCTGTGAGGTTGAGCGATGAACCCGATCCTCGAACATACGGAATTGAATCTGCCCTGTTTGCGTTGGCAGTCGTGGCTAACTCGGTTAAAGCAAAGGCGGACTATCTGACATTATTCGACGCGGACACCTTGCTCAGGAGCCCGGCGGCGTTCGTGTTATCGATGCTGTCTGATCGCACTTCGAACAAGGTCCGGGTGTGGGATGTTGATTCTCAATTTGTCATGATCGATTGCGGACGCCTGATCCTGGCCAACCTTAGCTGGGAACCTAGTGAGCATTTCAAGAAGCTTTCATTCGACTCTCAGGAGAACCTGCAGGTTGGAATTAAGACGGAATATCACCTATTCGACAAAGACAATATTGCGGATTGGCATGACGTCCTCGCTGGCCCGGCAAAACATAGCATCCTCACTGCCCTGCCTCCTCGGTCAATTGTTGTCCTTGGGTGAGTAGACTCACGAATATGAAGGTCGCAATTGTTGGAGCGGGTATATCTGGTCTTGCGGTTGCCCATCGCCTTCAACGGGCTGGAGTCCCGGCGACCTTATTCGAAAAATCGGCCCTTCCTGGCGGAAGAGTTTCAACAGTATCCCAAGATGGATTCACCTGGGATAGCGGAGCCACAAGCATCGCCCCTCGCGGAAAGTCAATTGAAGAAGTACTTTTGACCGAAATGCCATCCGAGGGGCTGGTTCGGATCGAAAAGCCAATCTATGTTCATGAGGCCCTTCGCGTCAGTTCTGGAGAGATCTCTCACAGCCACTCACCTCGATTTACCTACTCGAACGGTATTACCGAATTTGCCAAGCGCCTTGGAATAGGGGCCGATATCCGCCTTAACTCCCAGGTTGAAGACATCAAGGCAAACCAGTCATCCTACACGATTCTCGGGGAAGAGTTTGACCACGTCGTCTTGACATTGCCGTTGCCTCAAACCGCCCAGTTGCTGTGGACCCTCGACGAGAACCGCCCCCTTTCGAACGTATCGTATCGGCAATGTTTAAGCGTTTTGCTCGGATTCGCCGATGCCCCCGCTCCGCTGCCGTACCATGCGATTATTGATCCCGAGCAAGTCCACCCGATGGGATGGCTTAGTGTTGAATCCGAGAAGTCTCCTAACCGGGCTCCAGAGGGAGCATCGGCGATGGTGATGCAACTGAGTCCGCGATTCTCGAAAGATAATTTCGACAGGAGTGACGAGTTCATTATTTCGACGGCTCTTTCGTTTACCCGGCATCTGTTCGGCGAAAGTTTTGCTCATGCCCAAGTTGCCCTCGTCAAACGGTGGAAGTATTCTCAGCCCGAAAACTTGGCTCGATTCGAGGCGGTCAACCAGCCTGGTTCGAGAATATTGATTGCCAGCGACGGATTGCTCGGAGGCCGAATCGAAGAAGCGTTCGAATGCGGCTATCGAGTCGGAGAATTATTACTCAATGCTTAGCTTGTTTCTTTTCGCCACTTTCCAGTCCAAGATTCTCAATTACGACATCTATCGGCAGGACAAAATCGTTGGCACCGCCAAGATCCTAATCAAAATCACCCAGGATGGCGGAAAGCGGACCGATACCAAGCTCACCCTTTCTGAAAGCAAGTCGACATTGGAAATGCACACAACGCAGGTTTGGGGGCAGTCTGGCCGACCTACGCTGAAGATTGTGTTGATGCTGGATAGCAAGGGAATTGAGACTAGCCGTACAAGAGTGGATTTCCGCGCTACAGACCTGCTTGTTAGTCAAACAGTTGCGGGCAAATTGACCAAGTCAAACATTGCGATTCCACCGAAAGCTGAGATCCGAGATCTACCTGAGTTTTGGTTCTTGCGCGACATCCCGGCAAAAAACAAACCTTATAAATATTGGACCTTCAACACCACGTCGCTCCAATGGGAAGAGACAACGAGTACGTTCATTGGCCCCACTGAATTGGCCACCAAGGAGCGGACTATCAAGCAGAACCAGGTCACACAACAAATCGGAAAACGGAAGATCGACATGGTGCTGGATGAAACGGGATTTCCGGTTAATTCAGTCACCAGTGATGGCATCCGAATCGTCGCGAAGTCCTAACATTTGCCAGTTCGACCAACCAGGCGTGTCTTGCCTAAAGCTAAACTGAAACCGTGAAATATCTTGGCCTGCTGGTCGGATTCCTCCTTGCGAGCTTTGCAATGGCAAATGATTCTTCCACCAAAATCTGGGCAAAAGGTCCAGCGGCAAAATTCTATGACTCTACGCCGCTGGGCAATGGCCGCATTGGGGCGATGGTTTTTGGTGGAGTCAAAGAAGATCACATTGTTTTGAACGAGTCGACGGTTTGGTCGGGAAGCCCCCAGGACGCCGACCGAGCTGACGCATACAAAGTCTTGCCCGAGATTCGACGACTTCTCCTAGCCAACCAGCCTAAAAAGGCGCAAGAGCTGCTTCAGGCCAATTTTGTTTGCAAAGGGCCGGGCTCTTCGCGAGGTAAGGATGGCCAGTTTGGTTGTTACCAAATTCTCGGTAATCTGCGAGTTCAGTACGATCACGAGAACCCGAAAGTCTATGCACGGACCCTCGATTTGACTACGGCGATGAGCTCCGTTTCTTACGAGTCAAACGGCACCATCTATTATCGCGATGCGTTCGTATCCGCTCCAGATCAGGCGTTCGTTTACCGGGTCCTGTGCCGGGGCGCCAAGAAAGTTAACGCTTATATAAGTCTTGATCGGCCTGAGAACGCAACCACTCAGATCAAAGGTGAGCAAATCGTCTTGGAAGGTCAATTACCAAGCGGTGTCAATGGCGTGAAGGGCTTGCGTTTCGAAGGCAGGGTCAAAGTCGTTACCAAGGGCGGAATCCAAGAACCTAAGGGGAACGGGATTGAAGTTAAGGGCGCTGACGAAGTGTTGATCCTCGTTTCAGCCGGCACCAGCATGTTCGACAAAGTATTTGCCGCGACTATTTCGAAGCAGCTCAACGAAGCGTCAAATCGGTCGTTTGATCAACTAAAATCGCGTCACATCAAAGACTACAAGACGTTCTTTGACCGGGTGGAATTGAATCTTCCCGAAGGGAAGACTTCAACGAAACCTACAGTTGAGCGACTCGGTGAAATGGCCGCCAACGGCACTCCCGATCCGACCCTTTGTTCGCTATATTTCAATTTCGGTCGATATCTTCTCATCAGTTCGTCACGACCCGAAAGCCCGCTCCCCGCGAACCTGCAAGGTCTCTGGGCAGAAGAGATTTCAACCCCTTGGAATGCCGATTTTCACCTAAACATTAACGTGCAGATGAACTACTGGCCTGCCGAGGTTTGCAATTTATCGGATTGCGCCAAGCCTCTGCTCAATTTCGTGCCAAAGCTGATGGCCAACGGAAGCAAGACAGCAAAGGCTTATTACAATGCGCGCGGATGGGTTGCCCACACGATCACCAATCCGTGGCATTTTACGTCGCCAGGAGAGGGCGCTGGTTGGGGGTCGACGGTTACTTGCGGCGCATGGCTCACTGAACATCAATGGGACCACTACGCCTTTACGCAGGATAAAACGTATCTCAAAACGGCCTATCCAGCACTTAAAGAAGCGTCGCTTTTTTTCCTCGATATGCTGGTAGCCGAGCCGAAGCATGGATGGCTCGTTACCGCTCCGTCAAACTCGCCAGAGAACACTTACATCCATCCAACCGATGGAGGGCTCAACACCTGCATGGGGCCGACGATGGATCAGCAAATCGTCCGCGAGCTGTTTGAGAACACCATCAAAGCAGGCGAAATCTTGGGGCTCGATCCCGCGCACCGGTCAGCATTAAAAGCGGCTCTGGCTAAGCTTGCACCAAGTCAAATCGGACCCGATGGTCGTCTGCAAGAATGGCTTGAGCCTTATGCCGAAGCAGAGCCCAAACATCGCCATGTCTCTCATTTGTATGGGTTGTATCCGGCAAATCAGATCACCCTTTCCGGCACTCCGGCATTGGCGGCGGCGGCGCGAAAGAGCTTGGACGTTCGAGGAGATGACGGCACTGGTTGGAGCCTTGCGTGGAAGATGAACTTCTGGGCTCGCCTACAAGACGGCAATCGGGCTCTGAAGATTTTCCACCGACTGCTTCGACCGACTGGCGTTGAGGGATACAACTATTCAAACGGCGGCGGAACATACTCGAACCTGTTCGATGCTCACCCACCATTCCAGATTGACGGCAACTTTGGCGCGACGGCAGCGGTCGCCGAGATGCTCCTTCAAAGCAAGCCAGGAGAAGTGACTTTGCTGCCAGCTTTGCCGGACGAATGGGCGTCAAAGGGGTCGGTGAAGGGACTGAAGGCGCGAGGGAACGTCACGGTCGACATCGCGTGGAAGGACGGCAAAGTGACTTCGTACAAGGTCCGTGGGGCGAACGCCAAGACGACGGTTGTGAAGTTTGGGATGGGAAGGCAGTTAGCTAAGGATTAGCTGGAAGTCACCTGTTTGCCGAACCATCCACCCCGTCACGCCAGTCATGAAATTACAATAACATCGGAATGACTGGCGTGCCACCCCTCCCAGCTTCGGATGGGAGCTTGTTGATGGACAATCAAAGGTTCTAAAAGTATCCCTTTGAATCCGGAAGATTTGGCCTAGCTAAATCGTAAATCCGAAAAAGCAAGCGGATAGGTGACTTCGTTGAGATATTTGAAGTCTCGGCTCAGTCGGACTTCAAAGTTTGGTCCAACTTCGTTGTTCATGCTTCCCCAAACGAAGCCGCTGTAGCCGCCGAACGATGGAACCAACCCAAAATAGAACCCTCGGTGATTGAAGACGTTGCTGAACAATCCCAAAACTTCTTCGCAAGAATAGGGACAGAAAATGTGGTTATCCGCTTGGGTCACGACGATCCCGTAAGGAGATGCGACGCGAGCGATATCGGCATAGAACTCCTTTGTCCAGAGCATCTCGCTAATCTCGCCTTCCTCTTCCTCGTAGGTGTCGGTTGAGTCGACGATAATCAAGTCATACGGTCCAGTGGCGTCTTTCACGAAGTGAAACGCGTCGGTGATGTGGAGGTGAACCCGAGGGTCATCAAAGGCACCGTTGCTGAGGTTGGGCATGTGCTCTTTGCAGGCGTCAACTACTCCCTGATCAATTTCGACCATGTCAATATGAGTAACCGATGGGTGCTTGCAGAGCTCTCGAATAACTCCGCCGTCGCCACCGCCAATCACCAAAGCCCGCTCAAATCGCGGAAGATTCAGGGCCGGAATCTGAACCAAGCACTCGTGGTAAGCCGCCTCGTCAAAATCAGTGAGCTGAATATGGCCATCAAGCAGAAGGGCTTTCCCAAACACTTCGGTGTCCAAAATGGTGACATTTTGAAATTCAGTTTGGACGTTACAAATCTCTCGGTTGACCGAGAATGACATCTGCAACTTATCGGAGCGAATTGGAATAGTGAACGAAGCCACCCATATAGGATACTTTGTTGAACGTTGTTACCAAGCCCTAGGCCGCCTCAGCTTTTACATCCGAAGTCTTTTTCCAGGACGTAACCAGCTTCAGATGCCTCAATTTGGACCCGAAGGCTAAATGGATTGCGCCCAGCAGGATCGGGATCAGAATTGGACTCCAAGTCGCCAACGTAATGTTTCGATATGCAAGGGGAATGCTCGCCAAAAACACAAGGGGGATCGCTCCAATTCTCCAGACGAAAAAGTTTTCCACGTTCTTGCTCGTCTTATCGCAAACCATATCGCCTCGACTACATTTCAACCAAATTCCCAGCATGCTCAACCCGGCAACGGCATTGTTGGTCGCATAAATGACCCAAGCAGTGGCGAGTTTTGGGTTCCCGCTGTGGATTGATGTGGTGAGTGGCAGGATGGAGACAAAAAACAAGAAGCTAATGTTTTGCCACAGCAAGGTGCCGTTAAATCGTCGAAGGTGCCGAAACACACGTTGGTGGAGCATCCAAAAACTCGCGATGATGAAGAAGCTCAGCGTGTAACCCAGAAGCGCGGTTGACTGCTCGCGAATATTGAACCAAAGGACGCCGTCGCTTTCGGCGGAAACGAATTTGGCAATGTCCAGTCGGAAGATCAGGAACGTTAAGACGATGGCAAAGACGCCGTCGCTGAGCGACTTTAGTCGCGACAACTCCGTGCCTTCATCCCTTAGCTCCCGTCGAAAATCCATTTTGTCCTCGATAATTCAATTCGGAACCTCAAATTGAATTGCTCATGGCAACCCCGATGGGTCAACATAAATCTAGGTCAAATACTGATGTTAGATTTACTAGCTAGTCTAATCACCGTTTTTCCCACCAAACAGGCCCCGCCGGACATGGTGACGATGCAGATGGTTTTCTTTCGCGTGGCACCGGGGAAACACCCCATTTCGAAGGAAAAGGGGAAAATGATCCAAGCCGACCACGTCGATAAACTCAAAAGACTTTGGGAAAAAGGAACCGCCATCATCGCTGGGCCAATTGATGACAAAAGTTATGTTGGCCTCGTTTTGCTGAATGTCAAAGACGAAAAAGCCGCCAAGGACTTACTCAGTGACGATCCCTACGTTCAAGTCGGGGCATTAACCCTGGACGTTATTCCTTGGTATTTCCAAAACGTTTTTCACAAAGCCCCAAAATTTCACGACCTCGAGAAAATATGGTTCGGGATTCTGCAAAGACCCAAAAATGCGCCACAATATTCTGCTACCAAGTTAGAAGAGATGCAAAAAGGGCACCTCGCGAACATTGGCAAAATGGCGAGGGACGGCATTCTTGCCTCCGCCGGACCATTTGACGCTAAAGATGACCGCAGAGGCATTTTCATTTTCTTCTCCAAAAACATTAAGCAAGTTCGGCGGGCAGTCGCGCCTGATCCGTTGATTCGAGCAAAGCGGCTCGAGTTGAAGCTGATGCCGTGGTACACAGGAAAAGGCACCGTTGTCCAATACAAATCAAAGTAAGAAAGTTTTTGAAGCAATGAAGGTGAATCCTAAGATTTACTGGATCGGCATTACGGCGTTGGCCCTCATCGCAACCTGCCTTGGTATTTGGACACCTAATGGTTTCGCCTCAAACCCATATAATCAACCCCTCATTGAAGAACAAACTTCCCGGGTTTCGGGATTCACGATGAAGGCCGAAGCCAAGGTCGTCAAAAACGTCAAAACAGGCAAGATGCAAGGATTTGCTCGGATGTTCGCCACTGGCCCGATGCACAACGATGAGGTTATTCGCATGGAAGGCACTTTTTCGCTCATCCTTCCCAATGGCAAAATCATCTCGGCTGGACCTTCTACTTGGACATTTGGCGAAGATTTAAAAGCAAACTGGCCGATTGAGAATATTCCTGCTGGCTCGAAGGTGAAGGTAACGGGCACGATTCATGTTTACCATCGCGAAGACGTCAAGTCCGAACGGGAAATGATGCCGAACGGGGCCGTGCGGCTCTACATGAACACGGGCACCGTGTCATTCCGAAAGATTCCAAAATCAGTTCCACCGCAACTGGAGGTTGAATGCCTCGATCTCGGATCGGTCCATCAGCATGGGCTCGAACTTATTGCCCCCGACAAGAAGACGGTTTCGAACCGAATTCTGTTAGTCCCTGGCAAACAGAATATCCAGCGAGAGACCTTACCGTTTGTCGGCAAAAAGGTCGGAATGGAACCCTATCTCATTCATCAACTGATTCCTAAGCGCAAAGAACCAGTTACTTTAGTGGTCCCTGTTCAAAGTTCACCCTAGAAACGGGAACTCTACACCCCGGCCAAGTTGGTATTCTCCCAACATTCATGCAATTCCGTAAATTTTTTACGCTTGGCTCGTTGCTGCTGGCCGCAGCCATGTCGCTCGGGCAATCTTCCGAGTTTTACAAGTCCATGCAATGGCGTTTTGTCGGGCCGTTTCGGGGCGGTAGATCACTTGCCGTTACTGGTTCTGCTCAACGCCCAAAGGAATACTTTTTCGGGGCAACCGGAGGCGGAATCTGGAAAACGATCGATGGCGGCGTCAACTGGGCTCCTGTCGGCGATGGATTCTTAGGTTCGAGCTCGGTCGGAGCGATCACGACCGCACCATCCAATCCTGATGTGGTCTACGCGGGGACGGGCGAGCGAGACATTCGGGGCAACATTTCGCACGGGGACGGAATCTACAAATCCACAGACGGGGGAACAACCTGGAAGAACATCGGGCTTGAGGCTACGCAAACCATCTCCCATATTGTCGTTCACCCGACCAATCCGGACATTGTTTGGGTCGCAGCACTTGGCCACGTTTACGGAAAAAACGACGAGCGGGGAATCTATAAATCAACAGACGGGGGCGCAACGTGGAAGAAGGTTCTCTTTGCCACCAACCAAGCCGGGGCCGCCGATATTGCGGTCAGCACCCAAAATCCGGACGTGCTGCTCGCCACAATCTGGGATGCTTGGCGCACGCCATATACCATGAACTCTGGTGGCCCCAACAGCACCATTTTTAAGTCAGATGATGGAGGGGAAACTTGGAAGAACATCGGACATAACCCGGGATTGCCAAGCGGAACCCTCGGCAAAATTGGAGTTTCCATCTCTCCGGTTGACCCAAATCGCTTCTGGGCAAACGTTGAGTCAACGGAAGGGGGAATCTTTCTCTCCGACGATGCGGGAGCAACCTGGAAAAAAACCAACGAAGACCGAAATTGGCGTCAACGAGCCTGGTATTACACCCGAATTTTTGCCGACACAAAAGACAAAGATACAGTTCATGTGCTGAACGTTGGGTGGGGCAAATCCACCAACGGTGGCAAGACATTCGGCGGAATTGGACCACCTCACGGCGACAATCACGACCTCTGGATTTCACCCGACGACCCTAAGCGAATGATTCAGGCCAACGACGGCGGAGCGTGTATCACGACCGACGGTGGACGAACGTTCAGTACGCTTGAAATGCCGACGGCGCAAATCTATCACGTCACTACTGACAACGATTTTCCTTACAACATCCTAGGTGCTCAGCAAGACAACAGTTCGCTACGGATTCCGAGCCGAACATTTGGCGCAGGCATCGGCAAAGATGATTGGACGGGCACTGCAGGTGGCGAAAGTGGTTATATTGCAGCAAAGCCGGATCAACCTGAAATCGTCTTTGGCGGAAGCTACGGCGGTGACCTCTCGTGGTTCAATCACCGAACCAAGACATCGAGGGCAGTTGATCCTTGGCCGGATAACCCGATGGGGCACGGGGCCGAAGACTTAGCCGAGCGATTCCAATGGACATTCCCTATTGTCTTCTCACCGCACAACCCAAACCTGCTTTACACATGTAGCCAATATGTTTTTGCGACCGCCGATATGGGGCAAAGCTGGCGCAAAATAAGCCCAGACCTGACCCGAAACGACAAGTCTATGCAGGGGTCTTCTGGCGGACCGATTACCAAGGACAACACGAGTATTGAGTACATCGGCACGGTCTTTACCCTGGCCGAATCGCCCAAAAAGAAAGGCGTTCTCTGGGCGGGAAGCGACGACGGACTCATCAACGTCACCCAGGACGGCGGAAAGTCGTGGACAAACGTTACTCCAGCAGGCATGCCCAAATTTGCTAAAGTCAGCATGCTTGAGGCATCACCCTTTGATGCAGGCACGGCTTATGCGGCGGTCGATAATCACCTGAACGACGACGACACCCCCTATGCCTACAAGACGACTGATTTTGGCAAGACGTGGACGGCCATCGTGAACGGGATTTCGAGAAACGCGTTCCTACGCGTTGTCCGTGAAGATCAGAAGCAGCCGGGTCTTCTGTATGCCGGAACCGAGATCGGATTGTTTGTGAGCTTTAACGGCGGTAAGCAGTGGCAGAGTCTGCAAAACAACCTTCCCCTCACGCCCGTACACGACATTGCCTGGAAGGACAATGACTTGGTAATTGCAACCCATGGCCGGGGATTTTGGATATTGGACGATGTTTCGGTCTTGCAGCAGATCGCCGCAGATTCTCGCAGTGGATTACGTCTATTCAAACCGAAGGATGCGATTCCGGTCAGCTTCTTTGGGCAAGGGGGGCACAACGTTGCGCCAAACCCTAGTGGCGGAATCATGATCAATTATTTCTTGCCGAGCGAAGCCAAGGACGTAAAACTTGAAATAGCTGATATGGCTGGTAAGGTCGTTCAAACCGTGTCTGGTTCAACTGAGAAAGGACCTCACCAGACGAGCACATTTATCCGATATCCGTCGTTTAATACGGTGCCGGGAATGATCCTTTGGGCTGGCCGAGGCGGCACCATTGCGGCGGCACCGGGTGAATATAAGCTTACGATGACCGTAGACGGTCAAAAACAGTCCACGACATTCCGTTGGCTCAAAGACCCTCGTACTCCGGCAACGGACGCTGATCTGCAAGAAAAATTCCGATTCCAAATGCAGATTGTGGACAAACTCAACCATGCCCATGCCGCCCTCGCGAAGATCAAGAAAGCCCGGGAAGCTCAGGGTGCTACTGCGGACGCAGCGTGGCTCAAAGGCATCACCGAGGTCGAAGAAGCAATCTATCAGACCAAGAACAAGAGTGGTCAAGACCCGCTCAACTATCCGATTCGCCTGAATGACAAACTCGCTGGCGTCTTGGGCAATGTGTCTGGCGGCGACTATCGACCCACTAAGCAGTCGTACGAAGTGTTCAACATGCTTGCCAAGCAACTGGATATTCAATTGACCAAGTTAGATAAGCTGATCCCCCCAACAAAATGAGCCACCGTAAACAAACACCAATTATTCGACCCAACGCCATTATTCTTGGCGTCGCAACCGTTTTTGCTTGCTCCGCTTTCGTTGGGGCAAGAGTGCAGCAAACCCAAGGGTTTCAACGCAATACAAAAGTGAAGCGGGTGGGCGGAAGCGTGTCTCAACTCTATAACGACACCTGTGCGAAGTGTCACGGGGATAATGCCCAAGGCGGAGGAGGCGGGACAAAGTCTTTGCTCACCGTCGACAAGTTTGATCAGAAATGGGACCGACCCTTTTTTGACGCGACGCGGAACGGAGTACCGGATGCGGGAATGGAAGCATATGGCGAAACGATGTCGGACGAAGAAATCTGGGCCCTGATCGTCCATATCCGCGAGCTTCAAAACAAGACTCTTCGTTCGGAGACGGCACCAAAGCCAGTGGCAGATGTTTACTCAACGAAATACTACAAATATCGAGTTGAAACCGTCCTCAAGGAAGACAAATCCCTCAAGACTCCCTGGTGCATCGATTGGCTACCCGACGGAAAAATGCTCGTGAACTACCGGCCAGGCATCATGGGTGTTGTCGTGAAGGGCAAACTGATCGGCCAAGTCGAAGGATTGCCTGAGTCAACCGAGCTTGGACAAGGCGGACTGATGGAAGTCGCCGTTCACCCTGAATATAAAATCAATGGCTGGATATACCTGTCGATCGCGGACCCGAAAAGCGATGCAAAACGTCAGGCCTTTACTCGGTATGTACGCGGCAAGTTGAAATTTGAAGGATCCAAAATTACCTGGACCGATCAGCAAGACATCTTTAAGATGCCAGAGGAGAACTATAACGGCTCCGAAATCCACTTTGGGGGGAAAATTGTTTTCGACCATAAAGGACACATTTTCTTTTCAACGGGAGAGCGCGGCAACGGCCCGTTAGCCCAACGCCTGGATAAGCCAAACGGGAAGGTCTGGCGACTGAACGAAGACGGGACCGTTCCGTCGGATAATCCATTCGTCAATACGCCAGGGGCCCTTCCGGGAATTTGGTCATACGGACATCGGAACCCTCAGGGAATCACGATGGACAATAATGGCGAAATCTGGGATACGGAGCACGCTCCTCGCGGTGGCGACGAACTCAATCACATTGTGAAGGGGTCGAATTATGGCTGGCCAGTCATCACCTTTGGCATCAACTATAACGATTCGTCCCTATCCGTGCCATGGCCGACCGACGATCAACATTTCAAAATGCCAATTCTGCGTTGGTTGCCTTCGTGTGCCACTTCTGGTTTAAAGATTGCAAACTCCAAAGTGTTTCCGCTGTGGAAGGGTGATCTCATCGCTGGAGGATTGGCGGGCAGGAACGTCGATCGAGTCCGAGTTAATGGCGAAACTATCATTGAAAAGGAAACCCTTTCGTGGGGACTTGGTCGAGTCCGTGACTTGGCTTTTGGCCCCGATGGATATCTCTACATAACCCTCAACGAGCCCGATCGAATCGTACGAATGGTTCCGGTTAAGTAATCTTTCGCTAAATGCCAGGAAGGGGTCGAATCCAGTCCCTACTGCGGTATTCCCGTCGCTGGTGACGCATGCAAACGCAGGAACTCAGTTTAAACTGGGTCTTTAGTCTCATTTGCGCTGGAGTGCGTATTTCCCCAGCACAAATCGGAGTCTTTTTCCTTACAGGTAAAAAGGCCTGTATCGCCGGCGGTAAAGGATTCGGTCAAACGAGTGAATCCTGCTTACTTGTCGGCAATTTAGCTACGTGGACATCGAAGTCCCCCGATCTCAACTACAAGAAATCATATTCGTTCAATTGATTGCTGGATTAAAGACCGTGGGGAATCGCAAGAAACTCCAACTTTGACTTAGCAGACAGACATTTTGAGACAAAGGAGAAGGAAATGACACAAAGCAAAAATCAAGAATTCGAAAGGATGTACCGTGAGATGTTCCCGAAAATGGCGAACTTTGCGGCACGTTTGTGCAGAAACAGAGATGAGGCTGAAGATGTGACACAAGAAGCATTTCTCAAAGCATATCGATCGTTTGAGAAATGCGATGATGCACGGCGCACGGATAATTGGCTGATGAAGATCGTGTACCACACGTTCTTGGATCGCAAACGGATGAGGAGCCGAAGAATCCAAGAGGTCAGTGAGACTAATCTTGGCATTGATTCGTCGATTGAAGACCATGCCGATTCGCGCAAGACCCCCGAAGAAATCGTGCTTGGTGAAGCAATTTCGCCGGAGCTTCTCTCCGCGCTTGCTACCCTTGATGCCGACTCCCGAGAGTTGATTCGAAAGATTTATATCGAGCGACTCGACCAAATGGAAGTAAGCCGGGAATATGGCATTCGAATCGGCACGCTTCGTTCACGTATCCACCGCATCGCACTCAAACTTCGTCACGAACTTACCCATAACAATAAGTCGATGCGGGGAAGATCCATTAAGGCTTTGTCTGCTTAACTCGTCACTTAACCTCAGATCCCCACAAAAAAGCCCCGTGCGGTTACACGAGGCTTTTCAAATGCGGGCGTTTTTGCCCTCATCCCCTTGCCCCTTCTCCCATCCAAAGAGATAGGAGAAGGGGAGTTTTGGATTAGTCGATCGGAGCGATAACGACTCGTCGATCTGGCTCTTCGCCTTCGCTGTAAGTGGTGACGCCTTCAATTTCTTGGAGAGCCTTATGAATTACTCGTCGCTCGAATGCAGGAAGCGCTTCGAGAACGGCTTCTTCGCCCCGCTCTCGGACCTTCTCGGCGATTTTCGATGCCAAGTTGGTCAATGCTTCAGCACGCTTCTTTCGGTAGTCGTTACCGTCGAGGGTCACTCGGACTCCGTTGGCCAACTGTTGCTTGGCAACGAGGTTGATCAAATATTGGAGAGAGTTCAAGACTTCGCCGTTCTTACCGACCAAGAAGCCAGCTTCTTTTCCGTCGATCGAAAGGTTGATGTACTTGCCTTGGAGCTCGCCAACGACGATCTCGGCTTCAAGTCCTGACTTATGAGCGAGGGTTTTGAGGATGCCTTCCAGCTTGGCGGCATCTTCCTTGGTTGCAACAACTTCTGGACCAGAATCTTCTTCGCGAGATGCAGGGGCTTCAGCTGGTGCTTCGGCGGCGGCTTCGACTGGCGTAGCGGCCTTCGCCTTTGCGCCGACTCGTGAAGTTTTGGCTTTCGGTGCAGCTTCGGCTGGAGCGGCAGCTTCGGCTGGGGCAGCGGCTTCAACTGGAGCAGCGGCGGCCGGGGCGGGAGCTTCTTTCTTGGCACCAAGCTTTTTGCGAGGAGCATCAGTGCTTGCTGCGACCGGTGCCGCAGGGGCAGGTTCTGCCTTTGCAACCACAGGAGCAGGGGCTTCGACAACAGCCTTAGCCGCTGATTTAGGCGCTACTTTGGTCTCAGCCTTCACCTTATACGTGACTTTGCCGAAGAGCTTTTTAGACTCTTCGAGGACAGTGATTTTGACTTGATCTGGGCTAACCCCGAGTTGTTCGGCAGCGGTAGCGGCGGCATCGTCCAGATTTTTGACGGTTAATTCAATCGTTTGCATTTTTTATAACCTTACTTTTTTGGTTTGTGTTGTTGGGGCTTGCCTGTCTTCTTTGACGGATCTACGTTTGACTTGCCCTTAGTTGGCGGAGTGGGTTTATCTTTACCAGCGACCTTCTTCATCCATGGAAACATGTCTGTTGGGTCTTGGGGATAGACTCCTCCGTCCTTCGTGTTCACTTTTTGCAACGGCACGAGTGGTAAGCGGTAGGCTCTGAGCGACTGCGCTGTCGCAAAGATATTGGTAAACGTCCAGTAAAGGACGAAGCCACTCACGACCGGAAATGCTCCGGTGAACATGAAAAATGTAAAGAGACAGGAAATGCCGATGCCCATTAGGCGCATCTGCTTCTTCTGACTTGGGTCACTGACCGGGGTCAGCATCTGGGAGATGATCATGCTGATGCCGTAGAGGACGATGAGAATGTTGTCTTGGGTGCCAAGGTTCGGGGCAGTGAAGCCGGTGGCCTTGCTGATCGATTCGTTGATCCAAAGGAAATGGCCCTTTTGGAATTCGAATTGGTACAACAGCATGCACTGGTAAACCGTGAGGAACAGCGGCATTTGAACGAATGCCGGGGCGCAGCCAGCGGCCGGATTCAAGCCATATTCCTTATAAAGCGCCATTACCCGCTTATTCATCTCTTGCGGATCATCTTTGAACTCTTCCTTGATCTTCGTCATCAAGGGGCTAAGTTGCGACATTTGTCGCGAGTGCATGATTGTCTTTTGAGTGAACGGGAAGACGACTAATCGGACAACAAAAGCCAAAAGCAACGCGCCAAACCAGTAGCTAAATCCTGCGTTTCGGCCCGTCAAAGCGATAAGAGAATCGATAGCATTGTAGCCACCGGGAATGAATCCCCAAATAATTTCTTTTTTGTTTCGAGCGCTCAGAATTTCGCTCACACCGTCAAATAGTTTTTGGCCAGAAGTAGAGGTTAGGACTTCAGGTGTTCGCGAGTCTGGAGCGGTGTCAACTGCCTTGTCCTTCCAATCGGCAGTATCTCGAAATTTCTTTTGGAACGTCCAGAGGGTTTGGTAGCCCAAACGAACTCGGGGGGTCTCGTTCCGAATGATCCCCGCTCGAAGCTGGGTATTGGCAACCAAGACGGCACCCTCGAATTTCTTGACGTCTGCGTCATGCTCCGACAGCTTCTTGGTTTTGACCTCTTCGTCAAGCTGGTTTTTATACGTGTTAAAGTGTTGAGCAGCTGAAACATCAAGAAGCTCTTTGTTATCCTTTTTCAAAAGGTCAAGGATGTTCTGGGTTGGTTGCGGTGGATCCTTCTTCTGATTGTTCATCGTCGAGAAGATCCAGACAAATGACAACATCCAGATAATCCAGATGAACGTCATATTTTTCTTTGGTACAGGTGCTTTAGCCATTGATTTTTAAACTTTTACGGTACAGGGTCGTCTCCACCCGGGTGCCATGGACCACAACGACCGATTCTTTTCATTCCCATCCACGAGCCTTTAATGAGTCCGTATTTGTCGATTGCTTCCAACGTATATTGAGAGCAACTTGGGTTGAATCGGCACGTTGGCGGCATCCACGCAAAACCGCGTTGATAACATCGAACTAAGAAGATTCCAAGCCTCCGACCCAAATTCGCGCCTCTCCCATTAATTGCGTAAAATCGTTGGCAAGCGTTGCATGGTCAGCATTTTGGCACTTGACACTCGCAACAAAAACAATGTCCTGCTGAGCGAGAGGTTCAAGCGATTGAATCATTGCGTAAATTCTTCTCTTTTGCCGATTGCGTTGAGGTTTTGAACCAAGCTTTTTGCTCGTTGCAATCCCAACGAGGCCATTGCCCGGATTAACGATCAGCGTTAAAAAGTCGCCACGGAAACGGCGACCTTGATTGTAAATTTCGTCAAACCGGCGCTTGGATGGACCTTTTATGCGCTCAGTTTGTGACGACCTTTTCCTCGTCGTCGTTTTAGGACGTTTTGACCGTCTTGGGTTCTCATTCGAATTCGAAAACCGTGAGTCTTACTTCTTTTGCGGTTGTTAGGTTGGAACGTGCGTTTCATGGGGCAGCCTTCACTGAAGTGTTAGGAGGTCATATTGTACCCCTAGATTCCGGGCAGGTTTGCTTTTTTGAGCTTCGTCTCGGTCTGTTGCAGGTCTTTTTGCATTTTTTGAACTGCTTCAGGACGATAATTCAGCAGACTTTTTACGACTTCGGGGTCGCTCAGAGCCATTACATTGATTGCTCCACGCATCTTCCATAGCTCCAATGCCAGTTTTTGCTTTTCGCCAAATGTTTTGGGGATCTCAGCCTTATCGACCCGTTTCACGAGGTCCTGCAATTGACTTTGCGCACCCTTATAATAGTCTGGCGCGGCTTTGAGCATCCGCTCGGCCAAGGGACGTCCTTCTTTTTGAACGCGTTGCCAAACCGTTTTGGCCATCGCAATGCTGGCAGAAATCGCTCGATCAGCTAGAGATGGTGTTGGATTTTGTTGGGCCAATGCGGACCCAAAACAAAAAACTGCAATCCCAACAACTATTGATCTTTTCATTTCCCCTCAAGATTATAGGACGAATAATCGAATAACATGTCTCGCATGCCGGGCGCAAATTGCGACATTCTGATCGTTGGTGGAGGAACAGGCGGTGCCGCCGCCGCAATGATGGCGTGCGAACTAGGTCACTCGGTCATCCTCACCGAAGAAACTGACTGGCTCGGTGGCCAGCTAACGGCACAGATCGTCCCCCCCGACGAGCACCCTTGGATCGAACAATTTGGATGCACTGAACGGTACCGCACCTATCGCCGGCTCGTGCGCCAATACTATCGGGATCATAAAAACCTCACCCGCGAGGCCCAATTGAAGCGAACGCTCAACCCAGGATCCGGTTGGGTAAGCCGCCTCTGCCACGAACCCAAAGTCGGAGTCGCGGTGATTGCCGAAATGCTCCGTCCGTACCTTGCTTCCGGCAGTTTAACGATCCTTTACCGTCGCAAGGCCCATTCCGCAGATGTTCAGGATGATCGAGTCCGATCTGTTCGATTTCTCAACCTGAAGAATGGCAAGTTCGAAGAATATTCCGGCTCAGTCGTTCTCGATGCCACCGAATTGGGCGATTTGCTCCCGATGACGGGAACTGAATATGTTATCGGGGCCGAGTCCATTGACCAATCCAAAGAACCAAATTCGGTCAATGGTAATCCTGAACCTGACAATGTGCAAGGACTAACATGGTGCTTCGCCATGGGACACGCGGATGGGACGGATCATCGCATTGCCAAGCCCGCTCAGTACGACAAATGGCGAACTTGGAAACCGGACTTTTGGCCAGGACCACTTCTTGGCTTTCAGGTGCTTCATGCTCATACGGGCGAAGAAATCGAATTACCGCTCTACCCCCGCGACCCCGATGACTGGTATGCGCTCTTCCCTTACCGCCAAATCGTCAATCCGGCAACTAGAAAGAAGAAGATGAATCCGGTTACCGTCGTGAACTGGCCCCAAAACGACTATTTCGAAGCCTCTATCATTGATGTTGACCCCTTGCCAATTGGTGACCAAATACCCGACCAATTTGACCTACCGGGGGCCATGGGTCCAGTTTCAGCATCTCGGCTAGCAGACTCAAAAGAACTTTCTCTTTCACTCTTGTACTGGTTGCAACACGACGCTCCCCGCCACGACGACCAACCGGGTGCCTATCCTGGCCTTTATATGGATCCGGATATCACCGGAACCCCGGACGGATTCGCCAAATATCCCTACATCCGAGAATCCCGCCGAATCAAGGCTCAATTCACGGTCAAGGAGCAGTACATCGCGGCCTACACCAACCCCGGCGCCGACCGGGCACCGTCCTTTACCGATTCCATCGGGGTCGGGTCTTACCGAATTGACCTGCACCCAAGCACGAATGGCAAGAACACGATCGATACGTCTACGTTGCCGTTCGAGATTCCGGCTGGTTCGCTCATCCCCGTTCGAATGAAAAACCTCATTCCCGCGTGCAAAAACATTGGTGCCACTCACATCACTAACGGTTGCTATCGCCTTCACCCCGTGGAGTGGAATATCGGTGAGTCGGCCGCCGCAATTGCCTCCCTCATGCTCCACTATCATATGGATGTCCAGGGAATTGGGACCCACCTGACGGAATTGCAAATCCTACTTTTTGACCAAGGCGTCGAAATCCAATGGCCAAAACTTCACGCACTTTGAACCGAAAAGCAGCACGAATCAGAAATCCGGCGTACAAAAAATAGAATTTGAACCTGTTCTGGTTACCTGTTCGCAGGGCGAGGCGGGTATCTTTATTTACCTATGTCTACCGACATTTTTGACCGAGTGAAAAAGGTAACTGTCGAAGAACTCGACGTCAAGCCTGAAGAAGTGACAATGGAAGCTAGCTTTACCGATGACCTCGGCGCAGATTCCCTGGATGTTGTTGAGCTGGTAATGGCTTTCGAAGATGAATTCGAAATCGACATCCCCGACGAAGAAGTAGGCGATATCAAGACTGTTGGAACGGCGGTCGACTACATTACGAAGAAGAAGGCTTAAATGAGTTCGCCGCCCGTACCATCCGGGCGAGTAGTCGTCACCGGGGTTGGAGCGGTAACTCCGCTCGGCACTGGTGTCGACGTTTTTTGGCCAAAAGTGGTCGCTGGTGTTTCGGGAATCCGAACAGTCACCAATGTCGACCCAACCCCTTTTGCTACCCAAATTGCCGGTGAAGTCCCTGACTTCAACGTCGAAGATTGGTATTGCGAAGGGTTTGAAAAGAAAGATGCCCGTCGGATGGATCGGTTCCTTCACTTTGCGATCGCATCGGCTCGTCAAGCCATTGACGATTCGGGAATCGAATTTGACGAAGATTTACGAAACGAATTTGGTGTTTTGATCGGCACTGGAGTCGGCGGAATGTCCGTGATGTACGAGAACACTGGGTTCATTCACAACGGCAAGCCGGATCGAGTTTCTCCATTTTTTGTCCCGTACATGATCGCAGACATGGCGAGCGGCATCGTTTCGATTATTAACGACCTGCGGGGCCCAAATCACACGATCGTTTCGGCTTGTTCTACCGGTGCCAATGCGATTGGCGACGCGATGGAAATCATCAAACGCGGCGACGCGGTTTGTATGCTTGCGGGTGGAAGCGAAGCATCGGTCAACGAAATCGGCATCGCTGGTTTTTGTGCCTGTCGCGCCATGTCCACTCGAAACGACGAGCCGACAAAGGCATCTCGCCCGTTCGATGTCGATCGAGACGGGTTCGTAATGGGCGAAGGATCGGCGGTATTACTGCTCGAAGACCGCGACCATGCGCTAGCTCGGGGAGCAAAGATTTATTGCGAAGTGATTGGATACGGAATGTCGGCAGACGCGTATCACATCACCTCTCCGCATCCGGAAGGACGCGGCGCAGCCAAGTCGATGAACATGGCGTTGCGCAAAGCTGGTCTGGTGCCGGAAGACATCGATTATATTAATGCCCACGGAACCTCGACCCCGGTCGGCGATCCGATGGAAGTTTCCGCGGTTAAAAAGGTCTTTGGCGATCACGCGTACAAGCTGGCGATGTCGTCGACGAAGTCAATGCATGGACATACGTTGGGTGCGGCGGGTGCAATCGAGTCGCTGATCTGTATTCTGGCGATGCGCGACGGCATTATGCCGCCGACCATCAATTTAGACAATCCTGATCCGATGTGTGATCTGAACCACGTCGCCCATGTCGCGCAAAAGCGTGAGCTTAATATTGTCCTCAATAACTCCTTCGGATTCGGCGGACACAACGTCTCGCTAATCATGACGAAGGGAGGATAGACTTTTCCTCTCCTCTTAGGAGAGGAAAAATGCCTTCGATTATGAGCCAAACTAAAAACAGTGGCCAACCGAGTTTCCGGACCGATGGATGATCAGATTCAGAAATTTCTGGATCACCTCCGCGCTCGGCGATCTGGGGCGACAGTTCGGGCCTACGGAGCCGATCTGAGCCAATTGGCTGAATTTACTGCTGGCGCCTTCGACTTTGACACCGAGACTTTGCGGAAGTACCTCCGCAAGAACGGTGGATCTCCACGAACCCGGGCCAGAAAACTCTCCACCATTCGGTCGTTCGCCAAGTATCTCCGCTCAACTCAGGTCATCGACCGCGACCCGACCGAGCCGCTAGAGGCACCGTTTCGACGCCGAAACCTCCCCAAGAGCCTCAACCTTCCCCAAGCCAGCAACTTGCTCGACCAGCAAGATGTCGGACGAACTCCCAAGCGTGATCGCGCAATTTTGGAGCTGATTTACTCTGCGGGTCTCCGGTCCGCCGAAGCCGTCAGCATCAATAAAGGGGATTTTGAGTTTCACAATAATTCGATCCGAATCATTGGAAAGGGCGACAAAGAACGGGTTGTCTTCTTCGGAGGCGCGGCGAGCACTGCCATTGACGACTACGTCCAATCTGAGCGAACAGCCCCGTTACAGGGCGATGCCCTGTTTACGAATGATAAAGGCCTCCGGCTCACCACGCGCACCGTCCAAAACATCGTGAAGCGCTGGGCATTGGCGGTCGGACTCCCGCCCGATACTTCGCCGCATACTCTGCGCCACACATTCGCCACTCACCTGCTCGATGGTGGGGCTGACCTCAAGACGGTGCAGCAACTGCTGGGGCACTCAAGCCTCGCCACAACTCAGATTTATACGCATGTCAGCATCGAACGACTTCACGAGACAGTACAGAACGCGCATCCAAAGGGAAAATAGATTTCAGATTCCGCCGTGGCATGCTTAGCCGACCACTGCGAAGCTGAGAGTCTAAGCATGCTCGAGTGGGGCCGCCAAACGGCCCAGGTCCTATTGGTGAAAAAGCCCCAATCATGGTATAAGGTTACTATGGTACTACTCGCTGCTTTGCCGATGCTTTGCGGTCTCCAGTTGCCTCAGGATTCGAAGAAGAATAAGAATGCGGTTGATCCGGGTCTCGCTTACGCAAATACTTGCAAAGTGAACTCAGAGATCAAGTGGCTCACCGAACCACAACCCATTCTCGATCGGTCTAAGAAAGAAGGCAAGTTGATCCTTTTTGTCAACATGCTCGGCTCCATGTCGGGCAATACGTGAAGTGCGGGCGAAAGCTTGAGGGCCGTGTCGCTCTCTTCCGAACCCACTTTCTCCCTGATCAAGTCTGACTTTGTCTGCGGGTATCGCAACATTGTTGGTATGCCATGGTGCGGCGACTCAGGAATTCATCCCGTCGACGGCGGAGCCGTTTTCACCACCAACGGTGCTGGACCCCACAACATCCAAATCTTTGTGCTGAATCAGCAAGGCGTGGTCTTGACATGCTTGCCTGGCTACTGGGACACGAAGGATTTATCGTTCGAACTCAAATTCGCCGAGACTCTAAACGACGTTTGGAACGATCCTAAGCTCACTCTGGCGCAAAAGAAGGAAACCTATTCCAAGATGCACCTGGCGCATATTGCCGAGCATCCTAAGGCGATGGTCAGGCGGTCTGAAATGCAGGGATTCGACAAAAAGTACGAATTCGAAAATCGGGCCGCGACCAGCGACACTATCCTCTCTCACACGGGTGGACCAGCGAAGTTCGGCGGAATCGTATTCAAGACGACTGACCAAATCTTTCACGAGCGACTGGCTAAACAGCCCTTCGTGACGTACAACAACTTCGACGTAGCGTCATTCAGCGATTACGGCAAGCACAAGTACGACAAAAAGGAAGTCGGTGAACTACCTAAACCGAAAAAAGGAAAGCGCGGCGGGGGATAGCTGCGTATATTTGATGGGTCTCCGTTCCTTTGGTGGCGAAGCCCCTCTGATATACTCTTTGCCAATGGGAAAGCCCAAGGCCCTCAAACCCGGCGACACAATCAGCCTCATTTCTCCAGCATCGCCACTACCACCGGAGAAGACCGAGCGAGGCATTCGTCTCCTCGAAGACCAAGGTTACCAGGTCAAACTCTACCCTTCAACTTACTCCGCCAAAGGCTATCTTGCGGGAACGGACGAAGAGCGAGCCTCTGACTTAATTGCTGCCTTTCACGACCCACACACCCAAGCAGTCTTTTGCTCACGGGGTGGTTACGGAGCTAGCCGTCTCATGCCATTCCTCGATCTCGATGGCCTAGCAAAGTCAACCAAGCTCTTCATCGGCTTCAGCGACGTCACCGTCATTCATGCCGCCCTTAACCGCCGAGGGTTGCCAACCCTTCACGGGCCAATGGCAATTACATTTAGCCCAGATCGAGAACCTTGGGTTTATGAGTCATTCCTACAAGCCATTAAAGGCGAAAACCCAATCCCACTAGCAGCACCGAAAGGAGATTGTCTCACTCCAGGAACGGCCACGGGAACGGTGATTGGCGGCTGCCTCAGTCTGATTTGCGATCTTCTCGGAACCCCCGAGCAGATCGACATGACGGACAAAATCGTCCTTATCGAGGACGTAGATGAAGCGCCCCATCGGATTGATGCAAAGCTCACTCACCTTCTTAATTCCAACTCAATTCAACGCGCTGCCGGAATCGTCGTGGGCGAAATGACCAGGACCGATGAAAAGGAAGATAAGGCCATTGGGACCTTGCCTTGGCGCGAAATTGTCAAGGATCGCTTGGGCAGTCTGAACATACCAAGTATCATCAATTTCCCATGTGGTCACGCCACCCAGATGCTCAGCCTCCCCCTTGGGATAAAGGCTGATCTTGATGCATCAAGCGGTACCATGAAGTACACCGAATCGTTATGCGAATAAAAATACTAGGGATAGTTGGGCTTGTTGTCCTATCGAGCAATGGAATTGCGAATCAGGTCTGGGAAAAACCCATTGCGCCCGGATTGGTCTACCGAATGGAGGTTCAGCAGGATCCACCCCGCCTGATCCATTCGCTCAAAATGATCACTCTCAACCCGGTCACGTCGATCATGCCGGAACTGACGGGCAAGACCGTTTTCGACGCGAAAGGCGACGGAAGAACGACGATCTCGAAACTTGCCAACGACACCAATGCCCTCGCGGCGATTAATGCTGACTTCTTTCCGTTTACTGGCGACCCGCTCGGACTTATGGTTCGCGAGGGGCAGTTTCTGAGTCTTCCAAATCCAAAACGGGCGGCCTTCGCTTGGGGTCCCAACAGCTCGACATTTGGCTTTTCAAAATTCACGGGCACAGTTGTAGTTGATGGTGGACCGACGCTCGACATCGCCGGATTTAACGAAGAATGCCCAGAAAACAAGATCGCCCTCAACACGCCCGAAGCGGGAATCAGCAAATCCAAATCGCCTTGCGTGACGGCAATCCTCAAAGTGGACGGCACCCGAATTGTGCCGACGACTCAGATTGGCGCGACCGTCGTCGCGATCACCAATGAAGGCGCCAATATGCCCCTCAAGGCAGGACAATTTACTCTCGTCGCCCAAGGCACTAAGGTTACTGCGCTTTCGAGTCTCAAGGCTGGACAGCGACTAACCATTCGCCTCACGACAACCGGATTCGATTGGGAGAAACTCGAAAATGCGGTCAGCGGGGGACCGATGCTACTTCGTAATGGCGACATCAGTATCGACGCCGAAGCCGAAGGATTCAACAAAGCATTCATTGAGGGTCGGCATCCGCGAACCGCGATTGGACGCACAAGCCAAGGAGACTTAATGTTCGTTGCGATTGACGGCCGACAAAAGATGAGTGTTGGCGCAACCCTCCAAGAAGAGGCAGAAATCCTGAAAAATCTCGGCTGTGTCGATGCGATCAACCTTGATGGCGGCGGAAGCACTTGCCTCAATGTATTCGGCCTCAACATGAATCGCCCGAGTGAAAAAACGGGTGAACGCCCAGTAGCTAATGGCATCGTTTTCTACGGTCCTCGGCAGCTCACCGCCGAACAGAAGCTCCGCATCGTCGTTCCCTCAACCATATCCACGACTGGCGTCGGTCAAGCCAGAGTAATTGACATCAATGGCAAGGTCATTCCGAATATCGAAGTCTTTTGGTCTCTCCAAGGTCCAGCTTGGGTCGATCAAGGTGGTCAAGTGACCGGGGTTGAAGCGGGATCGGCGACGTTAGAAGCCTACGTTCGCGGCATGAACATTTCCACAAAAATCGTTATTAAGTAGCTCGCTCTCACGTAGAAAAAAGGAAGCATGTACCAAGAGCCTCTACCAGCGGAATACATTAACCTCTCGCAAGAAGAAATTGACTCGCGGACTCGCGCCGCGAAGAAAGCGTTGGGGAGCCGTCTGGTCATTCTGGGGCACCATTACCAGCGCGACGAGATCATTGCTCATGCCGACTTTCGCGGTGACAGCTATAAGCTTGCCAAAGACGCCGCCGCCGTCCCGGATGCTGAATTCATTGTGTTCTGTGGCGTCCATTTCATGGCCGAAAGTGCGGACATTCTGACCGGACCCAACCAAAAAGTCATCCTTCCAAACCTTGCCGCTGGATGCAGCATGGCTGACATGGCCAATCTTTTCCAGGTCCGAAGTGCCTGGAAACAAATTCATGAAGTCATTGGCCAATCCACCTTAGTCCCTGTGACCTACATCAACTCGGCGGCAAACCTCAAAGCGTTCGTAGGCGAGCACGGCGGAACCGTCTGCACCAGTACCAATGCCCCAACTGCGGTTGCTTGGGCGCTTGAGCAAGGAGACAAGGTTTTCTTCTTCCCAGACCAACATTTGGGCCGAAATACGGGTGCAAAGCTAGGCTATGATCCTGAAACCGAGATGGTCGTTTGGGATCCGTTCAAGCCCTTGGGTGGCAACACACCGGAGTCTATTCAGGCCGCAAAATTCATCCTGTGGAAAGGCCATTGCTCAGTTCACAAGCGTTTTACCATCGAGCAGATTGAAAAGGCCCGAGTGGACTATCCCGGCATCCAAGTCCTCGTTCACCCCGAATGTGAACTGGAAGTCGTGAACGCGGCAGACCTGAATGGCTCAACCGAATTCATTTTGAAAGCCGTCACCAATTCACCCGCTGGCTCAAAATGGGCAATCGGAACGGAAATCAATCTGGTGTCCCGACTGGCCAAAGAGCAACCGGACAAAACGATTATCTGCCTTGATCCAGAAATCTGTCCGTGCAGCACGATGTATCGCATTCACCCAAGCTTCCTGCTTTGGACGCTCGAAAACCTGGTTGCTGGCAACCTAGTCAACCAGATCGTCGTTCCGGAAAAGATTCGCGCTGACGCCTTGGTCGCGCTTCAGCGAATGCTAACTGTTTGCGCTTGAACCAAGCAGGCATCGAGGGCATCTTCAATCGTCGCAACCGGAAAAACGTTCAATCCACTTCGAATTTCGTCAGGAAGTGCGTTAAATTCGGCGATTTGAGCCGCCGGGAACAAGACGATTTTGTATCCATACCGCTTCGCGGCCAATAGCTTCTCTCGAAGTCCACCGATAGCAAGGGTGTGTCCACGCAAATTCAGTTCGCCCGTCATCGCCACTTTCGCCCGGACACTTCGTCCCGAGAAAGCCGAGAAGAGGGCCACACCAACCGTCAGTCCGGCGCTTGGACCGTCTTTCGGAATCGCCGCCTGAGGCAAGTGAACGTGAACGTCAAACCGGGAGTCAATTCCCTTGGAGTCGAGTAGCGACCGCACGCACGTTAAGGCGGTCTGGACCGATTCTTGGAGAACAGGTCCAACCGATCCGGTCAAGACTAATTTCGGCTCAGTCCCAATCGGCTTGGTAATACTGACTTCGACCTGCATGTGATCGCCGCCATACCCGGCGACAACTAATCCATTTGTCATTCCGATTTCTTCGCTGTTACTGATTTCAGACAAAGTAATTTGGGGAAGTCCGAGAATCTCAATCAGTTCAGTTCGACCTAGAACCTTCGGAATCTCTTGCCCTAAAGCAACCTGCTTTGCCAACTTACGTCCCAATCTCGATATCTCTCGTCGGAGGGACCGGACTCCTGACTCGCGAGAGAATTCGCGCACTAATGTCAAGATTGCTTCCTCATTCAGGGTCGGGAATTGATTGCCTAGCCCGCAAAGCTCCCGAACATCCGGGATCACAAACTGCTCGGCAATTGACTTTCGGTCCGATTCGGTATAGCCCGAAAACTCAACAATTTCCATTCTATCGAGCAAGGCCGAAGGAATACTGTCGAGCATGTTTGCCGTAACGATAAACAGCACTTGCGACAAATCAAATGGTACTTCTAGGTAATGGTCAACAAAATGATCGTTCTGAGACGGGTCTAGAATTTCGAGCAAGGCACTCGTTGGGTCTCCTCCGATGCCCTGGCAAAGCTTATCGACTTCGTCGAGTACCAACACAGGATTGCTTTCGCCTGATTCGATAATGGCTTGAATAATTCGACCGGGACGCGCTCCAACGTACGTCCTTCGATGTCCTCGAATTTCGGCTTCATCCCTCACGCCGCCTAAGGCGATATGGCCACACTTGCGATCCATGACGCTGGCAACTGAACGGGCGAAGCTCGTCTTTCCAACCCCTGGAGGGCCAACAAAGCAAAGGACTGCGCCCTTATTGGAGCCTTGAAGTTTCTTTACCGCCAGAAATTCGATTATCCGCTCTTTGACATCGGGAAGACCAAAATGGGCCTGATCGAGCCGCGATTCGGCTCGACCGATGTCGATCGAATCCTCCGACTGCTTGCCCCATGGGAGACGAGTCAACGTCTGTAAATAGGTCCGACTCACTTGAATGTCAGAACTGCTGTCGTTAGCCTGTTCAAGCTTACGGAGCTCAATGAGCCCTTGTGACTTAGCTGGCTCAGGGATACAGTTCTCGATCAACGCGCGGTATGTATCGCACTCTTCGGAAAATGGACCTTTGAGTCCTAGCTCACTTTGGATCGCACGAAGCTGCTCTTTCAAATAGAATTGGCGCTGGACCCCCGATATGTCCGAATCCACTCGACTCCGGATGTGGTCTTGCGCATCGAGCAATGCCTCTTCTTTCTTACAGAGGTCAAGGACTCTCTCCAACATGGCATCCAAATCGGTTATTTCGAGAATTTGCTGCTTGTCGCGAAAGTTAGATGGGAGAAAGTGGACTATTTGAAAGGCAATCGACAATGGACTTTTACCATCGGAAACAGTCTCAATGCTCTCCGTGGGAATCTGATCATTTCGTTCAACGATTGATGTGAAGGACTGCTTGAGTAGCCGGCCAAAAGCCACCGCCCTTGTGTCCTCAGTCATCAATTCTTTTGCTTCTTGAAATGAAGCCATGTAGCCTTCGTTGATTTGCTCAAACTGAGTAGCTTTACATCGCAAGAGCCCTTTCAACACTAATCTGGTCGTGCCGTCTGGCATTGGCACCGAATGGACGATTTCGGCGAGGGTACCGACTTCATGGAGTTGATCAGAGTTTGGAGTTTCGTCTCTCGAGTCTTTTTGAGTAAGGCAGATCAATAAGCGATCGCTAGCCATTGCCTCTTGAATGGCAATTTCTCCGACGGGTCGGTAGATTTGCAGGGTCAAAATCGCCCCTGGTAACATTACTTGGTCGCGAATAGGGAGTACCCACGCTTTGCCAACTAAGCCTGTAAATGCATTGCTCATAGGAGCCATATAACACTTAAAACCTACCACTCTTTGGTAGGGGATAGGGTCAAAAACCTTGATTTACCGGAGGTTTACTGGGCTTTTTCTCGTTTGATTGCCAGCTTGTCTAACTTTGTATTTCGAACGAGCTCTCGAATTTCGTCGACGCCGATTTCTGAACCGAACACTTGACTGTAGGCAATATCTATCAGATCAAAGATTTCAAGCAATGCAAACAGTCGAGTTCGAAGGCCACTGACCGATTCGTCTGGATCACTCTCCGGCAGTTTCCCAATCACTTCTCGGATCGCGTCGGCAGTTGGATCTATCTCTCTCCTTTTACGCTCTCGAATGACTCGGAGAAACATTTGGTAGGGGTCGGTCTCTGAAAGGTAGGTATCTTTTCGGTCGCCCGGCTGGCGAAACCGACGAACGATTCCCCAGTCCATCAGCTCGCGTAAATTCATCGAGGCATTTCCTCTCGAAATCTGGAGCCGCCCCATGATTTCGTTGACCTCAAGCGGTTGTCCGGTGATGAACAACAATGCGTGGATTTGGGCCATCGTTCGGTTGATTCCCCACGAACTGCTCATACGCCCCCATTCAAGAATAAAGAGGTCTTGGGCTTTGGTCAAATTGGAATTAGATTCGATTGCCATTTCAAAAATGTCGAACTTTCAGAAAGTTCGACATTTTCAAATTATAGCTGACAACTTGAGGCTGATCCTAGCAATCTTGCAGTTAATAAATCTCCGGCAGTAAGGAACTTAACCAGTGAAGGTAACGGTCCCATGCTTTTTGTGGATCGTTCATTTATGCCGTGGGTTATGAATCGAGTTGTTGGAGTCGAGTCAGCGGTTTAAGTGGAGTATGGAGCAGTCATGAGTTATCAATCAGATGTCGGGGATCGAAGAGAAAGCTTTATAAATGTACGGGTAAGACTTCAGAGGCTCGCTGACGCTAAATTTTTTGCTGGATGGGTACGGACCCTGTCTGATACAGATATCGTTATCGACTTTGCCAACCAAGATGAATTTGAAATTGGCTCAAAGTTCTTTGTGACCATCAATGGCGTTCATTCTTCCGCAGTTGTTCAGGCAACGCTCGAAAGCCAATCCGCTGGCTTCCTCACTCTTAAGTACGACAGTGTTTTGCGCTACCTCAACACTACCGAAGCAGTCCGTCGATTGGTAACTGGCCTTAGTGGCACGATTAACATTGACGGTGCCGAAATTGAAATGAATATCAGCGACGTATCGGTCAATGGATTTGGAGCCGTCGTGGATGGATCTTTGACTCGAGGATCCATTGTCGACCTTGATATCGACACTCCATTTGGCAGCGTCACGGGTAAAGCTGAAATTCGATATTGCCGACAAGACTCAAAGAATTCACTCAAACATCGAGTTGGGATTCAATTTGTTCACTTGGGAAGGATCGAAACCGCCCGATGGTGTCGACTCACCCAAGACAGCGCAGCCTAATTACCGCTTTTCGGCGGCTTTCTTGGCTTCTACCGCGTTCTTCTCGATGAAGCTGCGCCAGTTAGCCGGGACGTCAGTATCGACAAAAATTGCTGTAACCGGACACTCTGCTTCGCAAAGTCCACAGTCAATACATTCGTCAGGATGGATGACCAATTGGTCCTCGATCTCGTAGATGCAGTCCACCGGACAAACGGTTACACAAGACTTATCTTTCACTCCAATACAGGGTTCAGCGATTACGTAAGGCAATTTTTCAGTGGCTCCAATTCAATTTTGACTCAGAATTGCCTCGGGATTCCATTAATTTGCCTGGAACCGCTAAGAATCCGTCAGAAATAGCCTAGTATTTGTACTAGGGATCATAGATGAAAACGACTCAAATTGCTGTTGGACTGATTGCACTGGGCCTCACCACCTCTTCATTCGCCGACGTTACGTTTGGCGGCAGCCGCGCCGCTGGAATGGGTGGAGCTGGACTAGCACTACCTCTCGATATCGGCAATAACTACCGGATGAACCCTGCTTTCTTGGGATTCGGATCAAAAGCCCCATCTCTTCAATGGCCAAGTATTGGCTACAAATTAGATGGTTTTAGCCTTACAAACGTTCGTGATGTTGTCTCAAACATTAACCACGGCGGACTGGATGCCGCCGGAATTTTGACTTTGGCTCGAAACTATGCCACCGAACCAAAAGCGGTCGCCTTTAATGGCAATGTTGGCCTCAAAATTGGCGGCTTTGCGATCGGTGCAAGCGGAGAAGCGGGCGTCAACTCAGTACCTAACGCGGTGCTCCAGCAGTGGGCGCAAAATGGCGGCGACGTCAACAATGTCCCGGCAGGATCCCGGATGGACGCATACGGATTTGGTTATCAACAAACTGAAATCGGATACGGCAGCGCACTCCAGACCAAGGCCGGGAAATTCACCCTCGGCGCAAACCTAAAGCGCATCAAAGGCTATTACGCGCATAAATTTGCCGACGCTAATACGATTCAAAACAACAACCAGGGCGGAGTCCAAAATGGCTCAGGTTTATTGACAGACTTTGCGACCAAAGAGTCTACGGGGCTGGATTTCGGAGTCCTTTATAACCTCCCAAAGGTCAACAATCTATATATTGGAGGACTGATTCAAAACGCAGTTGAACCAAATATCAAATTCAATTACGAAGCTCCTGGCGGTGGACACCTGATTGTCCCCGACGGATTTGCTCCGTACAAGCGAAACTACAATGTGGGCCTTGGCTACATCCAAGACCGACTTGTTTTGGCGGCAGACTGGATTGATCTTGGGAACCACGCAGGAAATCAGCAGCTTCGATACGGCGCAGAGCTTGCAATCAGCAAGAATACGTTCCTTCGAGCTGGTTACAATTCCCAAACCGCCTTTACCTATGGTCTCAGCGTTGGCGGATTCAACATCCAACTTGGCGGAAAGTCACCATTAACTCTGAGCTCAGTTATTCGCTTCTAAATTTTGACCCGTCAAGTAAAATGACGGGACAAACTAAATCTGGTCTAATTATTGATTGACCCGACGTAGAATAAAGTAGAAAGAAATGATTACGCTTACCGATCGCGCCGCAACCGAGTTGAAAGACCTCATGACTAGCCAGAACAAAGCCAGCGCGGCTCTGCGCGTTTGGGTGGCTGGTGGCGGATGTTCCGGCCTTTCGTACGGAATGGCATTGGACGAGAACGAGCCAGAAGCCGACGACAAGGTGTTCGAGACCGACGGCGTCAAGCTCTACGTTGACACCCTTAGCCTCGGATACATGGAAGGAAGCTCCGTCGATTACGTCGACGACGTTCTTGGTGGCGGATTCAAAATCGAGAATCCAAACGCTACTTCATCCTGCGGATGCGGCTCATCCTTCAAAACTGAAGATAGTGCTGGTGGCGGATGTGGCAGTTGCAGCTCCGGCGGCGGTTGCGGAAGCAAGTAAAGGCAAACTCAAATTGAAAAAGGGAGACGAATTCGTCTCCCTTTTTTTGTGCTCTCGTTCGAAATGGGTATGAACTGGTGTAGTTCCAAATTTCAGGGGGCCCGAAGGGTCGGAAGTATGTAAGCCCAGCTCGCAGGAGCTTTGAAGCGGAGGAACGAAGTTCCCGAAGTCGCGCCAATGCTCCGGAGGGCTGGGCAAGAATCGAACCATGCCTTTTCCGAGGTCGCTCTGATCAAATTTTTGAACCTAAATGGCGCCATGAGCGACCCCGCCGACAGGCGATCTTACGAGTTCGTAATGAAGAGGATCACAGTCCCATTCGGACTTGATGCAAGAACATGCGAGCTTCTTCGCTGGGGCCGCCAAAGTCGATTCGGCTGACTTCATTGAGGTCTATAAAATGAATTCCGTCTTCGATTCCTGACTTATTGACTTCAAGAAGCTCAATATGATCCCGCGTGTAGTTCTTGATAAATCCAAAGAATTCGACGTCGGCAGTAACCGAAACCATCAACCGATTTTCACAGGCGTACTTGACCAAGTCAAGCATGTGGTCAAAAGGTCCAACGTCGGCTGAGCTGGTTTTTCGTTCGGGCTGCCGCTTTCGCTCGTGCAAAAGTCGAATCCCTGCCAAGTATTGCGTACCAACCGCAAGGCGTACAATCGCCTCGATCTGGCCGACAAACGAGCCGTTGCCCCTGCCCTTGCTGTCAATGAGCGCGAGCGAATAATAGTCTTCGCTTACGGATAGGACAAATCCGACTTCAAACTTGTCGGTATCTTCGCTGTCCTCGTAGACTTCGACCAATTCTTGGGTGCCGACGTACTTCTTGAGGACTTCTCTAAAACGATCGATTGCGGCACTCATGAGTCTATTTTACATGGAAAAGGTCCAGGAAACGGAATTGCCGTTCCCTGGACCTCGGGTTACCCAATAGTGGTGGGCTAGTTTTACTTTAGTCTTCGCTTTCGAGCAACGAGTCCGGCAATTCCGAGTCCGAGAACAGCAAAGGAAGCTGGTTCTGGTACCACTTCAAGACCTCGGAAATTCTCGTTCGCTCCTGCGGTTGCAATCACGGAGACGGTCGACAAGGCGGCTGATCCGCCATCGGTGATTTCCAGAATGTTCTTTCCGGTATCGGTCGTGGCATAGATCTTTCCGTTAACGACGCCAAGACCACGAGTACCAGCCGCAGTTCCCGAAAGTCCAACAGTTCCCGCAACAGTAATCCGATAAGCGAAATCAAACGTTCCGCCGTTCTTGACAAACTTCAGCAGTCCGCCATTGACCGAAGTCGCACCGTCGTCGGCAACGTACATCACGTCATTGGTTCCGTCATTGGTAAACGTGAAGTCGTATGGGCTCCAAGTTCCCGTTGGGTGAACTCCAACGATGTCAGTCGGAGCAGATGCTGCCAGTGGGCTCGTGAAAATCGAGGTCGTTCCACTCGCAGTTGACCAATACATGTTTGAGCCCCAAACTTGAGCCTCTCGTGTGTTGGTGACTGCACCGCTGTAATTGGTTGTGGCGGGTGCCGTTCCCGCGACGAATCCGGTTCCAAGGCGCGTGCCACCTGTCGTAGTCGAATTTCCCGCCGTGACCAAATTCCCGTTAACTACTACGGCTGATCGAATGTTGTTTGCCGTGTAAAGCGTGGTGTTAACGAAGTCAGTTGCCGTGCCCATGATCGAGCCAGTTACATCGTAGCCTTGTACCCGTCGGCTCACCGTCGAACTACCAATTGCTCCCGACGTCGAAGGAGTCTGATATCCACCAATCCAAAGCGTATGGGATCCGTCGTCCGCGTAGTTAAGGGCTCCCTCTGAAGTCGCCGTTCCGCTGATGAATGTGTCGGTTGATATCGAATTCAACAAAGTGCCAGTCGTCGAGAAGTCTTTCAGGACAACTCGCATTCCCGTGTTGACTGGCGCGGTTGCGCCTCCATCAAAACTAACCACCGCAATCGTTCCGTTCGCAAACTGGGCATTTGCCCCAGCCGCTAAGACACCAAATAGTGCCAAGATTCCAAATTTTTTCATTTTTCCAAGCTCCAAGAAAATCCAAACAAGTCGATCTAGTCAAATAACTAGCACCCTCGCTCGATCAGATAGAGTCTTGCACTCGCTTGTTAAGCCGGCTTTAAGCCACAGTTAACAAATCGGTCAGTGAGAAATCCTTAACAGAATTTCAATTGGGCTAAAAGCAGTCCTATTTCTTTTTGATGACGACGGCAACTTTGATTTCAGTTTCCTTCGCACCATCTTTTCTTTCAGCCGTTAGCGTGAACTTCGCCCCAGATTCAAGATTCGATGAAGCGACGGCCATAGTCATGCCGCTCATCGAGGTGACCGAGCCCGTGAGGCCCTTCACCTTGTCTTTGTAAAAGTCTAAAACCTTGGCTGGCTCATCGGAAGTTGTCCGACACGACAAATAGTCTTTTTCGGTTCCGGTCTCGACCTTCATTTGTTCGGCAGTCTTTTCGGTTGAACCGGGATAAAAAGGAACTCCGAGTTCAGCTTCCGAAATTCCCGTGTTCCCGCCCATCGTAGCCGACTTAATTTCGCCGTTCTTGTCCGTTCCCGACATTTTGACTTCGCCATTTTTCGAATCAACGGTCATTTGCTCCCCGTTTTTGTCGGTAATGGTCGCAGTGCCGGAATCACCTTTGGTGTTCACGGTTACTTTTTCTCCATTGTCACCCGTGATGGTGACATCCGATCCATTCTTGGATCCACACCCAACTAGTAGTAGTGCGACGGAAAAGGAGAGGACGATGGAGTGGGCACGAAGCATCTCAGAATCATATCACGATTCAAGTTGAGTGAACAGGTCAAAAAAGCGCCGCTCGTCACCAGACAAGCAGCGCCTTCACTTGCGATTTAGTTCGACATCAAAACTCGGTTAATCACGTGGATCACGCCGTTGCTTTGCATCACATCGTAAGTCGAGATGCTGGCAATTCCACCTTTCTCGTCCTTCAATACGATGTTCTTGGGGCCGTTCCACATAGCGTGGAGCTTGTGACCATTGAGGGTAGTCAATGTCGCCATTCCGTGACCTTTTGTGATCGCGTGACTAATCGAAGCATAGGTCCAATTTCCGGCGACAACATGGTAGGTCAGCACGCTGGTTAGCATGGCTTTGTTTTCGGGCATTAACAATGTATCGACAGTTCCAGCCGGGAGCGTGTCGAAAGCAGAGTTGACCGGGGCGAAAACGGTCAATGGTCCCTTTCCTTGAAGGGCATCAACCAAGCCCGCAGCCTTCACGGCGGCGACGAGCGTTGTATGGTCTTTGGAATTGACCGCGTTTTGAACAATATTCTTGTTCGAATACATGGCCATTCCACCCACCATCGGGTTGCCCGACATCGATGCTTGCTGAGCAGGCATTGTAACAGCAGAGCCAGCTAAAGTGACGAATAATGCAGATGTTGCGATGAGGTTCATAGTTCTTTTCTTGCCCACGAGGGCATTCCTGAACCCGTCCTACGTGTCGCAAAAACCATCCATTATGAATGGAAGATGAACAATTCCTTGATTCCTAGTCAGGTTCAGAATCCCTTGTGAAAGCCACTCACAGGTAAGGCTATATGGCACCTGATTCTGGATACTACTTCATTTCTTAAGAAGTGATTGGATTTCTTTATCCTGAATAAGCTGTTGGTCTATCACTTTGTCCAATCGTTGGTACTGGGGAAAATTTCCAAGCACCAAAATATAGCCTAAACCAATACGGCTTAAAGCTAAGACGCTGGGCAAATTCGTAATTTGCCCAGCGTCTTAGCCAGGTGATTTCCGTTGCCACCATAAGAATGGCTCGCAGTCTAGCTTTGCCTCGCTAGGCATTGGTTGGCAGGTTAAGCACATATTCAACGAAATCACCTATTTGCTGCCGATTTGCATCTAAGTACTGTTTGACGTGATCCTTACGGTCAGGGCGAATTCCTCTATTTAGTTGCTTGAATATTTTTTCCCTATCAAGCTCGACAGTGCAATGTTCAAGAATATATTGCTCAAGGGTAAATAATTTTCGACCATAGTAACCGGCGTTCACCTGCCAGGAAGCATCATCTTCATCATTGGCTCTGAGGCAGGAGCCAACATATAGCCGATTGTCAACCCTTTCAGCAGAGATGATGACGTCGCGATTACCATGAATCAAACGAACACAGGTGTAGGCCGGATGTTGAAAAGATTGGACTGTATCAAACTGGCCACACCATGGACCGAAGAATTCAAGCAACATATCCTGTGCATCTGAATTTTCTATCGGATTAGCCATAGCTCTTTAGTCCCACAAAAGGCGCGTCAGAATTCTCTCCATTATGTACCATGGACCAGCAGGGGGAGATCCTGGCGAACCACTGACGTGGTCGGCGAGCCACTGCGTGGGTGGGGTACTTTTGCTTGATGAAAGCCTTACCCGGGTGGCACGGTTAGCGACCACTGCGAACGTCGTCTAAGCGACGCCCCGTTTCGGGGGCTGAGAGTTAACCGTGAGAAACCTGAGAGAGCGCTGTTCACTTTGCTTATTCTAACTCCAATTCGGCGATGTAGAAGCATTTGATATCACCGTCAACTAGCAGATTTGGTTGTTCTTGAGATAGGGCTTGCGGTGGTAAGTGGAGAAGGTCAGATATTGAGTGTGGCCAGGCTCATTGATGAACTTGCGGGTTTTGAGTTTCCTGACTTGACTCACAAGTGCCTGGTTTTACCTTTATACCATTGGAACTTGAACACAGGTAACTCCCAGCTGCGCAGACGTCGCTGCCAGTGCCACCCGGCTGGCTCTTCCAAAACTACCCAGCTCACACAGTGACTTGTCGTCGAATTATTTTTCCTTCGGACTCTCGGACAAGTCTTTGTCACTCAGTCTATGCCTCAACTTCAATTCTAGCCAGATTTTTCACTGGCTTCTCCCAGCGTCACTCTGTCTCCACTCGTACCTCGTGTCACTCCATTCGACGCAGTGGTCGGAGCAAGTGCCACAAAATAGCCCCGCCCACACGGTGGCTTGCCATGCTTGCACAGCTCACGTCCGTGGCTTGTCGCCTACACTCAACACTCCTAGTCACTATGGCTGTCCGGCTGACGAGGCAATACGTTCATTAATATCAGCGACATAATGATTATAACTACAGACGCAATCCGTCCCATAGCCGACATAAAGACAAGCATAGTCCATAACCCTCCATTTACAATCGCCAAAACTATTACCAATGCGCGATACTTGCGCTCTACGCCAGCGATTCTCGTGACAGTAAAATATTCTCCAACGGCAAGTGCAACAAGAATGACAACACCAATATTTGTCATATTACTAGCCATCGGAGGGCCACTGTGTGGGTGGGGTACTTTTGCATGATGAAAGCCTAACCCGGGTGGCACGGTTAGCGACCTCTTCGAAGCTGAGAGTTAACCGTGAGAAACCTGACAGAGTGCCTACCACTTTGCTTATTTTAACTCCAATTCATCCGTGTCGTGGCATTTGATAACACCTTCAACTCATAGATCTGATCATTCTAGAGCTAGGGCCTTCGGTGGTAGGTTGAGAGGGTCAGAGAGTGAGAGTGGCCAGGTTCATTGATGAACTGACTGGTCTTGAGTCTTCTGACTTGACTCACAACAACCATGTCCTACCTACATTGCGTTTTCCCCCGTCACGGCGAGCCACTGCGTGGGCTGGGTAAAAATCCTAAAAGGGGTGGCCTGTTTAAGCGACCATCTGCGCAGCTGCGAGCTTAAGCAGGGACAAGCTAATGATCACCTGCTATCCCCCTGACCTAGCAGAGGCAAAAATTTCCAAAATTATGATAAAAAGTAGAACTTTGTCTACTTTTTTGTCGTCTAAATAGGTATGCCTTGGCAAAACTCCCAAAACCAATCTATGGATCAATTCAGTCAGCTTGGTGGTTTTAGGAACATTTTTTTTCACGGCCGTTCATTTCGCGAGAATCTCGGGGGAATTAACCCGCTTTTTTTTCATCCACCACTTTTCTTCCTCTTTCTGAAGCCTGGTTGCCTGAAGCCTGTCCAATTTAGGAACATTGTTTTTCAATATCACTCAGACTCAAATCGTTGCAAAGCCGCCAATTTAATGTCCCCACCAATGACTATGTCCGAATCCAAATCAAATTCAAGTGCAATCACACCACTTTTCCTTTCCTTGCTGAAGCCTGAAAGCTGTCAGCTGAAGCCTAATTTCTTTGGGTACTTTTTTTCATCACCCCCGCTTTTTGATGCTGACCTAATTTCTATTTGAACCTAACATTAATGTTGACTCTGCAACCAAATACCCCTGCTGTCATTCCATTTTTCCTTTGCCCAAGCGAAGCTTGCCCTTGCGATGCAAGCCCTCGAGAAGCTTGCCCTTCCCTGTCCAAGGTAACCTTCGCCGTATCTAAATCATGAGTGTAACGGCCCGTCTCAATCGTCTCCTCAGCTCCAAAGGCCGTTGCTTTGACGTCGCTATCGATCACGGATTCTTTAACGAGCGGAGCTTCCTCAACGGAATCGAAGACATCGCATCAGCCATTCGTGTCGTCGCTTCCGCCGCGCCGGACGCCATCCAACTTCCGCCTGGCACTGCACCTCTGCTTCAAGCCATAACCGGACCAAAACCAGCGTTGGTATTGCGAACTGATATAGCAAACGTTTACGGGAAGGTTCTTCCAAGAAAGCTCTTCAGCCGACTTATCGACGATGCGGTCGAGCAAGCTCTTAGCCTCGATGCGGCCTGCGTGGTTGTCAACCTACTGATGCTTCCCGACCAGCCCGAGCTTCACGAGGATTGCATCGCAAATATCTGTCAACTTAAACCTGCCTGTCAACGGTCTGGAATGCCATTGATGGTTGAACCGCTCGTGATGCAATCGAACAAGGTCGCGGGGGGATACATGGTTGACGGTGACTTAGAAAAGATCCTTCCGTTGGTTCGTCAAGCCGTTGAACTCGGCGCAGACATCATCAAAGCCGACCCGTGCGAAGACGTTTCCCAATATCATGAAGTCATTCGCATTGCGAGTGGAGTGCCCGTCCTCGTGAGGGGTGGCGGCAGTGTCCCTGACGAAGTTATCCTCAGCCGAACCTCGGCCCTCATGAGCCAAGGTGCGAGCGGAATTGTGTACGGACGCAATGTAATCCAACACAAGAACCCCGCCGGAATGACCCGTGCCCTCATGAGCATCGTTCACGAAGATGCCTCGCCAGCCGAAGCAGCAAAACACTTGGTGTCATGAAGACCATTCGCTTTGGAATCATTGGTTGCGGACTCATGGGTCGCGAATTCGCCAGCGCCGCCGCCCGTTGGATGCATCTCTTAGATATGCAGGCGAATCCGAAAATCGTTGCCGTCTCCGATGTCAATCCCAAAGCGATGGAATGGTTTGATGCGCCATTTTCGACCACCGATTACCGGGAACTCCTGGCAAGGGATGAAATCGACGCGGTCTACGTCGCCGTCCCCCACAACCTTCATCAGGAGATCTACACCGCAACTATCCAAGCGGGCAAACACCTCTTCGCCGAAAAGCCATTCGGCATCGACCGCGCCGCCGCCCTGGCCATTCAAAACACGATAACCGCAAACCCGGAAGTTCTCGTCCGATGCTCGAGCGAATTTCCATTTTTTCCGGGTGCCCAACGCGTGGTCCAAATGGTCGAGTCGGACGCATTCGGAAAGATCCTTGAAGTCCGGGCGGGCTTTTGTCACTCCTCCGACATGGACCCGACAAAACCAATCAACTGGAAGCGACAGGTCGCCACCTGCGGTGAATATGGCTGCATGGGCGACCTCGGCCTTCATGTCCTCCATCTCCCCCTTCGGTTTGGATTTAAACCAACCAACGTCCGCGCGTTTCTCTCGAAAATTGTGGATCAGCGACCAGATGGCAAGGGCGGCATGGCGCCTTGTGAAACCTGGGATAACGCAATTCTTGCCTGCGAGTCAAGCGCGGGGTTCCCGATGATCCTCGAAACCAAACGTATTTCACCCGGAGATACTGATTCCTGGTACATCAACATTTACGGCACCAAAAACAGCGTCGAATTTTCCACGAAGAACCCGAAAACGCTGCGGACCATGCCATTCACCCAAGGTGAACCTCAATCTTGGCGAGAAGAAAGCCTTGGCTACACGACGGCATATCCAACCATCACCGGCCATATTTTCGAATTCGGATTTTCGGACGCCATTCTCCAAATGTGGGCCTCGTTTGTCGATGAAGTTGCGGGGAACGATCCGAAATTCCGATGCGCCACTCCCGCCGAAGCGCTGGCCTCGCATGACCTGTTTACCGCCGCTCTCGAGTCCCATAGGACTGCTCAGGTCGTCATAGTGCCATGATCGTTGTCGCTGGTCACTTGTGCCTTGATATCATTCCGAAAATCCACAGCGATACGGCTTTAGAACCGGGCACGTTGGTCGATGTCGGTCCCGCTGACCTCGCGACGGGTGGAGCAGTTTCGAATGTTGGAACTGCCCTGCACAAACTCGGTGCTCAAGTTCGCCTCGTGGGGAAAATTGGAGATGATGCCTTTGCCAAAATCGTTCTCGCTCAATTCGAGTCGTTGGGACTCGCTGGCGATATTCAGATTGCACCAGGCTCGGTCACCTCATATTCGGTGGTCGTCAGCCCTCCCAATACCGATCGCATCTTCCTACATTGCCCCGGCTGCAATGACTCTTTCATCAGTTCCGACGTGCCCGATTCAGCTCTGATTGGCGCGAGTCACTTTCACTTTGGTTATCCCCCGCTGATGGCGGCGATGCGTGCCGATGACGGACTAGAACTCGTCTCATTGTTTCAGCGAGCAAAGCGCCTTGGACTTTCGACATCGCTCGACATGAGTTTGCCCGACAAGAATTCAGATCAAGGCAAAACCAACTGGACCCAACTTCTGACCAACGTTCTTCCGTACGTCGACTTTTTTATGCCCAGCGAAGAGGAACTTGCGTTCATGCTTCCTCAGGTCGTGTTCGGGATCGAAGAACTCGCTCGTACATGCCTAAATCTAGGATGCGGGGTGATCGTTATTAAACGAGGAACCGATGGACTCTTTGCTCAGTCTGCCAGTGCGGGACGACTCGAAGCAATCGCCAAATATTCAGATCCGAACACCTGGTCGAGCCAGCGCCTCACGCAAGCAATCTTTCCCGTCGAAGTTGTTGGCACCACGGGAGCAGGAGATGCGACCATCGCCGGGTTCTTATATGGATTAGTGAAAGGGCAATCCTTTCAACAATGTCTCGCGGCAGGATGCATGGTTGGAGCCATGTCGGTGGAGGGAGTCGACTCGGTGAGCGGCATCAAATCGTGGTCTGAGGCTTGCACCAGGTTCTGAAAGGTCGCAAGGTAACCATCCCTGCGTGCAGATTAAGACGTTGCAAGGCTATTGGCAAAACGGGCAAGGACGACTATACTAAAAGTACGAGATAGTCAGCCATGATTTTATTAAACATTCTTCTCACATCTACCGTTATGTACCAAGCACAGGTGGCCACTCCACTTTCTTGCCCCACGATGGGCGGTCCCGTCGCCAAGGGCCAGCCGATGACCGACTTCGAAGGAGTCCGATTCACCTACTGCTGCGACGGTTGCGACACCGCGTTCGCCAAGGATCCGATGGGTGCGATCGAAAAGTCAGCCAAAGCGGGCAAAACCGTTGGCCTCTCCCTTTTCGATCCGATCAGCATGAAACGAATCGATTCTGAAAAGGCTAAAGGCGGCTTCAGTGACTTCCGAGGAATTCGGTTCTACTTTGCGTCTCAAGACGAAAAGACCCAATTCGACAAAGAGCCGAAGAAATACGGCATGATGCCGAAGATGGAAGCCCTCTACTGCCCGGTCATGGGAAACCCGGTGAAGTCTTACGCAAAGGCGAGCGGCTACGCCGATCACGAAGGTGTCCGCTACTACTTCTGCTGTGCAGGTTGTGACGTGAAGTTTGCTGCCGAACCAGCAAAGTTTGCCGAAGTCGCAAAGGATCACGTTCAGAAACCCACTACGATGAACGTCGAAAAGTCTGCTGGCGGCGGAAACTAAACCGCAATCACTTGTGAAAGTCACATTCTCGTTTTCAAACGGGAATGTGAACTGGAGCCTCTGACGAGAATCGAACCCGTGACCTCTTCTTTACCAAAGAAGTGCTCTGCCGCTGAGCTACAGAGGCGCTCGTGAAGCAAAAATTATACCTGTAATTCAGGCCAAGGGCGGTGGCACGGGCGAGTTAGAAGGAAGGAATACCCTCCAGCTACCGCTTGAAAACTAGTGGATTTAGCTGGCTGGCGGCCAGATCGCCGGGTTTGAGGCCAGGGAACCAAGAGGCTAAATCATTGGATCGCTGCTCACTGTCTGGCTTTGAGATCACCGCTTCATCCTCCAAGTAAATAACCGTCATCACTTCTCGCGTAACCGAGGCTGAAGCGTTTCCGCATGCGCCGTGGATCGTCCATCCACTGTGAAAGGTCGCATCTCCGGCTGACATGTCTCCCGCATAGGCGACCTTGTATCCCTTGGATTCGATCAATGCTTCTAAGTGGGCATCCGAGTCATCCGAGATGTTCATCGGACCTAAGTAACCCAGTTCCTGTGAGCCGTCGGCGAACCGCATGGTCCCCATGTCGGCTTTCGCGTCAACCAATGGCATCCACATCGTGACGCACTTGACGCCATCAAGCGGCCAGTACTGCTGATCTTGGTGCCATGGTGTGATTCCACCACCCGGTTCCTTGTAAAGGGCTTGATCGTGATAGACCCTGACTCCGGTGACACCCATCAGGTCGGCCGCGATTTTAGCAAAGCGCTTTGCCAAAGTGTAATGGCTCACTCCGGCATCTCGCACCCAGAGATTTGTGTTCTGGATGAAGGCTTTTCCGTAGGTGTCTCTTTCGCTGATTGGCTTATAGGACTTGGCAAGTTCGTCGGTAGAGTGAGTGATCAAGGTTCGATATGCTTGTACCTCATGGTCATTGGCCACTCCGCGCAGCAATACATGCCCGTTGGTTCGATACCGCTCAATATCGGATGATGCTAGGTTGTAAGGTTGAGAAAGGTCAGGATATTGGTGACTCTGTGCCATTTAGTCTATTTTGTGCCACGATTCAACCATAATTGAATAGACGAATTGGTATTAGATATGTCTGAAATGGGAAGTATGCATCAACATCACCGCCTGATCACTTCGCCCGTGGAGACCGAAGTTGGATCAATTCTTCTGGCGGGGCTCCATTTGTTTGGTCACGGCGTGAACCAAACCGGAAAATTTCGAGTTTTTGACGGTGACGCCCTCGTTCTATTTACCCGCGGCGAAGGAAGTTACAAAGATGCTCGTGGAAAGCGAACCCCACTCAAGCGGGGCGACGCCATCCTCGTCTTTCCCGGGGTTCCGCATTGGTATGGTCCAAAGCCTGGTCAAGTATGGGATGAAATCTACGTTGCGTTTGATGGTCCGCTGTTTGCACCTTGGTTCACCAGTGGGTTACTTAGCCCCGACAACCCGATTCGTTCCCTTGAAAACCAAATCAATGATCGCAGCTCGTGGCTTCTGCTCTGGATCGAGCACTTTGCGACGCTGAAGTCAAAGGCTAAACAGATCCAAGCGATGACTTCTTTAGTTCAATTTCTCAGCGAAATAGTCCTTGGCGAAGGGAATGTTCAAAAGCCCGTTGATGATTGGCTCGCTCGGGCAAAGGGACTTCTCGGCCATGACCTCAAAGGCGACATCAGCCTAGAGCAAGTTTCGAGCGAATTGGGATCAAGCTACGAGGCCTTCCGTAAGCGATTTCAAAATCAAGCCGGAATGGCACCGATGCGATACCGAACGGAGCGCAAAATCGAATCTGCCAAGCAAATGATCCGATATTCGCCGACGGTTACCAACCGGGAAATATGCGACGCGCTTGGTTTTAGCGACGAGTTCCATTTCAGTAAGCGCTTCCGACAAATTGCAGGGGTAACTCCCAACGAATTTCGAAAATCTTCGCGGTAACCGATGGTTTTCGATACGCTGGAACGAAGGTTCTCATTGAAGCATGATTTCCATTCGACGCGCATTTGCCAGCAAAAAGGATCGAGCGACATTCGCCGACCCGATGTTGTTTGTCGACGACGTCTATCGCTACGCTCTTGCCCGAACTGGAAGCAAGGAAGATGCTGAAGACATCGCCATCGAAGTCGCTCAGCAGGCACCAAAGCATTTGAGCATCGAGGAGATCAAACCATACATGATCGGAATGGCCCGCCGCAAAGTCGCCAACCATTTCCGCCATGCCAAGCGCCAAATCGAACCGGCAACTCAAGCAGCCGAGACCCCGCTCGACGACAAACTCGATGTCCAGCGGGCCCTCGACTCCGTTTCAGAAACTCACCGCGAGTGCCTGATCCTGAAGTACGTGAACGGCCTATCGAGCATCGAAATTGCAACTGAGCTCAACAGCAGTCCCGAAGCAGTTGACAGTTTGCTGCAACGAGCGCGCAAAGCCTTCGCCAAAGAGTGGGAAATCATGCACGGAGAAGACCATGAACGATAATCGAATCGACGACCTGCTGAGTTCATACTCAGAAAACCTTGGGCACTTTCAGGGGACTGTTCCGATGCCCGTGAAGCGCAATATACATCTTTGGAAGCCACTCCTCGTCACCGCCATGGGGGCCGCAATCGTGGCGGGCTTCGTGTTCATTCCGCGTAGTGCTGAAGCAGCCACCATCGACAAAGTCATGAGTGGATTAAATTCGATTCCGTACTGGCATTCAGTAGCCTGGCAACTCGACCTTAAGACCGGAGCTTGGAATTCAAACTACTCCGAGACCTATCTCGATGGCCTCCTCATGGTCGAAAACTGGGCGGGGCAACGCAATGCGGTTACAACGCTAATAGAACCTGGATTCGTCTATCGATATACGAATCAGATGCCGTATATTTTGAAAAATAAGCTCGGCAAAGACCAGTACATTGACCTTCACTTTAACCCGGCCACTCACCCATGGCAATATTACAAAAATCGAACGTTGCTCCGAAAGGACGGACTCACTTATCATGGGGTCCCGGCTTACTCACTAAGCGTCTCGGGAAAAAAACATGGCACCGTGTTTGAAGCAATTGTCGAAAAATCCACAAATTTGCCCCTCATTACCCAGATGCAGACTGGAAATGCTAACGGGCACTTTAACTATAAGATCGAATATCGTTATGATAAGCCCGATCAATTAGCAACGCTTCGACCCAACTCAACGAAGCCCGTAGTTTACGCCGAGCAAGAGATCGACCAGCTGGTGAAGACCTGGTCCGGCATTAAGTCAATTTCGCTTGGACGAACCATCCTAAGTTCGTCGATATCCCCCGATGGCACAATTTGGATTGCTCACAAAACTAAAGGCAAAGACCCTGAGAGCTTCAGGCTGACGAATCCCAACTATGGCAATGAGTCGGTTTATATCCTGAGCAATTTCACGGGTGATGTTGGGCATCAAAAGGCGTTCGAAGGAATTGTCGTGCGCAGGTTCGTGCCAACTAATGACGTCTCACCATTGCCAACCTCGGTTGACTTGAATTTCAAATCGGGCGACACGGTTGCTTGCACCTTAAAATCAGAGACATGGAGCTTTCCTAGCTATTTTCCGTGCATCATGTACGACCCAAACAGCGACTTGTTAAAGAGTTCATTTTATTGGGCGAGAGCTGATGCGCGCAAAAAGCAGGGCGACCTGAAGGGTGCCATCGAAGCATATATGTCCAGTTATCAGATTGAAAAAGAAGCAGGTATCTATTTTAACACTAGTCGTAGCTCGCTCAAATATGCGGCTGATTGCTACGAAAAGCTCGGGGACACAGCCAAAGCGCTAGAACTTAGCAAACTGATTCCGAAAGGCGAGCGAGGCAAGTACTAAGACATTCTTCACCATTTTGTCCAAGCCAGCAATAGATTTGGACAGGCTGGTGCGACTACTGGTTGAGCATGATATCTATTCGGAGGCTGGGATTTGCGAAGTGGCGACGTCCAGAAACGGACGCCGCCGCTATTGTTCCCGAAATCTACCGCTACGTCTTCGCCCGCATCAACCATGTTGAGCACGCCGAAGACATCGCGATGGAAGTCCTTCACATTGCGTCAAGCAGTCCACCGCCGAACGATATGAAGGCCTACATGATCGGGATCGCTCGGCGAAAAGTTGCTGACCATTTCCGACAAAACGCCAGGACCCAGTCCATGGCTTCGACCGATGAACGATTTGAAACCAAGAACTCTGATGAGTTCCTAAGGATTCAAATGGTTCTTGGTCGATTGGCGGAAAATTATCAGGAGTGCCTGGTTCTCAAGTATGTCTGTGGGTTTTCGAGTGAGGAGATCGCGAGGATGCTAGATGGCACGGCGACGTCGGTAGACAACACCCTCCAACGAGCGAGAAAAGCCTTTGCAACCGAATGGAACGTGCTCAACGGTGAAGACGATGAATGAACATCAAGTAGAAATTTTATTGGGACGACATGGCGACGAGATCGTTGCGCGTCGAATAGTAACTACACCAAAGCGTAGGGCTACGTGGAGGCCAATTTTGGTGGCAGGGATGGCGGTAGTTGCGATTGGGACATTTACCTTGCTTCCGAGGAACGCCGAAGCAGCAAAGATCGTGAAGATCAAAAAAGCGATGAGACTGATGAAGTCATTGGAAACGGTTGGCTACGCTCGCTATAACGGGGGTGCTTGGCAAGAATATTATCGCAGCGTCTCCATGCCAACGTTCAGTAGAATTGACGATCTAAGATTCAAGAACTTCAGGCATACACTCATCGACGACAGCCAGAAATCGTTGAGAAGCTACGAGGGATTGCCTTACGTGTGTCTCTTTGCTCAAAATGAGAAAGTTTCAAAACAAGTCGAGTGGGACAACAAGGATCCACTAAAGGAAACGCTCTCCATCCTCGATGGGTCACCTGACCCCAAGGATTACTCCTACACATCTTCCCCTGGCAAGATGGTCGAAGGGCAAAGCACCTATGTCATCGATTACCGGCGAGCAGATTCGAAAAGTACGATTAAGATCGTAGTCAATGAACAAACCAATCTGCCGATAGAATCGTACGGAACAAGTCAATATCGACAAGGTGAGTACCAGGAAACACGGACAACATTCCGCTACAACCAGAAATATGACCCAAAGATTTTCTCGTTTGACACCAACAAGCAAGTCATTGACATCGCAGCGGAAAGGGAGAAACTGAAGCAAAAGTGGTCTGATGTCAAAGTCGAAGCGGGTCGTTCCCCGATCTATTCGGCTTCGGTCGCCACGAACGGAAGTATCTGGATCGCATATGGCGTGAAGGATCCATATGTGCTCAATAATGTTCCAGCTGAAGTAGTCGTAGACGGGCAGTCGTATCTACTGGCAATGAGTTACGTCACTGGCTGGCAGCCGATCAACAAGGACTTTCTTATCCACGGAAAGGAAGTAATGATTGCAGAGTTTGTACCCCTAGACGATTCTGTTAACTTACCCTCTAGAGCATCTATTCGATTCGGCAATCAAGTCCAAAGCTACTCGGTCGATTTCCCGCTGTATCGTAGGGTTTCGGTTCCAGATGAAGCCAAGGCAATAGCCGTTGAACTTACCCCAGAAACGTTGATTTGCCCAAGCTACATGCCTTGCTTTGGATATGATCGAGATCCCATTTATGCCTCCACCAAGTTTTGGCATGTGAGGGCAATTGGACGGGAAGCAAAGAGTGACCTTGCAGGCGCAGCAGAAGCGTTTGAGAAGGAAGCCCAGTCATGGGACACCTATAGTGAATACATGGGATACAAGCCGTATGCCGAGGCCGCAAGGTGCTACCGATTGGTCAAGAACACTGGCAAAGCCAACCGTCTAACATCGATCTCGGAAAAATTACGACTAAAGCGCTTCCAGCCTAGCCGATAGCTCGGGTGAATTCTTTCCACTGCTCTTCGGACGGACCTCCGAAGAGCGAGACTCCTCTTGCTCCTCGCCTGAGGGCGAGTTTCACCGCAGACTCCAGTTCGCCCTCTTTGAAGTCGGGCAGGTACAGACCCGCGTAGATCGGAATTTTCACCGCTCCGATATTCTCGCGCATGCAGTCCCCGATCCATTCGATTCCCTGATCATAAAAGCTGTTGTAGATCATCGGACAAACCGCGTCTAGCGGCCACTTGTCCCAGTCCTGTCGGCAAATCTTGCGCGCCTGCGACGGAGTGGGGAAGACTGCCGCGGTCACTGGCTTCTTCAAGTTATGCGATGCCTCAACGAGACGGTTTACTAGCTTCGTCACCGAGTCATATCGAAAGTGCAGCCACTGCTGGTTGTGCGCTGGATCCTTCATTTGCCGTGGATCTTCGCCGTAGAGCTTCATGTAGGCTTCACACGTAGCCGGAGAATAGTCGAAGTCATAGTCGGGCAACTCTTCGGTCTGATCCAATCCGTATTTCTTCCACAAGGCTCGAGGCAAGATCACGTCCGGGTAGCGAACATAGTCAAGATGCACGCCATCCACCAGGGGATTCGAAGCCAATTCTTGGACCTTCGAAACTAAGTAATCCTGCACCGCGGGGTTAACCGGCGAGACCCAACGGTAGTAATCCACGTAAGGCGGCTTATCGAAGCAGCTCTTGCCTGATCGGCTGACCTGATACCACTCCGGATGGTTGTCGCGAATCCATTGGTCGCCCCGGTTGGTCGTCCACATCCATGAATGCATCTCGAGGCCAGCCGCTTTGATGGCTTCACATTCAGGCTCATAAATTCCGTGCTCAAGAAAAACGCCTGTGATGCCGCGTCCCGCAAGGGTGATGTATTTTTCCTTTAATTTGGCTGCGGTCAATGACTTTGAAGGTCCAGTCCAAATCCAAAATTTATGCGTTGACATTCAAGAAAAGATTAGCAGGACGGGTTGACCTGGAACTACTTTTCTTTTGTAAAAACTGGGCCGTTGGGGGTCAAATCGGTGATTTGATCGCAAGCATCATTGACGCTGAATTCCCAAGCGACTTCTCCGCCGACGCGGTAAAGCTTTAGAGATTTATTGAAATACGACCATTTCCCAACGTAATTGGCGAACAAGAAGCTGCCGTTTCCGTTGATGTACAAGGTGTTCTTTTTGGCCCCAGTGCGAAAGGAGGTTGTATCCCACGACCCAACCAACTTACCTTGCTTGCGATAATGATCGGCGCCAAAGAAAATGATGAGAGTCGCCAAAACGACGACGCAGATCAGACCGATCAGTTTGGGTCGAGGCATTTCCTTAAAATTAAGTTTTGCCATTGTGAATCCTCAAAAAGAAATGGTGGTGAGTGAAGGATTCGAACCTACGTAAGCTCTCGCTGACAGATTTACAGTCTGTTCCCATTGGCCACTCGGGCAACTCACCACGCGAGCCAAACAAAATTATACCTACTTGTATCCGACCATACATCAATTGAAACCAGGATGATCGTATAACCCTGGTATGAGCAGCATAACAATTGCCTACCATAGCGGCTACGGCCACACGAAAAAAGTCGCTGAAGCCGTTGCAGGCGGAATCGCGTCGGTTACTGGTGTTACAGTCACCATTCTTGACGTTACCAAGGTTGAAGAACCCATCGGCGAGTTTGCCAGTGGCTGGGAAGCCCTTCAGGCATCGGACGGCATTTTGTTCGGCACTCCGACCTACATGGCGGGTCCATCGGCCCCGTTTAAGACTTTTGCAGATTCCACGGTGAAGATCTGGTTCGAGCGTAAGTGGAAAGACAAGGTTGCGGGCGGGTTCACCAATTCCGGATCCAACGCGGGCGACAAGGGAAGTACTTTGTCTGCTCTCTTTGCCCTCGCGGCCCAGCACGAGATGATTTGGGTGACCCTCGGCGTGCGCAACGATGGTACTACGAATAAGAACGGTTACTATCAAGGGTTGGGAACTCAGTCGGACAACGCTTCGCCCGAAGAGACGCCTAATGCGGCCGAGCTTGACACCAGTAGTCAGTTCGGTGTTCGGTTTGGTGAGGCGGTTAATCGGTGGGTTAAGGGAGCGTAATATAGCCGTCAGCTGAAAGCTAGCGAAGCGTCATCCACGTCATTCCGTTCGGCGGAATATTGACCATCACCGGAATTGTATAGCCGCGAGAGACTTTGATCTTTTGTGGCTTTCCTTCTTTTTCGGTGAGGGTTACTTGGTCGTGCAATCCGGTGTAGTAGATTGGGACATCGACGGTTTCTTTGATCGGCTTATCGGTTGAATTGTAGAGGACGATCATTCCTTTTTCCTTGGTTCCGGTCGGATTGGCGTGGAGGATGCCGTCCCACGATTGACCGTCGCATCGACGGATATGGATGATATCGGATTCGAGCGTATCGCGGTATTTCTTGAACCACGAGACCCACTTTTGCACGACGGCCTTTGTCTCAGGGGAATCATACAATCGCGAACCTCGATAACAGGCCTGGGCTCCGTAGCCGAGGTTGTTGGCTAGGTGCATTTCGTAGTCGGGCAGGTGGTCATTCAGCGGCTCAATGGTCGCGGCCTCACCACCGCCTTGATATTGGACGAGCGGCACAAAGGTCCAGCCCATGCTTGGCGTCTTTTCCCACGTTCCATCGTAGAGGTTTTGGCGGCAATGGATGTGCTGCAGGGCTCTTGGCAACGACCAGTTGGTTTCCCGGTAGCCCATCCCCGTCTTGTTCGAACCGGACATGAAGTAGTTGTCGGGAACATTCAAAAAGACGCTCTTGGATCGGCACCACTTGTAGAGTTTGGTAATTTTGAGCCACTGCTTGTATTGCGAATCATCCAGCCCCTTATGTCCGGGATGGGTCGTCGATGCGCACATGTCTCCAGGATAGTTGCCGTCATGTTCCAACAAATTGAATCCGGTTTTCTCGATGAAATTTTGGATGTTGGCGAAGTATTCTTGCCCCCATTTGGATTCAAGGCACGGCGAGTTTCCAAAAATGGCTCCGCCCGTTTTGCCTGTCTTGGGGTTAATAACGTCGTTTTCATCGTCGATCCGACGGCTGGCCAAAAGCGAATAGCCGCCAAGGCGGAGACCTTTTGAATTGGCGTACTCGCGAAACTCCTTGAATTTCTGAATGTCGGCGGGGTTGGTCGATTCCATATTGACTCCGCTTCCAAAGCTGAGAATAATGATCTCAAATCCACATTCGGCGGCCTGATCGATCGCGGTATGGACAGTTTTCTTTTCGGTGCTCGTGAGGTGCATCATAAGAGGGCTGTCCTGGCTCCATGGAGCGATGGTGCGGTACATCTTACGCACGGCCAGCCCGTTTCGCTCTCGATCGAACGAGTCGTAGAGCAACTCGTGGACCCGGTAGCTTGTAAACGTCTCGCCCGCAGAAATCTCGATGTCCGGCCCAATTTGCGGTTCGCCAACGAGGAGGCAAGGAGTTTTGAGATCGTAGCTGACCTGGGTCGTGTAGGTTGGGTCGGTCTGCCAATGCACGCCTTTGGCGTGCGCGTTGGGCGACATCCCGCCGAACGTGTAGTCACTGGTGACAAACATGTTGGGCTTGCGCCATTCGGGGCTTTCATCGACGGCGGATTCGCCTTCGACGGCGGCGAGGATTTCATTTTCGAATTTCTGGAGCGTGATTTTGCTTTTCGTGTTGTTTTTCACCTCGATCCATTTGGAGACGACGGGCACAGAATCGGGCATTTGATAGTGGACTAAGACCGTTATGCCCGGGAGGTCTTTGCTCTTGTAGCCGAGCACCATGCCTTGGCCGCTTGGATTCCGCTCGTTTTCGATCAGAGGTTCGTATTTGGCCGGGTAAATAATGGCAAGCTTTAGGGAGTTGGGGAGAGGTTTTGCTTTGGCGAGGAAAGCTTGGTCGACGTAGGCGTGGTCGGGGAAGGACTCGAGTCCGCCGACTTCATATCTTTTGCCGTTGATGGTGATGGAGGCTTCGGGCTTGACTGTGCGCAGAAATTCGGCTTGGTTGCTTTCTTCGCGGAAGCTAAAACATGCTCCGGTTTTGGATATCCATGATCGCGAGATGAGTCCGTTACTGATGGTGGACTTGTCATCCCCGATGGCGACCTTGGTCGGAAAGGTGTGGTTTCCGAGGAGCCAATCGCGGGAAGGATTCATCATGGTCAGGGATAGGGATAGAAGCGCGGTGAGCACGGGGTTATTGTATCAGGTCAAGGGCGAGGGCTGGCTTCGCAAGTGCGAGTGCGAGTGCGAGTGTGGATCGCGTTGACGGTTGGCCGTTGGCCGAAAGAAGCGGCGATAATCGCCGGGTCACTTCGTTTCTTGGACTTTTGGATATATCTGATCTTTCCAGGGGTCTTCGTTCCAATTTCGCTAGGGTTCATTGGCTCTGCGACCACCTGGCTACTATATGTGCCCCCTACGGGGTCAAGTTCCTGATGTTTCGAATTGATAGTGCAAAGCCGCCTTGGTTGGCGGGGAATCGATATCCGAAGATGGGTAGTCGGAGGATAGGCATAGGAATAGTTGCGAAGCAACCAGGTTCCCAGACGCCTGTTCAATTGGTTTAGTTTGGTCATTAGGTTCAAAGCGAAATTAGGTCAGGTTCAAAAAGCGTTGGTGATGAAAAAAAGTACTCGACATTTTTAGGGTCGAGGGCAAGGGCAAGAAAAAAGCCCCTAACTGAGGATAACCTCAGCTAAGGGCTTCTTGGCTACCAACTTACTGCCTAAATGAGGCCTTGCGCTCTCATTTGGGGATAGTGGCACGACTTGAACTTGAGTCCGCTGCCGCATGGGCAAGCGTCGTTTCGGCCAACTTTCTTGGCATCGATTCCGGTTGGGAATGGCAACGAACCTGGCTCGGCTTTGGCTCCAGAATTGTCTGCACTGCCCGACTCAATTTCCATCATCATCGGAACGCCTTCGAACTCTTGCTCTTGTTGCTGAGCTTCAACCCGAACGTGGAAAATCATTTTCGAAGCGGATTCTCGAATGTTCTTGAGCGTGGTGTTGAACGTATCGTAAGTTTCTCGCTTATAGGCGACGAGAGGGTCTACTTGGCCGTAGCCACGTAGTCCGATGCCTTCTTTGATGTACTCGACCAACTGAAGGTGTTCCATCCAGCGATCGTTTACGGCTCGCAGCATCACGAAGCGCTCGGCTTCGGGCATTGCCTCTCCAGCAGTTTCAATCTTCTCGTCATAGGCCTTCAGGGCCATGTCTTGTACAAAATGTACCGTCTCGGATCCAGGCTGATGCTTCTCGAGATCGGCTACAGTTGCATAGTCGACAAGCGGGAAAATCTCGTTCTGATCTTCGAATAGGACGCTGTGGTCGTAGACTCGGTCGCCGTTTTCTTCGATCATCCATGCATTTTCGCAAAGGTCGGCAACAACTTCGCTGAGGTAGTTTTTCAGCTCAGTTCGGACATCCTTGCCAAGCAAGACTTCTCGTCGCAAGCCATAAATGTGCTCGCGCTGGGCGTTCAAAACGTCATCGTATTCGAGGATATTCTTTCGTGCTTCGAAGTAGTGGTTCTCAATTCGCTCTTGCGTCTTTTGAATCATCTTGCTGAGGAAGCCAGCGTTGACCTCTTCCATTGGGGGCCATGCCCTCAACATCGGGTTGTCGGTCATGTTCGGGTTAAAGATCTTCCAAAGATGGTCTTCGAGCGAGACAAAATACTTCGATTCGCCCGGGTCTCCCTGCCGTCCAGCTCGTCCTCGAAGCTGGTTATCAATTCGTCGCGATTCGTGTCGCTCAGTTCCGAGAATGAACAAGCCGCCGAGAGCTTTGACTTCCTCAGCCTGAGTTCGTCTTTCTTGATCGCTAAGCGGAAGCGGTGGGGCTGCTCGCTCATGTCCACCTCGTCGGTAGCTCTTAAATGTGTCGCCATATTCGTCAAGTCCGTCGTGAGCGACTTCAACTTGCTTTCGCGCCATCTTGACAAGTTCATCTTCGACGCGACCGCCGAGAAGGATGTCGACGCCTCGACCAGCCATGTTGGTCGCGATCGTGATTGCGCCTTTTCGACCTGCTTCGGCGATGATGACGGCTTCTTGCTCGTGGAACTTGGCATTCAAAACGTTGTGCGGTATGCCGTGCATGAGTGCTTCCATGAGGTACTCACGGTTTGACTCTTCAAGGCTCCATTCTTTGATGCACCAGTCGGCCCAGGCGGAATCGGTAATCGTGGTTGGCAGACTAATTTTTCCGAACAGGGTTTGAACTTCGCTCATGTTGAGATCAGCAAGATCAGTTTCGAAAAATCGGCGAGCATCTTTTGCGTCGTCGCCTTTCAGTTCTTTGGTCTGCTCGACCATCGCCTGAAGCCGCTTCATTGCGATCAGCTTTTGAAGCATTTCGGCTTCAATTCGCTTCGAGACGTTCTCGGTCATTTCAATCGATCGAGTTCCGACTAGGCATGGTTGTTGTTTCGAGTAGAGACGGAAAATTTCCCATGCGATGGCGCGAAACTTCGCTTCGAATGTCTTGTAGATGACGTCGCTTTGGTCGGTTCGGCTGCTTGGACGGTGAGTCGGGACGCTGACAACGTCGAGGCCATAAATTTTTCGGAATTCGTCTTCTTCGGTCTTTGCGGTTCCCGTCATCCCACCGAGCTTTTCGTAGAGTCGGAATAGGTTCTGGAACGTGATGGTCGCGACCGTTTGGCTTTCGCGCTGAACGGTTACGCCTTCTTTGGCTTCCAAGGCTTGGTGAAGGCCATCGCTAAAGCGTCGACCAAACATCATTCTTCCGGTGTTCTCATCGACAATCAGAACTTCGCCCGTACGGACGACATAGTCAACGTCCTTGGTAAACAGGCCATAGGCTTTGATCGAAGCATTGATATAGTGCAGCAGCTTTACGTCGGCGGCAATGTTGTCAATGCCCAAAAGCTCTTCAATCTTGTCCATGCCCTCTTCGGTCAACGTTGCACTATGGTTCTTCTTATCGGCGGTCCAGTGAGTCTCCGGTTCCAATTGCTTTACCAACGCATCGATCGTCTTATAGGTGGAGACGTCTTCCATCGACGGACCTGAGATGATGTGAGGGGTTCGTGCTTCGTCGATAAGAATCGAGTCAACTTCGTCAACAATTGCGTAATGCAATTCGCGCATGACCAAATCTTCCTCGCTAAACGACATATTGTCTCGCAGGTAGTCAAATCCAAATTCGTGGTTTGTACCGTACGTGATATCGCACGAGTAGCCTTCTCGCCGTGTGCAAGGAGTGAGGTTCAAATATCTTGGGTCGCCAACAACGTCGGCGCCCGGCGTGTAAATGTAGCTGCCGCCTAGCTCATCGCTATCTTCGCCTTGACCTTGGATAATCCCGACCGAAAGGCCAAAGAAGTGATAGATCGGGCCGTTCCAAACGGCGTCTCGTCGAGCAAGATAGTCGTTTACGGTGACAAGGTGAGCGCCGTGTCCGGTTAGCGCGTTCAGAATCAGCGGCGCGGCTCCGACGAGGGTCTTACCTTCACCCGTTTTCATTTCGGCAATTCGGCCTTGGTGCAAGACCAAGCCACCAACAAGCTGAACGTCAAAGTGGCGCATACCAAGGGTTCGCCAGCTTACTTCTCGTACGCAGGCAAATGTCTCAACAATTAAGTCATCGACTTTTTCGCCTCCTCGAGCTCGGTGGCGGAGGGCGTAGCATTTTTCTTTTAGCTCTTCGTCGGTGAGTTTCTGAAGCTCTGGCTCAAGGGCATTAATTTGCTCGACGATGGGCAAAACGAGTTCCACGTCTCGCTTGGACGTGTCAAAGAATTTTCTTAGTAAGTGAATCATGGGTAAATCAAAGAAAGACAGGGCGCAACGAGGCGCATGAAGTGACAGGGCTTAGGATACTAAGCGACTGGCCCGTCTCTTGATCGTTGGATTTTGAGGAATCCACGTTGAAGATCGCCCATTTTCTCGTGAGAAAACCGGGCAACTTCCGAAATGCGTTCAGTCTCTTGAATGAAGAGCTGACCGCTTTGCTTTGTCTGGACATTTCCGCTATACGTGAAATGAACAAGCAGACCATCAAAAGCCTTGAGGCTTCGGGTTTGAGCTGGAACATTGACCAAATCCTGGTTGCCAAGAAGCAGTTCTGCACTGTTGTGACGTGCAAAACCCTGAAGGATCAACAGGAGGATAAATGGCAATGAAGCGAACATTCGCTGGTCTCTGTCTTGATTATGACGCACAATGGGTGCCACATATTCGCTGGCCCTCCCGAATAACCGGGAAGGCCAGCAATATTGACGACTCTTTAGTTGTCGCCGATGGCGCCCCAATTGGCGCGCATGATGTTGAAGTCAGCAACGCCAATGATGCCATCACCATTAAAGTCAGCCGCTTCGCTGTACGGTGCCGTTGGAGCAATACCGCCCCACGCTCCGCGTAGCAGGTTGAAGTCGGCAACACCAACGATGTTGTCGGCACTTGCATCACCGTTGGACAGTGAATAGGAAAGTCCGGACACGCCAGTCGTCGTCAGAGTCATTGGCAATGAACTGGCAAGGAATCGGTTGATCCCTCGAATTCGGAGCTTATATGTTCCTGCCGACTGGGTTGTAATGAGGCTAAACGTGTTACCTGCGCCGAGACCAGTTAATGTCTGAGTCTCTATCAGGGCGTTCGTTCCGCTGTCGCGAATTTCATAGATGAACTGAAGGCCAGCTACTGGACCCGTATAACTCTGAAGGGTAATCGTTCCCGTCACTGGCTTCGGATTTGGATTCACGAGAAATGGTCCGGTTGCCGTTTGACCGTCAGGATTAGTCAGGGTAATCGTACGAGAACCAAGCCCCGCGGTTAGCGAAACCGAGACGTTTACCGTTGCTTGAGTTGCAGAATTCCATGTTACTGAATTGACCGTGATGTTTGGACCAAACGTCACCGCCAAGTGATCAGGAAACGTTCCGTCGGGATCAAAGATTCCTGTTCCGGTGACTACAACATTCAAACTTTGCCCTTGAATTGCTGCATTTGGGCTGAGCGCGGAAATGGTTGGCACTGGAGCCATTATCTTCATCGCTCTAACTTGCCAAGAGTTGTTTGCATTGCAATACTCTTGGAACGACCAGATGCTCATCATGTCGCGAGGATCAACAATGGTGAATGAGTAGTCTCCCCATCGCTTTCCAGTAGCGGTTCCGGGCTGCAAGTTGTAGTAATTCGCTCCCGCGTTGATGAGGGTCGGCTGGGTAACCAAACCGTCGGTGGAGAGACGATAGGCACCTCCCGTTCCGGGTGAATTCGCAATGTTGCCCATCGAGAATCCGATGAATTCATGGCCCTGTCCATTCATCGCAACCGAAGGGATGGTCAAGTATTTGAAACCGGACGCACTACTGTCTACGACGGTGCCCGCGGCGGTCATTGTCGGGGTTCCCGAATAAACGTTTCCTATGTTGTACCAACGTGCGCCACTTCGGTCTCCCGTAGCTGAACCAGTGCCGTCACTAGCCATGCGGATACCGTGAGCGGTGTGGACATTGACTTGGCCAGTCAAACGGTTTCGAGCGACTCGTGCATAGAAGAGTCGATCGTCTAGGGCCGAGACCGAACCCGTAGTCGTTGCCGATGTTGAGATGGGCATTGACAGTGGGTTGGCTGAAGTCAAAACTGGCAATACCCCGTTTGCCGACATGGTAAATGCTCCACCGGAAAAAGTGATTCGCCGATAATCCAATTGACCAAACGCTCCGATATCGACGCCCATCACAAACATGACCGTTGCGGCGGGATCGTCGTTGGTGCACGGCCACGGAGTGAACATCCCAACATTTCCAGCGGAAATAATGTTATGAAATGCGGTTACGGTCAGGGTTCCGGCAAGCAGGCTTGCCTTATTGATGGCAAACAAATCGCAGTTCGAAAAACTCGAGCCGAAACGATTTGTCCCAAAATACACACCGTTCGCGTCGACGCCCATCGTTGCGTAATCGGCAAAGCCGTCGATTCCGCCGCCGATGTTTTGTGAGAATTGGTAGAACGTCCAGACTGTTCCGGCCGTGATATTCTCTGAGTTGCTGACGGCAAAACAGATTCGGTTGTTCGGACTTCCTTCGTCGATTCCTTCGATAATCCATCGCTGAGAAAGGCGATCAAAAACTACGCGAGGGTCGACAACAATTGCGGATCGAACTGACGCAAAAAATGTGTCTGCATCGGTGTTTAAGGCGCCCGGTACGCCGAGTCGATCGTACGATCGAATTCGCCCATTGGCTTGAACGACGACGGTGCTTAGACTGACATCCCCGTCGGTGTCGGGTGGAACATAAGGGCTTTCCGATGACGTCGGTCCACCGAAATTGACAGGAACCGCAAACAAGGGTGGAGGAGGAGGATTCTTGCCGATCCCATTTGCATTTGGACGATCTCCGATCTGAAGTGGCCACGTTGGCGACGCCATTGCGCGGGGGTTATTGCGTAATCCTTCTCGTTCAATCTCATGCTCGGTCTCGAGACTCTTAGCAACTCGAATCGGCAACTTTGGCCCATAGAGTCGAGTTCGAATCATGATCTGAGCCGTCGTTTCTTTGATAGGCTTTGATCGAATCGTCGTCGTTTTGCCCACGATTTGACCTACACCAATACTGGCAAGGGCGAGTGAAGCAAGTAGCATGTAACCAAATTTTTTCATATATATCTGAATCCAAAAATAATGAATCAAGGATACTGCCAACTCGGTTTTTGGTCAAGGAGTTGGCAATACCAGAACGATGAAATTTCCCTTTTTAGTTGTCTCCGATTGCGCCCCAATTTGCCCGCATGATGTTGAAGTCGGCGACGCCGATGAGACCATCACCATTGAAGTCAGCTGCTTCACTGTACGGTGCGGTTGGAGCAATTCCACCCCATGCGCCACGCAGCAAGTTGAAGTCGGCAACACCAACAATGTTGTCAGCACTGGCATC
>JANYCU010000056.1 GCA_025360125.1 Armatimonadota bacterium | reverse complement strand
TTTCAGCTTTCAGCTTTCAGCTTTCAGCTTTCAGCTTTCAGCTTTCAGCTTTCAGCTTTCAGCTTTCAGCTTTCAGCTTTCAGCTTTCAGCTTTCAGCTTTCAGCTTTCAGCTTTCAGCTTTCAGCTGACGGCTGACGGCTGACGGCTGACGGTTTCCCTGCCCCTGAGCTATACTATTTCTGGCTCATAGGGAGCCGCCAGATCTGCGGAAAGGGTTTAACCTGCCTATCATAAAGAAACCAAATCCAAAGCACACCTTTGTGCGCCTGTTAGCAGATCGCGGGCAAATGCATAGAGGAAACATGAATAAGAAACTTCCGGCCCGGCCGAACCTAGAACATCTCAAAGGACAAGCAAAGTCCCTGCTCGCCGCCTTCAAAAGCCAAGACTCCGAAGCACAAACTGCTTTCGCCAAAGAGCATCCCGAAAAGAATACAAGCGACCCCAAACTCGCTGACGCCCAACTCGTAATCGCACGTCAAAACGGCTTCGACAGTTGGCTAAAGCTCGTCCACCACGTCGACACGCTACGCGACCTCGAAGGCACGTGGGGGTTCAAAAGTCTCGTAGTCGGCGGAAACCAAATTCCCGACTCTATGTTAGGGAATTCGAAAATTGTGATGAACGGAGATAGGTTCAACACCCTTTCCCCCGAAGGCGATTATCTCGGCGAATTCGCGATCAACATCGAATCCAACCCCAACGAAATCGACATTCACTTCATCGAGGGACCTCACGCAGGCCAATTCTGCTACGGGATATTTGAACTGAACGGCGATGATTTAATGTTTTGCTTGGGTCTGGTCGGCGCAAGTCGACCAACCGCGTTCAATACCGATGCCAGCCCGATGCACGCACTCGAACACCTAGTCCGAGAGTCGAAAGATGCCCGGGTAACCCTCGCCAACCCTGCCGCAGCCAAACCACCACCAGCCGTCCTGCCCGTCGCCGAGGTCGATCCATCGGGCTTCGATGTCGTCTCCGACGACCTCGAAAAGCTCCAAGGCGAATGGCTAGCGTTAAAAGTCGTCAAAAACGGGAAACCACTGCCGGACAATTTTCTTGCGTACGGCAAACGAGTCTGCCGAGGAAATCACGTCCTCGTGACATTCGGCTCCCCCATGGTCGACGCCCTCGCCAAAACCCATGGAAGTCAAGATATCGACTACCTAATTCAAGGCGGCCCGATGAAAGGCCAAATCCAACTGGGAATCTACAAACTCGACGGCAGCGAAGCAACGTTCTGCATGTCTGAGCCTGGAACTCCAAGACCAGCGGTTTTCACCTCCGAACCCGGCAGCGGATACACACTCACCACGTGGCGAAAGAAATGAAACAGGCCACCATTGTCCAATGCCATGAACATTTTTTGGACAAGCCATTTGGCTGCCTTGAAATATATGTGCACGCATCGGAGCATAGGCGTCCTCGCCTGTTCCTTTGAATGCTCTCGAAAGTTGATGGCCATTCCAGAGGACCAATGAGAGTGCTTGAAAAAGACTGCTACAAGGGCAGTCTTTTCTGAGGGGAAAATAGTTCGGACCTGGCCGGAGTTATCTCATAAGCAGAGAGATTTCGCTTCTCTCTGCCACTTTGTGGGCCCAGGTCGCCTTTTGGCATTCTCAAACACTTCGGAGACCCGAATGGTCGGCAAAAACTCTGAAATTCTCAGACCCTCCGGAGGCCCGAAGGGTCGAAAAGAGTTCAGCCCAGGTCGCCGTCCTTCTTGAGCAACGAAGTGCGCAAGAAGGACAAGGCCTGGGTAGGAATCGAACCTGTCCCTTTCGAGGGCGCTCCTGTTGACTTGATGGCCAAGTGACTAGGAGAGCGTCCCCGGCTGTTACAGCCGCTGCCTTCGTAATTTTGTCTTGCCGAGAGGCTCGACTTGGGGAAACAAATAACATTCCCCAAATTCTTCCCCTCGCCCCTCTCCCCTAATTCAACTGCATGCCATCAACGATGGTGTGCAATGCCTCTCGCATGGCTCCAATCTTCTTCGGGTCCTTGGCAACCACCGAAAAATTAAGGCGATATCGAGTCCAATCGAGCTTGTAATCCTCGCCGTTCTTATTGGAATTTCGGTATCCAATCCATTGCGTCATTCGAATGGTCGTAAAGTCCTTCAACTCCTTCAATTTCGGATTCCGAAGCAGCGATGGCATCGGTACTTTTGACTTCAAAAGGGAAACCGTAATCGTCCCGTCCGGTGACTTAATCTCTCCCGCACCGATCTTTCCTGTGACCGTAAACCCAGTTGGAAGCGAGGTCACGGCAAGGCCATACGGCTCTGCATTCTTTTGGTCGGCGTTATAAAGGGGCATCTTGAAAGTCTGGACTTTCTGACCCATGATCAAGGCTACTGCTAATGAAATGCTCATCGTATTAATTTCCTATGCTTAGTATGGGCGATCTGTTACCGACTCTGCAAAAAGACCTACGGCGCGGGACTAACTGGCCCTTTGACTTCCAAACCTACGAGTCCGGGATCAAACGTGCCCTTGTTTAAATAGCATTTCTTATTCAGATACGGGAAAACGTCCAACCCGAAAATTCGTGAGACTTCATCCGCCGTATCTTTTCTCATATTAGTCGAGACTTTGATCGCACCCGTGACTCCCATCCCTTCGCAGAAATAGCACATCGAAATAACAATCTGTTGACTGCCCTTTGTGGCCCGGATGTAGTGGTGGGGACAGAAGCAAGCCGCCGTATATAATTGATCATCGGGCATTTTCTTCAGTAATGCAACAAGCTCTGCCCGCCTCTCCATAGAAACCACTTGAACCATATGGTGCCCCGTCGGATCATATTTCAATAGTGTCTTTTGGATATCGGCGGGTGGCTTCTCGTATTCAAATGCGGCGTAAGTAGTCGCCACCGTTTCGACTTTGTCGGCCGTCCGGACGAAGTCGAAGACTTGATCCCACTCCGGCCCGTATACATTCGGCTCGCGATGCATTTTCTTGAATACAACAAAAGCCACGCAGAGGCCAAAAACCGCCAGAACGACGTTCATTGTCACGTTCCTAATCGAGATTTTCTTCATCTCTCCCCAGGTCACTCTTCGGACCATGCGACCGCCGCCACAAAAGATACCAATAGCCCCCGCCCATCATCCCCGCTCCCAGCAGAGTCAACATCGCAAAGCGGATAACCGAATCCAGCGCACTCAGGTCAACCATGAACACCTTCCCGACCGTAATCGCAAACAGCACTAGCGCCCAGTACCGAAGGAACCGACGATCAGCCTTGAACCCCGCCGTGATAAGAAAGACCGCAAAGATGACCCACGCCGCGGTGTAAGAAGCGACCTGATTAAGTCCAATCCATGGCCGCATCAATTCCTGCCGAAGAAAAACCGTCGAAAGATACCAACCAGGAATAACGCAAATCGCGGTCACCGAAATCTCGTCCGAACCCTTTCGCGGGGTAACCGCATAAAGCACCCCAAGCGATACCAACGGAGTCGCCAACAAGAACGGACTCAGCCAAGGCGGTCCACTTCCAGCGGGCAGTGCCGCTCCTGCACAGACGCCATACACAAACGAGAACCACGCCAAAATAATATTCGCCGGCCGTCGGTTGCGCAAAGCGAAAACTGTCCAAATCGCATTCAGCATTCCAAGGGAGCAGTATGTCGAAGCATCCTTAGTCAAGTCCAATAAGTGGTTGATCCCCACCAAATTCATTAATCGAACAAAGAAAGCCGAGAGGGCCAAGCCCGCAAACACCATCACCGGCTCCTGATAGCTCTTGTCCTGAGTCTCAGAAATCGACACGCTACCAACCACAAAGCAAGCCGAGGCAAGCAGAACCAGTATCGGACTCAACCAATGAGGACTCATTTCGGGATCCTGCACCAAAGCAATAGTCCCCAGCCAACAAGCAACGATCGCACTCAAGATGAGCAGCCCCTTCCGTTTGGTCGTAACCGCAACTAATGTCGTGGCCAAGCCCGCCAAACCGATTCCCATTGAGTTGATATCACTGATGTTGAGGGTCGTGTGACCGTTACCCAGGACAATATTCATCGCCCGAATGAAGAAGGCTAAAAGCAGCGAACCACCGACAAAAAGAATGACTTCTTGTGCCGATCGCTCATCTCGTTTGAGGGCAATTCGAATACCAAGGACAACTGAAACCGAGAAAAGCCCAAGTAAGCACAAGTCAAGCCACTGAGGAACCGATATGAACGAAAGCGTGCCATCCGGCGAAGCCACCATATAGAAGAGGTAAGAGGTAACCGCGGTTCCCGCACCAAGAACAAAAGTCGCCAACCTCTGATAACGATTGGCCACGACCAACACCGTAACACTCGCAATCGCAAGAGCCAAAGTATTGATCGCACCAACATGAAGCGACGTATTTCCGTTGCCCAACACGACGTTCGATACGCGGACAAAAAATGCCACCAGACACATGCCACCGCCAAGTGTCGCCACGTCAGGAACCCATTTCTGACCGTTCGGCAGGGCGTATCGAATGTTGAGCGCGACAGTTGTCGAGAGCATCGCGAGCAGCAATAGCTCCAACGGCGGCGAGAACCTCGCTAGTGAAAGAATATTCTTGTCCGGGAAATAAAGATAGGCAACCAGCGAGAAAAGGAAGGTCGAGAATCCCACCGCCCAAAGCGCAACCAAGCGGAAATGGATCGCCGCAAAAACTAGCGCCAACGCCTCCGCCCCATACCAAAACGCGGCCACATTTTGCGTGTAGCCCATCGGAGTCATGATCGCAAAAACAATCAGTCCGCCTAACCAAGTGGCGTTCCGAGCCTTCTCATTCTCGCGCAAGGCGTAGCCAACCGCCCCCGCCACGACCGCCAAAACAAGAGCATGAAGCGATCCCTTATGCCCGGTATCGATTCCAATCGCAAAGAATCCCGTAAGCACCAGCATCACCGTCTGGATCGCCGCATGCTTATCAAACTCCGACGGCTTGAACACTTTGCCACAGGCAAAAAGGGCAATGGCGCAATTCAAATAGGTTGCCCCAACCCGATAGGCTTGTTCAAAATGGGAGGTTGTCGCCGGGATCAAAGCCGCTGTGGATACCGCCCACATGAGGCCCGCCATCCCGTTCCATTTATTCCGAACAATGATCGCAGCGCACGGCACCAAAATAAGGAAATGCAACGCAAAATCAAGCAGGACATTGTCTTTGTGCATCGGCATCATCGCGGCAACTAAGCCGCCCAAAAGACCAATCGTCAAGAAGCTCTTCGAGGAGCGCCACTGGGCAAACCCCAGGTTCGCCAAACTCAGCAGCATGTACATCGCAACGAGCGGCTCGCCCTCGTAAAGGTGTTTGTAGGCGTAACCAGCCGCGAAGCTGGCATAGAGTCCGAACGACCCAATGCCAACCATGAGCTGACCAAAGTCCTCCCGCTCATTCCGCTTCTTGAGCCCAATTCCAATGAACGCCAAACAAGTCGCAATCTCACCCGCAAATTGAACTGGTGGAGTCAACGCACCGCGACCGATCATGATCGCAACGCCAAACAAAATCGCCAAAACCACGACCACCGCTCCGCCACGCAACAATCCATTGATTCCGAATTTGTATTCAATGTCGTCCGCAGTCGGGGTCGGAGGAATCGTAATTTGGGGCCTAGGCTGACTAAAAATCGGCTGGCTCGGCGCTGAAGGTGGAGGCGCGGTAGATGCGCTCGCAGCCTGCTCCGCTTCAATATTCTCGCGCATGTAATTAGGCATCCTGGTCGAAGTGACAACCTCTCGCCAAGGCGCAATCGGTAAGTCCGCCAGAGTTGATGCAATCGGAGGAATGGCACCTGCAACTTCGGGTCGCGATTCGGTCACCAGCGGAGCTTCGGGCGGCGGCTCGGCAACGACGGCCACCGTTTTCGGACGAAGTTCGCCCTCGATGTCCTTCAGTCGAATCAGGATCGCCTGCATCGACACTTCAAGGGACTGAAGTCTCCCTTCGATTTCCTCGTTTCTCATATTGTGTTGTCATCATAGGCTAATCGCCAGCGGATGGCAAATAGCGATGACTTGAGGAGGATTACAATCCTAAGGGCAAAATGGTGCCGACAATTTCTACTGGTGCAAACACTCGTCATCCACCGACGAGTAAAAAGCCAACCACTCAGGATCAATCGAGGCCCTCAACTTCTCTATGCTTTTCGCCGCATCTTCAAATGACATCGTCGGATTGCTCCACTTCAGCCCCTTCGCGGCCAACATCATGTCAAAAAACTCAACGTTGCGGGTAAGCCCACGAACCTGCTCGCTGCCCGGACCAAATGCCGAAACCAAAACATGCTCCGAAGTGTGGTTCAACGATGTCCACCCCACCTTCGTGTAATTCTGTAAAACCAACGCAAACGCCGACAGCTTTCCGCCCTGCAACTCCAGGTCCGCAAACAGCGACTTGCCGTTGATCGCGTCCGAAACAATCGACGCTTCTTTCGCCTTCAGTTGAATCCCCAGCTTTGCCTCAACCGCACCCTGAACCGCCGAGCCAGAAGCCGTCTTGCCAATCATGTCGAAAATCGGCTGATAAGAAGCGGTATGTTTCGCCACGCTCACAAGCCCCTTCGTCGAGTCCATATATTCATTCCCCGCGCCATTCAAAGACGGCCCGCCCGTCGCGTGGTCAGCCGTAACAATGACCAAAGTGTTGCCGTCGCGTTCGGCAAATTCAATCGCGACCTTGACCGCGTCCTCGAAAGCCATCTGGTCGTGAACCTGAGCGGCCGTGTCGTTGGCATGGCCCGCATGGTCAACCTTTCCGCCTTCAATTTGAAGCAAGAATCCCTTAGACGCGCCTTTCAGATTCTCGATTGCCGTGTGCGCCATTTCGGCAAGCGTCGGAACTGTGCGCAAAAGCTCTGGATCATTGTCGCGGTCAATCGAATAGGGAATGTGGCTGTCGGCAAAGATTCCGAGAATCTTGTCCGCCTTTAGGTTCAAAACGCTATCGCGATCTTTGACCACCTTAAAACCCTTCTTCTCAAATTCCCCGTAAACGTCTTTTTTGTCCTTTCGTTTCGTGGCGCTAAAAAACTTGTCGCCACCACCCATCAGCACGCTCACTCCCGAGGTCAAATGCTGTTCTGCGATCAGCGCCTCAAGGTCACGATCAATGATGTTAATCGCAAATCCTGATGGCGTCGCGTGGGTCATCGTCGTCGTCGTCACCAATCCGACCTTAACTCCCGCCTCAATCATCAAATTCGTCAAAGTACGAAGCGATGTCTTGTCCGGATACATGTTGATCATGCCGTTCCAGATTCGCCGTCCACTTCCCCAAGTCGAAGCCGCCGCTGCCGAGTCGGTCACCACCGAACTCAGAGACCTCGTCTCCTGCAATCCCGTGTAAACATCCGGACGATCCATCAGCGCCGCCCAGTAGGAAGATGGCTTCCCAAGTGCGAGCTTCTGGTACTCGTCACAAATCGCAACCGTCTGGTGCGACATCCCGTCGGCAACCATGAAAATTATGTTCTTCGGCCGCTTGCCCTTCCACTTGCCATTTTGTCCGGCGAAGGAAAACGGAATTGCGCTGGACGCTACCCCTGCAGCACCAAGGGACAAAAGCGATCGTCGGGACAAATTCATAGGTCTATTTTAGCGTTGTCTCGGTTAAGAAACGGTTAGCCGTAAGTGACAAGCACCATGCTTTGCCAATAAGTCGCTTGCAGCTAGAAGCTTTTTAGTCCATTCCCTCATTTACGGTATACGGTAGCCTGAAGTGCGTGGAATTAGTTGGACACCTACTTTATCCGTAGGAGAAAATAGAGATGGTGTCTCGCAGAAGTTATAGTCGTGAGTTTAAGTTGGGCATTTGCCAAGG
>JANYCU010000055.1 GCA_025360125.1 Armatimonadota bacterium | reverse complement strand
CCGAAGCCTGGACAAAGCAAGCTTCTCAGCAGGGTCTTTCACAAACGTTCTCTCCCCCAATAGTTTAGGAGATGGAATCTTAATTGATTGTTTTAGCATTGATCTTCATGATTATGTTAGTCATGAAGCTTGACTGTACAGCAAATGTCCAACTCCAACCGCATTCCCGGTTCCGGAGAACTCTGACACTAACGCACCGCCCAACCCCCGAACGCCAGTCTTCGTCTCATCAGACGCAGCCAAAATGGCTTCTCGATCATCCATCGCACACGCAGCAACCAACGTATCGGCCGAATTCAAGTCCAAGGCAACTCCCCGAGCAACCAACGATGCCAGGAAGTCTCCCCGACCCCGGCGAGCCGCCATCGCGATCCCATTCTGACCACCCAGCTGATCGGTAATCTTCGGGTCAGCGCCATGATCCAACAGCAAATCGAGAATCGTAATATTATTGTCTCGCCGAATGGCGTGATGGAGGCCCGTTACCTTCCACATCGTCATCAGGTTCGGGTCGGCACCCGCCTCTAGCAACATCCGCACTCCCGCAAGGTCGTGAAAGTCCGACTTTCGAACCAGCATCATTGAGAGACTTTTGGCGCTGAGCTTTCCACTCCCAATAAGCACCGACACCGCCCGATTATCATAAGTCTCGGGTGCGTGATATGGGGTCTCGTTGTCATTCGGATCGGCCCCAAAGTCGAGCAAGACCTGGGTAACCCCGGGGTGCTGAGCAACCCCCGTCGCCCCGTAAAGCGCGCTTTCCCACTCAGGCTCTGGCGAATGAGTTCGGTCGAACCAACCCGTATTTGCGTTCGCTCCCGCCTCAAGCAAAGCCCTCGCGCAAGCGACAAAATCGTCCGACCGAGAACTGTCCAACCGCAAATACCGTGAAAAGCAAAGGTAACACAGGGCGTCCCATCCATGCGGACCACCCTTTCGCTTGGCGAGTTTCGGGTTACGCGCTAAGAACAGACGGACCAACCCAATGTTGCCCGTTACCGCTGCAACAAAGATGTCCTTGGTGCCAACTCCCGGGTTCTGAGCCAATATCTCATTCGCCTCGGTCAAGTCGCCTAAAACATGCGAAGTGCCATCCAGCGGCACCGTCGCCGCAATCAGAAACAAACGATTTGGTTCATCCTCAGACCGCAGTGCCGCAATATGCTCGGCAAACTTCGGCCAACTCTCAAACCCATATTCACGGGCGATCAAAAACTGAGCATCCGCCAGCGAGAATTTAACCTCTTTCAGATCAACTTCCAATAGCTTTGAAAATCGGGGATGCCTAACCGCGATCTCAAGTCGGGAAAAGGTTACTTCTCGCCCTTCCCAATGGACAATTCCGGGGACGTTTGACTTCCAAACTTTGACGATATCTTTCGCGAGCTTCTTGTACAGCTCGATATTTGGCCGCGAGGGCAATGGTGTTTTATTCATACGAACTCACTTCTATTTGTGCCTGGAGTCCGTCCAAATCAGGCTCGAAACGAGGTTCGTGACCTTGTATTTTCATCTATTATGAGGTGGGTACAACCCTTTCCACGGACTGGAAGCGCCCTTCGCGCTGTTAAAGTATTGTAGCGATCTCGGACAATCAACGTCAAGCCAAATGACTAAATTCGTTCCCGTGGAAGTTAAACTATCTCCGTGATCCTTGTTTCCGTTTTCATGGATATCGAAGACCCGATCAACCCGCTGGCTGACCCCGCTGCGCTGGATATTTCCGAGCTCTTCACGAACCTCTCGGTTCGCGCATCCATGTGCATCACGGGCGAGAAATGTCGCTCCCTAATGTCCCGGAACCGACAAGATATTCTGACCAGCCTTAAATCGCATTGTATAGGTTTGCATACGAATACCCACTCACAACATCCATCCACGATGGAGCTCCTCGCCGACGTGGACTACGAAACCGGGTGCCGACTAGCGCTCGATTCCGAGCGAAAAGGCCATGATTCCTTCGTCAAAGCATTCGGCCAATCCCCGACTTTTTGGGGAGGAGCGGGCAACACCTGGTCACCCGAAATCAACGCCGCGCTCAGCCAACTGCAAGTCCCGGCTTACTCCTATTCCCTTATCCAAACCCCGAACCATCGCCCTCACCGCATCAACGGAATTCTTGGACTTCCCCAGGCTTACTCAATCGGTGAAGACCAATGGGCCGATGACCAAATTGCCGACCAACGGTCCAACCAAGTGCTCAAAGCGATCCAATCGGCCACCACGCCCTGGCTCGGAATCTTCGTTGGTCACCCAACCCGCTTCCGACATGACGCCTTCTGGGACAGTGGATATTTTGGCGGCAAAACCGCCGAACCGCTTCCGTTTGCCAATGTGGTTGACGAAAAGGTCTACATGCGAAGCCTCATCAACCTCCGTTCCTTCCTCGTAAAACTAAAATCCGTCGCCAAAATCGTCGGCGTCGACGAACTCCTCGAACTCAAATGGAATGAGCGAAGGCCAAGCGACGAGGAAATCCAATTCTTTCGATCCGAAACCCCCAAAGCCCTCGCTGGAGCCGCGAAATGGCCGATCCACCGACCAGACCTCGACCCCGCCAACATCATCCAAAAAACCCTCAACCTTGAAAATACGCTCCTCATCGCCGAACCCGAATAACACATGACGAGCAAACAACTTGGAGTGGTTGCCGCAGTCAGCACCATGGTCTGCTGGTCGCTGGCCTACGCCGCGGTCAAGATCGCAGTAACCCAATACTCACCGCTCGAAATGACCTTCGTGAGGCTCGTCGCCGCCTCGATCGTACTTGGAGCCATATCCTTCTTCGCCAAAGAGTCGATCCCAAAAGTCAAAGACTTGCCATATTTCGCCGGACTCGGACTACTGGGGCACGCACTCTATTCCCCAGTGCTGAGCCTCGGACTCACCCGCGTCCCCGCCTCAACCGCCAGCTTCATCATCGCGGCCGCCCCCATTTTCATGGTAATCATCGGAAAATTCTCCAATCCTGAGCGCCTTTCACTTTTTGGCAAGCTCGGCATGGCCGTCAGTTTCGTTGGGGTTGCGATCGTCTCGGTAGGCCGCGGCGGACTGCAAAGCCTCGATTGGTTTGCTCTCATCGTTCTATGCGCAGCCCTGCTCCAGGCTTTCTATTCGATGGGGCAACGACCGCTGCTCAAGTCGTACTCCGGACTTCAGGTCATCACCTACTCGGTTTTCTTCGCTACCCTTTTCATGACGCCGTGGGCGGCAAGTTCGTGGACCAAAACCGTTAACGGAGCGCTGACGCCCTTCCTTTGCACCATCTACATGGGGGTTATAACAACCGCCTTCGGATACTGGACATGGGCGCAGACCATAAAGAAATTGCCGGTCGCCAAGGCGGCGGCGTTTTTGTACGCCATTCCCGCCGCAACCATCGTTGTCGCGTGGCTCTTCCTCCATGAAATCCCAACGGTCGTTTCGGTAATTGGCGGCGCATTGATTCTCTCCGGAGTAGCTCTGGTCCAACAATTTGGTCAACCAGAGCCAACTAAGAAGTCAGCAGTTTAGTGCTGTTCCAAGTAATTAACGACAGAAGGATTTATTTTGTTAGCCATCGCTATATGATCTTTGCAAGAATTCATTTGACCAAGCCCCTGCTCAATCTTCGCCGCGTGATAGTAAATCAAGGCGTTATGAGTACCGAATGCTAAGGCTTTGTCAATACTCTGTTTAGCCTCCAAAAACAGTTCATGACTATTCGTAGTCGAAGCTATGAATGATGGGCTCATCGCCAGTCGATAGGTGGCCCAAGCGTACGTATCGTAGGAGTAAATATCCTTCCGAATCGCCAAATCGTGCGTCGCCGCATGCTGAGCCAACGGCAACATTTTATTATGATCGGCCAAGTACAGGCTAAACATTCGGTCGTGGGTATGGGTTCGCCGAAGATCTCCTTCCGCCACTGCCGAAGTCCCCGCATCAATCGCCGCTTGGTTCATTGATATCACCTGATTGGCATAACGAGAAGCACCCGCCTTGTCGCCTAACGACCTTGAAGCATCTTCCATGAGGCCAACAACGTCCGTCATCGGCGCAATCGCATTCAATTTCGAACCGAAAGCAACAACAGCCGCCGGGTCCTTTTGCAAAGCTTTCAATCGGGCCATCCCCGCCAACGCCTTCCATGAGCCTGAATTCAACGTCAGCCCAGCCGAGTATTCCGCTTCTGCTTGCGCCAACTGCCCGTTCCGAGCAAGCAGGTCGCCATATTTGATGTGGAACCAACTCACCGTCGTCGCACTATAGTCATAATGACTCTCCGCAATCTCGGTTGCTTTTCGAAGAGTCACCAGCGCTTCGTCCGAGCGGCCCGTCAACTCAAATTGCCGAGCAATCAACGCAAGCCCGCCCGGATCCTCGTTCCAATCGGCATGTTTGCCAATCAGCTTTCGGGCTTCTTCGTATTTTCCCAATTCAAAATAGATGTCAGTCAGCGTCCTTTCAGCAAAATCGTTCCCGGGTTCTGTCGCCAGCGACTCGTTGCAAGCCTTCAAAGCATCCGGAAATCGATGCTGCTCCATCAAAGCTTCGCTCAAAATAACCGACGCCGACGAATTCTGCTCCCGACGTAGCTCCAATGACTTCATTGCCGCCGCCTCTGCCTTCTTGGCAAACACCTGCGAATCAGACTCTCGCCCCGCCGCAAGATACGCCGATGCCAGTTGCCGCCAGCCAATCGATCCGCCCGGATCTCGCTTCACACGAGCTTCGTTAAACGCAACTTCGGCCAAAGCAAAGTGCGGGTCATAGGCACGGTGATTTGCTTTAACCAAGGGCGCCGCAGCCTGAGCGCGAGGAATGGTGTTAAATACCAATGCGCCAAGGGCAAGCAGGGCGAGAATCGAAAGAGTTGGCTTCATCATGGATATCCCAAAAATAGAGGGGCCTCCGGGGGAGAGGCCCGCGGTCAGTCTTATTGAGGGTTACCTAAATAAGGGAAAGTAGCTTGGAAATGCTTGCCACCAGAGCCAACGTTGTCGCTGGTCAAAGTAGGAATTTCGTGTCCATCATCCGGAGCAAGTCCAAGAGCTGAAATGGTGTTGCCAAAAACAACACCAAGCGAAATGTCAACGACGTCGTCGGTCAACGCTCGTCCGCCAAACTTTCCGCCGGTTGCACCATTGGTCTCATGACCGAGGTACGACGCGACTCCGCTTTGCGTTAAATCGGCCTTCATCGTGTCGGGTACGAGTACCGCAACAACCACGTTGGCGGTCGCTTGCGACCGACCCGCTGTGTTGAGCATGAACGAGTTAATATCGTTCTTCAACTCTTTGAAGTCTTGGTCAGGCGACGCTTCGTCGTTGATCTTGTGTCGGTTGTTAGCAACCGAAGCAAACACTTCGTTGACAACTGGATTAGCCAATCGGTCACGCTGGGTATAGCTGTTCGGGCCAGACTTGACTCCAGTAGTGCACCACAGGCCAATCGTGGTTCCGTTTACGGCAGTGGTGCCAGGGCTACCGCCACAACCAGCGACAGTCAGTGAAGCGAAAATAAGGGTAATTGCAAGGTTTTTCATGGTTATTCTTAGTTGGTCAACATCGTCTTAGGGAGTTCGACAACGATCGCAAGGACGCTGTAGTTGCCGTTCGAAAGGAAGTCAACCGCGGTGCCTGGAGCACGCCAAGTTGTCTGATGAGGAGAATTCGGGTTTGGAACTTCAATTCCGTTGACCGGAGTAGCTCGATCTGGCAGGATGTTGAAGAATTGCTCCAGGTCAAAGAAGAATGGATCTTCGCGAACTCCAGTGTAAACCTGCATTCCACCAGTCGGCGAGAATGTTGAACCAAAGGTTCCGGTTACATCATAAGGCCGAAGCTTTCCATTTTTTGTGCCCTGTGACAGTGGCAATGCTGGGCCAGCAACGTGAGCGGTTTGTCCGGAACCCGTTCCGTCAAACCAAACTTGAATCACTCGATCTTCGCGCCCGTCCAGGTTGTTGTCAATTTTGAATTGATACAAGACATTCGGGTCAAAGCTCGTAGAATTCTTGGTCGAAGGAGTGATGAGTGGATTAACCGTCATCATCAAAACGACATTGTTCGAGTTCGTAGGGCTAGGGAACATGAAGACGTCGGTCAAGTCAGTTCCCGGTGAGTTGAAAATTTGTGGTGTATCTGCGTGATCAGAAGCATAGACGTGTTGAACGCCAAGAAGGCCAACACCAGATGCAATTCCTAATCCGGCTAAGATGGGGATCATTTTTAGTTTCATTGTTAAATTCCAAGACACTCAGTTCTTGTTGGGAACTGGTGCTTGATGACATGAAACGAGACTTAGGTGAATGAAGTCTGAACGGGCTGTTACCAAACCGTGAACAGGTCAAAAGTCGGGACTTTTGGCCAAGTAGGCGCAAAAAAAGGGGGCTAAACCGCCAAGCACAGCTAATCTGCACAACACATTTCGTCTGAAATCGCCGTGCACGCTCTCTACACGTAACAACTGGCTGGCGGTCGCCCGAGTCTAGGACGCAAACTAAAGTCAAAATGTTCTGCTATTTCGAACTGAAAATAGGCAATTCGACTTTTTCGCAACCTGCCATCGCCCAGGACCCATATAATCCTCATATGACGGATCGCGAAAAGATTTCCCACCTTCTGCGCCGATTTGGCCTCGGAGCCGGAAAAATTGAAGTGGATGAATACATGAAGCTCGGTGTCGAGGGCACTATCGAGCGCCTCATCAATTACGATCAAGTCGACGAAGGTTTTCCTGTCAGTCCCTGGGAGATGACGGGCTATGGCACTGAAGGCCTCATCATGTTCGATCCGCCAAAATTTGCGGCTTGGTGGTCACTACGCATGCTCCTCACCAAGCGGCCACTTCAAGAAAAATTGACTCTGTTTTGGCACAACCACTTTGCCGTGAGCGCGGAAAAAGTCGCCGATGGCGCCAACATGCTCATCTACCAGCAAACCCTCCGAACCCATGCCAGCGGCAACTTCCGCACGTTACTCAAGGAGATCAGCAAATCCGCCGCGATGGTCTTCTACCTAGACACCCATCAAAGCACCGCTGAGCACCCCAACGAAAACTTCGCTCGCGAAGTGATGGAGCTGTTTACGCTCGGAATCGGAAATTACACCGAACACGACATCCAAGAAGCATCCCATGCGTTCACGGGTTGGAGCCTTCATTACTCCGACATCGGCGGAAATATCCCGTTCGATAAGGTCGCCGAGGCCGCCGCGAGAAAAGGTCGTTCACCCCTCTCATTTTGTGTCGTACCCTCCCTTCATGATGACCGCCTGAAAACCGTCCTCGGCAAAACCGCCCGATTTGACGGCGACTCCTTGCTCGACCACCTGTGCGATCAGCCCGCATGCGCCAAATTCATCACCACAAAATTGGCCAGCTGGTTCATCGAAGGGCCAATCCCTGCCAGTTTGGTTGAAAAGCTTTCGGCCATATTCGTCTCCAGCGAAATGGAAATCAAGCCCGTCCTCCGGGCAATCGCGGCTTCCCCTGAGTTCTGGGACGAAAAGCAGGTCCGCCTTCGACCCAAGAGCCCGGTTGACTATTACGTCACCATGTTCCGCCAACTCGGTGTCCAACCGATCCTTTTGCAACTTCGCGGCGAGGTCAAAAGCGTTTTCCAGCCCATGCGCCCCGAGCTTAGAGGCAGTGGAGAAGGTCTGCTTTTCCTCATGAGCCGCGAGGGACTTTTGCTCACTTATCCGCCCAACGTCAGCGGATGGAAGTGGGGCAAAGCCTGGATCACATCGGCCAACATGGCCTCCAGGCTGCAACTGCCTAGCGTCATCTTCCAAGGCGACGATAAGAATCGCCCAATCGCCGCCTTCATCGGGCAAAGGCTCACCAATGAATTCAAGGCCGATAGCCCAGACAAAATCGTCGACGGCCTGCTGCAACTCTTTGATGGCGAAATCCCCGCCGAAAAGCGAACCCTTCTCGTCAAGGCGTGCGCCGATAGCGGCGGAGTTAGCGCTCTTAAGGACAAGGAAACCGCAAGCCAGATGATCGTTGCCGTGATGAAACTCCTCGTCGCAGCACCGGAATATCAGGTGTGTTGAACTAGGTCAAGGGCAAGGGCGAGGGGGATGGTTCTTGATTCGGCCAACGACAAACTTAAAACGGCAAACGGCAAACGGCAAACTGTAAACGGCTTACGAAAATCCGCTGTATCATTGTCTGACAACTAATGACACTTGCCATTTCCTTGATCTTTACCGCCACATCGCGGACTTGTCAGCATCTGCTCCTATAGAGACGTTATTGCTTTGCATCGACAGATTTGAAGTTCCGACAAACCGATCCCGGAGGGATCACAGCATGTAGCCAGGGTGTCGCAAATGCATTGAGCCTCAGCGAAAATGGATTGGAGACCCCTGGAAAAATTGAGACTGTCCTTAGTCAAAGGTCGCTCTGAACTGATTTGGAATTTGATTGCTGTTGAAAAGCGACCCCGGCTGTTACAGCCGCCTCTTATGATATCAGTCATGAGGTCTGGTATTGATATGGAGGTCAGAGCAGGGCTTTTGTTAGCTGTGCGAGAATCAAGAAAGCTTGAAGGTAAATTCGGCTCCTTTCCGACGTAAGATAGTCATACAAGTATGATTCTCGCCCTTTCACTGCTTCTATCGGCTCGCCTGAGCCAAGTCAGCGACTTGCTCGACGCTGCCGTCGCGACGCCCGCCCCAGAACTCGCCAAAGAAATGTCCGCCAAGGGCCGATTCGTGGCCGACGGCTACGAGTTCGCCGACGAATTCCAGGCCGACACCCTCGTCCGACGCAAAACCGTCTCGACTTCCATCGACATGCTCATCTCGCGCGGTTACGACGCCATCCCATACCTCGTCTCCCAACTCTCAAGCAAAGAGGAGTCGAGACTCAAAATCGGCGAAACACCGGACGTAATCTCCGTCGCCTACGAAGCGTATGACCCCAAATTCAGACAACCCGACACCGAAGCATGGGCCGTCGTCACCAACGAGTTTCTCCTCAAAGCTCCCCAATTCAAGCACACCATCACCCGCGGAGACGTCGCCTTCTTCGCCCTCGGGCAGATAACCAATCGCTGGTACGGAATCCTCGGTGGAAACCCCTCGCTGATGCTCCTTTGCTCGGCTTCCGACCATCCCGCCGTCCAAAAATCAGCCACTGACGACTGGAATTCCGTGCGCTCCGAAGACCTGAAATTATCTCTCCGAAACGACGTCATAAAACCCGACTCCGAAGCACGACAGGTCTTCGGATTTGAACGATTTCGAACTTTTTTTCCGAGCGAAGCTGCCGAACTGGCCATGGACTGCCTCCGAACCTCATATGGACGAAGGCCCCGAGGCGAGCCCTCCGCAAGCCCACGATCCATTATCCTCGAACTCCAAACTGTTGCCAATCCCGCCTTGGACCAAGAGTGTCAGAGAATCCTCCTTCGGACTGACAAGCAAAATGGCTACCTTGAGGAATACGACACCACCAAATACGAAGTCCTGCTCTATCTCCGCTCTCGCCCCGACTTCCTCCCCATCTGCATCAATTACGCCCAAGAGATGATTAAGAAAAAATCTGACAAATACGGCTTGTACAAGCGATTCATCGAGAATTACGGAAAACGAAAGATTATTCGTTAGTGCTTTTTATTGGGGATGATGCGTGAATAGGAGCCATCCATCGCGTTGGTCAAAGAGCTGTTCACAATTTTGCCTTTGACGAGGACAAAAACTTGATTGATCCCAATATCCTCGCGTCGCATCAGCGTGCCTGTAAAAGAGGCCAACTTAGCGGCATCCTTTGGCAATTCGAATCGAGAATTAGCCGGAACGCCTACTCGAAAATCCTTGCCTGCGTTTTGCCGGAGGAACATTGGGAATGTCACTTTAGGATCATCAAAAATCTTGTCCTCAGTCACAAAAATCAGCCTCTTTCCGCCGGAAAAACTATAGATCGTGGCGTTGTTGCCCGACAGCACGATAACCGTGCCCGAGTAATGCTTCTGTTGCTCCACGCTCAGGGCTGGCAACTTGGTGAGGCTATGGGGATCCTGGCTTGCAAAGTAAACGCTGCGAGTCAGAGAATTGACATCCTGAGACATGCCTAAAGCGGCGAGCCCGATTCCTACAATGGCAAAAGAAAATTTCATGCTTTTTGTTGGTGTCGTCGCGATAGAAAATGGTTCAAAAATTGTCACAATTCCTTCGGCATCCAAGACGCAAAAGCACCCGCCTGCCTCTTCGCCTCGTCGGAGTTCTTGACGTCCCACATCGCGAAGTACTGGCTGAGATCGCGCTTGAGAATCTTCGACATCCGAACCAGGAACTGGTCCTGTTTCTCCTGCTCGGTTCGCTACGTGGAAAATCCCAAAACGGACATGGACTTATTTTAGTTCAAACGGAGTTTCGCGAATCGAAACTGCCCGAATGTCTCACAATGTACTTACATGCCGAATCCTAGAACTGCCAGGCATTTTAGATTCTGTCGCTTTGAGCATTCTTCCTTGCTTGGTACTTAAAGATTACGTTGATTATCAATCCGATAACGAACCATTTGGTGGCAATAAGAATCAGGTTTGGTAAGGCAAATGCGTCTTGAGTCAGAGAGGCCTTTAGCATGTCATGGATGTCGTAGTCTGCCACTTCAATCATGGCAATTGCGAATATCAGCAGTGCAGTAGAGGCATGGCTGAGATCAATAGTCCCTTGGGCGTCTGCAGGAATCGTTTCGTCCCATTTTTTCCCCGCGCCGCAACCGTCACACGAAGTTGCTCCGATTGGGAAGGCAAAACCGCAGTTTGGACATTGAAGGAATGTCTCAGTTTGCCCTGGCGAAGTGATGGAATTCAATTTCGATCTACTATTCAATTCTAACCCTATAAACTGGATCAGACAACTGTATATGAACTTATTTGGGTTCTCACGAATCGAAACTGCCCGAATGTCTCACAATGTTCTTATATGCGAATGGGTGAGTATGAACGACTGAAGGTAATTGGCGAGTCCGAACACGGCTTGTACCTTGGCGACGGCGAGACAAAAGTGCTTCTGCCACTGGGACAATGTCCCGATGACCTGCTCATGAACGACTACATCGAGGTCTTCCTGTACACCGACAGCGAAGACCGCCCAGTCGCAACCCTGAAAAAGCCGATTGCCAAAGTTGGTGATTTTGCCCTGCTGCGATGTGTTTCGGTGACGGGTGCCGGGGCCTTTCTCGACTGGGGACTCGATAAAGATCTCTTCTGCCCGATCAAAGAGCAGAACTATCACATGATGGCGGGCGAAGATTATTTGGTGCGAATTTACCTCGACATGGTTTCGAACCGAGTCGCCTGTTCAAGCAAGCTAAACCGCTTCCTAAAAGCCGACGGCGAAATGCTCGAGCCTGGTGAGAAAGTAACCATCATGGTCGCCGATTTTCACCAAGATTGGATCACTGTCATCATCAACAACGCGATCAAAGGCTCAATCTTCCCCGACGAATGGCACGAGAAGCTCAAAATGGGCGAGGTGCGAGACGCGTACGTAAAGCGAATCCGACCCGAAGACCGCCGGGTCGCCATCTCGTTGCGGCCGCAAGGATACCAAGCCGTTTTGGGTGAGCGTGATCGAATCTTGAAGGCTTTGCATGACAACGAAGGCGTTCTACCAGTCTCCGATCGTTCTTCGCCCGAAGAAATCCATCGCCGATTTGGTCTAAGCAAAGGTGCGTTCAAGAAGCTCATCGGCAACCTGTTCCGCGAAGGCCTGATCGAAATTGGCGCCAACGATATCCGGCTGAAATAGCGACGGCAATGTGTCGGCATGCTGAGATCACCATCGCCCTCGCCCTCGCCCTCGCCCCTGACTTACAAATACTGCGTCAAATGCTCGATGTGATATGTGTCGTGCGCCACGATCAAATTCGCCATGTCGTAAACCGTCAACGGACCCTTCTCGGCGTGAACCGCCGAAAGCCCCCACTTCTCAGGCGGAACCGTTTCCAAAAACGCAATCGTTGCTACTCGTCGACGGGCAAACAAAGCCAACTGCTCATGAACATCCAGCGAAACGTAGCGGTTCTTCACCGCCAGCTCAACTTCATCAAACGGCTCGATGTCACTGCCAGGACGCGAGACAATCTGCTTGATTCGGACGAGGTCAATCGCATCCCACTCCGCCAAGTGAGCGACCGCTTCCCGAAGGGTAAACCGCTCGGGATCAGAATGACTGTCATACCGGGAAGCATCAATTTGGCCCACGATTCGGGCAACAATGGAGGGTCCAAACGAAAGGGCGCGAATGAGATATGGGTTGTTCATCAACCTGGTTTTACCAGGCCATCCGGAGCACCCTTCGCACTATCTGCATCCAACCTAATTTTCTCATAAAGAATCGCCCCTAAACTTGCGCCAACAAAGGGTCCCACGATATAAATCCAGTAGTTAGCCAGTGCCGCTCCGCCCGCAAACACGGCGGGACCAAAGGACCTCGCCGGGTTCATCGATCCACCCGTAATCGGTCCGCCAATCAGAACTCCGACCACTACCGCAAATCCAATCGCCAAAGCAGGCACCGTTCCGCTCACCCGTTTGTCGGTTGCAACGGCAATGATGACCAACATCAACATCGCCGAAAGTGTGATCTCAAGTCCAACATTTCGAACGATCATCGAAGGGTCAGCCGGAACATGCGTTCCACTCGAAACTCCAAACAGAACCATGCCCAACCCCGCCCCCGCCAGCGATCCCATCATCTGGGCGAGCCAGTACGGCAGCACAAATTTCCAAGGAAACCGTTTGGCTAATGCAAAACCGAGGGTGACAGCCGGATTAAAGTGGGCCGCACTAATCGAGCCCAGAGCGTAAATCATCGCCATGACGGGCATACCTGAAACGAGAGCACTAATCAATAACCCGTGATCGACTTTGCCAATGATCCCAGATGCCGAAACGGCTACCGGAGCGAACACAATCACAAATGTCCCAATGAACTCGGCTAAATATCGCTTGATCATGGTGCCACCTCAACCTGGTCCAAAAGTACCTTGACCCGACCGATGATTTGATCGCGAATAACCCGCACCGTCTCAAGCGGCTGGCCTGCCGGATCGTCCAGCTCCCAATCTTCGGTCAGCAGGAATTTGGTGGGGCACGCCTCGGCGTCCACGCCGCAACCCATCGAAATAATCTGGTCGGCCTCCGCGACCATTTCCGGAGTCAAAAACTTTGGCTCATGATCCGCCAAGGAAATCCCAATCTCATCCAGAACTGCAACCGCTTGACGATTGAGTTGCTTACCCCCAACGGTTCCCGCCGACTTGGCGTGAGCGTCCAATCCCCGATCTTTGGCCAGATGATTAGTAATCGCCTCGGCCATTTGTGATCGACCCGCGTTATGAACGCACACGTACAAAACGTTCATCAGCAGCAATCCGTCTTGATTTCGCCATTCGCGAGGGAAGTGAGATGCGAAGATAATCCAACGAGGGAAGCCGGAATCAAGGTACAAACCGTCGTTTTACCTCGCTTGTCAAGGCGAATAATCCCAGCTGATTCTAACTCGTGCAGGTGGTGTGAAATGGTCGAATTGATCTTATCCGCGCCAGTGATATGACAACAGACCTCACCCGCCGTTGGCCCCTCAACTCCGCCTAAATCATCAAGCAAATTAACACGGCCGCACGCACATCCCGACAAGAACTCAACAATATGCAGTCTCGTTGGGTCCGCCAACGCCTTCAATACAACGAGGGACATTTCGTTCGCCATCGAAATGATTATAACACTCATTTCGACGAAAAGCGAAATGTTTTCGATGTTTCTCTCGATGTTTTCTTTGGAATCGACTCTACAATTTGGTCATCAAGACAAGATGCACGACCTCATCATTATCGACGAACAACTCGTGACAGATGACATCTGAGAATTCGTCAACGATGGCTTCCATCGAACTACACAGTTGGTCGGGTGCATCGTTGAACTCGGGAAGAGGACCAACGACGGTGTCAGTAATTCCCACCTGATAACCAGCTTGCCCTTCGGCGTAACCAACTGACACGAGAAATTGATTTCTGGCTTCCATATACTCAACGCCGATGCTCTTTGCTGCGATCGTGCCGTCGGCAGTCTCAGCCTGGATCTTTGCGTTGATGTCGGCGATTGTCTTGCCGAAATAGACTTTGAATTTATCGTGAACTTGAAGTTGGATTGCCATGGGTCAATTCTACTTGAGCAACCTATGAATTCCCCGTTTGGCGACATCAAGAAAGCATCAATTCCTATAGCCGACCCATGAAGGTGATGAGGATTTGCAATGTTACTGCGAAGATATGCAAAGATGAAAAAATCATATGAAGCGACGTGATTTTCTGAAAGCTGGCCTCCTGACGGGTGCCGCGGCGATGGCGAAACCCCTCATGGCTGAAACTCAAGACTCCCAACCAGCCCCCAAGCCATTTGAATTAGACGAAGCCACCATCGCCGACCTGCAAAAAGCGATGAATTCAGGCAAAGAAACCGCGCACTCGATCACCCAAAAATATCTCGAGCGAATTGAGGAAATTGATCGAAACGGGCCAACTTTGCGATCTGTAATCGAAACCAATACCGAAGCCTTGGCTCATGCCGATCGCCTCGACAAATTGCGATCCGAAGGCGTCATTCGCGGACCCCTGCACGGAATCCCTATTCTCATCAAAGACAACATCGAAACGGGCGACAAAATGATGACGACTGCGGGGTCGTTAGCCTTGCTCGGCAACATTGCCGCCCACGATGCCCACATCGTGGCCTTGATGCGAAAAGCTGGGGCAATTATTCTCGGCAAGACGAACCTCAGCGAATGGGCAAACTTCCGATCTACTCACTCAAGTAGCGGCTGGAGCGGGCGAGGCGGGCAGACTAAGAATCCTTACGCGCTAGATAGAAATCCGTGCGGTAGCAGTTCCGGTTCAGGCTCGGCTACGTCGGCAAACCTTTGTGCCATTTCGATTGGCTCCGAGACCGATGGTTCGATTGTTTGCCCGTCGTCAAATAATGGCTTGGTTGGAATAAAGCCAACACTTGGTCTTCTTTCCCGTTCAGGAATTATTCCGCTTTCACATAGCCAAGACACCGCTGGCCCGATGGCGAGAACCGTCCGTGATGCCGCAATCTTGCTGGGCGTTCTCGCTGGTCCAGATCCATCGGACCCGGCAACGAAAGGCTATAAGGGCGTATCCGATTACACCAAGTTCCTCGATACAAACGGACTCAAGGGTGCTCGCATCGGGGTTGCCCGAAAGTTCTTTGGCTTCAATGATCGCGTCGACACCCTGATGCATAACGCCATTCAGGTCATGAAGGACCTCGGCGCAATCATTGTCGATCCAGCCGACTTGCCATCCCACGGCAAGTACGATGACACCGAAACCGAAGTGCTGCTTTACGATTTCAAAAATGACATCAACAAGTATCTATCGACTCGCCATCTCGAGGCAAAAACGCTGGCTGATCTCATCAAAATAAACGAGAAACTGAAGGACACTGAGTTGCAGTATTTCGGCCAAGAGTTATTCATCCAAGCGCAAGCGAAGGGGCCCCTGACCGACAAGAAATACATCGACGCGTTGGCAAGAAATCACAAGATGTCTCGAACCGATGGAATCGATGCGGTCATGGATAAGTTCAAATTGGACGCAATTTTTGCCCCCACGGGTGGTCCAGCATGGACGACCGATCTGATCAATGGGGATCACATTTCCGGCAGTAGTTCAACGCCTGCGGCGGTTGCGGGATATCCGGCAATCACATTGCCATCGGGCTATATTCGGGGCCTCCCAGTTGGTTTGACTCTGTTCGGGAGAGCGTGGAGCGAACCTACGCTGCTCAAACTGGCATACGCCTACGAGCAAGCAGCCAAGAATCGGCAAGCACCAAAGTTCTTGCAAACCGCTGAAGCAAAGCAAGCATAGTCAAGAGCAGTTCGGACGGCCTCCGGTAACATCACGATATGGATCTCGGACTACAAGGTAGGGTCGCGCTCGTCGCCGCCGGAAGTAAAGGCATTGGCCTCGCGACGGCGAGAATGCTCGCAGTAGAAGGGTGCAAGGTATCGATTTGCGGTCGAAACCAAGAGTCCCTCGATCAAGCCACCAAACAAATTGGCCACGGAGCAATTGGCATCGCTTGCGATGTGTCATCGTTGAGCGATATCGACCATTGGATTTCCGAATCTCAATCTCAGTTGGGCCCCATCGACATCATGGTGACCAATACTGGCGGACCCCCGGCTGGCTCATGGCAGACAATTACTGATGAGCAATGGCAAGCTGGTTTTGATTCGACGCTCATGAATGTTGTGCGAATGGTTCGAAATGTGGCACCAGAAATGAAAGAGCGAGGCTGGGGCCGAATCGTTCACAACACGTCTCTCGTGGCGAAGGAGCCAAACGCCATTCTTCCAATTTCAAGCACCCTGCGAGCCGGGTTGATGGCTCTTACGAGATTGCAGGCACTGGAACTTGCTCCGTTTGGAATCACGGTTAACGGAGTCCTGCCTGGCCACACACTGACCGATCGCCAGATTCATCTAGCCGAGATTCGCGGCAAACGGGATGGACTAACGGTTGACGAAGCCCTCGACCTTCAAGCCAGTGAGGTTCCCATGAAGCGCCTCGGTAAACCCGAAGAGATTGCGGCGGCGATCGCCTTCTTCTGCTCTCAACCAGGGGCATACATTACGGGTACCAGCTTGCTGGTCGATGGCGGAATGACCAAGGGGCTCGGGTAATCATGATCGCTCTCCTCGCCGCTAGCTTGTTGGCCTCAAAAGGGACCGTCGTGATGATCCATGGTGCTGGTGGTGGCGGATGGGAATATGACAAGTGGCGACCCGTGTTCGAACGGGCAGGTTGGACTGTCATAGCCAAAGACCTAGTCCCGACCAACCATCAGTACGAATCAACCCAGTTAGACGACTATGTTGCCCAAGTAGTGAGTTGGACTCCTCAACGCGGGCGAGTTTATTACATTGGCGCAAGTATGGGCGGACTGTTGGCGCTCAAAGCCCAAGAGCGAAGACCCGTGATGGGAATCGTGCTTGTGAATAGCGTGGCCCCGCTCGAAGTGCCGATCAAACGGCATCCCGCATCGTTTCCCCCGATCGTTCGGTGGGCAAATGGCCCGTTGAAAGATTCCGAAGCCGCGATGCCCGACAGCGACCGAAAAACCATTCGTTGGGCTTGGAAACGATGGCGGGATGAGTCCGGAACAGTCATGAACCAAATTACCGAAGGGGTTTCGGCTCAAAGTGCCCTATGTCTCGTATTAACGATTCTCGGTGAAGCGGATACCGATGTGCCTCATTCGACTGGTTTGGCGTTGGCAAATTGGACGGGAGCGACGGTGAAGAGCTATCCGAAAATGAGTCATGTTGGCCCACTAATGAGCCGACGCGCCACGGAAGTTGCTCAATTTGCCCTTAAGTGGATTGAGACAGTGAAGTAAACCGCCGGACTCAAACGTACAATAGAAGTAATGAAGCGAATTGGCTTATTTGTAGCGACGAACCTGTTAGTCGGTTTGTTGCTGTTTGGCGTTACGTCCGCCCTCGGATTGCGCGGTTGGATTACCGAAAAAGGAATCAACTACGAAGTCCTGATGGTGAGCTCAGTCATCTACGGATTCGCAGGGGCATTTATTTCCCTTGGCTTATCCCGAATCGTCGCCAAATGGATGATGAAAATCCAATTGGTCACTCCTCAATCGGAAGGAGCTTTTGGACAACTTGCAAGCGACGTCTATGAGCTGGCCGAAAAGGCTGGCCTCAAGGGAATGCCTGAAGTTGGCTTTTATGCCAGCGAAGAAATGAACGCATTTGCGACCGGACCGACTCAAAAGCGATCGTTGGTCGCCGTCTCAACTGGGCTTTTGACCAATATGCCGCACGATCAAGTGCGCGCGGTTCTCGCTCACGAAATTACTCACATCAAGAATGGCGACATGGTTACGATGACCTTGCTGCAAGGCGTCATTAACTCGTTCGCAATCTTCCTTGCGAGAATCATTGGTTACGCAGCGTCGATGATGGTTGATTCGAAGATCTCCACGCTGGTGTATTACGTGGTCAACATTGCTTGCCAATTCCTTTTCACCTTCCTAGGATCGTTCATCACGATGGCGTTTTCACGAAAGCGAGAATTCCGAGCCGACTCTGGTGCGGGACTTTTGGTGAGTCGAGAATCGATGATCGGTGCGTTGCAGACTTTGCAATTGAATTATGTAAAGCTCGATGCTCCGAACGGACTTGCGACGGCGAAAATCGCCGATGGAAAGAGCCGAATACCTCTCCTAGACTCGCACCCTTCCCTTGAAAAGCGAATCGAAGCCCTGCGCCAACTGGGCTAAGGCAACAAACAAAAAAGCCCCGATCCAACTGGATCGGGGCTTTTTTGTTGCCTGTCTATTTGCGCTCGAATGACGGTGAGACGTAAACGAAGTCGGCGAGCCCACGTGAGACTGACTGCGACTTTTCGCCCTCAATATTGATGAGGGTCAGGGTGTCCATGCCCGTTCGGCGCATGATTCGCCAGTTGATACCTTGCTTATATAGTCCGTGCCCCATTCCGGCGAGGATCACGAAGACGGTGTTCTTGGGCATGTTCTCGGGCTTACCGTACCGATTGGACACGTACTTCAAAGCCGTGTCGGCCATCCCTTCATCCCACAGGCACTGGGCAGCGTAGATATTGTCGCCGCGTGGGCCCGTCATTGGGTGTCCACCCATTAAGCCATCAAATACGGCTTTGTGGTTCGCGTTATTGGTGAGGACGGTTGGAATTTGGGCTTGTTGATCTGGAGTGAGGGCAGTTAGGCCGCCTTTGCCGACTGCACTTGCCCATGTGCGAGGAACATTGAGCCCGACCATCGGGATTCGGTTTGCCTTGATGACATCGAAGATTGGACGGTAGAGAGGGAAAGGGAATCCCCATTCTTTCTTCCAATTTGCGTTGGTAATGAAATCATCTTCGGACTCCCGACCGAGGGTCCAGGAGCTTAGGTTCTCTTGGTTTGGTCGAGTGAACATCTCAAATCCAACAATCACGTTGCGCCTTCTTTTTGCCAATCCTTCGATGACATTCGCTTGCATTTGGTGGTGGACCGGGTCATCGTGTGATTCGCCGAGGAACACGAACTGATAGTTGTCCGCTTGTTTTACGAATGCGTCCAGCGAACTTTGTTTGCCAGAGTTAAGGTCAAACCAGTTATTGACGCTGACGTTCAACGAGTCTGTGCGGCGAACCTTGAGTTGCAGAGGATTGACCTCTGGTTCAGTAGGCTTTTGGGTTTGAATAATGGCTGCAGCACCAAGCAAACTGGAAATGAATAACATTAGTTTTAGGATACTCGGTTAGGGATTCAGGACCAAAAGCTCATCTTTTCCAAAGTATCTTGAATCTCATCGAAAATTGGCGTATCTTGCAATATGAAACGCACATTTTTGTGGGATTTTAAAGCTGTCGTCCCGATTATGGATTTCGATTTTCGCGTCACCGTCGTTGCGTTGCAAGCCGCACGCGGACACCTTCTCGATAAGACCGCTCAGCCAGATCGCCTCAGTTCCGAAGAGCGGATATTGGCTAATTTCCTTGACGTTCCGATCACCCCACGCCTACTTCCTGAGGGCTCTGATTTTACGCCGTTTGAAAATCGATATATGTCGAAAATCACTGAATTGACGGGATTTCCTTCGAAGACCAAGAACTTTCAGGTCGACGGAAAGACTCTTAGGGATTTTGCCGAGCATCGATTGGGTACCTCGCTTGAAGGTGCCCTCTTTTTGAGCCTTCAGAATTTTAATACGAGTGGCCGAGCAATGATTCCGACCCTTGGCATCGAACGGCAATCGATTGACTCTCTTCAGCAGCCAGTGACGGCCACCGACTTTTCGGGCATTAACCAGGCCCTAGAAATAATTTTGAATCCCCAGCTTGAAACTGGACCTAAGATTATTAAAATGAATCCAACAATTGAGCAAGAATTTCCCAATTTCTTGATGCTACGCGACTCCGCGTTGGTCGGAAGGACGTTTAGCGACGTGATTTCCGATGCAGTGTCAACCACCCCAGTTGGCCGATTGAAAGCTACAGTTTAAGGATGTTGGCGACGGTGACCATGTCCTTGTCGCCTCGTCCACTCATGTTCACAATCACTCGAGTTCCTGGCTTAAACAAGCCGGGAATCTTGAGTGCAGCAAACGCATGAGCGCTTTCGAGAGCCGGGATGAGACCTTCTCGACTGGCACACCATTGGAGTGCGCTTAGTGCCTCGTCATCGGTAACCGACACATATTCTGCTCGGCCTAAATCCTTCAGGTAAGAGTGCTCGGCACCAACGCCAGGATAATCTAGGCCAGCCGAGACTGAGTGAGTACCAATGACCTGCCCGTCGGCATCTTGCATGAGGTAGCTGTAACTGCCATGGAGAACGCCAGGGGATCCCGCAGTGAGCGGTGCAGCATGTTGGCCTGAAGCCAAACCATGACCTCCAGCCTCGACTCCGATCATTCGGACCGAATCGTCGCCGTAGAATCCGACAAAGAATCCGATTGCGTTACTACCGCCGCCCACGCAGGCTACGATCGCATCAGGAGTGCAACCATATCGCTCGACATATTGGGCCCGGGCTTCTTCGCCGATGACACGGTGAAACTCGCGAACCATGTACGGATAGGGGTGGGGGCCGGCCGCGGTACCGATGATGTAGTGGGTGGTATCGACATTCGTAACCCAGTCGCGCATCGCTTCATTGAGGGCGTCTTTCAGGGTCTTGGTTCCGCTGGAAACCGGGTGGACTTTTGCACCGAGAAGCTTCATGCGGAAGACGTTGAGCTCTTGACGAATGATGTCTTCTTCGCCCATATAGACCTCGCATTGGAGCCCGAGCAAGGCACAAGCAGTAGCAGAAGCAACTCCGTGTTGACCCGCCCCGGTTTCGGCGATGATGCGCTTTTTGCCCATTCTCACGGCCAGCAGGGCTTGACCGATGGCATTATTGATCTTGTGCGCACCAGTATGGTTGAGGTCTTCTCGCTTGATGGTGACGTGGAGGCCGGTGTCTTCGCTCAAGTTTCTGGCTTCGGTAAGGGCGGATGGACGACCGACATATTCGGTCAGCAACCGCATGTACTCGGCTTTGAAGGCTGGATCTGCCCACGCCGCATCGAACTCTTTTTCGAGTTGCTCTAAGGCTGGCATGAGGGTTTCGGGGACGTATCGTCCGCCAAAGGCTCCAAAGCGTCCGCGAGAATCGGGGCGTGAAATCATGGTTATATATTACTAGCTCAAATCGTAAGTCCTGAGCTCGTCAATGGAGCGATGAGTATAGAGGGGCAAATTTGGCTCCGCCCATGGGATCACTTTTTAGAATTTATAGTAGGATTGCCTTTTTCATCAAAATCGACAGTTAAAGTTACACCACGCTCAGGATCAACTCCTTGGCGAGCATCTTCATCAAGGAACTCAAATGGGACGTTAAATGAGAACGTTTCGGACTTGCTGGCCTTGGTAGAGCGAAACCGAAGATCGTTGCCATTGTGAGTAACGCTTGCTTCATGGACAATATGATCTATGGTGGAATCGGTGCTCGTATACATGCCTTTAAATGAAGAGTTCAATGGAGTCTGCTTAAATTGATAGACCATCTCTACATTAATTGATGTCACTTCAAATTTTTTGTCCAGATGGCATACTATCGAAGGTGTACCCTCTTCGAAGAAACTTATGCTGCGACGGACTTCCTTTGTTTTAGGAGGAATGTCGATTTTTTCACATTCGCGGAGCGCGGCTTTGTATAAGCTTTGTGCATTCCAAGTCCTTCCCAAAATCAAGAATGTCAATTCATTGGCATCAATGTTGCCGAAATATTCACTAAATTGTGCTTGAGAATCTTCGTCAGTGAAGCCAATCCCAATTCTTTCCGAGTGCCAGCCAGCGTTGCCAAATTCCATCCATGGCTCTAAATAATCATTGAATGATTCGCTTAAAGTTTCTAGAGTGCGAACGTCAATACGTCTGTCTCGTGCCTGTAGCCTTGCGGGAGACGATAGCGGCTTATTCGAAACGCATATTGCCTTGTCAGCTCCGAGATTATCGCGTTTTGTAGCAATCTGTTCAATCCAAATAGAATCACTAACTTTCTTCCTATTGCGACATTCTATGATTGTCAAGTAATTTGTTGCACCAGTAGAGAATCTTACAGTTGCATCGACTTGACGCAAACTTCCGTATTTGTCTCGCACTTGATCATTGTGTTTGACACGGCAATTTTGATCCGAAAACATGATCTCGAGGTTGCTGACCAATTGCTCAAACTCTTTCCAAGGCACTTTTTTCTGTTTCAAGTCTAATCGTAGAATACCAATATCTACGTTGCCGTTACTCGATTTAGTAGAGTTTTGTCTGCATTAACAGAATGTCCAGGTCTTAATCGATCCAAACGTATTTTTATGGGTCCACCGGGCAAAGGCCGACATTGTACTACTCCAGCGCCAAGGAATCTGTGTAAGATACCGACATGCACGTTTTGCTGGCTTTGTTCTTGCGTCGACACTCAAACACGGCGGCACCCCTTAAGGTTTTATGATTTCTTTAGCAGTTTTTGTGAGTATGGTCGCGATGACGAAAGTTGAGAACCTTCGGTGTGAGTATCAGATCAATCCGCTGGGGATCGATAGCGCGAAACCTCGATTGAGTTGGTGGTTGAAATCCTCCACTCGAGGGGCTCGTCAAACTGCCTTCCAAGTTTTAGTTGCAACGAGTCCAGGCTTGTTAAAGCCTGGCAAAGCTGACGCGTGGGATTCCGGAATCCTGAAGGCGGATACATCGATTCAAGTTGCCTATCAAGGTAAGCGGTTGGCTTCTCATCAACAATATTTTTGGAAGGTTCGGACTTGGGATGAAAAGGGGGTAGCTTGCGCTTGGAGTGAGGCCGCGGCCTGGACCACAGGAATGTTCTCGCCGTCAGACTGGAAGGCGCAATGGATCCAGCGACACATAAAAGAGACATTTGCCGCGGTCGATCCCTTCGACGACGATCCAAATCCGATGTTTCGAAAGCAATTTACTGTTTCGAAGCCGATCAAGCGAGCCCTATTGTTCGGGGCGGGATTAGGGTACTTCGAGTTTCATTTGAATGGAGCCAAGGTGGGCGATCATCAGCTCGATCCTGGCTGGACCGACTTTTCGAAGCGAGTCTCATATCAGACTTTCGACGTAACGTCTTCCTTGGTCAAGGGCAAGAATGCAATCGGGGCGATGCTGGGAAATGGGTGGTTCAACACCGTTCCGCTAAGGGTTTTTGGCATCAATTTAAGAGAGCATTTGCCAACTGGTGATCCAAGGTTGCTGGCTCAGCTTCACATCGAATATGCAGACGGGACTACGGACGTCATTGTTTCCGATCCATCGTGGAAAGCAGGGGAAGGGCCGATTGTTCGAAACAGCGTCTATTTGGGTGAAGTGTTCGATGCGCGAAATGTGCAGCCCGGATGGGATAAATCTGGCTTCGATGATAGCGGCTGGGGACCCGCGGTCTTAGCTCAAGGGATCAAAACTGGAGCCTTGCAATCGCAGCAAACTCCGCCGATTCGTATAACTAAGACGGTTAAACCTGTAAAGATCACTGAGCCAAAGCCCGGTTTATTCATTGTGGATTTTGGTCAGAATTTCGCTGGCGTAACCCGCATGAAAGTTCGTGGGGCGGCCGGGACCCGGGTGCGGCTACGGTCGGGCGAATTACTTTACAAAGATGGAACGTTGAATGCCATGACCTCGGTTGCCGGCCAGATTAAGGGCGGCGGCCAGGACTACCATTACGACGGAAAGGGATATCCGAAGACGGCTTTTCAAATCGACGAATATATTTGTGGCGGGTCAGGAGAAGAAGTCTTTCAGCCTCGATTTACCTTCCACGGCTTTCGCTATGTCGAGGTGACCGGGTATCCGGGCAAGCCGACGCTAGAATCGTTTGAGGGATTGCGGATGAACTCGGACGTTGAGCAAGTGGGCTCGTTCGAGTGCTCGAACCCGATGTTCAACCGGATTCAGACAATGGTTGAGTGGACGTTGCTGAGCAACTTGTTTAGCGTTCAGTCAGACTGCCCGCACCGCGAGAAGTTTGGGTACGGGGGCGATCAGGTTGCGACGAGCGAGATGGCGATGTACACGTACGACATGGCTCGGTTCTATGCTAATACTGCTCATTTGCTGGCGGAATCAATGATCATCGATCCTCCGACCGAATTAGGAAATAATTTCGATAGGGTTATGAAACCGAATGTGCGACGAGGGGTTACGGAGACCGCACCATTTGTTGGAATTGCCGACGAAGGCTTGGGTGGGCAAACGGGCCCGATCGAATGGGCGTCTGCTTTTCCGATGCTTATTGTGCAGTTGAATGACTATTACGGAGATAAAGCGGTTGCCCAGGACCTTTTTACAAGCGAAGGACTGTGGCTGAACTATCTCGCGGGTGCGGATAAAGCGAAGATTGAGAAAGGTATCAGTGATCATGAGAGCCTGGTGCCTAAGCCCGAGGCTCTAACTGGGCTAACCTACGAGCTTCTAAATTACGACTGGTTTGGGCGTATTATTTTGCTTGGTAACTTGCCGGATGACGATCCTAGAAAGGTAGCTTCAGGTTCGATCGATCTTTTTTATGGGGTTAGGGGCAACAAGCACTATTCGAATAAATTGCACGGCTTGGCCGAGGACTTTAAGAATGCGTTGAACAAGCGATTCCTTAAGCCCGATGGAACGTATGATTCCGGAACTCAGGCTTGCCAAGCGATCCCGTTGGCCCTTGGCTTCGTTCCCGAAGACATGAAGGCGAAGGTTCTCGACGTGCTGATCAAGGACATCAAGGCCCACGACTATCATCTGACGACGGGAATATTTGGCACGAAGTACTTGTTCCAAGCCCTCTCGAACGCGGGAAGAGATGACATTGCTTATCGAATAGTGAACCAGAAGACATTCCCTGGTTGGGGATGGATGCTTGAGAATGGAGCGACGACGATGTGGGAGCACTGGGAGTTCAGCGACAACACGTACTCGCACAACCACCCGATGTTTGGATCGGTCAGCGAATGGTTCTACAAGTCTTTGGCGGGAATCCAGCCGGACCCATCGGGACCCGGATTTAAGAAGTTCTTCGTTCGGCCGTCGGTTGTTGGAGATTTGACTTGGGTTAAGGCGCACCATGATTCGATGTACGGGCGGATTGAGAGCAACTGGAAGCGGGAAGGAAACAAGTTGACCCTAACGGTAGTGGTTCCGCCGAATACGTCGGCGACGGTCTTTGTTCCGGGAAGCAACGTGACCGAGGGTGGAAAGTCGGTGAAAGCAATGATTGCAGTTGGATCAGGAACGTACCAGTTCGTTTCAACTCTTCCATAGCCTACTATCATCCCTTCCGTCGCATCGATCAATGGTAAAGAAAGTCTAGGAATGATCGATGCGCCACCTTCCCTATCTAGGGAAGGACTTTTGTTTACTGCACCATAGTCGGTTAGTTTCATTCAGTAGACTTTGTTGGTTCGAAACGATATCTAGGAAGTAGAATCGGATTGAAGTGAGTTCTTCGATGCGAGACGAAAATGTGTTTGGCAAGATTGCCCAGCCTAAAATAGTTCGAGCCCGAAGGCTAAGACAGGAAATGTCCCTGCCTGAAGTCATGATCTGGCAACGGTTGCGACCGAAGGTTAATAAGGATTTTCACTTTCGGCGGCAAGTACCTTTGCTCGGAAAGTTCACGGCTGATTTCTATTTCGAGAAGCTCAAAATTGTCTTTGAAATCGACGGAAGCGTTCACGAACTGAAACGGAATGAAGACATTGTACGAGACAGGATTCTGTCCCAAGCTGGTATTTCGGTCGTTAGAATCTCAGCTCGAAGAGTCTTGGCAAATCCGGATGGGGTTGCAAATTTGATTAAGTCGATCTGTCTGGGTGAAATCTGCGTTCAGGATATATACAACTGATTGACATCCCGCTAAAGTCCTTCCCTAGATAGGGAAGGTGGCTCGCTCGCCAACCATTTTCACATCGTTCCTGATTGGCGAGCGAGACGGAAGGGATGAATAATTCCCCAAGAAACGAATTCCCCAAGGGATGAAGCTACTCAAGACCTAAAACAAACTCTCGGTCTCTGGCTCGTCCTTCGCCGCTGGCGAAGGCAGGGAACTCGGCTTTACCACCGCATTCAAAATCTCAGGATCTTCGAGCGCTTTATGCGCCTTCGCGCCGAGCTCTCGCATTCGGCGAGTCTTCGGCAAGACATTCTTTTCCATCGAGCCAATGCCATCGTTATACTTGCGAACGGCCGAGCCGAGGGCTTTCCCGACGCCCGCAAAATGCTCGGCGAAGGTGGCAACCGAGTCGTGGAGTTCTCCACCCAATTTTGCGATTTGCAAGGAGTTCTCGAATGCTTTTTGCTGTTGCATTCCGTTGGCGATGGTCTTGAGAAGGGCGACCAGCGTCATCGGGTTGGCGAGAATGACTTTGCGGACGAATGCCTCCTCGAGCAGGTCAGGGTCCTCTTGAATCGCGACTTGATAGAGGGCTTCATTCGGAACGAACATCACGACAAAGTCAGCGGTATCAGCGTACATCCCCTGATATTGCTTGGTGGAAAGCTGCATGATGTGCTTGCGGACTTGGGCGGCGTGCTCCTTTAGCTTGAACTGCTTTTCAATCTGGTCTTCGGTTTCGAGCGAGGCCAAATAAGCCGTTAGCGGAGCTTTGGCATCGACCACAATGACTCGATTATTGGAAAGTCGGACGACCATATCGGGGCGGAACTTCCCATCCTCGGTTTCAGTATGGACCTGCATGTCGAAGTCAGTTCCTTCCACCAGGCCAGCGTGCTCGGCGGCGCGGCGAAGGGTGAGTTCTCCCCACGATCCTCGCACTTCGGGGCGGTTAAGCGCATTGCCTAATTTGGTCGTCGACATCATGAGATTACGAACCTGCATGGTCAGTTGCGCGTACGACTCAGTTCGCTTTTCTTCGATTTCTTTCGTATGCTCTTTCAACTGGTGAAGGGTTTCCCGCATCGGAGCAAGCACTTCGTCGATCTCCTTTTGACCAACTTTTCGTTCATTGGCGAACTTCTCGTTGGCGATCTCCATGAAGGAGTTTTGGGCTTGAGTCAGAGCCTGTTTCGACAAGTTGGCAAAAGAGTTTTCGAGAGTTTCTTTTTCTTCGAGGAAGCGCTCGCGCTCGCGCTGAAGCGACGCCTCACGTTCACTTATTTCGCGGTTCGATGCCTCAAGTTCAGTCTCAAGCTTTGATCGCAACTCTCGCTCAGTGTCGCGTTGAATCGACGCCTCCTCAGCCTTGGCGGTCGTCGCGGTTAAATTCTCTCGGAGTTGTTTAAGCTCACCTTCAATGGGCAAAAGTTCGTTGAGTTTCTCTTGGCGGTCCTTTAACTCCTGCTCCTGACCGTGGATTCGCTCGCGCATGGGAGTCTCCCACGACTGAAATCGAGTCCTCAGTAAGGCGTAACCACCGCCGAGTCCGACCAGCAAACCTAACACTAAACAAACCAAAGAAATAGGTGACATAAGGGAATAATTAGACAGGATGCTACCTCAAGGAGCTTTCAGCCTTGAGTCTTGGGTCCTGATCTTTGATCCTTGTACCTTGAGGCTCGAAAAATAGTACTTTGGTTTAAGCTCGTGTCAGGTAAATTATTTGAGTCTTCTTAGGTTCGGCGCGAACCTAAGCGAAATTGGGGCATTTTGCCCCGTTATCGTCAAGAGCTGGGATGCAAGCACGCCACACAAAATGGACTCTGAATCGATCAAACCGCAAGCCGAAATACAGAACTTTGTTTTTGAGTCATTAGCATTTTGGGCAGCCGCGACTCCTTCTAAACTTGCGGTCGTTGCTGATGGTGTTTCTTGGACCTATTCAGAATTTGAATCGCGATCGAATCAATTGGCTGCTGCTTTGGCGGCTCGCGGCATCAAAGCGGGCGATCGGGTTTCCTTCGTTTTACCACGCGGTCCAAACGCAGTCTTGCTCCTCGTTTCAATTCTCAAGGTTGGCGCGGCATACGTCCCAATTGATGCGCAATCGCCTCCGGGAAGAATCGCCGACTGCCTCGAAGATGCCGACCCCGCGCTCGTTATTGCCGAGGAGCGAACAACAAATCTTATTGGCTGCACGGCTCCGATTTGCGCAATAGAGGAGTTGTTGGCCGAGGCAAAGTCTCTATCTCCGGCAGCGATTGCGCCCCAGATTGATCCTGATAGCCTGGCTTATATTATTTTTACTTCGGGAACAACGGGCAGGCCTAAGGGAGTGCCGATCACCCACGCAGCGCTTACCAATTTCATCATTGGAAATCAGGCAGTTTGTATTCGCGTTGAATCTGATGACAAGGTTTTGCAATGCTTTAGTCCGGCATCCGATGGGCACCATGAAGAGGTATGGCCGACGTTTTTGGCCGGAGCTACATTGGTGGTTGCCTCGCCAAGCCACGTTCACTCGGGAGAGGAACTTGCTGAGTTTTTAAATCACCAAAAAATCACGATCATTTCGTGCGCGCCAACTCTTCTTTCGATGGTGGATGTTGACATTCCAACTTTACGAAGGGTCTTGTTTGGTGCGGAGAGTCTATCGAAATCGATGATCGAACGGTGGTGGAAGCCGACTCGAGAGATTCTCAATACCTATGGACCAACAGAGGCGACGGTTGGGGCGAGTTTTGGTTATTGCACGCCAGGTCAGCCTGTGACGATCGGTCAGGCTTTGCCGGGATATGACTGTTATGTGATGAACGATGACCTGGAAGAGGTTCAGCTAGGGCATGAAGGTGAGTTGACAATAGCAGGGATCGGAGTTTCAAATGGCTACTTCCGAAGGGAAGAGTTGAGTCTGGGTCGTTTTCTCGAAAACCCGTATTACGAACCCGAACGCAGAAATAAGATTCTGTACAAAACTGGTGACCGGGTTCTGGTCAACGCGGACGGAAATATTGTCTGGCTTGGCCGGATTGACAACCAAGTCAAGATTCGCGGTCACCGAATTGAGCTTTCGGAAATTGAAAGCCATGTTTTGTCCGAGCCTTCGGTGCAAACCGCGGTCGTAATCGTGCGTGGGGCCGACACGGATAATCCTCAGCTCATTGCATTGGTTCGGCTCAAAGAAAACCACGAGTTGGAGTTTTCGTCGTTCCTTGAGCGCATGCGAGAGGCGATGCCCGCTTACATGGTTCCGCAATCGGTCGAGCTGGTCGAATCGATCCCAGTACTGCCGAGTGGAAAGATAGATCGCGGCGCATGCGCGAGTTTGCATGGCCACACCGTTCGAATCGAGCGCGAGATTCTGCCGCCGATGAACGACACCGAGTCGTTGTTGCTGAGTGTTTGGCAAGATTTGTTCGCGACTGAAGACATCTCGTGCGACGACAATTTCTTCTTGGAACTAGGTGGCTATTCGCTGCTCGCATCGCGAATCGTTTCAACTCTGAGGAGTTCACACGGTTATCCTGGGCTATCTGTACTTGACCTTTACGAGAATCCAACAATTCGAAGCTTGGCCTCGTTGCTAGACGGAATGGTTCGTCCAATTTCGGAAGAGCCAGTTTTTGTTGAAGTCTCCAAGAAGCAATATCGGATTTCCAAGGTGGTCATGTTCTTTTGCGTCTTGGCCCTGTTTGGAATCCAAGCCGTCACTTGGCTTGGTCCGATTCTTGCCGCGATTTACTTTTCCAACAACGGGCTCTCCGACTTTCATGCATTCCTCGTCGGTTTAGGCATCAATGCCGTCCAGGTCCCGATCCTGTTTTTGTTTGTTGTGATTGCGAAACGAATCACGGGAGGAAGCTTAAAGGAGGGAACTTATCCGCTTTGGGGACCGACATTTTTGCGCTGGTGGTTTGCAAACCGTATATTGGCGATTGCTCCGATTCCGTTTATTACGGGCACTCCCTTGGCCACCGTTTTCCTGCGTGCTCTTGGAGCAAAGGTCGGCAAAAATGTCACCTTTGAGTCGCTCGATATTGACGCTCCGGGCCTTATTTCAATTGGGGATGACTGTAGTTTTGAAAACTCGGCGTGGCTCCATGCCGCAACAGTTTCTAATGGTCAACTCCATCTCCGCAAAATATCGATTGGTAACGGCTGCGTAGTCGGCGTTCGATCCGGGGTTGCTGGTGGGGGAATCATGGAGGATGGCTCGGTCCTTCGGGATCTTGGGTGCATTAAGGCGGGCAACATAATTCCCGCCAATGAGGAGTGGGCGGGTAGCCCTGCGCATAAAGTTGATGAGCGGTTGTTACCGACGTATGATCCTACGATGCGACCCTCGAAGAACCGCTTGGTGTCGTTTGCTATTTTGCAAACCGTTCTCGTTGCGGTGTTGGCGGTACTGGATTCAATCCCGTTTCTGGCGATTGCGTTTACGCTTTATAACGAAAGCGAAGGCATTTTTGCCTACTTGATGGAGCCAGTTTATGCCATTGCCTTGGTCTTATTTGCTTGTGGTCAAGCCCTGATGATTAAGTGGTTGGTTATCGGAAAGTTGAAGCCCGGAGTCTTCAAATATCCGGGAGGGTATTGGCTAAGGAAGTGGTTTGCCGATAAGCACCTTGAATTGATGACAGGGACTCTTGTTCCGATTTATGATTCGCTGTTCACTCGAAACTGGTGCCAGGCACTCGGAATGAAATGCGGGCCCCGTTGCGAGATCGCCTTGCCGCGCCGAATGCCTTATGATTTGGTTGAAATGGGCGAAGAAAGCTTTTTGGCTAGCGAAGTTAGTATTGGCATGCCGCTACGTCGAAATGGAACGATTACGCTGCTGCGGACCATCGTTGGAAAGCGGGTCTTTTTGGGCAACGACTCGGTTGTACCGCAAGGCTCCAATATCCCTGATGAAAGCCTTTTGGGTGTTCTTTCCGCGTCCCCCGGTCCTGAAACGATGGGTGATGAAGTGGGGCAAGCTTGGCTCGGTTCACCCGCGTTTAAGCTTCCGCGCCGCCAGGTAACCGATACTTTTGGACTTGAGCGCACATATCGTCCAAGCAAGCGACTTTATATCGAACGTCTTTTTCATGAAGGCTTTCGAATTATTTTGCCGAGCATGTTTTCGCTGATGATTGCGGCAGGTTTTATTGAGGCGTTCGTCGAGATTTGGGATATGCACTCGATCGTTTTGAGTGTGATTTCGCTTCCAATCCTCTATTTAGTTACCGCATTCATTGGCGCGTGTATCTGCAAGTTTTCGAAATGGTTACTGGTCGGTAAATATAAGCCTTCGGTCCAGCCACTATGGAGTCGGCAAGTCTGGAACGTAGAGACCTACTCGGCGGTGCTGCATGATTTTGGAGTCCCCCTGTTTGTGTTGCCACTGGTTGGTACGCCCATGATGTCCGGATTTATGCGGTTCCTTGGGGCGAAGGTTGGGCATCGCGTATTTATGAATACTACCGATTGGACTGAGACGGATTTGATTTCAATTGGCGATGATGTTGCCATCAATGCAAATGCGCCTCTTCAGGCCCACTTGTTTGAGGACCGGATCATGAAGATTGGTCCGATTACGATTGGTGATCGCTGCTCGGTGGGGACCTATTCGGTCATATTGTGTGAGTCGGAGTTGAAGCACGACGCCCACATCGGTGACTTGTCACTGGTGATGAAGGGCGAAACAATTCCATCCCATACATACTGGACAGGGTCCCCAGCCCAGATCGATCCGAATGTGGGACAAAAGTGATCCATGACGAACGTAACCAAAATATTTGATAAGGACTCGGTCAAGGTCTGGCAATTTAGCTTAGAGGCCGAGGCAGAGCAGATCAAAGAGTTTAGGTTAGACCTCGATTCGGCGGACATCATGGAGATGAAATCATATGGTCGGCCGGAGCTTCAGGATCGGTTTGTCGTCCGGCGCAGCACACTTCGTCGGCTGCTTGCCAGGGAACTCGGAATCGAAATTCCAAAGAAGTTGAAATTCGAATTTGAGGAGGGAGGCAAGCCGTGGCTCAAAGGCTTTCCACTTCATTTTTCAATTTCTTCGTCGGGGCTATTTGGTTTGGTTGCTATTTCGACGAATCGCCCGATTGGGGTTGATATTGAAATTCACAATGCCAAAATGGCAAGTCTGGACATGCACTTTCTGGCAAGCGAAGAGATTAATTTGCTCAAGGCCGAGCAGAATGACACCGCCAATTTCTTTCGTATTTGGGCTCGTAAGGAGTCGGTGATCAAAGCAACGGGGGATGGAATGAGCTTTCCGCTGCGGACGATCAGTGTGCTGCAGGATGTGGTGCTTCTGCCGGAGCCTGTCCGGCTTCAGAACTTGGAAGTTGCCGAAGGGTATTCGGCGGCCTTTGCGATTTTGGAATAAAAAAAGGGCCGAAACTCAATGAGTCGGCCGATTTTGAAATTGGGTGCGGGGACAGGATTCGAACCTATGACCTCCGGGTTATGAGCCCGACGAGCTACCAGACTGCTCCACCCCGCGATGAGATTAAAGTATGACTCAGGCAGAGGGCCAAAGTCAATGAAGAAGGCCGAACTGGCGAGAAGGTCTCGGGTTTTTTCCAGGATCGGACCAGTTTTGGGGCAATATGTTAGGAATGGTTAAAAAGTACTTGTTGGCCGCTATTGGTTTTGCAATGATTGGATGCGGTGGATTGGGAATTCCCACCACGACGGTTCAGATTGGCGCTACACCGCTTACGATTACCAACGGACAGAGTACGACTCTCGCCTGGCAGTCCATTGACGCGAGTAGCGTGGTTTCGTCTAACTTTGGGGCTTCGACGGTTAACGGAACCAAAGTTGTTTCTCCCGGTAGTACAACGACTTACACGATCACGGTGCAGTCGTCTTTCGGCGGCACCGCGACGAGCAGTGTCACTGTCAACGTCCAGTAGTCACTGAAATGAAAAAATAACCCCATCGAAATTCGATGGGGCCTTTTCGTTTTAGTTTTGAACGTTTAGTTCTTTTCGAATGACTTTGCAGTCTGGTTGATGAAGTTCATCAAGGCATCGTGCTGGTTTGCTGGCTCAAATGTTGAGACGGCGGCTTTAGCTTTCTCGATCCATTTCGCGGCTTCTTCTTTCTTACCCACGGAGTTCAAGACTGACGCGTGGTAAGTGTATGCAAGGGCTGCAGACTTTGGCTCGGCCATTGAGGTGCACTCTCCGCACATCGCGGCGAGTTCGTTCTTCGCCTCATCAGTTTTCAATGATTTAACTAGATTGCTTGCAGTCGAACACCAGCTTGCAGCTTCACTTGCAGGTGCCATGTGAGCATATTTCTTGAAGATCGTGAACGCGAGATCAGGATTCGTTCGTGAACTTGACGATATAGCCATCATTGCGTACGTCGACTTGCTGGCTGTATCGGAAGAATCGATGATCTTGTAAATAGCAGCTGAATCATTTGCCTTGACGGCAGCAGCAACCTTGAGTTGCACCTCTCGCTTCGCTCTCTCAGTATCGATGGATGGGTTGAATTTGTCAGCGAACGCTTTGACATCCCAGGTCCCGGCAGTAACTTCTTCGAGAACCTTGTCCATTTGTGTTGGATGACCGATCCACGCAATTTTTCCTTCCTCGTTGACGATGAATGCGCAAGGAATGCCGTATCGACCAGCAGCGAACATCCAATTTGTTGAGATGGTGTCGCTGACATCGTCGCGAACGATATTGTAGCGCATTTTGTCGGTGTTCTTGGTTACCCAGTCAGCAACTCGCTTGATGTGGGTCTCTTCGGTTTCTGGAACTTTCTTTGCGTCTTTGTTATAGTCCCAAGTGTTGACACTGACAAAACTTACTTTGCCCTGGTACTTGTCGGCCATGTCGCTGAGGTGAGGCATGGAAGCGATGCAAGGACCGCACCAAGTTGCCCAAAACTCAACGACGTAGGTCTTACCTTTTTCAACGTGGTCGATCTTGTCGCCCTTAATAACGCCAGTAATTGGGATTGCAGGAGCATTGTCGCCAACGTGGAGAGCCGGTGGAAGTGAAGATTGCGCGGAGGCGATTCCAGAAATCGCGAGCGCAGATAGGATAGCTAATGCTGTACGAATACGCATAATTACTCATCATACGGGATTTTTGGGGTAAGAGGGTCCCATTTTGGCGAATTTATACACATAACTCATGAAGCTCAAGATTCTTGCTTCAAAATAGATTCATTCACTCACTTTCAACTTCCCGAATTCAGCTTCTAGACTCGAATACGATCAACCAGATCGCGGCAGGCGAGGTTGTCGAGCGTCCGGCGGCGGTGGTCAAGGAATTGGTTGAAAATGCCCTGGATGCCGGAGCGACCCGCATCGAAGTCGAACTTGTAGGGGCTGGGCGTGAGCTGATACGCGTGAGCGATAACGGGTGTGGCATGTCGGCGGAGGAAGCCGAGATGTGCCTGTTGCGGCACGCAACTTCCAAGATTCGAGGCTTGGATGACCTTAACGAAGTCCGTTCGCTTGGGTTTCGCGGGGAAGCGATCCCTTCCATTGGATCGGTTTCTCGGATGACGATATCGACCGCGACGAGTGATGGCATGCGAGCCGTAGTTCGGGTCGAGGGGGGAGACGTTTTTCCGGTTTCTGCGGTTGCCGGACCTAAGGGTACTGAGATTCGAGTCGAAGACTTATTTTTTAACACACCAGCACGGCTGAAGTTTTTGAAAAGTGATACCACTGAGGTCGGGCAGGCGGTTGATCATGTGATGAAGTATGCGATCGCCAATCCTGGCGTCGCGTTTTCGCTGACTCATAACGGGCAAAAAGTGATTTTGACGAGCGGGAGTGGGGATCAACTTGAGGCGATTTCGGACGTTTGGGGTCGAGATACGGCGCGGTCGTTGGTTCCGGTTGATGCCACTTTGGGCGGGCTTCGGTTGGTCGGGTACGTTTCGCCGCCGCACATTACCAAGCCGACCCGAAACCTGCAATATTTATATGTGAATGGCCGTCCGATGCGGAGTCGGACGCTGACTGTTGCTTTGGATCAGGCATTTCGGGATTTGACCCCCGAACGTCGATTCCCGTTGGTGGCCCTCAATATAGAGATAGAGCCTTTTCGGATTGATGTGAACGTCTCGCCCACCAAAACTGAGGTGAAGTTTCAGCAGGAAGGCGTGGCGTTTGAGGCCTTGCGTGTTTGTATTCGTGAGGCCCTGCTTGCTCATGGAATGATGCCAAGTGCGTCGCAGATTGCGGTGGCTAACCAGGCGCTGCGGCAAGCGCAGACCTTTGGCCAGTCGTATACTCCTCCGACTGATTTATCGATTTACGCCCAGTCACCCTTAGGGGGTTCTGCGGTTGTGCCATCCGACCAATCGAGGATCGACTACGATCAGGTTTTGCCGCCCGTGTTTGCCGACCAGCCCAATCTGGCGCACCAGTCGATGCAATACATTCAATTGCTCGATGACCTTCGGATCATCGGTCAGGCAATGAAGACATTCATTATCGCTGAGACGCGGCACGGGTTGGTGATCGTGGATCAGCATGTGGCGCACGAACGGATTTTGTATGAATACTTGTGCGGGTTGAAGCGGTCAACGTTGATTGAGAAGCAAACATTGATGCTGCCAGAAACGCTTCACCTGGACCGTCGGGCTGCGTTGCTGCTTGAGGAACGGCTGGACGAGATTCGAAGCGTTGGGTTCGAATTAGAGTCGTTTGGGGGAGATGCTTACGTGGTGCGAGCTATTCCGGCGGCGCTACGGGGCAAAGATCCGATCAAGTATCTGAAGGATTTGATCGACGAATTGGTGGAGTCATCGGTGACTCGGAAGTTGGTTCCGACGCGGGAGCAAATTTGGATCATGTCTTCGTGCAAGATGGCGGTTAAGTCGGGCGACGTGCTGTCGCACGCAGAGATGGAAAAGCTCATGATTGATTTGGCGACGACGGAGAATCCGTACCATTGTCCACATGGGCGCCCGATTACTGCGACGTTGACCCATGACGACTTGCTGCGGCTGTTTAAGCGAATGTAGCTTGCGAAATAACAAGAAATGTCATAAACTGTTATTTATGAATGTTTCGTTAACACCTGAACTCGACAAGTTTGTTGCCAGCAAAGTGGAATCTGGCGAATATGCGACCGCGTCCGAAGTCGTTCGCGACGGCTTGCGAATGCTAAAAGCAGCTGAAATGACCCGTGAAGCAAAGTTGCTGATACTGAAAGAAGAAATTCGAAAAGGATACGATGGCACTCCGCTTGACGCCGAGGCGGCTTATGAAATGATTCGCAAAGGTATGCAGTGAAGCTTCAGTTTTCGCCAGAATCCATTGGTGATCTCATCGAAATAGGCAATTATATCAAGCTCGACAATCCTGCTCGGGGCGAATCATTTATAGACGAGCTCAAATCATGTTGTTCGCTTTTCCTCGATCAACCGAAGATGGGAAAGGACCAAAGCGAATTGCGGCCAAATCTGAGATCCTGGCCATTTGGAAAATACGTCATTTTTTATGAGTCTTCCGATGAAAGAATCCACATCGCACGAGTACTTCACTCTGCCCGAAATATTGAGGCGATTTTCAATCCGAATTAAATGCTTATATTAGGAATTGACCCGGGGTTAGAGAGTGTTGGCTACGGAGTGATCCGCAAGGTCGGCTCAAGAATTGAGGCGGTGGACTTCGGTCTCATCAAGACGCCGCGTGTTTTGATTCCTGAGCGGCTGAAGCTGATTCATGACGGAGTCGTCGAGCTCATCGAAAAGCACCATCCTGACGCGATGGCGACCGAGCGGCTGCTGTTCACGAAGAACGTGACGACCGCGATGGACGTCGCCAAGGCGCTGGGGACGATTTTGCTGGCAGCGGCGGACACGGGGATCGAATGGGCCGAATATTCTCCTCCCGAGATCAAATTGTCGGTGGTCGGGAATGGTCGTGCGGACAAGAAGCAGGTGACGTTTATGGTTCGTCGGCTCTTGGCGCTGAAAGAAGACCCGAAACCGGACGACGTGGCAGATGCGTTGGCGATCGCGATTTGCCACGCGTTTAGGGCGAACATGCCGAAGGTTTAGGCAATGACGCTTCAGTCTCAGCGAAATTAATTAAGCGAGCATTGCTTCGTTTTCACCGAGCCAATATGGCCGAAAAGTCGGCGGGGTCGCTCGCCAAGGCACGTTCAAATTGAGAGCAATCGGAGCGACCGAGGAAAGGACTAATTCCATCATTTACCCAGCCCTCCGGAGCTTTGACGCGAAAACGCGCCAAAGACTCCTGCAGACTGGGCCGACATATTGCCGCCCTTTCAGGGCTGGAACTGGCTCCAGCAGAAACTTATCTTGAATCCGAGTTGCAAGGGTACATCGAATATTTCATTCATTCACATGCCAGCGGATGCTTAAAAGAGGAAGTCTGTCGTGAGGAAGTTACTGCTTCGAGCCGCAATAATGTCGTTCACCAGGTCCCTATTAGCTTCGCTATAGTCGGTCGCGACGAGGGTTCGGATTGAGAAGCGCTTTAATGCATCGGAGACCGACAAAGTGCCCTCAGCGGATGCTTTGCGTCCAGTGAACGGGAACGTGTCCGGGCCGCGTTGACATTGAACATTCAAATTCACTCGCGAAACTTGGTTGACCATGGCGTCGATAAGTGGTCCGAGGACTTTCGGGTCGTAGCCAAACAACGAAACCTGTTGACCGAATTGGGTTTCTACGGCGTATTCCATTACCTCAGCAATGTCGTCGTAGGCTCGAACGGGGATGACCGGACCGAACTGCTCGACCTCGTGGAGTCGCATTTCGGAAGTAACCGGATAGACCACCGCGGGGTGCATGAAGTTTTCAATGACGTCGCCGCCACCCTCATTCATGACTTTGGCTCCCATCAAAACGGCTTCGTCGATGAGCTCTCGAAGCCACTTTGCCGCGTTCAGGTCGGCCAGTGGAGTCAAAGAAACTCCCTTCGTCCAAGGCAAGCCGCCTTGAAGATTGTTCACGGCAACCGATAGGGCGTTAACGACTTCGTCAACCCGGGACCGATGGACAAAGATGATCTTAAGCGCGGTGCATCGCTGACCGTTAAAACCGAGAGCACCTGCAACCAACTGAGGAATCGTTACCTTGATGTCGGCATCGGGCAAGACAACCGCCAAGTTCTTTGCATCGAGAGACAAAATCGATTTCAGCCGATGCGGCTTGGGGTGATAGGTCTTGAGTTGATCGGCGGTTTTGGATCCACCGATGAAAGCGAGCAGTTCAACCCCGCCTTGTTGGAGGATAGGCGGGATGATCTCGGAGCCTTTGCCATTAATGATATTGACGACGCCAGCGGGGAAGCAATCGCGAAAAGCTTCGAGCAACGGAGTGTTCAATAACTGCCCAAAACGAGGTAATTTCGAAATAACCGGGTTGCCCATGATAATCGCAGGGATCAAGGTCGTGAATGTCTCGTTGAGTGGATAATTATAAGGACCCATGCACAAAGTTGGACCAAACGGGGACCTTCGAATTTGAGCCAGGAACCCCTTTTCGACGGTGAAGCCCGAGTTTTTTCGGTCGAGTTCTTTGAGGGACACGATAGTGTCTTCGATGTATTGGACTGTTCGGTCGAATTCCTTTTGGGCATCGGCGAGGTTCTTGCCTATCTCCCACATGATGAGTTCGACAACCGTTTCTCGGACTGCCTTCATGCGGACAACGAAAGCTTCCACGGCGGCGATTCGTTCGGCGACGGTGGATGTTGGCCATTCGCCTTGGCCGTTGTCCCACGCTTTCTGGGCGGCATGAAGGGCTTCGAGGGCTTCGTTGGCGTCGAGAACTGGAGCGTAGCCGAGAGTTGGCCGGACGATCACTCCATTCTGGTTGAAAAAGAGGCACGACTTGACCTCACTGGCCAGGCCCTTCCACTCGCGAATTTCTCCTCCAATGAGATATCGATTTCCGTCGGCCACTGTGGGCACGGCGCGTCCGTCTGATTGCCAATTAAGAAGATTTGTTGGGGAAGTGGGGGCGGTGGGCATGCTTAATAGTGTGACCCTAAGTCCCTCTTAAATACAAATCTTGAGTTAATCTTCCCTTACGGATTTGCTTAAATTATCGCCTTTGCAAATGTCAGCCGGACATGGAATATTCGTTGTAACAACCCATTTGTTCAAATGTAGGTCCACGCTATTTGAACCAGGGATATTCTTTGACGGTGTGCTTCGTTTGTCCAGGCTAACCGAAAGGTCTCTTCGCAAGACCAATCCATAACCATTTTCGAAGCTACCAAATGCGGACTGATGCCCAGCAGATGTCAAGAAGGATGCGACTCGTTGTTCATGAAAGTTGCATCTCGCAACAACAGGATTTGAATCCAATTGAAGTAAAGTTTGCCACGCATCAACTCCACTTTCTCCTTCCCATAAGATCCAATTGAAGGAATATGATCTGGGGATTAATAGTTCGTTTCCGAGTTGCCGCCCACGGCCCAAAGGTTTGTCGAGCGGACACCTCATGATACTTTTTGTTCCATATGTTACAAGGGGATCAACAGAACGTATGATTGTTCCGCTAAAAGTGGACAGCTGCACTGGGTACTCCCCGTTTGCATCATCGGAGTACAACTGCAATGCTACGCCTACTTGGCGAAGCTGGTTGGCGCAAACAGTCTTCTTGGCCGACAACTTGGCAGTTGTTATCACTGGGATCAAAATTGCGACCAGGATTGCCAAAATTGTAATGACAGTTAGAATTTCAATTAGGGTTAAGGCTCTTTTCTTCATTTTTTCTGCTCCTAGATAGATAGTCGATTGCAACGGTGAACAAAGCTAACATGAGTAGTAATTGGGCGTTGTTCGAAAGGGTGAATCCGTCGCCAAAAGCGGCAAAAATCCCCAAACAATATCCTAAGCTGCTTATAACAAAACTAAATTTCTTCGAGCCCATCTGGATTAGACAAACCGCAATCAAAATTTGAATCAAATAGGGTGAAGGATTAAGTACAAGGCGCTTTATGTCAGATTCAAGGTTAACTGCGATCACTGGTGCATGGTTTGATATGCTTTTGATCATGTGTAAGAATGAAATCAAAAGCCCCGTGCTGACAAGGTAGACAATATTTCTCTTGCCAGCACACGAAAGAATGGATTGTATTTTGTCCATTGAGTTTGAAGGCCCTTCCTCGTTATTGCGCCAATTGACATGAACCAGCAGGGCAGGCCGGAGGTGAGGCAGCAGTCGCACAACAAACATCTTGGTTTGAGGTGCCACCGCCAATTTTCATGTGCATCCATTCTCCACAGACAACCCAGTCTTTACCCGCTGGAGCGGGGGCACTACAGTGATATGTATTAATATATCGCTTCATTTGAAAATGAGCTTCACCATAAATCCCGTCTCCATCATTGTCAGTCCCTGGATTCTCACAAGTAGCAAACAAGCCACCAGCCATACAATATGTATCCATACTTTGTCCAGTTAGTGCGCATAGGGTGTCTAGGCCATCCGGGCAAACTGGCATTGACGCCGTTGGTGTGGATTTTGTAGATAAATTCGCCTTCATTTCTTCCATCGTCATATTTGGAAGAGACCTATTTTTGGAGCACGGGCATTCTTTTGTGGGTTCTGGCAATTTTGGTATTGCTACTCCGGTTGCGGCCAAGGAAGAAACGACGAGTGGTATTCCTGCGAATACGATGTAAAGTGATTTTAACATGGTTTGTTCCATTTGAGGTTGCACGCTAGCCTCAAATGGAACAATACACCAAAGTTAGTGATTTTATTTATAAGAAAATCACATTGTTAAAAATAATGTGCCCCAAACCCAAACCCTATTATAGGTTCAGTTTGGCTTGGGTAAAGGCGAAGTATTTACTTGGCTAAAACTTGAACTGAACGCGGAATGTCAGCTGTTTGTATGACTGTGTACTAGGGGAGTTGGTTGGAACCTTGTTCCAATCAGCCCAAAGTGAGACTCGCATGAACTTGTTGACATCCTTCGCTGCGCCTACGCCATAGAGGGTTTGGGTTTGGTGCAATGCATCGGAATTGTGATCGAACATTTCCCATCGTCCAATCACGGTATCTTCGCTGTTTAGCTTGTATTCAGCGTTAACAAGTGCGCCCTTTACTTTGTTCGCTGCAGCAACGGCAGCCAGAGGAATTCGGTCCTTTCCGATCATGTATTCACCTCGAACGTCGAGTTTCGATCCATTAGGATGATAGCGAAGATCAGCGTAGGCGAATCGTCGATCGGTTCGAGCCAAGTTGATTGCTCCAGCCGAGTAAGCAGGACGATTGCCGTACATTCCCGAGAGGCCGCCTTCGAATGCGCCCATCTTTGCCCTGATTCCGTAGACGGGAAGAACTTCGCCCTTCGTGCTTGAGTCGCTTTGCTCTGGGTCGCCAATCGTCAACGAGTCGAACATGCCGACGTACCAGAATGTGTTTGCGTCGCCGTTTTGGAACAGCACGCCCTTGCTGGCTTCGCTGTTGAAAAATGCATCGTGGTAGGTTGAACGCTCGGACCACATGATGTTAGGCGTGGAGGTCATGTTCTCATAACCAACGGGTATCGATTGCGCGCCAAATGTAAACGTTGGACCGGAACTGGCTTTGAACGTGCCAGGCTTGTACTGAACAAATGCGTCTCTGACCTGGGCGGTCGAGTGATTTGCTCCGGCGGCAAACTCAATACTGAGTCGAGCCATGGTCTTTTCGTCGCCCATGTAGTTGTAGGCCACGCGGGTTCTTCGGTTGCGGAAGAACCCGGAGTTCGTTCCGCCCTTGTCAGACGAGAAATATTGCTCTTGCAAAAAGCCGGAAATCCAACCGTGGTTGGTCATGTCGGTATCTTTTTGGATAGCAAGTTCAATGGGTTTGACGGTTTCAGTTGAACCATCGAACGCAAACCCGACGCAGACGAGGCTAAGAGCGAATAATGACAAAGTTCCTTTCATCGAAGAAGGATCGTACCGAGATATTATTAACGGATTGTTAACATTGTTAATAACCTGGTCTTAACAGAATTTGGGAGGGTGGGCTTCCAGCCCTCCAACGACTGGCCCCAAACGGCAGACGGCTGACAGACAACGGCGATTCAATTCAATTTGGACTTTTTCGGTTTCGATTAAACCCGCCCACCCGCCCCTCTCTGACGAGAGGAACAAATTCACCCTGCTTTCGACCAATGGCAATCGACCTACGGCTTACTGAGTAGGAATTGACCACGCTACGCCCCTGAGTGGGGAGCGGCGGAGCAGCCAAGGCTGAGACGGCGCGAAGCTAACAGAGGAGCCGAAAGCGTGTCTCGCCCTCGCCCTCGCACTGTAAACTACCCCCATGCGCCGCCTCGTCGGACTCTACAAAGTATACGACGTCGTCGAACTCACCGAAGACGTGCCCGAAAGCGGCCTCAAGAAAGGTGACCAGGGCGTCGTCGTCGACATAGGCATCGGACGCGGAACCGCATTGATGACCATCGAACTCTACGAGGAATTCCAAGACGATGAGCGAGACCAGCTCCCGTCTCTCCGGCTCGAGTACGGCAAACAACCGCCAATCCGAATCATCGACGTCTTAGATTTCCCCGCGCCCTCGCCCTCCTTCAACGTCTTCCCCGATGATCACAGATTCGTAAATATCGTCTTGCCCCGAGAACTCCCGAAGTAGCGTGACTGCATCACGATGACTCGCTATTAGTCTTGATCGCGAAGCGATCCTTGGAGTGCGCTCGCCTGCGAGCGCTTTAAGCCTGCGAAGCCTGCTTCGCTGAGAAGTCTTAAGACCCGCCCCTTAGCCTAATGGCGAATCCCTATTTGGGAGCCAAACTTACTGGCGGGCAGAAGGTTCGCGGTAATTCAATAGCTTCCGCCGAATAATTAACCCTCAGGCTGCTTCAACGCCATGACTCTTGGTTTAAGCGAATTAAACATTCTCTCGGTGTTCTCAACAAACCACTCAACGACCATTTCCCGGTTCTTGGGGTCTATTGGATCCAATTTGAACTCTAACAGTAGCCGAGCACTTCGTTTATCCGGCAAAGGCATCCACTCGAGATTGCCCACTTCGGCCTCAATCTCGGATTTTTGGACCAAAAGGTCATTGTAAGCAGACTCTTTCCAGCTCAAACCATTAATGTAGAGTTCGAGTCCTACACTCTTGTTTTTGGGTGTCAGCAGCATATTTAGATAAATGTTCGATCTACCCATTGCAATACTTGACCAAGAGGCTGTGCTGGGTTTCTGTAGGTTAAACGGTGGATTTGTTTTTCGAATTTCAGCTTGAATATCTGCCCAAAAGTCTAGTCGCCAAGCATGAAGCTTCTTCTCCGCCGCACTCTGACCTGAGCGCTTAATTTTGTCTCCAAGATCGGGCTGACAGACAATTCTTAAGATTGGAGCATACGGTCCATCGTCGATTTGAATGACGCTAAGTTCAACTAGGTAGCACGACAGTCCATGGTACTTTTCATTGATTCTTTGAACCGCTTTGATGTGGTCGTCCGAAGCTATCTCGGCAATCCAAATTCCTGTAAGCGCATCATGGGATGTTGCATAAGTGAGAATTTTGCCGAGGTGATCGTGATCAGTTTTCCCAAATTGGTTTTCAATGACAATAATGTGGTCAGGATCACCAACCTCATTTCCGGTTACATCGCACGGGTAATTTCCAGGCTTGGATTCAAGCTTCGCATTCTCGATCAGGATTCCAAGATCCTGGGCAATTAATTCAAGACCAGGCTCGCTTGCCAGCCAATTTGAAAACTTCAGTTCCTTTTCCCAGACGCTCTTCGCAGATACTAATTTACGCTTTCCAATTTTCATTTGGTTGCCCCCAACGCCTTGAATAGTATGTCACCTAGGATTCAAAAACTGGTAAGAAAACTACAATGGAGTTCTTCCTTGGATAGCAATAGGCAAATTGTCAGTTATGCTTGCATTATGTCGCTGATGTAAATAACATATCTTGTTATGGCCCTAAATCGTGAAGTCAGGTAACGTAGCCATATAGTCATGCCGAGGTTCAACTTATCATGTGGTAAACCGCCTTGCACTGCCACCTGGCAAATGGAAGGTGAAGTTGGCGGTTCTTGCTTGTGCCCGGCGTGTGGCCATCCCCAATGGCTACGTCGAAATGAGGTTATCGGAGAAATACCTTCAGAGCCAAATCAATCATTTAAAAGGCCTTCCACTGCATCATCAAAAAAATTCAAAACGAGTAAGGCTCAGAACCTAAAGCCCAAACCAAGGTTTCGTATTTTGCCGAGTACGTACAAGTGGGCTGCTGGCATCCTTGTGCTCGTGGTTTACGTGTTGGTGGTGAGCAATTTGTCACACGTTAAGCCTGTTGCAGAAAGTCCATCCGAAGTGTTTCTAGCTAAAAAAGCACCAATCGAGACCTACAAGCCAATTCCTCAGTTCACACCTATTGACGTCAAGCCGATTGAACAAATCAAGACTGAACCAGTAAATAATGAACCCAAAAAGGAACCGCAGTTCAAAGCATTGGAAAATAAGCCAATTGAATCCCTGTCGACAAACATTCCGGAGCCAATCAAGCCCAAAAACTCGACAAGGGGTGATACCGAAATTCTCGACCAGGAGAGCGGAAGCGGCAAATGTTCAATCACCATAAAAAATGACGCCTCAGAGGATACGATCGTCAAAGTCGTGAATATGGCAAGTGATCTAAAATTTGCGACTATCTATGTTCGAAGGCATGATTCCATAAAGGTTTCCTCAATTCCCGATGGTGATTACCAGGCCTATGCTTTATTTGGATCAGGGTTTGTTCGAATTGGACCGACTTTTGACTACAAATCATCAGCAATGAAATTAGAAAGCATTTGCCACCTTCAAACGACCACGACCGAAGCGATAGATGGCACTGAAACCCATTGGTCGACCCCAATTCTAACTCTTTTTGAGTCGCCTGGAATCCAACGAAACGCCATGAGCATTTCAGAATTTGATCGGCTCTAACCACGTCGGAAATTGGCCATCGTCGACTTGAAATAAGATAACCTATCCAAAATGTCGCCTAAGGAGTTTATTGACAAGTGGAGTTCGGTTACACAAACCGAACGAGCAACCGCCCAATCTCACTTCAATGATCTTTGCGACCTCCTCGGCGAACCCAAACCCCATGATGCGGATCCAACTGGAGAAACATATGCATTCGAAAAAGGAGCCGCCAAAACTGGCGGTGGTGATGGCTGGGCCGACGTTTGGAGAAGAGGATGCTTCGCCTGGGAATACAAGGGCAAACATAAGGATCTCGAAAAAGCGTTAGTCCAAGTCAAGCAATACGCCGCCGCCCTCCACAACCCTCCACTATTGGTCGCGAGCGATATCAATCGTATAATCGTCATTACCAACTGGACAAATACCGTATCTGTCCGCCACGAAATTCACCTGTCCGAACTCACTGACCCATTCAAACTTCAATTCCTGAAAAAGGTATTTCAAGGCGACCAAAGTCTCTGCACCGGAGAAAGCCGAACGGCACTAACCGCTAAGGTGGCGAGTGAATTTGCAAAGTTGGCTCAAGAATTGCAGAACGAAGGGTACGAGCCGCTTCGTGTGGCGCACTTTGTCAATCGCCTTGTCTTTTGTATGTTTGCCGAAGACGCCGGACTCCTCAGTGACCACGTTTTTAGCAAAATGTTAGACGTGACCCGGGCAAAACCGGAAGACTTTGTACCCTTAGCGGGCGACCTATTTAGGGCCATGAGCAAGGGCGGCCGCCACGGATTCCAAACCATTGATTGGTTTAATGGTGGCCTCTTCGAAGATGACGATGCTCTGCCCCTTACTCGTACCCAAATTGACCTCGTCCGAAATGCCGCAACACTGGACTGGAGTGCCATCGACCCCAGCATCCTCGGAACTCTCTTTGAGCGCGGACTCGACCCAGAGAAACGAAGCCAACTTGGCGCCCACTATACCGATCCTCAAAATATCATGAGGATCGTCAATCCCGTAGTTCTAGAACCTTTATCGAGAGAATGGGACATCGCCAAAGTCCAAATTGAAACCTACAAGTCCCCGGCAAAGAAGAAGGAGGCACTTGACAAATACCTTGATCGCCTTCGAAATGTAACCGTGCTTGATCCGGCATGCGGCTCTGGGAACTTCCTGTATTTGGCCCTGCGAGGATTGAAGGACCTCGAACATAGAGTGTTGCTTGAGGCCGAATCTATGGGGCTCCAACGTCAATTCCCCCAACTTGATCCTAGCGTTCTTAGAGGCATCGAGCTGAACGTTTATGCGGCCGAACTGGCAAGGGTTTCCATCTGGATAGGAGAGCTTCAATGGCAAATCGAGCATGGATTCAATGTGGAACGCAAACCGATCTTAAAACCTCTTGATTCAATTGAGAATCGTGACTCACTGCTAAACGTTGATGGGACGGAAGCTATTTGGCCAGCCGCTGAATTCATCATTGGCAACCCTCCATTTATTGGTGACAAGGTGATGAGGGAACATCTTGGTGATTCTTACACCGAGGAAATACGAAAGAAGTACAAGGGCCATGTACCAGGTGGCGCAGATTTCGTTTGCTATTGGTTTGCAAAGGGTGCCATTGCGATTGAGTCTGGCAAGTCCAAGAGTGTCGGGTTGGTCTCTACAAACAAAATTCGTAAAGGTGCCAATAGCTCGGTCCTACGACAAGCACTCATTTCTAACGAAATATTTGCCGCTTGGTCCGATGTTCCTTGGCACGATGAAAAGGGTGCGGCAGTTCGCGTAGCGATCACCTGCTTTGCCCCTTCCGAGGATTTGACAGGTTTGCCAAGAATGCTGGATGGAGTCCAAGTAGCCAAGATCTTGCCTGACTTAACTGGACAGACAACTTTGAACCAAGTAGACCTCGGGTTAGCTGGGAAGCTGTCAGAAAACCTGGGAAAGTCCTTCAATGGAATTTGTCTTTCAGGTGATTTTGATGTTACAGACGACGTCGCACTTTTGTGGCTCCTTGAACCTAATCCAAGCAACAAACCTAATTCAGATCTATTGAGACCACTTTGGAACGGAAAAGATCTCGCAACCCGCTGGGCAGGCCGTTGGTTAATTGATACTGGCACCGAGATGTCCGAGGAAGAGTCAAGCCAATATGTATCCCCTTTCGCTTGGTTGGAGGAGAAAGTAAAACCGGTTCGAACATCAAATAAAAGGAAGGCCCGCGCTGAGAAGTGGTGGCGCCAGGGAGAAACGCGTCCCGGGATGCGCCAAGCTTTTCCAGGCTCCTAGTGACTCCAGAGACATCAAAACATCGCTTTTTTCGTTGGATCAGTACCGAGATTGCTCCGGACCACAGTTCCATTGTGATTAGCTCCGATGAAGACTTTATCCAAGGTGTTTTGTCTTCTAGATTTCACACTCTTTGGATGTTAGGCACTGGAAATAGGCTCGGCGTCGGTAACGACCCACGTTACAATTCTACACGTACCTTTCAAACGTTTCCATTTCCTAAAATGACTGAAGGGCAAAGGGCCAGGATTGCTTTAGCCGCTACGGAGCTTGACCACTTGCGTGAAAGCTACCTTAATCCTATTGAATGGACCAAAGAGGAAACACTTGTGTTTCCGGCCACCGTTGGTGGCCCTTGGCACAAATGGATTCCAGGTGCCGACAGCCTGGCGCTCGGATTGATTACAGAGGCCTTTTACGTTCGCCGAATTCCTCATCCGGCTATGGTGAAATCAGTTGCGGCCAGGACGATGACCAGACTATACAACGAACAACCTGCGTGGCTCCGCATGGCTCACCAAAAACTCGACGAAGCTGTCGCTGACGCTTACGGACTTCCGGTCGACATCTCTGAGTCCGATCTCCTCGCAGAATTGCTTAGGAGAAATTTCGAACAATCCGCTCTTAGCTAGGCACTGGTACGATCCTAATAAAACCACTAAGAGGAAAACGCGTTAATATTGTTGCCGCCGCTTAGGTTTCCAATATCCATCGACAGCATAGTAGCAAGTGTCTTGGCTAGAGGATCAAATTGATCTTCCTCGTAAATCTCCTTGTCTAGCTTCACTCTTTCAAGCCACTTCATTGCCGCATCAAATGCTGGCTTCCGGGCAGATTGGCTTGGCCGTCCAATGACAAAAATGAATTTTCCTAGCTCCGGAACGGAACTAAGGACCTCACCGTTACCTAGCCAGCGAACGGCCTTATCCCGAATCGAATCAGAGTCCAGAAGGTCAAAAGAAAGTGGGGCCACTACGTGCAACTTTCCATTCTGATAAGTATGATCAAATTTGAATTCGACAGACGAAGCGTGAACACTTGCCGGAATTAGCTTCTGAAGAATCGCCGAAGAACTCAGACCGTGCTTGAATCGCCGCCACACCTCATCGTCGGTTCGTGATCGCAATTCCGGCCGGTGAGGGGCCTGCCTCGTCACCAATTGCTCAAACAACATTTCGAGCGTCAACTCGAGCGGCTTGTTTGAAATTCCGGGTTTGGCTGGCATACCGCGATAATTAAGCGAATAATCGGGCCATATTTGACGCACTGCATCATATGCGTCCGCTACCGGGAAAAGAGCTTCTTGCGTATTCATTCGGTCGATGCTACGCTCGAGATCCCGCATGACACTTCGAAACAAACTGGCATCAAAATCCCGAAATGCTGAAGACAATCGACGTACAGACCGATCGTACACGATTCCCACAAAGTTCGGTTGGCGGCAATGGAGAATGACTCCCACGTTTAGACTTTCGCCTACTGAAACGTCGTGTACGTAGCGAATTACAGAATATGTATATTTAAATTCGCTCATTTCAAACTCTCCACAATGTCCTTGATGAAATCATCGGCATGATCTCGAATCATCTTGACATGCCCGATGATTCGACTTGCTTCGGGTCGCCAAGCGTCCGGAAGTTCACTTTCAATTGTACGCAATGTACGAGTCGATAATTTACCAAGAATTCTCTTAACTTCTGTTTCTACGTCTGGCAGGCCAACAAGCTTTGAATGGAACATATGAGTTCTGCCCAAACCATGGTTGCTTACCAGCCAAGCAGGTCGCAGCGGATCGAACATTTCTCTCTCGTCAAGAGAAAAACATTGTTCGAAATCATAAACAATCAAGCCAGTGCTGTCAACGGTGCAATTCGGATTTCGAATTACCCTGTCCGAGTTGCCACTTAGCATGTCAAAAATATAAAGTGTAAGTGCCGATTTGGCATCCCTCATCGGAATATCCATGAGCATGCTTTCCTGGCCAGCTCGAAACTGTCGGCATCCAGGGCAGTGTCCTGCAATCATATTTGGAAATCGATTCATCTTTCGAAACATGTCATTGACCTCGTTGGCCATCGTCTCGCCCATGAGGGCCACTACAGGATCTGGCGTGCGAAGCCCTGTGAGTCTTGCTAGCGCATTTCCCATTAATTCTCTTGCCATCAACTCCGGGCGAGGCAAAGGTTTGATCAGAAATGAAGAGATGGAAGCCGATTGCAATTCGATGCAATGAAAGAATACTGGCCTGGTTTGACCCCTTTCCGGTCTGTTCAAATACGCAACTGGAACTACGCGCTGGAAATACTTGTATTTCACATCCATTTGCAATTTCTAGCTTAGCAGATGGGAAGTTGCGGCCCAACACCGACAAAACGTCTTTATTTGCTGGCTCCATCATGATATAGTATTTCAATATAGTAGACGAAATTCTGTAATTATGCGAAATGCGGAGACAGGTGGGACCGTTCCCACGATCCCCAGCCCTTCACTTTGGGGTGCATTAAATTCGAACTGGCTTCTAATTTCCTAAAACCTCGCTTCTTCCAACCCTTTCTCGCCCTTTCTCGGAACAATTTTAAAATAGTAGACGTATATATACTATAGTGCGTCACGCAATCAACGAGAAAATTGGTGGAATTCTCCACGCAACCCACCCCGAAAACTTGGTGCACACTTTTTCGCGCACCCCACTTTCCAACCACTTTAGGAAGGAATTTTTTCACGGCCGTTCAATTCTTCGCATTTCGGCCAGCGCCCCGAAAGTTTTAGGAACATTTTTTTCAATATCACTCACCCATGGACCGCTCAACGAATCCTCCTCTATTACCGAAGCCCGAAAGCCGAAAGCCGAAAGCTGATGCCTAAATTCTTTGGGTACTTTTTTTCATCACCCCCGCTTTTGCCGTCTCAGCGGCATCCCGAGAGCCTGAGGCGAATCGGGACTGATGCTGACCTAATTTTCAGTCAGGTTCAAGGGCGAGTTAACCCGCATTTTTTTCATCCACCACTTTTCGAGGTTGGGAGCAACGACGTATGCCAATGACCGTTGTCCAGGACTGTAAATTGAGCACAGAGCTTGAGGATCAAAGATCGCGAAAACTGCTTCCCCCGCTTCTTCCGCTTCCTCCGCATCTTTCGCTTCCTCATGTCACGCATAATGAATCTGTGAACGTTCCTCCCGTCGAAGATTTGACCCCAAGCCAGATTGTGGCCGAACTCGACAAATACATTATTGGCCAAGTCGCGGCCAAGCGAGCGATTGCGGTTGCGCTACGAAACCGGTACCGCCGACAGCAGTTGCCCGAGGCGGAACGAAACGACGTTCAACCCAAAAACATCCTCATGATTGGCCCCACTGGCGTGGGCAAGACGGAGATTGCGCGTCGATTGGCTCAGATGGCGAGGGCCCCTTTTGTGAAGGTTGAGGCCACCAAATTCACCGAGGTTGGATACGTGGGGCGTGACGTCGAGTCGATTATTCGAGACTTGGTTGCCACCGCGGTTCGGTTGGTCGAGAAGGAGCGAATGGATGCGGTCAAGGAAGATGCAGAACGATTTGCGATTGACCGCGTCATCGATTTGCTGGATAACGAGCTTAATACGACTACGTTTTATCCTGATGAAGACGAGATTATTGATTGGGAGAAGCGGGCTGCTGACGACCAACTTCGCAAAATGAAGCTTCGAACGGAACTTGAGGCGGGAGAGCACCGCGACGCGATGATCCAATTCGATGTGGAAGAGCCTTCGAACCCATTTCTACAGGTGTTTACTCCGGGCGGAATGGAGGAGATGGGTTTTGACATGAATCAGCTGACCAATCCCTTTGGCAACAAGCGGGTCATGAGAAAGTCGACGGTGGCCGAAGCGATGAACATTTTGATCGAGGAAGAAGCCGGAAAGTTGATTGACCGACCCAGCGTGCACCGTGAGGCCGTGATACGAGCAGAACAAACGGGAATCGTCTTTATTGACGAAATCGACAAGGTTGCGGGCAAAAGCGGCGGCAGTGGTCCGGACGTCAGCCGAGAGGGTGTGCAGCGAGACCTGTTGCCGATCATCGAGGGTTCGACGGTTCAGACGAAGTTTGGTCCAGTGAGCACAGAGCACATTTTGTTTGTTGCGGCGGGAGCCTTTCACATGTCGAAGCCGAGCGACTTGATTCCAGAATTGCAGGGACGACTACCGATTCGGGTCATGTTGGAGCCGCTGAGCGGTGCTGACTTTACGAGGATTTTGACGGAGCCTAAGAACGCGTTAATTCGTCAGTATCAGAGTCTGCTGAAAGTGGAAGGAGTGAATGTTGAGTTCACCAAAGATGCGATTGAAGAAATTGCGCGATTGGCTGAACAAGTCAATAAAACGACCGACAATATTGGTGCTCGACGTTTACAAACAATGATGGAAATCTTGTTGCATGAAGTCTTATTCGACGCCCCAGAAAAGGCGCCGGCTCAGGTGACATTTGACGGACCAAGGGTTCGAAGCATGTTAGAAGATTTTGTTGCAAACTTAGAACGAGCAAAACTGATGGTGTAAACATGTTCAAACCTTTGGCCGCAAGCGTATTCGCATTCGTAATTGTTCAGGTTTCCGGAGCCCAGTCGGTGCTTTGGTCCGATTCCGAGAAGAGCCAGATTAGTCAGTTTTGGGCCGAGCCCGGTCGGTACCTGATTACTCCTGCGGACAAATACGTCGTGCGTTTGACAACGGTTGGTTCGAAGTGGTTTTGGGACTACAATCGTTTGCGCGGCCACGGCAAGACACCTCCGGGACAGGTGCCTGCTCCGGCAACCGACGAGGAAGCGGTCTGGGAAAAGTGGCTGAATGCCCGTGTGGCTCGCGATCGCTATTTGGCGGCATGCGCAGCCGAGACATTGAACGCTAAGAATCAGCATCGCGCGCCAAAGTATCCCGCCGAAGTTCCTGAGCCTGAGCTAGCCGACCCAGCGTTGGTCACGAAGTTTGGTCAGCCTCCGGTTTTTGCGGCGAACATTCTGCCGAATAAGATTGCTGTTCGCTTTGATGACATGACGTTGAACTACTCCGACAACGTCGATATGCGACCACGCTACGCCTACTATCGATTTGACAATGGTGTGAATTCAGAAGGGCAATCGATCAAGACTATTTCCAGCTCCGAGCTTGATGGCATTTTGAAAGAATGCGGATATGACGATTCGGACACTAAGGTGTTTAAGTCTGTCTCGATTTTGGAAGGCGGATTTGATTCGATCAACACATATGACACCGGATTCGTTTCGGTCGGCTTCATTCAATTTGCGTCGTTGCGAGAAGGCGGCGGATCATTGGGCCGAGCGCTGATCAATTATAAGAATGAGGACCCGAAGGGTTTTGAGGCTGACTTCCACCGATATGGAATTGAAGTCACACCGGACGAAAAACTCGTCGCACTCGATTTTGAGACGAAATTAGAAATGGTTGGGCCGGACGCCAATAACCAGATCATTAAGGATAAGCGCTTGATTGCGGCATTTCAGCGGGCGGGCATGTACCGACCGTTTCGGGCCAGCCAATTGAAATCCGCTCGTCAGGTTTACTGGCCAATGAATGATAAGGTATCGGTGACGATTGGTTCGCAGAAAGTCGTTCGCCCCTTGTCCGATTTTGTACACTCGGAAGCGGGGAAAGCGATTTTCTTGGACCGTAAAGTGAATACTGGGAATATTGGCGCGACGAGCGCGGCTCTACAAGCGATTGCGGATGCCGCGAAGGTAGAGAAGCCCGAAGATTTAGCGAAATATGAGGCACTGTTAATCAAGTGCATGTACTATCGCTTTGATCCTATGAAGACGGATGAATTGGCTAAGCCGGAGCCATGCGAGATGTTTTCGAGCGTTTTGCGACGGTACGGAAGGGATTGAAACGAGCCAAGAAGCTGAGAAGCGAAGAAGATTGAGATTAGTCCTTGTCCGCGCTACGGCTGACGGATTCCCATTCTTCGAAATTCTCTTCCACCGACTTAAGGTTGGCCATGGCGCGATCAAATGCGTCGCTACCAAGTAAGAGGCGAAGTGGAGGGTTGGGGTGGTCGGCGATATCGATCATGGTGTTGACCGCCTTGTGCAGGTCGCCCGGTTGCTTGCCGGAGAAGTTGTCGAAGAATTCGAGGGTCTTGCCAACTGTCTCAGCATAGTCCTCGATCTCGTTGGCGATGCGCTGATAGTTGTGGCCATAAAAATTGGTGTGGAAACTGCCCGGTTCGATGAGGACTGTGCGGATTCCCAGCGGTCTTAGTTCGGCTTCGAGTGATTCAGTCAGGCCCTCGAGGGCGAATTTCGAGGAGCCATAGGCACCGCTGCCGGGGAATGACATCCAGCCAGCGATGCTAGAGATGTTGAGGATGGTTCCACTCCGCTGCGCTCTCATCGATGGGAGTGCGGCTTTGAGAACGTTGAGGACGCCGAAGACGTTGGTCTCGAATTGCTGGCGGAAGGTCTCCATCGGGACTTCTTCCAGTGAGCCGTATACTCCGAAGCCAGCATTGTTGACTAGTACGTCTATGCGGCCAAAGGAATCGAGAGCCATTTGAACTGCGTTTGTGCACTGGATCGGATCAGTGACGTCAAGTTCAGGAAGAAGAACTTTATCGTCATAATTGGAAAAAAGGGATTCTAATTGCTTTGGGTTTCGGGAGGTCGCCACAACTGTTTCTCCTCTCTCCAAAAGCTCATCGACCATAAGTCGGCCGAAGCCAGTCGATGAACCTGTGATGAACCAAACTTTTGGGTTTGCCATTTACCAAGGCAGTTTAGCGTGCATGTGGAAGAATCCGCCAGTGGGGCCGTCGTCGGGCAGGGTCGCCAGCCATACGTTGGTTGCGGCTCCGTCTTTGAGCTCAAGCAAAGCACCTTTGCCACCGAGATCGGTTTTGACCCAGCCTGGATGGCCAGAATTGACTTTGATCTTGGTATTCCGCAAATCATAGGAAAGTATTGCGGTAAATGCATTGAGAGCAGTTTTTGAGCCGTTGTATCCAAGTGATCGCCAGGTGCCGAGCGGGCTGGTCGGATCTGAGTTGAGCGTAAGCGAGCCGAGGATTGAGCTGACGTTGACGATGCGTCCAGCGTCGGACTTCATCAGCAATGGCAAAAGTATTTGAGTTAGTTCGACGTGGGAAAAGAAATTGACTTCGAAGGATTCGCGGACCTTGTCGATGGGAACTTCGGATGCCCGAATGCCTTGGTCAAACGTTGCGCCAGCGTTGTTGATGAGGACGTCTAGCAGTCCGTGATCAGATTCAATTTGGGCTGCGACTTGATGGAAGGTCTTTGCGTCGCTCATATCAAGATGGGCTAGTTCGACTTCGATGCCCTGGGACCGGAGTTCGGTAACTGCAGCGTTTCCTTTTTCGAGGTCTCTTGAGCCAAGATAGATTTTGTAACCAAGTTCTCCGAGCTGCTTCGCAGTTTCGAATCCAATCCCCTTGTTTGCGCCTGAAATGAGTGCGGTTTTGATCATGCAATTGGTTCTACGCATGTCTGGACCGAAACGATTAAGTGTGTGAGGTTGGGGTAAACATGCTTGCTGGACTTTTTCCATATGTCTAAAACTTCCGTCTTATTTGTGTGTCTTGGGAATATTTGCCGCAGTCCGATGGCGGAATCGATTTTTCGTCACAAGGTTGATAGGGCTGGCTTGGCTGAGTCGTTTGTGATTGAATCTGCGGGAACGGGAGATTGGCACGTTGGTGACAATCCGGATCCTAGAACGATTCGGGTTTTGGCTCAGAACGGAGTGCACGAATTTAGCCGCGCTCGACAAGTTACTTCTTCCGACTTCGCTGAATTTGACCATATTATCGCCATGGATTTGGCCAACGAGCGTGACCTTTGTGATTGGAATGGATCTGTTCCTCATAGGGTGTCCTTGATGTCCAGTTGGGGAGGCGATGGCGGTCGAATCGAAGTGCCCGATCCCTATTACGGCGACTTTGGTGGCTTTGAGGAAGTGTTCAAAATGCTTGATTCGACGACGGATGGATTGTTAGTAAAACTGACAAAGTAGGAAAATATCGAACGGGACGGCCGCATTTGGCGTTGTTAATTGATAGCTATGACTATCGTTCCTTTAGTCGTTGGGTACTTCGCCATTCAGTGGAATCGGGCGAATTTTCTGGGAAAGAGTCCAGAACAAATTGTCGCGATGGGGCGCGAGCGTTGGACAGATATTTACGGTAAGAAGTTTGGTCAAGAGCCAGCTCAGGTTCGGAACGCTGAGGAAAAATATGGAATTGCTCTTCAGAATTTGAATGACCGGGCTATTTCTCGGTTGCCTCGTACTCGGCAGATCTGGTTTGATTCAGTGCGGAAATCTACTACCGAATTTGTCAGCCACGCTCATGAGATAGGTTTGCGAGTTTCGCGTAGCGATGAGAATTGGGACAAACTGGATGCCACGATTTTGCCTGACATTGAGCAGGCGATCGCCGACTGCATTGTGGATCGTCCGGCCCTTGATTCGACACCGAAATCGTTTCATCAGCAATTTCAGGAGTTGGATCTGGTGATTCGGTATGCAGGTGTTTCGTTGGATCGGAACTCAATACAGTACGAAGAATTGCAACAGCTTCGGTTGGCATTAGGATCGAAGCAAGCAAAACTGCTTAATTTGTTAGCAGTCGGGCGCCATTCGGATTCGATTCGGTTTCAGGAATTTTTGCATCGTAAAATTGAAATTGCAAAGGGCACCGAGATCAGCTGAGGTTCATTCTAATTTCGATGCGACCAGCTGGTTCGGTCGTATGGAGAAAAATGAAGGCATCAAATTGCACATTTTTTCTCAAAATTCGTTAAAGTAAGCATATGACCTTACGACGATTGGTTCTGCTTATCATGGCGGCGGCCTTGTCTGCCATTACCTTTGCTCAAGATATCACGCCTGAGCAAAAGCAAAATGTTTTGAAATCCCTTGAGGATGCCTTAACGACCAGTGCATTTGTTCCGGGAGTTGACTTCAAGAAGTGGAATGATTACCTCGAGAAGAAAAAGGAAGACCTTGATAAAGACAAAGATGTGACCGCGTTCACCAATACAGTTAACAAGGTACTGAGGGACTTTGGCATTAGCCATTGTCGGCTGCAAGGCCCTCGGGCAACTGCCCGTAGAGGAAGGACTGCAGTTGCGGACACTGGTATTGCGGGAACGATTGAGGACAAGGGGATTCGCGTTCGGCGAGTTTCCGAAAAGAGTCCTGCTCAAGTTGCTGGGCTAGAAGAAAAGGACTTGATTGTCAAAGTAAACGGTGAAAAGCCGACAAAGCTTGAAGTGTTGGATGGCGAGAAAGGTGCTAAGTTCCACCTTGAAATAGAAAAGGCTGATGGTAGCGCCAAACAAATTGACTTTGAAATTCAGGAATATTCAACCGTTCGAAAAGAGACATTGACTTGGCAGGGTGACGATACTGCGGTATTGCGCATTTATACTTTCGCAGCAGGTTATGACCGCGAGAATCTTGAAAATCTGATTGCCGAGGCGTCGAAAAAGGCCAAGTATCTCATCTTAGACTTGCGATCGAATGGTGGTGGAGCGGTCAATAATTTGAACCATCTGCTGTCGCTTTTGCTTCCTGAAGAGACGCCTTACGGAGTGTTTGTTTCGCGACGAGTTGCGGAGAATTATACGAAAGCAAATCCATCGGGCGCTCAAACGCCTGAAGCGATGGCCGAATGGGCACCAGGTAAGGCGAAAACGAGAAAACTGAAGACTGAGCCATTTAAAGGAAAGATGGCGGTCTTGCTCAATCGAGGATCGGCAAGTGCGAGCGAAATTTGCGCTGCAGCCCTCAAGGAGAAGGCGGATGCGAAGATGGTTGGCACAAAGTCGGCTGGGGCCGTGCTCAGTTCGGTATTTCGTAAGCTAACAGAAGGATTTAGCATCCAGTATCCGGTTTCGGACTACATTACGATCAAAGGCACTCGGTTAGAAGGTCACCCGATCACGCCAGATGTGGAAGTGACGGCAGTGAAGAAGGACAATGAACCTGATCCTGTCATTGCCAAAGCGGTCGAAATTTTACACGGTCAGGCCAATCGACACTGAAGTTGATCGATTTGTTCGATTGCAAGGTAAATTTATAGTGGACTGATAGCGTGAGGGATACTTTTTTGCGTTTTCATGCGTTTAATTACTGAGTCGATTCTAACCTATGGATTTTTACCCAGGCACTGATTTTGAGTTTGCGAACTTAGCTCGAGAATCGCAAGTCATTTGGTTGGCTATGGAGGGCAATACGGACAAAACAATTGCCCAATTATTGGATATTACGACCGACACAGTCGCCACATATTGGAAGCGGATTTTATTCCGCTTTGAATCTTCGAGCCGAACTGAGGTGGTCGCAGAATTTCTTCGCGAGTACTACGAGGAGGATCTGGATCGGCTTGAAGGTCAGGTTACGGCTCTAGAGCAAAAATTAAAGGAGAGGGACGCCGTTGGTCAGCAGCAGCAATTGGCAGCGGCCCAACTCAATTCGCTCATGAATCTGCTGGACGTAGGGGTGCTGTTCACCAATGGCGGATTATCGGTTAGTTACGTCAATGAGCAACTTTGTCGAATGGCAGGCTGCACATTGAAACCTAAAGAACTGATCGGACATGACATTAGCCAATTTATAAACAATTGCGAAAATCGTGCTTTGAGTTTTGACATGACTTCGGAGAAGAAGATTCGGAGCCTGGCCACATCGCCATCGGAAAAAACTGTTGACCGAATAGCGATGACCGATGGCAGAACATTTGAACGCACGCTAAGCAACGTGATGGTTCGGGGTTCAACCATCGGCCACTTTATCGTTTATAAGGACATCACATCGCTCTCATCCGAGAATTTGGTGTTACAAAATATTGGGAAGTTGTCTGAAGCCTTTGTCGACCGAATTTTGGCGCATTATAATTCGGAATCCAATAACAAAGGTCACGAGATTTCTATGACGTTAGGGGCAGTCGGCAAACTCATTGGGGCAGATCAGGCCATGATTGCTGAGATTGACCACAAACGGGGCATTTTTACTATCATTCATGCATGGATACGGAATGAATTTGAAGAGCGGTATGCAGTTGAAGGTTCTATACCCCTGTCCTTCGTGGGATGGTTTCTGAAACAGGCGACTGAGCGAGAGTCATGGACCTTTGACACGGTGTCGAATTTGCCAAAGTCGGCGACTACGGAGCGCTCCATATTTTTAGAAGCAAATATTCAATCTGGAGTTTCGTTGGCCTTTTCGACAACTGAGCCAGATAAGCGATATTTCGTCCAGTTTTCAAGCCAGTTGGAAAATCAGTTTGATCGAAAGATAATCGATCACTTGGTGCCGCTCCCTAAATTACTTGCCTCGGTCATCGGCAAGAACTCCCATTCAGCAAAAATGAATGCCGATTGACTTTTCGTCAATCGGCATTCAGGTGGGTTTAAATAACCTTAGTAGGCTGAATCTTTGAAGTAGAAATCCTTGGCATTTGCAGGCTCGATCAACTTAATCGGGATGATAACATCCTTATGCTTGAAGGTCTTGAGATCTTCCTTTTTCGTTGAGGTCAATGCTGCGACTGCTTCCTGAATTCCTTGAGCAATCATTCCGGGTGGGTAGGTTACGTCGGCAGGAAAGAACGGATCGTTATCCATCACTCGTTTAACGATATCCTTCATACCTGCACCACCGAGAATCCAAATTCCTTTGTCTCTTCCGGCAGCTTTCAGAGCCTTTTCAACGCCAAGCGCCATGTCGTCATCTCCGGCCCAAATTGCGTCAACTTGTTTGTAAGTTGTCAACATGATGGTCATTTTGTCTTGAGCCTTCTGCTGGTTCCAATCTGCGGCTTGGCTTGCAAGAATCTTCATCCCGGGGTTTTTGTCAACGACAGCTTTGAATGCTTTGACTCGGTCGGTGTTGACCGTACAAGTGACTCCTTCCAGGACGAGAATGTTGCCTTTGCCGTTCAACTTCTTCGCCATAAAGTCCGCGGACATTTGGCCGAATTGTGTGTTGTTACCCGCTACAAATATGTCGGCAATCGTTGCGTCGGTAAAACCTCGGTCAACATTGACAATAAAGATTCCTTGCTCTTTCAATCTCTTTGCGACTGGAGTTAAGGTAACACTTTCCATTGCCAAGACGACGACAGCATCTACCTTATTGCTTGCCATTGCTTCTAGTTGGGTGATCTGCTTCGCAGCGGTATCGGCGGTTTGGATGTCGAACTCGACCTCAGGGTGCTTTGCGGCCTCATCATCGGCCCAATATTTGACGCCTCCCGTCCAACTGTGGTCAGCTGCAGGGATTGAAATTCCAATCTTGAATTTCTTTGCAACTGGATCTGAGCTGGTCTTAGTGGGCGTGTTTGATGTGCCTGCAGAATTTGCACTTCCTGAGTCTCCGCAACCGACAATTATGATTGCCGCTAGGGAAACGAGTCCGATTTTTAGAATGGAGTTTGTCTTCATTGAATTTGCTCTTGGATTACTTTCGTGAGCTGTTGCGTTGCAACAGAACCGCCAGTAGGATGATAACACCTTTTACGCATCCCTGCCAATTGGAGTCTATCCCCTTGATCGCCAACATATTGTCAACAATTCCCAAAATAAGCACTCCAATCACGGTGGTTCCGATTTGACCGCGCCCACCCGCTAGGCTAGTTCCACCGATAACTACCGCGGCAATCGCATCGAGCTCGAGATAGAGACCTTGCTGAGATGGGGATGCAGAGTTGTACTGAGACGCAATGCAGAGCGACGCAAGGCCAGTAATTAAGCCGAGGATAACGTAGCTCAGCAGCTTCACCTGGCTCGTCTTGATTCCCGAATACTCGGCCGCTTGTTCGTTCGAACCGGTTGCTATCAAACGCCGACCAAATACGGATCGATTGAGGATGAGGGTGCCCATGATGCTTACTAAGACAAAGATCAATATCGGCCAGTTAAGCATGAGTGGCTGTCCAGAACCAGAATGAAGACCTGGAACCGGAATGCCTTTTCCGGCAATGCTTTCAAACATTTTGTTTTCGGTCGTTACCTGGCCCGCGTTCGTGATTGCTAGTGCGAGCGACCGGAAGGCACCGAGCCCAGCAAGAGTGGCAACAAATGGTGCGATACGGCCGAGTGAAATGAGCAGACCGTTGAAGAGTCCCAGAACGCCCCCTCCCAAAATGGCGACCGCAACCGCACCAGGAATGCTGCCGGTTTTGTTGAGGGTGAGCAGACAAAGCACCCCGAGAAGGCCGACCATGCTTCCTACCGAAAGATCGATTCCGCCACCAATGATGACGAGGGTCATGCCGACTGCAACCATTCCTTTGGAGGCATTTTGGGTCATGATGTTGCGAAGGTTTTCGGCATCATAAAATGGTCCCTTTAGCCAAAAAACGTCAAAGAGGAACAAGATAATCAGTGCAATTAAAGCGGCATAGGGCTGTATATATTTGGAAATAAATCGCTTGTATCGATCATTCAAATTATAGACGCCAAGGAGTATCGAGGCAAGAATGAGGACGATAACAATGAACATTCGAGCTTCAGAATTCATGCTGCCACCTCGTTATTGACTCCAGCTGCTAACGACATAATTCCTGACTCCGATATCTCACTGCCAACTAACTCTCCAACTATCCGGCCTTCTCGAAAAACTGCCACTCGGTGGGCAAGGCCCACGTGCTCGGGCATTTCACTAGAAATGACGATTACGGCCAGACCAGCTGATGCCAGCGACGCGATAAGTCGATACATTTCCGCCTTTGAGCCGACATCGATTCCTCTGGTCGGCTCGTCAAGGATGATCACTCTTGGCTTCGTTTCTAGCCACTTTGCCACCGAACACTTTTGTTGATTTCCGCCGGACAGCGAAGTCATTGGCAGAGAGGAATCGGATACTTTTATTTTCAATTCATTGATCCAGTGAGTTGCCGTTGAACGTCGCTTGGAGGCAGTGTTGAGGGTTCTTAGTGAAGCTAGGCATATGTTTTCGTCAATGGACATCGAAGTTACTAAGCCCTTGCCTTTGCGGTCTTCGCTGACATATGCAATTCCAGCCTTGAGAGCGTTGGCTAAGGTTAATTGTTTTAGGGTGACTCCTTCAACCCGGACGGTTCCTTTACCATCTCTGACCCCAAATATTGCTTCGCATGTTTCGGTGCGCCCAGAACCGATTAAGCCTGCGAGTCCGAGGATTTCTCCGGCTCGGACAGTGAAAGATATGTCTTTGGCAAAGCCAGGAACCGAAAGGTTTTGAACTTCAAGGGCAATAAGATCTTGTGCCCTTTGGCGTGCGGGGAAAATATCAGCAAGGGTTCTTCCCACCATTAGGTTTGCAAGATCTGATTCGGCTAGGCCACCTGGTGGTTGGTCGGCGACTTTAACACCGTCTCGCAAGACAACGATTCGGGTGCAAATCCGCAAGATTTCGGGCAATCGGTGGGAAACGTAAAGTACGGCGACGCCTTGCATCTTGAGGGACTGAATGATTTCGAAAAGCTTTTCCGATTCGGGTTCACTCAGCACCGCAGTTGGCTCGTCGAAGATGATGAGCTTTGCCTCTTTAGAGAGTGCCTTGGCGATTTCAACGAGTTGCTGCTCAGCAATAGACAGGTTGTCGCACAAATCGGTTGATAGAAACTTAGCTCCGACTTTTTGTAAGAGTTCATTGGCGCGTCGCCTAGTTTCGGCACGGTTAATGACCCCAGTCCCGATTTCTTGACCGAGAAATAAGTTGTCTTCGACGGAAAGTGTGGGGATGATGTTCAACTCTTGATGAACGATTTGGATTCCCGCGCGAGACGAATCTGAAGTATTTCGAAAGTGGACAATTGCGTTGTTCCACTCGATATGACCACTGGTTGGCTGCACGATTCCAGACAGCACTTTCATTAGCGTGCTTTTTCCCGCTCCATTTTCGCCAATAACGCCAATAACCTCGCCGGGCTCGACGTTCAAATTAAACGGGCTCAGTGCAATTGTGGCTTCGTATTCTTTTGTCAGCTCAACAGTTTTCAGCACTGGGATACCTTACCGTTGAATCGAACCTAAGTTCAAGACGAAAACGATGATTTGAGTCGATTTTGGCTTCAAGGCTTATTGCCTTCGGTTCCCAGGATAGCGGGAATGAGGATTCGAGCTTCATCGTTTGCCGCGTTCTTTTGAAACTGGGCTTTCATGTGACTGATGGACTCACCCTGGAACTTGGGTCCTCTACGAATCATAGAAATCCCAGATACTTTGAGGCGGGATTTGTTGGAGTCAATCCACTGAACATACCGATCAAACCGAGTATGAATTGGAGCCTTCGTTGTCTCAAGGTCTAGGCCAGCGACGCAAATGCTTGAGCAAGCGATCAGGTAGGGAACGTAATATTTTCCTTTTTGGCCAGACACCTTTAGTGTGAAGCAGGGAGAAGTATCTTTTGCCCTATCTCTCTTTGCTCTGACGTCTAGCCCATTGGAACTTGAAGCATAAAGATCAAAAGTATGAAAGTCACCTAGATTTGGCTTGATGATCGTCATCCAATAGGTGTCAAACTTCTTTTCATCCAGGCCATAAAATGCGCGTTCATCGTTGGAAACGAAAGTCCAGAGGGTAGCGGTATCTGATGCTAAAACCGCAGCTCCAAACCTTTTCGCGGCTTTTGGCAATGTGTCTTGATTGAGAATCGACAGGCCGTAACCGGATGCGGCAAACAGTGCTCCACTGACTAGGAGAAACTGTCGGATTGAAGTAAAGCTATTATTCACAATCATGGGAGCCTATGTCTGAACCTGGCTTGCAAGTAGTTCCAGCCCCAGCCCAACTCTCTTCGGTCCATGCTTGGATTGAACCATTTGCGCAATGCCGGGCAACTTTAATGAATCTTTTGCACTCAGGGACCCCAGATCTATCCCAAGTCTCGGATCCACAAAAAGTAATGATATCAGGATCCTCAACAGACTTTATACAGACTGGATTTGGCTTGGCAATCTGAATACAAAATTCGCACATTTGTTTAATAAGGTCCACTTGTGTTCTGCTGAAAGCAGTCGCAGAAGTTAAAACCATTATAGAAGAAAGTGCGATGCTCGAATATTTATTTAGTTTCATTGTTTATTCCATACGGCCGGTTATTCATAAAACGATTGGTCATAAACAGCCCAATCAGAACTTATGTTATCTCGAATAATGCCACCCAGTGTTACGCCGATAGATCTTTTTTCGCAAAGCTGGCACATTACCCTGGTTCCCAGCGTATTGCAGTTCTTATCGTACATAAGCACTGTATTATTTCGACGTACTAGTACTTCGTTTAGCCAGTCACTTCTTACTTCAGGCATATATCCCAGCCCCTGGGCATCGTCTTCTCCGACTCTTACTCCGCAGGGAAGAAATTTCTTCTTGGTTTCCCAAGTATTGTGATGATCTCCAGTGTAGTTATCGACAAATGCTGAAAAATTGCTAGCTTCTGCTGGGAGTCCCATATCTTTTGCTAGTCCGAACTCTATTTTTTCTTCATTGTCAGCTTGATATAGCTTAATTCCTCGCCAAAAACCTCTCAGATTATCTTTCGCGGAATTCGCTTTCAATTGAAGCTGACCGTTGGCTATTATAGGTAGGCAGATCGCTAAAAGCACGGACATTATAATCACGATACTTAGAAGTTCAAGAAGTGAGAATGCTTGCTTTTTCATCGGTTGTAGATCCCTGGTATTATTTCGGAATACTTAGACTTTGGTGGATACTGAACGACGTAACACCGTTTGTTTTCAATTAGCGGAGCGATGTCGGTTAGATCTGGTGAGAGGACGAGAAAAATTGCATTTGGGTGTGCGGTTACATACGGAAGAATTGAAGTTCTGAAAGTAGAGCAGGATGTGCAGTCTGGCATAACTACTAAGTAGTCAAAAGTTGGAATATTAGTTCCGTGGATATCCTTTGTTGGATATTTGATGTTCGGAGCGACCGCTGTCTCTCGAATCATTTCGTTTAGGAATTCCGTATCGCTTTTGTTGCAGGTAGATGCGGATAGCAGGAGAAACGCAAGTACTGCTATCGGAGCAGACAGCGCTAGGGTCAGCAGTTTTCTTGGCTTCACTCTAAGTAGCAATTCAATTTTTGAGCCAATCTAAGCAATTCCTTGAATTATCTCTAGGCGTCTTTTCGTTATTTCGCTGTCTCAGCTAGAAATTGATGGTAACTGACCGGGGACCAACGACTAATCCTCTCACGGCTGGTACCGATACCGTCACTCCGTCAGGGACAATAAGTTCTGATTTTAGGGTTTTACCCTTCCGCTCAATGCGAGCATGGATTGGTCCTTTGCCAGTAGAAACATAGCCTTCGGCCCATTCCAGATCTCCTAAGTTGGGTTTGAATTCATATTGGTACGGCGCAAGAGGCGCAATACCCAAAATCTTGGTTTGAAGGTGATAAAGCGGGTGGGCAGACCAAGCATGGCAATCTGAGCGGCCGGGCTCCGGCATTTCGATCGTAGTCCGTAGGCCCCTTTTGATCATTCCACCCCATTGGTCGCGGATGTTGGCTAGGATGAGGTCAGCTCGACCGAGTTTGCCATATGCTTCGTGACGGTAATGTTGGAAGTAATAAGTGGCCTTTGTGGCGTCCCGTTCTTTTGAATACCAGTGTTGGCCGCAATTCTGCAATTCCTGGTCGTTGGTGAGGAGCGCGAGTGCGTGTTGCTGTTCTGAGACAGTTTTAGCTCCCGGTGAATCCATCAAGAGTCCATCGGAGTCCAGATGCTTCTTGAGCGCAACTCGTAGGTCTTGAGCCCAAGCGAGCACTGGTCGATGGGATTGATTGTGCCCGTAGACGGTTTCGAGTTCAGTTGCAGCTTCGAGGGCGAGCAAGAGCTGCATGTTGATAACAATGCTGTGTCCCGCTGCACCTCCGGGCGGCACTCCGTTTGGCCAAGCTGAAACCCAGTCGACGAAGTTCCACTGATCGGGAGACTTTAGAAGGCCAAATCCGGCTGACTGTTTGTCTCGATCGACAAATTGCTCGAAGAAGGACAGGACGGTGCGGACGGCGGGCAACATCTGCTTGAGCAGGGCTTTTTCTCCCCGCCAAAGATGTTGGTCGTGTACCATGAGGACCCACCAAATTGAAAATGGCGGAATGTATTGCCGATTTCGACTTGGATAGCGAGATTGAGTCATGCCTCTGTAGCCGATTGACCAACGGTAGAGGTCGGTTGCCTTGGCGGAAAGGCGATTGTCGTCGGTGATCGCCATCATCACCATGGACTCGATGCGAGAGTCTCCGACGTACTGGAGTTGTTCGTAATAGGGGCAATCGTAGAACGTCTCGTGGGCATCCATTTGAAGTGTGCGGATGCAGATGTCAACAATCTTATTGAGGGTAGTGTCGTTGCAATGGAATGGAGGTGTTTGGGGGACGACGGGGTAGTGGGTTTCTTGTAATCGGAATCCGTTCAATGTTAGTGGTTCATCTTTGGTCTCGATGTAGATTTCCATGTATCGGCCCGCTATCCACCAAGGGCATGTGTACTGTTCGTTCTGGCCGCCACCGGGGACGACCTCGTCGCCAAATCCTAAAGCTCGCGACCACATCATGACAAAGTGTCCGCCGATTACTTCGTCTCGGTTGCCCCGGTCACCATCTTTGAAGTCCTTGATCAGGGCCTCTTGGAAGTGAATTCGGACCTTGGCATCTTTGCCGCTTGATGTGGTTAAGTACCAATAAGTACAGGCATAGTTATCTAAATCAATAATTGCTCGTTGCTTTGTGTTGGCGGGAATGGTGAGTGATCCGCCCATTAGGAATGAGTGCCAAGCATCGTGTTGGTCGACCAAATCGTTTTTGACCTCGATCATGACGCTTGCCGTATCATATGCTTCGCAGTTCTCTACGTGCCGCACTTTATATGTGTTCCAATCGGCGGTCATCATGGCAGGGAGGGTTGCGTGCCGAAGGATTCGGATGGGGTTTAAATCCACTGCTTCGGGAAGGGTTGGGGTTTCGACGTTAACGACGCTGACCCAGTTGCCTTCGCCGTTGATTGCTGCGAGCGAGAACTTATCGCCGTGAAATCGAAATCGATCCCCGACTGAATAGGTCGAAGTGTGAGGGACCATGTCGATGCCCGTGACTTCGCAGCACTTCCATGCCGCATGCCCAGTGGTGAGCAGAACTTTTAAGGCGGGATCATCGGCAACGCAGAGAAAGCCGTGTTGAACCATTACCTGGGCAAACGGGGCGTGAGCATCGCCAGCTGACCATGCCCATGCGGAAAGTCGATGTTCACCTGCTGGCAAGTTGATTTCGTATGTTTCGTAAAACCAATGTTCTTGGTCACCTCGTTCGCTACCCCGTCCAACCAATTCTCCGTTCATGAAGAGCTGATACCGTTCGTCGGCGGTGACATGAATGCGTGCGAGCAACGGCTTGTCTAGAGTCAAGACCAGCGAATATACGACGAAGAATGGTCGCACTTTGGCGTTGGGATGAGCAATGAACTTTGCATCAAGTCGTCCTCGGCTCCATTGTTGAACTTCGGGTCCAAAATGAAATGGGTCTTGGTGGATGACAACGCGAGTTACCTGCGACATTTCGATATATTAGCCTGTAAACTCATGGTTAGTGCAATGAGGCCAACATTCGACGAAATTCTCGCCGCGAAGGAGCGGATATTCCCAGGCGTTAATGTCACACCGTGCAGTCATTCTCCGGTGTTTAGCACGATGTTTGGGTGTGAAATCTACAACAAGATGGAGTTCCTTCAGGAATCCGGATCATTTAAGGAGCGAGGGGCCCGGAACGCCCTCATGTTACTAAACGAGGATCAGCGCAAGAAGGGAGTCGTTGCGGCTTCGGCGGGAAACCATGCGCTTGCATTGGCGTTTCACGGAAAGCAACTCGGAATTCCGGTTCGAGTGGTCATGCCGTTTATTGCCCCCATGGTGAAGCAGGAACGGTGTCGACATTTTGGGGCTAAGGTCGAGTTGTTTGGCGCAAATATTGGCGAAGCCAAGGTGAAAGCTGACGAATACGTTGAAAGTGAAGGTTTGACTTATGTTCACGGATTTGACGGAATCGATGTCATCGCGGGAGCGGGCACGTTGGGTCTCGAAATCTTAGATCAGGTTCCGGATGTTGACGCGATCGTGCTTCCGATTGGTGGGGCGGGGCTCATTGCAGGTCTTTCGCTAGCAGTTAAGACGCGAAAGCCAAGCGTCGAAATTATTGGAGTAGAACCTGACCATTGCGCCTCGTATCAGGCTGCGGTTGAAGCGGGACATCCGGTCCTGATCAAGATGGATGATACGTTGGGTGACGGACTGGCAGTTCCTTGCGTTGGTGCAAATGCCTTTGCGATTGCCAACCAGTATGTTGACCAGGTAGTTACAGTGAGCGAACAGGATATCGCAGTCGCGATTCTTCGCCTGATCGAAATCAAGAAGGGAGTTGTGGAAGGGGCGGGAGCGGCTCCGGTGGCGGCGATGCTGGCTGGAAAACTAGAGCATTTGAAAGGCAAGAAAGTGGTTTTGGTGCTGTGCGGAGGCAATATCGATCCGTCGGTTTTGGGGCGGGTCATTAACTACGGATTGAGATGCGACTGGCGGTTGGTCCGGTTCCGAGTTGAGATTTCTGATCGGCCGGGCGGGCTTGAGAAATTGACTCACGTCATTGCCGAAGCGAAGGCGAGCATCAAGCAAATAAACCATGAGCGAACTTTTAGCCGTCCGAATTTTAGTCGGGTGACGGTGAATTGCGTGGTCGAGACACGAAACAAAAGTCATGCCGATGAATTGATTCGACATCTAGAAGAAGAAGGCATGTCGTGCGAATTGTATTAGCTCAGGTTACGAATCCATGATGAATGGCATAACCATCCTTATGGATAAGTCAGCATTTCAAATGCTGACGAAGGAAGAAGTGTTTGCCTGCTCCGCATGTTTCAGTCCAGTAATTTGCCAATTACTTCCCTTGGAAATACTGGCCGATCTCTTCAAAGATTCAAGTTCCAAAAGTCCGTCGACACTGCGCCAAAGTCACTCCCTCTGGGGACTTCACGGAATATATAATGTCTCCTCAAAAGATTTGATCAAGAGGTCACTGCAAGGATCCAATCCTTCAAATTTGGGCTTTCCTTTGCCCGACAATTTGGACGAATATGTTGATGGCCATGGAGTAAAAGGCGCATTTGTCGGCCAACACCCAATTCAAATGACTTTGGCATACTGGGAATCAGGAGCCTTTCTGCAAGCTGAGAAGGACTTTGCTGTCCAATGGCGCCAAATATTTTCTGAAGAAAATGAAAATCTTCTACAAAAAATCGTTTCGGATCAAAGAATAGTAATTGAGTATGTCAAGGAAAAGAGCAATATATCGAGGATCGTAGACTCATTAGCCAACAAACAAAGCCTTAAGAACATTTGGATTCATTTTCTTCTTGAATATAGTCAATGTTCGCCATTAGAGAGACAACAAGCTTCTCTTTTTTTTCGACACTACGATTCGTTACCACTAAGAGTATCAGCACCGTATGCGCATTACGTCTTAAGGCTTCACTTAGCTCAACTCATACTGCTAAAAAGCCGACACATGTCAGCCCAACCCACTCATGGACTTGATTTAATATATCTTGAACACTGCCCCTTTGCCCGTATGTTCGTGTCAAATGACCGCTACCATAAGCGAATGTTCGAAACAAATGTGATGCCTGAGACATTATTCATTTCAGGATCAGATTTTAAGGGAGAACTGACTTCAATTCACGAAAATCGAACTTTCATTCATGGAAGTGGTTATAACGTCAATACATTCCGCAACGAAAGCATTCGGAAATTGGTACGACAAATGTTTCGCCAGGGGCCCAAGTCCAAGCAAACAAGCTCAAACTCTGAATCCATTGAGGTTATTCGAGAGAGACTTCGCGAACCATCTATGAAGGCGGAATTGGACGAGCAAGTTTTTCATAAAACACGAAAAGAGGCTTTGGACAGTGAATCCAACAACACTAATTGGCAATGATCGCACTTTAGCCGGGTGACGGTGGCTTGCGTTGTCGAGACGCTGGACAAGGTCCATGCTGACGTGCTGATTGGGCATCTTGAGGAAGAAGGGATGCCGTGCGAGATTTATTAAGAAGCGAAAGAAGCCAGGAAGCCGGTCCCGGGACGTCGCTGAGACGACTGAAGCGGGAAAGTCATGCTCTTGAGAAGTGGGCTTATGAAATTCTAGAACCCCGTAAATTTACTACCTGTCAATTCAACTACCTGGTGGAACAACTGTCCTGAGGGGAATTGGGTCTAGATGTTTACAATTATTGGGGTGGTCATTGTTTTGGGTGCAGTCATCGTCGGCTACGTGATGCACCACGGCAACATGGCCGTCCTTATCCAGATCAACGAGATGATCATTCTCGGTGGTGCTGGGTTCGGATCCCTCATGGCTGGCCACGGGATGGCTGGTGTTCAAGGTGTTATCAAGGGCACGATCGGGCTTTTGAAGCCAGATCCTTATACTAAGGGTGCCTTTGCAGACCTCCTGAAGATGATGTATCAGCTCTTTAATGTTGCGCGAAAGGAGGGCCTGCTCGGCCTTGAGAAGCACATTGAGGACCCAGTGAAGTCGGATATCTTGGGCAAGTACCCAACGTTCATCAACAATCATCATGCCTGTGACTTCTTTTGTGACACGCTGAAGGTCATCCTTTCTGGCTCGGTTGGGCCACACGACTTAAGTGACATGATGGAGCTTGACCTTGAGGTCGCCCACCATGCGGCGATGTTGCCTTCCCAGGCGATGCAGACGACTTCCGACGCAATGCCAGGATTTGGTATTGTTGCGGCTGTTTTGGGTGTTATCATCACGATGGGCAAGATTGGTGGAGAGGCGGCTGCGATTGGTGAATCGGTTGCGGCGGCTCTGGTTGGAACGTTCTTGGGAATTCTGCTCGCTTACGGAATCTTTAGTCCGATTTCAAAAGCTATGGAGTTGCGATTGGGGAGCGAAGGAATGTACATGAACTGCATTCGCCACGCCTTGTTCAGTTTTGCTCGGGGTGAGGCTCCGATTACTTGTGTTGAGTTCGCTCGACGAAACATTGATCCGATTGTTCGACCTGGATTCTCTGAAATGGAGAATGCGGTTAAGGAGAAGGCGGCGTGAGGTTAGCCACCAGCAGCAAGCTGCAAGTCGCTAGCCCAGAGCCGCTAGCTTCCAGTTACCTACATTTAATCCGAGCTGGATTTCAGAGTTCGAATGAATGCGGAAATCATTTTGTTCAGTTCTTCTATTGGTTGGATCCATTCGGTACAGTCCGAAATGTAATCAAGTTCCTTGCAAAGGAGGATCATAGTTTCCAACTCTTGGAGGGAACCAAGGCTCATATAAAGAAATCTCGCAAAATCCGCATTCGAACTTCTTGCGTGACCCTCTGCAATGTTCGATGGAATCGAAATTGCGGCTCGTTGCATTTGAGAGGAAAGGCCAATTTGTTCGTGCTTCGGAAAAGTCTTTGTGAGACGGTAAATCTTGGGACAAAGAAGGAAGCTCTTCTCCCAAACCAGGAGTTTTTTGAAGTTCGATTTTCGCATGTTGGTTCGTCGAGATTTTACTGTCTTGAAACCGCAAAACCGTTTCATTTCTTGCGGCTTGAAGCTTGTCGCTTGATGCTGCAAGCCGGAGGCTCCCATCGCTAACGATTCTATTATTATCAAGAAGAAAAAAGTGGTGGGCCATGCGGCGCACCATGGTGGTTCTTGGAAGGTTGCTTATGCTGACTTTGTTACGGCTATGATGGCGTTTTTCATGGTGCTTTGGATCATGGGTTTGTCGGACGAGACGAAGGCATCGATTCAGGGATATTTTAACGACCCAGCGGGATTCATGAAGAATCCTCCTCATTCACAGGTGGTCATTCCGCAACCAGGTGAGTCGAGAACCATGCAGAAGTCTGCGAGCACGAAGGGCAGCGGCAAAAGCAATTTTAAGGGTTCTGACCCCGACGAGGAAAAAGACACGTCTTATGTAAAGCATAAGGTCGAAACACAGATGAAGAAGATGAAGCAACAGGGACATGTCATTGTCACTGAGACTTCGGAAGGGATCCAGATTGAGTTCCTTGAGGACGTAACCAGCGTGTTCTTTGAGACTGGGAGTGCGACGATCAGCCCACTGGGTAAGAAGGTTATCAAAGAAGTTGTTCCGATCGTTAAGGACACGGGTCGGTACCTGGTGCTTGAAGGGCATACGGACTTGAAGCCTTACGCGGGGACGGAGTATACCAACTGGGATTTGAGTACACAACGAGCCCTTGCATTCCAAAAAGAGTTAGCCCGGTCTCATCAATTTGACAAGCGATTTAAGGAAGTACGAGGGTACGGCGATACACGATTGAAGTTCCCGAAAAAGCCGTTTGCAGCCGGAAACCGTCGAGTGGCTTTGCTTCTGCCATGGGGCAAGAAGCCAGGCAAAACAAACCATGTGAAGATTGAGAACAATGCGACGCGGCAATCGTTGGGTCCCAAAGGCAATCAGATGGAAAACTTTTTGCTCCAGGTGCCAAAGGATGCTCACTTATAGTTGGTTCTTTTAAAGGTTTCTCTTCGTCCTGAATGACGATGGCAGAAATGTGCGGAAACTTATGGGAACACAATCTCGCACGTGTCGTCATCGTGGACGTCACGGATGACTATCGGCTGATGCAGCCTCCACTCCCGAGCGACTTTTATCCAGTCCTTCGGGAGACCTACATGCCTAAGTACAAATTAATCGACCGATTGCCCGCCACGGAGTTGGTGAACGGTTATTTGTACGACTGGCATGAGTCACCTGAAAACGATCATGATGTCTGGTACGTTGGGGTTGTGCTGGAAGAGCTAGCGAACGAGCTCTTGGCGAATACGATTCACGCCTAATGCGGGTCATGTCGTTTAACATTCGCAACGGACTTGCGGATGACGGGGTGAACTCATGGCTGCATCGACGTCACCTGGTGGCAAAGGTTATTCGAGAGTCGAATGCTGACATTATCGGCCTTCAGGAAGTCTTCGAGTTTCAACTCGATTACTTAAAGTCCGAGTTGTCGGAGTATGCGTTTTATTCGATTGGTCGAGAGGACGGAGACACGGAAGGGGAGCAGTGTTCGATTTTGTGGCGAGCTGATGTCTTCCATCTGATTGATATGGGTACCTTTTGGCTATCGGATACGCCGGACATTCCGAATTCGATGACTTGGGGCAATCAAATCACTCGGATTTGTTCGTGGCTTGGAATCTACGAAGGGTTCTATTTTTACAACACGCATTGGGACCATGAGAGTGCGGAGGCAAGGCGAAAAAGCGCGGAAATGATCGCGAGCCAGCACCTATCGTCGGTGCCCTGGATTGTGATTGGGGATTTTAATGCGGAACCGAATTCGGTGGAGCTTGGTCCGTTGGTTGAAATGGAAGGTTGCGAGTTTGTCTCGAAGGACAACTCGATAGGGACTTTTCATGATTTCATAGGTGGCCCTGACGGTAAATGTATTGACCATATGTTTGTTGGGGGCGGAATTAAGGCGAAATTCGTTGAGGTCGTGCGTACGTCGGAAAATGGGATTTATCCAAGCGACCATTATCCGGTCATCTTTGAGGTCGACCTGAGCGGCGTTCGGCCGTTCGAAGGTACTGATTCTGTGCGTCCTTGTATTGCTTTGACATAACCTATTCTGAGGATCAGAATCTCTGATTTTTCTCTAGGTTTCTCATGGTGATGGGCGTGTTTACGCCTTATTCTGAGATCTCGAGCAATAGAGTCTGAACTCCGACGGGGCTCGTTTGTAGGTCTGGGCATGGAACGCCAGACATGTTCACGAAAGATTCATCGGCGTAGCACCCGGGGTTTATGTCAAAATCAGGGTTCGAGAGTCAACGATGCCACTTGTTTCCGTCAATATTCCTCAAATCGGCGAGGGCCTTCAAGAAGCCCGAGTCGTTGCATTCCTTAAGAAGCCGGGAGACAAGGTTCGACGCGACGAACCGATCTATCAGATGGAGACGGATAAGGCAGTCATGGACGTTGAGTCACCAGTTGAGGGCACGTTAGTTTCTTGGTCGGCGAAGGTTGACGACATTGTGGCGATTGGTGCTGAGATTGCGAAGTTTGAGACATCGGCAGCGTCGAGTGGTCAGGGTTCGGAGGTCGGGAAAGGCCATGATGTCTCGGTCCAAGTCGAGGTTGTAACCCCCCCCCCTCCCAAAGAGCAAGGGGAGGGGCTAAATATCGCCTCCCTTTTTGTTCCTCAGATTGGGGAAGGCTTACAGGAGGCGAGGATCGTTTCATTTCTCAAGAATCCTGGCGATGATATTAAACGCGATGATCCGATTTACCAAATGGAGACGGACAAGGCGATCATGGATGTGGAGTCGCCTTATGCAGGCAAGTTGATATCTTGGACGGCGAAGGTTGACGATATCGTCCCGATCGGGGCAGAGGTTGGCAAGATTCAGGTTGCAGGCGGGACAGAGGTTTCGGGTGCGCCGAGCCATGGGGCTAGCTCTGACTCCACTTCTACCTCACCCCTTGGGAACTCCGTTCCTCCGCAGGCTCACCGACCTCTCCTAGGAGGAGAGGAAAAGAATTCGGTTCGACTGCAAGGGATTCCGCCACGGTCACGGGCATACGCCAAAGAGAAAGGGATTGCGCCGGAGGCGTTGGTCAACGTTCCGTTTGCTGGAAGCAAGTTGATGCCAGTTGACATTGATGTCTTTTTGAGTGGTGGTGGGACCGCAAATGTAGTTGGAAAAGCTCAAGTATCGTCCAGCGGAATAAAGTTCACCGAACGGCAGATGGCCGGTAAGCAGCGAGTTCTCAACAGCCGAATGGTTCGGTCTAACTCGTTAGTAGTTCCGGGAACGATGACGGTGGTCACGAAATGGAGTCCGATCGAAGAAGAGCGAGCCAGGCTCAAAGCGGGCGGAGGCAAATTCCAACCGAGCGGATTTACGATGTTTGCCTATGCGGTGACGAAGGCAATGACGGAGTTTCCGGCATTTCGAAGCAGTTTAGCGGGCGACGATAAGATTCGGACTTACGACTTCGTCTCGCTAGGGATCGCAGTTTCGCTGCCCGGCGATGAATTGGTAATTGCGGTGGTCGACAGCGCAGATACGTTTGATTGGCAAGACTTTGCTTCTGCGGTTCGCGATCGGATTGCTTTGGCGCGGGGTGGCAAAGACCAAGCCCACGAAGCGGTAACCGTTTCACTTACGAATATGCAGGCGTTTGGACTTCGAAATGCGATTCCCGTGGTCGTGGCCCCAAGCATGGCGACGATTTTCTTAGGGGAAACCTTCCGGGACCTCGATGGAGCGGGCCGAATGCAGAAGGTTGTCAATGTGACGATGACGTTTGACCATCGCCTTTGCAACGGAGTTGGCGCGGCAGAGTTCTTGAACAAGATCAAGGAATACGTCGAAAATATCGGAGCAGTCTTGCAGTGAAGCCCCTGATTGGGATCACGGTTGAGTGTGCCTTTGAATCCGATAATGATCGGTCGAACGGAAAGCTTTCGCTGAATTGGAATTATGCGGCAAGGGTTGCCGAGTCGGGAGGGAACCCGGTCCTCATTACACCGATGACTGACCTTGCCGAAATTGCAAATTTGTTGGATGGTTGGCTGATTCCCGGTGGTGCCGATATGGATGCCAAGCACTTTGGTGAGGATAATCATCCTGAGGCGGAGCTCATGAATCCCATGCGGTGGGATATGGAAAATGAGCTGTATTCCTTGGTCAATAAGGAGATGCCGATCCTCGGAATTTGTTACGGCTGCCAGTTTTTGAATGTTAAACACGGCGGGAGTTTGATTCAGCATTTGCCGGATAAAGTTGAACATAACGACCATGTGGGCGGAACCCTGGAAGAGATTGAATTGGTGGGAGCTTCGAAGCTTTCTGCTTTGGTTGGGGCTCCGACAGTAGCCGGGAAAAGTTTTCATCATCAGGCAGTCAACCGGGTTGGCGATTCGTTAACGGTGGTTGCTCGACACGAGGATGGAACGGTTGAAGCGATCGAGAATCCGAGCAAGCCTTTCTTGATTGGCGTTCAGTGGCACCCCGAGCGGTTGCCGGATGACGTGGCAAATCGAGAATTGTTTCGCGCATTTATTTCGGCCGCAGCAACGTATGCAAAAGGGAAGAAATGAAATATTTTCTTGATGGCGAGGCGGTCGAATTCGACGATACGTTTGACGTATCTCGATTGCCGGACCGATTGCAGATCAGAACTGCTGAAGGGTCGTTTAGCGCACTGGCTGTGCGGGATGGCGACGCCGTTTTGGTTTCATATAAGGGAAATCAATATCGGCTCGAGACTCGTCAAAGCCGGACTCGGATGGGCGGAGTGAAGAATGGTGAATATCGAGCACCGATGCCCGGCATGATCGTGGACGTTTTGGTGACTGAAGGGGACGCGGTAGTTGCGGGGCAGAAGATTTTGGTCTTGGAGGCCATGAAGACACAACAGCCGTTCAATGCTCCGTTTGATGGGGTGGTTTCGACTCTTCATGCCGTGAAGGGAACCCAGGTCTCGGGTGAGGATTTGCTGGCGGTTGTTACCCCGAGTTAGCCATGGTCGATATTCGCATCATTGAAGTTTCTCCTCGGGATGGCCTTCAGAATGAGGCTCTCCCTGTTCCAACTGCCCAAAAGCTTGAACTCATTCGTGGTTTGGTTGCGGCGGGAATTAAAGAGATTGAAGTCAGCAGTTTTGTATCGCCAAAGTGGATACCTCAGCTTGGTGATATTGAGGACTTATGGCCGATGCTTTCTGAGGGAGGACTTTATTCCGCGCTTGTGCCGAACATGAAAGGGCTGGAGCGAGCAGAAGGATTGGGAGTAGAGCGAATTGCGGTGTTTACGGCGGCGAGCGATGCTTTTACCCTGAAGAACATTAACATGACGGTAGACCAATCGCTGGACATTTTTCGGCTGATCCGGGCCGAGCATAAAGGTTTCATGCGAGGTTATGTTAGTACCATTTTTGAATGTCCTTATGCGGGGCTGATTGAGCCTAAACAGGTTCGAAAAGTGGTTGATCAGCTGTTTGAAATTGGGGTGGACGAAGTTTCGCTTGGGGATACAACTGGAGTAGGGGTTCCGAATGAGGTGCGCGATTTGGCGCGGGAGCTTCATGGCCTGGACAAACAGGAAATTGTTTGGCACTTTCACGACACTCGGGGTACCGCGATCGCGAACGTGGCAGCTGCTTTGGAGCTTGGCTATACGGCTTTTGACTCAAGTGCGGCGGGCCTTGGTGGCTGTCCTTACGCTAAGGGTGCCGGAGGCAATTTGGCTACGGAAGACTTGGTTTATTTTGCCCATCGGATGGGCTTGAGCTCGGGGATTGATCTTTCGGCGCTTGCTCGGGCGAGTTTATCGACTCTCGATTGCCTTGGGAAGCTGCCGTCGGCAAAGGCTCAGTTGGCGATGTTGGCCGACGAGTAGCTAGGAAGCTCAGTACGAGAACGGCAAGAATCGCGAGAACGATTGTTGAGATCTTTTCATCTTTGTTTAGCTTAAATTCATTGCGATTGACAATAAGGGTCACAAGTCCAATCGGGACGAGCGCGGGCAGAGACCATCCGGTTACCAGCACGAGAACCATGTAACCGATGAGGGTCGGAATCATGATTTGAAGCGTCTCTTTGGGCCGCATGTTGAACCGAAACATGGCGAGAAAGAAGGCACCGAGGAACACGAGGTCGGCGGGGCCGACGACGGCTGAGGTTGCGCCTATTGCTGCATTGGTGTTGTTGGCAATGTCTGCGTGGGTCTTGACCCTTGGTATGGCATAGCCAATTTGCCCAAGTAGATTTGGGTTTGCCGCCATTATTTTCTTGGTGAACCCCATGGGAGCAAGAACTAGAAAGTAGTCGTAAGCGACGAGGAATATCGCGATGGGGATGAGGATGTTCTTTTCGCGAAGGAGGCTGGCGACGAGGGCTCCGAGGCCGATTGCCCAGAGCATGAGGCCGATTTGCGAGAGATCTTTGCAGATACTAGCGGCCAGTCCCTGGTTTTTAAAGACTAAGTTGAGAAGGCAGAGGAAAATGGCTTGGGTTGCGACGCCAATTCCGAGGAGGATGCAAGCCTGTTTGGGTTTCGGCTGCATCGACATGGCGCGGAAGATTGCGATGAGGGTTGCGACGAAGAATCCTACGAGCAGGATGATGTCAATTGGTTTGATGAGTGAATCGGGGACGACGATAAATTGGCGCAGGACGTTGACGGAGGCTAGGCCAGCCACGATGAGGGCGAAATCGCGATAGCCGTTTTTAAATGATAAGGCTTGGCTGTTTTCGCTCATAAGGAACCTTCGGTTGATTGATGGCAGCTTGATAGACTTCGAGCACCTTTGCGCTCATGATTTCGGAGGTGTTGTTTGCGGCACTTTGGGTTGCTCCGAGGCAGAGGTGATCGTAAAGAGTTTCATTCCTTAAGATTGTTAACACTTGGCTGGCCAATAACGATTCATGATTTTTGACGGCGAAGCCGTTTTCGCCTTGAATGATCGCTTCGGTTGCTCCGCCGCCGTCGACCGCTACAGCAGGAATTCCGTATTGCATGGCTTCATTGAGGACTAAGCCCTGCGTTTCGGTGACGCTGGCGAAGGTGAAAAGATCGGAGGCCGCGTAATATTTGTCGACTTCTCCCCGCGGTACGGAACCGACAAATTTGACTTTGTCGCCGATTCGGAGTTTGGCGGCGATTTGGAGACATTCTTCGCGATAGGGGCCGTCACCGACGAGCCAAAGGCGGGAATTACTCTCTTGCTCGGTGACGAGCTTGGCCATTTTAAGTAGGGTTTCGAGGTTCTTTTCGTGGGCCAGACGCCCGACGTATAGGAGGATCCGTTGATCGAGGGGGATTCCGAGCTCGTGGCGTGATTCAGCACGGGAGACGAGTTTTCGCTTGGCGAGTCCGGTTGGGATGACCGTGATTGGCGTTTCGACGCCGTGGCGGAGGAGCCATCGTTTGGCGATTTCGCTGGGGGTGATGACCTGGTTGACGCTATTGTAATAGAAGTTGGTGTGCTTGGCGATGCGGAAGCGGATGTAGCGTCGAGGGAAAGCCGACATATAGTGGGCATAGCGGTCGTAGAGGGTGTGGTAAGTAGCCACGATAGGGATTTGGTGGCTCTCGGCCCAGCGAAGGCCCACGAAGCCCAGCATGTAGGGTGTGTGGGTGTGGATGACGTCAAATTCTTGCTGGCGGAATCGGCGGAGCTTTCTCCAATAAGGTGGGTAGGCGATGGGGTGGCCTTTGCTCCAGGGGGTCTCGAGGGCTCGGAAGCGGATGGTGTTGGGGTCGGTTTCTTGGTATCCGGCGCAACGGGGGGCAAATATGTGAACGGAGTGGCCTTGGTTTCGGAGCTCTTCGACGAGGAGCTGGATGCTGATGCTGACTCCGTTGATGACGGGCCAAACGCTGTCCGAGAAAATCGCGATGCGAAGTGGCTTCATGCTCCTCGGTTCATTGTACTGCTTTGGCGTGGAGTTGGAGGCTTCTATTCGCTTCGCTCAATCGACTCACCCGCTTCGCCCAAGATTGCTTTTCGAAAGATTCAATGGATTGGGCGTCAGCGACCTCTCTGTCCAAAGAGGTATCTCGCTTCGCGAGTGGATTTGGTGAGATTTAGAGTCAAACTCTGTTCCAGAAACTCACGATGCGAAGTGGCTTCATGCTCCAGCGGAGGAGTTTACTTCCAATCAGCTTCTTGCTTTCAGCGACAAGTTACTAGCCAGAGATTTGAAATGCCTCGACTACTCTTACACTGGCAAATCGCAGCTTCGCAGTCGTCTTTGCCAGTGCCACACAAGTTCGTTAGGCTTCGGGGAAGCGGCCATGTTTCTCGACGAACATGACGACATCGCTGAGGAGGAATCGTCGTTGGCCGCCTTTTGTTCGGTGGTGGTGGAGCCAACCTCGGTTGGTGTATCGGCGGACGGTAGTGGGGCAGACACCAAGGAGGCGGCTGACCTCTTCGAGGTTCAGTTGCGGATCGAGGAGCCGCTTGATCAATTCTTGGCGAGTTTCTTTGAAGTCGCCCGTGTAGTAGTGTGACGTGACGCCGTCATCGTAGAGAGACGCAAGGAACATAACGCTTCGGGGCAAGTTGGCCCAGACTTTTTGGAGCTCGGGGTCGACGGCGTTCGCGACGACGTGGTTTGATTTTCGCCGTGGCCGGGGAGCGCTCATTTCGGTTTTGCGGAATTTGCCTCTTGGAAGTTTGACCTGACCGGAGACGTATTTCTTGATGCTTGGAAGGTCTTTCTCCGTCTCTTGGGTTCGATCGAGAAACGCGCTCTCGATGTACTGCATTGGGTCAAAATTCTTTTTCATTTTGATAAGTACAAGGATACTAGCAACATCTTGTGGTTTTGAACAGTAGCATTGAGTCGCCGAAACTTAGAAAGCGATATTTTTCCTTGATTGCTAGGCCATAAGCCCTAAGAATTGTCTCGCGGGAACTCATTGCTGAAATCATCAGAAGCATGGTTGTGCGAGGGAAATGGAAGTTCGTGAACATTCCGTCAACGACTTTGAACGTGTATCCGGGCGAAATGAAGAGCTTGGATTCTTGGCGTCCGTGGCCGACTTTGCCGGGAGCGATTGCGAATGATTCGAGGGTGCGTACGACAGTCGTGCCGACGGCCACAACTTTTCCGGTTGCATGGTTGATGAGGTTGGCGGTTTCTTCGCTGATCTCGCAGACCTCGCCATGCATCTGGTGATTGGTGACGTCGTCGACTTGGATTGGTCGAAAGGTATCGATTCCGACATGGAGGGTCACGAAGGCGATCTTTACTCCTTTTTGCTTTAAGTTTTCCAGAATTTCGGGAGTGAAGTGGAGTCCGGCGGTTGGCGATGCGGCGCTCCCGTTAGAATTGGAAAAGACAGTCTGATATCTCTCCCAGTCGTCGAGTTTTTCGGTGATGTAGGATGGCAATGGCATCTCGCCGATTTTGGCGAGTTTGGCGTGGAGATCGCCTTCTTCGCAAGAAAGCTGGACAATTCGGGTAGGTTCTTCGCCCCCTTCGAGGACGGTTCCGGTTACGTCCTGACCGAGATGAAAGGTGGCTCCGGGTTTCAGGCGCTTGGCGGGTTTGATGAGGGCTTCGAAGATTCCGAATGAGATTTCTTTGAGGGCGAGGATTTCGATTTCACCACCAGTTGGTTTCTGGCCCTTGAATCTCCATGCGTTGACGCGGGTGTTGTTAAGGACGAGAACATCGCCTTTGCCCAGAATGTCGACGACTTCGCGGAATTGTCGATGGGTAACTGCGCCTGATTCGGGATCGAGGTGGAGGAGTCGCGAAGCGGCGCGATCGGGCAGCGGGGTTTGGGCGATCAGCTCTTCGGGCAGTTCGTAGTCGAAATCGCTTAGTCGTACCATTTGAAGGCCTCCTCAAGTTGGGATAGGCTCGTGATGATTGGCCTGCTGATGTGTGCTGCGGAACGGTTCAAGAGGGCGGCCTGGATTCCCATATCTTGAGCCCCTTGGAGGTCATCGATTAGGTCATCGCCCACGTGAAAGCACTCTTCGATTGTGCAGTTGAAGTGGTGGAGTGCATGATTGAAAAAGCAGGGATCGGGCTTCTCGTATCCTTCTTCGAGGGACGCGAATACAGCGTCGAAGTATGGGGTCAGGCCGTGGGCAGCTACGCAGCCGTGAAGAGACGTATCCCAGTTGGAAAGAATAGCGAGTTTGATGCCTTGGGATCGGAGTCGTTCGAGGATTGGTTTTGCGTCATCGAAGAGGCGAAAAGTGTGAGATGGGGTTTCGAAGATTTCGCGTTCGCCCACGAGGTGGAGTTCAAGTGCTTTGTCGGTCGGTAATTGAAGGGCGGAGAGCCAATCGGTTACCTGTTGAACCCAAAAAGCGCGCCAGTTTTCGAGTGACCGGGTTTGGTTAACTCGCCAAAAGTCAGGGACTTTCGGCATGAACAGCTTCAAATATGTGGCGGCAGCATCGTCGGGCAGTTCGAGTCCTGCTATTTTAGCGCACCGAATAGCGAATGTATGGGGTTGCCAATCGGTCCAAATGAGAGTGTTGGCGCAATCGAACGTAACTAATTTTGGCTTCATCGGTTAACCCTCGAAACGAGCCAGGCTGCGAGTGAAAGGAGTGCAGATATGAGGATCATTGTGGTGATTGGAAAGAAGAACGAGACGCCATTTTTCTCGTAAACAATGTCACCAGGTAGGCGTCCGAGCCGAATGGGAAGTCGTTGTGAGAATGTTAACAAAAGTCCCAAGGCAAAGAGAATGATGCCGAAAATCATCAATAATTTGCCACTTGATTCCATAATCTAGAAGACCTATTTAGAAGTATGGGCGCAACCCGGATTGATTTTGCCCGTAGTAGTTGACGAATAGTGACGTCTGATGACGTAGAGAAAATAAGAATTATGAAAGCTCTTAAAATTAGTGGAATAGCGATTTTGCTCATTGCTGCGTCGGCGTACGCTCTTGACGGCGTCGTGCTGAAATACACGGCAAAGAAGAACGACGTACAAAAAACTCGGATCAAGGGAAAGATTGAAGCTCAAGGTCTTGAGATCAGCATTGAAATGGTCAACCAGTCGACTGTTTCGGATGTTGCCGCAGACGGAACAATCACATCGGTTGAAAAGCTTGTGAGTGGTAAATTCACGCTGAACGGGACCGAGCAAGAGATTGATAACTCGTCTTCGATGACCACGATTATGAAGCCAAATGGCGAGATCAAGGAGATCAAGGCAGACGAAGTCACTGAGATCGCCTACCGAGCTCACAATTTGATGAGTTTTATTGCTCCGAGTGAAGAAGTAAAGGTTGGATCATCTTGGGATGTCGACCATGCTGCCAACAAGGATACAAAGGCTCCGGCATTTAAGACGAAAGGCAAGATCGTAGGAGAAGAAACGATTGGCGGCTCGGAAACTTTCAAGATTGAGTTCAAAAACATTGAAACCGAAGGTACCGATCCTTCGAGCATCGAAGGAACGATCTGGGTTGACAAGTCGAACTGCGAATTGGTGAAATCCACTCAGAAATGGGGAAATGTTACAATGCCTGGTTCGCCGTTCCCTGTTTCGGGTTCGTTTACGATGGAGCGAATCAAGTAAGGATTCTTTCTTGGAAACGCGAAGGAGGTGGCTGTGCCACCTCCTTTTTTTATCTTAGGTGGGCTACGGAGTGCGGAAATGCGGAAGTGTCGTTTACGTTAGTCATGGCCCCTGGATTTGGGTTAGAATTGGTGATCGATGGTTAAGGTTTGGATGTTGAGTTTGGGGTTAGTAGGGTCGTGGCAAACCATTTCTATATGTCGTCCGCTGAAGGAAAACGAGTTTTATACACTCAAGACGATGACCAGTACCAAGATCGGCAAGGTTCGTAGGTTGGAAGAGGGTTTGATTGAGCATCGGTGCATCGAAATTGACTCTCACGACGTTGAGCACATTGAAGCGAAGTGCGTTGAAGGCACGGTCAAGATTGACGATGGCGAAGCCGAGTCAACGAAGGGAGAGGCTTATAATTACATTCAAAATTCGCACGGGCAGCGGTTTGAATATGAAGAGATTCGATTGACGCTCAAGGATGATCCAGATCTGTTTTTCGCTGCAGAAATTCATTCGAAGCTGCGAGAAGATGTCATTGTGCCGGAAGATACTTGGAAAGGTAAGAGCGCACACACCGAGTACTCAGTGGCGGTGGGTAAACCTAAGCAGTTTATGAAGGCAGAGTGTATTGAAGTGGTACGCAAGGGGACGTTTACTAAGGGGATTTCGGGGGAGTTTAAGGAAGATTCTTGGTATCGGACGTCGGATGGTCAACTGATGTATCAGCAGACTACGGCGGACCATGTTGTCACCGAGGGGGTCGAAGAGATATCGTTTTTGGAGCGTTTAGAGTTGGTTCCGAATAAGACATAGTTTCAACTTTTTCCCTAAGCTTTTGGACGGATTTGGCGCATTATAGATGTATGAAACTTGTCCACTCGTTGGCATTGGTCCTTGCCGTGACTAGCTTGCTGGGATTCCGATCCGACGATACTTTTACGCTGAAGCACAAAGTGAAGAAGGACGAGGTCCTGGTGTCTCAACGGACACTTAACCTGTCGGCTGAAGAATCCGAAATCTTGATGGACATGAAGATCAAGGAAAAGGTGCTTAGCGTCGAAGAAGACGGCGCTTATGAGATTGAAGAATCCTTGCTTTCGGGAACCTTAAAAGTAAATGGTGAAGAGCAGGCCATGGACAAGGATGAGCCGAAGGCAACAAAATACGACAAAAACGGAAAGGAAATCAAGAAGGAAGGGGCACCTCCTGAAGAGGTTGATCCGGTTGCTGACATCCTCAACGATGTGCTTGATTTTGAACCAAAAGAAGCGGTCAAAATAGGCGACACTTGGAAGCACGACGGGGACTTTGGGGTGATGGAAATAACCCTTGAGAGTCGGGAAAAGGTTGGCGATGTTGATTGCTTGAAGATCACTTTGAAGGGGAAGTTGTCAAAAAAGGATACGGTCGGCGACGTGACTGGCACGTTTTACATACGAGCCGACGATTTCTCGCCAGAAAAGATGGAAGCGAAGATTGAGAATCCGAAAGTAAAGGCCGATGCTTCGGCGATGAAGCTAATCGAGATTAAGATGACCCGGGCGACGGAGTAGTACTTCGTTTTGAGCGGCCCCTTCGAATTTTGAAGCAGTTTCTACATCTGGCTTCGTAGTTTTCGGTTGCTCCTATGAGGACGATTGGGTCGTCCCAGTGGGCTGGCTTGCCATCGACCATTCGGTAGGTGTGCGAGGCGGGGGCGCCACATTTCACGCAAATTGCGCGGAGCTTGATCACTTCGTCTGCCGCGACAAGAAGAAAGGGCATGGGGCCGAATGGTTGACGTCGGAAATCTTGGTCGAGACCCGCGCAGATCACATCGACGCCACGGTCTGCGGTTTCGACGCAGAATTCAACGATCTTTGGGTCAAAGAATTGCGCTTCGTCGATGAGGAGAACTTGGGTGTCTGGTTTCAGCTTTTGGCTTAGTTCACTAGAGTTCCTGGCAGTTTCTGCTTCGTGTTGGATGCCTCGATGGGAAACCACCATGGACTCATGGAATCGGTCATCGACGGTGGGCTTAAACACTTGCACGCGCAATTTGGCGAATATGGATCTACGGGCGATGCGAATGAGTTCTTCGCTCTTTCCAGCGAACATGCTTCCGCAAATAACTGTGAGGCGTCCACGTTCTCTCATTCAGAATCGTCTCCTGTACCTTCCATATCGGCCTCAAACATTTCTTCTAGTTCGCTACTGACATCATCGTCAGATGCTTTGCCCAGTTCTCTGACTACGTTGCGCAAATCTGAGCCCAATTCGGGTTCGTTCATGGATTCTAGTCGATCGGCCATGGCGTCGATGCGGTCGTCCTCGGTTCGGAATCGGGCGAACTTGCTGACGAGTTTCGTCGTGTTTAGGCTTTTGCAGTTGGGGCAGGCAGAGTCGTTGGCGTCGGCGACCATTCCAATCAGGGATGAGAATTTCTTGTTGCAATCCTGACACCGGAATTCGTAGATCGGCACGATGTGAGGATACCTAGGGTTGGTCTATGGCTTTGAGGACATACGTCTGCCAGGAGTAGATCCTGTCCATCATGTTACCGGGGTTTGGTCCCCCCACTTTATATTCTGGATTAGGGTTTGAACCAGACATTTCGATTGCGATGAGCCCGTTAGAATTTGACATTACTTTTGCTTGATGCATATTCTCGAGTCTGGTAATTCTCCCCTCTAGTTCTGGGCAAAGCTTGATCAAGGCAATCGTCTCACCTCTGTCATTCCAAATGGCCGGATGTGAGTTAATTGTTTTTTTGTCGCTAGAGGTTACAACTCGAAATCCAACCAGCCAATTCTTATCCCTGAATTTAAGATTACAGACGTCATATTTTGCATTAGGGATCTTTTGAATGATTCCTTCTGAGCTGATCCGAACGAATTGGTTGCCATCAACGGCGATGACTGAGCCATCTTGGCCGATGTTTAGAACCTTACAGTCAACGCCCTTGTATATGGACTTTGGCCGGATTGCCGTACCGAATCGAATAATTTCCGTGAGACCATCCTTCGTGGCTGTTGTTGCGAATAAGACGTCGCTTCGTCCACTAACCGAGTCCTTGACTTCGTGATCATAGATTTGCTCGAGCTTTCCCGTTAGCCGACTACTTACATATATTCCGTGACTGCCTGAATAGTACCGATATTTTGTTGATGGAATGGCGATTGGTTGAAGGGCAATACGTCTACCTCCTACCGTTTCAACAATGTTGTCTTGCGTTAAGAAAGGTTGAACGATCCCCAAATCGTCCAAGAACATATTTCTATCCATGAAGCTGGTCTTGTCGCCTTGATGAACTTGGAGTTTCGATTCGTTCGGATGACTTTCTAACCAATTTTCGCCGCGAGATGGTCCAAGTGCGGGAATTCTAGTTGTGTAGCTGTGATAGGGGCCAGTCACTTGGGACGTAACAACTTCGTCGTTCGGACCAATTTGAATCAATTGCCCTGAAATTACTTGGACAAGCCTGAATCGAGGAAGGCCAGATAAATCAGTGCCTGTGCCGGGTGGAGGGGATGGCCTCGAGCAGCCACAAATTAGCGAAAGACTGAACGCGATGAGGACGTACCGACTTTTCATCGGATCCTCCTAAGAAGAAATTGATGGTTGTAGTCGGCTGCATGTCCGGCTGCTAGGATGTCGCCTCTTTCATCAAGCTGACCTGACCCTATGTATGTAATAGTCTCAAAACCAAGGTTTTCTGCAAAATTCTGCCCCTTAAGGACCTCATCGAGGTTATATGACTTTTTGTTTGTCACATAGTAGGCCAGATGATTATAGGGGAAGTCAATTTGTCCTTTTTTAAGAGGATCTACCACGTCCATAAATATGACCATTTCTCCAGCAGAATTTGATGTGGCGAAGTTAACCGCAGCGGCTCCGGAAGGGATGGGAACTTCTGAGAATTTTTCATCTTCAAATCGAAAGAGCTTTGTTGGGCTATACGGGCCCTTGTAGATGAGGAGTCCTTGTTTGTATGGCCTGACCGTTGCCGCTTTCAGCTCGCGTGGCAATTCGACGAATCGAATTTGGCCGCTCTTTATCATTGCAATTTGATCCTTGCCACCAATCTGTGCTCTGGCCCCGTTTGCAGAAGCGATACCTACCGTACCTAATTTTGTTGAACTAGCGTTGTAGAATGCGTTTGGCTTGTCGGTTAGATCAAGATCCTTTAGCTCCCAACCGTTGGCAAATACTTTATGTGGCTCGTAGCCAGGGTTTGGAAAGATTCCGTCATCGGTAATTTTGGTGTCCCGACCCCAATAAATCTGTTTCCATCCATGTTTTGGGGTCTGGTCACTGGATTTCAGGATCACTTTCCCATTTGTTGAAATTGAGAAATTGCTCCCCACGCCTTGGATTTCGAAGACTTGACCACCCCTCGTCATACGAACATCATCTACATTCGGAAAGTCCTGAATTGTGCCATCGGCTCTCCGAATTCTAAAGATAGGATTTGGCAAATAATAGCTCGTCCTATTAAAACCGTCGACGTCTTTCTTTGTGAACTCTTTCGGCTCATATCCGAACCATTTGTATAGAATGTCGCCTTCCTCTGACATTTCGATAAACTCGGAAATGCCGAGGTCGATCTTCTCAAACTTTAGGTCGGTGGGGTTGCCTTGAACTAGGTATGGGCCGGGTAAAAGAGGAAGATCGCCTTGAACAAATTTTAAGGACTCGGCGTCAAGTTCGTAGATTGAATGCTTGGGTTTCTTGAAAGCAATATAGCCAAACCAAGAAGCGGCGACTAAGCAACCCACCAAAACAAATCGTATGATTGTTGACGACTTCTTCATTTACCCCGCTTCATTATAAGCGAATATGCATGGGGTAGATGCCTATTCTTTTGTTTTGTCTGATACCGGAGTTGAGGCAGGGGCGGTAGTTGTTTCCGTGGACGTTGCGGCTTTTTCGGGTGGTGCGACGGCAGGAGTTGTCGCTTTTTGCGAGTCGTTGACGTAGAAACCAGAACCTTTGAACATGATTGCGGTTGGTTGGATGAGTCGTTTCACGGTACCCTTCGACCCACACGGGCAATCTTTCAGTGCATCTTCGGTGATTCGCTGTTCGACTTCAAACACATTGTTGCAGAGCGAACATTCGTAGACATAAGTTGGCATTGTTGTCGTATATTTTGAACCATAACTGACCTGAACATGACGATCTCGACTTGGAATCAGACGATAGAAGCAAAAGACTTGGCTAGCATCGGGGCCTTAATGGTGCTAGAGGGTTTGCTGTCGGCGGATAATGCTCTGGTTTTGGCAATGATGGTTAAGCACTTGCCTAAGGACCGCCAAAAGAAGGCGCTGCTGTATGGGTTGGGTGGGGCATTTGTTTTTCGGTTCTTTGCGATCTTGTTCGCTACAGTCGTATTGAAGTTGTGGTGGCTGCAGGGCTTTGGGGCGGGATATTTGCTGTTTGTTACCCTCAAGCATTTTGTTGGCAAGGCTGGGGGGGCAAACGTGGTTCAACCCCGGTCACTTGAGCGCGCGTTTTGGATGACGGTTTTGTTAGTGGAACTGACGGATATTGCTTTTGCAGTTGATTCGGTTTTAGCGGGCATCACATTTGTCGATAACGACCAGCGAAAGATATGGGTGGTGTTTACGGGTGCGATTATTGGCATCGTTCTGCTCAGGTTTGCCGCGAGCGCTTTTATAAAGCTTCTGGATCGGTTTCCATCGTTGGACCACGTTGCGTATCTGTTGGTGGGTTGGGTTGGAGTCAAGCTGGCGTTTATTTCAGGGAGTTCCTGGTCGAGATTGCATGAATCGAACGCTCATATTCCGGAGGTTCATCCGTGGCTATTTTGGTCAGTTTTGATGACGGTCGCAATTGGCGGTGGATTTTTGGCGACGCGCCATGAGGACCCTGAGCCTCCTTCGAGAACAAGCGAGTTGGAAATGATTGAGACTGCCCAAGAATTTGAGTTTGACGAATCGTAACTTTTGCGAAAGTTAGGGGTATCGTTTCGAATGGCTCATGTCTAAGAAACTACGAATCGGAATTATTGGGGCAGGTGGAATTGCCCAAGGTTGTCATATGAAAGGGTATGCGACGATGCCCGACCTTTGCGAAATGGTTGCCGTCTGCGACGTCAGCGAAAAAACGGCCAAGGAAGCTGCCGAAAAATTTGGCGTTGCCAAGACCTACACCGATTACAAAGAATTGATCGCAAGCGGGGAAGTTGACGCGGTTTCGGTTGCGACTCCGAACAAGTACCACATGGATCCGACGATTGACTGTCTGCGAGCGGGGATCCACGTTTTGTGCGAAAAACCGTTAGCTATGAATGCAATCGAAGCGAAGGCGATGTGCGTAGCGGCCCGAGAAAGCGGAAAGATCTTGCAAGTTGCTTTGCAGAGCCGATTTAGCGGCCCAGGTCGATTTATGAAGACGTACATCGAGCAGGGAAATATGGGCGACATATACTTCGCTCGTGCTCAAGCTTTACGCCGACGAGGAGTTCCGCACTGGGGCGTGTTTATTGACAAGGAGAAGCAGGGTGGCGGTCCGCTGATCGACATCGGCGTCCACATTCTTGACTTCACGCTGTTCTTGATGGGCTATCCGAAGCCAGTGAGCGCAAGCGGAAGGACTTGGGACATGATGGGCAAGAACCCGGACTTGGTGAACAACTTTGGCGAGTATGACCGAGCTAAGTTTACGGTTGAAGATTTTGCGGTTGGTCTGATTAAGTTTGACAATGGTGCGGTAGTTTCGCTCGAGAGTTCATTTATGGCCAATCAGGGCGAGAACGACATCATGAAGACTCAGCTTTTTGGAACGAAGGCGGGAGCGAACGTCAAGATTTGGGGCGATGATCCGATCGAGATTTACACTGAGCAAGACAAGCAACTTTTTGACATGAAGCCGCGCAATGTTCCGACAGTTGAATCGGCGCATACGGCGGAAGTCGTTGCGTTCGTTAATGCGATTTTGGAGGGTAAAGAGTCACCAGTTCCTGGGCTTAACGGTCTTATTCTCAACGCTATTTTTGATGCCCTTTACAAGAGTAGTGAAACAGGCCGCGAGGAGCTTGTGGACGTCTCGTATTGAGGTAAATTATGAGAGTGAAAGCAAGGATCGCTTTTGTTGTCGTTTTGTTTGCTTGCGTAGTCTTGTCTGGTTGCCGATTTAAGGCTCCGGATAGCTTTGCTAGCGCTACAACTAAATCGGAAGATGACGGTGAAATTTCAGGCGACAAGTACTCCAATGGTGGCATCGGTGATGCTACTGGCGGTACGAAGGACGCCACGCAGTATGGTCGCGGTGCCAAGACAGGACCCGGAACGGTTATGAACACCGAGCGCGACAGGCCAGCTAAAGGTTCTGGTTCACGACCAGGCGAAGATCCTGGTACTGGACACGGTAATGGTCCGGTTTACCAAGGCAGTCCGAGCGAATTTCAGGCATCAACTGGCGGAAACCGAGGTTAATTTTTAGGACACAGTCACCATGGCACGCATCGGTTTGATGGGCTGTGGTTCGGTGGCCGATTTTGGTCACCTACCCGCCATTTTGTCCACTCCAGGACTTGAGGTTGCTGCCCTTTTTGACCCTTTGGCAGGACGTGCTGAAGCGTATTCCTATAAGTTTGGCGGCAAGCCGTTCGTCGACGAAAATTCCTTTTTTGCTGAAGGGCTGGATGCGGTTGTTATCGCATCGCCCTTGGCATTCCATTTTGATAACGTGATGCTGAGCTCCGAGCATGGAGTCCATGTTTTGTGTGAGAAGCCAATTGCCTCGAATGAGGATGAAGCGGCGGATATGATTGCCGTGATGGAGGATTCAGGGAAAGGATTCTTTGTCGGGATGGTTTATCGGTTTAGTCCGGTTGCGCGGCAGTTGAAGCATTGGATCAATGACGGAACGATTGGAAAGGTTCGTCACATTCGCATGGTCTACCTTTGGAATTTGCACGGTCAGTGGGTGCATGATGCCTCAGGTGGATGGGTTGAGAGTTCGATGTGGCGAGGCAGAATGTTGGAAGGTGGTCCGCTTATTGACTGCGGCGTACACCAGATTGATTTGATTCGATGGATGACTGGGTTGGAGATTAAGGCTTGGGAAGGCTTTGGAACTTGGGTTTCTAATTACGAGGCTCCGGACCACGTGGTGGCACAACTTCAATTGGAGAACGGGGTGACCGCCTCGGTTGAGGTTAGCTTTACCTACGGGCATACGGCTAAGCAACCGCGCTCGGTCTTTACCTATGAGGTCATCGGTACAGGCGGTGTCGCTCGGTTTGATCGCGACGGTTACGTTTTGGAGGTTCGAGACGGTGCCGGAGTTCGCCTAGAACACGGAACGGGCGAGAAGAATTTTGAAGGGATGTACCAGCAGTTTGCTGAATACATGCATTCTGGCTTTGCGGGTGACTTGGCATCGCCGCACGATGCGATGGTGGCGAGTGAAATTGCGGTTGATTGTACGGATCAAGCGATCGCAAGAAGACTTGGCACATAGTGGTTTTTGTCGTGTTATAATCCCAGCATGAAGCTTTCTTTGCTTGCTCTCATTGCCCTGTTTATCGTTGGTTGTTCGGCGAAAGTTGACCCATCTTCGACTGGTCCTGGGGAAGGTGAAAAGAAGCCGCCAGCCTCGGAACGGATGCCGAAATCCGAGTCATCTGCTCCGAAAGAAGTTGAGAAGTTTGGCGATGATGTGTTTAAGGTTCCGCCGTATCCTAGTGCTGCAATTGTTCAATATTCTTCGATTGAGATGAGCGACGACTTGAGTCATAGCTACAATCGCCACTACAAGACGATGGATAGCGTGGATAAGGTGGCAGAGCACTTTATGGCTGAGGGCGCGAAGGTTGGAAAGCTTGCTGATACTGCGATGACCAACAAGCCGGGCGGTTTAATGCGAGTTGTTATCGTCGAATTTGGACCAAAGGAAAAGTTGCAGGTTCAGGTGATGAATATTCCAAAAGACAACAGCACAGACATTTCGGTGCACTTGATGCAGTCTAAGAAGAAGTGAAAATAGCTAAGAAGCTGTTAGCGAAGAAGCAAGAAAGCGATTCTATGATCTCTTTTACACTTCCGAGAAATCTGGGTCAAGAGCCCATCGCACTAAAGAATGTAAACTAGGCCCAATGAGTGTTTGGCTTTCGACGGAACCGTTTGGATGGATGGACATCGTTGAGGTGGCTCTGCGGGAGGATATTGGGACGGGGGACGTTTCGGCTTCGGCGATGCCGAAGGGGCGGCTGGTTGATTGGTACATTGAGGCTCAAGGCTCGGGGATTATCAGCGGACTTGGCATAGTTGACTACTTGTTTCAGCCGGAAGGAGAGTTCGAGAATATCGAGCTTCTGGTAGCGGATGGTGACCAAGTTGAGCCAGGCAAAATTGTTGCACACGGGAAGTTAGACGCCCGTAATGTGTTGCAATATGAGCGGACGGCTCTGAACTTTTTGATGCATTTGAGCGGGGTGGCGTCGGCGACGGCACAGTATGTTGCCCTTACCGTTGGAACTAAGGCGAAAATTGCTGACACCAGAAAGACTTTGCCGGGGTTACGGCTCTTACAGAAGTATGCGGTTCGGTGCGGTGGGGGATTTAATCACCGGATGGGGCTTTATGATGCGGTGATGATCAAGGACAACCACATCCTGGCCAGCGGATCGATTAAGGCGGCGGTAACTGCGGTCCGGCAGAACATTGGACACTTGGTCAAAATTGAGGTTGAATGTGAGACTGAGGACCAAGTTGTTGAAGCGATTGCAGGTAAGGCGGACGTAATTATGCTTGACAATATGCCGCCGAAGGAGATGACTCGGATTGTTCACGCTCATGCGGGTCAGGCGATTTTTGAGGCGAGTGGCGGGGTTAATTTGGATTCAGTACGCGCGATTGCGGATTCAGGAGTGGATATTATTTCCATCGGAGCGATCACTCATTCGGTGATTGCTTTGCCGTTTCATTTGGAGCTTCAGTGACCATTTCGGGGCCGATAGTCCATTATCCGGCCATTGACTCGACCCAGACGATCGCGAAGCAAACCCTGACTGGGATCCATTGGACGACAAACCAGACGGCGGGGAAGGGTCGATTTGATCGCTTGTGGTACGCCGAACCAGGGCGTTCGTTAGCGGTTTCGATGGCTGTGCCTGAGTACGTTGGGTTGGAGCGGCCCTATTTGATCGGGATGTGGATTTGCTTGGCTCTGGCTAAGGAGTTTGACTTGAAAGTGCAGTGGCCCAACGATCTCGTGTTGAACGGTCGAAAAGTCTGTGGGGTCTTGACAGAGATAGTCGATGGAGTCCCCGTTGTAGGATTCGGCATCAATGTTGGAAAAATGAACTTTCCGGTTGAGATTGCAGATCGGGCATCGAGTTTAGCCAATGAAGGACGCATGGTTGGCACTGCGATTGAGGTTTTTGAGCGAGTGGTTTTGATGATTTATGAGCTTGCCCCGGTGCCTTTCCATTGGAGTGAAATGGCAGCTGAGTGGATGAGCTTGGACGAAACTCCGGGAAAAGTTTTTAAGCTGCAGGATGGAAGGATTGGTGCCGCCGATGGGATTTCGGAAGATGGTGAACTGATTTGGAATTCTGGCGGAGAGGCTGAATTAGTGACTTGTGCGGACGCCCTTTGGGGATTGAATAATGCGGCCAATATCGACCAAGAGTGAAATCCACTTTCGTGGCGAAAAACGCAAAAAACGAAGGTTCGCAAATAATAATGGAGCGGGCAACCAGATTCGAACTGGCGACCTACTCCTTGGCAAGGAGTCGCTCTACCACTGAGCTATGCCCGCTCGCGGAAACAATATTATACCCATACGTTTGAAAATTGGCGGCTCATCGGGGCAAGGTTTTTCGTCTTATCCTTGCATGACCCACGAACTAACTCAGCTATCCGACATCGTGTTCCGCGCAGGGCAGAATGCGTTGGCTCAAAAGGCGGGTCGAGTGGTTGAGTTTAAGTCCGACGGATCGCACGTCACCAACGTTGACCGCGAAACTGAGATTTGGCTGAAATCTGAATTGTTGCCCGTTTGGCCGGGAACCAATACATGGGGTGAGGAGTATGGCTTTGAGCCAATGGGCGAGAATGGACTTTGGCTGATTGATCCGATTGACGGAACGACCAATTTTGCTCATGGATTGCCGCTGTGGGGCATTTCCGTAGCACTGATGGACCACGAGGGTTTGCGGCTGGGGATTATTGGTCTGCCCGAACTGGACGTCATGATGTGCGCGGAGCGTGGCAAAGGAGCTTTTTGGAATGGTGAGCTAATGGCGTCGATTCCGCCGGGCGAAATTAAGTCAACATCGTTGGTCAGCATTAATGAGCGAGTCGGGCGAGAATTACCTGGTAAGCCTCGCTTGAGCGGTGCGTTCGTAATTGATGGTGCCTTTACGGTTCGGCAGTACTACCGAGCGTTATTCGCGGTCAATGAGAAGTTATATGACATTGCGTCGTCGGTTTTGGCTGCACGAGAGCTTGGCGCCACGATTGCATTTTTGGACGGAGAGCCGTTTAACGAGTTTGACTGGGTGAAAGACGTGAAGATTGACCGACCTTGGGGGATTTTCCCGGCGGGCAGCCAGCTATTTTAGCTTGAGTAGCTGGGCAATTTCTTGTCCAGACAAGTTGTCGGAGATATCCGAAGCGAAGTGTGAGAATGAGACTTCACCATCTTGTTCGATTCGAAAGACACCTGCTAGCATCCACGGGTCGCCTTTGAGCATTCCCATTCGGTTTCCGCTCTGCATGAGTCGAAGCGATTTGCTCATCAGGGTCGGGTTGATGACTTGGCCAAAGCTTCCTCTTCGCAGTCCAAATCCATCGTAAAGGAGCTTGTTGGGGTCGGAGATCATCTTTTGAGGGATCTCCATTTTCTGTTTAAAATCTTTGGTTTCTTGAACTCGGCCCATTCCGACGAGGATGATGTTCTCTGAGTTGAACTGTCGAAGTTCTGCAATTTGCTCTCGGCAGAAAATGCAGCCAAAGTGGCGTAAGAACACTAGGATCAGGGGTTTTTCTTTGTAGAAATCCGAGAGGTCCTTGGTTTCGCCTGAATCAAGCGTTACAGCGGTATGCGGAGCCTGCATCTAATATATACTACGCGCAATTCTCGGTGTCATCAAGCAATTCGCGCAAAGGTTTTATCCTTGACGGATGTTTTAGCTTCTTTAAGCTCTTCTGCTCAATTTGTCGAATGCGCTCACGGGTGACCCCAAAGTGGCGGGCAACTTCTTCGAGTGTTCTCGGGAGGCCGTCGACTAAGCCAAATCGGAGCATGATGACTTCTTTTTCACGTTCGGTGAGCGTGTCGAGGATGGATTCGATTTGACCACGGAGAACGGTCCGAAATGCGGCGTCCATTGGGGTCTCTTGGTCATTTTGCATGAATTCGACCAGCGCTAAATCATCGGTATCGCCGACTGGTGAGTCGAGGGAAACGGTATTTTGAGTTGCGCGGTTGAAGTCTTGTAGTCGATCAACGCTTATGTTCATGCGGGTCGAGAGTTCGCCAAGGGTCGCGTCACGTCCCAGTTGCTGTTGCATTTGCCCAGCGACCTTCATCATACGGTTTACAGCTTCGAGGGTGTGGACTGGGACTCGGATGGTGCGACCGTGGTCGCAAATGGATCGGGAAATGCCTTGTCGAATCCACCAGGTTGCGTAAGTGCTAAATCGAAATCCTCGGGTTGGGTCGTACTTCTCGACGGCTCGGATGAGCCCCATGTTTCCTTCTTGGATGAGGTCTTGAATGGAGAGGCCTCGTCCGACGTATCGTTTGGCGATGCTTACGACGAGGCGAAGGTTTGATTCGATGAGCAGCTTTTTGCAGTCTTCGCAGCCACGGCTGGCGTGATTGGACAGCTCGAATTCTTGTTCAGATCTTAATAAAGCAATGCGTCCGATTTTTCGGAACCACATGTGGACGGAATCTTCGTATCCGTCTTCCAGTTCATTTTGAAAATCCTGGGGCTCCCCTTCTTCGTCAACGAAAACGGGCTTTTGACGTTCAAGATTTTCAATCGCTATCCTTCTGGCCGGACAGCGTATAAAGTTCAGTCCGATGACCGATGGTTCCCTTATCCCCTCGAGTTCCGACATAACGGCTATAAATCCATTGCATTTTCACAGAAAGAATTCTGTTAGAATGCGTGAATTCATCTTACGAGATGTTCTGTCGATTTGAACATCAAAAAGGGACTTTTTTCAACAAAATTCCAATACTGGCAAGTATTCGGGAACTTTTTAATTTGGACGGATTTAGTCGGATTGTTCGGTATCATCGACGCCCTTGTGACGTTTGAGCTTGTTAAAGTAGTTCCTGAGCGCGTCATCGTCTCCTGCGGACATTTTTGATTTGTCGCCTTGAAGCTCTCGGGATTTAGAAATTGTTTCGAGTGTTTTGATCGATTCGGCGATAAATGCTTCGTTGAGTTCTTGAACACCGGAGTCGAATTCAAGGTCAGTAAAGAACTGTTGGCTTTCTTCGGGGAGCTGTCCAATCCAATTGATGGCAGGTCCACTGGGTGCCTTTTCGCCAAAGGTGGCTTGGATAGACTTACACAAATCGATAGCGGTTAGGGACACGAAGACTGTGGGACTTGAAATTGACGTCCAGACTTTGTCACGAAAAGGCTCAAGAAAGAATGCTTTGAATATAACGGCTTCGGCGGGTTGAACCGATTTTATGCGCGTGTCGATCGTCGGTCCAGCTTCGGTTCGCTTTGATTTTGTTCCTTTTCCTCGTCGGTGTGAATTTACTTCTCGGCGCAGGGCGGATAGGGCGGCGGTGGGATTATTGATCGTCGGATGCTTTCCGGCTAGTCGGAGCAAATGCTTTTCAAGTTCGAGTTCGCTTGTAGCCTTTGCGAGCAATATTGGAATTTGCTCCCAGAACTCTGGGCTTTGGGTTCCCGCTTCGGTTTCTAAACGATGGATTGCGAAGTCGTAAGGTGTTTCGGCTTTCGCGATGACTTCACGGACGGCTTCTGGGCCCTTTGTTTTTAGCAACGTGTCTGGGTCATCGCCCTTTGGCAGAATGGCTACCCGGCAAGGGAATGCTGCTTCGGTGAAAAGCTCGATGGCTCGGGAGGCAGCTTTGATTCCGGCGGTGTCCCCGTCGTAGAGAATGGTTACTTTGTCGGCAAATCGCTTGATCAGTTTGACTTGATCTTCGGCTAGGGCGGTTCCGCAGCTGGCAACGGCTTCTGTAACTCCTGCGCGGTGGCATGCGATAACGTCGAGGTAGCCTTCAACCAGGACTGCGTGACGGCCCTTCATCATTTTGTCCTTGGCTCTGTTCATGCCGTAAAGGATTTGGCTCTTATGATAGAGCGGCGTTTCACCACTGTTGATGTATTTTGGATTGCCGTCTCCGATGATTCTGCCGCCAAAGCCGACAAGGTCGCCTTTGTAGTCGCGGATAGGGAACATGATTCGCCCTCGGAATTTGTCGTGGAAGCCGCCAGATGTATCTTGTTGGGTGAGGAATAGTTGTTCGGCGGTAGCGAGGTGCTTGCCTTCTTTTTTGAGATGGATTGCAAGAGCTTCGCCTTGAACAGGCGAGAAGCCAAGCTCCCATTCATCTTGGATCTCGGGGGTGAGGTCTCGGTTTTCTAAGTAAGCGAGAGAGTTTGGGCTTTTCTTGAGTTCGTTTCGGAAGAAGATCAGCGCGGATTGCATGATCGTTAGCTGGTTTTCTCGCTCCGACTTGTCAACTCTTGGACCATCGAAGTTTTTCGACAGTTCGACTCCAGCGAGGTCGGCGCAAAATTTGAGTGCATCGCGAAATTCGAGTGCTTGGGTTTTCATGACCCACGTGAAAACGTCGCCCGATTCTCCGCAGGCCCAACATTTATAGCGCCCTGTGGTGGGGCTGACGTTAAAACTCGGGGTCTTGTCGTCGTGAAACGGACAGAGCCCCGAGTAATTTTTGCCAGTTCGTTTGAGACGAACACGTTGGGAGACTAGCTCGACGATATCGAGTCTTCGTCTTATCTCATCGCGTTCATCATTCAACTCTTCCGATTGTTTATTGCTTGCCAGCAGCAACAACGATTCCGGTCACTACGTGAGCCTTCTTCGTGCTGAGTTGGGTAAGTCTGAATGCAACGTGGTGTCCAGTCAGGAATCGAATCGTGAAGTTGTTACCGCTAATGTCGTAGCCATCGGGATCGACGGTTGACGAAGCGTATGCCTTCATAACTGAGGTGAAGCTGGAACCGAATCCAATTCCGTGTCGGGTTTTAATTCGTTGATTTTGTAATCCGATTGCTTCGATTTGGATAACTCGATCGAATTTGTCAACGACAAATGCGAGCTTGCAACCGTTTCGATTGTATGACCATCGGGTGAGAGCTGCCGATTCGGTCGCTGCGCCACCGGCACCGCCAGCACCAGGAGCTGCACCGCCGCCTGAAGGATTGCCACCGCCACCTTGTGGACGGGAAGGAGCGTCTCCGCCACCGGAGTTACCTGCGGCTCGAGGTGGGCCACCTTGCATGTCGGGCAGTGGGCCATCAAAGCCACCAGGAATCAAATCGCCTGGAGCAAATCGTTCAGCACCACGAGTGGAGCCTCCTCCGCCTCCGCCGCTCTTTTGTCCGCCGCCAGCACCGCCAAATCCTCCTGGGGGTGCACCGTTTCCGCCGCCTCCGCCGGAAGCTGCAGCACCGCCACCAACAGCGATGATTGCGTCAGGGTTGCCGTACATTGAGAGGACTTTGAGTCCGGAATCAAAAAGCTTGACTCCCAACAATCCTGTCTCGGGTCCGCTATAAGCGGAGCTGGACGACTTCTTCTTACTACTTGAAGTTGACTTTTTCTTGCTCTTTTGCATCGTGCTGGCATCGGCTACCGACGCGACGAATACAGAAGAGAGAGCTAAAACGGCTACTAACGCAAATCCTTTATTCAAACCTACCTGGCCTCCAAAAAGACATTTAACCATGTCTACGGTTCGAAAGTATAGACGGTATTTAATAACCAGGGGTTACTCATCCAGAAATTTTTACAAGAATTATGCGCACGCGAGGGGTACCCTGAGCGTAATAATTCATTGGAGTAAAAGACAAATAACATGGCTGCAGACCTCGCAATTAATAACACCGCCGAATTCCAAGAGAAAGTTCTTGGTTCCGACTTACCCGTCCTGGTAGATTTCTGGGCTCCTTGGTGTGGTCCTTGTCGGGCCATTGCCCCTTCTGTTGAAGAGCTTGCGACAGAGTACGCAGGAAAAGCAAAAGTGTTTAAGATTGATGTGGACCAAGTGGGCGAAGTCGCACAAAATTATGGTGTGATGAGCATTCCTGCGCTGCTCGTATTCAGTGGTGGAAAAGTCGTTGACAAGCAGGTGGGTGCGGGTCCCAAGTCGCAGCTCGCAGCTTTGATCGACCGAGCTATCGCTAGTTCGACCAATAAAGGCGTCTAGGCTTTCGCGCATAATATGTACGTCCGCAACTCGCTTGAGTGTGCGGACGTAATTGTGTTAGCTGATGCCAGACGAACCGATCACGGACGATTCGACCCCTCACGAAACCCACGCGCAGGTTAATGCGGGCGTTGCCAAAGCGGGCGGCATCATGGTCTTCTCGCTATTTATGAGCCGAGTTCTCGGAATTGTCCGAGACATGATCATCACTCATATTTTTGGCATCAACGCCCAAACGGATGCCTATCGGTTTGCGTTTATGCTCCCCGACCTTTTGTTCTTCCTCATCTCTGGGGGTGCATTGAGTTCGGCATTCATTCCTGTATTCAGTGAGTACTGGCATACGGGCCGCAAAAAAGACGCCTGGAAGGTGTTTAGCGGAGTTATGTGTACTGTCTCCGTTTTCTTGGTCATTTTTGTGGCCCTTTGTGGCATCTTCGCCGATCCGCTTTTTCGGCACTTTCTTGCTCGTGGCTTAAAGGACAAGAGCCTGATTCCGGAGATCGTCATGCTTTCGCGGATTTTGCTTCCAGCGCAGTTCGCTTTTTTCCTCGGTGGGCTCATGATGGGCACCCTCTATGCCCGCAAAGTCTTTACGATTCCCGGTTTGGGTCCCAATATTTATAACCTTGGCATTATCTTTGGGGCCATCGTCCTTTCGCGATTCACTTCTCCGGCGATCAGCGGAATGTGCTGGGGTGCGGTTGGCGGCGCTATTGTTGGGAATCTCGTGATTCCTTATCTAGGGATCAAGAAGTTGGGGATGGAATTTCAGTTTGGATTTAATTGGCAGCACGAGGGAGTTAAGAAAGTCTTTAAGCTGATGCTCCCGGTCATTTTGGGGCTATCTTTGCCGGGGGTCTTTGCGATGATCATGATCGCGTTCGGATCGTATTTCACCGCTGGCACCGACACGATTCTTGACCTCAGCAATAAACTCATGCAGGCTCCGCTTGGTATTTTTGGCCAGTCGCTTGCTATTGCGGTGTTTCCGGTTCTCACCCAGTTTTATGCGCAAAATCGGATGGATATGTTTCGCAATCAACTGGACCGCACCATGCGAACTGTCATTTATTTGAGCGTCCCAATTTCGGTCCTGCTTGCGATCCTCGCTCCGCAAATAGCATCTGGCCTGTATCTCAGCAATAAGGTTTCAGCAGGGCAGACCGCGCAAATCGCGATTTGTCTCCAAATCTTTTGCATTGGTATCTGGGCCTGGTGCCTGCATCCGATTCTCATGAGAGCGTTTTATTCCCTGCAGGACACGATTACTCCGGTGATCGTTGGCACCCTCACAACTGCTCTGTTTGTCGGAATGTTGATGGGGCTGATGTATACTCCGCTCGGCTACAAAGCCTTACCACTTGCAGGCTCAGTTTCGCCTATCTTAATGGTATTCGTTATGTGCTTTCTTGCGGCTAAGAAGCTTGATGGTCTGGACTTTCCTGGTCTGTTAAAAACCATGCGAAATGCGCTGGTTGGATCGGTAGGAGTTGGCATAGTTTGTGCCCTGGTAGCATGGTCCCCATTGGCCAATATGATGATGGGACACAAATTTGTGACTCTTGGCGTTACTGCGGTTACATTCTGCGTCGCCATGTGGGCGTATTACTTCATCACCAAGGCACTGAAGATGCCCGAGTGTGAATATCTCGATCGGGTGATGAACCGGTTGAATCGATTCAAGGCAAAGGTTTGACCCCTTGCTTTAAGCATGGCCGAATTTCTGGATGAGAATTGCCCGTTTGAGTTGGATGCAAAGTCGATGGACTCGGGACCGAGTTGCTCCGGTTCCGACTCCGAGGCGCTCGCCAATTTCCTTGTGAGGAAGTTGGTCTACGTAGACCATATAGAGCAATTCTTGGGATTGTGGACTGAGGGATTTGATGATCTGCGCAACCACAGGATCACATTTGTTTCCAGTTAGAATGTCTTCAATGGATTCCCTGGTGTCGGCTACCTGATCTAAATATCCATCTTCGGGGAAAAAGGATTCTGATACTTCGGTGATGCGTCGCTTTTCACGTCGTTTCTTGTCTACAAAAACGTTGTGGACGATTTTGAGCAGCCACTTTTCGATGCGAGCATCTTCTCGGCAACTGTCGAATGCGGTGAAGGCCTTCAGAAAGGCTTCTTGAGTCACGTCCTCCGCTAAATCTGAGTTATTGCACAATCGCTTGGCGTAATTGAAAACTCTTTGATACGACTGTCTATAAACTTCTTCGAAGTATTGCTCCTTATTTTCTTTCATCATGAACTCCTCAGATCGTGATAGTGTGGTCGGACTCCCCTGTTCCGTTTGTTCGCCGCAGGTATATTTTCCGCCACTATCCCCGAAAATTTGCGAGCAATGTCGTTAGATTTAAGTTAGAAAGAATTTGGAGGTTGAGTCGGGGTCTGGCCCGATGGTCTTTGAGGCAAGCATGAAACAATCTAGGTTGGCTCATTGATGGCTCGTCAATCCGGTCCATCCGGTTTGCCTTGCTCTCAGCCTTTGCTGGTTTGCGGCAATGAATTGGCAGTCGTGGAACATGGTCCTTAGACTCAACGTCGAATATCACGAGGGCAAGTTGTGTCCAAAATTTTGATTACGCCGTATGAAATTCGTTAGAGAACCTTCGGCATGGTTTCTGCGTATAGCGGTATAGCTTAGAATTAAGCTGGGCACCAACAATCCAATTCTACATCATGATGAGTTGGCGTCCAGATAAATGTTATGAGTACGGTGTCGGACCCGCAATATAGACCATTGGAAGACCCATCAGCAGGATTGAGAAAGGCGACAATTTTGGTAATCGAAGACGATCCTTCGATTCGCCGGATGTTATCTATTGCCTTTCAAGATACGGGTTTGACGGCGGTTGAAGCCGAAACTGGAAATGACGGGATCCGAGCTGCGGTAAAGCATCAACCTGACGTGATCTTGTTGGACATTGGCTTGCCAGATATTTCGGGCCTAGAAGTCGTTCAAAATATTCGAGTTTGGTCGAAGGTTCCAATTATCATTTTGAGTGCCAACGGTCAAGAGCACTTGAAGGTTTCGTGCCTTGAAATGGGGGCGGACGACTACGTTACAAAGCCGTTTGGTGTTGCCGAGTTAATGGCAAGAATTCGAGTGGTGTTGCGCCGAGAATCATTGGCAAGTGGCCCTGATGTTAATCCGGTTTTTGAGTCTGGCCCGCTTAGGGTTGACATGGCAACTCGAGAGGTTTTTATTTCCGAGGAGCGGGTCAAGTTGACACCGCTGGAATACAAATTGCTCATTTCTCTGATCAAGCATGCAGGCAAGATCGTGACCCACCGACAGCTATTGGCTGAAGTTTGGGGGCAAGAGTATGCCGATGAGTCACAATATCTTCGACTTTACATTGGATACCTTCGGAAAAAGCTACAAGAGGGCGCTTCATTTATTTTGAACGAGCCCGGGGTTGGCTATCGGCTCCTGGTCACAGAACCACCCCTGAAATAAGGCGCAATCATTAGACTATTGACTGTATGATGATGGGAGCGCATGCGAAAGCTTCTTGAGTTCAGTTTATGGAAATTACCTCGATGGGTGCCTTACTTAGGTGGGTTCTTGATGGTGGCAATTGTGACCTTGCTTCGTTATGAATCGATTCCGTTAATCGAAGAGCGTGGTTCCCTCATTTTTTACACAACTGCGGTTGTTTTGACGGGATTTGTTGGTGGGTTTTGGCCAGGAATCTTTACGGCTATTCTGAGCGTTTCCATTGCGAAGTATCTGTTCATTCCCGACCGAGGAAGTTTTTCGTTTAGAGATCCTGTTTTGCTGGAATCTGCGATTAGTACCTGTATCAGTTGGGTCCTGATTTGCGCAATCTGCGAGCTGCTGCGTGAGGTCGCCCAATCGTATCGCAAAGTAGCGATTGAGCGAGACAACCAACGGGACAGTTTAACGGTCATTTTGGACGGCATCAGTGACGGCTTCTTTGCGGTTGATAATGCTTGGATTATTACTCATGCGAACCGAGCTGCTGGACAGTTAGTGGGAGAATATGCGACGGTGGACAGTCAATTGCTGTGGGATTTTTTTCCACCTGAACACCAAACATTTAAGGAGCAGTTGATTGAAGCGAAGTTGCTTGATATGGTCATCACGCTTGACGTTCCAGAGCGAAGCGGAGGTGCTAGATGGTTTCAGTATCGTGGTTTTCCTGAGGAAGGTGGCATGTTGCTCTATATCCAGGACATTACTGAGCGTAAGGCGATTCAGATCCGCAATGACCGAATCATCGCAGACGAGCGCCACGCTCGCGGAGAAGCCGAACAAGCCAGTCGATTACGCGATGAGTTTGTGGCCACCGTTTCCCACGAATTGCGAACACCTTTGGTTTCGATCCTAGGTTGGTCCGAACTCCTTCAACGACGTCCGAACGAGGACGACTATTTCAAAGAAGGATTAGCAGCAATTGAAAGCAGTGCAAAGCAGCAGGCGAAGTTGGTTGACGAGCTTTTGGACATCAGTCGTATGAGTGCTGGCAAAGTTCCAATGAATATGGAGATCGTTCTTCTTTCGGTTATCATCGATGAGGCTTCTTTAGGGTGCAGACTTGGGGCTAAGAATAAGGCCATTAATTTGGAGATTGAGACTCCTCAACAAGATGTTTTGATCCAGGGTGATGCTGGGCGTCTTCATCAGATTGTGACGAACCTCATTTCTAATGCGATCAAGTTTTCGCGACGAGATGGGAACGTAATCGTGAAATTGGTGAAGGAGGGTGCGACGGCGATTTTGACCGTGACTGATGACGGCGAAGGTATCACGGCTGACTTTTTGCCATTCGTCTTTGACCGATTTCGGCAAGCAAATGCGACGACGACCCGCTCGCAGGGTGGCCTTGGGCTCGGCTTGACGATCGTTAAACATTTAGTTGAACTTCATGGCGGAACGATTTCGGTATATAGTGCGGGTCTTGGAAAAGGAACCACGTTTACGATTACCTTCCCAATTGCAACGACCCAGTTTGAGCGAGATTTTCAGCAAGTGGCGTTGGACCCGTCGACCCAGCCGCTTTCGAATATTCGGGTTGTTGTTGTGGATGATGACGAAGGTACGCGCGAATTGGTGCGGCTGATATTGCACGAGAGTGGAGCTGAGGTGGCAATCGCAGCCAATGCAGAGTCCGCCATGCACTTGCTTGAAGTCTTTCAACCGGATGTTCTGGTCAGCGACATTGGCATGCCAGACATTGATGGTTATCAGCTTATTGCAATGGTTCGAGACTTGCCCAATGAGAAATGGCAGACATTGCCTGCTGTTGCTTTGACGGCTTTTGCCCGTGAAGAAGACCGCTTAAAGGCCTTGAATGCAGGATTTCAGTCGCATTTATCGAAGCCCGTCGAGTCATCGGTGCTTGTCCATACGGTCAGGCAACTCGTGATTAGCTAAGCCCTAGAGAATCCGCTTCGCATAGAACCACCCATCGGTCGGCACTCCAGCAATCGTTTGAGTCCCAAATCCGATGACGCTTCCGTCGGACAATTGAAATTGGGCCGATTGGAGAATCCACCCTGAAGACTTTGGAATCATTTGGTTCAGATCGATAGGTAGTTTATCGAATCTTTGCCATACGGTAGCATGGTTTCCAAGGAGATCTGAGCCTACAATGACACCGTCATCGCCAATCGAATATGGAATTCCGCTGGAGACTTTTGCAGGCGCTGAATTTGCAGACTTCCAAATTAAACCTGGTGTTTGCGAAGATAGGTCAAACGGGTTATATAAGCCGACCGAGAGGGCTACTCCCGTTCGCTGATTGATTGAAGAGATTCCTCCTGCAATCATTGTTCCGCCTGCATTTTGCATTGGAAGTGATGGTCCAATTTGGTTGGTCCAGTAGCTTGGGAATTGGAATTGGCTAAAGTACGCGTCGCTGTCAAAACCAAATATGTCTCCTTTATCCGAAATAAAGGTGGCAATCGATAAGGGATGATTGGCTGATTGTCCAAGTATCGTTACATCAGTCGGTGAATTCCAAATCGCACCTGAAATCCGATTTGCACTGTTCGGTTCATCAATCATTCCAACTATCTGTCCGGCCGAATTGATCCAGTGCGCGCTTCCAAAGGAGTAATTCACTGGGATAGTTAGTGGGGTAGGGCTTGAACTCGGCGTTGCCCAGACAATTGGTTGGCTAAGAAGCGAATCACTTCCCGTTCGACCCACAATTGTTCCTGAATCATTGATACAACTTGGGTAGGTAGGTTCACCTGTCGATGGAGCATCTAATTGCTGAGGAATCGCAGTTGGAGACGCCCAATAGAAAGGAGTAGTTGCTCCTCCAGAGTCATATCCTAGTCCGACCATTTTGCCCGATGTAGACACTGAAAGAATACTTGCTTGAAACTGAGAAGGGATTTGAATCATGGTCGGAGTTTCATAACGAGGACTCGGGATGTGCCCATCCGATCCAATGCCTCCACAACCCAAACTAGTCATAAGCACAACGGCAAAAGCAAATTGGAAGATGCATTTCATGTCTTTCGATACAATCAAGAATAAGGATATTACCAAGTTGACTTTAGTTCGGAAGCCCGGAAACTTTCGATTTCTAATTCCTTAGTAGGAAAATTCACTTTGATTTTGCGATCTTTTGGTTTGGTGTCTTCGGCTGGGTAGTAGCACGAAAGGGATGTGTCACCCTCCATCATAAAGATCTCGACCGACGAACGATCGACAAGAATGCGAACTTTGATTTGTCCGGTTGCGGTCGCAAAGGAGGCTGACCGTCCAAGGAAGGACACTGACTTATCGATTGGCTGAACCACAATGTCATGGCTTCCAATTGAGATGTGGATCGGGGCGCTGCGGATTAGTTGGAAGTTAAGCTCGAGATCATAGAGCCCGCCTTTGAGCCCACTAAGCACTTTGTTCATGTCGGCAAGCGATTTGCTTTCACCTGCAATCGTTCTTGTTCGTAGGCCATCGATTTCTTTGACTGGTTGTCGGAGGATGGTGTAGCCGTCGGCGTTTCGGATGAGCGTGAGGTCGCTCGGTACGCTCATTTGCTGGTTAAACGGCATGTTTGGATAGGGTCCTGGGCCGTTCATCCAACCGATCTGGATTCGCCTTCCGTTTGGTACATTTGTATAAGTTTGCGAGGCATAGAACTGTCCAAAATCAAGCATTCTTGGATCGGTTTCTGGGTGGAAGACTTTGCCGTCGAAGGTTCCGACCATGTAACGGCAGTTGGCGGCATAGAACACCCATTTAGTTTCCTTCGATCCTTGAAGTGGCATCTCGAATAGCTCGGGACATTCGCTTGAACCCGGGAGATGTAGACGGCTAAGCTCGTGCCATTTTTTGAGATCGGGTGACCCAAAGATGGCGAATTCATCGCCGTCTAGATAGAGGGCCATTTTCCATTCGTGGGTTGGGGCGTGCCAAAAAATACGGGGATCGCGGTTCTCGCCAGCGATATGGTTAAGGATTGGGTTGCTGGCGTATTTGGTCCAGGTTCGGCCTTTGTCATTGCTGTAGGCAAGGCATTGAGTAAACGGCTTTCCTGCTGCGGTGTACATGGCGACCATCGGTGGCTTACCGTCCTTGCCAAAGCCAGTTGTGTTGGCGAGGTCGATTGTTGCGCTACCGGAGTAATTGGTGCCATGTTGGTCGGGTACCAGGGCAATCGGGAGTTCCTTCCAATGAAACAGGTCTTTGCTGACGGCATGGCCCCAATGCATATCTCCCCACTGGACCCCACCGGGGTTGTGTTGGAAGAATAGGTGATATTCGCCGTCGGCGAAGACGAGTCCGTTGGGGTCGTTTAGCCAATTCTTCTTCGCTGTGAAGTGGAATTGAGGTCGATAGGTCTCTTTATATTCGGGTTCTGGCTGAGGTTTCACGGTCTCCTTTTTGAAGTCGCTTTGCGAAATTTGGTCTACATTGATGTGTCCCCATCCGCCTGTTTCGTAGTCCACTATCTGGATCTGTGCGGTCCGACCCTGCCACTTAGCGACGTACCAGTTGGCCCAGGTGAGGGCTTCTGTATCTTGGGTGGTAGTTGATTTTCCAGATGTCGTCGCGACCGCAGTTCCGGCGATGACGAGGCTGATTGCGGTTTTCCAGCCGTGGGCTCCGCCGCCCACGAGGAAGTTGATGAATTTCCGGTCAACGGTAAAAGGGGGAGAGGTCAGAGTGCCAATCGATTTGTCACTTCCGAAATAAGAGTTCGCAAGGCCATGGCCTGTGTAGCCAGTAACGGTCATTTGATTGGGGAGAGTTCCTTGGGCAGGACCAGGACCGAAGGCAGTGCCTGAAACTTCCCATGCGCCGTAGGTTGGTTGCTCAAAGTCGGCGATGAGAATATCGGCTCGACCTAACACAAGGGCGGCGAAGAAACACAACATTGCAAGCACGATACCTGAACTCAAGCATCAGTGTTGATTGCGGGCAGGGCCGAAATAATAACCCTTTAATTTCGCATTTTCTTCTACCAACGAGAGTGCTCGATCAGCGTCGAGTTTTGCGACGTATATTTCGCAGGTGCCTTGACCGCAGGAACTAAAGGATGAGATGTTATGCGCTTCCAATCCGGCACTGATATCGTTGACCTTGCTCATCGCTACGACTCCGATCATCGTGCCTTCAGCGGAAAGATCGTCGGCAGATTTTGGAATTGAACCCCAGTCGGACGAGGCTTGTCGAAGGTTCGAATCTTTTGGCAGGGTGGCGACGAGGGAGTAGTGGTGAAGCTTGGCGTCGGCTTTGATGAGGGCCAGGGAACGATTGGCGTCGCTTTCGCTGACAACTACGCCAGTTACGTCTTTGCTTTGCCAGGTTCCGGGGGAAGAGATTCCATTCGCATCTAGGCAGGCAACAACTGATTTCACATCTTTGGGAGCGACCTCGACGATTGTGATTAACTTTGATGGTGCCTTTGTTGGCGTCAGCCGGGTAGTTGTAGGTGTTTTGGAATTTGGACCTGCTGGAGTGCCTTGAGGACTGGTGGCCGTTGGAGGTGTCGGTACTCCGGCAGTTTCTTGCATCGAATAGCCGTGAATTACGGAGTCATCGTGAATTATTGTTCGAGCCCGTTCGGCATAGACCGGATCGACGACGATCCCGATCGTCGTTAGGTTGTCGAATGTACCAAAGGGAATATGGTTGGCTTCGAGGCGCTCCTCGGCGAATTGGGCATTGCGAGGTCGGAGGGTTGCGATACCGATAAAGCGATGGGAAAGGGTGTGGGGTGGGGTTGGTGGTTGGGAATCCATTGACCGAGTGATGTGGCCAATTTTTGGAGTGTCCTGGTTGGATGAACATCCGGTAAAGATCACCGATGCGATGGCAAGAAGAACGCATATTCTGGTACTGGGCGAACAGGTGATGGTTTTATTGTATCGCATCAGGTTTTGTCGAGGTCAATTCGCATCACCGTGTCGCCTTTGACCTTGACAGTGCGAATGAAGTTCTTGCCTTTGTAAATGACCGTAATTTTGTAGATTTTTCCGAGTTTAGCGTTGATTGCGAAGTGCTTGTTGATGTCGTCATGGGGTCCAGAGCTTTTTCCGCTGATGCATTGGTTTCCGACCGCAACATCGCAGATCTGGACTTCTGAAATGACGCGCTCACCAGCGACTTTGACATCAACGGCAAGGGTTGGACCTTTGACGGCTGCGTCGACCTTGTATCGATTTGTTACGTTCTCGGCTGCGGTAGATTCGCCAGGGAGCCAGGCAAGTGGGAAGCGGGCTCCACCGTTTTTGTAGGTCACGGCGTAGATTGCGTTTTCGGGTTTGTCGGCGACGGCGGTTTTGGCTTGCTCACCAAACCAGGCGTGATCGAGACCGTGGTCGTCCGGCTCGGCTGCGCCAACGAAATGCCAAGTACCTTGATCCCAGACTTCGACCCAAGTATGGTTTCCGCCGCCCTTTGGCCAGTTTGGGATTCCTGCGAGGCGGGCGGGTACACCAACCGCTCGAAGGGCTTCGACGAGCATGATCGAGAGTCCGGTGCAGGTTGCCATTCCTTGAGCAGCCGTTTCTTTGGAGCTCTGATCGGTGCGCAGTCGATGGGTATCGTAAACGACTTTATACTCTTTAAAGAGGGTTTTGTTGACGGCGAGAGCAGCCTCACCTGGGGTGGAGGCCAGTTTTGCGAGGGGGAGATATTTGCGTTGAAATTCGGCCCTCATCGATTCACGTGGCTCGGTAACACTGGCATAGGGAACGACGGAATCGAAGAAGATTGGTTTAGGAATTTGTTTGGCCCATGAACTCGCGGCTCGGGCGGTATAGGCGACCTTGATCGCATCGCTTACGTATTTCGGAGGCAGTGCCCGAAGATCGGCCAGTGGCATATAGGTTAGGATGTAGCGGACCGCCTCCTTTTGGTTGTTCGGAGCATTGGCTAACAGTGAGAGCCAAGCGGCCTTTCGCTTGGGTGCGCGATCAAGGTTGGTAGTCATCGCAGTTTGGTCAGCCGACTGAATGGTGGCGATGAGTACGAAGGGTGCGATGAGGAGAGTGACCAGCACTTCCCCAGTATCACTGATTCACGGCGGGGAAACGCAAGGTTATTCTGACGCGATTTTAACAAACGGCGTATAGTGGCGATATGGCATACGAAAAACTGCGTGTGGGATCAAAGTTGATCGAAAAAGCGACGGGTAAGGAGTATGAGATTGAGTTGGTGGGAGATGCGGGTCAAGAAGGCTACTCTTACGAGCTTTATCCGGAGTCGGACAAGGAAGTCCACAGCTCTGAGATTGGGATTGAAGAAGCTTTCCCATTTGCGGTTGTGAGGATCTAACTTTGCCCGGCTGTCTCGGGCACAGTTTTGAACGTCGAATTGACAGAAAAACTAGAAATTTCACAAAATGTGAAACATTTTATAGTGGACGTGCGTCTATATAAGTGTAGTAATGAGTTTCGGCATTTTTGCGCCAAAGCTTGATGAGCCCCGCCGAACAGTTGGGGCTTTTTTTATTGCTCCGTTTTAACCCACCGGGACTCGCCCCACCTGCATTAAAAATTGGCGATAGATCCCTGTTTGGGTAAATGGGTTTGGCAAGGCCCGTGGGTATCGGACCTTCCTTCCCGATTAATGTAAAGCAAGTCGCAATTATAGATTGGTTAATAAATACCTACTTGCGGGTTCGCGCTCTCTCATTTATAATTTCATTACAACAACCTATGAAAGAACTTGATCACCTTCATAACCTTCACTCGGTATCTGTCAATGAAAATCTTGATGGACTGGAATCAATGAGGAAAGTTTTTGCCCTTGACGGAAGTGCAGTCTTTTTGGCAATTTCAGACCTCGATTTGGATACCGACGGGTTAGAGGATCCGAGTATCCGATATGAGCCGACTCACCAGGCTCAGACGAGCATCGATGAGCATGGAAAGTGGCTCAATTCAAATCGTTTGAACTTCATTGTTTTGCCGATTGGATTTAACGGTCGGCATGGAAACACAGTGCCAATTGGGACACTGGCAACCGTCCTTTATGGCGATAAGGTGGCGCACGCAGTTGTTGCCGACCATGGCCCTCCAAAGAAGTTTGGTGAAGGCTCCATTGCTCTCCATCGGGCTTTTGGCTTTGAACGTGTTCGTCCCAATGGTCATATTCGGGACATTGGGATTGATGGCGGAGTGACTACTTTGGTCTATTTGAATTCCGCCCATAGCCATGGGCCCTTTACGCAGGCCGACATTAACGCTTTGTGCGCTCCTTTGTGGGCGAAATTTACGAGTTAGATTTTCATGCCAAATACAAATACACCTACTAATCCACTCTTGGAGTGGCTCGCTTCACAGTGGTTCTTTCTTTCTGCGTTGGTAGTGGAGGCGGGGCATGCGGCGACAGCGCAGGCGAAGATCGCTCGTCACGACGATCAACTGAAGGAGTTGGGCGAAGTTCCCGAGCGGTTGGCTCGAATAGAGACTCACCAAGAACACATTTTAGAAATTCTGCGCAGCCTCCCTCCTTCACGAAAATAACAGTTTGGGGTAGCGCCAACGGCGGAGCGTCGATGGCAAACCCCAATTTCGCCCGGCACGCTCTTGGCGCAACGGCACCCTCTGCCTCTTGTCCAAGCGCGAAGCGCGCCCAAAACGCGTGTAGCGTGCCTATATCTTCCTATGAACAAACGATACCGACTAAAACTCATCGTCAACGGCCTTGGCGGAACCCTCGGCTACATCCTTCGTCTCTTTCCCAACGCTTTAACCTTTGTTGGCTCGCTCACCCCAGACGAACTAACATTCGTTGCATCCGTATCGTCGGTTCTCAACGCATTTGGCGTCGGCCTGGAGGTCGCCGAAGCGTAATGAGTGCCCAGCGCAAGCCCGAGTCCACAATCTTGCGCACCATCGACGATCTCCGCCGTCACGGCGGAGAAAGCATGGTTCACTGGCTAAATCGCTCGGCTGACCTGCTGAACGAACTCGATGAAGACGCCGACTCGTTCGATGAACGACTCAAGCTCGCCGAAGCGTTCGGCAAACTCGCTGAACGTTTCTGCCGATTCTCTGGCCTCGATAAACCGATGCTAAAGAACAGCGGAAACATGGTGGTCGAAGTCGTTCGTCGCGCCGAAAATATCGCCAATTCAAGTTAGCGAACTGACAGAAACTGGGGCCGCTGCCTAAAACGCGCGGCCCTTCCTATTCCCATGACCGAATCCAAAAAGGTTTATCTCGGTGAGCTTCACGGTGGGCAGTCCGAAGTCCTCAACACCGCCGGACGATTTAACGTTGTCGTCTGCGGACGTCGATGGGGCAAAACCTACCTCGGCGAAGACATCGCCTGCGAAGCCGCCGCTGCCCAAAAACTCATCGGCTGGTTCGCCCCGAACTATAAATTTTTGACCGAAAACTTTCGCTCGGTCCGTCGACGCCTCAGCGAAGCGATCGCCAGCTCGAACGGTTCCGAAAAGCGTATCGAACTCACCAACGGCGGACAACTCGAATTTTGGACGCTCGAAAATCCTGATGCGGGACGATCACGCAAATACGACGTCGTCATCATCGATGAAGCCGGAATCGTCCTCGAACTCTCGGACCGATGGCGGGAAGCCATTCGCGCCACCCTGCTCGACCGCCAAGGCATAGCCTGGTTTCTGGGCACCCCGAAGCCGCCCCACTCCATCCAACTCCGGAACTACGCCTTCTATCAGTTTTACCAACGTGGCCTAGCCGGCCAAGACGGTTGGAAATCCTTTCATCGCCCGTCAAAGAACAATCCATACCTAAGGCCGTCAGAAATCGACGCCATGCGCCGTGAGCCAGGGATGACGCAGCGGGTAGCCCGCCAAGAGATCGATGCCGAGTTTCTGAGTGAGTCTACGGACGCGCTTTGGACGATGGCGTTGATCGAGCCGTTTCGAGGACGAAGGTTACCTTCCGTTGACAAGATCCGGACAGTTCTATTCTTGGATCCGGGGAACTTTAGCGTCTCGGATAGTGCGGATCCAACGGGAATCGTAATCGCAACCAAGGGCTCAGACGGACACTATTATGTCGAGAATGACTTAAGCGGAGCTTATACGCCGAATCAGTGTGCTCGACTAGTAGTGAACGCAAGTGAGCATTATGGAGCAAAGGTCTATTTTGAGTCGAACCAAGGCGGCGAGTTTGTTCGCTCCGCGATTCGAAACGTTTCTCCGATAAGCGTTACTGCAGTTCCGTCTGTCCAAGGCAAAGAGCAGCGGGCGCTGGCTCCGCTGGGTTGCTACGAGATGGGGTTGGTCCATCACGAATTTGAATTCCTGGATATGGAGAACGAAATGGTGAATTGGAATCCATATGACACGAAAATGGCATCCCCGAATCGGATGGATGCGCTTGTAGGAGCGCTTAATATCTTAATGGGGAACGCTTCGATGGGGATGACTCGGCGTGAGCGAGTGCGGAGAAGTTGAGTGCAGAGTGCCAAGTTAGCATCTTGTGCCTTAAGGAAGATTTAGAACTATGATCAAAGAGAATTACATTGAAATTAAGTCGTTTGTTGCCTCGCATGGGCCGGAGATAATTGAACGGTTGTCATCGGTTGTTAAACCTTTGCCTGGCCGGGTCGCGGTGCTATGTGATCCGCATGTCGATCGACAGAGCGGGATATTAGTAGCACCGGGAAAGTATAAAGGCTCTCAGGACTCGGACAGCGGAACAGTTATCGCCTCTGGCGTGCTGACGTTGAAGGTAGGAGATCGAGTTGGATTCTTGCCGATGCATGGTCTACGGTGCTCACCTGATGAGTTTAGTTGGGTACCTACGGGTGCTGAAGTTCGATTGTATGGAGTCTCGTGTCCTTATCACGAGTCGTTAGTGATTTTAGAAGGTTAAAATAATGGCAGAAACTTATTCCCTTGAGTCGGCTCAAATACTGGCGTTAGCAAGGCCCGTCAAGTTGACGGATGACGAAAAAGCGAAGCTAGTTTTGGCTTTGTGTGACCAAGTAGCGGCCTCGGAAGATGCAAAGGAGCGGGTGAAGGACCGTTGGGACTCGGTGCAGCATATCTACAACTGCGATGAACGAAGTTCGACATTGCATGTCGTCGATGGATGGAAGCCAGTCATTCGGCCTTTGTACCGACCGAAAGCGGACAAGATTGCCAATGTCGTTCGGGCGGCCTATTATTCGATCAAGCCATGGGCGCAGCTTATTGATAGTTCGGGTGTCGAACCAGTATCAGACGTTGAAAATACGCTGCAGTACTTCATCGAGGATTCGAATTTGAAGACTGTCAGCAAAGACGCTTTTCTTGACATGGTTCATTTTAACTGCGGCGTCTTAAAATGCAGTCCAACTGAAACCGGACAGTTAGATGCCATCAATATTCATCCACACGAGATGATGTTTTATCCGTGCCAAGTCAAGGAGCAATCATGTTGCAAAACCATTGGTCATCGCTCAAGTCTGATGCGTTGGGAGATTGAAGAATTGGTGCAACAAAAGGTGTATTTGAAGGATGTTGACTGCGGGAAACTTGGCGTCTCCAGCCAGTTGCAATCGAACACGGAGGACCAACCTCAAACATCCGCGATCGCGGCGGATGACGATCAAATTGGGTTTTGGGAACTGTGTGCGAAGCTTAAATTGTCAGGAGATAAGAAGCGCGAATGGTATATCGTTTGTTTGGAAACCGAATCAAAGCAACTCCTGAGTATCGAGCGATATCCGTATTCAGTGCCTTGGTATTTCATTTTTAAGACTAGTACGAAAGAGAAGAACATGTTCCCTCGGGATTCGGTTGGTGGAGTTTTTCAGCACCTTCAACTCAACTACAACGATATCCACACTGTGATCTTCCAGGGCGCTCTGATGTCAGCATTCCCTACCGCCTTTGTTAGTAGTGGAATGCTCTCAAACAAAGTCTCCACCTATCAGCCGGGACAGTTGATTGAGACTGGAGACGATATCAAGGTGCAGTATATCGAGACCCGATTTAATCCTGGTGCGCTCGGGGCAGAGTCAGCGAAGATCGAGGAAATTGCCGATTCGTTGACCGGGACGAGCCAGATATCCTCGTCCCAAAACCTCAACGCCAACACCACTGCGACGGAAGCGCGAGGAGTACTGAGAATAAGGACAGCTACGTCGAAAACGTAGAGCCGACATTCCAAGTCTTGTTTCAATACTTGCTCGAGCTTTTGGAAGTCCATGCCGACAAGATATCGGTTCGAATGGGGAAGAAGTGGGAAATTCATCCCGAGGCGAACGTTGACCGCAAAAACATCGACGTTCAGCCAACCGGCGGCGGAGCTACAACAGATCCTCGATTCTTGGCGCAAAAGCTTGCGACGCTTCAACAGATGAGTCAGGATCCGAATTCGACTTTAGATCCAATCAAGGTTCAACGCAAGAGTATTGAAACTCTTGATCTGCCGTTTGATACTGACAGTTTGATGAACGACCCTGGCCCCGACCAGAAACCGATGACAAATGCAGAAAAACAACAACAACTTGCCGCAATTCAGCCGGCTCGAATGGGACCGATGGTTCCGGGAATGTCCGGAATGGGCGGTGGTCCGGGCGCACCTGGAGGAGCGGGATCAACAGGTATGCCGCAAGCTCCGAACGCTATCCGGGGACCAATCGGGCCTCACCCTCCAATTGGGCCTGTGCCAGGGTGAGTTGAGGGCGCTTGACTACGTTTTGAATCCGGACCGGATGGAAGCGGAGTTGAAAGCGCAATAGACCCTTAACGCCCTCCGCACACTACCCTCGCCTTCGCCATCGCCCTCCGCCCTCCGCCCTCCGCACTTAGCACTCCGCCCTTAGCACTTAGCACTCAAAGACCATGAACACCCCCGAACAAAACCCCGAACTCGAAAACCTCGACCACTCCGACGAAGAAATCACGGAAACACCAAATGTCCCCGACACCACCAAACCCGAACCCGCGACCAAAGACGATATCCAAACCATCGTCCGCGACTGTTTCGCCGACCTAAAATCGAACGACGAAGCCCCTCCCGACCTCCTGGAAAAAGCCGATCCTCTCTCCGGCTACAATCCCCAATTCGCCCGAGACATTCGCCAACTCCTCGACGACCAAGCTAAAGCCATTCACGCCGAATACTCGCCGCTCTTGGCCGCGAACCTCGCCAACCTTGCTGTCGACCGCGTCGCTGCCGATTCGCCTCCCCAAACCAAAGACTACATCCGAAAAATGGTGTCCCGAATGGACTCCCACGTCGCCAAAGCCATGATTTCCGACCCCGATGGCCTCGAAATGCTCGAAACCTTAGTCCTTGGTCTAAACGCAAAATCGAGCACGGTAAAGATTCCCCGCACGTCCGAACCCAACACCTTCCAAGACGAAGGCGATTTCGAACCCAGCGGACTCCAGGCCTTCATGCGCGCTTTCGGCGTGGATCGAAAACGCGCATCCGAACTCTATCGACAAGCCCAACGAGAACATAAATGAAAAAAACATTCGAACAACAACCCCAAGACCGACCCGGTCGCCGACGCTCCGATCGTGTCGTCCAAGCAAAGTCCGAACTCGTCACCCTCACCCTCCGAAAATGTGGCGATGAAGGTGTCGACGCTGGTCTCGTCGACCTCTACCAATCGTTGGGCTTCCAAGTCAAAGGCGAAACTCCGGCTGGCAGTCTCGAACTGCAGATGCCGCGGGACCAAGTCGACCGCCTCGGGAAAGCCTCCATCGAGGAGCATTATCGTCGAGCAAAAGGCGCGGAGCGTGCCTCGCTCGGACCAGAAGTCAAGCTGGTCGAAGATCGATCCGAGAAGTTGAACCCAAAATCTGCTCAGGAATTGATCGGTGCAATGAAGCTCGAAGATGATCCCGAGATTTAATCTAAAAGTTCGGAAAACGAACGAAATCAACACGCATTTCAACCCATTTAGCGAACGGGACCTTTCCTCAGGACGCACAAAATCAAAAAACAATATGAGCATATTAGCGAATCAAATTAAATTTGGCTATTCCCAGATTCGTCGGAAAGGGGGTGGGACCGTCGATCAGGTCGATGCCCCAGTTGCCGCGAACGTAACGATTCAGAAAGGTGACTGGCTGAAGCTGGCGAGCGGGCTGGTTACGCCTGCAATTACGAAAGTTGCTGGCGCCTTTACTCTTGCAGGAGCAACTCCTGGGTTGTATGCGGTCGCCCTTGGCAGCATTACGACAAATGCGTCGGGCGTCGCAACAGATGGTTCAGGACGAACGACTATTCCGGTAGGGCTTTTGAACGACGACACTGAAGCAATGGTGGGCATCTGGAACACAACGAACACAAACGCGACACAGGCAAATGTCAATGTCGGGACGACGTACGACTTTGGTGTCTTCATGCACGCGACCTTGCCTCTTTGGGGCTATATGGTAGGGACTACAACTGGTGCTAACGCGCCAGCGTCCCTTGTCGAAAAGTCACCCGAGTCAGGATCGAATGAACAGTACGGTTTTGTATGGGTGAAACCAGTTGCAGCCGCACGGGTAGGAGCATAACATGGCACGAGTCGAATCTTTTAATCTCTTATTGGCCAAGTCCGGTTTGGACGAGGTCATTTCGGTCTATAACAAGAACCCGTCACTGAAGTGGAAGCTGATGGCACCGACGGTCTCGACCGTTCAAGCTTATTGGCGAGCCATGCAAGAGGCGGATTTCTCGATTGCTCCGTCGGTGTCGCAGGGCTCGACGTTGCCAGTCGAGGATTTTGAAACTCCTTACTTCAAGGATTTCTATCCGATCAAACGAGCTTTGGTCGCCCAGAACTCTCGCGAGTCGGTTCAATCTGATTTGTATGGAGTTATAAAGCGAACAGGCTCGAAATTGAACCTGGCGGTACAGAAGGCGATGGAAGTTGAAGCTTCCGCTTTTGTCAACCTGGCAACGGACACTTCACTGGCCTCTGCTGGAGCGGACGGTCAGCCTTTGGCGTCGATTGCGCACCCATATATTGGCGGCGTTGCTTCGAACATCCTGGCTAACAACCCAGTGCTGAGTTATTCATCGTTGGAAAGCGCGCGAACGGAGTTGATGAAGCAATTGTCGCACAAGGGTGACCCGATGATGTTTAGCGGTCCATTTGACCTCTTTGTTCCTCCAGCTTTGATGAGTGTGGCCGAGCGAATTGTTGGATCGCAAACATATGGTGTTGCGGGCGCACAAGGCACTGCGAAAGGTAATGACCCGAATGTGATGGATTCTTCGCGAGTTCGCGTTGTGGTTAATCCTTGGTTCACGAACCCTACCGCGTGGATGCTACGATCTCGCAACGAAGACGACCATGGACTTCGGTTCATCACTCGTCGTTTGCCGGAAACAAAAGTCTGGGATGACTTTGCTACGGACTCGGTCAAGACGAGCGTGACGGCGATCTTCTGCCGCGCGATTCGGGATTGGCGGGGAGTGATCTTCTCAAAAGGCGACGGTACGCCGTAGTCTGACGGGTTGATACTTGGGGGAATAGGTTCGTGGGCAACCACGATCTATTCCACTCGACATTTCCAATACATTTTTTGAACCAAACATGGCAGCAATTGACGCAACACAGTTCCCGACATACGGGCAAAAATTTCGAATTACGGGGCGAATCGAAAGTAGCACGACCCGCAACCCAATCACTGGCGGTTTAACCGGGGTCGCCAGCTCCATATCTAAAGATGGCGCAGCTTTTGCCGCCACGGCCACTACCGCAACCGAAATTGGAGCCACGGGATATTTCGTCCTCGACCTTTCGGTCGCCGAGATGACGGCCACAAGCATTATCGTTAAAATTTCCGCTACCAACGCTAACTCAGTGGAATTTTACGAGGAGATTCGTACTGTTAACCTTAGCGAGGGTGTAGGGCATTGGAAGGATCAAACAGTCGTTCGGCTTGAGCAAGCCTTCGTCCTACTTTCCGCATTTTTTACCAATCAGCATTCCCTGACTTTAAACTCGGAATCAGTATTGGGTCGTGATAACACCACGGTGATGGCGACCGGGTCGGTGTCGGGACTAACGAATTCGGGATCGACCGTGACTCGGAGCAAGATGTCCTAATGGCAGGAACCCAAGATCAGGGCTTGTTCACGACCAGTTCACTGTTGGCCCGAACAGTCGAAGACAATCGCAGCTTAGCTGTGCGAGCGTTCACAGGCGGGATTTTTTCGTTCGACAATGTTCCGACGAGCAAGACCTTCGTCTTTGACACTCCGGTTAGCGAGGCCGACCGACAGGGTGGCGGAGTTTGCTCAGTAACGGGCTACTGGGCTCCGGCACGGAGGTTGGTTTCAACTTCAAGGGGCAGAGCCATCGACATTTTTGCCCCGAATGACAAGGTGATTCAATGACCAAGACAGAAGTATTAACCCGATTTAACCAGCATTACGCAGATTGCGACGCAACCCTTGCCGGGCAACTTTTCGATGAGTCCCACCGCCAAATCCTCAGCGAACTTGAGGCTCGGAACGGAACCATTGTGATCCCGCTAACGGCCGGAACTCGTGAGTACGCCTTGTCGAGTACGGTGCTGAAGATTTGGGAGGCTTACTATCAAGAATCGGCAACGGAGTCAACTTGGTACAAGCTCACTCCAATGTCGATCCAGCAACTGGCCAATCGGGGCGCGTGGCGGTCTCAGGCTCAACAAGTACGACCGACGGAATACTATATATCGACCGTTGCCAGCGGGAACACTTCGATGAATTTGGTTGGTTTCAACCAGATACCTCCGACGACAACGACGGCCAGTTATCCGAATGTGACCCTTTACTGTACGGTCGTTGTTGACCTCGCCGGAGGTGACACTCTGCCCGCTTGGATCGCTTTTCCGAACGTTTACGTGTATCTGATGTGTTATCGGTTCTCGATCATGCGGCGTCCCGAGTCTGCGAAGCTCTATTTGGATCTCTATCAGAAAGAATTGGATCACTGCTCAGCGGATGCGAAGAGCATTCAATTTGAGAATGAAGGGACGTTCTTGAGGGTCAACATGCGCGGCTTTGGTTCGGCCCGCTAACCACACTACCAATTTCTAACCATCCCCCTTCAGCCAAGTGCCAACGTCTAACGTCTAACGTCCAACGGCTGACAACCAGAAGCTGATTAGTCCGTCCCTTCATTTGCGGTGCCCGGTAGCCTGGATCCCCTCCGAAGCTGGGAGGGGTGGCGCTTCGGTCATTCCAAGTTCTTGGCAGTTTCATGACCGAAGCGACGGGGTGGATGATGTCCAAGCTACCAAATCTCCCAACGACCAACGGCAAACTGCCAACTGCAAACGCATTCTGCACCCATGCGGCTTTGCCCTTCAACTTGAAATATCATGAACTTGACCCCGGAGGGGTCGCAGAAAGTAGCCAGGCGGTCGCAGAGGCAATGAGCCCTAGCGAAATTGGAACGAAGACCCCTGGAAAAGTCAGAGAACGTCCCCAGTCCAAGGAACGTAGTGACCCGGCGATTATCGCCGCTCCTAGCGACCAACTGCCAACGTCCAACGGCTAACAACCAGAAGCTGATTAGTCCATTCCCTCATTTACGGTATACGGTAGCCTGAAGTGCGTGGAATTAGTTGGACACCTACTTTATCCGTAGGAGAAAATAGAGATGGTGTCTCGCAGAAGTTATAGTCGTGAGTTTAAGTTGGGCATTTGCCAAGG
>JANYCU010000030.1 GCA_025360125.1 Armatimonadota bacterium | reverse complement strand
TCGGCGAGCCACTGACGTGGGCATGGCTACTTTGTGGCACTTGCTCCGACCTCTGCGTCGAGCGAAGTGACACGAGGTACGAGTGGAAGCCGAGTGACGCTGGGAGAAGCCAGTGTCTTGAACAATGACAAAGTTGAGGTAAAAACTCGAAGTGAGCGCTCAGATTAAGTACAAAAGGCGCAAGTCATGGAACACGCCTGGCGACTCTCACTACCTCACGTTGTCGACCTATCATAAGAAGCGCTATCTGAGTGACGAGAGAATCTGCAAGCTCCTCGCAAAGCGAATCAATGAGGCATCCAAAGAATTAAACTTCGCAGTTCTTGCCTACGTGTTCATGCCCGACCACGTCCATATCCTTGTCCATCCGCACGACGAGATTTGCGAGATGGAGGACATCCTGAAAGCAATCAAACAAGGTCCCTCAAAGTCGGCCCGCAACAAGAAGTGGACGACTACAAATCTTTGGGAATCAGGTGGAGGTTTCGACAGCAACATCAATAACTCTCACGCGAGAATGCTTGCCATCAACTACATCCATATGAACCCAGTTCGCAAGGAAATGGTCGAGTATCCCCAGGAATTCGATTGGTCGTCGTCAAAGTGGTATCACACCGATGAGGAAGGTTCCGTAAAGTGCTATCACATCCAGGAGTTTTGGAGCTAAAATGCATGATGGGTGCCATTTGAAAGCAGTCTCCTATCCACTGGCTTCTCCCAGCCTCACTTCGTTCAAGGCAGAGGTCGGAGCCAGTGCCACACCAAGCTTTCTGTTTTTGATAGATTTAACCCCGCCCACACAGTGGCTCGCCGTACGAGCAAGAACGCTGAGCTTTACACGTACGATGATGGCGACAAGCTTCTGACTCGTGGTTCGACGAGTTACAGCTACGATGAGTGCGGACGAACCAAGACGATCGTGGGACCGAGTGGAACGAGAACCTTTACTTGGGACTACGAAGACCGGTTGACGAACCTTTCCGGCGGTGGAGTCAGCAGTACCAATTACGGATACAACGGTCTGGGGACGAGAACTTCTAAATCTAACTCTTCTGGTTCGAGAATTTACAAGCGAAACGGAGTCGGCGTCACCGCTCCAGTCCTTTCGGATGGCGTTGCTACGATGGTTCCGGGAATCTCGGAGAAGTCCTCTGGTGTCACGAGCTTTCCGCATACCGACCGTCTCGGCTCGATGAAAGGACTCTCCACCTCGGGGGCGTTGACGGATACGGCCGACTACGACGCGTTCGGCAAAGTCGTTTCGCGAACGGGAACGAGTTCGACTCAGAAAGGCTTTGCGTCCGGCTTTGGCTACCAGGAAGACGGGGAATCTGGCTACAAGCTGCTAGGGCATCGGTACTACGATGCGGAGACGGGACGGTTCCTTAGCCGGGATCCGGCGATGGATGGAAGGAACTGGTATGGGTATTGCGGGAATTCTCCAACAAAGGCTATAGACGTCGATGGCCTTAAGAAAAAAATGGTCATCCTACTAGGTGATACTCATGATTTGCCCTTGGCTGCCCTACTTACCCACCTCAGGGACTTATATGAAGATGAATACGATATCAAAATAATTCGCGTCTCAACTGAGCAGCAGGTTGAAGATGCAATTGTAGACGCGGATGCCGTTGCAATGTGTGGTCACGGTTCTCCTTTTTGCTTAGCTGGGAACAAAGGGCGTACACTAAAGAAGTCAACTTTGAATCGCGCAGCGCGAAGACGTAAGGAAAAAAGTAAAGGTCGTCTCGATTTTTTACTCTTATTCATTTGCAATGCACTTTTAGATGACGATGATCGAGAGGCTTGGTCACAATTAACAAAGCTATTGTATGGATATGAAGATGAATGCCCATTTTGGACGGGCTGGGCAATGCACTACAATGAAGCTGGTGCTGGCGGCCATTGGTACTCGCCTGGCATCACAATAAGTGGTGAAGGTGTAAGGAGAAGATATACTGGAGGAGGGAGTTCTACCAATGTTAGGCTACCGTAGAATAAAGTCAAGACCTGTCATTTGTTGTTCGTTGATGATTTGTCTTGTCATGACCTTATCAGGCTGTCAAAAGAATGCAGATCGAAATGAATTTGGTGACACCGAAGGCATAGTTCATCAAAAAGCAAATGAAATGTGGTGGTATGCACCCCTTTTAGCTTATTTTGAAGTTGAGATTCCAAAATATCAAAAGTCAACTGGAACTTGGCCCGGCACAATAAATGACCTTGCAAAAACTAAGATTATTCATCTCAAAAACGGACGAAGGAGCGAAGATATCGAAATAAGCCGCATTGAGTTGAAGTTGACTGGCACGGCTAGAGAAAAAACTGGGAAATATAAGTACCGGTTTGACAGGTCGACACCAATTGAGAAGGAATTTGATCCTGTGACTGAGTGAAGTCCACATATTACTTTGTGTCGACGAGTCACGACTAGGAGGGTGTTGAGTAATCCCTTGGTTTGAATTGGTTTCGAGTTTCGCAGCCATTTTCTAAGTTTTGATGTTCATGCACTGTGAATTCCGACTGGTTAGGGTTTGTTTCAGCTCATTCAGGCCTTGACTAATGGCGCTTTTCGGCCCTTGCAAGGGGCTTTCCTGCGCTCCTTGCTTCATTTGGCCATTCGTTTCAAATTGTAGGCAAGGCAGTAGAGGTGGAATTCCCATTCCACCTTTGACGTGCTTCTCAGAACCGTCTGCCGCATCCTGCCAGGAGCCTTAATCCAGCCAAAGACCGGTTCCGGTTTGTAGCGGGTCCTCATACTGGCCCGGTAGTCATCTTTGCGTGTTGTGCGTCCATCAAGCGCCGAGCAACTGGATTTGGCCCTACAGTGAGCTCGGATTCCCCTTGTTCGCAGTCCATGCACGAACCGAGGTTCGTCGTAGCCGCGGTCGGCGACCAAGGTCTGGCCAGACTGCATATGTTCGTCAGCCATCTCAAGGGCGAGCAGAACTTCGGCATTGCCGCCAAGACCACAAGGCGGACTCACACGGCAAGCTTTTACAATTCCGCTTACCGAGTCTACGATGATATGTCCCAAATGGCACATCATCGACTCCTGTCCATACCCTTTGCGCATGAGCCTTGCATCGGGGTCAGTCTTGCTTCGGTGGGTCTTGTTGGAACGTTTTGTCCCCCTGAAGTCTGAATCCGAATCGTCACTGTCAGTCGGGACGAAGCTCTTATGGCTTGCCCAAGCCTTAATGAGCGTGCCGTCCACAACCAAACGATCGCTCTCCAGAAGCCGGCGACTAGTCACAGTGTGAGCTAGGTAGTTTGGGAAAACGAATCCGGGTGGCACTAGAGCCGCGAAGCGGCCAGGGCGACGTCCGCGAAGTTGAGAGAAGGGTAAAACCAGGCAATTGTGAGGCAAGCCAAGCAACTCAAGACCCGTAAGTTTATCAATGAGTTTTGCATTTTTCACTTTCTCAACTTACCACCGAAAGCCCCATTTTAAGAACGATGAAGTTTGCTAGTTGATCTTAATGTCAAATGCCACTTCACGGCTGCATTGGAGTTAGAATAAACCCAGTGATCGGCACTCTGTCAGGTTTCTCACGGTTAACTCTCAGCTTCGCAGGGGTCGCTAACCGTGCCACCCGGGTAAGGCTTTCATCGACAGGAAGTACCCAGCCCACGCAGTGGCTCGCCGAGTGGCGCACTTTCTATGCTCGGTGGAGTGGTAGTTGGTAAACTTGTGAAGGCCCTTATGCCAGTTGTAGAGGGGGCTGGTGGAACTGTAATTTTTTATCACTACACGACCCGAGAAGGAGCCAAAGCTATTGCGGAGTCAGGTTTAATACGGCCCGGCGGTATTGGCCTTGGAAGTATGGGCGGCCAAGTTTATGGTTTTCCAGGTTTGGCGCCAGGATATGCTCGACTACTAGGCGTCAAAGCAGAAGAAGTGTTTGTAGTACAAGTTTCCGCAAATTCTGTCAGGCAGACAGGGATGGGCTTCTTGTTGCACCGAGGACCCATCAACCTAATGACACCAAAATGACGAACTATGAAAAATACCTAGGCCCAATCTATATTCTCGCCTTTTTGTTATGCATGGGAATAGTCGGCATTGTCGCGACTTTCATTTTTCCTTATACTGAGGTACTGGGTGTCATTTGGTTGCTTGTTGGTGCCGTTGGTTCAATGTATGTAGCTGGAACAATTAAAATTTATGTTGAAGACCACTTTCAGAAGTTCAATGACTAGGCGACGAGCCACTGTGTGAGATTCTGTAATGACTTGTCAGGTCGTGGTGCAATATTTGTTTGCATATTTGCTCAAATTGGTGCCTCCTGGATAGTGAACTTCTCTTCCTTCTAGGGTTGCTTTAGCGATCGCCCAAAGGACCATGAGGAGTTTTGGAGCTAAAATGCATGATGGATGCCGTTTGAAAGCAGTCTCCTTTCCACTGGCTTCTCCCATTTGGATGCTTCGCATCTCCACTCCGTTCAAGGCAGAGGTCGGAGCCAGTGCCACACCAAGGTCTTTCTACTTAATTAGTTTAACCTCGTCCACGAAGTGG
>JANYCU010000015.1 GCA_025360125.1 Armatimonadota bacterium | reverse complement strand
ATTTTGAACCTAAAATAGTGGTGGGCGATGAGGGGCTCGAACCCCCAACCCTCTCGGTGTAAACGAGAGAAAAAAGTGCTCAAACCCCTTGACAAGATTCCCAGGAAGTCTACCAACGTCTCTACTTTTCTATTGGCTAATAGAGACAAAAGTAGAGACAGCTATTGCCAGCACTTAACTGTGAAAGCGCCATTTTCGATGCAAAACGAAACGTCTCCGTGCAGGTCAGTTCGGTAAACCGTGTGGCTCAGTTCGATGAGCGCAACGGATGCCGGGTCGGGATGTCCGTGCGGTACTGAATGGCAGGAAATTCCTACTTTGGCGTTTGTAAGCAAAGGAACCCAAGGGGATATTCCCGGAGAGGAAATCGTGGCGTTTGATGCACCATGGTGTGGGGCTTTGATTGCTTCTGTTCCTGAAGGCACGGTGATTGCGCTCCAACAACCATTCTCAATATCTCCTGTCAGAAGGACGGAAATTCCATCCTGTTCTATTGCAAGTACGACCGAATTGTCATTTTCACTAATCGAGGCTGGAGAACTGTCGGGGTAGAGGACTGTCAAGTTGGCCACACCGAGTGACGGCACTGGAAACGGAGTTGTAGAATCCACGAGAAACGTGGAAGAGGCCATCGTTCTCTTTACATAGCTTAGAACATGGGTCGATGACGCCCCACTTGTCATTCGCCCATGGAGAAAGGCTTTGCATCCAAATTCCTTTATGATTCTCGACAACCCTAAACAGTGGTCCTTATGTGAATGGGTCATCATGACGAACTCAAAGATAGGGTGGGGACGTTTCTTTTTGTCGGGATACAGTCGCTCAACTCGACGTTTAACATACAGAAAGCCTGGGCGTTGAAATCGAGAATCGGGGCAGTCGATTAGGGCAAAATGCAAGTCCTTTGAAGAGTCTTCGGTTTCGATAAATATGCAGTCGCCGTGACCAACGTCGATAAGAGTCACGGAGAGCTTAGCCATGGCCGTCACCTATGAGGGACCTTTGCCATGATAGGAAGGCTAAGGTCTCTGCGTCTGAATTGCGGAATCTTAAATCTAGTTCCAACCCCTGCTCGTCCGCAAACAATCGCTCAGCGTACCGCTGACCAAGGCGCAATACCGAGCCTGTTTCTCCTTTTAAGTTTGCAGGAATTCTTATTGTCTGAGGCGCGTAGACCGGCGTAATCAGACACCCGGCATCAAAAACGGAATTGAAGATCCTATCGAAGTCTGACTCTGAGAAAACTGACTCAGAGAAAGGCTCCGGACAGATCAATGCTAGGGAGGATATCGCTGGTACAAATCCCCAAGCTCCTCCAATTTCAGCATTGGTGGGTACACCCTCGACGAATTCAAGGGTGTATATAAACACGCTGGCCTGACCATCGCGAAGCTCATCTACGAACAGCGGAAAATCAATGTTCATGAACGGACGACCGCCCAGCCAGTCATAATGAAAATAGTAGTAAGCACACCTCCAAATCTAGCGGAAATCCATCAGGATCGGTCTCAAGTTAGTCGTACATCCAGTATTCAAATAAGGCTTAAGGAATATGAATTTCTCGAAGTTTTCTCTTCTGCGCGACGATGCGATAAGTGTTCTGTGCCGCCATTATGGGAACTGGCGTTGATAGATCAACGAGAAAACTGATGTTTGTTCCTGATTGAGGATGATCTTCAAAAAAAGCTTGAAGCTCCGGGTCGCTTGGATAGCCAGAAACCTCCAAATCATGTTCCAGTTTGTTTACGCGCGTTCTGTAGTCACTTGCTTTATCCATTGCGAGCGCATCATTGGCGATTTTGGTGATCGCATCCAGTCGAGCGACATTAAACCTCTGGTCAAGGCGAGTCAAACAAGTGTCCCCATTAATAAGAATGCGCAGATTTGAAATCCGATCGGCTGCACTCTTACTGCCTCTTTCAGGGGTAAGCATTAGAGCATTGGTGGCTTCCACCTTATTTGTGCTGCTCAGTTCCCACGCTCGAAAAGCCTCAGCAAGGGAATCCGTCACGCCTGTAACTTCGGAGGTCCAGGGCCTATCGCCGTCGAAGACCTGAGATCGGGTCACCCGAAAGAGCATCCAGGCACCATCTGCAAGAGGTTGATTGCCCAGCATCGGATATGGAGTGGCTCCAGAACCCAAAGTGATTTGAAACTGTGTGGGATCAACAAATCCCCGGTGGAAAAGGATGTAAGTCACAGGATGACTAAGTTGCTCCGACTGAATTCCACCAGAAAATCCACTTAAGTCGAATATAGGCTTTTCGTTTGGCTGAGAGTTTAGGGCGGTCTGGAGACCGGAAACGGCCGTCTGGGCAGGTCCTAACAACAAGGGCCCGGACGTTCCAACGATGGCTGTTTGAATATATGTGTTAGCAAGTGAAAATGTGGCTGTTTTGAGACTTTCAGCAAATGCACCCCAGGGAGTCTTTTTGTCGACAGTTTTGGCGAAAACAGTAATTATTGGAGCCGTAACATAAGGATGAGTTCTGACGAGTGGGTCGTTGAATTGAGGAATAGTCGTGGCTCCGTGCTTGAGCAAATATTGACCAAGCACGAAACTAAACTTCTCGGGTCCGAAATCTACGGTGACGGTTCCAATAACTGACTTGTCGTCGGCCCAGTTGCTCTGCTGATTTACATACCAATCAACGAGTTGAATGCTTATATAGTCTCTACCCTTGGTAAATCCTCGGTCGTCGGAGTCTACGACGCCCGAACGCTGCAGAATCAGTGGCGGATAGTAGTTGCCTTGGTCACCGCTTGCCATTCGAGGAGCCGGTTGGGCTGGTGAGGCAGTTGAAAGAAGAACGATTGCGCCAAGTACAGGAACCCTTGATAAAGTAGACACGATAACATCTCCACATTCTGACAAGCCGATAGTACCCAATTGGCTTGATGTATATCCGCTATCGAATTAATAAGTGAGTTGCTCATTTGTAAGTTCCTTCGGGTTTGATGGGACGTGGTCTGATTTCCTTCCCATTGGAGTCGAAATTGCGATGTGGCCGGCTTTGCATTTGGCAGAATGTGAAATAATTGAACGAACTGAAAATGCGCGACTAGGTAAATTAACGGGACAATTACGAACAATGTCTTGATAGTTAAGTTTAGTTGTGAAGCACCGTTACTTCCTCATGCATGAGTGTTCTTGGTTTTGCATGAGACTCCAGACCCTAAGACACTAGCTAAGTGTCGAACCTTGAAACCATTCAGAGCGGCTTTAAAGTCGCTCCTCCTCGTCGTACCGCACCGTTTGATCTTGAGCCAGGATTCTATGAGCCAGCTAGTCTTTGGCTGTATGGAAACACTAGGCTTTTGCAATCTCAACTTGTGCACATCCCAGAATCGTTTGGTCCAGAACTCCATTCTGAATCCCAGCTCGCCAAGATCGAGTGTAGGGCCGAACAATTGGTTCTGGCTGGAAGCGTATTAGTGTGCGGAATACACAACGCCGCCCACCAACGAGCAGCGATCGTTCCGCTTCGATGGGGAGCACCGAGGATTGTAGTGTTCTCGGGTGGTTTTTATCACCATCTTGGAGAGAGGCTCGACCAAGAGCCATTTCGCGTTGCTCGATTGTGGAGGTACGAATGGGACCGGAATACAGACTTGGCGGTTTCTCGCCGATTTCCGGAGAAGAAGCCTACATTTGCAACTCACAACCCGACCATTGACAGGTTGATATTTGAAATCGCTTCTGGCTTGATTCCAGGACTACTGTTTCAAAGGGAAATTGGAAAGTTCGCGCCTCAACAAAGTTCGATTTTCGATTTCTTAGCCCCTCTGGATTGAGGGGCTGTTTTTTTGAGTGAATGAATGGAATGATATCAAGAACAGGTTGTACTTGGCAACGTATTTCGATCTTTGACGGGCGTCTTTGCCCTGGCAACAAGCAGGAATCTTCGCAATTTAATAAATTTTGGACATGCTGCTGCTTTTTCTTGATCAAATACACCCTTTTTCGGTTAACATACTTTCACGAGTATTTGGCAAGTAAGTTTGCTGGGCACTTGAAGGTACTGAAAATGACCCTCTTCACCCGGCATAGTCGTTCACATAAAATTCTCAGCGTAGTTGCTGTAATCTCGTTGGCCTATTCGGTCTCAGCATACGGATTCAACTCAATCATTGCGAACGCGGCAAAGTTCGCATCTGACCAACTTCGCGGTAGGGCCGCAGAATTCAGTGAGAAGCCGTTACCCATATTCAAGGGGGCGAATCCCAAACGAGACCCTTCGCGTACGCGCTGGTGGACTCCAAAGTTAAGGGCCGATCTCGAAATTGCAAGAATTAGGAGTGACGTTGCATCTGGAGAAAACCTATTTGCTTCATTGTTGGGAGCAATGGTTCAAGGTGCACCGGGCGGAGGAGATGGTGGTACAGGTCCAGGAGAAGGTGGATCAGGCTCGGGTGGTTCTGGTAGCCCTGGCAGCGGTGGAGGGGGACCGGGAGTCGGTGGAGGCGGAGGAGGAATTGGTGGAACTAGCAATTCCAATACTGGAAACAACTTGCAAAGGTTGCCAATAGTTAATTGGGCCGGTATCGGCGGTGCTGGCGTTTCCTTTGAGCTGTTTCACGGAAGCCTTAACAATACGGAAGGAGCCTTTGGACCAGGTTGGGGGCACAGCTATGAAGCGTCACTGATCTATACTTCGGGGTCTTCTGCAATTATTTCTCTGCCGACCGGTCTTCAAGTTCCTTATACAGAATCAGGTGGCACATTTACTCGTCCTGCCGGATGGAATCATGATCTCGTCAAAAATAGTAACGGATCTTTCACGATGAAATTCAAGTCAGGGGGCACATTCGAATTTAGTTCAACGGGCCTCCTTACTGCGACAAAGGACGCGAACGGAAACACAGTTACCATCACACGCAATTCGTCGAACCAAGTCGCAACCGTCGTAAGTTCAAATGGCAGAACTCTGACTTTTGCCTACGGAACGAATGGGAAAGTTTCAAGCGTGACTGACCCAACTAGCCGCGTGTGGACTTTTGCCTACAACTCGGCTAAGGACTTGACGGGAATTATCTACCCCGCGATCGGCGGCGTAACCTATACGAGGACCTTGACCTACAACTCGACTCATGATGTCCTCTCCGAAACTGACCTTCGCGGAAACACCTGGAGTTGGACATACGACTCTCAAGAGAGAGTTACGTCGACGACTGATCCGCTTAGCCACACCACGACATTTAGCTACGGAACCGGATCCACTACGACAACGAAACCAGGAGGACAGACAATAGTTGACAACTACTCTAGCGGACTCCTAGCATCGCATGTCGATGAAGCCGGTTTTAGCAAATCCTACACCTATGACTCGAACATAAATGCCCTTACCACAACTGACGAACGTGGAAAGGTTTGGACAAAGACCTATGACTCGAAAGGAAATGTCCTCACTTCGACGAACTCGCTGGGGCAGGTTCAAACCTATGTGTACGATTCCCTTTCTCACATTACGAGCTACACAAACGAATTAGGTCAGACGACAACTGCAACTTACGACTCCAATGAGAATCTTCTTACCGTTGTGAACCCACTGGGCAAGACCGTAATTGCAAGAACGTATGATAGTCTCGGTCAGTTGAACTCGTCGAAAGATGCCCTTAACCGCACGTCGACATTCCAACACGACGGCTACGGGAACCTTTCTAGGCGTATCAGCCCTTCAGGTGTATATCAAGATTATGTGTATGATTCCCTTGGATTCAATACACAAATTAAGGATATGAGTGGCTATGCTTGGGCAGCTTCATATGATGCATGGAGTCGTCCATACGCTTCTACCAGTCCGCATGGCGGAACAACTACGAAGACGATTGACGCTGGTGGTTTGACCACATCGATAACTGATTCACTGGGACGTACCACTACATCCGTCTACGACGCAGCAATGCGCTTAACAAGCGTCACAAATCCGAAGATCGAGACTGAAACCACTGCTTATAACAGTAACAATTGGAAGACTTCGGTTACCAATGGTCGCGGCAAGGTCAGGACTTTTGAATATACGGCTCGTGGCGAGAAGAAGAAACTGACGATGCCCGATGGAGCGATCGAGCAATGGACATTCAATGGAACAGGGCAAGTCGCAGGATATACAAGCCCACTGGGCTATGCGATCAGCTATGGCTTTGACGATGCTGGCAGACAGGCTTCCGTGACTTATCCTTCGGGAACGAACACTTCATTTACACGCGATGCCTTGGCGCGACCAACAGCAATGACCGACGCAAGTGGGACCACAAGTTGGACCTATAATTCCGGCGGTCAGTTAACACAGCTTGTTCAGCCCCAAGGAACCCAAACATATTCCTATAATGACGCCGGTCAACGAACGGGAATGACTGAAAGCGGACTTGGGACAACTTCTTATGGATACGACAGTTACGGTCGCCAAAACAGTATTACCAATCGTTTTAGTGAAACCACGACTCTTACCTACGACTCATTGGGCCGGGTCCAAAAGCGCACCAACGCAAATGGAACCGAAGAGGTGAATGGCTATGACACAAGTAGCCGTCTGACGTCAAAGACCCTTCAAACTACGGCTACTCAAGCAGTCATGAGTACCGAAAATTACATCCTTGACACGCAGAACCAGGTGACGAGCAAAACAAAGGACGGTGTGACGACGACGTATACCTACGACGCGAATGGTCAACTCTCTGGCGAGTCGCGCACCGGATACGTCTGCACCTACACGTATGATGCCAACGGAAATCGTTTGACAAAGACCCTAAACGGCACGACCGAGTCGTACACTTATGACGACGGAGATAAGATGCTTACGGCTGGGTCCAAGTCCTATGGCTACGATACGGCTGGTCGAACCACGTCAATAGTTGATGGGTCTGGTACGACAACGCTTAACTACGATTACGAAAGCCGAATCTCGGGACTTTCTGGTCCAGGAATATCCGCAAGCTACTCCTACAATGGCTTTGACACTCGCGTGTCAAAGGTAGAGAATTCTGTTTCAAATACCTTTGTTCGAGACGGCGTAGATGCAACGGCATCAGTCATCCGAGACTCAGCTGCTTCATACACGCCGGGGATCTCCGAGATGAGAGGTTCGACCAGCAGTTTTCTTCACTCAGGGCTAAAAAACACCGACGAAGAAACGACAGTAACCGGTAGTATTGCCGCAACTCGCACTTATGATGCCTTTGGCTCGATTGTCGCCTCAACAGGAGCCTGGCAGGGCTCATTTGGTGATGGTGGTCAATATGGATACCAGGAGGATGCTACAGGACTCAAGTTACTTGGTCATCGCTATTACAACTCAAGCACGGGAAGATTTTTGACGAGGGATACCTCAAAGGTCGGACGGAATTGGTACGTCTACTGCAACAACAATCCAATCACGTTTTATGATGGTAGTGGACTGACTCCCGCGATGCTTGAAGGATTGGCTGACCTGGCCAATCAAGTGGAAGGTTTCTTTGGTGACTTGCTGGGAAGAACCAGAATTGACCCCCGAGGAAATGAGGTAGTAATTGGTGGGCCCACCAATCTAATTAATCCTGCACCAAATGGTATGACGTTTGCTGAGAAAATTCACTTGGCAGACTTTGAAACTTGGGACAAATATGTTAGGAATTCTCACTGGCAGAAGCACGAGGAAGCCCATATCATTGAAGACTGGGAATTTTGGAAGGATGGTATACCGTATTTGATCAACTGGTTGCCTTGCCTGATTTTGGAGAAAGAGGGCTATCTTCCTCCGAGTCAAGGAACAAATCCCCCGGGGCATGACTGGATACTTTACGAGCTGTATGCTGAAGAGTATGCTAATACCCATTGAATGGCAAAAGCCAGCTGTGTCTAGGTTGAAGCGATGTCCTTGCAGAGCAGGGCACTTCACGACCCTGAACAAGATAGAAGCGAGCAAGAAATGAACTTACTAAATAGTATTAAGGTTTTCGTATGTCTGCCTGCGATAGTACTTTCCACCTCATGCGCTCCAAGTACTGGAACCAATGGTGGTGTTTATCTCCGCAACCTTTCGAAAGCACCAGTAACGGCATTTCTGAAGACTGAGCTGGGAGACAGCCGAGGGGACCAGGTTGAAGCAGGAGAAAAGCGTGTGATTGGTGTTTTCCTACGAACAGATGAGAAAGGAACTGTGGAGGTTACGGATGAGACGGGGAAAACACATTCCATACCCGTTAAGGCCGAAGGCCGATCTGGAAAGGATGTCACTGTCGAATTTCCTTGAATCTGCTCACTCTCAAAAAGTATCGCCAGGTACTCCAAACGGAATTAAACATTACTTCTTTGGGCGAGGTCTCAGTTTCTGTACCTTGTATCCACCAGGATTTGATGGATCAATAATCACTCGGCTATTGTTGGCCTTTGAGAACGCCTCAAGTTGTTTTCTCAATTCTTCAGGAAGTTCTGGTCTAGTTGATCGTTTCGATGCTGATCCGCCAGACTTTCGCCCCACTTCCTTGAGTGTCTTGATAGCGGCCTTTACTTCATCTGCACTGGTAACCGGAGTTCCGTTCCTTAGGATGACATTCGTGGCTGGAACACTGATGAAGGAGAGTCCGTCCTTACTGGAAACAACCGAAACATTCGTTCCCTCGATTGCAAACTTCTTTGTGCCCGCTGTGATCAAAACCTTCGTATATTTCTTTGCTCCCTTCCGGAGGAGGACTAGGTCGTTGTTGCTGATATCACTTGGATTGGAAACGCTGCGAGCCATTGGTTAAATCTAGCACAATTTAGTCTTCTTCGCGTTTGGACCTCGATTTCTTCTGCTTTCTAAATGCGCCGACCAGCTTTGCGAGGGCCATTACCAGGTCGATTGGTAAGCGAATGACGTGCTTCCAGAACTTGGCCACCATTGTCCTGCCGCTGTCTCCTCCAAACAGAGCCACAAGAATTGACACCGTGATCGGAAGCGTTAGGAGCTGGAGGACTTTGAGCCAAATGAAAAAGAGATTATCCGCCAGGATCGACCACATATGTTTCGCCAACGGAGGAATAAAAAGGTAAGCAAGAACCAGACTGAGGCAATGTATTGCCAGCCGTAGGTTTAAGGAAGGTACTCCGGGCGACAACTTTGTTGATCCGCAGATTGAGCAACAAGAAGCGCTGAGCAGGGTTTGATGACCTTCGGAACAGATTCGCTTGCCAAGCGTAGATTTGCAAGCTCCACACCAATTGCTTCCAGCAGGTGAAAGTCTTTTGCAGGCTAAGCATAGAATCAAGACCATCCTCCGGGAACATCGACACCAAGGTCATTGAACGTCATGAAACTCGAAGTAAAGGAATTCGAGTTCTTGGTGAAATCCTTTAAGTGGGTTTTGCGAAGGTGTCCCGTCGTAATGACGAGAACTCTGAGACTTTCCATTTTGAACACCTGCTTGTGCCGACCACTTTTCGCGTATTGATCAAATGCTTCGACCTTTCGAGAGAAGTTCCTACGGCTAACGTGACCCAGGTCTGCCTCGATGAAAACCAGGCCAACTGGACTTGCGACAAGACCATCCGCTCGAATTTCATAGGTCTTGCCATCCATCATTACCGAATCCCTGATTTGTTGCTCAAACCTCCAGTCGGACCATCCGCGCTTCAGGAGAGCGATGCGCACATTTGTTACAGCTAATGAGTGTTGCAAAAATCTCGGCGACGAGGAGCGATTTCCAAGTATCCGAGCTATTTTTTCTCCTACCACCTCGTGTGCCTTTTCTCCGGCGGCGTATAGCCGCTGCGAATGAAATGGAGTGGTTATTACTCTCAAGGAGCGTTCTTTCACCAGTGCGGCTAGCCTCCGATTCGCCCGATTTACAGATTCAAAGTAGCCGAGCGCGATGACTTGGTCGCGAGAGAGGACGTGGCTCAGGGCAACATCTTTCACGAGCTTTATGTCCCGAGCGGTTATCATCACAGCCAATCCTCCCAATCGAATACTGGTACATCTTCTTCCAAGCTCGCCACTTTTCGAGCTTGTCTCGCTGGCGAATTGGGCAGTCGGGCAAGTATTTGACTCCGATACATTGCGACCCGCACCATCGAAGAGCCTTCGCGGGGAGGATGAAATTTAACGAGCACGGTTTCGTCGCTTCGCGACAATACAATTGACTCACCCGTATTTAGGTTTCTGACTGCATCTCCGGCAAAGTTGTCTGGTAGTTCCTTCTGGACCTGTACAGCATCTTCAAAGCCACATTGAAAGAGGATTTGGATTCCTACGTTGTTGCGAATCACCGACCTCAATTTCTTATCTAACTGAGAGAGTGTCTGGTGCGAGAGTACCAAAGACAATTTGAATCTTCGGCCTTCAGCGATTAAGCTCTCAAAGCTTTCGGACGCCATGTTCTCAAACTCGTCGACATATAGCCTCACCGGATTGCGATCCGCCTCAGATGCATTGACCCGAGCCATCATTTCACGGGAAATTGCCGAAACCACAAGGCTTCCCATCATTCGTGCCGAACGATGCAACTCGTCCACGGCCAGTGAAACGAGGAGAATTTGTCCCTTCCGCGCCAGAAGTTCACCTAAATTGAGATCAGATTCAGCAGCTAGGATGTGGCGAAGTGTCGGAACGGCGAGAAGGGAAGTTACTTTGTTGAGTACAGGAAGAGCCCAGCACTGCTGTTGGATAAGTGTGAGCGAGACATATCGTTCCCAAAACCGGACAACACTATCGTCACTACACATCCCTAAACATTGACTTCGAAATTCTTGGTCGTAAAATACTTTCTCGATTTCCGTAATCCGGAAGCCTGACTCGGCTAGTAGAAGGAGTGCGGATCGCAAAGTCTCTTCAAGTTGCACTCCCCAAGATTCAGCTTCATTAGCCAGCACTTCCAAAAGGTGAAGTGCGCGGATATATGGCTCTCCTGCACCACCTAATGGGTTGAATCCCTGAATGCGCTCCCTTTCCCGCAAATCAAGCAGGGTTACTCGATCAGGATTCACCTTGAGTCTTTCGCACAATCCGAGCGAACCATTTACGAGGTCACCACGCAAATCGAGAATGACAATCGAATGGCCTTCCTTGATATCTTCTTCGATTAGCTTGAGAATCAGCGACGTTTTACCACAGCCGGTGCTTCCAAGGATGTAACAATGCTTTGAGAGATCTTTAGCGGTTAATCGAAAGGGCTCATTTGTGTCCACAATCGTCCCCAAAGCACCTTTGGGAATTTCTGGAGTCAAAGTCCTCTCTCGCCTATTAGAGCGTTGTGAAAGAAGAATTAGAGGTATTTCTAGCATCCTAAAGAACTTATCCATCGTAGTGTAACGATGATACGAGGGATACTTGGAGACACATACTCAGTACGACGATTCTTTAGGCAAGGCTAAACAGAAGTCATTCGGTGCAACTCTCAAAGCATCAATTGGCGAAGAGTTTGGTTCTAGCAAGGCGTTCGCGATTGCAATGGGTGTCTCGCCCGGTCGGGTTAGTCAGCTTGTTCAAGGACCAGAAGAAATCAATCCCCAAACTCTTGGAAAGGTTCTCACTGTATTCAGGAAGTCTCGGTTACAAGAGCGCATTCACGAGGCATGGATTCAGGAATTCGCCCCGATTCCAACGGAAAAGGCGGAGGGACTGGATTCCAGAGTAGTGCTCCAGCAGATACAGTCAGTTGGTGAGTCGGTTTCCCCACAGCGGGCCTTGAAATTAGCACTAGCGGCAAGAAAACACGAATCCGATCCAGAACTTTGGCAGTTGCTTAGCGAAAGAATCGTCCATTTGAATCAGCGACTTATGCGCACAGCCAGCGCACTGAAGGCATTGGATGCCATGGAAGTCCGGGCTAAAGTCAACCAAGAGCAAGTCCATGCAGCCACGGGCTTATGGATGCGAGGCAACGTCCTTCGAGGCATTCCGTTCGTGACCTGGAAACAGCTCAATTCCAGTCATGAGAATGCCGTTTCGTACGCCGACGCAACAAAACCAAGAAGCGCAGAAGTCTTGATGCTTTGGCGAGAAAAAAGATTCCAGATGGACCGAGACTTCGCTCTCAATGTGCTTTCCGCCGTTGAAAGGCATGAGTTGACGGATTCTGCGCTCGAAACCGCGCATGTTGCTCTCGCCCGCTCAGGAGAGTTCGAAAACGATCCTGCCTTTCACTACTACGCCCTTGAAGTCAGGTCTCGGCTAGAATTCGCCGGAGGTAACACCATGAAGGCCGAGGATACGATTGAGCAAATCGAGGCCGATGGCATGAATTTTTGCGCCGAGTTTCCGGTTCGCCTAGGCTTTACCAGGGCAAAACTAAACATTCTTCGTGGCAAAAGGGAAGAGGCGGAGTCTGAGCTTCGCAAAATTGCACGGGTGTGCCATGAAGAATTCAATCTTTACCACGCGGCTAAAGCTGACCGTGAGCTTACCAGGCTCTATCTAGACTATTAAGTAGCCCGGACTTCCTTTGCGAACCTTGTGAACGCCTCAACAGGGTCAACTTCAAGGGCCGTAAAAAGCTGAAAGAATTCAACAACGTCGAATCGGCGGTCTTTCTGTTCGATCTTCAGCACGAAATTCACGGACTGCCCGAGTCGCCTCGACAATTCCTCTTGACTAACCCGTTTTTCCTTGCGAATGGTCTTGAGAAGCGCGATCAGCTTGTCGTATTCGGGGGTGTTGAACGAGGCTACGGGAAGCTTAGACACACTTCATCGTGTTCAATTACTTTCCACCTAAGTTAGGTGGTTTTGAGATATACTATATAGTCTCCCAGATTTCGGAAGACCAGGTAGCTATGAATCCAAAATCAATCCTTCTCCTACCCCTTTTTGCCCTTAGCCTTTTGCCGCTTGGTTGCGGCGGAGGGTCCATCGGGGGATCATCGACGGCGTCCATAACGCTTTCTTCATCAATTCAATCGGTTGCATACGGACAACCGACCACTATCAGTTGGAGTTCTCAGAACGTGGATTCCATTGAGGGCGCGAGCTTCCCTGTAAATGGCTCCACTCTCAACGGATCGTTCACGGATAAGCCGACCGTCCCAACGACCTACAAAATTACGGCTCACGGCACGGACGGAAACTCCGTATCGTCGCTCATCACCGTGTCAGTTCAAAAGGGTTCCAAGCGAATCCTGTTTTTGGCGGATACCGCCCAATCCGGGGTTAACCAGGAGACCGACCTTTTGCAGGGTCTCAGCACTCAGCCGGTTCAGGTAAGCCACGCCCTGCCGGGAGTATTTTCCGCCGACGTTATCGTCATCGCATCGAGTGCGGCCGTGAGCCCGTCGGATGTTCCAGCCATCAAATCGTTCATGAATGCAGGAGGAGGCGTGGTGCTCATTCGCTATTCCACTAGGCTTCTGGCGACGGGCGACCTCAATAATGACAACATAAGTTCAATCGGCAGTTTCTGTGGCGGAGTTACTAATTCAAGCGGCTTCACCCCGTTTCGTACTGCTCAGATCGTTTCAGGGTCTGTCAGTGGGTTTCCGATGGGCGCCAATCTATTTGGGCAAAATGTATCGGGTCAAGGAGTAGCTCCAGTGAGCGCAAGTGCGACGCTTCTTACCGGTCAAGACGATCAAGGGTTTACCATGGGATTCATATATCAGCCAGCAAGTGGCGGAAAGATAGCGTTTACTGGAGATGCCCCCATCGATTCATCACCTGAGAGCGTCGCACTTCGCGGCCTGTTTTTAAGTGAAGTCAGATGGGCATCAGGTGAATAAGCGGCGCTCTAAGGTAACCCGCCCTCCCGCCCTGTCTGTTTGTCGGTTTTCCGTTTTTGTTGTCAGTTTCTCGTTTCTGTTGCCTGTTCCAAGCTAGCACAGAACCCCGCACAAGGATGTGCGGGGTTGTTTACTATATTTAGGTTCAAATTTGGCTAAGTCAAAACCTGACTTTATGAGGTATTCACCTCACTTTTCATGTGCGCTGTGGATAAGTGGCGTTGTTTTGGTTGTCTTTTACTTAATTGTCTTTATATTGTTGCAGTTTGCTTTTCGGGCGGATTCTCTTCGGTTTATGGGGTGTAAATGGCGCAGATTCACGGGGTATGTGGATAAGTCCCCGGGCTTTGAGGCTTTTGAGAGCAAGCGAGATCGCTTCGCTCCTACGCCCAGTTTTCGAGATCAAGGTCTGGTAGGAGAGGATCAGGGTCTGTCCCTCCCGGTTCCAGCCCGTCGTGAGGCGAAGGAGCACCAGAAGGACTCTCAATTCCGTATCCTTGAGTTTCGGCATCAAGCTGTCCAGTAGGTGATTCGGGGTCTTGGTCCAATTGTTGTGGTGGTTTGTTACGTTTAGCTTTATTCTTGGCATAGAAGAATTCTTTAGGGGCTGAATAGTTGTAGCGTATGGCGTCGACGATGAAGGCTTCGGGCCGACGCGCCTTGCGAAAGGGAAGATACTCGAGTTGTGCTTCAATCTGGTCGTAAGGATAAATGCTTAAGATATCAATGATCGCTTTGCGGCTGACTCCTAAAGAATGCATTTGAAGCGCGATTTGGTTGGGGCGGGTCATATCCATCGCTTCATGTCGGTTATGAGCGGTTCAGACCAGTTAGCGAAGTCTTCAAGTCCACCGAAAAAGGCGTAGTCCACACCGCCACCTGGCCGCACCCCGATTTTGTGCTTTCGCATGAGCCCGGCCAAAGCTTCTCCGTCCAGGATTTGAAGCTTCGTCGTGGTGTACTTCGGTAATTCTTTTTCGGCTGACTTGCAGAGTTTCTTTGGGGTGATAACGAGGCCGACATCGGCGTTAATGCGATCAACAGTGCCCACAAGCTCAGAGAGCATGCGAACCCGGATATCGTCGTTGATGACCTTGATTACACACGTTAGGGGCAAGATTCCGGCCCCAATCCGGCTCACCATTTCAAAGCCTCCATGACGGGTCTTCTGGGTGGTGAGCAGCCGGTCAAGAACCTCCACGTCTCCGTATCCCTCACGGGCCAGAATCGGTTGAAGCAGTATCAGAAGTTCAAAGAGCGAGCAGGCTTGCAGGGCTGCTACCATCCCTAGATCGTCCATGCTCCTCCTTCCTCTTGTTCGTATCCGCGTGGATACTGGGATGTGACCCATTCGCCTTTACCAATTCCGTGAAACAAGGGTTGTAGCTCGCCGAATTCATTCAGGGCTGCATCAGGCAAACAGCCATTACAGGTTGGAAAGAGGTCGCAAATATGCGGAGTAAGAAACTGTCCGTTCTCCGCAAAGAGATCTCTCGGGTCTATACGGCATCCGACCCTCTTCTCAATTGCCGCGGTGAGACGGGCCACCATGGCAAAAGAAGGATTCAAGGCACTCCGCTTCAATCGGGTTACTGTTGATCGGTCTACGCTGGCATCCAAGGCAAGCCGTGGAGAGCCATCGCAGGCATAATACGGCACATGAATCATCGCGTCGGCGAGCCGAGAGATGACCGGTCCGAAGACCTGTTTGGGGGTTGGGTTGTTCATAAACCCATGATAAGAAGTTGGCGCTTTCGCCGTCCAAAAGGAGTAATTCTACGCACCAATGCCTAGAATGTCCTCATGTTTTTTTGCATGGAGATAGGATTCAAAATCGGCTCATGTGGCTTCCAACTCCCACCGATACCGATGTTAGGTCGTTCCAGTCTTTAGTTCTCCAAGAACTTGGGCTAGAGTTGGCTTATGACCACGCCCAGGAACTGGCCACCCAAGTCTTACTAATCTATTTTTACCAAACCTATGGCTGTAGCTATCTACGCGAGAAAATCAACGGAAAGCGAGGACAGGCAAATTCAGAGCTTGGACGACCAGTTATCCGCCCTTCACGAGCTCGCAAAGCGCGAAAACCTTAAAGTCTCCGAAATCATCGTTGAATCGCGATCGGCGAAAGAGCCTTACACGCGGCCGGAGTTTCAGAGGTTGATGGGTAAGGTGCAGTCTGGTGAGATCGAGGGGATTCTTACTTGGGCAATAAATCGATTATCGCGAAACATGGTCGATGGAGGACTGATTGCTCACCTCTTGCAAGCGGGGACCTTGAAGTTCATCCGCACCCCAGAGCGAACCTATCTGCCTGAAGATAATGTTCTCCTCATGTCAATTGAAAATGGCATGGCTACGGGCTATATCCAAGATTTGAGCCGCAATGTGAAACGCGGCATGAAAGGAAAAGCCGAGCGCGGGTGGCATACGTGCAAAGCTCCGCTGGGGTATATCAACAATCCGATCACTCGGGAAATTGACCCTGATCCGGTGAAGTTCGAGCTAGTAAACAAAGCGTGGAGCCTCCTATTGTCGGGTAACTACAATCTGCCAGAGATTCATCGAGAACTAACCAAGCTTGGCCTCAAGGGAGCCCAAAAAAGAGATAGGGAAAAGCCAATCTCAAAGAGCCTGTTTTACAAGCTGTTCTCAAATCCGTTTTACGCAGGATCTTTCTATTTCAAGGGTGAACTATTGAAAGGCAAGCACCAACCCATGATTTCATGGGATCAGTTCGAACGCGCGCAGGTACTCCTCGGAAGAACGCCTTTGAGACGTATGAGGACACACGAGCATCTATTCTCTGGAGTCTTCGTTTGTCGAAACTGCGGTTGTTCAAATATCGGGGAGACGAAGAGGAAGGAGTATGCAAGCACGGGTCGTCAAGCGATCTATACGTACTACCACTGTTCTGCAACGAAGGGATGCAGAAAAGTTGGTAAGCGAGAGAAGGAGATTTACGACATTGGGTTTGACATCGTGTCAAAGGTAAAGATCAATCCAATTTTCAATCAGTGGGCGAAATACGCACTGCAACATGTAGCGGAAGAAGATAGGGAAGTTATTTCGGTTTCCTTACCGATGATCGAGCAGAAAATATTGACTCTCGATTCGAGGTTGAAGAGTGCGCGAAACAAGGTCGTAGACGAAACCATCACGGCTGATGACTACCGAGAAATAAAGGCTGAAGTAGAGCCACAACTTGCCAAGGCTAACCAAGCAAAGAACGAGCTCTTAACCGAGTCGGAGAGAATAAATCGGTATGTTGAGGAGAAACTGGATATTGCCGAGAAGGCGAGCAGGTTCGAGACTTTGGAAATTACAGGCAAACGGGGGCTCTTTAGATCTCTGGGTAAAACTCACTATCTCACTCTGGGAAACCTGGAATTCGACATCGATCCGGTACTACAAAAAATCGCCTCATGCGAACGTCTCAAAGATGGCTCTGAGAGTCCGCAACTAGGCGAATTTGTACCTGCAAATTCATTTTGGTGGAGTCTAATACGCGCTATGAGAAAGATTGCGAAGGAGCAACTATTGCTCGATTCCACCGAAAAGGCAAGAGGCTAAGGTAAGAGACGTGCCATATGAGTGAAGTGGTAAAATAACGTAAAGCAGTCATCAGATTGGATGCAATTAAACGGCACTCAATTTAAGAACAAACCGTGATATGAGTACTCTCCATTTCCTTAATGTAAATCCGGGTGATTGCACTATAATTCAGCACAATACCGGTCACATAACAATGGTCGACATTTGTTGCGGCAATCAGTCTGAGGCTGTTACGAAAACCGCGGAATTTGCCATCGAAAGGAAAGCAGTGCTGGGTAACTTTCAGATGTGTAATCAGTCAACAAACCCTCTAGCGTATCTGAAGGGGCTAGGCATAACGGACATTTTTCGATTTATCTTGACTCACCCTGACATGGATCATCTGGATGGGTTCAATGCGCTCATGGACGGTGTTACCGTCTCTAACTATTGGGATTCTGAAGTGAGGCGAGAAAAGCCTGCATTTGGAGCGGGAGGTCAGTACCTCGAAGCCGATTGGGATAAGCATGTGAGCGTTCGGGATGGCAAGGAGAGTGCAGTTACGGTCGTGACCCCAAAGTCTGGTTCGCGTTTCAAATATGCTAATAAGACTGATTCCAGCGATGACGGAGGGGATGGACTTCATATTTTAGCACCAGATAAAGACATCGTTGACGTCATTAACAATGGCGGAGATGTTAACGATGGGTCGTACGTCTTGCTTTACCACAGTGCAGGTGGAAAGATCATTATTCCCGGCGATGCACATGACGCCACTTGGGATTATGTTCTCGAAAACCACAAGAAGGACATCGAAGACGCTTCAATTCTGATTGCGCCTCACCATGGTCGGGGTTCAAATCGAAACTACGACTTTCTCGATGCAATGCAACCGAAGCTTTCATTCTTTGGGTGTGCACCATCGAAGGACCTGGACTATGCTGCGTGGAGCAATCGAGGCCTCGAGAAGATTACTTCGAACCAGGCCGGAAACATTGTCTTGGAGAGCCATAGCGATGGAATCGATGTTTACATCGAGAACACGTCGTTCGCCGACAAGTATGCTCCTGGAGCAACTGAAGTGAATACCCAAGGATATCGATGGATTAAGCGAGTCGTTGCATAAGGTAAGAAATGCCCAAGAAATCGAAAGAGTCCTTGAAAAGCAAAAACACAAAATATATTGTGAGTCTCTGTGTTGTCGATGCCCTAATAATGGGGAGCCTCTTGTTTCACCGGGAAACACTCGCAACTTCCACTTTCAAAGATCTCGCACCAGAGATTGCCAAAAGTGGATCGATCGCTGGAGCTTTTTCGCTTCTCGGGCTTGTCTTGGCTCATCTCTTTTCATCGGATGTCAAGGAAATCTTAGTGTTTTGGCGAACAAAGGACGTTTTGCCAGGACATCGAGCATTTTCTTACTATCTCCAGTCTGATCCTCGGATAGATGTTGCTGAGCTTACGAAGAAGCACAAGAAATTGCCTACCGATCCGCGGGAGCAAAATGCCCTTTGGTACAGGTTCTTGAAGATTCACGAAAAGCAGCCGGAGGTTGAACAGGCTCATCAGATGTTCCTATTATTCAGAGACTTGGCTGCGATATCCTTCCTAGCCGCGATAGTCGTACCCTTGGGTTCCATTCTCCTTCACTTGGCTGTCAAAGATGTGCTAATGACCGACGCCGTACTTGCGGTTCAGTTCTTCCTTTTCATGATTTCGGCTCGGAATTCATCCTCTCGGCTAGTAACGACCGTGCTGGCGCTGGAATCCGGCAAGAAGGTTATATCGACACAGAAAAAGAGGCCTACTGGCCAGTCTGGATGACTAGACAGCTTGGAATAGCAGACAATTTGACAAGCCAAAGCCGGTCCTAGATTTATTACCGGCCAAGGGTGATATCTTTATCGGAAATCTGTGAAAAAGTGGCCAAAGGCGATTGAGGAATGGTCCGCATACTAGGTATACTGGTGTCTACATTATGCACAAACTCACTTTTTTCCCAATCGGCAACGCCGACACGACATTCATTGAAGTTGAAGGTGGTCGCCTTATCATCCTTGACTACGCTCATGTCAAGAATGTCGACGACCCATACGACAACCGTTGCAACATTGAGTCGGATCTCAGAGAGCGGCTAAAGGGTCTTAACCGAAAGGATGTTGACGTCTTCTGTATCACCCATATCGACAGTGACCACATCATAAATGCATGCAAGTTTTTTCACCTTGATTCATGCAATGAACATCAGGGGGACGATCGGATTAAGATCAAGGAACTCTGGGTTCCGGCTGGGGCAATCACGGAGGAGGGACTTTCGGACGACGCCCGCATCTGGAGGCAGGAAGCACGTCATAGACTGAAGAACGGTTCAGGAATTCGGATTTTCGGACGGCCAACTCGACTCAAGAAGTATGTCGAATCTCTTGGTCTAACCTTGGATCAAGTTAGTCATCTCATCACCGATGCTGGAGAACTCATTCCGAGTTTCAATCTTCAATCCGATGGGGTCGAATTCTTTGTGCATTCGCCACACGGACATAGAATCGACGAAAGGGAAGTTGAGGACCGGAATCAAGACTGCGTTGTCCTTCATGCAGTCTTTACGAGTAGCGGAACCGAAACGAAGGTTCTTTTGCTCGGAGATGCGCCATGGGAAGCTCTGGAAGACATAGCCCAGATTACGAAGCACTACGGCAATGAAGACAGGCTGGAATACGATATCTGCAAGCTCCCTCATCACTGCAGCTACCTTTCCCTCAGCAATGAAAAAGGAATCACGAAGACTGTTCCGAAGCCGGACATTGCCGACTGGTTTGAGCGAGGACGTGAAGGTGCCTGGCTCATTGCGTCTTGTAAGCAAATTCTAGCGGAGGACGACAGCAATCCTCCTTATATCCAAGCGAAGAACTACTATCTGGATGTTAAGAACGCCAAGAAAGGTAGATTCCTCGTTACAATGGAGGAGCCAAACGTGCAAACGCCAAAGCCAATTGAGATCAAAATAGACCAATACGGCATGTCTCCGTTCCAGATTGCAACGGGTCTTGGCAGCACGTCAATTATCAACGCGAAACCACCACAAGCAGGATAGAAAGCACCGTGATCTATGAGATAGGGGAAGCTGTCATGCTTGAATCGTTAAACGATGCGCGGGCACGGGCCTTTGCTGAATATGTCGGCAATGATCTAAACGAGCTATTCGAACTTCGAGAATGCCGCAAGGCGGAAGGCATTGAATTTGTTCGGTTTACGGTAAAGCCAGATGTCCCTTCGAAACCCATCTATCCGGGACTGCTCTACGAGGAGCCGTTGGTGGCGGTTTTCTTTCTTGGTATCGGAATCATGCCAGAGGTCTGGTCCGAACGGGGCGATTTTCCCGACGTTCCGCATCTCAATATGGTCCACAGGGGATTTCCGAAGAGCCTCTGCCTTTTTGGAGAAGATCCCAATTTCGTGTTCATGCGATGGACCGCCTCATTGTTGGGCGAGCGCATACTTTGGTGGTTCAAGGAGAACTCTCGAGGTCGCCTCCACGGACCGGGACAGAGTCTGGAGCCGTTTCTGCCGGCCGCGCTTAAGGCCATCATTCTTCCGCCACAGGCGCTTTCTGTTCCCGAAGGGGAGCTTTTCCTCGATGTCTATGTGGCCAACAGTGGGACGAGGGATGAAGTCTTCGTAGCTGATTCGGCTGATAAATTGCCTCGCCATTTGCAAGGCACAAAGGCTTCCCTGATTCAAATCGAATTGCCTGGTCAGATTCACGGCGTAATTAGAACCAGCCCGGAGACGTTGGACCAACTTCAAGAGCTTTGTAACAATGCTGGTTTTGATTTGCTTGACTCCCTGAAGGTTCAATTGCGAAAACGATCGGGACTGGGATTAGAGAATCTGCGAGGTACATTTCTCGTTCTGCGGGTTCCAATGGTGAGGACCGAAGGAGGCGACGTTGAAAGGATCGATTACAGTGTTTTTCGATGCGTCAGCAATGACGGTAAGGAGCTGCCACCTGGGGAACTCGGGGTTCAACTCGGTTTTCTGGCCCAGATGGGAGGCAAATACCAGGCCTTGTTGTCGAGCGACGGTGCGGTTCAAGGAGCTTCGCTAAACATACGCTTAGAAATGCTTCAGCCGCGGCTTGTGCTGACGCCGGACGAGGCTGCATACGCTAGTGGCAGTACAGAGAGCGACCGATCGAAAATGGTCATGTTCGGACTTGGTGCACTGGGTTCTCAGACCTTCGCGATGCTGGCCAGACAGGCGTTCGGGCGTTGGACGCTCGTTGACGAAGACGTGATCTTGCCTCACAACATTGTTCGCCATCAAGTTTTAGGTCGACGATGGGGACTCTACAAAGCCGAGGAAATGGCTCATGGCGCGAATACGATTTTCACCGAAGAATTGGCTAGTTTCGTTAACGCTGACATTTTGTTTCCGATGGGTCAGGCCGAAGCAATTCTGAACGCCTCAAAGGATGCCCAGCTTATTGTAGATTTGACGGCCTCAACGCCAGTTCGACGCCAACTATCGTTAGTAGAATATGGGAATGCAAGGCGATTTAGCGGCTTCTTCACACCAGACGGAAGAGACCTCGTTTGCATGGCTGAAGATGGTCAGCGCGAAATCCCGATTGACTGCATAGAATCTCAGTACATTCGAGCTATCCTCAATGACCCTAACTTAGCAGATCATTTACCAGCATTCGATGAACCTTTCCGATTCGGAGGCTCTTGCCGGGACTTGAGCTCTCGGATATCACCTGAACCGGTGAGTATTCATAGCGCGGTCGTGGCAAGAACGATCCGGAGTATTGACTCGTCAACAGAGGCTCAGTTATTCGTTTCACGTTGCAATCCTGAATCGTTGGAGGTGGTTCGTCATACAATCCCGCTGTATCCATCCCATTCCTCGAAGGTTAGGAACGATTCGTGGACCGTGAAGGCAGATGCCGGACTTCTCCAGAAGCTCCACGAATTTCGCAAAGCAAAACTTCCTTCGGAGACGTGCGGAGTCCTCCTAGGCGATATTGATACTCAGCGAAAGTGCCTTTACCTGATCGATGCACTGCCAGCTCCGATTGATAGTGAGGAGGATCCGTCGAGTTGTCAGCGGGGAATCCAAGGCTTGGCGGATGCGATTCGAGAAGCCGAACGAAAGACCTGGAATCAGGTCTCGTATGTTGGTGAATGGCATTCTCACCCGGATCGCGCAGTTTGTGGTCCAAGCGATCGTGACCTCATTCAAATGGCCTGGATTGCTGACCGAATGTATCCAGCAGGGAAGCCGGCCTTCATGCTCATACTTTGTGATCAGGATCTTCATTGCCATTTGCTATGTGAGCCGGGAGATGCAATTTGAGATCTCGACCTTTCATAGTTGTGAACTGGTAAGGATGATCCCTGTTCGAGAGGGATTTCCTTCGTGTCTTCGAAAACCTTCCGTCGACTCATGGAATTTCCCTCTCAGCAATGCGAATTGCGCAAGTTCTGACTGCCAAAGAACTCAATTAGGCACTGCGAAAAACTGCATATTCAGTTCCAAAATTAGATTTGCAATAGACTTCAATTTTTGAGAACAAGTCTGTTGTCTTGAAAAGTGCCACGCTGAAAAGAAGGCGAGATCGTTCGGCTAAATTCCGGCTTGAGTTCTCTCGAACTTTATCTTGCGCTCTAAAGCCGTCTAGTTCCGTGAACCAGGCCATTGCAGCGAAATCAATAAGGTGATGACCATGAGCTAACAAAAGGTGCCTAGCCCTGCTAATTTGGTCATTTGTGGGTGTCTCGACACCTAACCTGATCATCCAAAACTCGGCTTCCTTGGTGACCTCGGCAAGGACATTCATGGTTTCAACACGAAGCAAATTAGCTTCGTCATTTGTCCATTTAAATTGGGTTTTTAAGATCAAGAGCCATTTTTCGAGGTCAAAAACCCAGCGCCCCGATGAATCTTTAACAAAAAATGTCCAGAGACGATTCCAAGCTTTTCTTGGTACGACTTTCCCAAGGCCAAACCTCCTGTGACTGGCAAGTTGAACACCACCGACTAAGGCTGCGGATGCAAGTGCTTCTGAAATGATTTGATCAACACGGTTAATTTGCCTTTCAAGTTTTGTCTTGGGCGGGCAGCAATGTAGGAGCGCATCTCTAAGGACACCAGATGAAGCGATTAAGACCTCCGAGTCCCTTACTTCAGTGTCAAAAATGCCTCTTTCACCCTCCTCAACACGTTCACCACATAGTCCCTCAAAATCCCGATCAATGATTCCGATGACGTTCAAGGAATCCTTTCGGGAGCTTCGTACTCTTTCCAAGACCCATTTCTTGCCGCCGTTGTTCCCGTACTCGATTCTTACTCGATTAGGAATTACTAATTTGCAAAGCCACTCCCAATCTGATTCACCCTCTACTGCAATAGTAATTTCGAACGGAGTCATTGCCGCCTGGGCTGCGCGCCTACTCTCTGAATTAACATACCAGTCAAAACTCTTTTCTGGCTTCATTTCTGGGCCATCCAAAGATCAACCATTTGATCCAGCCTGCCATCAACAATAGTTGGTGAGTGTGTCGCAAGCACAAAATCCACTTCAACTAATTCTCGGATTCGCTCAATATTTTCAACGAAGCTCTTTTGCCAACTAGGGTGAAGACTTAGTTCGGGTTCATCAATCAGGACAAAACTTGGCAAAGGCTCGCAGAAAAGTAGTGTCGCAAACAGGACGAGGAGCTGTTGCTCTCCCGAAGACAGTCGCGTCAAGGGGATCGGGGTCCCCCTTGTATCAATAATTTCAATCCCTTTGATGTCCGAAAAAGTAACCGTTTTATTCAGTTCTAGATGCTCATCAACAAGGGCACGAAATAGCATCAAGCGTTTCTCGATCAAGGCAAAGACCTCAAGTTTCTTTCGCTGATCTTCTAGGAAGAGCATCGCAATTGAGAGGCGATCTTTTTGAATCCCTTTGCCAAATCCCTCAAAACTTGGTTCCTGCAAAAGTCCTAAATCCCTATATCTGGTCCACGACTCCGCTAAGCGATCGAATGCTTGCCGTACTTCAAGTTCAGTGCAGGGGATTAATTCTGATCTGCTTAGCAGTTTGCGTGGAAAATCTTGATCAATCCGTTGACTAGCCTTACTGTGTTCATCTCGCGCAAGTTTGATTTGGCTCCGAACCTGCTCGGCCACAAGATCAACCGCTGTGGCTTGATCTGAGCCGTGAAGTCGGTGGGCAGAAAGGAACAATGGAATTGAATTTCGGACAACAGATAAATACTCGTCCGGAACTTCTTCAAGTGCGGCCGAGGATTTCATAAACTCAACCTGCAAATCCTCCAGAGCAAGAGCTTCCCCGGACCTCCCTCGCCATCTTCCTCCAGGAAGTCGTCGGATTGTTCCTTTGCGCTCTTTTTCTCGAATGAATTTATCGAAACTCAATGAGTAGCTATTGCTTCCATCAGACTCGGCAGCAAAATCATCAAATGAAAAGTCTTTGGATTGAAAATGGAATGCTTTCTTTCGGGACGATCTGGTCCCAAAGCTCAAATTAAAGCCCTCTAGTACCTCTGAAAGCTTTCGAACCGCCAAGCCTGAGCCGTCCGACAATTCAATTTCTACCTCCTCAAATGTTATCTGAGCAAAGGTATCTAGTCGTATGTTGAACATGGCGTCAATCAGTCTCAAAACAGACGTTTTTCCATAGCCGTTAGGTCCCGTAATGAGGGTAATTCCTGATGGGTGAAACGGAATATCGTACGAAATACTCCCGTTTAGCTTCTTGACGATGACACGGCTGATATGCATTTTCTTTCCTAAAGTGGTCGACAGAATGATCCCATCACGACTCTTGAACGACATGAGAAGACCTTGTCTAACATACCCAAATGATTCCTTGTCAAAGCAGATCAAGGTGACATTTGTGGATCACAGAGATGATGCCAAAGCTCCTACCTAATGGGAAGTCGTTCTCAGACGTGTGCCCAGTCATATTCTTCGCTAGCAGATCCGATCTTTAAAAAGCCTAACGGGTAGCAAACGTTAGATTAATTCAGTTTCGAGAACTGGGTCATATACTTCATACATGCAACTAAAACCTGCCCTTTTCATCCTCATTGGCGTTGCTCTTGTCGGCTGTCAACCAACTCGCCAGATTAATTCGAGCACAACGGCCTATCAAAAAGTTCTCGATTCGGGAGTAATCCACGCCGCTTATATCAACTACCCTCCCAACTGCATAGTCGACCCCAAGACAAAGGAAGTGACGGGAATTTTCCCCGATGCCCTGAGAGAGATGGCGAAAAGCCTAAAACTAAAAGTCGAGTTTACAGAGGAAGTAGGCTGGGAAGGGCTCTTAGAGGGGTTAGGTACTGGCCGTTACGACATGGTTGGGGCAGGAGTCTGGTCTAACTCGGCAAGAGGCAAACTTGCCACGCTATCCGTCCCAGCTTTCTACAGCGGAATCGGAATCTGGACTCGACCTGGTGAAACCCGCTTGAATCCAGATAATGATTGGCAGTCAATTAACAATCCAAACATTAGGATCGCCGCTATCGACGGATCTTCCCCTCTTCTCATTGCACAGACACAATTTCCAAAGGCCAAGATTATTTCGTATCCCGACCACACGTCTGAATCACAACTCTTTCTAGATGTTGTAGGAGGCAAGGCAGACTTGTTTTTTGCTGAGCCTTATCAGGGCATGAAGTTTCTTGCAAGCAATCCAAATTCAGTTAAGAATGTTGCTGAGAAGAAGCCGATACGGATTTTTGCCGACGTTTTTGTTATGCCTAAGAATGAACCTCAATTCAAATCTATGATTGACAATGCCCTGCAAGAGATTCAAAACACGGGAACAATGGACGCGATCATTAAAAAATACGAGGGTGACAGCCACCTTTTTTATAGAGTAGCCAAGCCGTATTTGCCATAACGAAGAAGTGCAAGGATGCTGAAAATACTGTCTGAACATGCTGGTGAGTTCGCAGGCGGGCTACGGACAACGCTAGTGATTTGCGCGTGGATCTGGGGGCTTGGAATAGCCCTTGGGACACCACTTGGTGTTGCAGCGGGCAGATATCGTGTGTTGGTGGGAATGCCTGTTCGAGCAATAGGACTTGGACTTTCAGGGATACCTATCATTGTGTGGCTCTTTTGGCTCCACTATCCGGCTCAATATATGCTTGGCATAGTGGTCGATCCAAAATTGACCGCAATTGTGGCTCTTAGTACGCTCAATATATTTTGGGTGGCCGATATTTGGCGTAGGTGCTATGAAGATTGCCCAATGCAATATCAACTGGTCGCAAAGGTCTCGGGTCTGAATCCTGGGACGATTGCGTGGCGGATAACTTTGCCCCTCGTGGCACGCCATGCATTGCCCGGGATTCTCATCGTTCAAATTAATATGCTTCACGCCAGTTTGTTCGCGAGCTTCATTTCCGTTGATGAACTATTCAGAGCCGCCCAACGAATTAATTCCCAGATCTATAAGCCTGTCGAGATATATACTGCCCTAGCCATCTTCTTCCTCGCAGTCACGATTCCTGTCTATTTGGTTGCCAATCAGATTCAAAAACGGTTTGGTCGTGATTACTCGGAGACCTAAGGAAATTGATACAGGCTAGAAATATATCCAAGCAGATTAAAGGTTGTTCAATATTGAGCGATGTATCACTTGATGTAAGACCTGGTGAGGTCGTCGGAATTATTGGCCCAAGTGGCGCAGGAAAGAGCACCCTACTCAGGGTCATCGCAGGTATCGAGTCCGCAAATTCTGGCCAACTGAACTTGTGTTCGCACTTATACGATTTCCCTTGCGATCCGTTAAGGCTACACAAGCCATGGCCAAAGACCACACTCGTGTTTCAGAGCCTTTGTTTGTGGCCACACCTCAGTTTACGAGAGAATGTTTTGATGCCGCTTAGGCAGCAAATGGACATGAGCAAGATTGAACGTGCTGAGGAATACCTAGAAATGTTTCAGATTGAAAAGATTGGATCTCGCTTTCCGAACCAGGTATCTGGCGGACAGCGACAACTCTTCGCCTTGTGTAGAGCGCTATCCCTTGATCCAGATTTACTCTTGCTAGATGAAGTTACGGCGTCACTTGACGTTGAGCATATTCGAACACTTCGGGAAGTCATAACCGATCGAAGCAAGCAAGGCGTGGCGATAGTATTCGTGTCTCATTCGCTAGGATTTGTTCGGAAGACTGCAAATGTAGTAGTATTCCTAGATCGTGGCGAAATACATGAAAATGGACCAGTTTCTATATTATCTGATCCAAAGACTGATCGGCTAAAAAGGTTTCTATTTGCGGCGGATGAACTGAATGAGATTGAATAATATGATTAACGTTCCTAACTTGCTCGACGGTTTCCCTGATAGTTTTCGGCAGCACTCTAGATTTGATAGGCTCGAAGAGGTTACTTTGAAGCTCTACAATCACCCAGCCGTTAACCTGGAACGGCCAGAAGCAATTGATAATATGGTCCGAGCGAGCCTGCTTTTTACTGTCTGTTTTTATGGTAATTTGCTTGGTTGCCTACGTGGTTATTTGTCGGCTGCGTTGCCGAGCCATCCTTTTGCTGTAAAAGAGGATGGGCAATTTCTTCATTTGATTCTCTCGTTAGCTGATGAGGAGCTATCCACCGACAACATTCCGATGAAGCGAGTATCAATTGGTCCTCATTATGTTGCAATGCTTGAAGCGGCACAGCAGGCTGGAATTAATACGGAGCCCGTTGAGATCTTGGTTCGAAATGCTCGGACGGAGCACTTTGGTGCCCAAGATGGAGAACACAGGGCGAATGTTCGAAGCGTGATGGTAGGCGAAGGATTTCACACGTCCTGCACAGATTACATGGTGCTCAGTGAGCACTGCGCCAATACTTACTATGAAGCATTGTCTACGGTTGGGCTAAGAGAACTGAGCCTGAGTCCAGCTTTTGAAAATCTACAGCTCAAAATTCCAAACGAAAGCAAATATGAGGCCTACAGACATTTTTTGAAAGCACACATTGAATTGGATGATGGTAAGCATGGTCCTATCATGAAACAAGCTCTTTCCCTGATCCCAAACATTGGTGACAGCATAAATACAATGGTGAAATTCTATCAAGTGCGTCTCACAGTGTATGATGCCTGTCTTGCCGCTCATCCGATTTATTGAGGATTTTTGGTATGCCGGGAAATGGTATCAACAATGAACTTGAAGCACTTCGTCACCTCCTGGTGCAGCGAAGACAATTGCAACCGCAATTGCAAAATGCGCTAAAAAATGGTCGCCTGGACGGGCATGAAATATTTGAGTTACACAGGGAGATAACTGTAACGCTGGGTCATTATGTTGCGACGATTCTCAAGAGCCTTCCCGGACACAGAGATTCCGATCCGTGGTTCATTTGGCCTGGGTATAGATGGTTATCTGATGAGTCCAAGGGTCCACAACGATTTGACATCCGAGAACTGTCTACAACGCAAATTGAACAAAAAAGCTCAATAAAGGACTTGAGCACTCGCCAAGTTGGTTGGGGTACGAAAGGTTCAAATGTGTTTTCAACAGCCTTTCCGCTCGTACTTTGGATGAGGGCAATTTACGATCAGAATCTTGGCGGCGTTCAGACAAGAGGATTCACCGAATGGTGGGACTTTGTTCGACAACTAGCAAATCCGCCGATAGCCGTTGAAATAAGTGCGAAACCTTTAGGCGACCGTGATGATCGAATTCTCAGTGTAGAATTAACTCCCAATGCCGCGCCCGGCGTAATCATCAGGACATTAAACGACCAAATGTCAGAGCAATGGTCGCGCCACGGCATGACGAAAATACCTTCGTTTCCGATTATTTCTTCTAACAGAGTGCTCGATCCAGAATCGGAAAGAATTCTTGAACAGCTTTGGGAAGGCTTGTTAAAATCAATGATTTGCAACCAGACTGGTGCACAGTTTTCCAGTAGTCTTGAGCAATTAAATCAGCTATGCCTTTCAATAGAACGCAACCTTGGCCCGGAGTGGAGAGAGTCTGTCGAATGGCTACGGGACACTCTCGCTGAAGTTCCCGATTTTAAGGAAAATCTAAATCCCTTGGACGGAGTTTTTGTCGGCAATTTTGACTTCTATTATACATTTCCACTGGAATCGTGCTTTCCAATGCTAAGAGGCAGCGTTGTCGATGACAATTTGGGAACCCTGAATCTATACACGTCGGTTCGAGTGCCTGCTTCAACCCTTGAAGGAATCGCTCACGCTGGTCGGATGTTACTTGAACCATTGAGAATGTTAGAGGTACTAGCTGACCGTGAACGCAAGGACTGGCATACAGTGTTTGGTCATGTCCGGCACGATCTTGATAAGGGCGTTCAAATGATCCGGAGAGAAATCAAAGAAATTCGAAATGAAATTGAGGACAAGAAATCTTTCGAGTTTGGCAAACTTGAGTCCCACATGGATGTTATTCAAGGGAGTATTGGAACGCAGAAATCTCTATATGATGCATTGGAAGCATATGCTACGATCGTCAGAAGCTATTCATCTGGAATGATTGCACAGAGCCAAGAGATTCTTAGAGACAAGGCTACGGCAATAAATATTAGTGAGACTTTAAAAGAGTGTATGCAGGAAGCTGCCTGCAGAAGATTGTATGACATAAAGTTCTCACGTGGAAAGACCGGACAAGTAGCGAATTATGAGTGCGATATCTCTCCGGACCTAGAGAAGCAAGTTGCTTTAAGAAGTCGACCTGTCCTTATTTTGCTTCTTGTCGAGCTTCTAGTTAACGCACATAAATATGTTTTTGCTGGGACCGACATTCAAGTCAAAGCTAGAATTATCCAAGGGCACTGCGAAATAACCATCAAAAATAGGTCAAGTCTTGTAGAGTCTTTAATGATTCCTGATAATGACTCAGTGCTCCCACTTTGCAAGTGGATGTCAAAACATAAAAAGTGTTCAGCGCCAAATCCAATGTTAGCCGCCGGGATGGCATGTTGTGAGAAATGCGCATCGACTTGGATGAGATTCAACCTTAACAGTCACAGCGAGCGACTTGCATTAGGTGAGGGGAGTGGAGTCGGATTGAGTCAGCTTAGAGTATTTACAGAGAGGGTATTGAACGGGACGCTTAAACTAAGTCCACACAAAGATGAGCATGGTTGCTTTCCCTACGTGGTAGAAGCCATTCTTAGATTTCCAATAGAGGTTCTCGAAGAGAAATGATTCAAAAGAAGGGACTAGCGATAGTATATATTGACGACGTCAATGACATGCATGAAGCTTGGGATTGGGCTCTCGGTACTCTCCTTAAGAAAAGAGGAGTAAAAACTCTCCACTGCATTGGATACGAACCAGACCACAGTTCGACAAGCAAGCTTGAATTGCTAAAAACCCATGAATTACTAAATAGCCTTCGGTCATATGATATCAAGCTAATTGTATCTGATGTTCGGATGCCGTTTCCGGGCCGAGGCCGTGGATTGGGCGGTATCGAGATCGTTCGTCAAGTCGCAATCGTACTTGAGGGAGATATGCCGCCGGTGCTCTTTGCAAGTGCCAGACCGGAAAAGGAATTACAGGCAATTCTGGCAAAAGAGCAGGACCTTACAATCCTTGGAGAAGTATGGACGGACGGAGATGATCCTGATAGTCCTGAACAGTGGCAAAACATTTTGCAGTACATCATGAAATGTCTTGACCAATTTCAGGAGGAAGGTTAGGTTGGCCGCTCCTGATCCGCCTCGCAAGGGTAAACCGGCCATCATCTACCTGGATGATGCTGGCATGATGCATGATGAATGGGAGGAAGCACTAGGGCCCATGCTGCGACAATTTGAAATCACCTCTCTTCACTGTATTGGATACTCACCTGATACTCACTCTGCAATTGGATTAAAGCTTTTAGGGTCGCCAACGCTTCTGAATCAACTTTCACAATATGATGTCCGGCTCATTGTATCCGATGTAAGAATGCCACACTCAGAGAAGAATTCTTGGCTTGGTGGTTTACATCTTGTTAGACAGATTGCGTTGGTACTAGGCGAGAGCACTCCACCGATCCTGTTTGCAAGTACAAGACCGGAAAGAATAGCGCAGGAAAAACTAATCAAGGAGATGCGTTTAGTGTTGCTTGGAGAAGTACTCATTGATGTTGACAATATCCGAAATTCCGCCCACTGGGACAAAATTAGGGCACATATTGTCAAGAGCTTTGACCTTCGAGAAGGCAATGGCGTCTTGATATCGCCGTACGATGTCGACGAGTCCATCGTAATTTCAGGATTCAAAGTGTATCGAGATATTGTTGTGGAAAGCACGGGCAAAAAAGCTCGCCTCCAGTCTTGGTCCTCGAGAACAATTGTATTTCAGTTACTGGCGCGGACACCCAAAAAAACTTGGTCAACTGAAGAAATCATAGATCTGCTTTACACGAATCGTCAGAAGCTTTCCGAGGTCAGCCCGATTTGGGATGTCCTTGAAGACAGGGATATGCGTCCGCAGGTTGCCCAGCGCTTAAGGAACTGTGTGGATGCTCTCCTGAAGAAATTTCCAGGGACATTCTACAAAGTGGATGACGGAAATCATCTAATTCAAGGACTTGTGAGTTGGAACGAATAGAATTCTTTGCTCTTGTAGTCAATCTGAGTTGCAAGCACCTTTGCAATATTTCTTCATATTAAAGCATCTTGGTGCACTAGTGTTCATGATGGCACTGACAACGGGATTGTTCGGAATTACCTCGAATATTTGGAAACTATGGCTAAGATGAAGCATGTTTACAATCGAGTCTCGATTAGCTAGGATTGAATAAACAGGCTGTAACACTATATTTCGATGAATGAACAGTTTCCTCAACTTGGCGGGAGTGAATATGAGGAAGTTAGCGAGGCAGGACAGGATAAGCCCAACATTGAAGGAGTAGATAGCGAACCTGATCTAGAAGGATTGGGGAGAAACATTGAAGAAGCCATTGTTGCTGGAGAGGCTTGGAAGATGATGTACTGCCTCGATGAATTTGATGAAGTGAGTCAAGGCATCATTGTTGGCAAGCTCGAACAAGCCCGGTGCTTTACGGATATAGCTCTTGGACTCAATCATATCGAAAGTATTTCCGATGGATTGGTAAGTGAGCTAATCCAAAATGGTTGTGGCTGGTCAGTTGCTGAGAACATTCTCAAAATCGATGCTTCCAAACATGCCGACATTGTCGATCAGTTGATAGCTGCTCACGATGATGTAGAACTTCTGCTTAACAAGACACAATTTTCGGGAGTCACTAGCTCTTTCATAATTGATAGGTTAATTGCCAGCGGTCGTATTGGCACAATAGCAGACCATGCAGAGCAGCTAACTAGCTCAGAACAAGAAGAGTTGGCCCGAACGCTAATTGAAGGCGGAAACTCATGGAGTTTGGCAATAAATATTGGGAAATTCCAAGGCCTTAGTGCAGGAATCATTGCGGCGGAGTTAGTCAAAGCAGGATATGGAAAGCTTGTTCTGACTTTTAGAAATCGGTTTTTGTCTGCGGGAATGGAAGAGGATGCAATTGATGAAATTGCGCATGTATTAGGCGTTGATAAGGATAACTAGGGAGCCACGCTGTAGTCGACCTAACGGCTACGCATTGTTAGGCATGACATTACGGGCATAGTGTCGTGTAATGTTAGTTTAATTCGGTTTGTGAAACTTGCGCTGTATAGTATTCCTATAAGCGAAGCAGATGAGCGAGAAGGTTCATAGAGTTTTGTTTTGGGTTGTTTAAAATGGAAAGTACGGAAAAGAAGAATCTAAACGGTAGAGCAGTGATTGGGTCTTCGATAGTATCTGAAGCATCTGAGAATTCCGCACAGAAGAACGGTTACAAGGCGAACGGTTCAAACCTCGAACATTCCATTTTGCCTCTGGAGCGAGGTCCGAACGGTGACAGTATTCCTCGTCGTATTTCATATGGCCCAAGCATTACGGGCGGTCTCGATCTCGACGATATGAAGCTTAAGGAGTTCTTGGACGAGATCGCCAAAGATGATTCGTTGCTAGCCGCGCACCTCCGGTCAATCCAACAGGATCATATTGTGCCCCAGTTCCAGCGGCTCGGGGATGTTCGACTAGATGTTGAAAATCAACTCAAAGCGTTGCGGGCGAGATCAGAAAGCCTCGACAAGCTTGTTGATCTAACGGTTTCTAAGCTGACGAAGGAACGAGATGAAAAGCTCGTGCCTTTCGTTGAAGCAGTTGAAAATGCCCACGACGAGCTTTCCGCCGCTCATAAGGAAGCAGCGGACTACGCATCGAAGGTTGGGGCATGTCACGATCCTGAGAACCCTACCGAGGAGGTGCTGATTCGCGTTCAGCCGATTTCCACTGAAGAGTCAGCGTGGAAACAGAAGGTTCCGTTTGGCAAGAACGCCCTCGAATCGCTACTGCCAACTTGGCTTTCATGGGTGGGGACAGTCGCGTGCGGATGCCTTATCGGAGTCTCTGCCGCTCTGGCGAGTGGCGCTCTTAAAGCCAACGATCTCTTCAAAGATCCAAAGCCCGTCTCGATCGGCATTTCGTGCCTCATTGGGATATTTGCGGTCGCAATTTTTCTTCGTGGCGCAATTAGGCTCTATGCTGTCCAGTTCATCGAAACCTACTTCCTAGAGCAAACACGCCGGAGACAGGTTGCTTGGTTCCTCTTGGCACTGGCCGTCATCCTGTTTCTTGGCGGATCGGTTGTCGGAATGGACCGTCAGGGAATCCTTCGTGCAGCCCAATCCCACGCCGCCTTTGAGAAATCGTCGACTGACGTGTCTCCCTTGGTTTGGTGGCTTGTTGCAGCGGCAATTTCCGCCGCGTACATGCTGTATGGATTCGCCGAGGGACTGCTCAAGGGCAGGCAAGACCCCATCACAAACGCAGTTCACGGACATCTCCAAGAAGAAGTCCGAAATCGGATTGAACAGCGCCGGTCTGACCCTGACGTCAAAGAAGCACTTCGCACGTTGAGTTTGGTCAAGGAAGCCAAAAGAGTCTACGCATGGACCGCAGAGAGGCTCAGTGCAGCAAAGGCTCCATTTGACGAACTGATCGCGCGAGCGGAAGCCCAACGCCTTCCATGGCCGCTTGAATGGACACCAGAGATGAAGAATCGCGTCGAAGATGCGAGAGAGAATCTGGCTGGCATCCAAATCGAAATGAACGCTTTAATAAACGACTACTTTGCACTGCACTACGAAGTGTCTGGCAAAGCCGGTCGAAGAGGTAAATGAATATGAAAACAGCACTTATTGGTTTCGTCGTTATCGTCGCCGCTTGCCTAGTTTGGGGCTTCGCGAAGCCTACCGTGACCGCCCAGTCGGCGACGGGCACAGCGAGCGACCTTCCCATTTTCTTTGCCGGAGCAATCGATGCCAGTGACAGCGGTTCTGAGGACGATAAGCTGGCGTATGGACGTGTCACGCTTGATGAAATTGAGTCGCTGAAGCGAGGTCAGGATCAGCTTCGGCTTTTCGTATTTGACCACGACGTTCGGGAAATTGCCAGTGAAATTCCCGCCGACACCGAAGCATTCTCGTTATCTCTCAGAAGAGCCATTCTGCAGCCAATTCCGTGCCAAGCATGTCACGGGCTGGAGCCTCTGCGGCACAAATGCAAGGCGTGTGGAGGTACGGGTCGGGAACAGATAACGAGCCAGGCGATGGCAGTCGCGGCATTGGCCAACTCTCTGAAAAACACGGACTTAAGGAGATACCGAGTTCGCTTGCTCATTCCAACGGACGGAAGCTACGAAGATCACAGCCCTGCGATGGAGAAGCTTTACGAGGACAGCGTGAAGTATCTCGAAACAATCCCTAATGTTGAAATCGTCTTCTGGGGAGTTCGCCCGGCCCAAAGGGAAGGGATACGACCCAAGTTCTCTAAGCTTGATGCCAAAGGACGTTTCCATATCTTCGGTTCAGACGAGGAGGTGAAGTGGTGAGAAAAGTATGCTTTGGGTTAGCCGCTGGATCGTTTGTCGCAGCTGCGTGGTCATATTTTGTCCACCATCCAAAACTTGCCATAATCTTGCTCGTCCTGACCCTTATATTGCTGGGCTTACCATTCTTTCTTCGTCTGAGAACACCATTCAGAGGAGCCCTGTCAACCGCCGGTCTGCCCAGCACCAATCAGGTGATGAAGCAGAAATCGATCCGTGATGATGATCTACTGCGCTTCGAGCAAGAAATACTAAGGCTAGTGAACGATGCCAGGAGAAGTGCCAATGCGAGTTGCCTTGCGATGCATGGCCCACTCTTGGCTGATGCCAGGGCGAGAAGCAAAAGGATTTCCGTCAGATGGCGCATATTTCCAGAGCTTCTTCGAAATCGGCTTCAGCAGCGAGATAGATATGCCTCGGGACTTGAAGTCACCTCAGTACGCTCCAAGTCTAAGCCAGAGGATATCGTAGGCAGTTGGCTCCGACGGAAACCCTATCGAGACGCACTTTTGTCTGGCAATTATGGGCTGGCGGCAACTGGAGTAGTTTGCGAGGCAAAAGGGCAAAGAATCTGCGTGACAATCTTACTTGCCGAAATCGATTTGTGATTTCTTCGGCAAGCAGAAATCGAACTAAGCCGTAGTCCGGCGTTGCACTTTCGATCGAAGTAAAGAGGTCGTCAATATTTAGCCCAAGATCTACTAGGTAGATGACCTATCTTTGTTATTCGCCGTTGCGCAAAAGTTCGTTCATTTGAACACTAGTTCCTCCCGTTCCAGGATGGCGTTGCGGCACTTTGCCGCGAACATAGCAGCTTGGAACTGAAATGAAAACAGAATCGATCGCAATCGAAATACAAAAAGTAGAGGTGAGCCAATGAATGGCAATCTTTACGAAATCGTCACTTTGAAAATCCTCAAAGCCCTTGAGCAAGGTGTTGTCCCATGGCGCAAGCCGTGGAAGGATCAGACCATGCTTCCGGTGAGCGCTGTCAGCAATAAACCGTATCGAGGGGTGAACGTCCTGCTACTAGGACTCTCGCCATACGCCGACCACCGTTGGATCACTTTCAAACAGGCTGAAGAGCTTGGAGGAAGAGTAACACCTGGTGAAAAGGGATCGTTGGTGGTCTTCTGGAAGCAGTGGCAGAAGAAGGACGAGAATGAGGAAAAGCCGCCGAGGTCGATCCCCGTTCTCAAATACTTCACCGCGTTCAATGCCGAACAATGTGAAGGATTGGGTTTGCCACCTTTACCACAGCTTGGACACCTCACCGATGAACACCGGATAAGCAGGGCTGATGCCCTCATTGACTCAATTCCTAGACCTCCCTTTATTGAGGAAAAAGGAAACGAAGCTTGGTATTTACCGAGCCAGGATCTGATACGCATTCCAAAATTGGCATCATTCGATTCGATCGACGCCTACTACTCCGTGAAGTTTCACGAGCTAGGCCATTCCACCGGGCATTCGTCAAGGTTGAATCGATCAGGGGTTATGGAACGGGTTCACTTTGGATCGGAAGACTACAGTCGAGAAGAGTTGGTTGCCGAACTTACCGCCGCCTTCTGTTGCGCAACGGTGGGAATAAACAATACAGTCGAGACAGACTCGGCTCCTTACATCCAGTCCTGGATGAAAGCGCTGAGAAATGATCCTAAGGCCATTGTCACAGCAGCGGCGCAAGCACAGAAAGCAACGGACTACATCAAAGGAATTGAGTATTCAGCGGCTTAAAAATCACACACCCTCATGCCAGTCATGGGGGTTTTTCTTAGTGAAAAAGACCTGGAGCGAGAAATAGCAGAACAAAAAGAACCAAGGCTGCGAGTACCCAGGCATGAGAGAGAAGCTCAGTCTTGAAGGCTTGTTTGTCCAGGAAGGAGGCGCAAGACTTGCACACAATGCGCATACCAAAACTAGACTGAGTAGAGCTGAGGCGGTAGGGGGAGTAACGTTTCCGCACGTACTCGCCGGTCTTTACCTTGCGCCGGATCAGCCTTGTGTCATCTGGGATTTTACGTCCACACAAATAGCAGTTGGGCATAGTACCGGATTACATGCGGTTAGACTTGAACGCAAGATGAGGAGCGTTTACGCAACGGGGCTACGATGCCGCTGCTTCTTTCAACGCCCCTCAAGTTGACACCAGCTACCAAACAGTTAGCATGTGCCTATATGCAATCAAAGTCAGAACAACTCAACAAAATCGTTCGTGAGCTGTTACTCAGTGACCCGAATACTCTTAATTGCACCATGGCCGAAGAAGCAACACGGCGATTGGGCAGGCAAGTTCATCGATCTGAGATATCCAAAGCACGGAACAGGATCGGGCTGGGGATGTCGCAACAGGCAGTTAACTCAACACCGGCCAGTCTCAAGAGGCTAGCACTCCTCATGACCGTCAATTGTGTCCGAAACACGGTCATTGAGGAGTATCATTCTTCCGGCAAGATTTCTGATCCTGAAATGAAGGCTTTCAATAAGGAAGTTGCCAACCGCATTTACACCGTCTTGTTGGCACTCCTCGACCCTGAGTTTGGTGACGACCAGGTAGAGCTTTTCGCCTGGTTGGAGAGGAACTACCCCCATAACTGGGACGAACCCACCCTTGATTCTGGGCTTGGTACGGCCATGCTCCGAAATCAGGCGAAACGCATGGAATCAGGTGCTTGAGTGCTGTCTTCGATTGATGACAATTTAGCCGATAGCTTCCCGCTTCCCTAAGAATTCCTTGAGTTGGCCGTGGGTAATCCGACGTGACCGTCCGATGTGGATCGACTTCATTTCACCCGAATCGAGGAGACGATAGAGATGAGCTCTCGATACAGAAATCAAACCGCTTGCCTCGTCTATTGAATAGGCTAGCTTCGAACTCGCCGGTTCTTGCCTCATACATCTATGATTCAATGATTTGGCGTTGATCCTTCAACGAAAAGTCGCATGTTTAGTGTTGCCTAAAGTCATTGAAAGGGGCTCGCACTAAAACTAGACGGTGATGCAGAGCCTGCTATCATAAACGAATGCAAAATGACCGGATGAAGCAGTTAGCGCAAGCCATGGTTGACTCGCAAACGGCGCACCTTACTGCGATAAGCGAGGATATGGTGAAGCGAATGCTTGAATGCGCCATTCCAAAATCTTCGATACCTTCTGTCGATATTGAGGCGATAAAGAAGAGCCTGATTCCAGACTCCTTAAGAGAGTCTATGCGCAAGGTGGGCGAGGGAATGCTCCAGCGCCTAAAGGATTCAGAAGCGAGATTTTGGGCGCGGGGATGGATGCTCCACGGAGATTTTCCATTTATGGCAGTTGAGGTTCATGCTGACGAACATGAGGTCAGTGATGAGCAGCTTGACGATTGGATGGTCGAGTACTACCGACCTCACATAGACCAGATTGAATCGCTCTTGCAGGGCTCCTGGCCGAAAAGAAGCGGATTGATTGGCGAGGCCATTACTGCCCACAAAAGCGGTCAGTACTCGTTTAGCTGCTTGCTACTTCTTACACAGATCGACGGAGTCTGTTTCGATATTAGTAGCGTTTACTTCTTCTCGACCAACGACCATAAGCCAAAAATTAGTAGGCGCGTCGAAAAGTATGTGAGCGACAAAGAGAGACTTTCGTTTTTGGAAATGATCAACTGTCTGAATGGTCCAGACGGGTTAGTTGACGAGAAGGTCCTGAATAGGCACCGGGTTTTGCATGGCCAGGACTTAAGTTATGGGACCGAGGCCAACAGCTTGAGATGCATCTCAATTCTCTACTACCTCACAAAATATGTCGCGCCAGCATTCAAGAATCCTTCCTAAGCGGCCTTCGATTCCAGCCTTAGCTTGATGATTCGACTGAGACTCGCACGAAGCAAGTCTTGTGCCGGAGTAATTGGCCTTGTGTAGTTGACCTGTGTCACACCAATTGCCGCATGACCGACATGCTCCTTCATGGTGGTTTCGGAAACGTCGGGGCAAAGCTTCTCAATCCAGTTGATATGGCTGAGTCTACAATCGTGAGGACTCATCTCGTCGGGAAGTTTTGTCGCCTTAATAATCGTTCTCCAAGTGGCATACACGAGCTTTTTCATACGAGGCTTGTTCTCTGCAAGCGCGGGCCATAAATAGGCTTCCTGGGGCTTTCCAGCACAAATAGGGCGAAGTAGGTCGGCGAGTTCGGCGGTCATAACCGCAACCCTCTTTTTGTCTCCTTTTGGAAGTTCAATCGTCTGATGTCCTTTCGGATCAATATGTATTGCCTGATCGATATAGATTAAGCCTTCCTCAAAGTTGACTTGGCGGACAGTAAACGCCATTTGCTCTGAAAGCCTTAGTCCTCCAAGTAGGAAGAGTCCAAGCATGGCACGGCGCGAATCATCAAGTTTTGGCGATCGCAGGGCTTTGGAAGCCTCGTCTGGAGTTAGGGCGATGGCATCGCGCCGCTCCTTTGAATCCATTGTAAGGCGGAAAGGATTGCCCCAAATCATCGGAACCTTTCGGTATGGCGATACAGCCTGGTTAAATGCCCGAACAAGGTCACAGCGGATGGCTTCGCGAGTGGCATGACCAATTCCTTCAAGACGCATATCCGCATAAAACTCTTTGACCTCCATGGGATCAATCTTGGTAAGTGGGTATTTGCCCCAGCGGACTTCCACGAACTTTTCGAATCGTTGGAGCCTGCCGTGGATGGTCTTGGCATCGAGCGTATCTGGCCAATCGTTCTTTGCAAGCCAGCGGAACCACTCGGAGAGGGTCAGTTCCTTTTTGGCTAAGGACTCTGCCTTGCCATCTTCTCGAATGAGCGAACGGAGGAATTCTTTTCCGTCGTGCTGGGTAGGAAAAAGTCGGGAAATCTTGCGGATGGTTCCGAATTCTCGTTTGAGGGAGACTTGAACCCTCCACTTGCCTTTATGACGACCAGACAGGACGATTTTGCAGGAACCGTCTCCGTGTGCTGATCTTGTCGCCATACCAATGGTTGTACACCACGATTTTTGAAATCTTGGGTTACCTAGTAGAGACTTTAGTAGAGACTAAACTTCTGGAACGATTGTTCGTCTACACTGCGTAGGCCATTTTGAACCTAAAATAGTGGTGGGCGATGAGGGGCTCGAACCCCCAACCCTCTCGGTGTAAACGAGAGAAAAAAGTGCTCAAACCCCTTGACAAGATTCCCAGGAAGTCTACCAACGTCTCTACTTTTCTATTGGCTAAT
>JANYCU010000026.1 GCA_025360125.1 Armatimonadota bacterium | reverse complement strand
TACCTGGGATTTGGACATAACACCAGATTGAATCCCTTGGCAAATGCCCAACTTAAACTCACGACTATAACTTCTGCGAGACACCATCTCTATTTTCTCCTACGGATAAAGTAGGTGTCCAACTAATTCCACGCACTTCAGCGGGAAGGTCCTCTCCTAAAAGGAGAGGAATTGGGCGAAATCAAAAACTATGTTCGCACACTTGACATCGACCAGGCGGTAGCCAAAACCAGCTACGAGCAAGGTGGGGTTAAGTTTGAACGCACGGTATTTGCGTCCGCTCCCGACGACGTGATCGTCGTTCGACTGACGAGCAGTAAGAAAGGCGCGATCTCGACGGACATCGAGCTCGATCGCCCGGAGCACTTTAGCGTTAACGCTCAGGGCAACGATACGTTGTTGATGACGGGTCAGGCGGGCGACAATGGAGTGAAGTTTCAGGCGAGCTTGATGGCAAAGACTGAAGGCGGCTCAATGCGAGCCGACGGACACAAACTCGTCGTGAAGGACGCGACGGCGGTCACCATCTGCTTTTCTTCGCGAACCGACTACGTCAGAGGTAGCCACAAACGCCTGGCGAGCTTTGAATGGCCCGCAAATGCGGAGACACCCGTTATGAAGGCGATGGCCAAGGGCTACGGCTCTTTGCTGCAACGCCATGTCCAAGACTATCAGAGGCTTTTTCGTCGAGTTTCGATGAAGTTGCTGGTCGACAAGGATCCGAACATCCCTACGGATAAGCGGCTGCACCATTTTTCGGAGGGATATTCGGACCCCGATTTATACGGGTTGTACTTCCAATTCGGTCGATACTTGCTGATCTCGTGCTCACGGCCGGGCAACATGCCCGCCAATTTGCAAGGGCTCTGGTGCCAAGACATCCACGCGCCTTGGAACGCCGACTTCCACACCAATATTAATCTGCAAATGAACTATTGGCCGGCCGAGGTCGCCAACCTGAGCGAATGCCAGTTGCCGCTGATCGACCTAATGGAGTCTCTGGTTCCTTCGGGCAAGAAGACGGCGAAGGAAATGTACGGCGCGAGAGGATGGACGGTGCATCACCTTACCGACGCGTGGGGATTTACGGTTCCGGCGGATGGGGTTTGGGGCGTCTGGCCAGTCGGTGGAGCGTGGCTCGCCCAGCATGCTTGGGAACATTATCAGTTCACCCAAGACAAGAAGTTCTTGCATGACCGGGCGTATCCTCTGATGAAGGGCGCGGCCCGGTTTATGCTCGACTTTCTTGTCGAGGCTCCGGCAAATAGCCCGGTAGCCGGGAAACTGGTGACCAATCCCTCTCACTCACCCGAGAACTCGTTCCGTAAAGCGGACGGGACCGTGTCGCAGTTCACCTACGGCGCTACGATGGATTTGGAGATCGCCTACGACCTGTTCACGAACTGCCTGAAGGCGATCGACGAGCAGGACAAAGTGACGAAGGGATTCGACGCCGATTTCCGAGCCGAGCTTTTGCTGGCCAAGAAGATGCTTGCTCCGTTGCAAATCAGCCCAAAGACCGGGCGATTGCAGGAGTGGATCGAGGATTACGACGAGCCGGAACCGGGGCATCGACACATTTCGCACATGTTCGGGGTGTATCCGGGCAACGAGATCTCGGCTAAGGACACGCCGGAGCTATTCGAGGCAGCGTATAAGTCCCTCGAGTACAGACTCAGCCACGGCGGGGGCCACACGGGTTGGAGCCGAGCATGGATTGTTTGCCTGATGGCTCGATTTCATCAGGGCGACAATGCGTTCTTCAACATCTATCAATTGCTGAACAAATCCACCCAGCCGAATATGTTCGATAGCCATCCTCCGTTCCAAATCGACGGGAATTTTGGTGGCTGTGCGGGCATCGCCGAGATGCTACTCCAGAGCCAAGACGGGGTGATTCATCTGCTGCCCGCCTTACCTCAAGCGTGGTCGAAGTCCGGTTCTTATTCGGGTTTGCGGGCGAGGGGCGGCTATACGGTCGACGTTGAATGGAAGTTTGGCCATGTGTCTCGCTATCGAATCTCAGGACCGTCTAAGACGGTCAAGGTGCGGGTGGACAGTAAAGAGAAGACGGTCGAAACGAATAAGTGGATCGTTATGGACTAGTGGCGATACTTGGGCTCTATCGCTATCAATATTGATGGGGGGATTGGCCGAAGGGAGGAGCGTGGTCACTACTTCTTTTCCGAAGGTTGTTGATTGCTGCCTGGCTCGTGAGCTGGTGAGAGAGCATTTTCTGACAAAAAAGGGCCTGACCGATTGGCCAGGCTCTATTTATCGATTGGTTCGGTTAGCTTACTTGCCGCCGCCCATCTTGGACGTGTCCATTGCTTTGCCGTCCATCATCATGGTTGTTTTGCCCCATGACATTTTCGACATCTTCCAATCCTTACCAACTTTGACGTAGGTGTTGGTTGACATTCCGCTAAAGCTCATGGTGTGAGATTTCTTGTCGGCACCCATCGACGTGCCTTTCATGACGTGGCTTTCGGTCGAGGTGGCATTGTTGCCGTTCTCTTTGAGGGTAACAAGCTTTGCAACGGCCGAAGTGCATTTCATTGCTGACATGCTTGCTTTCATTTGCTCCATCATTTGGGAGTAAGTCATGGTTTTGCCGCCTTCAACGTACTTGAAGTCTTTGGTCATTCCAGCTTTGAACATTGCGTCGAGCGCCTTCATATCGCCTTTGACCATAGTCTTGCCGATTTTTGCGTTCATCGCATTGATGTCGCTTTTGAGATCTGCGGCAGATATGGCAACAAGGCCAAGGGCCATCATGGCTACGGTTAATGATTTCATAGAGTGCTATTTTACCAAATTACGCAAAACTGTGAAATTGACGAAGAATTCGTCAACTTCACAGTTAGATGCTTTTGGGATTGATTGTTAGGCTTGATCCGCGCCTAACTGTTGCTTGGCTCGTCGCTTCCGCTTTGTTACCTTGGCGACTTTCACGGCGGCGATGGTTGTTGCTCCTCCCGCGGCAGCGTAACCTGCCACGGACCAGGCAAGAGCGGCATAACAAGCTGGACACATGGTTAGCCTCCGTACTGGTCGTGCCGTTGCACCCAGTCCATTGGTCCGTTCTCGTTGCGGCCAACTGGCGTTAGGTCGATGTAATGGTACGCGGTTAAGAGCATGTCGAGGCCACGTTCGTAGGTTGAGTACGTTCGGTAGATTTCGCCATCCTCACCCTTGATGAAAACGGTTAGTCCGGGTTGTTCTTCGCTTCGCAAGGTTTGCACTTTGAAGTTGTACATGACGGGGCCAGCGTCAATGTCGCTACGATGGAATGAGACTCCGAAGTCGTAATTGAAGGTGGTTCCGGCAGAGGAGACCCAGTTGAATGTCCAACCCATTCGCTTCTTGTACTCTTTGAAGACTGCGAGGGGAGCGCGAGAGACAGCGACGAAGCTAATGTCGTGTTGCTCAAAGTGTTTGCGAGCACCATCGACGTGGTCGCAAACGAACGAGCATCCTGGGCAGCCTTCGGTGTCGTCCGGTTCGTACATGAAGTGGTAGATGATGAGCTGACGCTTGCCGTTGAAGAGTTCGTTCAGGTTTTTGGTGCCGCCTTCGGTTTCGAATGTGTAGGCTTGCTCGACCTTGGTCCAAGGCAGGGCTTGGCGAATGCGGGTGATTTCGTCGCGAGCCTTGGTGAAGGCCTTTTCTTTGTTTAATAGGTCTTGGCTGGCGGTGATCCAGTCGGATGGAGAAGTTATGGGGTGCTTGATTGCAGTTGAATTCATGATTGATTTCCTGTTTATTGGTTGGTGTTGTTAAAAAAAGTGTCCATTGCCTCGATGCATCCGGTCCAACCCTGTTGGTGGTTATTTCGGGCTTCTTCATCGACAAATCGGTCGTGGGTCATGACAAAGTTCGATCCATTATTCTCAGGTGCGATGTCGATATTGAGGCGACTAACAAAACCTTCGGCGCCCTCGAAATCCCATTGCCAACTCATTTGCAATTGTTTGGGTCGGTCAAACACGAGGTATTCGCCTAGGGCAGCGATGGGGCCGCTTTTGGTGGTGAGAGTGATGCGGAACTTACCACCGGGCCGAGGGTCAACATCGGCTTCGTGGTAGTAGGTTGTTGAGTCGGGATGGAACCATTTGGTCATTTGCTGGGGATTGATCCAGGCTTCGAACACTCGGTCCGGGCTGGCATTGAAGTGGCAGCTTAGGCGGACCGATGTGGGAGAAAGGTTTTCAGTTTTGATTTTCATTGTTTTCACTCTCTAAGTAGGTATTGAGGGCCTGGAGTTTGTCGTTCCAGAATCGGCCAGTTTCTTCGAGCCAGGTTTGGGCGTCCATGAGTTTTGCCGGATCGAGTCGGCAGTAGCGAACTCGACCGCGTTTTTCGGTGATAACGATTCCGCATTTTTGGAGGACGCCGATGTGCTTGAGGATGGCGGGCAGCGTCATTGTGAACGGAGCCGCGAGCTCGGACATCGTTCTCTCGCCCGAAGCGAGGGATTGAGCCATCTTGCGTCTGACTGGGTCGGCCAGGGCAGCGAAGACATTATCCAGGTTTGCGTCTAAATACTTTACCACTTGGTAAAGTATTGGCCAATTGACATAGGGATGTCAAGAGTTTTTTCGAATTTTTTTATTTTTCTGATCTTTTCATCAGATCGACGAGGTGTTGTTGCCAGATTTTGGCAATGGTGTGAGTTCCGTGACCTCGGGTTTCGCTGGTGATTGGCAACATTACGAATTGTCCTTTTTTAACCCGCTTGATTTCGCGTTCGACGATTCCGAGTTCGGGTGGGTTCACAAAGTCGTCGGCAGAATTGACGGCGGTGAGGGGAGCGACAATGTTTTCGAGGTGGGGAAGTGGGTTGTAGTCTTCGGACGATTCGAATTGGTAGAGGAAGTCGTTGGCGTCGGTGTTGGCCAATCGGGCTTTCATCGTCCTTTCGTATGTGTCGTCGGCAGCTTTGCGTGTCGGAGCATCTTTGAGCATTTGGAGAGGTGAACTGCCCATCAAGATGAGGGAATTGATCGCGACGGAGAGTCCATTTGGTTGAGTTGTATAGTCCCCACTGTTCCAGGTTGGGTCGTTTCGAATGGCGTCGATTGCCATTTTTCTGACCATTCGGTTGCGGCCCGCAATTTCGATGGGGGCGCAGGCGAGGGGCATAAGTGCGTCCATGTCGGTTGGGTACGTTTCACCCCAAACCCAACTTAGCATTCCGCCCATCGAGGTCCCCATGACGAGACGCAGGTGGTCTACTTTGAGGAAGTCGAAGACGACCATATGTTGGCCCTTTGCGATATCGGCGTATCGGTAGTTAGGAAATTTTGCATGGAGCCCATCGCTGGGCTTGCTTGATTTCCCGTGGCCAATTCCGTCGGTGAGGATGATGAAGTATTTGGTCGCATCGAGTGGTTGGCCCTTGCCAAAAAGGACATCGGCAAAGATTGGGGAGATGAATTGGTGCCCGGTGCCGCCCGTTCCGTGCATGATGAGAACTGCATTATCGATTTTTTCGGTATTGGGGTTCTTTCGAGGTTCGCCAATGGTTGTGCAGTGAAGCTTGAGATTTTCGAGTTCGCTTCCGTTGGCAAGCGTGAACTTTGGGACGATGAAATCGTGTTCGACTGGGGTTGGGTAGGCAAACGCAAGGCTAGTCATGAGGGCTAATGAAATCATATCCCTATTCTAGCTAAAGGTATAAACAGGACGGGTTCTCCGCTATGAAAATTACTCGTTTGATTTTGCTTCTTGTAGTCTTGTTACTTTCGGTGGTGGGATTGGCGCAAAAACCTGTCATTGGGATGGGGCTCCTGCATCGGCTCGATTTGTTGCCTGCGTTTAAGCCGTCGGTTTCGTTTGGAGCGGTTACCAGTTGGGATCGGAGCGGGGGAAACGACGACGGCTTTAGCGGAAAGTATTCGTTCGTGCGGAAGGAAGGCGAGAACTTGGTTCTGGCGGACCTGAAGGGCCCCGGGTGCATTTATCGAATTCATACGCCGACCCCAACCGATGATTTGTTGGAGTTTTACTTTGATGGCGAAACAACGCCGAGAATCAGCACGACTTTTCGAAAGCTCTATTCGGGAACCGTGGCCCCGTTTGTGAAGCCGCTGGTGGATTACGCTGGAGGGGGATACTACTGCTATGTACCGATTCAATATCGGCAGTCGTGCAAGATTTTGCTTCACGCGAAGAGCTTTCAGTTTTACGATTTGAATTATGCGACTTATGGGTCGGATGCGGGGGTGACGACTTTTGATCCGAAGACAGCTTTGGCTGGTTCGGCGGATTTCGAGAAGGCAAAGGTGGTGTTTAACATGTTTAATCCGGTCGAGTTGACGCAGTTCAATGTTCCGACGGATACTAAACTGACCCATCAAGCATTTGATTCTGTGCTGAAGGGGGGCGAGACTAAGACGTTCTTTGAAACGAAAAATGGAGGTCGGATTGCCGCGTTCAAGATTGGTCCGGCGGAGGCGTTTGCGGGAAAGGATCGCGACGTGATGCTACGCGTCACGTGGGACGGTGACTCTAAGCCAGCGATTTTATGCCCGGTAGGGGATTTCTTTGGTTATGGTTGGGGAAAGCCTGCGATGGGGGGGCGTTTGGTCGGCACGAAGGACGGGATGAATTATTGCTATTTGCCGATGCCGTTTGATCGGTCGGCGAAGGTCGAATTGATTTCGTTACGGGCTGCTGGTTCGTCAATCTCGGTACGTGGGGAAGTCGTCGTGGGGAATGTGCCGAAGACGAAAAATGAAGGGAAGTTTTATGCGGTTTGGCGTCGAGAGAACCCGACGACAGCGGGCAAACCATTCACTTTTTTTGAGTCAAAGGGGCGTGGACACATTATTGGGCTGGCTTTGCAATCGCAGGGCATGGAGTCGGGCAATACAGGATTTTTTGAAGGCGATGACATGACGACGGTTGACGGTGAAATGTTCGTTCACGGAACCGGGTCGGAGGACTTCTTTAATGGAGGATGGTATGACGTGCCGGATCGATGGGATGCTCCGGTGGCTCGGGCTTTGAGCGGGTGCATGGACTACAAGAAGCATCTGGCGCGCACAGGAGCCTATCGATTTTTTATTGGCGACGCGTATAGCTACCGAAAGAGCATTTTGCAGACGATCGAGCATGGCCCAGAGGGGAATGCGCTGACCACAGACTACTGTTCGGTGACTTATTTGTATTCTGAGGCGCGCCCGAACGTTGAGTTTCGGGTGCCTTCGTTGGCGGAAAGGCGGGTCGTTGATCCTACGGAGATATCGTTTACGGCCCATTGGGCGGTTCCGATCAGTTCCTTTTCGTTTGCGAATGCGACCTTGAGCCGCAAGGACGTTCGGGTTCCGGCGGGGAATACGCGGAGCTTGTCATTGAGAGCGAGTGGACAGGGAGATTTCTTTGGTCCGGCGTTTTTGAGCCTTGTGTTTGACCTTCCGACGGCGGGCAAGTATAAGGTCTATGCAGATGTGATTAAGGGACCGGAGGAGGCGCAGGTTCAGCTTTGTCAGAGCGAAGCCGGCGTGGGCGATGTTTTGGACTTTTATGCGCCGAAAGTGGACGTTGGGTCGCATGTTTATTTGGGAGAGATTACGGCGTCGGAAGGGAATAATCGCTTGATGTTTAAGCTCATGGGTCGCAACATTTTGGCAACGGCGTGGGGTCTTGATTTGATTAACGTTTTGTTCGTGAAGAAGTGACCTTCGTGGTAGGGCGTATTTGAATCTTATATGAATCCTGGGTTAAGCAAAACTGCTGGCACATTGATTCGTTCAAAGCTTTGAGGACGGAGAAATCCGTTGCTTACCTTCGAATAGAAATCTAGGGGACTTCGGTCCCCTTTTTGCTACCTGCCTGGTAGTGTTATGATGACGTATGGACGACGGCGTTCAGACTGAGCTGAGTTCGGGGCAGCTCTCGATGGTTACAATCCTCATTCCAATTTTCATGGTGTTTGGGGCGGTAGTTGGTTATCGCTTTGGAGCCCACTTTTCAACGGTTTGGGGATTTGTTGGGATTGTCGCCGGGTTTATTCTGTCGGTTCCGATGTTCGGAGTGACGATGCTTGTTTTTGCGGGCCTTCTTTGGGTTTTTGAACGACTCTTCGTCCGGCGCTAGAAACGGAGTTTGATTGGGGAGGCGTTATCGACTCTCATGGTTTTGCCCGTTAGGGCCTTGATGAATTGACCACCGTGGCCAGAGTGTCCGACAATGAGTACTCGTTTCCCGGCGTATTTCTTTCTGAATTCCGCGACTGAGGCATTGACTTGGGCAAGGCCTTCGTTATAGTCGCTTGGCATTGGATATCGGTTTTCGCTTGCCTTGACGGTGAATTGAGCGGCGATTGGACCAGGGACCGCGATTTTGAATCCGAACTTGAATGTTGTGGCATGGGCGTCAGCTGGCCGTTTCATCGTGCAGCACTCGTAGAGGAGGGGCCAAACGATGGCTTTCTTGCCTTTCGCCTTGAGATACGGGGCGATGGTGTACAGCGCCCTTGGCGAGGGCGAGACCAAAATGACGTCGTATTGAGTCTCGGTCATTAGGTCCTGGGTTAGCCGATTTACTTGTTCTTGGCCCTTTTTTGAAAATGTGTCGATTGTTTGACTGTTGTATTTCCCGGTTGCGTTCGCGATGGTTTCGCCGTGGCGGACGAACGTGAAGTCGGTGACACTTCTCATCGACAGGGAAATAAACAGCGGGACGAGCACATGTGTATGGTACTCAACCTTGCGATCAGAGGGCTGAATAGAGTTGCTGGCCGGAAAATCAGATCTAGGTTCAACGAATCGAATCAAACTGGGGAATTCAAAATAATTACTGGGCTCACTAAAGTAATGAAGAATTACTACGCGATCTTTTGAACCATTTCGTGGATGTTAGCTACTAAGGTATAACAGCAAAATGAATGTGACTTCCAAGGTTATCCGGTTTGCAACAGCGCTCAGTTTTTTGACAGCGTGCTTAAGCTGCGGTGGTGGCGGAGTAGCCACTCAATCTAATTATCCGCTTAGAATAGCAACTGGAACTGTATCAGAGTTGGGTGCGACGCATGTTTTAAGTACCTTGGGTGATGGTCCCGCGCAAATATCTTCCACTAACTTTTCGGTAAGTTCATCGGCAGAACGTTGCCATTTGCTATATGCTGTCAATTCCGCTGGCGAAGCAATTGGAATATGTGTTGCGATTCCTGGGCAAGTTAACAATATTTCTCCTGATACTACCGCTGAAGCACTAGTTTTTTCTGCTCCTGGCATTTACACACCTGATCCTACATTGGCATTGGCAAGAATAAACGAAATCAAATCAATGCCGTCCTTTGGAAATCTTAAGCTAGTTCTCGAAGGAAACGCGGGGAATTTGGTGACTTTATTCAGCAATTCATCGAATGCCCAGTTGGTGGCAACTGTCATATCTGATTGGTTTCAGAACCATCCATCTTCAGCTAAGCCGCTAATTAGTCGGGATACGTCAAGAAACCAGGATTTGATACTTTCCACTATCGATTCTTCAAATGCCGCTCGCGTCGGCGTACACTTCGAGAACGCTGACCTTCGTGTTTTACAGATCGTTCGGAAGAGCTACTATTTTGGCGGTCAGACAACGGTTGAACAGCTACCGGATATGGCCGGTGCTGAAGGTGCTAGTTTAATTGGTCTGATACTTCAGACAATTGGTACACCCTCTACAGCAGATTACATCGAGAAAATGTCATTGCCCAATGGTGCGTACAGAGTTGATTATTTTTTTCGTGGATTTGGTAGCCAGTCAGGAATACTCCAAGCTATCCCTGCAGATGTGACTTCGACATGGAGAGGGAGTGACTCACTTAATTCCGCTACTGTTAAGACGGTGTTCTGGTACCTAATCCTACCAATTTTGGATTCGGTGAGCGGCTTTGGGAGCTTTCTAACAGATTCAGACGCATGGACTGAAATTATTGATCACGCTCTGAACAGTGTAACTTTTGCTGATGATCTACAGGCCATTATTCAATCGTTCGGACAAAGCAAGACTGAGATTGCTTCAAGCATGACCAAAGCTGGAAAAGATCTATTGCAGGAAATGATCCAGTCTCACGAAATGGAATTGCTACTTAAGAAGTTCTTTAAGTCGCACGGATTGAAAGAAGCTTTAAAAGTGGCAGTTGCCCTTGATACGATTCAATTGCACGCGGCAATAACTTTGGGGCTGAATCTTGGCCAATTAATTGGGTTAGCGGATGAAATGAAGGATTGGCATGCACATAACGAAATTAGCGTTACGAACGAAGGAATTGTGGCTTCGGACTATCCAGACTTTCTTGGAGCTTCTGGACTAACTGTAAACGGTGCCACCAGTATTGACGGCCCAGTCTTGAGCTTAGTTCCTGCGTCCGAATGGACGGCGGGATCAGCATTTCTTAAGAACAAGATATCTGTTGCTGGAGGATTTGATACTATTTTTAACTTCCGAATATCTGGAGTTGGTGGAACTGGGGATACACCTGGTGCCGATGGCTTTGCATTCCTAATCCAAAACGAGGGAGACAATGCTTTGGGGGGATTGGCTCGAGATATAGGTTTTGGTGGGATTACCAATAGTCTTGCTGTTGAATTTGATACCTACAAAAACGCTGAATTTGGGGATCCCAGTTCGAACCACATCGGGATAATGACGAGAGGACTGGAGGCGAATAGCGCGGACCATCAATTCGCAATTAAGACGGTAAACGTGATGCCCGTGCTAAATGATGGCAATGCCCACATGGCACGAATAAAATATGATGGTAGCCTTCTCCAAATCTATCTTGACAACACTCAAGTGCCTATATTAAGCGCAAATGTTAATCTTGGTTCAACATTACAGCTTGATGGTGGAAAGGCACTCTTGGGATTCACGTCATCTACGGGCTCGTCCTTTCAAAATGTCGACATTTTGAGTTGGCAAATTCGTAAGTGACCATCAAAAAAGAATGACCAAGGTGTTTACGGTTGGACAGCGGTAGGCTTCGAGAGCCAACATTTACGTTAATGGAACCAAAATTGCGAGTGAAATGATATAGTTACAAAGTGGTTTTCTCGCTTCTTGTTGCCATCACGTTTCCGACCGCCGACGCCAAACCGTTTATGCGATATCCGGGCATTTTCGGCGATCAAATAGTCTTTACGAGTGAAGCCGATTTATGGCTCGGGAACCTCAGGACGGGTGAGGCCCATCGAATGACGAGTGATGCGGGGACGGAGCGGCACGCGATGTTCTCTCCGGACGGGACCCAAATTGCGTTTGAGGGTGAATATGATGGCCAGCGGCAAGCCTACGTCATGCCGACTATTGGTGGAACGCCGAAGAAGCTCACCAGCGTTGAGGCTTTTCGCACGGTAACGGGTTGGACGCCGGATGGAAAAGGAGTGGTCGTTCGATATATCCACGAGCCAACACCTTATGCGATTGGGGTCGTTAGTTCGACGGGTGGGATTATTCAAAACCTTCCGCTTGAGTTTGCCTCGCACGTTTCGTTTGGTCCCGATAAGGAGCATTATGCCTTTACGCGGTTCTTGCATTTTACGTCCGCGTGGTTCCGGTACATTGGCGGTCAGCAAAATCAGATTTGGCTCCACGAGCCAGTCAAGGGGCACGAATTCCGACAGTTGACCAATATTGATGGGACCAATGAATTTCCGGTTTGGTGTGGCAATCGAATCTACTTCTCGAACGAAAAGGACGCCCACTTCACGCTGATGTCGATTCCGGCTGGCGGCGGCTCGCCCAAGAAGGAGCTGGAAAGCGAATTTGAGATTCGAGAGTTGGCGACCGACGGAAAACGAATTGTCTTTCAAAATGGCCGGGATTTGCAGGTTTTCGATCCAGAGACTGGCAAAGGGCAGACGTTGCAGTTCAATTTGAATAGCGACCTGATTCACACTCGACCGACCACGGTTCCACCGGATCCTTACATTCAGAGCGTGAGCTTGAGCTCCAGTGCTAAGCGGGCTTTGATTGAGGCTCGAGGACAAATTATTTCTGCCCCGCTCGGAGAGGGTGAAGCACGAATCGTTAAGGCCGCTCCGGGGGTTCGATATCGTCATCCTTCGATGTCTCCGGACGCGAAGAAGATTGCTTACGTCGATGATTCGACGGGCGAAGAGCAGATTTTTCTTGCCAACGCGGATGGATCGTCGCCTAAGCAGTTGACGAAAGAAACGGAAGGTCAAATTTGGGGCACAAGGTTCTCTCCGGACGGTAAGTGGGTTGGTTACTCAGATTCGCATATGCGAATTCGACTTGTCAATACGGAAACTAATGAGATTAAGACGGTTGGTCAGGTCTCGGTAACGTGGTTCGCGTTCCCGTTCGAGTTTTCGCCTGACTCCAAGTGGGTGGCTTTTACCCAGACGGTACCAGTGACTTTGCTGAGCTCGCTTGATTTGTATGACATCACGACGGGCAAGACGCATCGAATTTCGGACAATCGGGCCAACGAGTCGGCTCCGGCGTTCTCAAGCGATGGCAAGTATTTGGTGTTCGTGAGCAATCGGCATATTTCTGCGGTTGCTGACCCGATTTTGAATCAGATGGACGCCCAGCCAATGGGTTTGATTTGTGTCGCTCCGCTTCGAGCGGATGGTGAAGATCCGCTAGCTCCGAAGGACACGGATGAAACTGAGAAAAAGGAAGACGAAAAAAAGCCTGAATTCAAAATTGACATTGAAGGGTTGTTTGCTCGAAGAATCGAAATTCCGGCACCGCCTGCAACCATCACGAAGGTGGCGATGGTTGGAACTAAGATTATTTTTGCGACGGACGACACGGTTAAGTCATTCGACGTAGCATCGAAAGCGGGGGCGGACATTGCGCCGGGGGCATCGTTTGAATTATCATCGGACGGAAAATCGCTCTTGATTTCTCCTGGAAATTCAGTTATGGGCTTGAGCGGAGAAGGGAAGCGAGCGATCAATTTTAGCGGCTTGAGGCTCCACATTGAACCTGAGAAAGAATGGAACCAGATCTTTTGGGACGCTTGGCGGCACCTGCGGGACTATTTCTATATGCCGAACATGAACGGTTTGGATTGGGTTTGGATTGGGCGCAAGTATTCGGCCTATCTTCCTTCGGTTCGGTCTCGCGATGAGCTGGACGAGTTGATTCGCTGGATGCAGGCTGAGATTGGTAGTTCACACGCTTACCTTTCGACGGGCGATATACAAAACATTAAGCCACGAATTGGAGGAGCTTATCTTGGAGTTGATCTGGCAGTCGATCCATCCGGATTCTATCGCATCGACAAGATTATTCGCGGAGACGGCTATAACACATCGGAACGGTCGCCTTTGCTCGGTGCGGGAAAGAACATCACGGAAGGGATGTTCTTGATGGCCATTGGTGGCGAGAAGTTGACGATGGATTCCGATCCGAGCGAGAAGCTAGCGGGACGTGCGGGCAAGACGATTTCGGTCACGGTGAATTCGAAACCGACAATGGAAGGAGCCAAGACCTACTTGATTAAGCCCGTCGCGTCTGAAAGCCGAATGCGATATCTCAGTTGGGTTGAAGCCAATCGGCAGTACGTTTCAGCGAATAGCGGCGGGAAGTTGGGCTACTTGCACCTTGCGGCGATGTCCGTTCAAGACATGAACGATTTCATTCGTCAGTACTTCTATCAGAGAGACAAGCAAGGGTTTGTGATTGACGGCCGTTTTAACAATGGTGGCTTTGTTCAGGATTACATCATTCGGATTTTGAGTGAGCGTTTGACTGGACTGTGGAACATGCGGAACAGTAAGGAATCGTGGACCCGTCAGCAGGATTACTTTGATGGGCCGATGGCGATGCTCATCAATGAATATGATATTTCATGCGGCGAGGAATTCCCTCATCACTTTAAGGACCTCAAGATGGGTCCGCTGATTGGGCGGCGAACAATGGGTGGCGAGGTCGGAAGCGACCCCGCCTGGCCGCTTATTGACGGAGGAACGGTTAATGTTCCGGGGTACGGAATGTACACGCCAGACAGCAAGTGGGCGATCGAAGGCAAGGGCGTTTCGCCTGATATTGACATACCTTCGGACCCGAACGCTTTCGTGATGGGACGAGATCCTCAGATCGATAAGGCGATCGAGTACTTGTTGGGAGAATTGAAGAAGCATCCGCCTGTGAAACCGACGGTCCCTCCTGCGAAGGACCGTGTGAAGAATGGCGGAAGTTAGTTCTTCTCGGTAAGCATCATGTTGCGGAATTCGACAGTCATGTCCATCCCGCCGTGCAATTGAAGGGCAACTGCCCCTTCTTTACGCCCGGCGGGGTCTTCGATGTCGGTCGTGACTTTGCCGTTTAGTTTGACGATGTAATGGGTCCCGATTGCGCTGACGTCCATTGTGGTCCACTCACCTGGCTTGAACTTTGATGCGGCATGAATTTCAGCGGTTGGTTTGAACACCCATCCGCGGCCGGCGGTTTCCCAAATTCCACCAACATCTTCGATGGCGTCGATTTCAGCTTGCATTCCTTTTACGAGAGGCTGTTCTTTGATTCGTTCGGTGCGAAAATAGAAGCCACTGTTGCCTCCCGAAATGCGGAATTGCAGTTTAGCGGTGAAGTTTTTGACGGGCCTTTCGTAAACCAAAATACCTTGCTCATCGGTTTTTCCACAGACTCCTTTGAGAATTCCACCTTTCTCGACGGTCCATTTTCCGCCGCCGACAGTCTCCCAGCCCGTGAGGTCTTTGCCATTGAAGATCTTTGTCGTGCCCAAGGTTAGGGCGAGTAGGGTAACCATGACCGATTTTAGCACACCGATTTCCTGTAGATAGTCTCAAGTCGCGTACAATTATTTGATGCGACTTGATGAGATTGAAGAAAGTTCTGAAGTAGAGGATCAACGAGGCGGCGGTGGGCTCCGTCCTGGTCATTATGCGGCGGGTGGTGGCATCGGAACTATTGTCATTTTCCTCATTTACACCTTCATGGGCGGAAACCCGAATGATCTCAAAGCAGCGTTGCCGTCAGGTGGGTTGCAGAATCAACAAGGTAGTGCAGGCAGTACACCGCTTGATGACGAAGGAAAGAAGTTTGTCAGCAAGGTTTTGAAGGAGACCGAAACCGTTTGGGAGAAGATATTGCCCGAGCAAACGGGCAAGACGTATGTTCATCCGAAGTTAGTGATCTTTACTGATCAGGTGCAGTCGGCATGCGGGACGGCTGACTCGGGGATGGGGCCGTTTTATTGCTCGGGAGATTCAAAAGTTTATATTGACTTGGCATTTTACGAGACAATGCGGAATCAATTGCACGCGGATGGAGACTTTGCCCGGGCGTATGTGGTGGCTCATGAGGTTGGGCATCACGTTCAGAATTTGCTCGGAACGAGCAATCAGGTTGATCGGATGCGGGAAACGCTTTCGACGAAAGACTTCAATAAGATTTCGGTGCGGATGGAGTTGCAGGCGGACTTTTTGGCAGGGGTTTGGGCTCATTATGCGACGGAGCTTCATATTGATGAACAGGATGTCCGTGATGTTATGAACGCGGCGAGCCAGATTGGCGACGATAAGTTGCAAAAGCAAGCTCAGGGGTATGTCGTGCCAGATTCATTTACGCACGGAACCTCGGCTCAGCGAGTGAAGTGGTTCATGACGGGTTATAAGAGCGGAAAGATTAGCGACGGAAACACGTTTAACACGCGAAATCTGTAAGCTACTTTTTCCCTTCCAGAAGCATTTCGATTGCCTTTTCGATGCGGCGGGTCCGGGTTTCGGGAGTTTTTGCATCGTTGATCACGATAACATGACGTGACTTGTGGCTGTAGGACATTTTTTCGAAAGCGGCTTTGGCTTGGGGAGCTTTGCTCAGGGCATCGGCAAAGTCATCGGGAACATCGATTATTCGAGGTTGGGTGTCTAGTTCGATGGTGATTTCGTAGGTTTCGCCGCCTTTCGCTCCCGTTTTTGCTCGGTTCTCGGCACTGACACCGACCATGAAGTCGCCGCCCATGACGGCGATACTGCTGCGGTAAGAGACTCCGTTGATGGTGACGGTGACGGGCGGTTTCTTACCTGCGCCTAGGGACTCGACAACTTCGGGTGGTACAACGATTCCGCATGTATTTTTGCCCGTTTGGAGGATGATGGTCGTGAATTTCATTGGCGTTGTTTTTATATTATGCCTATGAAGTCGATCGTGATAGGAGAATCCGGGCGGGGACGCCCGAGCTCCCAAAATGCTTACAAATCAATCTTAGTTGGGTCGACTTTGGTTCCCGGGCCAGGGTCGACATAGGCGCCGACCGCGAATTTTCCGTTGATGAGGCTTGTGATGCCAAGTGTCCAGGAATAGGTTCCGTCTTCCGTTGCTTTGGCGAAGAGGAAATGCTTTTGTTTGCCTTCAATATCGATGACTTTGGGCGACATGTTTTCGAGTACGATCATTGCGCTTTGGGTTGCGGGCATGCCCAGTAAGCCGTCGACCTTGACCGTGACGGTCGAAACTTCTCCACGGCTAAGCGAGCCTTTTGGAGAACTGATATGGACCGAGAGGAATCGCGAAGGTCCTTCGGCTTTTTGCTTCGGCTCGGAGAGTTCAACGGTGTTCTGACCCATTTTCATGGAGCTGGGGACGAGAACGATTGCATTGCGAGGTGACTCGGCCACGACTGCGCACTCGACTCCAGTTGATTTCACGACCGTGTTTTCAGCATCGCCATCGAATGGGCCGTTGATGACGGCAGTTGCTCCAATTCGCAAGAAGTTTGGAAAGTTGAATTGAGTTGGTTTCGGCTTCTTGTTGCTTACGTTGACATAGGTTGTGCCGAACGATGTGCCGTCGGTGGTCCAGACGGTCAGGCTCAATCGCGGGCCAGCATCGGCGGGGACATCCCACTTCCGTCGGGGGCTATTGGCGATTTCTGGAGGTGGACCGTGAGCCTTTCCAAGGTCTATTTGCACGTCGGTGACTTCTTTGGCTTTGGCGTCGGGAAAGAATGTTCCGGAGATAGTGTCGCCGGGATTGATATCGCTGGGGAGGATCACCGTGATGGTGCCCTTTGCGCAGGTGAAGGTTGCGCGTAGAAATCCGGGTTCTTCTTTGATGGTGGTCGTTGGGCCCGTGGCTTCGCCTTGTTGAGCGAAAGCGAGACAACCGAGGATTGCGGCGAAGACCATTCCACCATTTTGACGAATAACGAAAGGGAGGAGGTTGGAAAATGTGAGTGCGAGGGCAAGGGCGATGAACAGTTATTTGGCTGTGATCATGGTGATCGCAGTTTTGCACGCGAGGATGATCATGATGGCGACCATGAGGAGCAGAATGAACCTGCCAATCAGGTTTCCTGCTTTTTCGACGAATGACTCTTCCTGTTTCCTTCGGGGTAGGGTCGGCTGAACCTTGTTACGCTCGGCAAGGATTTGCACTGAACGGAGTTTGTATATCGGATTATTGAGCGGGTCGTGGGCGGAGTGCCCGGTTCGCTCGACTTGGTAAAGTGGCTCCTCAAGTTCGCGTATGACTCCGGAGATTCGAGCCGCTCGGTGTTCTTCGAGAATGATTTCGAGTTGCTGAGCGACCATCTCAGTATCGATGTCAAGTGCCTCGGCGATGTCTTCGACGGTTACTTTGTCGGTTCGTGAGACTGGTCTGTAGTGGTCAACTTCGTTGAGGCGAGCGAGAAGTTCTTTGAGGGTATCGAGGTCAGGGATTTCTCGAAGGGCTTGTTCGTCGTGATGAATCCCCACTACTTGAATCCTACGCGATTGGTACTCATTTGGTTGTCGAAATATTGATTTAATCAGGTGGAAATGAGAGCCGGATGTTGTCGATTAGTCGTAGTCGGTATCTATAACAGAAACGGCATACCATTTCTCTTCTTTAGTATCCAAGACGAATGCTTCGGTATTGGGCTCAAACAATTCTTTGGGGTCCTTCGAGAAAGCCTTTTTTTTGGCAATAGTAGCTTGTGCCCGCCCTTGATTTGAATCTTGTCGCCATTGACTAGTTTTGTGAGGTGCGAAAAGACTTGGAAAGGGGGCGAGTTGCGCGTCTCCACTTTCTCGATTGCTAATGAAACCGTGTTGAGACGGTACACCGGGATATATTTCCCGTGTCTTTCGCCGTGGTAGCCAAGACATCCAATGATGTAAATCCATTCGCCGACCAGAGTTGTCGAATGGAAGTCGGTTGGAGGGAAGACATTTTTCGGGTAGCAATAGATATCGGTGGAACCGTCGGGATGGTGAACGAATACATCGTTATAGATACAGAAGTCTGGATCATAGCCGTCTTCGTGCTCACCTCCAATCTCAATAATTCGGCCGTCGGGCAGAAATGTGATGGATTGGCCAAATCTCTCTGCACACCACACCAGTTCTTTACCACCACATTGTATGGGAGCACCAGGGTCAAAAGTTTGGCGGGCCCCATAGCCTGAATATCCGATTCGGATCATGGCTAACCAAAATGGTCGATTTACCAGCTCGGGATTTGATTTTCCAAAGTATGGTGATCGTCCTTCGAGGAACTGTTGAGGGGTGATCTTGGCGAGTTCTTCCTTGCCAAGGTTCTGATGTCCCAGGACCGTTCGACGAGCAAGGCGTCGAATATTCTCGGGATGATCACCACTTTCGAGGAGAAGTCGGGCAAATTTTCCTTCTTCGTCATCGTATAGTGCTTTGTCTAGGTACTTTTGAAAGGATGGGTCTTTGACATAAGATTGAATCAAAAACTCGATGACTTCACGATTGCCGCAGTCAATAGCAGCAGCTACTGGACCGCGATCCTCGTATCCTGTCGGCAGGTATTCGGCTTTGAGCGAGAGAAAGAATTCGACGATTTCTCTATTTCCCGATTGAATGGCGCAATGTAGCGGCTCTTCATTGGCATCCGGTATCGAATTTGGGCTTGCTCCGTATTGGAGCAGCATTTTCGCCTTTTCAATATCTCCCAGCTTTAGAGCAAGCATCAAAGCGGTGCAACCCGTGCTATCGCGAAGTTCGACATCGGGATAGTCGTCGAATGCCTTTTTCACGTCGTCGAGGGAGCCAAGGGCGACCGCGTGCATCAGTTCGTTCCAGTTAAGAGGGGTGATGCTTGCGCCGCGATCTAACAGAAGCCGCACGACTTCAAAATGCCCCGCACGCGAAGAGACTCGGACCGGAGTCTCGCCATAGTCCGACTTGCGATTTGGATCGGCGCCATGATCAACCAAAAGAGCGACCATTTCAAGCATGCGATCTTCACCCAATTCTCTTGGAATAAAGCATGCGTTTAAGACCATCGAGTAGTTTTTGTCGCCAACGAAGCTGACCTCGGAGCCTTTCCTGATGAGAAGGTTTGCTACCGCAACATTCCCGGCTCGTACCGCGGTCATTAAAGGATGCTCTGGTTGACTGTATCGTCCCTTCCGAATTCCATTGGGATCGATTCCCGAATCCAGAAATGCCTGAACCTCGCTTTCCGTTGTCTCTGGCCTAGTGAGAGAATCAAAAAAAGGATCTGGAGGTGGGTTGTAGTAGAGAGGATTAGTTATGTCTCCTACGGGTACGCCAGTAAAGTCCTCGACTAATTTGTTCAATTCGTCGAGACTCATATCAGCAAGTTCTTCTGGTGACAATTTTGATAGGTCGGTTTTGTCGCTCATTTTTCCGTCTTGACGAAATTCGCTTTACTGAGTTTAGGTGGCCGGCGCCCACATCAGATCGGGCGGGTAGCGGAGCCTGGCTCTGGCTCGAAAATTTTGCAATGAATGTTTGGAAATTGGTTGTGGAACATTTCGCAGAGGCTTTCCATTCCAGGTTGCTCGGTGGCGTAGTGACCGCAACTCATCATGGCGAGGCCTGTTTCGGTTCCGGCCTTGGCAACATGATGGCGGATTTCCCCGGTGAGGAAGACGTCGGCTCCGGCATCGTATGCGGCTTGCCACATTTCGTCGCCTGCGCCGCCACAACACGCGACCTTAGTAATCATTCGGTTTGGATCGCCCCAGGTTGTTGACCTGGTCATCAGAATCGAATCGCAGTGAGCCGAGAATTCGGCAAGGGTCACTGGAGTTTCGAGGACGCCGAACCTCCCGAGTGGTTGCTCGACGAGGGGCCGAAGCGTGATGACATCAAAAGCGGGTTGCTCGTATGGGTGTCGTTCGATGATTGCGGCGACGACATCGTCGATCAGTCGGGACGGACAGATCATTTCGATGCGGTGTTCTTCGATTTGGTCTGACTTGCCGATTCGGCCAACAAATGGGTCGGAGCCGGGGAGCGGTTCAAAGGTACCGAGCCCGGCCGAGTGGAAACCGCAGCGTCGATAGTTACCGATCATTCCTGCGCCTGCGTTGGCCATGACGTCGATAATTGGGTCGATGTATTCTGCGGGTGTGAAAGTGACAATTTTTGAATAGGCAACCTCGGCGCCTGCGCCGATCGAGCCTAAGGGTGAGAGGCCAAGTTTGATGGCGAGGGTGTCGCTGATTCCTCCGGGAGCACCGTCCCAGTTGGTATGTGAAGCGATTAGTCCAAATCCTTCCTTGATCATCGAAAGGATCAATTGTCCCTCATTGGTTTTGCAAGAGATTGACTTTGTACCGTTCCAGAGGACGGGGTGGTGAGTGATGAGCAGGTTTGCGCCAAATGAATTTCCAAAATTAACCAGCTCTTCTGACGGATCGAGCGCGAAGGCTATTCCGTTGATTTTTACGTCTCGTGAACCGACGAGGAGTCCAACGTTGTCAAAACCGAACGCCCAGCGGGTTGGGGCAATTGATTCGAGAAAGGACAAAGCGTCGGAAATGGTATGCATTGGATTCATTTTGACAGAAAGTTAGGATTTGTGGAAGTTTGAGTTGCGAAAGAAATTCCTATTGAGATTCCAACTCTGAAATCATCCACCTCGTCATCTCAGCTATGGCCTGTTCGATGCCACCTCATCAAAACGGCCTTATGGCGCCTTTTGACAAGGGCTCTTCCAATGTTTGGAGGAGAGCTAAGTAGTGTGATTTGCAAGCCAGTTTTGCCCGTTTTTGAAGAGATTATAAATGAGGAAGGGGAAGCGAAGTGCTTCCCCTTTGGTACTCAGCCACCGTTTCAGACGACTGCCGGAGTTAGATGTATTCCTTTATGATTGCTCGGCTCGCGACGTTGCGAACAGTATTCCGCCAGTTTCAGTATCGCGACCTGAGCAGTCTCGTCAACAGCCACGGGGCTGGTGATACAAAGACTGAGTAACGCATACGCCTCTTCTTCGGTGAGCTTTAGTCCTCTGTTTTGATTAGAGTTCATATCGCTTACTTCCATGATTAGGACTCCTCTATTATTAAGCAAGTTCGGTGCCGAAACAAGAATCTTGACTTTCTTAACGCAATTCTTATAACAATGCCGGGACTTTAGACCTCAAACGGTGGCGTCGGTATAATGCTCTTGAATGTCCAAGGATGAATTTCTAAGTGTTGGTGGTCAAGCAATCGTGGAGGGCGTCATGATGCGTTCTCCAAAATATTTTGCGGTTGCATGCCGAGCCCCCAATAAAGAGCTGATTGTTCAAGCAGAGCCGATCGAAAGAACTTGGATTGGGCGGCAGAAATGGTTGAAGGTTCCTTTTCTTCGTGGCAGTTGGGCGTTGCTCGATGCGATGGCTCTGGGTACCCGGGCGATGAAGTTTGCCTCAAACGTTCAATTGGCTCCCGAATATCAGCCAGTTGAGCAGTTTATGGACGAGTCGGGTGAAACGACTCCGGTGATTAAGAAAGAGCTCGTCGAAAAGGAGATCAGCACCGCTAAGAAGATTCAGGAAGGCGTGGTTTTGACCACGATGATCATCTCGTTGGTTTTTGGCTTAGTTGCGTTTAAGTTTTTGCCACAGGCGCTTGGAACGTTTTTGAGAGAGAAGCAAGGCTTTGGCGATATCAAAACCAATGCGATCATTGAGTCGATCCATGCAGTTTTGTTCATCGGTTATTTGGTCGTGATTGGGCAGTTGCCGATGGTAAAGGAAGTTTTTCGGTACCACGGGGCCGAGCACAAGGCGATCAACGCTTGGGAAGCGGAATTGCCACTGACGATGGAGAACTGCAAGGCTCAGACTCGGTTGCATCCGCGGTGTGGGACTAGTTTTGCGATTATCGTCATCATTCTTGAGTTTTTCGTCTTTACGTTTATTCCGCGAATTAATAAGGGTTCGAACGGGGCAGGTTATGCGATCGAAGCGCTTTCGAACTTTGCTTTGCACATCGCCATTCTTCCTTTGATCGCGGGTGTTGCGTATGAGTTGCTTCGTTTTGCGGGCAAGTTTCGGCACAACAAAGCAATCATGTCGCTATTCCTTCCGGGATTGTGGACGCAATATATTACGACCGCCGAGCCACGAGACGACCAAATCGAGGTCGCGCTTGAGTCATTGAAGGCTTGTTTGGCGGGTGAAGAAACGTTGAAAGAAGTGAAAGCATGAGAACGAAGATCATCATCGGCAACTGGAAAATGAACAAGACTCGGCAAGAGGCGCACGATACGGTCGCGGCCTTTACTGAGTTGGTAAAGAATGTTGATGGAGTAGAGTTCGGCTTTTGTCCACCTTTCGTTTACCTTGCGGAACTCGCTTCATCGAGTTCGATTTCGATTGGTTTTGGCGCTCAAGATGTCTTCTGGGCTGGCAGTGGAGCATTTACGGGATTTACGTCGGTAGCGATGCTTCAGGACATTGGGGCGAAGTACGCAATTATCGGCCATAGCGAGCGACGCGGTCGTTTTGGAAAGTTGGAAGTTCCGGCTTCGACGGTGGGGTCTTTTGCGGAGACGGACGAGACGGTTAATTTGAAGTTGAAGGCTTGTTTGGCGGGCGGAATTGTTCCGATTGTTTGCTGTGGTGAGACGTTGGCGGAAAGGGAAGCGGGGAATACGGATTCGGTGATTGCGACTCAGATCGCGGGGGCTTTGGACGGGATTGTGGAGGCTGATATGGGGCCACTGGTCATTGCATATGAGCCAGTTTGGGCGATTGGGACCGGAAAGGTTTGCGATTCGGCGGAAGCGAACCGGGTTTGCGCAATGATTCGTGGTTGCCTTCCGGCGTCGATTCAGGCGACGACGAGGATTCAATACGGCGGAAGCGTTAACCCAGGCAATGCCCGCGAACTCTTTTCGATGCCCGACATTGATGGTGGACTCGTTGGCGGGGCCTCGCTTAAGGCGGAAGACTTCGCGCAAGTTGTGTTGGCGGCGGTTTAAGGTTTCGTCGGCAATGCATTAGATAAGTCCGGGTTTACCAAATAGGACGGGAACACTTTGAAGTCACGAAGATTCAAGTTGACGATTGGCACTCTGATGTTGGTCGCCATTTTTGGTTGGCTGTTTGCTATTGATCGGCACCCGGAAATTCCTTATTATCCGACGGATGGCTTGGCGATGATGAAGGAATACGCTGACCACGCCTGGGAAGATGGCGCGGACTGGAGAAGCACCGAGGTCCAATCACCTTCAAAAACGATAACTTCTGGAAACACGATACCAAATGGTGGGACAATGCTTGTGATTGAAAAGATCGACTATAAGAAGGGAACACCTGCGATCATACGAAAGATTTTCTCCTTGGTTGGCCGAGGTTACCAGCGGCCGAGTGTTAGTTTTCGCAGTGAGGGAGTCGACAGCCAAGGAAAATACCATGAATTAAGGAACGAGTCTGGTGGCGGAAGCGGATTCTCAACCTTTATTGATTCGAAGGATTCGGCAGAATTACGCAAGTTGCGTGCCAGTTTGAAAACGTTACCACCGAACGGCCACATTAGGTTCGGAGTGGACTTCTACGTGATTCAGCTTGGCGAGGAAGTTCGAGTCTACGATGCAAAAGCCTTCCCACCCGAATTGATGCCCGCAAAACTTGAAATTGATTCATTTGAATCCCACTTGCCCTTTCCGCCTGCACAAATGGATCGATGAAATAGTTAATACTGGGTCATAGACCTCAATTGTTTTGGGGAGGACGATTTGAAGAACAGGAAGGTCAAGGTTGTTCGGATAACGGTTGCCCTGCTGATTCTGGCGGCGGCTGGACTGGTCTTCAACGCAAAATCATGGTCATCGCTACCGTACAGCCCAACCGATGGGATGGTCATGTTTCGGCCCGTCAACATCGCGCTGGACAATGAATTTGGAAACGGGGTGTTTGGTTCGGGGAAGTTTGATCGCACGACTGAGAAGTCGCCGCTGGAGATTTTGAGCGCACACGACAATTCGTTTGGTCACGAGAAGGTCAAGTTTTGTATTGGCTTGGTGCGAATGGTAGGGAAGCTTGATCCGCCGTTTATTGCCACCGTTCGGCGCAAGTTGAATTTCTCTTCAAAGAGCGATTTTCAGTTCACGGGTTTTGGCTTCGGCGGAAAGAGTCGAACCTTTCAGGATGGTTCGTCACGGGGTGGAAATCTGTCGAATGACCCTCGGCTCAAGGTTCCGTTAGAACTTTCGACGTTTACATCGTCGTTCAAGACATTGGAAGCAAATGATCCGGTTAAGATCAACGACGATTTGGTTTTCATTCAGAGTGGGGCTGAGCTGCGGGTGTATCGGGCCAATTCGGTACCTCCCCATGGTAAGGCGTTCATTCTCGATGCATTGACCAAGATTCCGGCGCTAACGCCAGCCCAGTCGAAGACAACGGTGATTCAGTCGTTCGAGTTTCTTAAGTAGGGTCGGTGGTTGAGATGAATCCGAAACGACGAAATAAACTCAAGACTGTAGTATGCGGGCTAATAGCCGTCGGTCTTTTGGTTTGGATCGCCGCTCTTTTCAGGGCCAAGGCTTGGTCGGAAATTAGCTACAGTCCAACCGATGGCCTCGCCATGGCGAAAGAGGTTCAGCAAAGAGTCTATCAGGACCAGAATCCTGGGGCGACACCAAATGGGGAACCCAGAATTCCGGTGCCAGACGCAATGTATTTGAGTAGAGCTGGCAAGCATGGAGCAAAGGATGACTGCGTGTTGGTTTATACCTATCATTTCTTCCGACCATTAACACCAGTTTGGCTGAAATGGATTCGATCAAAGACTGGCAAAAAGACACCAGCGTGCAGCGTAACCTGGTCAAGTGTCATTCAGTTGAAGCGTGGTACCGGAATAGGCGGAATTCTAGTTATGGATGGTTCCCATCTGCCCTTAGTGCCCCTAGCTGTTCATGCGATCAGTCAGGAGATTCTCAACGATTTGGAGCCGAACTCGCAACTGAACATCAACGAGGATTTCGTCTGCTTGTATGTGAACGGCCAAGTTCGAGTTTATTCAGCGTCAAAGATCTCTCCTCGAATGAAAGAACTGGTCGCGAAGGTGGTCGAAGTTCCACCGAATGAAATTTGGAAGGATGTGAGTACCCACAATTGGATGTGGGATGGAAGTTGAAATGGAGAAGTATGGCTTTGTGAAAAGTAGGCACTTGAAGATTTGATACCTCGACGCTACGATCGGCGAAGTATCAGGTTCAAAAGTGAAACCAGAACGGCCAATCTAAGGGTCGAGGTATCAGATTCGAAGTCCTAGGTTCGGTTTCGTATCCAGTAAACTCATTTCCATGCAAGGAGTGCGCGCTGCCGATACGAGAGTCACCATCGCCGAGGTTATCCGTCCCAACGAATCTAACTTTCTCGGAAAGCTTTTTGGCGGCGAGTTGCTAGCCAAGATCGACCTTTGCGCCTATGCCGCTTCGGCCAAACACTCGGGAACGACGTGCGTCACGGCGAGTTTTGATCAGGTCGATTTTCACGAGCCGATTGAGGTCGGAGAGTTGGTTACGTTGACGGGGCAGGTTGCGTACGTAGGCCGAAGCTCGATGGAAGTTCTGGTCGATGTTCATACGGAGAATCTGAAGCTCGGGATTAAGCGGCACACGAATACGGCCCGGGTGACTATGGTTGCGCTGAAGGACGGGAAGCCGTGTGAGGTTCCGAGGTTGATTTGCGAAACGCGCGAGGAGAAGATTCGGTTTTTGCAAGGGGTGATGCGGCGAGATTCGCGCAAGAAGCTCAACCAGGAGCGCAAGGCGGCGTTTGACGTGATTGAGCACATGACTAATGAGCAACTTGATGAAGCCTTGGCAAGCTAATTGGTATCGGTTTAAGCGATTGAATCCGAATAAGGAGGTCATCGTGATGCTTCTTATTTTGGGGGCGTGTTCGCTTGTCTTTTTCTTCCTACCTAGTTCGAAAGATAAGCATATTGCGAGAGTTGAAACACAATTGAGGCTCTTCACGGAAAGTCAAAAAGGTCGGATCGCGACCGTCGCAGAGGTCAATGCCATCAGAGGGGCTCACAGTATTGTTGCCCGACGAATCGATGGGGCTCCGACCTTGTATCTGTTTATGCCCAACCCGAATAATGTTGCGATTTTGGGCCGATTGCATGACTTGAACTCGGGAATTGATGGCTATACCGTTATCTTGATTCCCGTTCCGGAACTTAACTCACCCACTTCAGAAAGGGCTCTGGGTATGTGCTTCTTGAGAAGCAATGATTGGAAAATGTCTGATCTTATTTCGGTAGCTTCTGACATCCGTCCTCGAATGCAGGAGATCGATGTGCATTGGGCAAAAGTCTCGGAGTTAGATAAGAAGCTGATTCATGATAAATTGGAAGCCAATAAGGCGGTTCTGGCCACGATTGGAAACATGGGTGCATTGGTTCTCGACGGTAAGCGAGGATATTTGAAGCCAGACAATTTCCACGTATTTGAATACTTGCAGAAAATTCAAGAGCTCAGAAAGATCGAAGGCAAAACTCCCGCTGCAACTGAATAGCTGATATTGAACCTAGCGTGCGCCGAAGAACCAGGTGGTCCAGACGGTGAGATAGGCGATAGAACCCCATGTGCAGGCTTTGTTGACAAAGTCGCGGTTGGTCTGGGCGTACCAAACCATGGTGCCCCATGCAATCCCGATGGTCATGCCTTTGACGAAGGCAAAGAGCCACTCGCTTTGATTGATAAATCCACGCATGAGGGGATTGAGCTCGACGATCATTCCTTTTGAATGAAGGACAGCGGTGGTAATTAGGTCCACCGTGCCGATGACTAGCAGGGCGATCATGCTTTTGGTGGGGAAAGCAATACTCATTACTTTCCTTATTCGCAGATTCCGTGCCGTTACCGCTTCACTTGCTAACATTTTCGACAAACCTATCCAAGACATCCCGCGCTTCCGATTCAGTGCATCCGTAGTGATTCAACACCACCGATACGATTCTCGTTTCGCCGTCCTTACACTTTACGAAACCACTGAGCGAACTCACCATGTCAAGAGTGCCAGTTTTTCCAATAAAGTCTATGCCGTTGAGTCTTTTCGATAATGTCCCGACTCCCGCTTTGGCCAAGGAATCCTGCCAAATTTGCGCGGTCGGCTGGTTCAAAGTCCATTGCAGAAGCTTCGAAATGTTGCGGGCGGTAGTTTGGTTCTTTCGGCTCAGCCCGCTGCCATCTTCACATCGAAACATAGTAGTGTCGAGCCCAATCGTGCGCCGAAGCCACTCGGTGATCTGTTTTCTGGCTCCTGCGTAGGATGATTCTTTCGATCCGATCATGAGTAAGTGTTCGGCTAGGCAGTTGTCGCTGGGCTGGAGGCAATCTTTGATGAGCGTGGAAATGGTGGGGCCTTCGATGACTTCGGTAGGTCCTGCATCGGGAATGGTTTCTAACTCTTCGACGAGTGGATTCTTGGTTCCGGTAAGAATTGAGAGTGCAGTTTGGCTTGGGTCGGGGTCGGAAAGGGTGTCGAACTTTGTTTCAGATGTCGGAAGTTTTCCTGTTACATCGAGGGTTCCGGCCATGACGTCAAATTTGAGGCTTAGTGGCTTTGACGTTTGGTTCATGGTCATGCGGGACAGCACTGGCGTATGGGGGAAGAAACTGAGCCCCTTCGGGCCCGCTCTCAATTCAAATCCACCTTTGTCGACGCTGAGGGCATGGATAGCGGGTGCATATCGGTTTTGAACATCGCCACTCTGCCAGGAGTCGGGGCGATCACATCGATATGCTTGCCGAATTTGAATATGGTGTCCGGGACCGATCCGATATTTAAGTCGTAGGTCGGAGATTTGGGTTGAGAGTATGGTTGGGTCGCCGTCAGCGACGATCTTGACCATGTTTTTGTCAAACCAGAATTTGGTTTGGGAATGGTAGTTAGGACCTCTTTCGTTGAGGGCAAAGGCGCAAGTGAATAGCTTTTCGTTGCTTGCGGGCATGACTCGTTGGTCAGCGTTGCGTTCGAAGATGACTTTTCCATCGAGGGACATCACGACGGCGCAGACCATGGCCCCTTTGAGTTTTGGGTCGTTGAGGGGGTCGCCGTAGGTCTGAAACATTCCGAGCGCCAAGAGCGAGAGCATGAATACTATTCTATCTTGGAGTTGTTGTGGGCTGGTCGAAGGACTCTGATTTCTTAGCCTCGCCGAAGGAGTTATTGGGACGCCCTTGGTTGTTTCGCAACTCCCCCCTGCCCCCTCTCCTCAAAGAAGACTGCCTTTGTGGCAATCTTCTTCAAGGGCTCTCATCCAAAGAGATGGGAGAGGGGGAACTCAATTTGAACCTAAATTGCGGTGAAATGAATTGTTTTACACGTAAATCTTGAGAATGGTTCATAATAACTGTGGTGGGAGAAATCCCGACCATAGTTTCGAACAGTCCGCGATTTGTGAATGAAGTAGTTTTCAGGTCAGACGAGGTACAGCGGGAAACTACGAGAAGAACAAATGGCATTAAAGAATCTATATGTAGGAAACTTGTCCTACAACACAAATGAGGAAGGTCTCCTCATGGCATTCGGCGAATTTCAGCCGCAAAACGCAAAGGTAATCCCTAACCGAGGCTTCGGCTTCGTGGAAGTACCTGACGAGCTTATGGAAGCAGCAATCACCAAGATGGACGGAGCAGTACTTGACGGTCGAAACCTCAAGGTAAACGAAGCTCGACCTAAGGAAGATCGACCTCGCTTCGGCGGCGGTGGTGGTGGTGGCGGCAGCTATGGCGGCGGCGGCGGCGGTGGCGGAAGCTACGGTGGCGGCGGCGGCGGCGGTGGCCGAGACAGTCGTGGCGGCTCAGGCGGCGGCGGCGGTCGTGGCGGCTCAGGCGGCGGCGGCGGACGACGATACTAAGATCAGAGTTCAGGGCTCAGTAAACAGAGCTCAGGGAAAAGGCTTCAGATTAAAAATAGTCTGGAGCTTTTTTTTGCCTAAAGTTCCCGATCTCAGATCTCAGATCTCAGATCTCAGATCTCTGATCCCCGATCTCCGATCACCGATCACTTCTGGTGTACAGTCAAGCTTCTTGTATGTCAGTTTCAAGATACATTAAAACCGTTTGGTAGGGTGTCCTTCCAAGGTTTCTGTATCCTAGGTGGGCTCTTTTCGTATTGTAGTGTACGAGCCATTCTTGGAGGTCTACTTCGAGC
>JANYCU010000025.1 GCA_025360125.1 Armatimonadota bacterium | reverse complement strand
TTGCTTGATGAAAGCCTAACCCGGGTGGCACGGTTAGCGACCACTGCGAAGCTGAGAGTTAACCGTGAGAAACCTGAGAGAGTGCCGACCACTTTGCTTATTCTAACTCCAATTCAGCCAAGTAGTGACATTTGATATCACAGTCAGCTTGCAGATTTGATCGTTTTTGAGTTAGGGCCTCCGGTGGTAGGTTGAGAGGGTCAGAGTGTGAGAGTGGCCAAACTCATTGATCAACTTACGGGTATTGAGTCTCCTGACTTGACTCAAAACAACCTGGCTTTTCTGGTATTACCCTGGCACTTGAACACAGGTAACTCCCAGCTGCGCAGACGTCGCTACCAATGCCACCCGGTTTCATTTTCCAAATCTACCCGTCTCACACTGTGACTTGTCGCAAGATTTTTGGGCATCATAACCTAGGGCTTCGCCCATAGGCTAAGAATAGGGACGCGCCCTTGGCGCTGGGAAAAACTATGCTGGAGCAAGAGGCCACTTCAAAAAAAATGCGATTTCCGAACCAGAGTTTGAGGCGCCTTGAATCCAAACTACCCTTCTCCAGTCATTTGCCAGAAGGGAAAGTTGGTCTAAAATATTCGTCCAAAACGCACAGCGGCTTGGCCAGAAATTGTCGATCGTAAATCTCATACGAGTTATTCTTGGCTCTAATGAGAACGCTTTTGGGTACGGGCGCATGCAACATACTGACTTTATCAAAGGTAGGATGTGTCCCATTGAGAGCATAGATTCGACCAGTACTCATGACTATCACCGGGACTGCATTATCACTAAACCCAAATCCGATGACGCTCCCGTCCATTCTCCACTCCGAGTCCTTAAACCTTGGATCGTTTGCGAGATTGTCTGAGAACCTAACTTTCGTGGCAGAAGGAAGCATTTTCTCGGCTCTGTTCCGATGACCCGGCGAAATCGAAAAATAGCCATAAACTCCCTTTGTGTCAATTCCGAGACCCTTATACACAATTTGATCTTTTACTCTACTTAGAAAATATATGATGCAGATCTTCAAAGGACGAGGAAATTTCGCCACGAAATCATTCCCCGTACTTTTGCAACTAAAATGGACCCAACGGTCCTCCACTTTGGCCTTGACAAAGACTTTATCCACTTTGTGACCATGTAAAAAATTGGCCTTTGCCGCAAATTCGGTTATCGGCATCGATTGTTGAAGATTGAGGGAAATTAAGTAGGCAAGTCCGACTGAGTACATATCGATTTGCCCTTGCCCTTATTTCAAATTCTCGGGATTCAAGCCTTCCAACTCCGGAATCACGAAGATGCCGTCCTTGCGGATCAACACGTCATCGAACCAGATTTCGCCGCCGCCATAATCAGACCGTTGGATGTTCACGATATCCCAGTGGATGCCGCTCACGTTCCCGTTGCCACCCGGTGGGTCGTACGAGTTGCCCGGTGTGAAGTGGAAGCTGCCCGCGATCTTTTCGTCAAACAGGGTGTCCTTCATCGGGTGCAGCACATAGGGGTTAAAGCCGATGGCGAATTCGCCAAAGTAGCGGGCGCCCTTGTCGGTGTCGAGGTGCTTGTTCAACAGTTCAGTTTGGTCGCCCGCGGTGGCCTCAACAATTTGGCCATTCTTGATGACAAATCGAATGTCTTTGAATTCGGTGCCTTGGTACAAGGAGACGGTGTTGTATTGAACCACGCCGTTGACGGAGTCGATGACCGGGGCAGAGAAGCATTCGCCGTCAGGAATGTTGCGGCGGCCAGAGCAGGCGACCGCGCCAACGCCCTTAATGCTCATGGTGCAGTCAGTTCCGGGACCAACGAGTCGAACTCGGTCAGTGCGAGACATCAGGTCTTCGAGCGGCTGGCTGGCTTTTGCCATCCGGGCATAGTCCATCGTGCAGACGTCAAAGTAAAACTTCTCGAAGGCAGGCGTACTCATGTTCGCTTGCTGGGCCATGCCGGACGTTGGCCAACGAAGGCCACCCACTTGGTCTTCGGCACTCGAACTCCGAAAACAACGGGAGTTACATATTCCTTCGACCAGAGGCTCATCTTGTCGCCGGGTACATCGGATAATTCGGCATAGTTGTCGGTGCCGCGCAGAGCGATGTAGGCCGTCATCTGCTCCATCTCGTATTTTTCGACTTTAGCCACGAGTTGAGCGGATTCGACGGTAAGTCCCTGCATCAACTGGCGTTTGACGAGATTGCTCTCGAGTCGAACCGCGACTTTGGCTCCCTTTGCTTGGGCGCATTGCACAATTTCGGCGACTGCTTCCTCGGGAATATCGAAAGCGTGGATGAGCACACTGTCGGCAGCGGACAGTTCGCACGAATGGCTGCACAGCAATTCGGCAAGTTTAGTAATGCGGGGATCAAGCATAAAGTTGACTAAATTTACTCTTAAAACAACGAAATCGTCTCCCAGGTGGAAGACGATTTCGAGTTTTTCACAAAAAGTATTTACTTACTTATTTGTTGCTGCAGCAGGATCTGCTGGCTTGTTGGTGTCGCCGGCAGGTGCTTTGTTGTTACCAGCAGGTGCTTTGTTGTTACCAGCAGGTGCAGTTGTGTTACCAACTGGAGCATCTGGAGTTGCGGTGCCATTTGACTTAACGTCGGTTGACGTCTTGTTCGTTGAACCAGCGTCGTTGTTACCTTCAGCTGAAGGGCTGCAACCAACCAATAGGGCGCCAAGGATGGCGCAAACGGCGAGAATCTTAAATGTGTTTTTCATTTTTCCTCCTGTCTATCGCGAAGAATACGGCTCTTGAATTCGTATATTCCGCGAGGGTTTTATACCCAAAAACTCCTAACACATGCTTAACACAATTGGTTTCATGAATTTCTACTCTCCCATCGTAAAAGCGTTCAAATCCGCCTCCGAGACTCGAATATCGGTGATTTTCCATGACTTCTTCGGAAAAATAACCCATTGCCGGTCCTCAGTTTTCTTGAGGTTAATGACCGTATTTTCGATCGGGATGTCTTTTGACATTGGGCCGAAGACTATTTTCACTGTGGCCGGAGTTTCAATCCGAGCATTGTCTCCGGTGATGATTGGCTCAATTTTCGTAAACTGAATATCGGGCTTTAGACTCTTGATCTTGTCGGCGATTTGCCGCTGGCTACCCGTCACCACCGTGTCGTTTATGGTGAGGTTTGGGTCGAGAAAGTCTAAGACTCCGCCCGGTCGGCCTTCCCGTCCGGCTTTTTGAGCTTCGAGGATCGCTTCTTTGATGAGGGTCATGTCGTCGGGTTGGCGAATGAGGGTTAATCCGACCTTACCAACGACGAGTAAGGCAACAATTCCGCCCGTTATGCCAAGTATCTTTTTCCCTGATGTCATCTTATCGTTAGGTTACGACAAAGACGCGCGAACTGATCCCACATCCACGGACATTTGTTCCACAAGAGCATCAACCGAAGGGAAATCGGCTTCGGGTCGAATAAAGGCTTGGAGCCTCAATCGAACGTGCTGGCCGTACAAGGAATCCCCCGGATAGTCGAGAATATGGGCCTCGATCGTCCGCTTCTTTCCGCCGACCGCGGGCCTGGTTCCAATTGCCAGGGCGCACTGGTACTGCTGGCCGTCGACGAGGAACCAGGCGGCGTAGACGCCGTCACGCGGCATGACTTGGTCGAAGCTTCGAGCAATATTTGCGGTGGGGAAGCCGAGTTGCCGACCGAGTTTCTCGCCATGCTCAACAAAGCCTTGAATTTCGAATCCTCTTCCCAATTGGCTGTTCGTGGTTTCGAGATCACCTAATGCGATTGCCTCTCGAATGGCGCTCGAACTGACTCGCTGTCCCGACAATTCAAACGGCGGAACGATAATAGTGTCCAAACGCTGCTGCAACCACTCTGTGTTGCCTTCTCGTCCATTTCCCATGGCAAAGTCGTGCCCCACGACCACACAGGCGGCCTTGAGCCTGTCAAGCAAAATCGTTTGAAGAAATTCCTCAGCGGACATTCGGCTGAGCCAGGCATTAAACGGAACCACCACCGTTAAACCAACTCCATGAACCTGCAATTGCTCCAAGTTCATTTTTAGCGAAGCAAGCGCTTTCGGAGCCTTGGAAGGATTCAGAACGACGGCCGGGTGGCGGTCGAACGTGACGACTACAACGGGAATTTCAAGCTCTTTCGCCTTCTCGACTGCGGTCTTAATCACCTGCTGATGCCCTCGATGGACGCCATCAAAGGTTCCAATACAGACCACTGCACGTTCCCATTCAGGTTTCAGGAGTTCGACGCCAAAGTGAACTTGCATTACTCTTTACCATTGGTGATCAAAACCACCACGCTCAAGGCGGCGACCTGGCCAATAAAAACAGGAATAAGGTTGGAAAATTTGGCCCATGCGAGGGCGGGCAGAAGACCATCGGGGACGCTCGTTGCACCCGTCTCTTGAGTCGACAAAAGTATCACGGCTAGGTAGCAAACCAACGTCCAGATGACGGGGACGGTGAAATTCAGCGGCAACGAAATCGAGGGCTTCGGGACAAAATCCTTGAGTAGCGACCCGACAAGGACGGTTGTGCCCGTGGCGATGCTCGGTGCGGCCAAAAGCATCAAGGTGTTGGTTGAAATCTGGGCTTTGCCGATATAGAGGACGGTCCAGATGATGGCAACCACGAAGCAAATAAAGCTTGCATTACCAACAATATAGAGCCGATCCTGAATGGAAACAGCCTTATTCGGGAAGATCTTCGGGTCGGACATCGGATGCACCCCGGTTTTCCTCGGCTATCTGTTCATAGATTTCTTTGCGATGGACAGAGACATCGCGGGGCGCACGAATACCGAGTCGAACTTGTTCTCCTCGAACTTCGAGAACAACAACTTCCACACTATCTCCAATAACAATCGTTTGGTTTACTTTCCTGGTGAGGACCAGCATCCTTACGCCCTCCGTGGCATCCGTTAGAACAGGGTCAGGCAGCAGCTAATTTGCCATCTGGATTCGACCCCGAAAATATCGGATATCGAATAGTATACGCTTCATCTTCTAAAATGACCTGTTTTGCCTTGCGACTTTCCAAGTTTATGATCACCGGAGCGGCAAGATTTGCCGTCGCAGCCTTGGGATTTCCGGTTGGAATCGTCGTAGTGACGAGTACCAAGTGCGATGTATCGGGACTTAAGCCGAGTGCCTGAGCCTCTGAATCGCTGATCACCGGAGAGTAATCGGCAACGAAAGACTCGGGAATTGAGACCAAAAATGCAAGTTTTGGCTCGTCCACAGACTGAAGCCATCGATACGGACTGTCTTGCTTGGTATTGACGACAACGTATTGCTTGAGGTGGTGGAATCCTATCATCCCTTCCTCAAAGTGAATTACATCGTCTTTTGAGAATTCAATCTCGCCAAATCGGGTGCCTTTAAGCTTCATTCTTTTTATCCTCTAATAAAGTCCATCAGGCTTAGCTTATTTCCTTGTCCAGCCATTTGGAGTGCGGCCTGATAGGCCGTCTGAGCACTTTGATAGTCCGTAATCGCTTGTGCCAAATCTACATCGGTGACATCAGAGACACCTTTCGTGAGTTCTTCGATCCGCCGAGTCTGATCCGATTGATATTCGGTAACCGTTCTCATTCGGTTTCCGAGTTCTCCTCGGTTGAGGCTGGATGCTTGCAGCCCGGCTTGAATGTTCGTTAGCGAAGCATTGCTCAGGGTTGACGTATCGTTGTTTTGTAATGCGGTGATCGTTGACGTCAGAGTATTGAATGTCGTCGTAAAAAACGATTGAGTTCCCGAGAGGGATAAGTCCATGGTTTGGCCAGGAGCCGCCTCTACCTTCACTGCCCCTAAGTCGCCATTGTAGGTGAGAGCTCCAGCCGTGACCGTGAATGGTTGGGTTTTGGTCGCCGTCCCCGCGAAGAGATAGTCTCCGTTTCCGTCTTTGCTATTGCTGAGCTGTACCAGTCGATCTCGGATCGAGGTCATTTCGGAGGCCATTGCTTGACGCTCATTTTGACCAACCGTCGCAGTGGCTCCACTGACAGCCAAGGCATTGGCTCGATTTAACAAGGTTGTTACCTCGGAGAATGAGTTTTCTGTCGAGGTGAACCACGAATTTGCCCGATCAAGGTTGGTTGAATATTGAGCCAAACCTGCTTTGACACTGGTCATCGAAATGACATTACTGACACCGGTTGGGTCGTCTCCCAGTTCGTTAATTCGTTTGCCGGTGGAGACTCTCCTTTGCGCAGCAAAGTAAGCATTTCCAGATTTCAACACCTGGTTCTGCGATGCGCTATATTGGTAGAAAGTGCTAACTCGATTCATCGTTTTCTCCTAGTATAAATATCGGTATTTTGAATGGTCATTCTTGATGAAAAAAACTATCTCAAGATATTGATGAGGTCCCCCATCACGCTGTCCATCGTATTGAGAACCTTAGCCGCAGCTTGGTAGCTTCTCTGGAACTTCAACATATTTGACATTTCTTCGTCGAGGCTGACGCCCGCAACATCTTGAACCTGCGCGTCGAGCTGTTCGCTCATAGCGTTAGCAGTATCAACCATATTCTTTGCCGAGCTGACGTCTCGCCCGACCGTGCTGGCGAGGTCGCTGAAATAGGTTCCCGACGTTCGATTACCAAGACTGACCACCTTGATATCTCGTTGAGCAGAAATCGCAAGTGCAGCAGAACCGTCTCCGGCAGCCGAAGTGTTGCCGATGACAACATTTGCTGCACTGGCATCAACCGCCGCATCCAAGGCAAAGTCAGCGGCCCCGGTCTGAGGATTCGAGTCATTAAAGAACTTTTGTCCCGTTGCTCCGGCGACTGTGTATCCAGCCATGTGAACCGAGTTCACTTGGGTACGAAGCGAATTGGCCAAATTGTCGAGTTGCGACTTATAGCCCGCAACTTGATTTGCGTTATCAAATAGTCCCTTCAGCTTTCCACCAGTGATTGACCATGTCGCAGTCGGATTTGACACCGTGCTGGACGCCGCATTGAATGTCGTCGGAAATTGGGTTGCCCCAACTTGGTCAACCAATGTAAAGCTACCAACAAAGACGGACGTAGTGCCGTCGCTCGCAACGTGGGTATCAACATTGACCAGCTTAGAGAGGTCCGAAATCGCAAGATCGCGCTGATCGAACAAATCATTCGGTGAGCCGCCTTGGGCCAACTGCTTTCTAATTTCGCTATTGATCGAGCCAATTTGATTAGCGAGGTTTTGAACTTCACCTAACGTTTGATTAATTTGGTCGGTCTGAGATGCTTCTTGAGACTTCAGAGCGCCAAATGTCCCGCTGATTTTTTGCGCCAAGTCTCGGCCAGCAGACTGAACTTGAAGCTGTGAAGCAGCGCTAGTGGGGTTTGAACCAAGCGCGGACCAAGAATTATAGAAACTCGAGAGCGCATTGCTGATACCCTGCCCCTGAACGTCAAGGAACGTGGACTGCACCTTTTCGAGGTTGCTGAGCGATCCTTCGGATCGGCCCTGCTCGGAGTAGGCGTCTTGTCGACGTGACTCCAGCATTGCATCCCGAATTCGACTAATCTGCGAAACCGAAACACCAGACCCGATGCTAATAATTCCGTGGGCCCACTCGGTGGTTGGAGTTGTCGCAACAAGCCCGACTACCTGACGTGAGTATCCCTGGGTATTAACGTTCGCAATATTGTGACCCGTGGTATCGAGACTCCTTTGAAACGCGAGGAGGGCTCGACTGGCGGTTTCGATTCCTTGAAATGGACTTGGCATAGCGTATATCTCCTTTTAAGCAGCAGCATTGACCAATACGGATACCGAGTTATTCTTTCGAGTTCGGTAAGGGCCTTTTCCAGAGATCGCGGCTTTAGCGATCAACGTAAGTGTTCCATTGATGAAGGTCATTTCGCTTTCAAACAATTTGCGGTTTTTGTACACAACATCTTGAATATTTTGCGAAGCAGACAGGACCTTATTTGCGGTCAGTTGAACTTGAGCCGCTTCGGTCTTATCGAGAACCGAAACAAGACCTCGAAGACTTGGCACAGAAGCTCCAAGCTCATCGGCCAGTCTTTTTGCTTCCGCAAATGCCTTAGCGTCAATGATTCGAATCATCTCCGTTAATTCGTCCAGCTCAGGCTGAAGTCTTTCGACTCGAGGCACATCGCGGAGGGTAACGGCAACGGTCTGCTCATGCAGGCATCGAAGCATTCTTTCGGAAGCTGTGAGCCAATCGGTCCACAGGATTAGTAGTTGTCGGGATTTCATATTTTTTTCTCGATCGTTGATTTTTTAAATCGTTGTGTAGCTTGGGCAATAACCATCGGTTCAACTTTTGAATAGATGGATTTGCTGACGCCAAGGGTGCCACGGGCGCTGAGGACCTCGGACATGTTTGATTCAAACATATCGCGATAGATCTCTCCGCCCGGCATCTTGGATGGGAACAAGCCTTTCTTTCCGCCCATGCTTTGCAGGAGGGATTTGAACATGAAGGCCTCAAGGCCATCAGTTGCTTTTTTGAGCTTGTCCAAGTCTTTTTTCGCTTCGTGGGCAACGGCCACCACTTTGGCCATTTGCATTCCTGCTGGCATCATTGGATCACCAACTTTGCCTTTAAGGCACCTTGCTGTCGAAGGATTTGAAGAATGTTAATGATGTCGGAAGCCTTAAGTCGAAGCTCTTGGAATATCCGAGCCAGGTCGGCCACAGTCGTGTTTGGTGCCATCACCGCGATATCCGCTTCACCTTGATCAGCGGTGACCTTTTGGTTGGCGATGACGGCGGTATCGCCTTTTCCGAACGGATTCGGTTGCGAGACGCTCACCGATTCTTCAATTTTTACGCTGATGGAGCCAGACGCGATAGCGACTGGCGCGATTCGGACATTGCCTCCGATCGCGATAGATCCGGTTTTTTCGTTGATGACGACAACGGCTGCGTTGTCAACCATGACGTTCAGTTCTTCCAGGCGAGACATCGCTTGCACTGGGCTCATCCCTTTGGGAAGCGTCACGCTAATCGTTCCTCCGTTTTCGGCCTCGGCATTGAAATCGGGATACTTCTTATTGATGGCATCCTGGATTCGGCTTGCAGTCGTGATGTCAGCATCAGCAAGCTCAACGTACATTTTTCCGTCGTAAACGAGTTTGGTTGGGGCACCTTGTTCCACAATTGCACCACTTGGGACCCGACCAGAAGTTAAGAATCCGACCGACGAGCTACTACCGCCCGATGAGGCTCCAAATCCACCAATACTGACTTGGCCCTCACCAACGGCATAAACCGTTTCTTTGTCGCCAATGGCGTACAGTTCGCTACGAAGAAGTAGTCCACCTTGAAGACTCCCGGCATCGCCAGCTGATGCAACCGTGACATCCATAACTTGGCCGTTGGTTGCGAAAGCGGGCAGCTCGGCACGGACAAATACGACCGCACAGTTCTTTGGTTCGATCAGAGCTGCGTTCACATCTTGTCCGAGTGATTTCATAAAGTTGGCGATTGCCGCTGCGCTTTGAGGATTCTTTCGAGTGTCACCTGTCCCCTTCAAGCCAACGACGACTCCAATTCCCATCAAGGTATTGCTTCGGACTCCTCGAAACCGGGCAACATCTTTCAGCCGGACACTCACGCCGTTACTCTCAGCCTTTTGCATCATCTGCATTCGGCGAGCCATTTCTTGCTGCGTCCGGTTGTCCCGTTGCGGTGCAGGAGCGGCTGGAGCTTCTTTGGCAGCAGGGTCCTTTTGGGTCGAATCCTTGGGCGTAGTTTTGGTCGTTTGACCAAATGATAGGCCAGCCAAAATCGCCAGCGATAATGCGGAGAATAATTTCATTAGAACAACCAACTCAGAACCTTCGAAATGAAGCCCTGCTTTTGCTTTTTGTAGATAGCGCCGATGCCTTCGCTCTTGATTTCAGCGTTGGCGAGATTCTCGCTGAGGAGCGTGTTGTCAATTCGGATGTCGTCGATTCGGCAGACTCCACTCAGCGTCATTTGCTGGGTTTCGTGTCCAAATTTGACCGATCGAGTCCCTTCAACGACGAGCGCTCCATTCGGAAGAATCTGTTTAATGAGGACGGCGACTTTTGCAGTCAGACTTCCTCGCGACGTGGTTTGGCCGGAACTCGAAAACGCTTGATCAGTTGCGGAATTTGCCGGGTTTGTCAAGTTCGAGAGAAATCCAACCTTGAGCCAGTCGAGGAGCGGCACATTGTTGGGTCCGTTCTTGACCGTGTCCTTTTTGTTGTTCTGCGAATTCGCTTGGAACGACGCGTTATTTGTTTCACTAATGATCACGGTCAACGGGTCGCCAATTCGGTACGCCGTTCGAGTATGAAACGGTGAGGTGTACGATTTTGGAGTCAAAGACCCGAAGTTTTCGTCAGATTTTGTCTTTTGTCCGAATGATACGGCCGACAAACCTATTGCTAAGATCCAGATATATTTCATAGTTTCACTTCCACAAGACTTGGTCCAATAAGGATTCCGGTATGAACGGAGCCGTTATCGGTTTGAACGGTTATGGATTGGCCCAGATAACCAATTGTTGTTGCCTTTGCATTGACTTCGACCCTAGCGAAGTTTGAGATCAGGCGCAGTCGAACCACATCACCACGCTTCACCATGGAGAGCGATGGCAACGAGTAGTTCACATGTATTGAATTGGTAATCTTTCCTTTGACCGCGATATCAACGATTCCTGAGATTTCGGTGTTGTTTAGATTGAGCTGAGAAACATCAATCGTGAGCGCGCCAGTTGGGACTGCGATTGCATTAACTTTGTTCTTTTCCTCAACCTTTGTTTCAAAGCCGAACTTGGTCTTGAAAGCTTGGTTTACCGCTTCGTCAATCGCTGTAGCAGTGACAACTTGGCTCTTGCTCTCGACTGTTGCGCCTTCGGGAACGTTGATGGTTAGCTTCCGAACATCGATTCCTGCCGCTGCAATATTTGCGCGAACATTGATCAAGGTCATTCCTCGTCGAGAGCCAAACAATGGCACTCGGCCGAAGTCCACTCGATTGAGTGCCTCCACGATGCTAGGGTCTCCAGAGACCTTGGCAATAGATCCTAGAAGAATCTTGTCGGACTTCTCCGTATCGATTTCCGATTTGACGTTAAGACTGACTTCGGCCTTTGGCTCGTAGAATTTCGCCGCCGCTGTCTTTGGTCCCTTGCCGTTACTGGCAACGATTGGAGCTGGTTCAGTAGTAGTTGAAGTCAATGTGTTGGAACGAATAACGCCTGCAACCCATTCACCGGGATTAGTCAGGGTTGGTCTTGCCGGAGTCGAAACATAATTTCCAACCTTGACAAACGCGGTTTTCGCATCAAAAATGGCAATGACCAATCGACCCATTTGTTTGTGGCCGTTTGCGAGCTGGGCGGTAATCGTTCCGTCCATTGACACTTCAACTTTTTGGGTTCCAGCGGGAGCTACCAGTCGTGGAATCAAGATTGATCCGTCGGAGGCCATGAGCCCTTGGGCGGTAGCAGTGAGCTTTGCCTGTCGACAATAAACCAATTGGTTGTTCTTCGCGAACCGGAGGAAACCGTCGCCTTCAACTCGGACCGATACCGTTGGCATGGTTCCGGCTGCGATGGCGGCTATAAATAGATTAGTGATCATGGCTTATCTCTTGAGGGTGTTGAGGACGCCGAGCATATCGTCGGAAGTTTGAATGGCTTTCGAGTTGATTTCGTAGGCGCGCTGGGCTCCGATCATTCGGACCATTTCTTCGACAACCGATACGTTGGATCCTTCGAGGTAGCCCGACGAAATCGTTCCGGCTCCGCTGGTTCCGCCTGCGACTAAATTTGGTGAACCACTAGCTGCACTTTCGACCCAGAGGTTTTCGCCCGTACGGGTCAGACCTGCGGCGTTCGAGAACATAGCAAGATTGATTTGCTCGATCTTGGTTGGGGTTTGACTGCCAGCCAACATCGCTTCGACGGTGCCATCTTGTCCAATATTGATTTGAGTCGCTCCCTCAGGGATCGTGATTTGAGGAACAAGTGGATATCCGCCACTGGTGACAATGAGGCCCGTTGCATCTTTCTTAAAACTGCCGTCTCGGGTGTAGGCAAAACTTCCGTCTGGCTTCAGAACTCGGAAGTAACCTTCGCCAGTGATCATGAGGTCGAGTGAGTTTCCGGTGCTAGTTGATGCCCCTTGAGAAAGATCGTTCGCAGTTGCAGAGATCATCGAACCAAGACCGAATTGGACGCCAGTCGGAGTCTTGAAATTGCCACCAACCGAAGTTCCCGCCGCTTGGACAGTTTGGTAAACCAGGTCATGAAATTCGGCACGCTGGTGCTTAAAACCTGTGGTGTTGACGTTCGCGAGGTTATTCGAGATGACGTCCAGATTAAATTGTTGGGCAACCATTCCGGTTGCTGATGTATTGAGCGATCTTAACATGGCGATTATTCATTGTTTTGCTCATCCTGTGCTTTCTTCAGCTTCGCATCCTGCTCAGCCAGTCATGGTTCCCGTTAAAGGAACTACCGTCGATTTAAAATTTCGAAAAGCTTTCCGGTCATATCGTCTTGGGTTTGGATTGACTTTTGGCTCATTTCGAAGGAGCGTTGAATTTTGATAAGGTCCACCATGGCTTGGACAGCTTCGACATTGCTGCCTTCGACCGATGCCATTGCGAGCGATGGGTTTTCCATTGCTTTGGCTGAACCAGTTGTCCAGAGGTTGTTGCCGATTTTGGAAAATTCGCCGTCGAAGATTCCGATATTGGCGACAATGTTATTGCCTTGGTGAACTTGGCCTTGAGCGTCGATTTCGATTCGCTCGGTGCCGGGGACAGAAATCTTTTGACCCGTGGTGTCCAGAACAGGAAGACCTTGACTTGTCACGATCTCTCGATCGGCGTTGACGCTAAAGGATCCGTTTCTTGTGTAGTAGGTTTGGCCATTTTCCTGAACGGCAAACATTCCTTTCTCGGTTCGAATGGCGCAATCGAGGGGATTGCCCGTTGGTTTGATCGCTCCGACCGTATGGTCGATGGCGTTGGAAACGCCCTGAGGGCCGTTGCCAAGAGAGCCAAGGAGTGGCCCTTTGCCGCCACTGCCGTACAATTTTTTGACCATGAAATCCGAAAATGCCAATGTGTCTGCCTTATATCCGTCAGTTCCAGAGTTGGCGAGGTTGTTCGAAACGACGTCCATCCACTGGGTGGTCGTCATCATTCCTCTTGCTCCGGTATATATTCCTCGGTTCATCCCACAATAGGCATCGGCAGGTATTTGTGCGAGCTTAGGGCGGAAACTTTGCAATCTACTTTAGGTTTGAGAAAAGACCCCTAGTTTCGCAGGCGGTAAGTCCTATGATCTCAGGTCAACGTATAGGCTTTGCATTGACTACTTTCTAGCACCGACAAACCGTCCCCGGAGGGGACACAGACATTAGCCAGGGGAGTTGCGAAGTAACCAACGCCGATTCATTGAGCCCTAGCGAAAATGGATTGGAGACCCCTGGAAAAGCCGAAATTGTCCTCAGTCCAAGGTCGCTCGACAATACTTTGGCCCCATATTGTCACTGCATGCGACCCCGGCGGTTACAGCCCCTTGTGCGGTCAAACCTGGATTCATTGGCCAAATCCGGGATATTCACCCTTCGATTGCGTAAGATTAAAGACGGAAGTACTGGAAACAGGAGAAACGTCGCAATGAAAATTAGTTACGAGCACAAGGATCACCCTCATATTGAAGAGCGAAAGAAGGCAGGGCCAGTCAAGGTTCGCGAACGCAAAAAGAGTATCAACAGTCGAATTGCTTTGGCACTCACTGCTACGGTAGGGACCATGTGGTGCGCCTATGCGTTTGCCTGTTTGGCTTTATTCGCGTTGCCCGACGCGATGAAAGGTGGTCTGTTTCCTCTGATCCAATGGGTTAGCCAAACCTTCATTCAATTAGTGATGCTCTCCGTCATCATGGTTGGACAAAACATCTTGGGACAAGCCGCCGATAAGCGCGCCGAAGCGACCTATAAAGACGCGGAAGCTACATTCCATGAGGCTCGAGAAATCCAAAAACATCTGATCGAACAAGACGCGGCGATCAATGCGATTCTTGATCGGCTCGAGAAGATGGAAGCCAACTTGAAGGGCTAATTTATAATTGGGCCGTTGGTTCCGCTAAGTTTTGGCCCGCCCCTATGTCGCCAAGCAATGCTCTGATCCGGGCCGCGGTGCTTGGGTGGGTGCTGGTCAAATCTTCATGCTCCTTCAAGAGCAGGAACGGATTGACGATGTACATATTTTGGGTTGCCCGATTGGCGGAACCGAGCATGTCTGTGTCGGCAGAAATCTTTCGAAGCGCGTTTGCAAGTCCTTCCGGATAGCGGGTCATTTCGGCGGCACTCGCATCGGCCAGAAACTCTCGCTTGCGGCTGACCGCCATTTCGATCAGCCATCCCATCATCGGCGCGAAAATAGCGAGGAGAATTCCTAGAATGAAGAAAATAGTGCCGAGTGAACCATTGTCGCCTCGGTCGTTGGATCGTGATCTACCAGTCCAGAATCCCCACCGCAGTTGACCTTGGAGAACATCCGCAAGGAGACAAACAAGCCCCGCCATCGTGGCGACGGTCGTCATGTATTGGATGTCGTAATTTCGGATGTGGGCAAGCTCGTGGGCCATGACGCCCTGAAGTTCGTCGCGATTGAGCTTAGAAAGGAGGCCCGTCGTCACGCTTACCGAGGCGGTTTGGGGCGTCCTTCCGGTTGCAAACGCGTTCGGAGCCATGTCGTCGATTACGTAGACCTTGGGCATAGGTAATCCGGACGCGATCGCCATTTCTTCAACCACATTTCGAAGGACTTGATCTTCTTGAGAAGTTGCTTCTCGACTGCCCGAAATTGCCAATACAATATTGGAGCCCCACAATCGCGACACGAGCGAACAGATGAGGGCGAGGACGAACCCAGCCGTGGCACCATAGGCCCAATATCTTGCGTGCCAAATTCCAATGATCACAGCCCCAAGAACCGTGATGAGAAACACCATAAGACAGACCAGCATGAAGCTGCCCCGCTTATTTGCGTCAATTTGCTCGCGAAGAGTTTTTCGCATCCTTCGCTTTTAGGTTACGTCAAAGCTGAGGGTAAAGGTTCGTTGGGTTGGAATCTTTGGACTCACCTTCTCAACTCCAAAATCCCCTATCCAAGAGCTTTATTAAGGATTGCTGCCATTCGGAGGCCCGCGAGAACCGCCTGCTTTCGACAAAGATCGGTCTGCTGGAATAAGTACTGCATATCCGGTCGATCACCTGGTTTGAGGTTGCCGTAAACGGCACGGTCGGCCAATCGGGCTCCAACCCTGATCCAACTCATGGGATTCAGGTCTTTGACCGCGTCAGAGGCGGGGACGAGGTTTCGGTCGGCAAGCCAACGGGCAGATACTTTCTCAACGTTCGGGTCCTTGCCCTTTTCACGCTCTTCGCCAATGGCGCGTCCAATTCCGCCATCCCAGAAGCTGTGAAGGTTGGTTGGCTTATCTCCATCGGGAGAAGTAATCTTGAATCGGTTTCCGCCAGCGTCGCCCGTCGCATTGAACTGATAATTGCTGACGCAGTGGAGGGGCTGATGCAAATCACCAACCACATGTTCAATCCAATAAAGCCACCAACATGCCATCTTAGGATCGGAAATAGTCTTGCCGTTGAGTTTGGTTAATTCGGCGATCGCAAGGTTGACCGCGGCTCCCGCATTGGATGGGTCAATCTCAGGAGTCTTGCCCGTGAATCGAATGGGAACGTCGTAATAATGCCACGTTTTGCACCGCTCGCCTTCTCGCCCAATTGATGCTATGTTCGGGTTGAACCGAGCGTTCATGGACGGAATGATGTCTTCGTAAATCGTGTCCGTTTTGCCCTTCATATAGTCGCAAAAGTTTGCGGATGAATCGAACGCAGCGCGAGCGTTTCCACCGACAACTCGGAATGACGGTTCACCCGCCTGCAGAATCGTGGCAAGTTTTGCTTTTGCCGTCGGGGTCAATTTCGACCATGCGATATCGGCAATCTGCTTATGTCCATCTCCGCCCCAGGCAAATACAAGCGAAGGAGCAAAGACAACAAGGAGAGGAACAAAACGCATGACCAGATTATGAAACGATCAGGTTAAGAAAATATTTTGTAATCGGTCGTGATGCCTCGCCAATTGAGTCTGATGTAGCGTACAGCCAACCTATGGGCAGAATATTAAGGCCTCAGCACCCAATAGCATCTGGTTTTTTAGATTGGTAAAAAGACTCCAGGCCATATCCAGGGACCTCCGGAGGCCCGAAGGGTCGGCAGTAGTTTAGATATCCTGAATGGACCCTCCCGTCTCAAGCTTGTGAAAACGGAACGTTCGTTGAAGGCGGTTCCAAGATGCTGTCCGAGAACTAGGGAGAGTACTGATTGGCACTCAATCTGAGATTCGAGAACTAAGTCTCTGCCCAGTCGCGAGTACAGTTCCAACCAGACCCATCCAATGACATCTTACAAGCCCAGGCCTACGTTATATCTTGAGCGATGTTCCGCTCAAGATATAACGTAGGCCTGGGTAAGAATCGCACCTTGTCTTTTCCACGGACGCTCGATCAGGGCTTTAGTGGTTCCTTCGCTCTCCCTCCAACTGATCATTTTAGCGTCCCCGCCGACAGGCAATTTCAAAAAATTCCAACAACGATGAAAAACAAACTTATTAGCCCGAGCGTCCGGTCTGCCCTTTTCCTCACCTTACAGTTGACAAATTGCTCTCAACTCAAGCACATCCGATTCCGCTGAATTGGAGGCAAAATCCCAGAATACTTCTCCGGTGTAGCCGTCAATTTCTCCATTGGTTTCGATGATCTTGCCCGGAAGCTTGACTGCAACCGACATGCCGACAAAGTCGGCTTGAGATTGACTGGACTGGTCGGGACTAGCAGACGGTTTGTTGTTGCCCATCATCGTTTCTTTGTCAAAGGTTGCAAGCATTTTCTTGATAACATCGTCCCGCTGCTCTTGGGTCATCTTGGTTCCAAGTTGCTCCGCAAGGACCTTATTTTCGATCACGCCAAGCTTGGATCGGAGTCGTCGGGCGGCCCCATCAGGGTTCAAAATCAAGGTTCCCATAAGATGATCTTCAGGTCCAACGAGAATACGAATCAGAGCGGTGCCTGATTTTTTGGCCATCGCCTTGTAGTCATCCTCAGTGGCAATTCCGGCTGGCATGATCTTCTTCATTTGGGTGATGTAATCGCCCAATTCTTTTTGCTGCTTTTGCTCGTTGGGAGCGAGGAAAATGATCTTCTCGTAGTACTCCAACCGATTTCCTTCGAGCTTGCGGACCATAACAAAATTCTTCAACTTGGTGGTTTCTTTTTCTCGGATGATGATGTCGGTGACCGGACCATCGCCTGCCTTAAATGATCGTTTGAGGGTGGTGATTTTCTCCGAATCCTTTATTTCTTCGGACTTGCTCCACTCGGCGCCTGGCATCGCAAAGATATCGGACCACTTGTCGTCGGCCATTCCTTTCGAAACGGTCAGTTTAAGCGTGCGATTCCAAGAACCGTCCGCGTTGACGGTAACTTCCGACGATGAGTGAGAACATCCTACGAGAAAAAATGCAAGTACGGCAATCCAAACCAAGTTGAGTTTGATCATGAAGCAATTGTATCGCAATTGAAGTCCTCGTACCAGCCCTTTTGACGGTGTTTGAATTAGCCCAGCGTACTTTCGGGCAGTCAACTGCGTAGACTAGAGTGCGAATGGCATACCGTGATTTTCAACACTTCTTGGAGGTTCTTGAGTCCAAGGGAGAACTCAAAAGGATAACGGAGCCCGTTTCTCCGTACCTCGAGATTACGGAAATTGTCGATCGGGTCGTCAAGAAAGCGGGTCCGGCATTGTTGTTTGAAAAGCCCGTTGGCCCAACTCACCGCACGTCGTCCGTAAACCCGATGAGCGCGGTGATGAATCATCCGTCGATCCACCCAATCGCCCGTCCAACCGATGTTCGCGCCTATGATTTCCCGGTTGCGATCAATACCATGGCGACCAGAAAGCGAATGAGTATGGCGCTTTCGTGCGAAGATTTTGAGGAGCATGCAGAGAGAATTGCCGCACTCCTGAAGCCGGAAATCCCCACTGGTCCCATTGCCGCGCTCAAAAAGCTTCCGTGGTTACTGGGCGAAATGAAGACCGTTCCACCCAAAACCGTCACCAAGGGACAATGCCAGGAAATTGTTTGGCAGGGCGACGAAATCGATCTATTCAAGCTTCCGGTCTTGACCTGTTGGCCCGAAGATGGTGGCCCGTTTGTCACCCTACCGCTTGTCTTCACCAATGATCCCAACACGGGCAAGCGCAATGTCGGCATGTACCGAATCCAGATTCACGATAAGAACACGTGCGGCATGCACTGGCAGATGCACAAGACTGGCATGAGGCAAATGGAGGATGCGGGCAAAAAGGGCCAGAATTTGGAAGTTTGCGTCGTGCTGGGCGGTGACCCGGCCTACATGTTTAGCGCGATTTCCCCTTTGCCACCGGGAATGGATGAAATGCTTTTTGCGGGATTCCTACGCAAGCAAAATGTCGAACTAGTTAGGGCCAAAACTGTCGATATCATGGTTCCGGCTGATGCCGAAATGGTCATCGAAGGCTATGTTGACCCATCAGAAAGAAAGCTTGAAGGCCCGTTTGGCGACCACACCGGCTACTACTCCCTCGCCGAAGATTTCCCAGTTTTACACGTCACCGCGATCACGATGCGAAATAAGGCGGTTTATCCCGCGACGGTCGTTGGCCAACCCCCAATGGAAGACGGGTGGATGGGCAAGGCAGTGGAACGCATTTTCATGCCCATGATCCAACTAACGGTTCCCGAAATCGTTGACATGAACCTTCCCGTCGAGGCAACTTTCCACAACATGGCGTTTGTCTCGATCAAGAAGAAGTATCCGGGCCATGCTTACAAAGTGATGAACGCAATCTGGGGTCTTGGCGGCCTCGCATTCACTAAGTTCGTTTATATTTTCGACGAAGATTGCAACGTGCAAGACCTTGGCGAAGTGCTGTTTCGAATCGGCGCGAACTGCGATCCTTCGCGAGATACGCTCCTCAGCAAAGGTCCGGTCGACCAACTAGACCACGCGTCGGTAGCCGAGGGGTTTGGCGGCAAGATGGGATTCGACTGCACCCACAAATGGCCCGGCGAGAACGGGTTTAACCGCAATTATCCAAAGCTGATCACGATGTCACCAGACGTCATCCAGCGAGTCGACGATATGTGGAACAGATTGGGGTTGTAGGGGAAGATTGCCGTCAGCCGAAAGCCGAAAGCCGAAAGCCGAAAGCTAAAGAACCTCAACCAAATCCAGATGTCCACCCTCTGTGGCCATGTCCCGAGGAAACTTGCCCTCCGGCCCCGGCCTCGACTCGGCACCATGCTCTTTGAGGAACAATGCCAGCGGGCGATTCCCTAGTTGAGCAGCATAGTGCAGCGGAGTCCAACCCGACGAGGTAGCAAGGTTGACATCCGCACCTTCGAAAACTAGCTCCCGGGCGACGGTTTCATGTCCATTGGACAATGCTGAATGGAGGGGCGCAACGCCAAGCCCGTTGTCACTCAATGTATCCAGGTCGACCCGAGTGCTGAGCAGAATCTTGAGCACATCGTTTCGTCCAAAATAGGCGGCGAGATGGAGCGGCTGGAACCCGTCAGGACTAAAACTGGTTTTGTTGTCGTCCGTCAGCAGTTTCTCAAGGTGAACGATACGACCAAACGCCACCGCTTCGAAAACCGTCATCGTCGACTTATGAGAAATGATCGTGTCGGCTAACTCTTTTTGCCCGAAATACAACGCCAACATTGCAGCACTGACCCCGTCTTCTCCGACTTCATCGGCGAGTTCCGGATTTTGTTCGAGCAGTCCGTATGCGGCTTCAGGTTGGCCCTGCCGAATCAGATCTATTAACGCCACAGATCACTATAGTATCAGAATTGAGAGTCCTTGACAATATTCAGCATCGCTCGAAAGTGCGGATTATCGGCAGACTTGCACCATTCATATGCGATCGATTCGGTGTGCGCAGGGATTACATCAGCGGCGCGAAGGCGTTCCATTCCTAGCTTGTGGCGATCCTGAGTCCGTGCCGAAACTGCATCGGGACAGACCACAACTTGCAAACCGTGAGCGAAAAGGTCGTGGCACGTTTGAGAAACGCAGATGTGAGTTTCGATTCCGACAACCACGATCTGATCTCGCCCAGTCATCTTAACGAGGTTCACGAAATGTTCATCTTGAAATGCCGAAAATTGCATTTTTCGATGCGGCGAACCGATAAAAGGCAAGAGTGACTCAATGGTGCCACCCATTTTCTCGGGATATTGCTCGGTAGCCAAGATCGGAACCCCAAAGAGCGTGGCGACCTCGCATAAGAATTTGCATCGAGCTTCAACCCGGTCAGCCTCAAATATCGGCGCTAGAAACCGCGATTGCACGTCAATCACGAGAAGGAGAGACCGCTCAGGTACACATTTAATTGATGACATTGTCAGATTTTGACCGTGTTTTGCCCCGAAGTGCTGGACATCGCACGAATACTAGGTTACACTAGGCATGACTTGGGTGGGTGGGATATATAACCAGCCCCCAGAAGCGATCGGATATTGTTATGAAAACGACTCTCGTTGCGCTGGCGGCGCTGATGATTTCTGGGGGAGCATTTGCTCAAACCAGTGACTTAGGTATGAACGGTGTTTCCCTGCGATTAGGCATGGTATTCCCGCTTGACAACACTCTTTCGGGTGTGAACGACAACTTTAGCAACATTGCTTTGGAATTCCAAAGTCCATCCGGACTTTCAAAGGGAACAGACAGCTATTTTGCTCTCGACTACTTCTCAAAGAACCTTGGCAATTTCGGAAAGGGATCGGTCGTACCGATTACCTACAACGTCCGAATTCACCAGCACTCTTCAGGTGGTACACGACAAACCTACGCTTACGGCGGTTTGGGTTTGGCGTTCGTTGACCTCCTTGGTCCAAGCGAAACTGTTCTCTGCGCTCGAGGCGGATTCGGCATGAACGTCAGCGATCACTCGTTCATCGAAGCTGGTGCAACGTTCACTCCATCGACTAGCTCATCCGGTTCGTTCAACACGATCGGCATTTCAATCGGCTACCGATTCTAAGAAAAATTCAAAAATCAAAAAGCCCCAACTGATTCAGTTGGGGCTTTTTTTGTTTGATGAAGATCATCCCTAGTTAATACTTGCCCAGATTTCTTTGAGCGAGTCGGCTGACTTGAGCAGCAATGCCTTCTCTTCAGCGCTGACTACGGGCTCGATAACCTCGACGACACCGTGTCGACCAACGACGGTTGGCAGGGAGAGCGAGATGTCCGAGATACCTAGCGCGCCGCTTTGCACCGAGCTGACGGGAAGAACTGCGTGGCTGTCACGGGCGATGGCCTCGACGACTTCCTTGATCGAAATTCCGACCGCGCGGCCCGCACCGCCCTTGAGGCGGATGACTTCGGCACCCGACTTTCGAGTGAATTCGAAAACGTCCTTGATCGCTTGATCCGTGATGCCTTCGTACGAAGTCATCGGGACGCCCGCGATGGTTGCGCTCGAGAGGATTGGGACCATCGTGTCGCCGTGCTCGCCAAGCACCAACGCTTTGACATCGGTCGCTGAGACGTTGAACTTGTCGGCCAGCAACGATCGGAATCGAGTGGTGTCAAGCACGGTTCCGAGGCCAATGACTTGGCTTTCAGGAACAATGCCGCTCTTGGCCGCGAGGTGGGTCAAAATGTCGACCGGATTAGAGACGACCACAATCGTCGCGCCATCGGCAAGCTTGCATCCCTTCAGGGATTCGAGGATTCCTTTAAAGAGTCCGACGTTTCGGTTGATGAGATCCAAGCGAGTCTCATCGGGCTTTCGTCGCAAACCTGCGGTGATGACCACGCAGTCGCTTCCGTCGACGATTTTGTACTCGTTTGACGAAGTGAACTTGATGTTGGAGGTCAGCGCCGAGCCATGGCGAAGGTCGAGTGCTTCGCCGTCCGCCATGTCTGGGTTGGCATCGACGAGAGCCATTTCTCGTACATGTCCGCCCAGTTGGAGTGCATACGCTGCGTCCGATCCAACTCGTCCGCCGCCGCCGATGATACTTACTTTAAATCCCATAGTGCTTCTTTAGATTATGGCAGGATTACCGCCCAAGCCTAGCCAAAGCCCCCGCAACCGTGCCTCGGGCGAAGTGAAGAGAGTGATCCTTTCGCGATTCGATGACGGGAATCGCGGCCTTATCGCCATAGTCGGCCAGCGCATTGATCGCGGCTTGCATCGGAGCGTACGGTCGCCCCTTGGCCAGGCCGATCAGGATCTCGAAGACTTCCCGCTTGCCAGGTTCATCCTTGACTTGGCCAAGGACTCGGATCGCGGTCATTCGAACTGGTCCGGGAGCGAAATTCGTGACCGCATCGAGGGCCATCTTTCGCGCCTTTCCGGGCTGGTGCGACGCGTACCAATTGAGGGCCGCGCTTCGGGTCGCCATGTTGTATGTAGTCGTTTTCCACCCCATCGCGGCAGTGGCCTCGTCGCTGCGAGAATTCAGCAGAATTTGGTACGCGTTATTCTTCAACGCCTCATTTTTGGTGGTGTTAAAGATCCGGCTGGCCTCTTGGACGGCGACCGGGTCTCCCAGAGCGTTGAGTCGGTTGAGAGCAGACCGAACGTTCTTCTCGTCCGAGCTACCCAGAAGGGCCACGAGCGTGGGTTTATCGCTAATATGGTCAATGAGCTGGTCCTTCACCGGCTTGCTCTTCTCCCAATTGTAGAGCGTCATGACCGAATCTTGATTCCGCGTGATTTGCCCCATCAGCCGCATCTTCTGAGCCGCATTCTCGGCGGATTTCCACGCGAGAACCCATTGATCGTCCGAGTAGGTGGGATATTCGATGTCGCACATCAGCCAAGCGCCCGGGTCGACAATGAGCGATTTGGCGTTCGGAACGTGGATGTTCGCGGGTTCGGTTGGGCTGAGATGCACAACGAGCGTGCTCATGACGCCGTTCGCGCTCAGCACCTGAACTTCAACTTCGACGGCAAAGCCGGCGGTGAGCTGGCTCAGTCTGAAACCATCCTCCTCTTGGGTCACTTTGATCTTCGGCACGCCTTGGGTGTAGAACCATTGCTTGCGGAAATCATTGAGATCCTCCTTGGCGGTTTTGCCCCAGCTATCAAAGAACGATTCGGTTGTGACGTTTTTGTGGCCGTATTCCTGCAGGTACGCCTTGCAGCACTGCCAGAACTTCGCCTCGCCCAGATGGTGCATCAGCATGAACATTCGGGTGGCGCCGCCCGGGTAGGCGTTGCCATCAAACATTTCCATCGGTACGGTGTAGTCGCTGCGGACCATCGGGTGGCCGTAAGCGGCCCCTCGGGCTCCCTCGTAGGTTCCCCAACGGTCGATATTGTACTGGTCCTCTCCTCGTCGCTCACGCGTCGCAAAGTGGGGCATGAACGTTGCCCAACCCTCGTTGACCCAGATGTGCGACCAGTTGGCGCAGGTGATGAGGTCGCCAAACCATTGGTGGGCGAGCTCGTGCGCGCTCAGCCCCTCGCCGCTTTCGGTTCCTTTTGCGTTCATCGGGAAAAGGGCGTTGATGGTTTGGGTGGTGCAGCTGGCGTTCTCCATTCCGCCGAACATGAATTCGGGAACGGCGGACTGGGCGTATTTCTGCCACGGATAATCGACGCCCGTTAGTTTGGAGTAAATCGCGATCTGACCATCGGTGCCTTTGAAGGCGGCGCGTCCCCAATCCTCGACTCCGGTCGGAGTCCAAATTTGGACGGCTTTCCCTTTGAATTGCCCGTCAGGGACGGCCGTATAGTTTCCGGCGACGAGGCTAATGAGATAGGTGGACATCGGTTGGTCCATCTTCCAGTGCCAGGTGGATTGGGTTGCGGTGTCGGTCTTGGAGACCAGCGAACCATTGCTGAGCACGCTCATCCCTTTAGGAACGTGGATGATGCCTTCGGTGGTGGCTTTATCGTCCGGATAGTCATAAATGGGCATCCAGTAGCGGTTATCTTCCATTTCGCCCTGGGTGTAGGCCAGGTCAGTGGTGGCGGGGTAGGCCCGCTTGGCGTTGACGAAATAGATTCCGGCTTCGGGGGCGGCGGAGTAGACCATGGTCACGGTGACCGGAGCGCCTTTTTTGGTATCGCCGAGGGTGACAAGGACGTTATGGTCGGTGATCTGGATGTTATTAGGTCTCGCGCCTGTCACTTTGACGGATTTGATGTCCATCGGGCCTTTGTCGAAGGCAAGTTTGGCATTGGCTTTGGTGGTGATGAGTTTGTTTTCGACGGTGCCGCTGATGGATTCAGATTTGAAGTTGAGGGTGACGTCGAATTTGACGTTCAGCAAATCGAATTCGTGGGGCGGACGAATTGCGGGGTTGTAGAGCAGGGATGCACCTAAAGCAACGGACAATACCATGGTTTATGTTAGCGCGAATGGGGGGGAAGAAGATAGGAAAGTTTGGAGTTTGGAGTTAGGAGTTGGGAGTTTGCCGATGGCCGAAAGAAGCGGCGATAATCGCCGGGTCGCAAAGCTCCTGGGACTTGGGAGTTTTCTGACCTTTCCAGGGGTCTTCGTTCCAATTTCGCTAGGGCTCATTGTCTCTGCGACCGCCTGGCTATTGTCTGTGACCCCTCCGGGGTCAGGTTTCTGATGTTTCGAATTGGTAGTGCAAAGCCGCATGGGTGCAGAGGGCGTCGACCGTTGGCGGAAAGAAGAAGTGCAAAGTGCGAAGTGCAGAGTGCGAGCGAAATGAGGAATGTGGAGTGCGCGAACTTGTTCGCGCTTTGGCCTGCGAGACTTGTCTCGCTGTGACATTGAAGATTCATCCCCCTCGTCACATTCGCCATAGTTTTCGAATCTTTGAGGAATGGCGAACATGACACTCCCCCCAACTTCGGTGGAGAGCTTGGCTGGTCGATACGCGAGATCTGGTTGTCGGAGGATAAGCGTCGCGCTTGTTCTTTTGTGCCGCAGGCACCTTGGAGTGCGCGAACTTGTTCGCGCTTTGGCCTGCGAGACTTGTCTCGCTGTGAAATTCTGGACCAGCGTCTTGCCGCCGTAACGGCGGGGTCGCAATGCTCCTTGGACTTTTGGATGCGTCTGGTCCTAACCCAGCCCTACGAGCCCATTGCCGCTTAGGCGTCAAAGAGCTCTCAGACTGGGCTGAGGGGAAAGCCACCCCTTTGGGGCTGTTTGGTCGATATTCATCGTTTGATTGGTTCATTTAGAGGCTTAGTTTTGGCGATAAAGGCGAGAACTTGGGTTGGTTTGGGAGACTGGGCGTCTCGCCCGGATTGTCGGAGGATAGGCGTCTCGCCTGTTCTTTTGGTTTGCGTTGGGTTTGGCCATTAGGTTCAACGTGAAATTAGGTCAGCATCAAAAAGCGGGGGTGATGAAAAAAAGTACCCTAAGTTTTTCAGGGCGAGGGCAAGGGCGATGGCAAGTGCGGAGTGCAAAGTACAAAGTACAAAGTACAAAGTACAAAGTGCGGAGTTGTGAAAAAGTGTACAGTCAAGCTTCTTGTATGTCAGTTTCAAGATACATTAAAACCGTTTGGTAGGGTGTCCTTCCAAGGTTTCTGTATCCTAGGTGGGCTCTTTTCGTATTGTAGTGTACGAGCCATTCTTGGAGGTCTACTTCGAGC
>JANYCU010000024.1 GCA_025360125.1 Armatimonadota bacterium | reverse complement strand
GCTCGAAGTAGACCTCCAAGAATGGCTCGTACACTACAATACGAAAAGAGCCCACCTAGGATACAGAAACCTTGGAAGGACACCCTACCAAACGGTTTTAATGTATCTTGAAACTGACATACAAGAAGCTTGACTGTACAGAGCTGTTGGCCGTTGGCCGTTGGCCGTTGGCCGTTGGCCGTTGGCCGTTGGCCGTTGGCCGTTGGCCGTTGGCTGAAAGCTGAAAGCTGAAAGCTGAAAGCTGAAAGCTGAAAGCTGAAAGCTGAAAGCTGAAAGCTGAAAGCTGAAAGCTGAAAGCTGTGAAAGGGAGGGTTGCACGATGCCCTCCCACTTTTTTTTTGACCTCGGATCGTTGATTCCATGTCCTCGAAATGCACGCAGGATGCCTGCGCTCCATGTAGGCCTCGCTCATAATAACGGTATGCCTTTTGAATTCGAGCCAACTCTTCAACTTGGACCAGACACGACCGAATACCGAGCGTTGGGGATGGAAGGGGTATCGACAGTCGAGGTTGGGGGAAAGGCGTACCTGAAGGTTGACCGAGAGGTTCTGACTCGCCTGGCGAAAGAAGGCCTCTACGAGATTAACTATTTCTTCCGGAATGCGCACCTGAAGCAGTTGCGAGCGGAGTTAGACGACCCAGAGGCGAGCGACAATGACAAGTTTGTCATCTACACACATTTGCAGAATGCCGTCGTGGCAGCGCACGGACTGTTGCCGACCTGTCAGGACACCGGAACCGCGATCACTTATGGCAAGAAGGGACAATACGTCCTCACTGACTTTGATGAGGAAGAGGCCTTGGCTGAGGGTATTTATGAAGCGTATCAAACAAATTATCTGCGCTATAGCCAATTGGCTCCGCTCCAGATGTTTAACGAGACGAATACTCGCTCGAACCTACCAGCGCAGTGCGACATCATGGCGGTGAAGGGCGACGAATACAACTTGATGTTCATCGCCAAGGGCGGTGGAAGCGCGAACAAGATGTTCTTCTACCAATCCACACCAGCAATTTTGAACGACAAAGACCTTTCGGAGTTCATTGCTTCGAAGTTGAAGGAAATTGGCACGAGCGCATGCCCACCGTATCACCTTTGTGTGGTCGTCGGCGGAACGAGCATTGAGAATACGACGAAGACTTTGAAGCTTTTGACGACGGGATATTTGGATCATCTGCCAACTTCGGGCAGTGCGGGTGGACGAGCTTTCCGAGATTCGGAGTGGGAAGCCAAAGTGCTGAAGCTCGCTCAGGATTGCCACATTGGTGCCCAGTTTGGAGGCAAGTATTTTGCCCACGACGTCAAGGTGGTTCGACTTCCCCGCCATGCTGCATCGCTACCAATTGGGATTGGCGTGAGTTGTTCGGCCGACCGACAAATTAAGGCGAAGATCACCAAGCAAGGGGTGTTCATCGAGCAGCTCGAGCACAATCCAGCCCAATTCTTGCCCGTCGAGCCACCAGAAATGGCACCTGCGGTTCGGATTGATTTGACGATGGGAATGGAGAAAATTCGTGAATTGCTTTCGGCATTCCCGGTGAAGACTCGGGTTAGCTTGACAGGGCCGATGATTGTGGCACGGGACAGCGCTCACGCTCGGATTCGAAAGATGATGGAAGACGGGCAGCCGATGCCTCAGTACTTCAAGGATTATCCGGTTTATTACGCTGGCCCGGCGAAGACGCCTGAGGGGATGGTCACTGGCTCATTTGGCCCTACGACGGCGGGACGAATGGACGCCTTTGTGGACCTGTTCCAAAAGGCAGGTGGCTCGATGGTGATGTTGGCGAAGGGCAACCGGACTCCGGGAGTCACGGCAGCTTGTAAGCGGAACGGCGGGTTCTATTTGGGATCGATTGGTGGTCCGGCGGCGGTTTTGGCGCAAAACAACATTAAGAGCGTGAAGGTCATCGACTTTGAGGACCTGGGCATGGAAGCGATTCGGTTGATTGAGGTTGAGAACTTCCCTGCATTCATTGTGGTTGACGACAAGGGGAACGATTTCTTTGAGCAGGTTTAAGATAAGGGCAAAGGGCATGCTATGCATTTGGGCCAGGAGCTAGAAAGTGACGAACGAGCAGATTTGTGACCGACTGAAAGGACTGTTGGCAAGGCATGATGCCAAGTGTCTATTCGCGGTTGAATCGGGAAGTCGGGCATGGGGGTTTGAGTCGGCCAACAGCGACTATGATGTTCGATTTGTTTATTGGATGCCCGTGGAATGGTATCTCAGCATTGAGACAAGGCGAGATGTTATCGAGGAAATCGGGGATGATGACCTCGACTTTGCAGGCTGGGATTTGAGGAAGGCTCTCCTGCTAGCGAAAAAGTCGAATCCTTCTTTGCATGATTGGTTGGCGACTCATGAGTCGTACTATGAAGACGCGGAGCTGTTTCCGGAATTCAAACAATTGTGTTTGGACTTCTTTGATCCACAAGCTTGTTTTCACCATTTTCGCTCGATGGCGACGGGCAACTATGCCGATTTTCGAGACACACCAACACTCCCTTTCAAGAAGTATTTCTATGTCATGCGGTCGTTACTATGTGCCCGATTTATCTTTGACCACCAAAAGCCAGCTCCTTGCCGATTCGGCGATTTGCTTGACGAATACTATCCATCGGGTGACGTGCGCGATGAAATTGAGCACATGCTCGAGATCAAGCGGAGTGGAGTTGAATTGGCTCCGATGCCGCGAAACCAGGTGTTGCACCCCGAGATTGAGCGGCTATTTCAGATAACGAGTGAGCCTCCAGGGAAACGAACGGTCATCCCAACAGTTCCACTTAACGTGTTCTTCCGAAAGGTCGTCGGCTACTCGTGGCCAGGCATCATGGATCGATAGGCAAGGAACGTAAATTTTGTAATTGGTGTTAAATGTCGTAAGACATGAAAGTTGAACCTCGCGTCGTAGTTCTTTCCCTCCTAGCTTGTTTGCTGTTTGGGATAGTTGCCCAAGAGGTTTTGATGGCGGACGGGATCGGATTCAATCTGGCGATTTTGTCCATCTTGTTTTTGCTCTCAGTTTTGTTTCTTCGGGCTAAGAAGGTTATTGATCCAAGTTTTCCACTTGTCCACCTGATCGCTCCGGTTGGAGTTGCGGTTTACGGTTTCGCCGTTCCCGACTCTCGTGGCCTCGATGAACTTAACATTTTCGTCCTGTTACTATCGATGGGCTATTGCGCTTTGCGTTGTGCTAGCGGCAAGGCTCTGACTTTGCCTGAGAGTTTAGCAAAGGTTCCAGGATTACTGTTCGCGGTTCCGTGGGTTGGGCTTTGCCTTCCCTTTCTGGCCGATTGGGGCAAGACTCCGAAGTTCAAGAACATGATCGTTGGCCGAGGAGTGCTCATAGGACTGTTGGCTGCGATTCCATTCTTGGCGATATTTGGCACGTTGCTCTCGCAAGCCGACCCGATGTTTGAGAAGCTTTTGCACCTCAACATCAACCTAGATCCCGACATAGTGATTCCACGGATGTTGATTTTTGGTTGCTCGGGAATCATGGTTGCGGGATTCTTGATTTACTTTTCAACCGCGATGCTTGGGCGGGTCAACGTGGTTGCGGGCCTGAAGCCTGATCCTTCAGTTCCACCCGTTGCGTTAAACCCAGCGGCAAATCCGGCGGCGGTCGGCAAGGCCACTTTTGCTCCGGTTAAGCCGGAGAAAGAGTCTGAGTACGTCGCCACGTTCGTGACGTTCTTTGGACTGTTGGCCGCTATGTTCTTGGTCTTCGTTTTGGTGCAGGCTCGGTACTTGTTTGGCGGTGACAATGTGGTGCTTACCACGGCGCACCTGACCTATTCGGACTACGCTCGGCGCGGGTTTATGGAAATCGTGAGTGTTGCTTCAATATGTCTTCCCTTGCTGGTTCTGAGCCAGTATGCGCTGAAGGGGTTTGATGAGAAGGTTCGTAAGTCGGTCAACGTTGTGGTGGTGATCGTGGTTAGCCTGTTGTTCTTGTTGCTTGCTTCGGCGGTGTTTCGGCTCAAGCTTTACGTTGGTGCTTACGGTTTGTCTCCTCTGCGGGTTTATGTTGCGGCAGGAATGGTTTGGCTCTTTTTGCTTTTCTCGGCTTACCTTCGTCACGGGCTACGGTGGAATCTGGACCGGATTGGACGATTCGTTTTTGCGAGCATGGTGATGATCACCATGGGGCTGAATTTGGCCCGGCCCGATTATTGGATCGCCCGGGTGAATTTGACTCGTCCAGAGGCGAAGAATCTCGATCCGAATATGATTCTTGGGGCTGGGGCCGATGCCCAGTCTGCGATCCGGGAATTCGGATCACCGACTTATCGTGACGTCAATACGAAGTTGACGATGCTTGAGGAATATCAGCGTCAATTGATGCGTGCTCCGCACCGATGGAAGGAGACTTCCCTTTCGCAGATCATGGCGCTACGGAAGTAGCGCAGGAGTTTGCAGAAAATAATTGGTGCGGGAGGGACGTTTGGTTTGTTAAGAGTTTTTTAACCTCGACACTACGGTCGCCGAATTAAATGCCTCTGGTTCGACTCGAGTTGTCGTCGTCTCCCTAAGGGTCGAGGTATCAATTCCGCGACTTTGGGGATTTGAACAATGTTTAGATTTACTTGCCCAAGGTTCGGACGATGTCCTTGAGCGGCATATTGGCGATGAAGCTGCGGAAGTTGGTGAGGAAGTGGTCGACGAGGACATCCATTTCGTTTTGCATTCCGCCAGCGACGTGAGGCGTGATCAGGCAGTTTTTGGCTTGCCAGAGTGGATGGTTCGACGGGAGCGGTTCGGGGTTCGTGACATCGAGGTATGCAGCTCCGAGGTGGTTGGAGTTCAGCGCGGAAATCAAGGCTTCTTGATCCACGGTATCACCCCGACCGACATTATAAAACGCTGAGCCGGGCTTCATGGCGGCGAATTGGTCGATTGAGAATAGCTTGTCGGTGCTTGGACCTGCTGGTAAGACGTTGACGACATGGTCGGACCAACCAAGGTAGTTATTGAGCTCGGCGATTGGGAAAACGGGGACGGGTTCATCGCCCGTTACTGTTCGGCGGATACCCCTGATGTTGCACCCAAATGGCGTCAGCAGTTCGGTGAGGCGGACGGCGATCGCGCCAAAGCCGACAATCAGGACGTTTTCTCCGGTTAGGACTCGCTCTGCTGGCCGGAGTCTAGAATAACTCCACTCGTGTTTCGCGTGGCTTGATTGGCTCGGTAGGAGCTGACGATTATGTATCAGCATCATCGCAAAAACGTGTTGGGCGCACGGGTCGTCGTAAACGGATGAGCTATTGGTGAATGGGGTTTGACGGGTTCGAAGGGTATCGCCAAGGTCCTGGCGGTCATAGCGGGTGAATCCGGCACTGGTGATGTGGATCCACTGATTTGAATTTGGGGCTAACAGGTCGTCGACGTTGGGTTGTCCGAAAACTACGTCGGCCGCTCGGCAAGCCACGTCTTCGCTGCCGACGGTGAGGTTATTGACGGCCGAAGCGGTGGTTAGCACTAGTTTGTGCGGAAGAATTTGTTCTTGGAGCCAGGCCAGTTTTTCGGACGAGAGGTCTTGATTGGTCCAGACGGTTAGCGCATTCACTGTTGGACAGTTTACATTCTCCGACGGGAAGGCGGTTGTAACAACCGGGTTCGCTCTCTAAATCGGGATAGGCTCCAGATTTGATTTGAGCGAACTTGGAAGGGACAAGATTCGACACCTACCCAGGCCTTGGAGCATTTTCTCGCTCCACGAGCAAGAAGCTCCGGCGACCTGGGCTGAACTATTATCGACCCTTCGGGCCTCCGGAGTTCCTGGAAATGCAAGTTTGTGAATTTCACTCAGGGACCAAAATGGACATAGGCAGCACCAGGAGATCGCTGAATTCTATAGTTAGTCCGCTGGGATCTGCGGTGTGCTAATTGTGGTGGTCGTCGTCATCGTGCATGGCGTCGTGGAGCTTGCGTTTTCCGTCTTCAAGTCCTTGTTGAAGCTGTCCCACGCTCTTGCCGATACCGCGCATTAGTTCAGGAAGTTGCTTTCCGCCAAACAGCATGAGCACGACAAAACCTATGACGAGCCATTCGCCACCTGCAGGCAATCCAGGCATTATTTTGCCTCGGTTTTCTCTTCTGCTTTAACTTCGGGAGTATGCAACTCAGAGATGCCTTGTTTGCCTTCTTCGAGGCCCTTTTTCAGTTCTCCGACTCCTTGACCAAGACCCCGAAAGAATTCAGGAATTTTTTTACCGCCAAAAAGGACTAGCGCAAGAACGGCGATCAAAACGAATTCTGATCCCATTGGCATCCCAAAGGCAGCGAGTGGCATAGTTAACATTGTCATGAGGCTTAACGTCATTATACTGCCGTTAGTTCGAATTATCGTCCTTTGAGTCGTTTGAATCGGAGTTAGAGTCAATGGAAATGCTTCCATGCTTACCGTTCTCATCAAAATTCATGTCGAACCGAGTAAGGTGACCATTTTTGTCCCGAGTAAAAATATCCGTTGATCGCACATCGATTACAAACCAGCCTCGAGGCTGATTGATGATGCCACCCATAAATCTTGGACTCTCTTTAAACGGTAATTCTTTAAATTTAGCGACTTGGTTGAAGCCAGTTTTGTTCGTTTCGAAAATCGCGATCGCGTCGCGGTTTTTTGCGTAGATATCGGCGGCGACCTTGCCCGACATATCTTCATTGAATGCAAAACCAGTTTTCTTGTCGCCGTCTTGACAGGTCCATTCACCTTCGGGCTTCCAAAACTTCATTGGGGCGCCTTCAGTACCCTTGGTGCTTTTGAGATATTTGGCGATGTCAGTTTGCCAGGTATCAGCGTTTGGTAGCTTTCCATTATGCTCTTGGGAGTATTGGTGCAGAGCCTTCTTCATCATTTCGACATTGACCATGCAACCGCCCATTGACATAGCTACATTGAAAAGTTTGAAGCCTCCGAAAACGAGTGCGCCTACTGGAAGTCCGCAACAGACCAGGAACACTCCGAGCACAATAGCGACGATTGGACCCGTGCCCATCTTTTTCTTTTGAGGGGCTGGTTGGCCTTCGTAGCCGTGGAATGGAGGAGGAGTTTGCATGATGTTCTTTTAATACTATGACGGATTTGATTAGGTTTTAGAAGTGGGAACGAAGTCCTATCCGCTAAAATGAACCCATGCCAGATTACCGATCGTTGCCGAGCGTGACCGAACTGGCGTCGGTGTCGGAACTATCGGGATATCCGGAAAGGATCCGGACCGTGGCGTCGCAAAAGGCAATTTCTACTGCTCGAACAAATTTGGAAAAGGGTAAGGTCACCAACGCCCAAGAACTTGCAGTGGCATTTGCAGAACAATTATCCAGGCTTTCCCTTCAAAAAGTATTTAATTTTTCAGGAGTAATTCTTCATACTGGCCTTGGTCGTGCTCCAATAGAGCCGCCAATTATTGGCGAGGCATACACCAACTTAGAGTTTGATCTTGAAACTGGCAAACGAGGAGACAGGCAAGATCATGTCCGCGAATTACTGTGCCAGCTAACCGGAGCCGAAGATGCTTTGGTGGTGAACAACGCGGCTGCCGGAGTATTCCTAACATTAAGTGCCCTTTGCAAAGGCAAGGAAGTACTGCTAAGCCGTGGAGAAAGTGTCGAAATCGGCGGCTCATTTCGGATGCCGGAAATCATCAAATCGAGCGGATGCCGACTGGTGGATGTCGGAGCGACAAACAGGACTTATGTGAATGATTTCTCTGAATCGATTACTACCCGTACAGCGGCGTTGCTTCGATGCCATCCTTCAAACTATGAGATAACGGGGTTTACGGATTTTCCCAGCCTGAACGACCTAAAAGGTGTCGCTCGAGACAACGGGATCTTACTCATCAACGACCAAGGAAATGGTGCAATGATCGACTTTGCCCAGTACGGAATTCACGGCATCGAAACCCTACCCGCGAGTGTCGCAGCCGGTGCCGACATTTCGATCGCGAGTGGGGACAAGTTGTTGGGCGGTCCACAGTGCGGAATTATTGTTGGTCGCAAAGATTTGATTCGGAAACTTACAAAACACCCCATTGCCCGAGTAGTACGAATTGACAAGGTCGGCATCCTGACCCTTGAAAGCGTCTTGCGGTGTTACGCCTCTCGGCAGCTTTCTGGTATTACCCTGCACCGCATCTTGTCGATACTTCCTGAAACGATTCGAACTTGGTGCGAAGCGATTGCACCCGATGGAGCATCGGTTGAACCTTCCATTTGTGAATTGGGATCCGGCTCTGGTTCCGGCAAAGGAATTGCGTCGTATGCGGTTGTCTTGAGGTCCACAAGACCAGATCGGCTTCTAAAAGAGTTGAGAAATCACAAAATTATTGGAAGAATCCAAAATGACGCGGTATGGCTGGATCCTCGATGCGAGGAGACCATTTATCACTCCTGGCGACCAGGCGGAGTCGATACTACGTCAAAATATTTTAAGACTCAATTAGGAGAATGTTGGGAGAAATGGAAATAGATAACGAGACCCGAAAATCGCGCAATGAGACGTTGCGTGCGTTGCTGGAAGCTTTGGATTTGAACGCCCCGGGAGAGCGCATGCATGCTGAGCGGGTGGCAGTTTACGCGGTCGCAACCGGCGCGGAGCTGGGGCTGGGCGAGGAAGAATTGCTTCGCCTGCGCTATTCGGCTTTGTTGCACGATGTGGGCAAGACTCGCCTGGATGGGAGTTTATTGAGCAAGGTTGGACAACTGACCGAGGTTGAGCTTGATGTGTTGCGACGGCACGCAGAGTACTCGGTTAAGTTGGTTGAGTCGTACGATTTCTTGGTACCGACGATTCCGGGCATCCGGTCCCACCACGAGCGGTGGAACGGTGCGGGGTATCCGGACGGCTTGAAGGGAGAGGAGATTCCGACCGCGGCACAGATCATTGGAATGTGCGAGGCTTTTGACGTGATGATGAACGGAGCGGCGTGGAAGAGTCCGACGACGCGAGACATCGCGTTGGAGGAGATTGAGGGAAGCGCGGGGGTCGAGTGGAATCCGGAAGTCGTGGATGCGTTCTTGAAGGTCGAGCGGGTGATTCAGCCCGTGGGCAGCGATTAGGAACATTTCTGTACAACAAATTGTACATATTATGGTACAATTAATTTATGAAACTAACTACATACTCTGAGTTGAGGGCGAACCTCGCCGAATCCATGGATATGGTTTGTGAGAACCACGAGCCGTTGTATATCACCAGACAGAAAGCCGAGCCAGTAGTCTTGATTTCTCTGGCGGACTACAACGCCATAGAAGAGACCTTATATTTGATGAGAAATCCAAAGAATGCTGCTCGAATTGATAGTGCCATTAAGTCTTTGGACGAAGGAAAAGGCATTCAAGTCAAGATATGAATGTGTCGTTTGCACCAGAGGCGTGGGAGGACTATCAGTACTGGCAGACCGTCGACAAGAAGGTGGTGACCAAAGTTAATTCGCTCATCAAGGAAATCTCCCGAACTCCATTCGAAGGAACCGGTAATCCCGAGGCATTGAAACACCGATGGTCTGGGTGGTGGTCACGCCGGATTAGCCCTGAACATCGGCTTCTCTATCGGATTGTCGGCGATACGATCGAGATCGCTCAGTGTCGACTCCATTACTGACCGAAACTTGATGCAGGGTTTCCCCGTATAATCACGGTATGGACGCGGATGCGTTGTATCAAGATGTCTTCGATAAGTACTCGAAATACATTAACCCCAATCTAGCCCGACTCATGGGATTCGCTGGTTTCGGCGTCGAGACTTACGGCGAAGGATGTTACATTTTTGACCATGAGGGGCGGAAGTACCTCGACTGTTTGGGTGGCTACGGCACCTTTGCTTTGGGGCACCGAAACCCGCGAGTGATTGCGGCGGTGAAGGACCAGCTTGATCATTTGGGATTGAGTGCGAAGGCGTTTTTCACCAAAAATGCGGCGGATCTGGCGGAGAAATTGGCGCAGTTGACCCCGGGCGACTTGCAGGTTTCCTTCTTTAGCAATAGCGGAACCGAGGCGGTCGAAGCGGCTTTGAAGTTTGCCAAGGCGGCGACAAAGCGAGTGAAGATTGTTTCGACCAATGGCAGCTATCACGGCAAGACGATTGGAGCGCTGTCGACGACTGGTCGCGAAAAGTACCGTAAGAAGTTTGAACCGTTGATGCCCGGCGTTTCGTTCGTGGACTATGGCGACGTTGATGCTTTGATTGCGGCGATTGATGACCAAACGGCGTGCTTTATTGTTGAGCCGATTCAGGGCGAAGGCGGCATTATCGTTGCTCCAGATGGATACTTGAAGGCAGCGCGGGAAGCGTGCGATAAGCAAGGAGCATTGTTGATTTTTGATGAGGTCCAGAGTGGGCTAGGGCGCGCAGGATACATGTTCGCGTGTGAGTACGAGGGTGTTGCGCCGGACATTATGACGTTGGCGAAGTCGCTTGGTGGCGGCATCATGCCGCTGGGCGCGACGGTGATGACGATGGCGATTTATGATGCGGTTTTCGGCGATAATCCGATGGCGCATACAAGCACATTTGGCGGGAATCCGTTGGCATGTCGAGCGGGATTGGCGGCTCTTGAGATTTTGGAAGAGGGAGAATTGATTGAGAACTCGCGAGTGTTAGGTTTGCGCATGCTCGAAGGATTTCAGGCGATCCAGGCTCTATATCCGGATTTGTTGAAAGAAGTTCGTGGACGCGGTCTGATGATTGGCGTCGAGTTTACGATGGACGAAGTCGGCGAGGTCATGGTTGGCTTGCTGATGAAGCTTGGGGTTTGCGTTGCCTATGCGTTGAATAATCCTCGAGTTTTGCGGTTTGAGCCACCACTGATGATCACTGCTGAGCAAGTTGACTTTGCGCTCTCCGTTTTTGAGGAAGCGATGCAGGAGACGGCGGAGTTGCTGGCGGTATTGGCTTAGGGAAGGGCTCGAGTTTCGGGTTGTAAATTCCTGACTTACCTCACCTCTTCCCAAGCTTGCTTCGCGGCGCGGGAAGGTCCTCTCCTAGAAGGAGAGGAATCCAGCAGTCAAAATCAGCCATAATTATTAACGATCACGTAGAGCGATGTCCGAGTGGTCGAAGGAGCACGGTTGGAAACCGTGTAGGCGGAAACGTCTCGTGGGTTCGAATCCCACTCGCTCTGCCAGTTTTTGAACCTGGTTCTTAAAGTCGGGAATCATTTATTTTCGGCCTCGGGACCATTGGCCACTTTCATTCTACTAAAGGCATCGGCCTGCGCTTCGTCGTCAAGTCCCGCGTGAATCCTCACCATTTCGGCCATTGTCCAGCCGCCAATGTCGCAGAGCGTATACGCATTTACGCCAAGCTAATAATATTTGACGTTCCAAGATTCCTTAGCTCTTTTCTCTTGAAGTCGATACCTGCCGCCTTTAGCCGCCTCGACATACGGGTCCGAACGCTGTTTGGATTGACCAGCTCTCCGATCTTATCACAAAAAATGCACTTGGCATGGGGAGATTGTAACGCGAACATGTATATTCAATGTCTATTGGCCCTCATTGGGTCGACCGGAATTCTTGGCTTCGAGCTTCTTCAAGTATTCAGCGAAATTCATTCGATCACTTTCAAATTTCTCGCCTAATGAAGTGAAGACTTGTATATAAATCGTCATCGATTCGATCGGTTCTTTTTCCGAAAGACTTTGGATAAGTGAGGCGAGTTTAATCTGAAATATGATTCGTTTTCCGGGAGCTAAATCCTGCGGAAATTTGCATTCGCCAACGTAAGCTTCTTCCATTGGGAAGGCCATTTGACCCGCCTCAGTCCCAACAAACACATGAGATATTTCAATCGGGCTTCGTCCAGAATTTGCGATCGATACTGCAAGCAGATCAATATCGTCGGGCAACATGATCATTTGAGTTAGACCGATTTTGATCGATGCCTTTCGGTCTTGCTGAGTTTGGTTGAATGTAAATCGAGACTGCCTATACGAAAGGATCGATATGACGATTGAACACGCCGAGAATAAAAAGGCTGCCACACCAAAGGCGATCGCTGCCACCTCGTTGGGTTTCATTTGCCAACGATTATGACGGTCATTTGCCAAGGCTTGCCGCTCTGATCGTTAGTGGTCTCTTGCCCAACGTGGACGAAGGCAAAGCCATGTTGCTGAACGTAATGGTTTGCTACCTCATCGAGTTCATCGGAGAAGGATTCTTTGCATATGTCACATGATCCAAAAGTTCGATCGCTTGAAAGCTTAATTACGCGGTTATACTGTTGCATTCTTTGATTATGCCCTTTTCAATCAGAAACCGCCAAAATGATCCCTGCCAGACGAGCGACCACAAGTCTAGTTGAAGCTGGAGCCAGGTCGGATGGTCCCGGATTGAACCTGTGTTACAGGGTTCGAATCTCACTCGCTCTGCCAGTTTTTGAAGTGCAATGATTATCATCGCCATTCAGCATCTTCCGTTCAGTCGGAGTTAGCACCTGTCCGGTCAGTTGGCAGAGTGGTTGAATGCGCATGATTGCTAATCATGTAAATTGCAAGATTTCAAGGGTTCGAATCCCTTACTGACCGCCAAATTTCGTCTCCTTTTGAGGCACATCGGCGTGTATTCTCGTCCTGTTAGGAGGACGATGATCAAGTTACTTTCTTCAGTTTTTGCTTTGTTGGCTTGTCTGTTTGCCTTTGCGGCGGAAGACACCAAGACCGTTCGGGTCTTTATCTTTGCAGGTCAATCGAACATGGTTGGGTCCGATTCGCACGTCAAGGACATCAAGCGGTTTCCTCCTTTTGTTGGTTTGGATAGGCCGCAGGACAAGGTTCTGTATTCGTACAACATCGGACGTGAGGACAAATTTACGTCGAATGGTTGGGTGGCTTTGCAGCCAGTCGACAACGTCGTTGGTCCAGAGTTGAGCTTTGCTCGGCGGGTGTCGCAGGAGACCAAAGCTCCTATTGCGATCATCAAGTGCGCGGCTGGAGGGACGACTTTGGGCGGGGACTGGAACCCGGACGAGCCGAGCGGCTTTAAGCTTTACCCGTTGGCGCTACAGCTCATTCAGAGTTCCTTAGCCGAGTTAGACCGCAAGAAGGTGCCTTACCGGATTGAGGGATTTATGTGGCATCAGGGCGAGAACGACATGTTCGACAAGACGTTTAAGCCTAACTATGGCAAAAATTTGAAAAACTTCTTGGCGAGTTGGCGACGCGACCTTAAGACTCCGAAGCTGAAATTCTATATTGGCGAACTTTGCACCAAGACGGTTTGGGGCATGGATAACCGCGACAACATGTATGCGATTCGGGCTGGTCAAAAGTCGGTTACCGACACGGATCCCTTGGCTGAATACATTCCGACGTCGCACGATGCGGTCGAGATAGGCGGTGGGGCTGGACTGCATTATCATTACGGAACGTTGGGGCAATTGGAGCATGGCGAGAATTATGCCGATGCTTATTTGCGTACGGTTGGTAAGAAAGCGACCGTTATTCGTCCGTTGAAGAAATGGCCTTATGCCAGGTCGAGCCCGGTTAAGCTGTTCATTCTCGCTGGGCACCGGAACATGGAGGGCGAACGGGCATTTACTCAAGAAATTGTGTCGTTGCCGGGGGCGGGCGGGTTGGCGAACGACAATCCTAAGATTGCGTTCAAGTACAACATCGGAGGCGGGTTTAAGACCTCGAAAGGTTGGGAGCCATTGGGTCCGGCGGGATTCTACGACACTTTCGGCCCCGAGCTTAGTTTTGGTCGGGCTTTAGTGAGCGCGGGAGTCGGGAACGTTGCGATTGCCAAGTTTACGGACAGTGGGTCGCAGATGAACGACTGGACTCCACTCGGGACCCTTACCAAGGACCGGAATCTGTATACAAAGTTCATTGCGTTCATTCAACAGTCCATCAAGGAACTGCAAGCTAAGGGTCACCAGGTTGAATTGGCGGGAATCTTTTACCATGTCGGAGAGAACGACATGTCGTTCGGGCAATATCGACAAAATGCAGCTAAATGGTTGCAGTCAACGGTTGTGGCGAGTAGGGTCGACCTTGGACTCCCTGGGCTCAAGTGGTTTGTTAGTCAACAGCAGCCAACCGATGAGAAGGGGTTGAATCGGATCGATGTCACCGCCAATTTAGATGCGATTGCGGTGGCGGATCCATTGTTTGTTCACTTGAAGGCTTTCAATCTTCCTCCTCAGCCCGAGCAGTTGGTTATTACAACGGCAGGCATTGTTCAATTGGGAGAATTGCTTGCGCGGGGCTATTTAGAACATCGGTAAAATGAACCTTCGCTGAGTTCCATCCGCGTTTTTCCCATGATTCCTGAGATTGTTGCCTTGACCGAGAAGCTCAAATCGAGAGTTGAAACTGGTCGAATTTCGCTGGAGTATCCGTCGGCCTTCGAACTTCGCGTTGTCCCTTCGGCACAATACACATTTCCGATTCTCGTTTCGTTTGACGATGATGGTTTTCGAATTCAGGCTGCCGATTGGCGTGCAACATTTGAGACAGTCGACGCGGTTAGCTCGGTTATTTGTTGGCTCTTGACCCCGTATTACCGAATCGTTCGATCATCGGTTCAAGGGAGCAACATTGCTACTTGGGTCGAGATTTATACGGATCAAGGTTGGGAAGGGACCGAATACGTTTACTTTGTCGATCAGGATGAGCTTTCTTCACCCATCGATGGCGCCGACCAGATTTTTATTTTGCAACAGGCGGTCTTTTTGGATTCAAAGTTTCCGGAATACTATCCGGCGGCTCACCTTGACCAGGCAGGTTATCCGGTGGGGACGATTTTGGGCGAGACAACGTTTGAGATTCAGAATGGCGAATGGCACCCAATTGGCGTCCCGCTCGCCGAGTAGTTGACTTTCTGGAGGAAACCTGTAGAATGTGGGTCATGCCTGCCATAACCTTGCTTCGCGACATTGGAGGGTCAATTGCCTGATACAAGTGCACCAGTCATTGAGGTCCGCGGTGGTCAGATGAGCCGAGTGATGTGGCTCGTTGGCATTGGTTATCTGTTCTTCATTTTTAGCGACCATCGAGACGGCATTGTAAGGCTGGCGATCAAGGGAATCCTCAAGAATCAGCTTCACCTTGACCCGACCAAGATGGCGTCGTTTTTGGCGATCGCGTCAATGGCCTGGTACTTCAAACCATTAGCTGGCCTATTGACCGACAACTTCCCTTTTCTAGGAACTCGCCGAAAGGGCTACTTGGTGGCGTCATCGCTTCTGGCTGGCATCCTTTGGATTGTTTTGTCCGTACTTCCTGCTTCGTACGGCTCGATGCTGACGTTACTCGTGATTATCAACATTGGCTTAGTCATTGGTCAGACCACGTTGGGCGGGATGCTGGTTCAATACGGACAAGAGTACAAGGCAACCGGACGAATGAGCTCGATTCGGAACGCGGGGGAAAATCTGGGAGCACTGTTGTCCGCCCTCGTGAGCGGCTGGATCGCGTCTCATTTCATTCGACCAAGCATGGCCATTGCGGGTGTGCTGTTGTTTGTGTTAATCGCTTTCTTTGTGAAATACCATCATGAGCCGCGAGTAACGATTCCCAATACTGGCGCAGCAAAAGCTACTTTGCTTCAATTCAAAAAGCTGTTCACATCGAGGACAATGTGGATCGCCACCGTATTTTGGATGTTGGTCCGATTCACTCCAGGATTTCAAACTCCTCTATACTTTCACCAAACCGACCATTTGAAGCTTTCGCAGGAATTCATCGGGATTCTTACGTTTATCAATGCTGGTACCGCGCTCGTTGGAAGCGTGGCCTATATCTACCTGTGTCGAAAGTATCCTCTGCGAACCCTGCTCTATTTTGGGGTCACCCTTAGCGTGCTTTCGGCCTTCTGTTACCTAGGATACAACTCCCAATTGGGAGCGATTCTCGTGGAATCAGCGGCTGGTCTCGGTACGGGCATGGCATTCTTGGCTATCCTCGACTTGCTGGCTCGGTCGACTCCGAAAGGATGCGAAGCTTTGGGATATGCGCTCATTTTCAGCTTTGGAAATATCTCGTTGCAAATGTCCGACGTTTGGGGGTCTTCTTGGTTTGAGAAGTTGGGAAACAGCTTTACTCCGATGGTCTGGATCAATTCAGGGACGTCCGCTTTGGTCCTTTTGGCCATTCCTTTTCTACCCAAGTCACTTGTCGCTCATACGGATGGGCATCATTCGGAAGTCGGAGCGGAGATCTATCACAACTCGTAGGAGTTCTCGTTAGAATTCTTTTAAGGCGACGTTTATTGTCTGACTGAGACGTCAGAAACCATGTGCGTCGGCTTTGCATTTCCTTTATCGTCCTTCTGGCAACCGCGATCGGGTTGGCTAGCGGGCCAGTCTTTGGAGGGAATATGCCCCCGATACGTTCGGATCATTTTCGCGAGGATTCGGCTCAGTTTGACTTAGCACTGTCATATTTGAAGGCGGGAGATGTTGCCCGGATGCAAACCGTTGCTTGGGCGGTGCAGTGGGATCCAAGTGGGGGATATGATTTTCGTGGAATTGATGTTGCTATTCAGAAGACTGCATCGAAAGGAATTTTGACCGTGTGGCTTTTGCAAGCAAGTCCGCATCCATCAAGTGGCTGGTATCCGTCAGGATGGTCAGACTGGTTCTTACCTAAGCGAGAAATCTGGCCCGGTGTTGTGCGATTAAGCACTGCGATTGCGCAACACATTAAGAGTGAAAGCAAGAAGTATTCAACCCTCGAACCGCTCTTTCAGCTTTGGAACGAGCCGCAGACGGGCAAACCTGGCGGGTCGTTGCAAGGCAGGAAGGGTGAGTGGGCAAGTCAGTACCATGAGCTTTTGTTTAACCTTGTGACGGACCTTCGGGCCAATGGCGTTGCCAGGGCGCAAATTATTGGTCCAGCGGTTTCGTCGTTTGGGGAGTCAAAAGAAGTTGAAAATGCCGAGTTTGATTCGATGATGCCTCCGCCGGAGTTTGATTGGCTGTCTGAGTGCGGCTATCGCGACGTTCACCTACGCTTATCGGCGGGGGGAGCAAAGGGGGATTTGGGCATGGTTCGGCGTGGAATGCAGGCGAGTTTGGCGCATGTTTTTGCGGCTCAGTCAAAGCAATCTTGGCCCGAGGGTCAAAAAGTCATGGTTTCTGAGTTTTACGTGACGCCGGGCGATGTTGGAGTTTCGGTAGGAACCGATATGACGCCTTATCATTTCATTGCGTTCGACTTGTTGAAGGCATCGGCGTTCAGCCACGTTATTGCTTGGGGCTTGCGCCCCGACGAAAAGGACAGCGCTACCGACCCTTGGGCTCGGTTTGGCGGGGTCGGCGATTCGCTGGTTAAATGGCGCGGCGAGTAGTAAATACTTTTATTCGCTTCGCTCAATCGACTCATCCGTTTCCTTCGTGCCTCAGTCAACGGCTTCTCTGTCCAAAGAAGCATTGCCATTGGTCGCGGTATGCAATGTCTTCGAAGTTGCCTAGATTTCCGGTTGCCGCGGAAGAATTATTGAGCGTCGTGCTCAAAGGTATCGAGGATTTTCATAAAGCAATCGTGGCGCTCTTTCATATCTTCTGATTCAGGCACATGGGAGAGCGATTCCAATTCTTCGATCAACGGTTGACGCTGACCGCTCGTTAATGACGATTGACTCAGGTCATCCATGAAGGCTCCCGTGCGCAATGTGCCAGGCGAGATTCCGGGCGGCCATATCTGAATGTCGCTATTTGACTGCTCAAGTTTGTGGATAAGGATTGTATGGTATTCGGTTTTGGTCATACCCGTTCCTACTCCGAAAAAAGAATCAGTGGACTGATTTGAACTATGGTTAGGACTTTTTGCGTCTTCGCAGAATGAGCAAGGTGCCAACGCCAAGCGTTATCAACGAAGTTGGCTCGGGAACGACATGAGTCCAGCGAATGGCGTGATACCCAAATTCATCGGTTCCGTAGCCCATGATGTCTCCATTTTCAGCAATCCCAACGGCAATGGAAGAATCAAAAGTTGTAGGCAGTCCGGTCAAGGTGGATTGAAGATCGATATAGTTTTCTGCGGATCCGAACCAGACCAAGGCGTGTCCGTCTGCGCTTCCAACTTGCATGGTGCCGTTTATTCCATTGGCAAAGGAGCGACCATAGCCCGCGGGATTGAGATCGATAACGCTGGCCGCGGTACCGCTCCACAACGCCGCATGTTGAAATGCATTATCGTTTTGGTCGAAATAGACAGCGGTTCCGACTTGTTGGTTTCCGTAAACACCGCTCGCGTCGGAGAATTCTGCCCAACTAGGGTTGAGGTCGACCAGGCTTTCCTTGGTGCCGTGCCAAAGCACGGCATGGGGAGAATTGCCGAAGTCGACTTGGCCCACCTGAGATGTGTCGGTCGTGGCGGCCCCGTGGGCTCTAATGGCACCATCCGGTGTTAAATCCACCATACTTGCAGCGGTTCCGTGCCAAAGAACGACTTGGCCATCGCTCGGTCCTAGTCCAAATCCCGTTCCAATTTGACAGTTAGCCGACGCACCAAAGATAGCGGTATTTACCCAATCCCCGCCGGGATTAAGGTCGGTGAAGTTGTCGGCGGAACCATGCCATATGATTGCATGGCCCTCATACTGGCTTCCAACCTTGATGGCTGCTTGGCCATACTGATTTCCCCCGAAACTAGCGACTGCGCTTGAACCAGGGCTTCCGGTTGGGTTTAAGTCGACGAAATTTGAATTTCCCGCCGACCAGTAGAGCGCATGGGCGGTTTGATCGTCGACCATGCCGTAGCCGACGGCTCCGGATGATGAAATTCCATATCCATGGACGTAGTAAAAGCCTTGGGAATCTAAAACGGTCGGTGTCCATTGGGCGTTTGCCTCCAAAGATGCGCCAAGAACCAGAAGAATACAGAGCGCAAACCGCCTCATTTACAAATGTTACTTCGGATTAGGTACAATAAAACTCGTTCTCTGAAGACAGCAGGTGGAAACATAATGTCTTGACTCTGATCAAGACGCCAGCCGAGGGGTAGAAAAGCGAATTCTTTGAGTTTGCCGTGACTTTAATGTCACAACCTTTCTGCATGTTCCCAACTCTGTTCCGACTGAGATAGGTGCAAGTAATTTATGCCCACAGCAGAAAAGGCACAAGTAATCGAGCAGGCTAAGGAGTGGTACTCCAAGTCGGCAGGCGTTATCTTCGCAGACTACCGCGGTCTGAGCGTTAAGGAGATGCAGGGACTTCGAAGCACACTTCGTACGAAAGGTGCTGAGATCCATGTTCTCAAAAACACGCTCTTCAGATTGTCGGCAGGTGAGGATGTTAACTCCCTACCAGCAGAGTTCCACAACGGCACAACCGCCTATGCTTACGTCTTTGAAGACGAAGCAGGTTGCGCCAAGGCACTGCTTGATTTCGCCAAAACCAGTAAGAAGCTCGTCGTAAAAGGCGGCTACTTTGGCGGCAAGGCAATGACTGCAGCACAAGTCGATACCCTTTCGAAACTACCTCCACGCGATGTACTTTTGTCCCAGGTTATCGGAACTATTGCTGCTCCTCTCTCCACCCTTATTTCGACAATCGAAGCAATCTACGCGGAGCCTATCCGTACGATTGGTGCGGTTGCTGACAAAGCAAACGGAGAAAAAGCCGCTTAAGAGCAGTCCCCCCGAATCTCGAAAGGATTCCCTGACAAATTTTATAAAACAAGAGAAAAGAAATGGCAGCAAGTACAATTGATAAGATCGTCGACTCAATCGGCGCTCTCACGGCAATCGAGCTCAGTGAGCTCAAAACAGCCCTTGAGGACAAGTTCGGCGTCACCGCCGCCGCTCCTGCAATGGGAATGATGATGGCAGCTCCTACGGCAGCAGCCGCTGAAGTAGAAGAGAAGACTAGCTTTGACGTCGTCCTCACCGGATCAGGCGAAACCAAGCTCCAAGTTATCAAGGTCGTTCGAGAACTTACAGGCCTTGGTCTTAAGGAAGCAAAGGACCTCGTTGATGGCGCTCCACAGCCACTCAAGCAAGGCGTCACCAAGGACGAAGCAGACTCCATCAAAGCACAGGTTGCTGAAGCTGGCGGCACTGTCGAAATCAAGTAAGATTCTTAATCTTATGAAGAAGCCCATCCGAGATTCGGATGGGCTTTTTTTTTGAATTTTTGATTTTACAGTCTCCTCCAGGAAGACTTTATTCATCGGATTTTTTAGCGAATCCCACTGCTAAGGAATTGCTTGAATCCAAATCAGCGAAGCAGGCTTCGCAGGCCAAAGCGCGAACAGGTTCGCGCACTCCCAAATTAGCTCAACATCCCCGGTAGACTCAACCTATGGCGACGCCCAGCATTCGCGACTTTGATTTCACTGGTAAAAAGGTTCTCGTTCGATGTGACTTTAACGTCCCCCTTGAGGATGGGAAGATCACCGATGACCGCCGGATTAGCGAAGCGGTGCCAACTATTGACTACTTGTTAAAGCACGGGGCGGCGGTAATTTTGTGCAGTCATTTGGGCCGTCCGAAGGGTGGTCCTTCGCCGGAATTCTCGCTGCGGCCAGTGGCGAATCAGCTCTCTTCGCTTTTGTACAAGAATGTTGTTCTGTTACCCGATTGTGTCGGTCCCGCGGTTACGGAGGCCTGTGCTCAGTTGAAAGCGGGTGATGTGGTGTTGCTGGAGAATGTCCGTTTGCACCCGGAAGAGGAGAAGAATGATCCTGAATTTGCCAAACAGTTAGCCTCCTTGGCGGATTTCTACGTTAACGACGCTTTCGGTACTGCGCATCGAGCCCACGCGTCTACGGCGGGTGTTGCGGACTATTTGCCGAGTGCGGCCGGGTTCTTGATCGACAAAGAGATTGAGTTCTTAGGGAGAGCGGTTAACGATCCACAGCGGCCATTGGTTGCGGTGATGGGCGGCTCGAAGGTTCACGATAAGATCGCGCTCATTGACAACATGCTGCCTAAGGTGGACCGGCTCTTGATTGGCGGAGGGATGGTTTTTACCTTCTTGAAAGCGCAGGGCTTTGAGATTGGAAAGTCGTTGCTAGATGCGGAGAGCGTGGAATATGCCGCGACCCTTTTGAAAAATAATCCTGAGAAGATCGTTTTGCCAACTGACGTCGTAGTTGCGGCCGAGTTTAAGCCAGATTCCCCTCCGACAATCGTGAGCGTTGATAAGATGCCAGCCGACCAGATCGGACTTGATATCGGTCCCCATTCTTCGACGGCGTTTACTGAAGTCATTCTCGCGGCGGGGACCGTGATCTGGAACGGACCGATGGGAGTCTTTGAAATGGATGCCTTTGCCAATGGCACTAAGTCGGTTGCCTACGCCATGGCTGAGTCGACGGGACTTACGATTGTCGGCGGCGGAGACAGCGCAGCGGCGGTCGAGAAGTTTGGGTATGCGGAGAGTATGAGCCACGTTTCGACTGGTGGCGGGGCGTCGTTGGAGTTTTTGGAAGGAAAAGAATTGCCGGGGATTGCGGCATTGGGGAAGAAGAATTAGTTGGATGTTTGGTGGGCAAATGAAGTGTTCTATTCATTTCGTGAGTATTAGTTTATATGAGTTGGGTAATCATCCACCCCGTCATTTCAGCTACGGCCCCTGAAATGCCACCCCTCCAATCTTTGGCAATAATATACTTGACACAGCAAAAACGTGGTATACTGGTTGCATGAACAGAGAACCTCGAACGTTAATTGAAGCTATTACGTTCTTTTCAGACGAAGTAAAAGCGTTTGAAAAGATTCGGGATAGCCGATGGAAGAACGGCGTTTCATGCCCACATTGCAACTCAGACAAGGTTCGATTCGTTTCGAGTCGGTTTATTTGGCAGTGCAACGGATGTCGAAAGCAGTTCAGCGCAAAGACGGGAACGATCTTCGAAGATTCCCCAATCAAGCTATCAAAGTGGCTCATTGCTATGTGGCTCATTGCTAACGCTAAAAACGGTATCAGTTCATACGAGCTTCACCGTTCAATCGGTGTTACTCAAAAGACGGCTTGGTTCATGCTTCACCGAATCCGACTTGCTTTACAGAACGGAACCATTGAAATGCTAACGGGCCAAGTTGAGGCCGATGAAACATACATCGGTGGTCGTTCTGAGTTTATGCACCAAAAGGTCCGAGAAGCACGACGCGCTGAGGGCCGAATGGGTAAAGGTGGTCACGGTAAGACGGTTGTAGCTGGCATCGTTGAGCGAGACGGCAACGTAGTCGCTAAAGTCGTAGAGAAGCCGTCACGGGTTGCACTCTTAACGTTCCTGATTGACAATGTTCATGGTAACGCTAAGTTGTTCACCGACCAAGCTCGTGGTTACGAATATGCAAAGTTCTACTGGGAGCATCAAGTCGTAAACCATGCTATCGAATACGTTCGCGGGAACGTCCACACAAACAGCATGGAAAACTTCTGGTCACTCCTCAAGAGAGGCTTGAAAGGAACATATGTTAGCGTTGAGCCATTCCACCTGAGTAGCTATGTTGCAGAACAGGTTTTTAGATTCAACACTCGAAAAGACAACGATTCAGGACGATTCAATCAGGCAATCACCCAGGTAACGGGTGCCAGATTGACGTATGCCCAATTGACGGGCAAGGTGTTAGCCGCACAATGAAGAAGAAAGACAATTCCTACCAAGACCGAAGCGAGGCCCAAAGCGAAGAATCCCAACGGTTCCAAAACCTGGTGGACAAGATTCTCAGCGTCCCAAAGAAAGAGTTAGACCGGAGAGAGGCAGAACTCAAAAAGACAAAGGGCAACTAGACTTGTTTAAGGACTAGAGGTAGCATCGCTAGCATGGACAAAATGGTTATTGTATCAGGTCAAACTATGGCCAAGGTTTGGCGTCGCATGGTTGCAGATGTTCGATCAACCGCTGAACATACGTCAAACAATCCGAGCCTGACTAATCCGCAACGATCCGCAAAGGCAATTGCGGATCTTCTCAAGCAAGCTTCTCAAATGGATGAACAGGCAAAACAGTTCGATCTTGAGCCTGACAATGAATGGGCCGTATCTGTGGAGTCATTAACTGAAGACGAGTTAGCAGAGTCTCAACCTCTGTAAGATGATCTTCTCTCAATTGGGCATCTCTAGGATTTTTACAAATCCTACTTTCTAATTCGCGTACTTTACTGAACATATTCATGATGGGGTCAACTGTTCTCTATGTGAAAGTTCCAGATTCGTCCAAGTGTTCTGCGGCGCGCTTTGCCGCCGCAGATACTCTGTCAAATATTCCTTTTGTATCAGTGACGCTTGGCAATTCCTTTTGGATGTGCATTGCTCTACTGTCTCGCACATCCTTTATCGAGTGAACAAATCCAACAATCTCCTTTGCAAAATAGTCCTTCGGAGTGAGTCTTGATGCTGGAATTCTTGATTCTATTTTGCCAATTATCGGGCCCCATGAACTTTGATCAACAGAATATGTAGCTCCAACCATTGTACAAGTCGCCTTGAGTATCCGCTCCATTGTCCGCAATGAGTGGAACACGCAAGCATTATGTCTTTCGAGAGCCAAGGACTTCGATGCCTCAAGTACGTCTTTTCTTGCACTTGGAAACTTATCATGAAACGATTGCCCGAATGGATACTTTTTTGAATACAGTTCTGACTCAAGACTTTCCATCACAAGCATATTTCTTTCTTTGAACTCGCGCTTGAATAGTTCATAGGCATTTTCAACAGATCGCGTTGCTTCAAGCCATGTCACACCAGTTAAAACATTCTTTTGAACCATGTCAATTTGCCCTTGACAGGTGATTGACCCAAACGCCTTATAAAGCCTTTTTAGGCTAGCAAGACGCTTTCGGAGGTATATCGCTTCACTGGATCTATATTCAATCCGTGAATTAATATCGCCAATATTTTCATGAAGTTTCTTATCTCGAAGGAAACTCTCGTTTAAGTCCTCGATTTTTACCCAGTTCCGACCATTGGCCTCAAACATGTCCCACACGCTCCACAACTTACAGCTTCGCCACGGCAAATTAACGCCGTTTTGATTCTGTTGGTTCATGTTACCTTATGTGCTGTGTCAAGTATATTATTGCCCAATCTTTGGAGGGGATCCAGTCTCCCAGACACTGAAGCCTACTTGTGACATTGAAAATCGGGAATTTCCGGATGCAGTCTGACTTCCCTGCTTCCTTGCATCCCTGCTTCCTTGCTTCCCAGCTTCCCAGCTTCCTTGCTTCCCAGCTTCCTTGCTTCCCAGCTTCCCAGCTTCCCAGCTTCCCAGCTTCCCAGCTTCCCAGCTTCCCAGCTTCCCAGCTTCCCAGCTTCCCAGCTTTTCTAACAGGTATCTTTAGCTCATGATCACTGCAATTGCAACTCTCCTCATGATGGATACCCTCGGAAAGAAATTCGAATATTCGGTTGGTGGCGAGCAATTTGTTGGTTATGCCGCAAAGGCGGCGAAGTTTAATTCTAGCAAACCAGTTGTCTATGTCATCCAGGATTGGAATGGAGTTGATGCTCACGAAGAAGACGTGGTTGAGAAACTGGCTCACGCTGGTTTTACGGCGTTTGCGATCGATATTTATGGCAAGGGCGTTCGGCCTCGCGATGTGAAAGGTTGTTCGGGCGAGTCGGGCAAGTATTACGCAAATCCTGAGCTTTTCATGAAGCGAATTCAGGATGGGATTGCGGCATTCCCGACCAAAGGAAGGAAGTTCTTGATCGGCTATTGCTTTGGCGGAACTGGGGTGTTGGAGTTTGCTCGGCGCAACCTTGGCGCTACTGGTGTGGTTTCATTCCACGGTGGGCTTGCGAGTTTAAGCAAAGCTGCCGCCAAGAAGATTGACGCTAAAGTGGTTGTTCTTCACGGAGCGATTGATCCTTTCGTCGCGAAGAAAGATGTTATGGCATGCAAGAGCGAGATGAAGGTCGCGAAGTCGTTTAGGTTTGTTGAATATCCTGGCGCGGTTCATGCGTTCACGGTAAAGGACATGGGCTTTAAGGTTGATGGCGCCAAGTACGACGCGAATGCGGACAACAAGAGCTGGGTTGAGATGCTGAAGTTCTTGATGGCGAACGGATAGCTAGGAAGCTGGGAAGCCGGGAAGAAGATGAACAGCGAGACAGGTCCTGGGAACCTGGTTGCTTCGCAACTCTTCCTCCAGGCCAAAGCTCGAACAGGTTCGAGCACTCCCAAAGGTGCATTCCTAGCCCAAAACACTAAACGGCGTCATGTCTCGTATGATTTCGTTTGAATCACCTAGCAGCACGATTTTTGGAATGATGGCTTCGTCAGTGAGGTCGAATGCGGCAATGATGACCTTTTCGCCTGTCTTGAAGAAGTGGGCTGCGCCGCCGTTGATTCCAATCGTTCCGCGCGGGCCAGAGAAGGCGTAGGTTTCGATGCGGGACATTCCGTCGACTTCCCAGATGTGGACGAGTTCTCCGTCCTGGATGCCGACTGCCTCCATGAGGTCGCGCCCAATCTCGATTGAGCCGACATAGTCAGGATTACAGTAGGTAATCCGAGCGTGATGGAGTTTTGCTTTGAGCAGTTGCGACAGTCGCATATTAGTTCTTACTATCTATTTTGGCAGAAATTGCCACAAAGTCACCTTCGGGCGACTTCTTCTTCATTCTTCGATAGAAGGCCGAAATGAATCCGCCAATAGTAAAGATGCCCGTTCCGATCCACACGAGACAGGTTAAAGGTTTGTAGAAAACTTGAATTGGATAAATTGGTGGGACGATGAAAAGCTGGATATCGACTGATTTGTCCATTGCGTATAGTTTAACGATGGCGGCTTTGATGTTTTTTCCGGCTTGTACCAGTTCTGGCATGGACCCGGTCAGCGACGGCTTGCACTTGAACGTCTCGGGTCCAATATTTTCGTCCCAGGCGTATGTCACCTCAAGATTGGCCACGAACTTGGTTCCGCCTGTCCCAAGTTGACCTTCGTGAGTCAATTCACTGTACTTAACGGTGAATTTGTTATCGACAAGGGTTTCGCCCGGCTTGATGTGCATCGGCGTCTTGAAGATTTCGACTTCGGGTGTTTTTAAGAAGTAATACATGTCATGGCTGAGCGATCGCTCAATATATGGCCATGATTGTGCCATTTCGTTGACTCCACCGTTGGGAACATAGTACAGGTTGGGTTCGATGACGTGCTGTCGACCATTTGGGTCCAAAACGTCGAACTGTACAACGTTGCTTCGGTCATAGTAGCGATCAGGATCAAAGTTCTTGTAGGCAATTTTGTAGCCGATCGCTTCGGCGGGGGTGCCTTCGCGAACATAGACTAATTCCGTTTGCTCAAGACTCTTCGAGATGATGAGTCCACTCAGCAGCACGGCAATACCGAGGTGGGCGATAAACGGTCCAATTCCAAGCTTTGATCGCTTGGAAAGCTCGACGGCTCGCCAGAAGTTGGTGATCGCGGTGAAGAGGCAGAGAATGAGGAGGAACCCGACGCACCATGAAAGGGGGATAGTGCTTCCTTTCCAAAACCCATTAACGGTAGCGCCATGCTCAATCTTGATTCCCCACGAAGTGAATTTGGGCAAGAGTAGAAAGATGCCGACGCCACCAATAGCGATGCTCAGCATGGTCACAAATCGACCGAAGATATTTTTCAGATTATCGCGTCGCCACGACACAAACGGGCCGATGGCCATGGCGACCATGATGAGGCCATAAAACCAGAAAACTGTCTTATGGTAGATGTCGGCTTCGACGGCAGCACCTTTGCCACCTCGGAAGTAAACCGACAATACTGGCCATGACATACCGAGGGCAATGACAAACCCCATGAGGCAAAGGCTCAGCATGCCGAGTTGGTAAAAACTTGCTCGGTTAAAGCCCGGCTCTGAAGGTTCTTCTTTGGTTATGTCTCGCCCAAGCTTGACTCCGCGGCCAACGAACAGGGCAAAGAACGTGGCGGCGAGAATATAGAGGAACCAGCGAAGAACGATTAACGCATGGCGGTCCATCGATGCAAACGAGTGAACCGAGATTCCATCGAGAAGGCCGCTTCTGGTTAAAAACGTTCCGTAAACGAAGCTGACGAACGGCAGGCCAGCAAGAAAGAGGTTTGATGTCACCCAGGTCTTGCGCACGTTTTGAACGATGATGCCATGGGCGAGGGCAACGAGAAAGAGCCAAGGAACAAGGGAGACGTTTTCGACGGGGTCCCAACCCCAGAATCCGCCCCAGCCTTGGGTTTCGTAGGCCCAGAGTCCGCCAAGCGAAATGCCGAGACCAAGGATGCTGACGCCAAAGAGAACGGGGGCGCGAACTTGTTTGACCCAATCGACGACGTTTCCGGTCAACATTGCGGCGATGCCGTAGGCGAAAGGAACGGTTAGGCTGCCAAAGCCAAGGAAAATAATAGGTGGGTGAATGACAACCCAGTAGTTTTGAAGCCCTGGCACCATTCCGCTGCCATCAGGTGGAATGAGCAACTTGCCATTTTGCATTAAGGCTTCGATGGTATTAAACGGGGTTTCGTAGGCGAGGATTCCGGCCAAAGTGCCGAGAAAAAGGGTGTAGGCGACGGTGTACCACCGTTCATACACTCCGGTTCGGGAGAGGGTTAGCCAACCGAAAATGCCACTGAAGACTGCCCAAAGCAGGAACGAGCCTTGTTGGGCCGTCCAAACGCTGGCAATTTTGTATGAAATAGGGTTGTCCCGCGAAGAGTGATTGAAGATGTATTCGAATTCAAACTGGTTGGTCAAGAACAAAATCGCCAGGACAATGAAAACGAGGACAAAACCGAGACAGGCGACATAAAAGGCACTGCGACGAAGGATCTGGAATTTGCCTGGAGCAAAGATGGAAAGAAGGAATGCGATGGCGCAAGCCACCAAAGTTGCATAGACCCCGAATTTGCCAAATTGGCCAAGAAAAATTCCCCACTGAGGGGCTTGAGGTAAATCGAGAACGGGATGTTTCTCCATTTACTTTTTCTTTTCTTCTTCGTACTTGCTGGGGCATTTGACCAGCATTTGCTGAGAAACGAACACATCGCCTTCTAGCTTTCCGATGCATGTGACCCGCTCGGCTTTGGAAATGTCGACCAACTCGCCTACATGTTTGATGTGAATAGTTTCGCCGTTTCGATCTTTGCCGTCAAATTCTAATACCTTGCTACCGGGTCGCTGAGATCTAGACCCTTTGATGATTTCGACTCCAAGATTGAGTCGATCACCCGACATTTTTCGGGCTTCTTTAAGCGTGATGTAGGGAGTGGCACTCGACGAAAAAACTGCGACCGAGATGCCGATTGCAAGAAAACAGAACACTATGGGAACGACGGACGATACTTTCATCGTTGAAGCCTAAGGTACCCGAATTCGTCGGGAACCTATGGTTTCTACGGTTTTAACTGTACGAAGATTCCGGTACAACAGAAAAATCCGTCATACTTAAAAACATTGTTATGAACTCAAGAGTAATCAGTTTTGGATGCATTGGCCTGCTTAGCGCAGTCTCATGTATTGCTCAGGCCCCAGCTACTACGGGCGAAGTCGCGATGAAATCAAAAAAATGCGGCTTTAAGATCAATAGTAAGGGCGATGACAAGGCGTTTGGCAAGATCACAATTTCCTTCAAACGAGGAACCTTGCTCGTCGTCGGATACAAGGGAGTTGCCCCAGTTGTTACGGGCGCAGGATTGAGACTGGAATATAACAATGACAAGCGAGAGCGGATGGAGTACCACGGCGAAGGAACTCTCACTCTCGACGGAAAGTTTCGATCGATTGAGTTTTTTGGTGGAAGTTTGGTCTGCAACTGGCTAGGATCGGGAATTTGCCGACTCTATGGCGAATTTGACGAGACGGGCGACACGGGTTCATTTACGGTAAAAGGCGAAAGAGAAAAGCCTTGGGGTACTGGCGGAACGTACTTCACCCTTCCACCGCGAGTTGACGCAACAGTTGTTCCGAGGGTCCGACCCAAAGGCAGCGGCGGCGGCTAGTTCCGTTGCTCGAAAATACTTTTGTCCACATTCCCGGCATTGGCTCCCAAATGGAGAAGGCTTTGTGGGACCGCGGATGTCTTACTTGGACTGATGCACTTAACGGGCTCAACGACCTTCCATTTGGGGCTGCGTCGCGCGATATTGTTCGCATGGTTTTGAACAAATCTCAAGAAGCCCTTGAGACCCGGGAGCATCAGTTCTTTACTAAGGCCCTCGGTACGGCTCATGCCTGGCGGGCTTGGCCCTCGTTTCGGCCCGAGTGCGTTTACCTAGACATTGAGACGGATGGCGGACAATCGGGTAATTCGATTACGACGATTGGAATATTTGATGGAAAAGAGTTTGAAGTCTTTGTGAAGGGTCAGAACCTCGAGAATTTTCGAGATCGGATTTCTGACTTTGGAATGATGGTGACGTTCTTTGGGTTGGGCTTCGACATTCCGATGATTCGCAAGCGGTTTTCGCAGATTCAGATGGATCAGATTCATCTCGATCTTTGCCCAGCTTTGCGGGACGTTGGGTTGAAAGGCGGCCTGAAGAAGATCGAAAAGGAGCTTGGGATTGCGCGTGGTGAAGACACTGACGGCTTGAACGGTCGAGACGCGATTTATTTGTGGCGGCGGTACGAGCGTAATGGGGATGAAAAGGCTTTGGCGACGCTGATTGCCTATAACCGAGAAGACGTGGTTAACCTTGAGACGTTGGCGCAGATTGCGTACGACAAGAAGAAAGAAGCTCTGTTTGAAGTCCCGGCTGAAGCTTAGGGGACGAGGAGCTTTGCGATAGCCGCGAAACCAGCGTGTTCCGTACGGAGGACTCTTGGGCCGAGAGTTACGGCACATTCTTTCATCGCTTCGACTTCACGGGGGGCCCATCCCCCTTCTGGTCCGATGACCAGACAGATATTCTTGCCGTCGGCTTTTATGGTTGCCGTAACGCTTTCTTGCTCGCTGAGGGCAATCACTCCGGACTCCTTCGTGAGGATGTCGTTGAGGTTCGACCTAAATTCAATTGTCGGGATTCGCATCCGAAACGCAAGTTCAGCTGATTCTCTCGCTAAAGCTTGGATGCGCCTCATCTTATCACCGACTTTCTTTTCGTCCCATTTGACAACAGAGCGCGCTCCCGTAAACAGGATGAATCGAGAGGCTCCGATTTCGGTACATGACTTGATGATGTCGTCGAGTTTGTCGCCTTTGGGCAATGCCTGGGCAACGGTGATATAGATATCCGGTTCGGTTTGCGGTCGGTACTGGGTGAGCGGGATGCCGATTTTTCCGTCCATTCGGCAAACCCAAAACGTGCCATCGTTGGGCATGACACCGATTTCGGCTCCGCTGCGGAGGCGAAGGACGTTGTGAAGTTTGTCGTGCTCGGCCCTTGGAATCTCGAACGGGCAGTGCATTTCTACCCCAGGAATGAAGATTCGAGGCAGTGCGCGGATAGAGTTCATTTGCTGAATACACCTGCAGTCCAACCGTCTTCTTGGTCGAATTTGACGAGTTTAAAGCCTTGCTTTGTCGCAGCCATTTGGACATCGGCCCAATTTTGATCAATGATTCCGCTCACGATCCAGATTCCACCATCCTTCAGGGCGAAATGGGCGTCAGGGGCTAAGTTAATCAGCGTTGCACTGATAATGTTCGAAACGACGATGTTCCATCCGGACTCCAAATTGAGTTCGGTGACGTCGCCGACTCCCGTTCGAATTTCGACGGAATTGATGCAAAAATTCTCTTTTGCGACTTCAACCGCGATCGGGTCAATGTCGATGGCATAGACATCTTCGGCGCCAATGAGCTTGGCACCAATCGCAAGGATTCCGCTTCCACAGCCCAAATCTAACACGCATGATTCGGAGGTCGTAAACTCCTCGATGAAGGTCAAACACATTCGGGTGGTTGGATGGTCTCCGGTGCCGAAGGCTTGTCCGGGGTCGAGGGTAATGATGTGGTCGCCGGGTTGGCTTTCAAACTCTTCCCAGGTTGGTTTTACGACAAATTGCTTCCCGATTCTTCGGGGTTTAAAGTGCTTTTTCCAATCGTTCTCCCAGTCCACTTCGACGAGCGGTTCGGCGGAGAATTCGTCCAATTCAAAAGGGGCAAGGGCTCTTTTTAGGCCCTCAATCTGGTTTTCGACACCATCGACATCGACATAGCATCCGGTGAGAGAGGTCCGATCTTCGAGGGTGTTATCGATGCCGTAGTCGCGGAATAGTTCGATGATGGGGGACCAATCGCCGGGTGGGTCATTCTTCACGGCCTTGACGACGATCCAGTTCATTTCTTCTTTCCGAAAATTCCGCCTAAGAATCCATCTTTGCCTTTGGGGATTTTCTCGCCGCGGAGTTCGGCAAAATCGCGCATGAGACTGGCTTCGGTCTCGGTGACCTTTTTCGGAATGACGACGGTGAGTTCGACGACGAGGTCTCCTCGTTTGCCGCCATGAATCGGGGGAAGGCCCTGGCCTTTCAGGATGACTTGCTGGCCGGGTTGGGAACCAGCAGGAATATCAAATCCCAGTTCGCCCTCAATGCCGTCGATCGTGACTTCGTCTCCTAGAATTGCTTGGGCGACGGTGACATCGTAACCCGTCAGTAGGTGCTGGCCGTGGCGCACAAACGGTCCGTCTTCGGGAACATGAAGGAAAACGTATAAATCTCCCGGTCGGCCACCACGAATTCCAGCGGCACCGTGACCAGCCATTTGAATTCGGTTGCCTGTTTCCACTCCGGCAGGAATATTGACGGTGACGGTTTCGGTGATTGCTCGAACGCCTTTTCCGGCGCATTTTTTACACGGGTTCGTAATGAGGAATCCGGATCCAGAACATCGAGAACAGACCGTTTGAGTTCGAACTTGACCGAGGAATGTGCTCTTGATCGCAGTCACCACTCCTGACCCTTGGCAATTTCCGCATTGGGGAGCTTGACCGCCGCCTTCGACGCCGTTGCCATTACAAGAGTCGCAATTGGTCGTTCGCTCGACTTCGATTTCTTTTGTTACACCAGTTAGGACTTCTTTGAAGCTGACTTGGACATCGGCGCGAAGATCGTCGCCGTCTTGAGAGGCAGATCGTCGGCGTCCACCCTGCTGGGCACCGGCTGCGCCGAAGAACATGTCGAATAGGTCGCCAAAGCCGCCTGCATTGCCGCCGTTAAAAAATGGGTCCTGTGGTACTCCATCGGTCGTGCCGTATTGGTCAAACCTGGCGCGTTTCTCGTCATCAGACAAGATTTCATAAGCGTTTGATGCTTCTTTAAACTTATCTTCTGCAGCGGGATCATCCCGGTTTACATCGGGATGGAACTTTCGGGCGAGCTTTCGATATGCCGACTTTATTTCGTCGGCACTAGCACTTCGTGAAACCCCCAATACTTCGTATGGGTCTCGCTGGGCCATGAAAGCTTAAACCTCGTCGGAAGATGCGTCGTCGCTCAGTGCTTCTTCTTCTTCAGCGATATCGCTCAAAGAAAGAGTGTCTTCATCTGAATCCACTGGCACGATTTCCTCTTCTTCGCCATCAGCAAGGTCGGCAAGGCTCAATTCTCCATCGCCGTTTGCTTCGACATCAACTTCTGGGTCGGCAAACTCAAGTCCGATTGTTTCGATCAATACTGACTCGTTTTCGTCCAAAGCAGGCAAAAGCATTCCAAATTCGCCAGCAATGACATCGTCGCCCAATACTGCGCTTTCAAAGGAATCTCCCAAAGATTCAGCACCAGTGTTAAACATTCGTGGTTCAATTTTTCCAGCAGCAATTTCAGCCAAGGCAATTGTTAGCGGATGTCGCGACTCAACTTGCACGAGAGGAAGAGCTCCTTCTCGGAGTTGCTTTGCTCGTTTTGCGGCCAGATTGGATAATACAAATTTCCCTAAAGGATATTCGTTGAGGATGTCAGGAGATGGAAGCATAAGACAAAAAGCGCGAAGGTCTAGAATACCCTAGTTGCTTTTAAGCATGCAATAGAGTCGGAAGGGCGAAATAAAGAAACAGGCGAGACCCAGCCTTCGCCAATCCAGCCTTCGTCAAGGACAGGAGGGCTTCGGCGGGCAGGCGGCCTACTCTCTGACTGCCTCGTCAACACCTTTTGGCATGAAATGAGGCGCTTAGTGCGAAGGCGAAGTGCTTCCCGGCTTCCCAGCTATCCGGCAGGGGTACCCTTTACTTATATGCACGAAGTTGTGATTGTTTCTGCCGCTCGAACTCCAATCGGGAGTTTTCAGGGAGCTTTTTCCGATTTTACCGCCCCAAAACTGGGAGCAATTGCCATCAAAGCTGCCGTGGAGCGAGCCGGAATTCAGCCAGATGATGTCGATGAAGTGATCATGGGCTGCGTTTTGACGGGTGGAATGGGGCAGGCTCCGGCTCGACAAGCAACTATCTATGCAGGACTGCCAAACCATGTGCCGTGTTTGACCATCAATAAGGTGTGCGGATCGGGAATGAAAGCGGTGATGCTTGCGGCGCAAGCGATTGCATTGGGCGATTCAAAGATTGTTGTTGCGGGCGGAATGGAGTCGATGACGAATGCTCCTTACGTTTTGGATAAAGCTCGTGCTGGGTACCGAATGGGGAACGGCACAATTATCGACACGATGGTTCATGACGGACTCTGGGACCCTTACAACAATTGCCATATGGGCCAGTGCGGTGACTCTACGGCGGCAGACCTTGGATACACGCGAGAGCAGCTCGATGCATTCTCGGCCGAGTCATTTGCCCGAGCAAAATCTGGTCAAGCGGCTGGAAAGTTCTCTGACGAAATCGTTCCGGTCGAAATTCCTCAGCGAAAGGGTGATCCGGTCGTTTTTAATACGGACGAGCAGCCATCGCGAGGCGGAGATCCTGCCAAGCTAGCTACTTTGCGACCTGCGTTTAACAAAGATGGAGTCACTACTGCGGGCAATGCCAGTTCGATCAACGACGGTGGCGGCGCAATCGTGATGATGTCTCGGGACGAAGCAACCAAACGGGAAATTAAGCCGCTTGGTTCGATCAAGGGTTATGCGACTCATGCTCAAGAACCCACTAAGTTTACGACTGCCCCAGCAGTTGCCATTCAGAAACTCCTTGATTCCGCCGGACTAACGGTTGCAGATATTGACCTGTTTGAGATCAATGAAGCGTTTGCGGTGGTTGCCTTGGGATGTGCCGACAAGCTCGGAATTCCACACGAAAAATTGAACGTGAATGGTGGTGCCGTAGCGATTGGCCATCCGATAGGAATGACTGGCGCGCGATTGGTGATGACGGCTCTTTTTGAACTGCGAAGACGAGGCGGACGGTACGCAATCGCAACCCCATGTATTGGCGGCGGCGAGGCAACTGCGGTCTTAATTGAAGTTACTCCTGAGTAATCCACGACTTTTTATGCAGACTCCATTGCAAAATCCCGATATTTATAACGGGAAGGTCGGTGGAGTACATGGATGGGCGCATTTAGTCAAAAACTGCAGGCATTTTGGAGGAGAATTCTCGCGCGTTATTTACGCTCGAACGTTATTGCCTATCTTTTGCCTTGTTCGACAGCACTGATGTTTGCGATTTTTGTCATAGCTTGGTCCCGCGACGGGATTGTGCTATTGCGCGACCAAGCAAAGCAGGGTTTCTATAACGACCTTATGCGGGTTGAATCGCAGGTCAATACCATCATTCGGAGCGAGTTTGATCGGATCACGATGGTTTCATCAAACCTTTCTAACCATATTGATCGCTCTGGGCACATTGATCCGTCCGACTTTCAGAATGTGAGTGGCCGAACGGAAGAGATTTGGGTTCCAAACCAATCCAACACCCAATTGGAAGCCTTTCACCAGCGCCCAATTCTCCTTGAAAGTAGCGCCCATATAGTAGCTGGAACTGACCATACAAACCAAGCTCTGCTTCGAAACGAATGGAATGCCTTGCGTACTGGCAAGCCAGTAAAAATCGACCCAAGTTCGATTTTAAATCAAGGCAATATTGCAATTTCGGAAGCTTCTGGCGCGGTGTCCTTCATTGTCCCAATTCTTGGCCAAAATGGATTAGTTAAGGGTTTGGTATGTTCAAGGATCAGGGCATCAAAATTCCAAGCTTTGCTACCTGAAAATACTTTCCTCCTTGATTCAATGGGCAGCTCAATCATCACGAAGGATGGTATCAATCCTTCTGAAGTGAGCCTTAATCAATCGATTCAAGAGCACGACCCCCGATTTGAATTATTTTCTTCAGCCCGCCGGATTCCAATTTCAAAGTCAGCTCCCGCTTGGCGGTTGCGATCGGACCATACAAATTCGGAAATGTGGTCTAAGCCCGAATTCAAACGGCTTCTTGATTTCAACGGGGCAGTACTTATTCTCATTTTAAGTTTCACTTACATTTGGATTCAATCGAGCAACAGAGTTAGAAACCGCCAGCGAAAGCTAATTGGTAACTTAACCCAGAAGATCATTTGGATCACAAACGTGGATGGAAAGATCGACACCGTTTTGGGGAATGTTACGGACCGATTGGGTTGGAAGCAATTGGACTATATTGATGTAAACATTGGATTGTTTGTCCACCCTGATGACCGATTTCGATTGGAGGAAGCAATTGCAAATGCCAAAGAAGCGGCGACAAAGGATGACTTAATTGAAATTCGATTTGAGAATGAGAACCATCAGTATCGGTGGTACGAGGTGACCGCCACTAACATGATTCACGTGCCGGAAATCAACGGAATCGTTTTGACTGCACACGATATTGAGCATCGAATGCATGCGACGACTTTGATTCTTGCTTCAAAGCGTGCCGCTGAAATGGCAAATGAGGCGAAGAGTGGATTTTTGTCAAGAATGAGCCACGAACTCCGGACCCCCCTCAACGCTATTTTGGGATTTGGTCAACTCCTCGAAATGGACTCAATAACTGAACAACAGGCAGACAATGTTGACCAAATCCTGATCGCCGGTCGCCACTTGCTGGATTTGGTCAACGATATTTTGGATTTGGCTCAAATTGAGAACCAGAAAATCTTTCTCAAGAAGGACCACATCCGAGTCCATGACGTCATTCAGGAATGTATCGCTCTTATGGCTCCGCTTTCGGCAAAGTCCCAGGTCCAAATTAATTTCAATGCGACATCTTGCTCTGACCTCCGGTCAGATCGGCAGAAATTGAAGCAGGTCGTCTTGAATCTCCTTTCTAATGGCATTAAATATAACACGCGGGGTGGTTCCGTTGAAGTATCGCTTGATCAAACTGGCCCCGGGCTAAAAATTTTGGTACGAGATACGGGAATTGGAATCAAGACGGAATATTTGGACCGAGTGTTTACGGCGTTTGACCGACTTGGCTCGGATAGTAGCGGTGTGGAAGGAACAGGGTTAGGACTCGCACTTTCCAAGACGTTCGTCGAAGCCATGTCAGGAACGTTGGAAGTCACATCTGAGGTGGGTAAAGGTTCAACCTTCTCTATCACCTTTGCGGAGTCCGTTTTGATTTCGAACGAGCAGAATGCGAGACTAACTTTGGAAACAAATGAGCAAGATCAGCATGGTCAATTTGAGAATCCAGAAAACTTCCGAATTCTGTTAATTGAGGACAATATCATTAACCTTCGGTACATTTCGAAGGTTGTCGACAAGATGTCGAACGTTGCTTTGATGAGTGCAAAGGAGGGCAGTATTGGGATCGAACTGGCTCGAACGTATATTCCAGATCTTATATTGTTAGACTTGGAAATCCCTGATCTTGACTGTCGTGATGTGTTGAAGTCTCTCGGCGGCAATGCTCCGACGGGCTGTATCACCATAGTGGTCATGGCCGACGAACCAGCACCGGAAGTGATTCAAGAGATTATGAATCTCGGAGCTTTTGCCTGCGTAACCAAGCCAGTTGATGTAAGCGGTTTGATCGCCAGCCTCAATCGAGATCAAAAAGCCGCCTAGGGGTTATTCCTCTCCACCAAAGGAAACGTTGCTTCCACTCGTGGCTTCTTTGTCGATATTGGTGAATTTTCCGAGATGGCCACTAGAGGCACCCGACAGTCGGACCTTGGCCCTGTTCCCATGCATGCCACCTTTGATGCTCGAAGCGCCTGAAAGTTCTGCATCCAGCGCATCAACCGAGCCCTTAAAACTCAGGGTCGAGGCACCACTGAGAGTTGTGTTGAGGGCAGATAAAGTGTGAGTGGCCAAAATGGCCTGACTCGCTCCCGAAAGTACACAAGTCAAATTACTTAGTTCTCCCTTGACATCAATATTACATGCACCAGAGCCACCCAATTTGAGGTCATGCGCGGCGAGAAGACTTAGGTTAACTTTGGCTGCACCAGATGCCTCCAAGTCGTTGATTTTTGGAGTTGACAAAGAAATCTTTAGCGGTGAACTTGTGGTGATATTCCCATCGATCCAGACTCTGAGCACTCGGTTTTTGACTTCACTCTTGATTTGAGGAAGAATGTTGCTATCAGCAGAAATCTTCAATGGTGTGAGTAATCCTTCTGATGCGACGACTTCGAAAGATGAGCCAACGATAACTTTGTCATATTCGGCGACTGTTCGGGATTCCTCCTTTGGCTCGCCGTTGCCTTGGATTCTTGGTCCGCTGCTATTGTGTCCTAGGTCGATGTGGATTTGATCGCAACCAGTTCCGAAAAGCGGAATGCCAAGAATCAAAATTCGTTTCATGAAACGAAATACGGAGATGATCCGTCCTTTGGTTTCGTGCCTTTCCAAAGGTCCCACTTGGGAAGACCTGGTAATACAATGGGCAGTAATTTTATGTGGCGATGGAACACCAAATTGAATGGCATTATCCAATGTCAGGGCTAGACAAAATGAGGGTTCTATACGTTTCCGCCGAAGTTGCGCCATTTGCGAAGGTTGGTGGCCTTGCCGATGTTGCCGCAGGACTACCGAAAGCGATCAAGGCTCTCGGCCACGATTGTCGCGTCATCTTGCCCCACTATCAGCTTATTTCGGATAATCCTCGCTGGAAAACGTCAGTCTTACTAAAGGACTTTGAAGTGCAGCTCAATCCAACATGGTCAAAAAATGCTTCCCTTCACCAGTTGGATTTTGAAGGAATGACCTATTACTTCGTCGGCACGGACGAGTGGTTTATAGAGTCAAAGGACAGTGCATCGTTATACCAGCCGGGTGGTGAGGTCCATGCATTCTTCAGTGCAGCAATTCTTCGGGCGATGGAGTTGCTAGATTGGATTCCGGACATCGTTCATGCGAATGACTGGCACACCGGGTTTTTGCCCGTGCTATTGAAGGAGAAGGCGAGCTCGGTTTGGGATCGCGCAGGAAGCGTATTTTCCGTTCATAACATGGCGTATCAGGGCGAATTCGGCCATGAAGCTCTCGAATGGCTTGACCTTTCGCATGACCTTTACAACTTCGAGCAAGTGGAGGCATGGGGTCAAGTCAACTTCATGAAATCGGGAATGTCGTTTGCCGATGTGGCCAACACGGTTAGCCCAACCTATTCCCGTGAGATTCAAACCGAAGAATTTGGGTGCGGTCTTGAGGGATTGAATCAGTATTTGGCTGAAAATGATCGGTTATTTGGCGTTCTCAATGGCCTTGACTACTCTGTTTGGGACCCTAAGACCGATGACCGAATTCCAGCCAATTTCTCATCTTCACATCTGGACGGGAAAAAAGCATGCCGAGAAGAACTATTTTCACAGGTTGGCTTTTCGCCAATTGTCGGGGCGCCGTTAGTTGGTATGATCAGCCGAATTTCGGCACAAAAGGGATTCGATTTGTTGGTTACGGCTGCCCACGAATTATTCGAACTGCCGATTCAGATGGTTGTCCAAGGAATTGGTGATCCTCAAATAATTGAGGGACTTCGCCACCTTGAGAAATCGTATCCGAACCAGTTTAGATTTTTGAATGCGTTTGACGAGGATCTCGCCCAGCAGATTTACGCAGGCTGCGATGCGTTTTTGATGCCTTCGGCTTTTGAGCCGTGTGGCCTTGGACAATTGATTGCTATGCGGTATGGCACCCTACCAATTGTCCGGGCGACGGGTGGGCTTCGAGACACGGTTGTCGAAGGGGAGAATGGTTTTGCTTTTGAACATCGATCTCGGCAGGACTTCATTGACGCGGTTACTCGCGCTCACAGGACGTTTGGTACGGCCAAGTGGGACACAATGGTCCAGCGCGCGATGACATCAGATTTTGGGTGGTCGGCCAGCGCGAAGCAATATGTATTGCTCTATGAAAAGGCGCTGAAGCGTCGGGCCGGGCACGCCATGCAGTCGCATATTAGCGAACATTGTGCCTAAATGCCAATCTTCTTTTCCCAGTAGGAGCGGGTGTCCACTAGTCTTTGCCACGAACCATTAATGATGCCCCCCAGACTGTCATTAAATCTGTCCAAATTTGCCTCCGGTTTGACCGGGATCGTTTTACTGATTGAACCGTCTTTTAATTCGTAGATTTGAACTGGCTTGTACGGGCTACGTGGTATTGCCGGTTCATTTCGGACCACCCAAATGGTAAGAATTGCGACCACGACGACGTAGAGAAAAATGGCTAGGCCGTAGCAGAGCTTGCTGGCTCCAATCCGTGCTTTTACCAAAATGTTGGTTGAGTTTTCGGACTTTTCGCCAGCTCGTTTAATTTTTGGACCACGAATCTTGTCTCGAATATTCCGAACCAAGCCATAAGTCCACGACGAGACAACTCCGAGGATCAAGAGAATAGACAAGAGGATCACTCCTTTTGCATGTGGTGTATCAGGTGGAATCAGTTTTTCATTTAATGTCACGCTCGCCACGGCTAAATTGAGAGCAGCGACAAGCACTGTGACCCACCGCATGGTATTGATCCAGATTTTTATGTACCTGTTATAGAGCAACCGACGAATTGTGCTTATTACAACCCATAAAACTACTAAGAACAGGAATAACTTTGCGACTGTTGGTGCTGACTCATGCCAAATTCCAAATTGGGTGATGACCAGCATAATGGTGGTAATGGTAAAGAGGATTTGGTACCAGTACGTTATGGCGTAGTAGAGCTTCTTTTGTGGAACGGTTGCTTCGACCAGGAGCCAAAGAACCCGAGTAACCCACAGAAGGATCATTTTGGGCATTTGTTTAAACGGCGTGGTCGCGGTTGCCTCGTCCAGGACTTGGGCAATGACTTGGGAAGCTTGGGGAGCAATTGCCCAAAGCTCGGCCATGTCAGGTTTTTCGCCATCCATCCTGGGTCCACCCTCGAATGCGGCGGCGTATTTGTCCAAGAGGTCAGCTTGTTCGCGGGTAATAAAATATGCCTTTCGGAGTTCAATCAGGTTGTTATTCATGGCTCTCCTATTTCTCCGGCGGGCACATCAGTTGATGCTTTGTCATGACTACGCCGACAAGATTTTCAAGGCGGGTTCGTAGAGTTGGTCGAGATTTCTCTGTGTTTTCGCGCTCGTCAATTCCTATTTCATCGGCGAATTCTGCGAGCGATTCTCCAAGAATGGCGAGTTGGGCTTTCGGTAACAGTTGGGCAACTTGGTCTGGTTGGAGATAGGTGTTGAGGATGACCTCGGTTGTATCAAGTCTTCCCCAGACGATATCCAAGATTCGTCCGGAACGAGTGAAGAAACCGCCAAAGTGGCCCAACTCGATTCCACTCAATTTGTTGACTCGGTTATCGGTACTGCTTCGATCGGGTTCAAGGGATCCGGCGTCTTTGGGACTGATGCGGACAATGTCGAGGGCATAGCTATCTCCAAGTCCCGCTGGATACATCAGCGGAAATTCGAGGTCATCATGTGCGTAAAACTCGTTGACAAAATTCCCGAGATTGTGATCGGAGGCCCACTTTCCAATAACTGTATCGAAAATTTCGAGGTTAAGAATCTTCTTGGTGGCCTCTAAAATTTCGATACAGCGAGAACTCCTTTTTTCCCGGACTCGAAAGTCATTGTCAAAGAGTTCATCAATTTGCTTTTGAATTTTGGGAGGAAATTTGATGGTACCAATAACTTGTTTTGCTCTGGTTCTTCGTTGCCCGTCGATGCCTTGGCCCTGGTTCTCCGCATCTCGTTTGGCACCCATGATGTATACCAACTCACTAATACTAATTTGAAGGAGGATAAGGTTCTTGGCAAGTTCAGCCTCGGGTCCATCCAGTTTCACCCCTTTTATATCGTCAATCAGTTGCTTGATCAATTGCTCTTCGGTCATCCGTTTGTCAGCTGGACGCGACTCAAGAATGTCTCGCAAAAGGTCCATTCCTTGACTCGCCTTTCTAAAGCAAATTGCAATATTCGTTGGGGCGAAGAATTCACCGAGTGTTTGCGAGAGCCCTTTGATATCCGAAACAACTTCTTGGGTTCGAGTCTGCTCGTTTGCACCACTTACATTGTCAGTGATGGAATCCGCCGCAGCGACAAATTGGGTTGGTAGAGCCAGCGTCAATTTGACAATTTCCTTTTCGTATCTGCGGCGAAGCCACTCAATTAACCTTCGCCTTCGAGCAACATCAAATTCGTTCAAGACCTTCTTCATTGTCTCGGCATTATCGTGCAAATCTTTGTATTGACATTCGAAGGCAGCATCTAATAGGAGACGAAGGGCGGGCCTCATCGCCGTGTCGGCATCAAAACCAAGCAACATGACTAGCGCAACCGCCAAATTGTCCAGCATGCTCTCATAATTCATGCGCAGGGAAATTGGACTCGCATTTTCGTACGGCCCAGCACCGGGTGTCGGACTTTTCGGCACCGTTTTAGCATTTCGGACCGCTAGCTGTACCGCCTGCATGACTCGGCTGGCATATTCACCTTGCTGGCGGATAGCGATGACACGTTCGCTGATATTTTGGACAGAGGGTAAGTTTTTTGCAAGGCTGGCGTGTTCAAAAACGTTTGGAACAGTCCGAGAGCTACCCATGGTTTCAAGGAGTATCTTGCTGTTGTCATCTGGATGTGGCTCTACATAGAAGACGTTTCGCTTGACTGCGACATCGGCCTTCCGAGCAGATAGTTGCTTAAAGGCATAACCAAAGGGTTTGTTATCGAGGTAACCACCGTCCCCGAAGCATCGATATTCGAAATCTCTCCTCCGACTTAGTGCGGTAGTTCCCGAATCGTATAGCGAAGCATCTCCCCAATATTGGCGGAAAAGGCCTTTCCATGTTTCCGGAGTGTACATTCCTCGGTGTCCGGTGGAATTGAGGACTTGCTCCGCGTCTTTCAGGCGCATTGGCTCGAACGCAGGAACAATCGAACTAGTACACCGGCCAACGAAAGCAAGAAACGGAATAAATTCCTTGGCAAAGTCGTTGCTAGGTACGAATTCGTGTTTGTCACCAAAATATTTCTTGCTTTCATATCGGAAGTGAAACGCGGCTTTATGTTCTGGTTCAAGTTGAATTTTTTCGAAGTTATCACCGGGCTTGGTGTCGCCAATGTGGGGAACAAAGTCGAGCGCGCCTAGGTAAATCGGAGTTGGCCGCCCTTGTAGGTCGGTCGCAGTCATATAGACATCGAGCTCGGTACATAGGTCAATATCAGTTCGGCTGGCTTTGAAACCGGTGAAGAGCGGAAGTTGCTCCATCTGATCAAATGCAGCAATAAGTTTTGCGTACATGCGACGACTACTGAGTAGGGAACGTGCTGGTTTTCTTGGTAAGCCAAGCAAACCTTTATACGACTCCTTATCGTCCAGCAGAACCGCAATATCGCCTTCCTCTACCCACAGGTTTTGAAGGGGTTTTAGGCTGACCTTATCAGCAATGGATTTGCCAAGGAACATCGCGTTAAGTCCTCCCGCGCTGGTCCCAGACATTATGTCCACAACAAATTTGGTGGAAATTAGGTCATCGGGGCCAGCGCCAACCATGATTCGCGCCATTTCGCGATAGACCCTTTGCACTCCTGTAATCGGGCTCCTCGCATCTTGTGATTGACCGTCGAGATTGACGTTCTCGCTCAGTAGGCTTTCGCCATTTTCATCGTGAGCCGTCGAAAGGACCAAATTGAGAAATTCTTGAGCGACACCGTTCATGTAAATTGCGAGGGAAATGCCCCCATACATGACGAGGCCTATACGTTGTTCGACAGCAACATCAAATTTTGTTTCGCTCATGGTTTGGCTCAATAGACTATTTCACGTCATTTTATCATGAACATATTTAATTGTGAATAAGTAAATCTTGGTAAATTTGCCAGTTCGCAAATGAATGGCTTTTACTGGCTCGATTCCCTTTCTATGGCAGCTTTTGCGTTACGCTTTAACCCTTCATATCCAGTTCGGCGGATCGCAGATCCTTGAGTCAGGGCATCCCAATCTGCGTGGGAGATATTTGCTAGCTCGAGCAGGGTTGGGAATTGCCGCTGCAGTTGAAAATCTTCGACATCAGTTGTTACTGATCTGAAGGGTTGCGATTCGCGCGTTTGGTTGAATGGGCATACTTCTTGGCAGATGTCGCAACCGAATACCCAGCCGTGAGTATCGACGCCCAGCTCGCCCTTCTTTTCGATGGTTTGGTAGCTGATGCACTGGCGAGAGTCGATTTGCCAACGGTCATTGATGTTGACGATCGCTCCGGTCGGGCAGGCTTCGATGCATTTTCTGCAAGTGCCGCATCCGCCTTCGCTCGGTTGATCTGGTTCAAACTCGATTGAAGTCAGTAAGATGCCGATGAAGAACCAACTTCCCCGCTTTGAATCGATGAGCATGGTGTTCTTGCCAAACCAGCCGAGACCAGCTAGGTGAGCGTAAGAGCGTTCAAGGATGGGTGCGCTGTCGACGCACGCGCGAAATTCAGCGTCTGGATATTGAGCAGTGAGCTGTTTTGAAAGTGTTTTTAGCTTGTTTCGTAAGACTTTGTGGTAGTCGCGGCCAAGTGCGTATCGGGCGATTTTTAGGGGCGTTTGGGGTTCTTGGTAATAGTTGAGACTCATTACAATCGCGGACTTTGCACTTGGAAGTAGGGTTTTGGGATCAAGTTTCAGCAATTCGTGATCGGCGAGGTAATGCATCTCGGCGTGGTAGCCGATGCCGAGCCATTCTTTGTATGCTTTTATTGCCTCTGGGATAGGTATCGCGGGCGTAACTCCGATGGTCTCGAAGCCAAGTTCGAGGGCAAGCCGTTTAACTTCGCGAAAGTCGGACTTCCTTTGAAGCATGTTCAACTTTCCCCCATTGTTCGACCTGTCATTTCCAAGCCATTGTGGCAACCAGATACATTGAGCAGACTCGGTTGTAACAACCGGGGTCGCCTGCCTAGCGAGTATTGAGCAGTCAAGTTAGATGGCGACCTCGGACTTAAGACAGGTTGGGTACTACCAGGGGTCTCCGATCTATTTTCGCTTGGGCTCAATAAATCGGCGACCGCCTGGCTACTTTCTGTGTCCCCTCCGGGGAGGGCAATCCAAGAGCCATTGACACTCAATGCAAAGCCACAGAGCCCATTGAAGCTCAAATTCAAGGAGAATCTGTTGGTAAAGGCATGCTTTATTTGAGGGAAATCAATCATGAATCAACCCTTATTTATTTGCATAGTATGGTGTCGACTAAACCCATCCGAGTTTCATGATACTCTCGGAAAGTTCAACCCACTTTGCTTCGTCGAGTTCGAAGCCGCGGGCAGTTTCGAGAATCCCGACGCTTTTGAGTACATCGAAGACTTCGGCTCGCTCTTTGCGGAAGGTCGATCCAATATTGTTGAGCAACGTTTTTCGGGGTTGCATGTGGCCCGCCTTGACGACTTTGTAGAAGGCGTCGGTAAAGGTTTCATTGCGGGGAGTGAGTTTCAGGACGACGCTGTCAACCTTTGGAGGGGGCATGAAAGCTTCACCCGGGGCTTTGATAACAAACTCCACCTTGAACATGGATTGGATGTTCACACTGAGAGAGCCACGTTCGCGGTTCTTGGGTTCGGCGACGATTTTGTCACCGACTTCCTTTTGCATCATGAGCACGAGGGTGGTTAGTTGGCTGCGAACATCAGAAAAGCGTGCGAGAAGCGGTCCTGTGATGTAATACGGCATGTTGCTAACCAGGGCTCTTGGCTCGGGCAACTCACTGAGGATTTCGGAAAGGTCGACCCGGAGGGCGTCGCCAACGATGACTTTGCAGGTTGGGGCCGAGTCGGCGAGTAGCTTGACCATGCGCGAGTCGAATTCGACGGCGGACATGGACTTTGCCTTTTTGGCTAAAAATGAAGTGAGGATTCCGGGGCCGGGCCCGACCTCGAGACACCCAGAGTAATCCCCTGCGGCGTTTACGATTGCTTTGACAATTTCTGGGGCGCATAAGAAATGCTGCCCCAGACTTTTATCGGCCTTTAGGCCATGCTTGCGAAGAAAACCTTTCAGCTCTCCTGCGTCCGCTAAGTTCACCGTGAAGAAAGGACGTGAACTGTAACGGCCTGTCGCCCAAATCGATTGCATTGGGCATTTGTCGAGAAACAAAGATCAATACGATTGCCTTTGATCGCGCTGCCTGTGTCGGCGGCATATGCAAAGCCGTAGCCTTCAACATACAAGAGCGATCCGAGCTTGATTACTCGGGGGTCAACGGCTACGATGCCGAATCGGGGGGCTATACCAAGAGTTGTGGTTCCGGCCCATCTGCCGTTTGAAGCGGCTCCTGGCTCGTATGCAGAAGCACTCATTTTCAAGGTTTTGACCTTGTTAAATCCGCTTGCTCCACGACTGGTTTGATATCCACCTTTACCAATGAGGTACGTGGTGTTCACTGCGGGAACCATTTCCTGGCGAACCAGGTCTTTGCTCACGATAGTGCCATCCTTCTTGGTCACTTTAAAGACCTTAGTGATGGATCCATTTTTGCCATCTTTGGCTTTGACGATACGACCGACTCCAACCGTACGGCTGAACTCGTACACCACATCTGACTTGATGACAGACGTAGTCGTAACCGATTCGGTTACTTCATTCTTTTTGGTACCTGCATTCACGAACATCGCGAGCGACAGGCCCAAGATTGTAATACTCACCTTTTGGGAGTAGTTGCGCATTCGGGGTCACCTCCTATTAGCTTGGCTACGCATTCGGGTGCTTATTTGATCTTCCTCAAACAAACAAAAAATTGACGAAACGCATCTATTCTGACACGAAATACTAGTGTCGGTCTACCCTGGTGTTTTCCACAGGGTGTTTTTCCCTGGTTCAACCGAAGGTGGTAGAAAGACTCTATAAATGACGGTTTGGGATGCTTGAAAGGAGCTAAAAAGTTTGGAAGTGGGATATGCGAGGGCGAGGGCAAGTTGAAAAGCGGGGGTGATGAAAAAAAGTACCCTAAGATTTTTTGGGAAGTGCAGAAAATTGAACGGCCGTGAAAAAATTCCTTCCTAAAACCACCGGGCTGACCAAGTCGAGCCAAAGATTGGTTTTGGGCTTTTTGCCGAGGCATACTTATTTAGACGTCATAACAGTAGACATTGTTCTACTTATTGAGGATTTCGTCAAAATCTCCGTCGATGGACTCCTCCCTATTTACACTGGCTTCTCCCAGCGTCATTCCGTTTCCATCCATACTCGTTCCTCGCGACGTCACTCCATTCGACGCAGAGGTCGGAACGCAGTGCCACACCAAGATAACCCCGCCCACGTCAATGGCCCGCCCCTTACTTAATAGTTCTACTGAGCCCACACAGTGGCTCGCCGTCTCGAACCTGTTTCGTCTTTCCACTCAGTGGCTCGCCGTCAGCCATAGTAGCTCGCCTGATGGTCTCTAAGGCTAAGACTTATTTACGCCTTACTTTCAAAACCCCCGCTATACAGATCAGCAAACATCCACCGTAACAAAGTATGATTGCTAACGGACCGCCAAGTACTGCGCTGCCAGGCGCAGAAATATATGCCCCAATCGCAAGCAATATACCAAGGCCAATATAAAATCTCCCGATCTGCCGATTACTTAACATTTTCGTCAAAAGCACTTAGTGCGAGGATCTTGCTACTTACTTCTTTTCCAGTTGTAAAGCCTATTGCATTCTTTAATTTGTTGGTTCCATAGATCCGTCGCTTTTTTATCTCCGTCTCCCATTTTACAACAAATTCGCTTTTGACATTCCTCAGCACAATTGAATAAACCAAACAATCCATTGAAAAGGGGGTGTCCAGGGTGCATGGGGTCACTTTCTCCACAACCTGTTCCGATATTAGTAAGGCCTGGACGCCGCCCACAGTATTGGTTGCACTCGTTAAAGTTTGGACTGCTAGGCCTACAAATTGGATAATATTTCAATATACTTGGATCCTTCACGCAACTAGCGATTGTGTCATCGAAGTAATCACGAATTAGGCACGTCACCTCGCATGCCTCCTGATAGCAAGATTGCCTTGTACCCAAGTCGGGCCAGTTTCCAACGCCAGCTTTAGGAGGCGGGCCAATCGTGCAAGTTGGACATGGCACATTGCGTACGACAGGAGGCTTTACACCACAAACACAGGCTGGGGCAACTGATTTTGGTTTTGGCTTGTTCAATTTCTCCGGAAAGGCTCCAAAATAATCCATCATCGCAACTGCTCTACCATTAACATATACATATGCCTTTTCCATTGGCCACAATAGATCGGCACTACTCCAGGACCCGCTAGATTTTGAATAGTGGCGACTTCGAATATAGTGAGATACATAAGTTAATCCTGTATCCTTATATCCCCACGCACCGACCCAACCGAAACTCCCCCTTATTCCGATCGAAGAAAAGTCGCCGCCATATGGTTTGTAGCGACCATCGAACGTCTTAGTATTTCCAGTTTGGTCAACTTCGGCGGTTACCGACCCTAAGGCGTCAGTCAGGAAGTCTTTGCGTGCTGTCCCGGTTTCGTAGCCAATCATTTGGCCGTCAACTGTATAGTATCGTTCTTTCATTGCCATGTTACACAGCTCCTAAGTAATCACTTCCGTCCCAGATCAAAGTTGTTGTCATTGCTCCAAGTTTTTCGGTTCGCTTCATGTTGTCAGGCTGATACGAGAACGTATTGAAAGCTCCGCCAGAGTTGTGAACTGTCATCCGGTTCGCTTGGTCATACGTCATGGTAACAAATGTTGCTCCGGTTTGAACAACAGAATTGTTGCCATCGGCGTCAAAGGTGTAAGTCGAGAGAACCCCAAGATTGTTTCCAACCAAGATTTGTCCTGCCGCGTTGAACGTGAATGTAGTCGGACCATCTTCGTCAGCAAGCGTTCGGTTGTCCACAGCATCATAGGTGTACGTATAGAACTTGTTCGAAACTGGCGTAAAGTTTGCTGATGTAAGACGGTACTTGTTGTCGTAGCCGAACTTGTTGAGATCCCCGCTGCTGTCCAAGATTTGGGTTGGATTGCCAACATTGTCATACGTGTAAGTCAGAAGTTGCAAGTTCGTGCTGGTAGGAGTCAAATCTTGAAGCATGGTTGTTCGGCCAACTGCATCGTAAGTTTGAACTCTCGTCATTCCTGAATTGAACGAAGTAGTCGTCTCACGAGAATCCGCATCGTATTGGAATGTGGTGAAGTTGTTTTTTGGGTCCCTAAACAAGGTCGTGCGACCAAGCGCATCATATGTGAACGTCCGAATTCCGCCGTCAGGATCTTTCAGAGTCAACCTTTGCCCCAATCCGTCGTAAGTGTAGGCTTGAACTAGGCTACCAGGATCGGTCTTACCAAGCATTTGACCATTTCCGTCGTAGGCGTATGTAGTGGTTCCGGTCTTATTCGCGGCCGAAATTTGCAACCCGACGGCGTCGTAAGCAACTGTAATTCGTGTTCCATCCTTATAGAGGACTCCAGTTCGCTCATTGATTGCATCGTAGGAATAGGTCGTTACCAGACCGCTCGGCTGCTGCTTTTGGGTGACTCTGCCAGCACTATCATAAGTCGTTGTCGTAATTTTACCGATTTCATTCGAGATTGCAATCTGTCGACTGTTGGCATCGTAAGTCATCGTGATGAGGTTGCCCAAGGCATCCTGGCGAACAGTTTGGCGACCGATTGAATCATAAGTGTTCGTCGTTCGGAAGTTCAATGCATCGATCGAGCCTTGGGTTCGACCAAGCGCATCGTATACGGTGGTTGTTCGGTTGCCATTGGCATCTCGCACCTCGACTTGGCTACCACGTATGTCGTACGTGAGCGTCGTACGTTGACCAAGTGCATCTTGCGAAACAATTACCTGCCCGGCGTTATCGTATATATTGGTGCGCATGAAACCCAAAGGCGACTGCGTTGCAATCTGCCGGCCAGCAGCATCATAGATAGTCGTTGAAACCTGACCCGTTGCACTCATCACGGCTGTCCTTCGGCTATCAGCATCGTAGGACATTGTCGTTCGATAATTCAATGAATTTACTGACGCATTTATTCGGCCAGCATTGTCGTAGACCGTTGTTGTCAGAAAACCAAGAGCATCCTGAGTTGAAATTGCTTGACCAGCGACATCGTAGTTGAAACTGGTGGTGAAGCCTTTGGCATCGGTCTGAGCCAAAACCCGGTTTGATGCCGTTTGATAGGAGGTGGTGGATAAATGGTTGAGGGCATCCTGAGTCGTTACACGTGAACCATTTGAATTGTAGGTGAAACTCGTGCGGTTCCCTAATGGGTCGACCTGCGCGGTTACTTGGTTCGCGGAATCATAAACCGTCGTGCTAATGAAGCCCATCGGCGAAGTTGAGGCGGTTCGCCGACCAATTGCGTCAAATGTGACGGCGAGCCACTGAGTGGGTGGGGTAGTTTTGCTTGATGAAAGCTCAATCCGGGTGGCACGGTTAGCGACCCCTGCGAAGCTGAGAGTTAACCGTGAAAATCCTGCGACTGTGCCTACCACTTTGGTTATTCTAACTCCAAATCAAGCAAGCAGTAACACTCAATTAGCAAATTTGATCGTTCTAGGTATAAGGCCCTCGGTGGTAGGTACAAAGTGTCAGATATGAAACTCAAGACTCATTGATGAACTAATGGGTCTTGAGTTTCTTGGCTTGACTGACGATTGCCTGGTTTTACCTTCAATTCACCGAACACAGGTAACTCCCAGCTTCCTCCTTCGCCTGCGGCTTCGGCCGACAGGTCGCAGACGTCGCTACCGGTGCCACCCGGTTTCGTTTTTCAAATCTACCCATCTCACACCGTCACTAGTCGAGGCATACTTATTTAGACGTCACAATAGTAGACATTGTTCTACTTTTTGAGCATTTCGTGAAAATCTCAGTCGACGGACTGATCCTCATTTACACTGGCTTCTCCCAGCGTCATTTCGTTTCCGTCTACACTCGTTCCTCGCGACGTCACTCCATTCGACGCAGGGGTCGGAGCAAGTGCCACACAAGATAACCCCGCTCACGTCCGTGGCTTGCCGAGGACCAGCAGTAGTCGACGGGCGATTCCACGAGGGGGCTTCGTTTGGTCCCTTAACTTTCAGGCCACCATAATCATTAACAATTTCTAGGATGCACCCCTCCGGTTCGTACCTCACCGACTCCCCCGTGGGCGTAGCGTTGTCTATTGCCTCACTAAGATTTTGAGCTTTTTGGGCGGATTTATTGATTCGATCAGCTAGGGCCTGACAAACGCGATCATCTTTGAGGAACGGCTTGCAGTGGTCAGTTGCTGTTGTGTAGTAGTGCGAATGTCCAGGAGTATTGCGGAACCTCCGCTTGACCTTTCCTGGAAGACTCATTCTCGGCTTTGACCTGATCTGCATGATCCTTGGCGATTGCTAGATTGTCCCTGCTTAAGCTCGGAGCTTCGCACTTTGTCGCTTAAACAGGCCACCCCTTAATTAGAGTTCTTACTTTGCTCACCCTGACCATTTTGCGATCAAATAATTTTCTACTTAAAGTTCAGGAAGACGTTGAGGGCGGGTTGGTAGCGGCGCCAGCATGTGGAAAAGTCTTCGGACGTGAGTTCTAGGGTGATGAGGGGGATTTTTGAGGCATCGCACCAGCGTCCGAGGGAGCCGGGGGTTGGGTAGCCGATGTCGCTTTTGACCGGCACTCCGCAGGCAAGGCTCATTTCGGTAGCCAGTTCGACGCAGTCGGGGCCGTCGAAGTTGACGCAGTTGAGCGGTCCGTGGATGCTCATCATCCGCATTGGCTTTGTTCGTTTGATCAGTTCGTACAGGGCAACGCTTTCGGGCTCGCTGAGCGGTTTCGAGCCAGGAAAGTAGCGTGGGGCCCTTGCTTCGGGCGACCAATCGGCGTCGAAGTTGCGATTGAGGTCGACTTTGTGAGCGTTTCCGCGGGTCTGATTATTTTGGCCGTCTGGGTTGGCACATTCGATGAAGATGAGGTGTTGATCGGGTCGGCACGGGGCGATAGCTCGCCACTTTTTCATGAAGGGGACGGGGTTCTTTTCGTCGCCATGGATGCCGCCGAGAACGAGAATTGTTTGAGTTCCCTGCCCGGTTTCCCACGCTTCTAGGTCGCGACCTTCGACGGATTTTCCGTACACGAAGCGTTGCCATTCGACCGCAGTTGGGGGAGTTTGGACCTTTATCGCAAGGGATACGGTGAAGGCGGCAGAGAGCATTTGCGGTAGGAGAATACCGCGATTTTACTTGTCGGGCGGTGCTTCCTTCACATGCTTAGACTCTCAACTTCGTAGAGGTCGGCTAAGCATGCCACGATAACTTCACCTGTGTGAATTGTAGGGCAAGATGCCCTACCTCCATAAGGGGAAGATCGATTGACCTTCCCCATTCCTTTGTCCTAGAATCGGTAACCGAAGAGGTACGCCGGATTTTTGAATCCGACATAGTACAATCCGACCACCCACTTTTCGTGGCTATACGTCACAAATGGGCTGTGCTGATGTCCATCTTCTTGGATTCCAAGTCCAATTCCGCTCTTGAGGGAATATCGAATTCCACCAACTCCGTGCCCATGATTCTCGTTGCTTCGGAAGCCGAGCCCGACATAGACGTTCAGGGTGTTTTCACCCAACTTGAAATTCTTTTCAAGCGTGGAAGAGTAGCCGGGATTTCCGGTTCCGATTCCCTGAACTCCGACGCTCACATTAACCGAGGGTGAATGTTCGGTCTCAACCGCCAACGTTCCGCTGGCAAGAAACCGAAAAGCACCTTGTTTGCTGAGTTCGGCGACGCCAAGGCGTAGCCGTGGATGCGCACGGTACCAGACGAACGTTTCGGTGTTCGTGAGTGATCTCGGCGCGTAGACCGTATTGATCTGCCATGTGCTATTCGCATCCGAACCGGATGCGTAACCTCCAGCGGCTCACAACGGACAGCGAGCTTCTTGGGCTAACGTCACGACCGGGAATATCCCGATCGTGATGCTAGCCGCAAGAACCAACTTGCGGCATGTCATGGCTTAGTTTAGCCCTTTTCCACAGCAACCAGATCCGCAGCATGCAGTTCCGCAGCAAGCGGATCCACAGCAGGCAGAAGTGCAGCAATGAGTTGTGTTGCAACAAGAGCAACTGGTAGGTTTGGCGGAGACCTTACTGACAACAGGGGTCGAGACCGCGCTGATGGCGAATACGGCTAGCGCCGTGATGATTAGTTTATTGATCATTGTTTTCCAATAGATTTAGGTTTAAAGTGATACGACGAAATGGGTCGAATCAAGCTATTGGAGGTCCGCGGTCAGCGGGAAGAAAGGCAGGCGGCCGTGGTGGTGCCAGCCCCGAATAACCTGGAATAGAACCAGCGCTGAAGACAGCTTCAGCTGTAAATCTCGGAAACTCGGAAGGTAGAACGGCCAATGAATCAAAGCAAAACGCAGCATGGTCACCTTGCGCCAGAGGGACAACTCTACTAGCAATCCATTTACAACAAAAAACATTGCCTTGCTTCGAACTTGTCAGTTCTCGGTTGAGGCCGGGCTTGCAATGCTCGCACATGGAGCACGATGACTTTGGAGAACCGACAAGATCAGACGCACTTTTGCAACAAACTCGCGATACACACATCGTGGCGCATACCGCAGGTAATACTGACCAAACCATGAAAACGACCACCGTCAGTAGCCGCATTACTTGCGGAAACCTGAATGTTCGTTCCTTCATAACTACGTTATACAGTACTTTTGGGAAAAGGAGTTCCTTACTTATTTGCCTTAACCGCTGCCTCGATTGCTTTAGGGTCTGCGTTTCCTCGGAATATGGCTACAATTCTTCCATCCTTCACCAAAAACAAGGCGGGAATCGAAACGATGTGCAGATTTGCCCATGTCTTGTTTGTGTCGAGAGCCACTGGGTTATCCCACTTTGCCTTCGCCAAGAACTTGTCGAGAGTGGCTTGCTTCTCATCGATGCTTACGGACAGAACTTCAAACCCCTCAGCTTTATGAGCTTCAAGGATTTTGTCAATTTTGGGTTTTAGTACAAGACATGGTTTACACCACGTTGCCCAGTAGTCCAGCATCACTAGCTTGCCTTTGAAGGCATCGGCATTCCAAACTTTTCCGTTTGTATCCTTCAAGTTGAATTCCGGCAGGGCCATTGGCAATTCCAGAGGAATGTACATTTCCGGATTCTTCATGAATTCCCCGACCTCTTTTGGGTTGCAGAAATAGTAAGGTTTGCCTTTGTACATTGCCCCGGCGGCAGGTTTTTCCATTCCCATCGGCGAGCCATTGGCGATACAGACTGAACATTCAGCCTCTTTGGGCAGATCTTTTTTAGAAATCGCGATTGGCTTATCCTGGATAGGCGAAAAGGCAGTAATGACGAAAAGTGCGAGAGCGATATTCATTGTTTAGAATCCATAGCTGATGCTGATCCCTGGATGCTTCATCCAAATCAGCATGGGTGTGATACTCCAATTATCCTTAGAATACGTCAAGAGAAGGTGGGATTTTCGTCCATCGTTCATGAACATTGTGGTCAGACCCGGCGAAATCTGATAGTTTGCCCCGAACGGAAAGTTAAATCCATGGTCGAACTCGGAGTAATTGAGCGAGACATAGGGGCCCAGTTTTACGCTGGGAATACTTTTGGCGAAAGTGACGTAATAGGCGTGCGGTCCAGCGGGTGTACCGATGCGATCACTGCTGGTACCGAAATTGACCATCGGCGTTTTTTCAGACTCTGGAGTCGCAATCCAGTTGCCAATAAATCCAACTTCTTGGGCGTTCGGGTTCCATTCGAATCCTGCCTGCAAACGAGGCGTAAAACGGTGAGTAACCGTCGTCCGCCACTTCGCCCTTGGCACATCGACATCGACAAAACGACCACTAAGGGTCCACTTATAATTTAACTCCCCCGAACTGAGGAAGCCCCCTTCACCGGGTCAGCCAGTTCACGTGGGGACTTGGAGGGGTGGCTTTTGGTCTTGCGCAAGTCCTAAGGAACTTAGCAACAACAAGACGAACGCCGTTTGCTTTTTCATTTCTTGCTCCTATGTTATCTCGAAAGATTGCCCTAAAACTGCTGAGCGGGCAAATGGGCCAAAGGGTGAGATTTGAGTGCCAGATTGGAATTAGAATCTCAAATACTAAAAAAAAGGGGAAGATCGATTGATCTTCCCCTTTTTACAGCGAAGCAGGCTTCGCAGGCCAAAGCTCAAGCAGGCTTGAGCACTCCCAAATAATTGACTTACTTTTTCTTTGGTGCGGCAGCTTTCTTTGGCTTCTCGGCGGCAGGAGTTTCTTCTTTAGCAGCTTTCGCTTTGGCGGCTTTAGTTGGCTTTGCGGCTGGGGCGTCGCCTGCGGTGATGACAGCGTGCTCAATGAGGAAGTTAGATACCTTTCGCGAGATGGCTCGGAAGTGGAGTTCCTGCATCGTCTGGTTCTTTCGCATGTATTCCAAAAGTTCCATAGCGTCGACCTGGAATTCTTGAGCCATGAAGAACAGCTCATTGTTCAACTCTTCGTTGGTGATCTGAAGCTTTTCTTTAGCGAAAATTTCGCGGACAACCATTGCTCGCTCGACGTGGACCTTGGCTTGATCTTGCCAAGCTTTGAAGAACTCTTCGACGGTCATGCCGTTTTCTGCGGCATATTGGTCGAGGGTCTTGCCAGCAGCAACTTGCTGCTGTTCGATTTCACCCATTCGCTGATTGGCGAGGGCTTCCCACATGTTGTCGCTGACTTCCACCTTGGAGCTCTGTCGAAGCTGTTCAAGTAGTTGATCTTGGAGCATGTCGTGGACCATTTGAGACTTGGCAGCAACGATGCTGTCGCGCATTCGAACTTTGAGTTCATCGACGGACTCAGTTTTGACTGATTTTGCAAACGAGTCATCGAGGGCAGGAAGGGTGATTGCACTGATGGAATTCAGAGTTACCTGAGCCTTCATCTTTTTGCCCGCCCATGCCTTTTCGCTGAATGTAGCAGGGAAATCGAGCTCGAGGTGCTTCATTTCTTCGGCCGACATTCCCATTAGGGCTTTGTCGAGGCTCGGGAACGTTTGTCCGAGGACAACCATGAAATTCTTGCCTTCGCCTTCTTCGCCATCCAGTCGGATATTGACAACGCCGTAGTCGCCATCTTGGGCCGATCGGTCGGTGATTGCTTCTCGGCTACCTTGCTTTTTGCGGAGTTCGTTGATTTGAAATTCAACTTCTTCGTCGGTGACTTCGGTTGCGGGATGGCTAGCGGCCAAGCCCTTGTATTCGGACAGCTCAATTTGCGGAGGCAGAGGAACCTTCGCCGAGTACGACGCAGTTTTCTCTGCTCGATCGATATTGTTTAATTCGACGGTTGGCTTCACTCCGGTATCTGGTTGGAGTTTTTCCATTTCGATAGCCTTCAAGAAGGTTCGATCGATGAGGATGTTGGCGGCTTGGTTATAGATCTCCCGCTCTTCGACCATCTTCTCGACCATTTGCTTTGGCGCGTGTCCAGGTCGGAAACCCGGCACTCTTATCTCCTTTGCGATGGCTTTAAGGGCGCGATCAAATGCGTCGGTGACCTGTTCGGCCGAACAAACTACGTTCAAAAGAACGGTACAGGGATTTAAATCTTCTCGAGTTACTTGCATGACAAAAAATGCGCTCTCAGCGGTAAATGGATTCGAAATATTACCTTATTTAGATAGAGCGGAAGAAGCGCCGGAAGCGAAACAAGCGAGGGAAGCGAAACAAGACGGAGAAGATGGAAAGAAGTTGAACGGTTTGGCCGACGGGGCGGCGGGGCCGCTTACCCATAACTATGTATCTTCGGATGTGCCAACGAACGGCCATCGAAAAGACTTTGACTCTTGCTTAACCCAGCCCTGCGCAGTTTTTGTCGCCGAGACGACAAAAGCTGCTTAGACTAGGCTGACACAGAGTCGCCCCTTCAGGGTTGTTTCCGGAATTACTGAAGTCATGCGATAATCTACGAGGTTGGAATGGCCCCGGCTAGGCAGACGTTTTCCTCAGAAATGACTGTCATTTTGGCAGTCAGCCATAAGGACTCTCCCTTTCATGGCTGTTTCCGGATTCACCGAACTCTTCTGTCGACCTAAAAGGTTTCGGGCCTGAGATAGGGCTCGATTTGAATTTGGATTCTTTGACTATTAGCCCTACAAATCAGATTCCGTGATTGATTCTAACGTTGGGAATTTGAATTTGAAGTCGGTGAGGGTTGATGGGATGACTCGGCTGGAATTGAGGACAAGGGAGGAGTCGGGACCGATGAGTTTGCCGACAAGGGAGATGATGAAGCGGGGGACGGGAATCGACCATGGTCGATGGTAGGTTTTGCGAAGCCACGCCATGAAGTCTCGGTTGCGGACTGGTTCGAGGGTACTTCCGCCAATGATCTCTGGTGTTTCGTTTTCGATTGCCCAGCGGTAGATTCCGACGATATCGTCGATATGAATCCACGGAAGCCATTGCTTGCCATTTCCGGCGGAACCACCATTGAAACCCTTGACGAGAGGAAGGAGGGATCTGAGAACTCCACCTCGCGCCGTAAGGACGATACCCGTTCGAACTACGACTTTCGGAATCTGAACTGGGTTTTTGAGGCATGCATCTTCCCATTGGATGCAGACCTCGGATTGGAAGCCTGGGCCCGCTGGACTTGATTCGTTTAGCAACTCGTCACCTCGATTTCCATAGAAGCCAGTTGCTGACGAGTTGATCCATTTGCCCGGTTTGACCGTGCATTGTTCGATAGCATCGGCGATTTTTCTCGCTGAGTCGATTCTTGAGGAGAGAATTGCTTGTTTGTTGGCTGACGTGAATTTGCAGGCGATGTTTCGGCCGGACAGGTTAACCACAGCTACGGCTCCTTCGAGGGCTTGGGGGAGTTGATTCCAGGCGATTTCGCCGTCTTCCGGGTGGCGAGAAACGATGACGACCTCGTAACCGGCCCTGGTTAGGTTCTCGGCAAAGGCTGAACCGATGAGGCCAGACCCGCCACAAATTACGACTCGTTTTGTCATCTACTTGATCTTTACGCAGTTAGTGGGAATATGTTGCTGGCTGATACGGGTCAGAGCCTCTGCTTGACTTATCAAAATTTCTTACCCTCAACGGCTAAGTCTCGGGCAGAAGAACGCAATTGAACGCTTCGGTGTGCTGGACTCTCGAGCAGTTGAGGGAGCGATTTTATTACGGCGACCTTAGGCAGCTTCGTCGTGAGACCAGACTCGCCAATTGTCGCGGCCATGGTGTTTAACTTCGTAGAGCATATCGTCGGCGATGCGAACGGCATTATCCAGTGAGTCGCCTTTTTTCCACATGGATAGGCCAACCGAAGCCGTGACTTTCATCCCAGCGTGGATGTGATCCCAGTTCAGCGACCGGATATCGTTTACCAAGGCCTTGCCGATTTCGTTCATTCGTTCGAAATCAGTGTTTTCGAAGATGATCAGGAACTCTTCGCCGCCCCAACGACCAACCTTGGCCGGGTTCGTCGATGACTCGCTGAGACAGGCGGAAAACTCATTGATGACTTGATCACCGATGGCGTGGCCGAACTTGTCGTTGATTCGCTTGAAGTGGTCGATGTCGAGCAGGGCGATAGTGAAACGATCGGCAAATTTTCGTTCGCAATATTGTTGAAGGACTTCTTCGGTTCCTCGACGATTGAGCAAGGCTGAGAGCGGATCGAATCGAGCTTCTTGCTCGAGAATCTTGTTGCGCTCGATCAGCGACTTGTTGCGCATCCGCAAGATGTCTTGATCGAACCGTTGTCTCTCCAAATCTAGTTGCATCGAGGCGATTTTTGCTCGCCGAGCGATGTTTGGACGGGAGTCTGCATCGGGACGATTAAAGCACCGGGAAAGGTTTTCGAATGCCTGTTGATAGTTCCCAATTTGGGCAAGGGCACGGGCCGACTGTTTGAGGGCAGGTACATAGAATGCCCAAGCTTGAGACCTTTCAATATGATTCAGAAATCGAATGGATTCATCGCAGAGGACTTCCCACTGCTGAGCGAGCTCGAGCAGTTGGCACTTTGTGACCCAAAATATATTGAGATGAGATCCGGCACTTTTCTGGACAGTTTCTTCTAATTCTAAGAGGTCTTGCAGGCCTTTTTCTGGGTTGCCTGAAAGACCAATGAATAGGCAAGCCATTAGCTCAGTCATGAGCGTTAGATGACTATTTTCGAGGCAGTTTTGATCGGCAGTTATCAGGGCCGCTTGGGCCAATTCGAGACATTCTTCGGTAGTGTTTCCTTCGATTTGATTTCGGAATGCAACCTGGAGTCGGGCTGCTGCGATACCGTAGAAGATGGTCGCATTGAGGGAGTAGCCGGGCTCATTTTCAAATTGCCGCAAGGTTTGTTTGAGGGTTTGAATCGCGTCTTCGTATCGTTCTTGTCGAACTTGGACGTAGGCGATATTAACCTGAACTCGCAAGATTAAGTCAAGATTTTGCTCTTCGGATGCAACTTCGATGGCTCGTTCGAGCGATTCGATAGCTCCGTCGAAATCTCCTATTGCGGCGTACATGAGGCCGTTTGACATGTCGGCGTATCCGACATAAATGGGCATTTTCGCAGCGGTAGCTTCAGCAATGAATTGGGCGATTTTGTCAGCGGCCTTTTCGTATTCTAGATTCGCGATGAGGGCAAAGCACTGCCAACGTCGGGCTTCAAACGCGCACGCTAGCTTGCCGTCGGTGATGTATTGGGCAATAACCGACTCAAGAAGCTCGGGAGCTTCCTTGGGATTTGCATGAAACAAGCGTTCAGCTTCGTTTCCAGCAATTACTTCCTCGGCATGGTCGTGCGGCAGCATAGGATGGCCTACCACTATTGTCGGCTCATTAAAATGGCCAGATTAGGGTTAATTTCACTCGATTTGAAGCCGAATTATTCGTCGAGCATCCACTGGGATTGAATGGTTTGTTCCACGCCGAGATTCTGGAGGATTCTTGCGACAACGGTGTCGGCAAGTTCTTCGAGGGTGGTTGGGTTGGTGTACCACGAGGGGCAGGCGGGCAAGATCGTTGCACCGGCCTCGGTCAGCTGAACCATGTTGCGCAGGTGGATGAGGTTCCAGGGCATCTCGCGGGGGACGAGGATTAGCTTCCGGCCCTCTTTGAGGCAGACATCGGCGGCGCGAGTCACGAGATCATTGCTGATGCCGTTGGCGATTCGTCCGGCGGTGCCCATCGAGCAGGGGACGATGACCATTCCGTCGTGGCGGAACGAGCCGCTGGCGGGGGGCGTGAAGTAGTCCTTTTCGTTGAGCAATTTGATTTGGGGATAGTCTTTGCCGAGCCAGGTTTTGGTGTCGAAGTTTTCGCGGTCGAGGGTGATATTCAGCTCGGTTGTGGCGACTTGGAGGGCCTGAGTGCTAAGGCAAAGATAGATGTCGTCGAAGTGGTTTGCGGCGTGCACAAGGAGGCGTTGAGCGTAGATTGCTCCGCTGGCTCCGGTTATGGCGACGACTAACTTTCGGGTGCTCATGCTTTTGCTTTTAGTTTGGTCAGGACGGCGGTCTCGGTTTCTCGGGGCATTCCGCCCTTGAAGTTCGCGGCGAAATCTTCAGTTCGGCACCATTTGAGGGTGGATTCGACGGTTTTGGCGACGCTACGGTGCTGGAGGCCGGCAGATTCTGCGTGTTTCGGATCGAATTTGAACATTGGATGCCGTTCGCCGTCGGGGAAGACGAGGGGGAGATCGGACCAAGGCTTAACTTCTTGGGTAGCCAACTCTTCGAGGGAGGCGAGGACGAGCTCGTGTTTGCGGCCGACTTGGGCCCGGATTTCGTCGAGGAGTGCTCCGAAGCTGATAGTGGGTCGGATCGTGTTCCAGGTGCCAACGAGTCGGCGCTCGCCAACGTGGACGGTGAACTCGGCGAGATCGGCAACGTGGACCCATTGCATGGGCTGGTTGAGGACATCGGGGACGAGAATTTCGTCGAACTGATCGAGGCGGGAGACCCAGTAGGGGAATCTGCCCGTGTGGTCGTGGGGTCCGAATACGATGCCGGGCCTTACGATGCCAAGGGCATCGGGAAAGGCTTCCCGGAGAATTTCTTCACATCGGACTTTGAGGGGTCCGTAAGATGCGGCGGTCATTTCGGTTCCCTCTTCGCCGTCGGAAATCTTGGTTTGCTCAGTGAGCGGGACCTCGGCGTCTTTGATGTCATAGACGCTGATGGTGGAAATGAAGGTGAAGTGCCGGGTGCGGAGCTTTGCGGCGGCACGAGCTTGGTCGGGATAGTAGCAGGAGACGTCGACGATTTCATCCCATTCCTGGGTGTCGGCGAGGGCAAGGTCGGTGTTTCGGTCGCCTAGGATATGGGCGCACTCGGGGAAGAGGTCGGCGTTGGTTTTGCCGCGGTGGAAAATGGTAACGGTGTGCTTGCGGTTCAGGAGCTCTTGCACGATCGCGCGTCCGATAAATTGGGTTCCACCGAGAACTAAAACATTCATATGTTCATTATGGAAGGGTTTCGTATAATGGGATTAGCGCATGAGGTTGTTTAGCGAGAAGGCAAGGGGAAATCCAAAACGCTTGGCTGCAGAGCTGATGGCGGGTTTGCTGGTTGTCGCCGTTGTAGCGGCAATTTTGTTTCCAATCTTGGCTGGGGGCCACACTGGCAACCATAATTCTTGCCTTAGTCACTTGAAGCAGCTTTCGACTTCGGTGGCGATTTATGAAGCGGACAATGAAGAGAAGGTTCCTCCGTATTTCACGTTTGATGGCCATGAAAAGGCGACGCAGTTTATGGCTGTGACGGCCAATTACGCGAAAGACCCAACAATCTATCGGTGCTCGAAAGACCAAGGTTCGACTCAGGATTGGTCAGAAGGGCTAGATAAGAAGATGTCCTATGTTCATTGCCTTGCTCTGAAGGGCCTCATTCCCAATTTCAGTAAAGGTGAACGAGTCTTGAAGGTTAGGGACGACGATCCAGCCAATTCGAAAATCCCGTACATGCGGGATCCGATTCGGGGTTACGGACCTAATAGGGAAACGAACACAGTCGGCTTTATTGGTCCACATGCAGGCGTTAACGTTGCCTATCTTGATTGTCATGTTCGGGCTCGATTTCAAATCGATATCAACACGGAGCTTTAGCAACCATGAACCGAGCCGAACCAAAAATGAGCCAATGGTTGAAACTCATCCTTTGGATGGTCTTTATTTTCGTGGTAGCTGCAATACTTTTTCCGGTCTTTGCTCCCGAGAAGCCATATTCCCATCCTTACCAATGCCTTTCTAACGTTAAGCAACTGGGAACAGCCCTGGCTATCTATCAATCAGATTTTGACGACGTTTTGCCACCCTATTACACGTTTGATGGACCGGAGAGTACTGGGAAATTCTTTGATGCGTTGAATCTATACAGCAAGAATGAACAAATGTTCAAATGTCCTCAGGATCAATCTCATTTGCCGTCCGACCAAGAAGGTGTTGGGGTAAAGATGTCGTACGTTCACTGTTTGTCATTGAAGGGTGTGATTCCTAATTTTAGCGACGGCAAGCGGCTTCTCAATTCTGAGAAAGACGTTGTAGATTTGGGAGTTGTTCCGTTCCTGCGAGACCCGATCAGGACGTCGGTTGAGCGGCGAGACGACGGGCTCCACTCGCCGCATGAGGATGGGTTTAGAGTCGAGTACTTGGACACCCACGCCAAGGTTATCAAACATCTTGACTTCAACAAGGAGTTGTGAACAAATGAGAATTTTTAGCGATCAGGCGAAGAAGAATCGGTTTCAGATGGTTTTTGAAATCATCTTGCTCATCCTCATTCTGGGAGTTCTCGGTGGCTTCTTTCTTATCGTCATCGTTCCAGGTATCAATGAAAATCGTGCGATGAGAAAGTCCGAATGTCTCTCGAATGTCAAACAAATAACGACAGCAGCTATTTTGTATGCCAACGACAATGATGACTGCTTGCCGCCTCATTTCACATTTGACGGACAATCCGAGGCTAGTTGGTTTGTCGCTTCAACAGGGCCTAGCCTTCACAAAAATGGGCAAAGCGGATCGGATTACTTGTTTGTTTGTCCTTACGATCGGCATAGTTTCCGAGAAGGCAACCCGGTTGCGGGCGAACTGGCGATTCCGGGGAAGATGTCGTACGTTCATTGCAATTCGCTGAAACGGATCATTCCTGACTATGACATCGGTAAGCGAATTCTTAATGTCACAGCGGTGGCGAACCCGGAGACAACTGCCTACCTTCGGGATCCCATTCGCTCAACTGAAAATGGTGTTCCGCACTCAGCACACGGCACATCGTCTGATTTCACGTTCGGCTTTCTGGATGGCCACGCTGGGCAAAAGAAAGAGAAGTACGCGGCGGATTTGTAATTCCCCTATAATGAGCTTATAGCTATGAGACTGTTTTATCCGCGAGGGGATGTTCCGATTCGAGTCCGAATAACGGAGTCAATCTTCGCACTGCTCATTCTCGGGGTACTTGCGGCGATTTTGTTGCCGGTGACGACTGGCAATCGAGGATCATTGCGTTCTGCGTGTCTGTCGAACGTCAAGCAGCTTTCTACGGCTACAGCAATTTATGAATCCGATAACAACGGAGCCCTCCCGCACTATTATTCGTTTGACGGAGCGGAAAGCCAAGGGAAGTTCATCGAAGTGATGTCGAATTACATCATGAACAAGCAGGAGTTGCTTTGTCATCAGGAGCAGTCCAATGTCAAAAAGGATGGCTCGACGCCGGGTCAAGAGGGACTTCCAGGGGTCATGGACTACGTTCACTGCTTGTCGCTGCGCGGAGTCATTCCTGATTTCGCGAACGGCAGCCGCTTGCTGGAAACGAAGGGGGTTGAGGATCCGGCAAAGGTGACATACCTTCGCGACCCGATCCGTGGCTACGGAACGATCACGGTTGGAACGCAAAAAATGAAGCAACAAGGCTTTCTGTCGCCCCATCCGAACGGATTCAATGTGGGATACCTTGATGGCCACGCGAAGTTTAGTGCGCCGATTAATGAGTTTTCGGAGCTATGAGCCACTTCAAGGAACACACAATGAGTTCAAAGTGAGCGAATTTCCCAAGGAGTATGCCAGGCCGATGAAGCCAATCAAGCCAGTAGCGTGGTTATGGCTTTTGGGGCTGATCGTTCTCGGGGTCCTCGTGCTTGTTCTTTGGCCTTTCTTGCAGGCACGTTACACTGGCTCACCAGGGACAATCTGTTTATCGAATCTAAAGCAGGTCATGACGTCGATATCGATTTATGAAGCCGATTCTGATGATTGCCTTCCGCCTTATTTTTCGTTCGATGGTACAGACAAGACAAAGGCGTTTATGGCTGCCAACCATCCATACATTAAGAATGATGAAATGTACAATTGCCCACTAGAAAAGGAAAATATCCAAGCGCAAAGGCCATCAGCACCATCGAATGAAGGTCTGCCGGGGAAGATGGATTACGCTCATTGTCTTTCGTTGATGGGAGAGATCCCTGAGTTTTCGGCGGGGAAGCGGGTTTTTAAAGAAGCAGAAGTCCTTGACCCATCCAAGACTCCTTACTTACGGGATGTAATTCGGGGCTACGATGCCAAAGAGACTCAACGGTTTTTGTCGTCGCACGGGCCTTCCTTTGCCGAGGGGTTCATAGACTCTCACGTCAAATCAGTAAAACTTGAGGTTAATCGGGACCTGTGAACATGCAACCAGTTGAGAAGAAGAAGCTTGGATGCCTAGCGAAGTCCTTTCTTGGGATTGGGGTTTTGTTTCCGCTTTGCTGCTTGAGCACATTCATTTGGCCATTAGGATATAGCGGTAAGGACGATGCTAAGCGAAGCTCTTGTATGAGCGGCGTGAAGCAGGTCATTATCGGTTGTCAAATATATGCATCAGACAATAACGATGCGTTTTCGCCTTATTACACCTTTGAAGGCACGCAGTCGGCGACCAAGTTTCGTAATGCTCTTAAACCGATCATGAAAAATGCCAGCGAGTATGTTTATCTTTGCCCTTCAGACCCTTCAGACCCTTCAGTTTGGCCACCGATTTCCGATCTAAATTCACCGAGAAAAGCATTGCCGGGTGCGATGTCGCACGTTCATAGTTATTCTTTGCAACGCGTCATTCCGGGATATTCGGCGGGAAAGCGAGTTCTTAACGTTTCGCAGATTGAGTCTCCGGAATCTGTACCTTACATGAGGGATCCCCTATTATTGGGTGCAGACGGACCATACAGTTTTCATGGGAAAGGGATCATGATTGGCTATTTGTTGGGCACGTGAAGTATCGGACTCCGGTTGTTTGGAAGGATTATTATTGACGATGGGGGGGCACGTGTCATTTGCCACGCCAATATTGTCAAGAGGGGGTCGCTCGCTAGGTTCTGAATTCAGTCGGAAGTCGTTTGGAGCGACCGTGGACTTTGGATGGATCTGTTCTTTACCGGGGGTCTGCGATTTTGTCTTCGCTTGAGGCTCGACAAATCTCCGACCACCCGGCTACATGGGTGTGACCACTCCGTGGTCGGTTCAAATGAGACAGGAGTCAGATAATTGCAAAGCCACCATGTGAGGCTCGATAAATCTCTGACCTTTGGGAACTTCGTTCCTCGACTATAGGCTGTGATCCCTGCGGGATCGGTTTGTCGATACAGGAATTCGGGCAATGCAAAGCCAACCTGTTTGGCGAGACTTAAAATGTTATTGCCTTGCATTACCTCCCAAGCCGACTGCTAAGGGGGAAGTGATACAATCAGCTTCAGATGTCCGTTGATACTGAAGCATTGCAACCCCAGGCGGGACCGCCTGTTCCGAATCCTTGGAAATTTGTGCCGTTGCTGTACGTGCTTCAGGCGATTCCGGTCACGATCATTTCCGATTTGTCGGCAGTTTTCTATAAGGACCTCGGGATTCCCAATGAGCTGATTGCGACGTGGACGTCGATTATTGCCTTGCCTTGGTCGCTTCAGTTTTTGCTCGGACCATTGGTTGATTTGAGCGCGAAGAAGCGCAAATGGGTATTGATGGGGCAGGCGATATTGACCATTTGTTTGGCGATTGCTCCGTTCTTCTTGCTACCAGGATCGACTGCGTTTGTGGCTTCGCTGATCTTCTTAGGCGGTAGTGCGTTTGTCTCGGCGATGACGAATATCGCTACCGACGGCTTTTACATGCTGGCGATATCTAAAGAGACGCAAGCGACGTTTGCCGGGGTCCAATCGGCTTCGTACCGAGCGGGAAAGCTCATTTGCATGGCGCTGGTTCCGTTTTTGGTTGGCTACTTTATGCGGTTCAACCCGGTAAATGTCCAGACTGGTGGCAACTTGTATTTGGCGGTGAAAGGCCCTTCAGAAAAGAACTTGGAGTACATCAAGTCCGCTACTTTTCACCTGGACAAGGGCGAATTGATCACAGATCAAGGTCAAAAACTGGTCGACCAAAAGGGGTCTCCCGTCGCGATTCCGGGAACGGAGAATTCGTTTAACATTCAAAACGGCGCGCTGGAATTTGGGAAGGCCCGTGTGCCTTTGGCGTTGTACCAAATGGGCAAAGTGCTTTCGGAAAAGCCAGAGGAAAACTCGGCGCGAATCACTGGCTTTCCGACGGCCGACGCCCGCGATACGTTTTCGGGCGGCCAAGGTAATCGGTGGGTTCCGGCTCCTTTTGCCTGGTTCGTCTCGCTGATGTGCATTGCCCTTTTGTACGGAATGCTGATGGTTCCCGCTCGGAAACTGGTTCCTGAAGCGCCACTCGACGTCGAACCCAGCGAAGCCCAACGCGGACAATTTCGGGGCAATTTGAACCGGACTTTTGCGATTTTGGCGTTTTATGCGGCGGCATATTTTTCGGTCAGTGCGGTTTGGAAGTTGGCGGCAAATATGGTTTCAGGAAGATTTTCGGGCTGGAAATTGCCTGAAACGGCACTCATTCTGGGACAATCGGTCGGATTTTCGGGTGTCGTCAGTGAGGTTCTTCAGCTAGCGGTTTGCGCTCCGATTGCGATTGCGCTCGTCGTCTTCCTGCGAAAGTCTTTGAAAGGCACCGAGATGGGAGAGGCATTTTCGACCTTTGTCCGCCAATCGGGAATCTTCCCGATCTTGTGCTTTTTGACGTTCTATCGCTTTAGCGAAGCGATGGTTAATAAGATTTCAGTGTTCTTTTTAAAGGATGACTTGACGAAAGGTGGCCTTGCGCTCAGCAACAGCCAATTCGGTTTGGTGAAGGGGACGATTGGCGTGGCGGGGATGATCTGCGGCGGAATTGTTGGTGGGATTGTGGCGGGCAAACTCGGGTTGAAGCGCGGTTTTTGGATTATAGCGGTGCTGATGCACCTGCCGATTTTGTTGTACTTGTATGCCTCAATGGCTCAGCCGTCGAATCTCTATGGAATTGGGTTCATCGACTTTATGGACCAGTTTGGCTACGGATTGGGTTACGCGGGCTATGGCGTGTACTTGATGCGGGTTGCGCAGCGAGGTAACCACCGAACAGCGCACTTCGCGATCGGGACTGGCTTGGGCGCGACATTCATTGCGATAGCGGGGATTGTCGGTGGCCAGATACTAAGCGTGTCGAAAAACAACTATACGACAACGTTCTTCGCAGCTCTGCTCTTTGCGATTCCGGGCTTGTTGACGCTGATGTTCATTCCGCATGACGAGGCGGCGACTGAGGCTGCAGGTTTGGAGTAATTGCATTATTCGCTTCGCTCAATCGACTCATCCAATTCGCCAAGCAGTTTCGATTTGCTTCAATGGATTTAGCTTATTGGCTTCTCTGTCCAGAAAAGCATCTCCCTTCGCGAGCTTCGCAAGGGCAAGGGGACTTTAAGACAAAAAAACGGGATCAGCTATTCGCTGATCCCGTTTTTGACCATCAACCGTGGAAGGTTATTCGTTTGTGTAGGGCAGGATGCCCGCGCTCCCAGTTAGTTAGGGTTCGCGGTAACCGTAAAGCCTTGTGAGGAAAGCTCTTGACCGATGTGGCGGAGTTTCTTCATGGCTCGGAGTTCGATCTGTCGCACTCTCTCTCGCGTCACGTTGAGTTCTGCGCCAACTTCCTCAAGGGTTCGGGCTCGACCATCGTCAAGTCCAAACCTGAGGCGGACAACGTCTCGCTCTCGTCCGGTCAACCGGCCAAGGATTCCGTCGATTTCTTCGCGTCGAATAAGGCTCCAGGTGACGTCACCGGGAGTTGGCATATTCTGGCTCTGTACGAAGTCACCAATCGATGAGTTATCTTTCTCACCAACTGGTGTTTCGAGTGAAATTGGTTCGACTGCCACTCGCATCATTTCTCGAACTCGGTCTACCGAGAGTCCAACCTCGCGGCTGATCTCTTCTTCGGTCGCTTCTCGCTGCAACTCTTGCTGCAATCGCGACGCTGTCTTGACAACCTTGTTGATCAATTCAGCTACGTAAACCGGGATTCGAATGGTGCGGCCCTGGTTGATGATCGCACGAGCGATTGCTCGGCGAATCCACCAAGTTGCGTAAGTCGAGAAGCGGAAGCCCTTCGACCAGTCAAATTTTTCTACTGCTCGGATCAGTCCGAGGTTTCCTTCTTGAATCAAGTCGGCGAGAGGGATGCCACGAGCGTTATATTTCTTGGCAATCGAAACGACCAATCGAAGATTAGATTCGATCAGGTGTCGTTTCGCCTCAATTCCCTCGTTCACGACTCTCGTGATGATGAACGGATTCAAATCGGTAGGCTTGCCGACGGGGTGTGTTATATCCCGTCGCTGCAAAAGCTTCAGAAGTTCCTTGTCCTTCCCTTTCTCGGCCAGTTCTTTCGCCATAACCAATACGGCAAGGTGAACTTCTTGTTCGGGGGTCAGAAGTTGGGCGCGGCGGGTTTGCCGCATCCACATTTCAAGTTCTTCAGAATCGTCTTGTACGGCCTCGGCTTCTAACTCCTCAAGTTCCTCATCGGTAGCATCGGCTTCAAGTGAGTCATCAACCTCAGCGGCTGGATCTTCGAGCGCAGAAACATTGGGGTCCATAAACCCTGAGGTGCGACCAGGTGTACGAACGGTAATCGCTCGTCCTCTTCGCGGCTGCGTCGGCAATCCATTTTCAATTGGCATATATCTTTATCTACTCCAAAATTCGAGGGTTCTTCACCAACAAATTTCGTTGAAGGCGTCGAATCGTCCTATCCGTGACCGAATAGCATTCAATCACGTTACTGCTTGTTTGTCAAGCGAGAAGGGTGCCAAAAACCCTGAAGAGGCACGAATATGTGACTCCTACTAGTTTTTGCGGCAATTTACTATGACGTGACTTTGGACCCTGAAAGTTTCAGATTCCATAGAAAATGTTATAAACTACGCAGCTTTTCTACAATCCTGGTAATGTCCCGGCCAAGATCTTCAGCCGCTTGCGGGGTGTTGAACTTGCCAAAGCTGACTCGAATGGTGCCGCGCATCCACTCGGGAGTGAGCCCAAGCGCCACTAAGACCGACGACGGTTCTTTGCTCGTGCTGCTGCATGCCGCGCCGGAACTGCAACAATATCCAGCCTGGTCCAGTTCGATGAGCAGGGTTTCGCCGTGGATTCCTTTGAAACTTGCATTCAGGACGTACGGCGACTTCTCGCCTGGGCCGTTGATTTGGCTATCGGATATCTTGCTAATGGCTTCGAAGACAATGGCTTTCAGGCTGGCAGCATGGGCCATTCGCTCTTCCATTTCGTCGATTGCGATTGCGGCAGCGGCACCCAGGGCGACGATTCCGGGAACATTTGCGGTGCTACCTCGTCGTCCCATTTCTTGTCCGCCACCGAGGAGGTAGGGTTTGAGGTTGACTTCCTTTTGGTACAGAAAGCCGACACCTTTTGGAGCATAGAACTTGTGTCCGCTGGCGGAAATGTAGTCAATCTCACCCGCGATAGTTGGGAGTTTTCCGGCCGATTGGGTTACGTCGACCAGGAGGTTTCGGCTTTTGGTTCGTCGGCGGATGAGTTCGGTATCGAAGATGGTTCCGACCTCGTTGTTGACGGACATGAGGGCGACTATGTCGAAGTCTTCGGGAAGGCACTCTTCAAACGGAGGAAGCACGGTGAATCCGTCGCGTTTGGCAAGTTTGATGATGCTGCTGTGCTCGTAGGGCGAGATCGCAACCTTGCCGTCTTTGTAGTTGCCTAGCACCCAGTTGTTGCCTTCGCTTGATCCGCTCAGGAAGGTGATTTGAGACGAGTCTTCGGCTTGGATCAGCGCGGCGACACGCTCGCGAGCGAGATCAAGAGCTGCCCGGGCTTTTTGCCCGTAGTGATGGATGGTTGCTGCATTCCCAGGGAACTCGGTGAAGTACGGGAGCATTTCCGCAACGACTCGGGGATCAACCGGCGTCGTTGCCGCGTTGTCGAAATATCGCTCGTGCATGTCTTAATTGTAGAACTTTACAGGTGGATTTCGGTGGTGTGTTTTCCAGTTGCTAACACAAAAGATGTGTTTAGCTTGCCAATTCCACGTATTTTGGTGATCTTGTCACGGAGGATGTTTTCATAGTGGCGCATGTCGCGGGCCTGAACTTTGAGCATGAAATCATATTCACCCGTAATGTTATAGACCTCGGTGATTTCAGGAATATCTTGGACCGACTTTCGAAATCGCTCGATTGGTTGGCTCTCGTGCAGGGCCAATGATACGTGAACGAATGCGATGAGTTTTCGACCGAGCCGTTCTGCGTCGAGAAGGGCAACATAGCCTTTGATCAGGCCACTCTTTTCTAGAATTCGAACCCGCTGGAGGACACTTGGCGCACTGAGACCGACCGCCTTGGCGAGATCGGCGTTCGTGATCCGGCCATCTCGCTGAAGGAGATTGAGGATTTGGATATCGGTTTCGTCAAGTTGGCTTTTCATTGGTTCGTTCCGTCTCAAATGCAGTATATCTCTGCCTGGTTCCTGGGAAGGAGGAGGTGTTTAGTTAGAAAACGTGACAACGGTCCCTTTGGGTTCCACGTTTCATTTGTTAGGCAAAACTTGGCAAAAAGCATCTATCGCAAATTCTTAGCTACTCAATTAGATCGGTTTCGGACGCAGGTTTTGGACAAAATCGACACCCTTTTTGAACTTTGCTATTTCACGAATTTCTCGGGGGGAAATTGCTTTTCTTTCGCTTGACACTTTGGTGCCTCAGTTTGGGGCGCAACCCAGTTGAATGTTACAAATCTGGTCTCAGGTCTCTGAGCTCTGTTTTCCGATCTCTGATTGATGTCATAATGAAAGTAGACAGAAATGTCAACTTTGCGCCCGTTCGGTGCGTAGAAAACAAAGTTCCCTTATGCTTACCATTTCAAATTTGCACGCGTCCGTCGAAGAGAAAGAGATCCTTCGCGGCGTTAACCTTACGGTTAAAGCTGGTGAAGTCCATGCGATCATGGGTCCCAATGGCTCCGGAAAATCCACGCTTGCCAGCGTTCTGGCAGGCAAGTCTGACTACGATGTAACCGAAGGCAGCGTCGATTTTGACGGCAAAGACTTGCTCGAGTTGGACCCCGAAGAGCGAGCGGCGGAAGGCCTGTTTCTTGCCTTCCAGTATCCCGTCGAGATTCCGGGAGTCACCAACACTTACTTCCTTCGGTCCGCAGTTAACTCAATTCGAAAATACCGAGGGCAAGTAGACATTTCCGCCAAAGACTTTATGGCTTTGGTTAAAGTGAAAGCGGCAATGATGGAGCTTGATCCATCAATGCTGAGCCGTTCAGTCAATGAAGGCTTTTCGGGCGGAGAAAAGAAACGAAACGAGATTTTTCAAATGGCGGTGCTTGAGCCAAAGCTCTGTGTTCTTGACGAAACAGACTCTGGACTCGATATTGACGCTTTGAAGGTTGTTGCAAATGGCGTCAACGCCTTACGATCACCCGAGCGAGCGACCTTGGTGATCACCCACTATCAACGGCTTCTCGACTATATCGTTCCGGATTTTGTCCACGTTTTGGTCGATGGCCGAATCGTGAAATCTGGCGGAAAAGAGCTGGCGTTTGAGCTCGAAGCCAAGGGTTACGACTTCATCAAAGAGGAACTTGCGGCGAAGGCGTGAACAGTTTGCTAAACACTCCGACTGACCCTTTTGTGGACGGCTATGCCGCCATCAAACCGCTCCTCGATATTGAGGGGCTGCCCTTCTTTAGCTCCCTCCGCGAGCAGGCAATTCGTTCGTATCAAGAATTTGGGATTCCGACCCGGCGCGACGAGGAGTTTAAATACACTTCCCTTCGCGCGCTGCAAGAAAAGAAGTTCAAATTTGGTTTTGGTGCCAATGTTGACCGAGAAGATTTGGTCAATTTCACGTTGGGTCTGATCGAAGCGTTTACGGTTTCATTCGTAAACGGACAGTACGCGCCGGAACTGTCATCGCACGATCACCTTCCGAAGGGGACTTACGTCGGCACGGCATCCGAGGCACCAACAGAACTTCATGGAGCGATCGAGGCTCAGTTTGGCAAGATTGCTTCCCTACAAGGTCGTCTGGGTTCAACTAACGACGAACGATTTGTTGCGCTGAACACGGCGTACCTCGGCGAAGCTGCGGTGGTTTACATTCCCAAAGGAAAGACTTTTGGCCAGCCGATTCACTTGCAATACATCACATCAGATGTTTCAAACGGGACTTATTCTACTCCGCGAGTGTTGATTATTCTCGAAGAGAACGCCGAAGCGAAGGTCATCGAATCCTTTGTTACCCTCAAAGGATTTGGCTTCACCTGCCCGGTTACCGAGGTTCGTTTGGCGGCATCGGCTCGACTTGAGCACACTCGGTACCAGGATGAATCGCTGGATTCAACTCACGTTTCGAATACTTACATTTACCAAGAAACGAAGTCGATCTACACGTCGAATAACATCAACTTTGGTGGCGAAGTCGCTCGGAACGACATTAACGCGTTTGTCGACGGCGAATATTGCGAGACGTGGCTCAACAGTGCGAATGTTGGCCTCGGCAACCAGGTCATCGACAACCACACCCGGATTGACCATGCGAAGCCAAATTGCCAGTCGTTTGAAGTCTATAAAACGATCTTGAAGGACAAAGCCGAAGGAGTATTCAACGGCAAGATCTTCGTCTATGAAGATGCACAGAAGACGGACGCCAAGCAGACCAACCAGGCTATTTTGCTTTCGCCGACTGCGACGATGAACACCAAGCCTCAGCTTGAGATTTTCGCCGACGACGTGAAATGTACGCACGGGGCGACGATCGGTCAGTTGAGCGAGGATGCGCTGTTCTATCTGCGCGCTCGTGGCGTCGAGAAATCCCGAGCCGAGTCGCTGTTGGTATACGCCTTTGCCGCCGAGGTTTTGGAGAAGATCCAAGTCCCGGCCGTCAAGGATGCGCTCGAAGCTCGGTTGTTTGACAAGTTGGCTTAACAAGGCTCAAGGCTCAAGGCTCAAGGCTCAAGGCTCAAGAAATGGGACCAAGCGTTGGTCTGGATGGCTAATAAGCCCAATTTACATACAAATCTGGTACCAGATAGGCAGGTTCAATCAGTAGAATAGAACCAAGGTCTATGGTTAAGAACTGGCTGAGTTTTTCTGTCGGGTCGTTGCTGTTCGTTGGAGCAGTTGCCATTCCGCGGGATACAGCTGCTCAAAAGAAGCCAGCGCCAACTCCGAGCCCTAGCTTTTCGACCGACGTCGCTCCAATCGTTGACAAGTACTGCGTGAAGTGCCATGCTGGCGACGCGGCTCCTGGCGGAGTTCGCCTAACCAAAGGTATGACGGGCACGGCTGCCCTCAAAAATGCATCCGTTTGGAGTCGAGTTGCCAAGGCAATCTCCGAAAAACGGATGCCGCCGCCTCAATCTCCGCAACCCACCGAAACCCAGCGGAAAACCATGACTCGTTGGATTGATACCTCGTTCTCAGCGAATTGCAATTTGGCGGACCCCGGGAAGGTCACTTTGCGGCGACTCAACCGGGAAGAGTACAACAACTCCGTTCGCGACCTATTGGGCGTTTCGGTCCGACCCGCCGATGACTTTCCGAATGATGATGTTGGCTACGGTTTTGACAACATCGGCGATGTACTTTCGATGTCGCCGCTCTTGATGGAGAAGTACCTCACGGCTTCTGAGCAGGTGATGAAGGAGGCGATTCGGGTTCCGAAAGTCGCCACTCAAACCGTGCTTGGTGATTCGATGGCATATTCGGCGGGTGGCATTACCGCAGTCGATAACGCGTTGGAATACTCCGGGCAAGGCATGGCCTCGGCCCAGTTTAAGGTTAAAACTCCAGGTTGGTATCGAATTCAGGTTCGGGCTAGCGAAGACCACGCAGGGCCAGACAATGCAAAGCTTGAAGTCAAAGTTGGCCGAGACTTGGTTACGACATTTACAGTTACAAGTCCCCGCCGAAAGCCTGGAATTTACGCCGTACCCGTACACATGGTCGCGGGTGATGTGACGTTGAGCGTCGCGTTTGTGAACGATTACTATGTTGCTGCTCAGAATGGAAAGCCATTCGAGGATCGAAATGCTTACGTGTATTCGGTGGAATTGATTGGACCGATTGAAGATAACCCGATTCGGACAGAATTTCAGCGCCGATTGATTCCAGAAATTCCGGCCAAAGGGTCCGAAGAAGTTGAAGCACGGAAGAACCTCGAATGGTTTGCTTCTCGGGCTTACCGACGACCGATCATGACAGAAGAATTAGACCGGTTAATGAAGGTCTTCCAAATGGGGATGCGAGGTGGGGACGGCTATGAGAGGGCAATGCAGGTTAGCTGTCAGGCTGTACTTTGCAATCCGAACTTCCTCTTTCGGGTTGAGCTAGATGCGGCAAATCAACCCGCTCGGAGTTTGAACTCGTACGAACTAGCATCGCGTCTGAGCTATTTCTTGTGGAGTTCCCTTCCCGACGAGACGCTTTATGCGACGGCGAAATCGGGTGACTTGTTGAAGCCGGAGATTATGAAGGAGCAGGTTGCGCGGATGATGAAGGATCCTCGTTCAGCAGCGATAATTGATAACTTTGCGATGCAGTGGCTTCAGTTGCGCAAGATTTACAACTTCCAGCCGGACAAGAAGCTATTTCCGGACTATAACCCAGACTTGATGAACGCGATGATAGACGAGTCGAAAATGACGTTTGCACACGTGATGTCCGAAGATCGCCCCATTCTCGAATTCATTGATAGCAAGTACACCTTTGTGAATGAAGCCCTGGCGAAGCACTACGGAATCCCTGGCGTAACGGGTGATGCGATGCGATTGGTTAGCACGGTTGGGACGCCACGAGGCGGGGTTTTGACGCAGGGGGCTGTTTTGGCGATTACCTCGAACCCTTCACGCACAAGTCCGACTAAGCGCGGTAAGTGGATATTGGAGCAGATTTTAGGTTCGCCACCACCACCGCCGCCGCCTGGCGTAGGCGACTTGGCTGAGGGCAGTAAAGTTGATTCGAGTTTGAGTTTGCGGCAAAAGATGGAAGTTCACCGCAAGAACCCGGCGTGTGCGACGTGCCATACAAAAATGGACGCCCTTGGATTTGGCTTTGAGAATTTTGACGCGGTTGGCCGTTGGCGAACGAAGGACGGAACCTTGACGATTGACAGCACCGCGACCTTGCCTGACGGCAAGAAGTTTTCGGGTCCTGCCCAGCTTAAAGCGGTTTTGATGGGAAATCGGAAAGAATTTACGGTAAGTTTCGTAGAGAAGCTGATGACTTTTGCCCTTGGTCGAGGAATGAATGCCAACGACAAATGTTTTGTCGATGACGTTGTCAAACGGGCCGAATCGAACGGTTACAAGTTTTCGGCGATCGTCCAGGGAATCGTTGCCAGCGAACCGTTTCGAAAGCGCAAAGGAGAATAAATGAGCCAGCCCCTTAATCGCCGTACATTTTTGAAAGGAGTCGGAACGCTGATGGCGCTTCCGGTTTTGGAAGGGATGGCCCCGTTGGTTTACGCCAGCGGATCCGGCGCAGTTGCGGCCAACCCAACGAGGATGGCGTTTGTGTTTGTTCCAAACGGCATCAACATGGCCGAGTGGACGCCGAAGGCTGCGGGTGCTTTAGAGATTTCTCCGATCATTCAGCCGTTGGCTGAACTGCGCAATGACATTTCTATTTTGACGGGCTTGAGCCAACAGAACGCCTTTGCACTTGGCGACGGTCCAGGCGACCATGCTCGGTCGACAGCGGCGTGGCTTACTGGTGTTCACCCTCGCAAGACATCGGGCGCGGATATCAAGAACGGCATCTCCGTTGACCAAGTCGCGGCTCAGGCAATTGGAAAGAAGACTCGGTTTTCGTCGCTGGAACTGGGTTGCGAACGAAGCGGCCTGGCAGGTGACTGCGACAGCGGATATTCCTGCGCTTATTCGAGCAACATTTCTTGGCGAAGCGAAAACACTCCTATTGCCAAAGAGGTTAATCCGCGATTGGTGTTTGAACGGCTTTTTGGTAGTGGCAAGGCCGATGAAGAGCAAGAAAGTCTGGCTCGTCGAGATCTATTTAACAAGTCGATTCTCGATTTCGTGATGGAAGATGCCGCTAACCTCAAATCACGATTGGGCAAGCGCGACCAAATGAAGATGGAGGAGTACTTCACGGCGGTGCGCGAAATAGAAAATCGCTTGACGAAGTTTGAAAACCAAGCCAAGTTGGAGGCAGCTGCGGGAATCGGTCGTCCGAAGGGGATTCCGGGCGACTTTGGTGAGCACATCCGGCTGATGGGCGACATGATGGTGCTGGCATTCCAGGCCGATTTGACGCGAGTGGCAACCTTTATGTTTGCCAACGATGGTTCAAACCGGGCCTACGGCCAGATTGGAATCACTGATGGACACCATGACGTAAGCCACCACGGTATGCAAGCCGAAAAGCTGGCGAAGAAGAAGGCGATCGATACGTACCACGTCGAGCAGCTTGCGTACTTTTTGAAGAAGATGAAGTCGGTGAAAGAAGGCAATTCGACATTGCTGGACAACACGCTTCTGGTTTATGGGGCAGGAATCAGCGATGGCAATGCCCACAATCACAATAACCTTCCGATCTTGGTGGCGGGGCATGGCGGCGGCTATAAGTCGGGCCAGCATGTGGTTTATGAAGACCACACTCCGTTGAACAATTTGTTTGTGACGATGCTTGATCGAGTTGGAGTTCATGTCGAATCCTTGGGCGATTCGAGCGGCAAGCTGCAAGGATTGTTTTAGGACAATCTTGGAATGCAGAGGATGTCCACCCCCTCGGAACTTTGTTCCTCTGACCCTTTGTTGCATCGGGAATTCCTCGAATGCCGTGGTGTTACCTACATCTTTAGCTAGTTATTTGATGAATCGGATGTAACAGCCGGGGTCGCTCTTCGATTGTAGTCAGATTCAAATTTTGGACGGAGCGACCTAGGACTAAGGACGGATTCGCTCTTTCCAGGGGTCTCCAATCCATTTTCGCTAGGTCTCATGTATTTGCGTTGGCTGCTTCGCAACTCCCCTGGCTAATGTCTGTGATCCCTCCGGGATCGGTACTGGATACTTCAAGTTGATCAATGCAAGGCCAAACTGTCAATTTGTATTCAAAAGGCACGAAATGATGTGTGGGACGACAAGCCCAGGGGCGTATCTGCGGTTAATTGATCGGCGAAAGATTCGATAGTCCTCACAAGTGTCGAATAAAATACCGCTATGCATCACGCTAAAGCCCTGCTCACCGAAGCAGTTCGTGACGAGGTCTTTCCTGGGGCATGTTACGCTGTGCGACGAGGCGACGACGTTTTCTTCGGAGCGGTTGGCACTTTCACGTACGACCAAGGTTCTTCACCCGTGACTCTCGAGACAATCTGGGATTTGGCGAGTCTCAGTAAGGTGATCGGTACGACGACGGCGGTGATGATCTTGGTGCAAGACGGTGCCCTTGATCTTAATCAGACTGTCGCGAGCGTTATTCCTGAGTTCGCCGTCAATGGAAAAGGCAAGATCACGTTTCGAAACTTGATGGTTCATGATTCCGGACTGGTGGCATTTCGTCGTTACCACTTGTCGTATACCAAGGCGAGCGAAGTTATGGATGCAATTTACGCCGAGGAGTTGGAATGCGAGACGGGCACTAAGACGGTTTACAGTGACTTGAGCATGATCTTGGTTGCCGAAGCAATTGAGAGAGTCACGGGTGAACTGCTTGACGAGTTCTTGAATCGTCGGGTTTTTGAGCCGTTAGGAATGACAAACACCGGGTACTTTCGTCACGGGGTGCCAACGGTGGCGTTGCTCCAACGCGAGCGTTGCGCGCCAACAGAAGTGATGGAGCCATGGCGAACAAAGCTTCGACATGAACGCCACGGAATCGAGGATGCGGCTCGGCTATATGGCGATAATCCGCCCTATATAGAAGGCGAGGTCCACGATCCAGCTGCAACGGTGCTGGGCGGAGTTGCGGGACACGCTGGATTGTTCTCGAATGCTAGGGATTTATACCTATTCATTTCGCACATGATGGGCCGAGCAGGAGAAATTGTAAGGCCTGACATTTGGGATGGATTTACCCGTCGGCAGAGTGACAAAAGTACTCGGGCGTTGGGGTGGGATACGAAATCTGCGGAAGGATCATCGGCAGGAAATTTGTTTGGACCACGGTCTTTTGGGCACACTGGATTCACCGGGACTTCAATTTGGTGTGATCCTGACGACGGAAAGTTCTCAATTCTCTTAACAAACCGGGTTTGCCCGACCAGCGAAAACGCAAAAATTTTGTCGTTTCGACAAAGATTCAACAGTTTTTCTTAGCGATTTTTGTCATTGATTTTGCAAAAGGTCAGTTTTTTTTCACTTTCTTTCAAAAAGTCCTTGGGTTTTCTCTAATACATTTCTTATAATGGTCTTAACATTTCTCAGACTACTGAGGAGTGGGAGATTCTATATCATGCGAAATCGTGCTTTTACTCTTATTGAGTTGCTGGTTGTCATAGCAATCATTGCAATTCTAGCAGCAATCCTCTTCCCTGTCTTTGCTCAAGCCAAGCTTGCCGCAAAGAAAGCTTCTTCAATCAGCAACAACAAACAATTGGGCCTGGCTGAAATCATGTACGCTGGCGACAACGACGACTACTTCGTTCTCGAATCAAACGGTGATGACAGTTTGGGAACCAGCCTTCGAGTACAGTTGCAAGCTGGCACCGCGGTTACATGGGTTGTTCTACAGCAGCCATACATGAAGAACGTACAGATGCTGGTTGATCCAGGCGTTGGCGACAAGGACGGCGTTTACACGTCTGCAAGTCCAAATGCAACCCAATACAATCAAGAGAGACTTTCTCAGTACGGATACAACTACATGTTCCTCTCACCTTGGTACAACTGCGTAAGCGCCTTGGCACGATCGTCAACTGCCGGAGTCAAACCAGCTGAGACCGTCATGTTCACGAGTTCGCAACAATTCCGAATCAATCCAACGATTGGCTACTATCAAGCTAATCCTCCTGGAGCATGGCCAATCACATTGCCAGCTCCTCTTGCATGCATCCGATACGATGGGACCCCAGGTTCCGGTAACTGGTCGGGCAACAACCCGGTAGCAGTCGGAAAGATCACGGCAAGCACCCGAGCAATTAAGCCATACAACGGCGCCGTTGTTACTTTCACCGATGGTCACACCAAGTTCTTGAACGACGGTTTGCTCGCGGCTGGTACTGACTACCAGACAGCAACCTACACCAATGGAGCCGAAGGTGCAGTCATCACCGATGTCACTAAGTATCTTTGGACACTTGACGGCACGCTGAACGACCTTTCATTCTAACTATGAAAGACCGACTGATTGTATTGGCAAGTATCGTTCTCGGTTGCTCCCTCATTGGGTGCAGCTCGGGCGATCCTGGTTCTGCAACAACCGAAAAACCTCGAACACAAGAACAGATGGCACCACTTCAAAAGGGAGCCAGCGATTCGAAGATCGCACGCGGTGGTGGATTGGGAGACGATGGCGTCGTTCCTGCTAAGCCAGGTGAAAAGACTGGACTTCCTCAAACCGGTATGAAATCGAAAGGCTAATCCGGCCAGTAAAAAGGTGGCGGCTCAATCCAAATTGGGCCGCCACCATTTTGTTTATGTTAACATAACTTAAATCATGAAACCAATTCTTAGTTCCCTTCTCATCTTGTCTTTTGCGGTCCCCGTATGCTTGGGTCAAGAACAGGTTTCAAAGCCGACGCGCAAGCAAAAGCCTGCGATTAAGCTGATCCCTTTTCACATGATGTCAAAAGCCGCGGGATTTGAAATCATGCACGCTGACAAGGCTCAGTTCATCGAAATGTCCGGGTTTATGTTTACAGCGACGAGTGCAAACTGCCCTAAATTGACCAAACCCACCAATATTGTGCAGCTCACCTACGGATACAAGAAGAGCGGAATTGCGGTGGTGTATTTGGCTCCCCTGAGCGGAAAACTCAAGGCCGAGGATGTAATCAAGCCCGTAATTGACGCTCACATCCTGAGGGATCGGCAATATTTTAAGGAATGGAGCATAAAGACCGTTTCGAACACACGTCTACTTGTGATGGTTTCGGGAACAACGCCGGCGGTTCGTGATTTGTTGGCTTCAGGATTAAAGTAAGAATTTTGAGATCAGCTCCCTTGTTAGGGAGCTGAGTTTTTGTTTCGCCTACTCTTTCGTCTTACTAACGAACTCTTCGAGTGACATGGCGCCAAGGTCGCCTTCTTCGCGGCAGCGGACCCCGACAGTGTTGTTCTCGATGTCTTTGTCACCAATGATGAGCATGTACGGGATCTTTTGCATTTGAGCTTCCCGGATTTTCTTGCCCAGCGTCTCTCGTCTGGTGTCAATTTCAACCCGCATGCCATGAGCGTCGCGTAACTTGACCATCAGTTCGGATGCCAAGTCATTGTGGCGATCGGCTATCGCAAGTATCGATACTTGAACCGGGGCCAGCCAGAACGGAAAAGCTCCGGCGAACTGCTCGGTCAAAAGCCCAATCATTCGCTCAAGTGAGCCAAATGGTGCTCGGTGAATCATGACTGGCCTGTGTGGCTTGCTATCTTCGCCAATGTACTCGAGTTCGAATCGCTCGGGCAAATTGTAGTCCACCTGAACCGTTCCCATTTGCCAATCTCGACCTAAGGCGTCTTTGATGATCATGTCGAGCTTCGGACCGTAAAATGCGGCGTCGCCAGGCGACACTTCGTATTCGAGGCCTTTGTCATCACATGCTTTGAGGATTGCCTCGGTAGCGAGGGTCCAATTCTCGTCGTCGCCAATGTACTTGTCGGAAGTAGGGTCTTTGGTTCCAACTCTGGCGCGATAGTTTGTGAGTTCAAGCTTTTTGAGAACTGCCTGCATCAGATCGACGACTGACGTGAACTCTTCAAGAAGTTGATCGGGACGGACGAATAGGTGAGCGTCGTCTTGGGTAAAGCCACGAGCTCGCAAGATTCCGGTCACTTCGCCGCTTTGCTCGTATCGATAGACCGTTCCCATTTCGGCATACCGGACGGGAAGATCTCGATATGAGCGCATTTGTGATCGATAGATTTCGATATGGAACGGGCAATTCATCGGTTTGAGAATGAACGTTTCCTTTTCATCGTCCTCCATAAATGGGAACATCTTGTCGCGGTAGTTGTATATATGACCGGACGTCTCGAACAGTTTGATGCTTCCGAGGTGCGGAGTCACGACAGGCTGATAGCCGCGCCGCATCTGCTCATGGTTCATGTAGTCGGCCAGCGTCATTCTCAGCTGAGCGCCTTTGGGCAACCAAAGAGGGAGTCCGGTGCCTACTCGCGCACTAAACATGAAGAGGCCGAGTTCGCGACCAAGGATTCTGTGGTCGCGTTTTTTGGCTTCTTCGATGTGGGCAAGGTGAGCTTCGAGTTCTTCTTTCGATTCGAAGGCGGTGCCGTAAATGCGTGTGAGCATTTTGTTTTTGACGTTTCCGCGCCAGTATGCTCCGGCGATTGACGTGAGCTTGAAAGCTTTAATCTCCTTGGTGCTTTCGACGTGGGGGCCGCGACACAGATCGAGGAAGCGATGTTGGACTCCGTCGCGGTCCATGCGCTTTTGCTCGAAGAAGCTGATTGCTTCGCCTTCGGGAATAGCGTCGAGGAGTTCGAGCTTATATTCGGCGACCGCATCACCCATACCAGGGATGGTGGCGTCAAGAATGAGGGCTTTGGCTTCATCGCGGGAGACTTCGGTTCGTTCGATGCGCTGATCGAGTTTGGCGAGATCCTTCATGCGCTTTTCGATCGACTCCAGCTCTTCTTCTTTGAGCGGGCTTGGGAAGTCGATGTCGTAGTAGAATCCGTTCTCGATTGGGGGTCCAATGCTGAGTTTTGCTCCGGGATAGAGCTCGGTGACGGCTTGGGCCATCAGGTGGGCGGCCGAATGCCGCAGACGATAGAGATAAGAATCTTCGTACTTGAGTTTCATGTTTGTGCCTCCCTTACCAAGGGATTGAAATGTGGTCTCTAGTATATCTGAGGAGGAAAGCAAGCATCCGTCCCGGCGTCAGGCCAACAAGGCGTTGGCGGGGAATTGTGCTTCGGCGGACAAGGCGCAAGGTGTTGACACTTCGCTGTTTGCCGTCCGTGAGATTTAAGACACGATTAGAGTGACACGAAAAAAGCCGACTGGTGATCGTTCTCAGAGTCTTTCATAGTCTTAATGTGCCTTCTTATCTTTGAGTTGGCCAGTTTAATGGAGAAATGAAATGAATTCTTACTTTGCAAAGGCTCTCACTATTGCCTCGTCCCTCGGACTTCTCGTTGGAGTCGCAAACGCTGCCGAAGTTCACCTGACCGGTTCAACGCTAGCTCGGTTTAATGCCCAGGCTTTCGGCGCAACCAATACGTTGCTCGGACTTTCCTACAGCAATTCAACATTCGACAACACGACGGTTGGTGGCAACCTGGACTTTGGCGGAGACCCAACGCCAGGATCAAATTTTAACAATCTTGGTTCGCTGACGTTGAACATGACCAACGCGACTTATAATGGAAACACTTTTCAACTCAAAGTCACGTTCACTGCGCCAGTTACTATTACGGGCGGAACAACCGCCACTTTCACAGATATATTGACAGGCTCAGTGTCAAATAATCTTGGCGGAGTCTTCGTCGACTTTGACAACACCCCCCAAACCTTCGTCTTCAGTAATGCAGGAGCAATAGGATCCTTCACGATGGCCGTCAACGATCTCTCCATAGCCCCGGGAAATTCATCTTCTATTACGGCCCACGTGACCGGGTCTCAGACAGCAGTTCCAGAGCCAACCGCATTAGCGGGTATTGGTTGCGGATTGCTCGGACTATTTGGAATGCGACGAAAGCGTAACGTCTAGTCACATCCATTCATAGGGCTCCTTGATTCCTCCCCAGGATATTAGCCCCGGGGAGCCCTTTCTTTTTCTTGTTTGGATCGCGAGTTTCGTGGTCCACTTTTTTGTCTAAATTAAAGTTTGTCCTATCAAACTGTGTCTACAACTACTCGTACAGACACGGGATGACAGATATAGAAACGACTTTTAATTATTTTCCTGAAGGTGAAAAATGTATTTAGTTCCAGCTTTGCTAATTGGAACGTTGAAGAGCCTTGGCTAGAAACCGCAATTGCTCTTTGAAGTCGGGGACCGAGGAAGGAGATATTTTAACTACCTTTCCGGTCGGCCAAGTTCACAACAGGAAAATCATCATGAATCAACCCCAGTCAATTTCGATGAGTTCATCAGCCTTTCAGAGCCTCAAGCAACAAGCCAAGGTAATTGCCAACCAAAAGCGACTGAGGTCTAGAAAAACCAAGGTAGATAGAAAGAACCAGATCTTTGAGACCCTCGCGACACTTCATTCGGACAAATCATCGTTGGCCACTTATTCGCAACGCCTTTTAGCGTTCACGGACAGATGAATATACTCTCCGCTGATGAAATTCGATTGCATTTGTGCAATGGTCAGAAGCACACTTACTTTCGGGACGGTCTTTCGCTTCTTGGGAACATTTATGATGATTCTGATCCAGACATTTTCCGACGTCAAGGCATTATCCGCGACAGCAAGAAAGAAATTTCAAATTATGAAGGAAAGGAGGTTATCGGTCTGATGCTTCGACCGAAGTTGCCATTTGAATACTTCTTTGAGCGGGAGAGATCGCTGGGGATCGTTGTCACGGAAATCGGATGCGAGTCATCCAATCGGACGCCCTATGATTGCGTATCCGCCCGCCATGAGCAATCTGGGGTAGTAAAGGAACTCGACAAGAAACGAGCCACAATCATTACCGAACTCGAGTTTTGTAGCGGACTATAGGTCTTTCTCAAATTTAGCCAAGTGCCGGAGGTTGGGATTGATGAACTAGCAGTCATCAACCATATATATTCTCACTCCTCCCTGGGCTGTCGCAGACTTGGTGGAGGACTCAGTATTTGGAACACGGGCCACATCTTAAGATGGACTAATTATCCTCGGCTTGAAATCCAGCCTGAGCTATCAGATTCTGCCGATGCTCGATCAGGGATCAATTTGAAATCTAAGGTACAGGCTCCGCGACTTCAGGTCTGCATTAAAATGTGACCGTCCAGAGCATGACTGCTCTAGGAGCGTCGAACCTGCATTTAAATTTTGTTCCAACGGAATTAGCGCTCAAAGTCCAATTTTGCACTGTCAGTAAATCCTCTATTTTGATGAACTTGCTCAATTCCGATGTCCAAAGGTCTTTACTCGGCAGCCAGGTCTGAGCAACTCATTTTTTCTTGGTTAAACCTTTGAAGTTGCTTTCACCTCACTGGGTATTTTGCCCCCTCACGGGTACTTAGCCGTTGTCGTCACTTCGAAGCTAAGTGTCCACCTTTCATCGGACGCCACAGGGCCGACAGAATAAGAGCTGACTTTCAGTAGTTCTCGCGATAGAAGACAATGAAAACATAAAGGACCTCATCATGATTTTTTGAGAAAGGAACCGCAAGGAAAAATATGAATCAGACAAGTACATCGCCCACCACCCTCGAACCATCTATTTTGGTTCAAATGCAAACTACATTGGCGAACCCTATTCACCCTATCGAAATCCATTTGCATTTAACTTCAGGTCGAAAGCACATTTTTACTCAGAGTGACTTAGGTTTTGCCAAGAAGATTTGTGATGACATTAACCTTTCAATTTTCAAGGAGCAGAGCCTTATCATTGAAGGCAAAGATGAAGTTTATGCATTTTCCGGCCACTCGTTGATTGGAATAACCGTCTACACCAACCCGCTGCCAGATTCTTTCCTGAAGCAAGAAATGTCGATGAGATCGTCGATTACCCAAATGACGCACGAAACGTATCGAGAACGTCACGAAAAATTTATTTCAACTCAAGAAGGTCAACGAAGTTTGGTCCTCTCCGAGGTCGAATTTTGTAATGGCGCTCGCTTGTTCCTAGAGTTCAATGAGATCACCGCAATTTCAATCGATGAGCGAAGTACCATGCACCACTTATTTACCCATCCAGCGCTCATGTGCCGCGTTGAAGGCGGGTTTAGCATTTGGAATACGAGTCACATGTGCTCATGGACCCATTATCCAAAGCTTCATGTTCCAATCGACTCGTGGATAGCCGATGCAGCACCGAAAGACCCTACGGAGGATATGAAAAATGTTAAGTTCGTATAGGTCAGTTGAAAACTCCCCAAAGCGGCCGACGAAGTTTCACCGGGTTAAGTCGTCAGAAAATCTTTTGGCGAACCATATTGCCATGCACCAAACCCACATCATCAAGATCATGCAGCTAAGACAGCGATACTACTACCAGATGAATGTAGATCGGAATCCTCAATGCCCCGTCATCATCGTCGGAAAGGAACTCGAAATTCTGAAATTGATGGCAGAAGGACAGAGTAATCGAGTAATTAGTGAAATGCTTTCAGAGCCGAAAGCTATCGTCGACGGTTACGTCATCTGCCTGTTTAACAAACTCAAGTCGAACAATCGACTTCAGGCCGTCAATTCAGCCTTTCATCTCGGAATTTTAATTCGCTAGCTGACTCGACCAAGAACTCATAGAATAGTCAATCCTAGTCAGACATTTTTTGTCTCACCGTGTTGACGATCCCGACGGTACCAATAATCTCTCCAGTGTCCTCCTTAAGGGGTAGAACCCTCAAGAGCATGCCGTCAAATTGCCCCACTAAACTGACCTCGGTTTCCTCTCCTTGAAGGGCTTGGTGGTGGGCGCTTATTGCTAGGTCAAGCGAATCCGTGGTCTTGAAAATCTCATAGACGGTTTTCCCAACATCCCACAGGACGCCAAAGTGTGTTGCGGGAAATTCTCCGTTGGACATAGAGTAGATCAGCAAATCCGTATCTGTCGCCCAAACGGTCGACTTGATCTGATCCATTGCTAGATGGAGCAGTGCGATAGTAGACCGCAGATCGAGGAGTCCTTTCTCTTTATCGGCCAGAAGCGCGACGAGGGTGGCACGTTCGAAATTCGAGTCGGCAAGCGCTTTCTCGGCCCGTTCTTTAACCACGCGGACGACAGTGTCGGTCTTCCCTAGGCCGCCCACTTTGAGCTTAATGCGGAGCCAGTACGTATTGACCGTTCCGACGCTGATGTCAAGACGATGAGCAATGGCATCGTTGGTCAGCCCATCGACGCATAATTGTACAATTTCTTCCTCGCGAGGGGATAATTCACGTTTGGGCATGATTTCTGTTTCGGGTTGAGATTGATCAGGTGGCTCCATTTCCAAAAATGAAAGGTGCATCGTCGAGGATCTTTTCAACTATTGCGTCGTTACTCATGATATCACAAGTGTGTATGGGGTTCATAGTCATGCATATATGGCCACCAAATCACATACCTTTAGGTTTCTGACTTCGAATTCGCGTTATTTTCTAAATTGATTGAAGTCTCTTGTAGTGACAGGTAAGACACAAAGTGGCTGACACCAAAAGGGTTGACTTGTTCGAATGACATCTTCCCAGCAAACTGAGTGTAACTATGAGCACACTTCTCATTATCATTGTCATTTTCTTGTTGCTGGGCGGCGGCGGCATTGGGCTCGGAGGCTGCCTCGGCACCATCCTGATGGTCCTTGCCATCATCTGGCTCCTTGGTGGAATTGGGTACCACGGTTCGCGGTCTGGCTGGTACGGTGGTTCGCGTTAACCTCATGAGAACCAAAGAATTTGTTGGAAAACCAGTCATCAGCATGGCCGATGGCGCGGAGATAGGAAAAGTCGAAGATCTGATTTATGTAGGTCTGAACTTGAGCGCACTCGTCGTGAAAGGCGAGAGAGGAGAAGGATTGCTTCCTTTTAAGAGCATTGAAGCAAACGGGCCGGATGCCATTACCATCGAATCGTATACGTTGATCGATTGGAACGCGGGGCATACATTAGCTCCCGAAAGCCGTACAACCCACGAAATTAAGAAGCTGAAAGTGATCGATGCTGAGGGCAAGATGATTGGTCACATGCACGACTTCACAATGAATCGGCAAGGGTCAATTGAGGAGATTTCGGTTCGGACGGACGGCGTTTTTGGGCTCGGCGCACATGAGACCTTGGTGCCTGGCTCGAAGGTGCGGGCGATTGGAACGGACATGATTACGGTCGACAAGACGTAGCCGAGCATCATTCCTTGGGGGCTTGATCATTCAATGATCAAGCCCTTTTTCTTTACTGAGCGCAATTTTCTCTCGCCCTCGCCAACAACTGCCACTCGCTCATCGTTGACCGCCACCAAGTTCCTTTCCGAGGGTCAACTATGAGTTCCGTCGGCCCGGCCACTTACAAGTCCATGGTGTTGCTTGAGCCATCGACTTGAACATTGTGCGAACATCCTTCAAGTCAAGACTGTACGCCCTCCGATCCGGAAACTTGGTTGTAGCTGCGCCGGATACCCGAAACCCCTAATTCATCCCGCTCCAGCATCCCGGCATATGTTCAAATGCCAGTCATTCTTTGCATGGAACGATGGCTACCTGACACCAAAAAATCGCGCCATCTCAATGGGGGATGCCTTTGTGGCATTCTTCATTGAGGACTCTCCCCATAGGTGAGTCAGGCGCGATTTTTTGTTATCCTCAGATGTCGACTAGTTGTTTGAGAAGATCCGAACCTTCGCTTCCTGGTCGAATCTGACTCCGAGTGGGGTTCCTCGAGCCAAGGTCACATTGCGTGTCTTTGGCTTATCGATGAGTGTCTCGTATAAATACCCAAGAGCGCCGCCAATCACCGTGTTTGTAATAACGTTGCCTTTGGTCACGAGCGCGATCAACGCACCGGCTCCAGCACCAGTTCCGACGTACTTCAGGTCATCCTGTTTCTTCTGAGAATCTGGGTTGACTACGATTCGACCGTCTTCGTTTCGGACGCTGTCTTTGTCTAATCCGATAAGCGATGCCGTAATCGGAATATTTCGACCATTGGCAAGGAGCAAGCGGTCAAATGACAAACCAAGTACGCCCGGAGTATCGTTTCGCTTTGCCTGAGCAAAGTTAACGTGTCCTTGAACCTTGGTTCCTTGTGGCAAACCGAAGTAGTCATTATTGCCATTAGTATCGATCGTTGCGGTAAATTTGTCGCCGACCTGCGAGTTATCGGAACTTAAATCCGCGTCGAGCTTTACTGGCAAGACACTTCCTCGTGGCTGGATCGAAAGTACATTGTTTCGATTGTCTGTATTGTTGTCGCTACTTCCGCCGTTATTGCCGTTATTGTTCCGGTAATTTCCGCTGGACGTACCGTTAGTCGAAATATTGACCGTACTCGAAGTTTCGTCCCAATCAACGTATGCACCCAACGACTCAGAGATGAATCGAATCGGAACCATCGTGGATCCGTCCACGACTTGCGCCGGATATTGGACAGGAACGGCTCTGCCATTGATGTAGGCCTCGTTGTTGTTAATTCGGAGTTCGACTTTGGTGTTGCCACGGTTGGCCATGACCATTTGGTCTTGTGAATTCCAGTCGACGCTGGCGCCCATTCTCTCGAAGATGCCCCGGAGAGGGACCATTATGTGGTCGCCCATCATCTGGGGTTTGGTTCCGTCGAATCGAACGTTCCGTCCGTCGACGTTGACATATATTGGTCTTGCTTGACTAATCGCAGCAAAAGCAGTAATTGCAGCAATGCCAAGGAGTTTCCCTGCTTGATAGCTTGTTAATTTCATGGTGGAATTTCCTAAAGGCGGTGTGCCTTAACCATATGGACTCCCGTCATTACAATTTGATTGCGAATTGTATAAACCATGGACAGGCCAAAGTACCCAGTGCGATGAGGAGTGTTAGGGATCCAAAAACGGTCCCCCCTTGCAACTTGTTCGGGTTCCGAAGCTATAATGTACATTCGTGGCTAAGGATGGCTTCGAATCGCAACGAAGCGAATTGTGAAATTATGTCATCCATCGAAAGCCTCATAGGTCTTGCTTGCCAAGTGAACGATTTTGTTGCTCAGGCAATGCGTCCCGCAATCATTGATCAAGGACTGACGTCTGCCTCATTTGACTTACTTAGTGCCGTTTGGGCGGCTGATGGTCGAGAGACTCAGGCTGAAATAGGAAAACGGCTTGGCTTATCCCGTGCAACGATTAGTGAAGCCATCACAAGCCTGGTTACAGCTGGGTATGTGATTCGGAGACCAAGCGAAATTGATTCGCGCGCGGTCAATCTTGAATTGACCTCTTCTGGTCATCGAAAGGTGAAATCCGTTCTTGGCGAAATGAAGCGAATTGAAGCTGAGCTTGAGGGCAAAATTGGGGCAAAAGAAACTGATTCGGCTTCCAAAACACTTCGAAAGGTTCTGAACGCACTAAAAGTCGAGATTTCCTGATTCTTTTCGTGAAGCTGCAGCGTCTCGAATTGTGAAGGGGCTGCCATGCTACGGATAGTAGGCATTCAAAGATCAGAGCATTCACTGGAGGAATTTGTCCTCCTACAAAATCATTCTTCAATGAGAATGAAGCTTCGTGGGCACGTCATTATGTCCGAAGCCTATCTCACGCATTACTCCCTTGAGGCGATTTACGCGTTTACGGACGAGGAATCCATTCACCCAGGAGCATTTGTTATTTTGCATAGTGGCTCGGGCATTAACCGCTGGGCAAAGACAAAACAAGGCTCGATGGTTTACATGTGTTACGTTGGTTCTCGCGAGCCGATTTGGGTCAACGCTCCTGGAGCGATGCACATTTTGTGTACCCAGCACACCTACGAAGAACGCACCGCGCCAATCGAAGAATTGGTTCGTTGACGGCTGGTTGCATCCAATTATCAAAATATTACAATTTCTATTGTAATTACCATTTAATTCGGTTAGAATTATATGACGCCATGATTCAACCCGCCTTAGAGATCGCTACCCTTCCTTGTTGGCTGCCTAAGCGTACACGTCGAGACCGAAGCCTCAAGGTCTTGCGGGCCAAATTAACTCAGCGCCAGAGACAGCTGATGTACTCCCATCTGCTTTCGATCGCAGGCATTGTCAATCTTGATGATCCCTTTGTGGATGACGAACCGACTCCGTCTCCGTTCCTGAATGACTTGCAGGCTGTGACGGCTGTGCTCACTGTTGTCAGGAACCAGATTAGGCTCCAGAGATCGATTGAGCCATTCAGATGCTGAAGATATGAAACACATCGGGTTTAGAATTCGGTTAACTTAGTGGGGATTTCAAAGTTATGTTTACCGTCGCAGCCATTTCGATACTTTTTCAATCGCCGCCAAGACACATTTGCGCCGTTGAAAGGCGAACACCCTAGCTTGGTCGGATTTCTCAAGACTGTCCCAGCCAAAGCAGACATTCGGGTTTGCCCCGAGAACTATCAATCGTTTCCGGTGGACTTACCGAAAGATGCCGCCAAGCTACAAGGATTTACGGGCAGGCTCAAGGGGCTTTTGACTTCGAAACGTCGGCAGTATTTTATTACGAATGAGTACAAGAATGGATTGGCCGTCATGACTTGGAAGGTTCCCATACAGAAACCGCCGGGCAAATAGGCGGCCTATTTCTTTTTTGGAGCTTTTGGCTTTGGCGCAGGAAGATCGTCGACAGTGACGGTAATAAGTTCGGATAACCATTCAGAATCCGAACATTTCTTCATCGGGACGATGATACAAGGCTTTGCTCTATGATAAGGTGACGCCATGTCAAGCTCGGCGGTTAGGTCGGCATTGTTTTTGGTTGGCTTTACAAAGAACGTGTCGTCGCATACCATTCCGAACATTTTTCCGTCGAAATAGATGCCGTATTCGCCAAACATTTTCTTTGCCGAAACATCACCCGCTGCTGACAGGTAGATGAGCAGCTGATCGACGGTGGACTGCTGGGTAGCCATGCCATTATTATTCCAAATTTAGGCAACAAAAAAGCTCCTCTGCTTTTCAGCAAAAGATCTTTTTTGAGATTGGTTTACTTTCCGACGACAACGATTGAAAACGAACCAGGGACCAGCGGTCCTCGTCGCCGGCCGGTTGCACCTGCAGGGGCAGGACCGTATTCGGCAGCGATCAGCAAAATGTGACCAGTCTTGGTATCGAGGGTCAAAGTCTTTGCTCCGGGCATCGTCTTGACCGTCTGGGCTACAACAAATTTGGTTGTACTTTCTTCTTTGATAATGGTCAAAGTTCCATCGCCTTGTGAGCTAAAGCATTCCATGGTTTTTGGATTGAAAACTGCGCCGTCGCAACCAGCACCGATTGGCAACGTATCCAAGATCTTTCCGTCTTTGGTACTCATCATGACCATGACCGATGGCTCGCGGCAGGCAACGAATAGAACGCCATTTTTCGCGTCTATCGCGAGTCCCGCGTTCGCTGCGCCTTTGCCATTCAGGCTGTAAGTTGCGGTGACCTTCATGGTTTTCGCGTCGACAACGGCTACTGAATCTTTGTCTTCGAGGTCTACGTAAATGTGGCCCCTTCCGTCGGTTACGGCTTGTTCAGGCGCTCCGCCCAAGTCAATAGTACCGAGGACATCGCCTGAAGCTGAATCGATGACCGTTCCGTTTGGCGCGCTATGGCTCCAAATGTAGGTGCGGTGGTTAAAGTCGTCACTCAAGATGCCATCTGGGCTTCCTTTCACATCAATCGTTTTGATGGGGGCAAGGGTTTTGCTATCCCACATTGCAACGGGCTTGCTTGAAGAAAATCCGTGATGTGATTTGGAATCAACCGCGGCTCCGCGAGCGTTCGTTTTGGCGATCTCACCTGCGCTCACCATGGTGTCCATATTAAAGACCGCTACCCGAGCATTTTGACCACCCCGAGCAATGTAAACATTTCGGCCCGCATTATCCGCATAGACGTAATCAAACCCACCTTCACCGCCGACTTTGGCGGTTTGAATTACTTTGTAATCTGGGGCAGGAGGAGTACCAAATGTCGAAACAAGGCCCAATGCAATGGGCAGCAAAAGTACTGGCATTTCAGCTAAACGATACCTTGAAATGAATGTTCAGCCTTATGACACTTTGTAGAACCCAATGGGCCCAATTTTGCCCGAATCAGCGAACTTCGGATTAGTCTTGACGTAAGAAGCATTGTCCGCTGGCAGTATTTTCGTCCCCTCATTCGAAAATTGCTGGCGGACTGTGAGTTTTGCCTATGAAGTTGGTTTCACTTTTGCTCGTTACGATCATCGCTGCTACCACGCTGATGGGCTGCAAGCAGACTACTTCTCATATATCTGGTCAAAAAGTTCTTTTGCTCAAGTTTGCGGTTGAGCAGTTTCCTGGATACACGGTCAAAGCAGCTTCGTTGACTGAAAAGGATAGCGATAACGATGGGTATGTTTCGGGCACGATTACGCTGGCAAAAGCGAACGGCGAACCGGGAATTCGGGTTATTGGCGTTGACGTCCCTGATAGCGGCGAGGTGCCGAGTGCCGACAACGGATCTGGATGTCGATTTAGCCGCGAACAGCCTCACGACAACCGATTCTAAACTTCGCAGTATGGGTTTCATGCTTCACTGCACCCAGTGCCTTGGCAAGCCCCGTCGAACTACACCCTGCCATGGCAGGGTGTTCGGGAATAAAAAGGCCTTGCACTAGGCAAGGCTTAAAAGAATTTCAAAAATTGGAGCCTAAGACAGGATTCGAACCCGCGACCCGCTGTTTACAAAACAGCTGCTCTACCCCTGAGCTACTTAGGCAACCGATAGTTATTGTGGCAGATTATTCGCCTATCTTTCCTGCGACTCCAGAAATTCGATTCAAATCTCGTAATCAGAATCGGAAATTGGACTAATACTTACCCTTCGCAGACCAGCCGAAAACCTACGAATGCGCCATCAGAGAGCCACCAGCGGCTCTTGGGAATCTGGGGATCGGATTCTTGCCAGCTTGGAGCCCATCGCTGACGGGTACTTGGATTCACCTTCGCTACCGGATCCATAAATGTTGGCCCACAAAGAATGGGCTTCCCTTCGGCGTCTCTTGCCCATTCGCCCACGTTGCCGAGCATGTCGTATAGTCCGAAATTGTTTGGAGCTTTGGTCGCCACGGGCATGGTGGTTTCGTCGGGACAGTTCGTAAAGTTCCAGGATTGCTTTTCGATTCCGGCAGCGTCGAGTTTCCATGGTTCGGCGGCACCACCACGGCACGCTATGTCCCATTCTGCTTCAGTCGGGAGCCGATATTTTTTACCCGTCACTGACGACAGCCAGCGACAGAACATATCGGCGGAATCGAAGGCGATGCTGATGGCGGGATAACCTCGATGTCCCCAACCATGGTCGGGTAAATGGTAGCTGCGGCTCGGTCGAGCGATTGCGTCGGCCTTGAAGACGGTCTGATCATAAGGTTTGGACGGGTCGCCACTGGTTAGAAAAAGATCGAACGCTTCCCACGTTGTTTCGGTAGTAGCGATGTAAAATGGCTTTACTGTCTTGACGGTCCCACCCAATTTTGTCGGTCCTCCGGGTATCGGAATCATCTTAATTTTGACGACGGAGTTTGGCAAGGACTCGACAAACGGTGCGGGCTTGGCCCTAGTCTGATGTGGGCTCACGGTCAAGCCAGTGGAAGGAATGGAAACAAAAACCAAGAGGCCAATAGCGGCGGAAAGATTTCGGGGATTCATGGTGATTCTCATGATTTCTTGTGCTGTGATTCCCAACGCTCAACCATTACAGGAGCAAACGGAACTAACTCGTTTTACCTTAGTTGAGTATCACATGGGTATTGACGCGCGACTGGTGGTCTACGCTACGAACAAACAAGTGGTCGATAAAGCGTGCGAAGCCGCTTTCAAACGAATCGCCCAGCTCGACGACATCATGAGCGATTATCGCCCCAAAAGCGAGCTGATGCGTTTTTGTGCTCAGCCTAAGGGGACAGCAGTAAAGATTTCCGACGACTTGTTTCGAGTATTTGAACGGAGCCAGACAATTTCTCGTCGAAGCGGCGGCGCTTTTGATATCACGGTTGGGCCGGTCGTTCAACTTTGGCGCAGAGCCAGAAAAGAAGGCAAACTGCCTGACCCTGCTTTGATTGTGGCGGCCAGAAAGCTGGTTGGAGACCAGAAGTTAACTCTCGATGCTAAGACACATACCGCTATGTTGGCGATGGACGGAATGAAATTGGATCTTGGAGGAATTGCAAAGGGATACGCCAGCGACGAAGCGTTAAAGGTCCTTCGAAAAAACGGCATTAAGATTGCTCTTATCGAGATGGGAGGCGACTTAGTTTTGGGTGACTCTCCGCCAAATTCAAAAGGTTGGACAGTTCGTGTTCCGAACGATAAGTCGAAAGAATTGACCCTTCACAATTGCGCCATATCTTCATCGGGAGATACCGAGCAATTTGTCGTGATTGATGGCAAGCGGTACTCGCACGTCGTCGATCCGAAAACGGGACAAGGTTTAACGAAGAGAGTTCAAGCGAGCATCATTGCCAGAGACGGATTTACAACTGACCCAATTTCCACGGCGCTCACCTTATTGGATAAGCGAGGTAGGGCAAGACTGATGCGCTGGTACCCATCTTCGAAAACATTCATTAAGATTGCTTCCGAAGACGGACCACACTAGACGAGGATCAATACTCGCGATCGATGATGATGCCAGGCTTAGGCACCGGATACTTTCCGTTCGCCAGCGGCATAAGTGGTGAATCGGACTTGTAGTTCAATTCGGCGACCATTGGAGCATGTTCATGGGTGTCGTTCAACATTTGGTCATAGGTGATGACCTGACCGGTATGAGCAGCCATTCGTCCCATGCAGCATGTTAAGCTGGCGGAAACGCCGCGACCGACTTCGTTGTGCACGGTGTTGTTCTTGATCGCAGTGACCAAAACTTCCCACTCGTTCTGGTACGGATTGCTCTTGTCGGTTGAAACCCACTTTGGCGAGCCCGTCATTTTTTGGTTGTCGTAAATGGCCGACGGTCCGTTGCAATCCCCTGATTTAGCTGCAATAGCAGAGCCCTTTGTACCGTGGATGTAACTTGAGAATTGGCCATGGGCACCCTCGATACATCGACCATCGAAGAAGAATTTGGTGCCGTCAGCGAAAGTGTATTCGACCGAGTAGTTGTCAAAGTTCTGATCGACCAGGTCTTGACCCTTTACATTTTTCCGGTAGTGCCGTCCACCTGATGCTTGGGCACTTACTGGCCAAGAGTTCTTCATCCATGAAAGGTGATCGATGTGGTGAATGTAGAAGTCACTAAAGCAACCGCCCGAAGCCCAAATGAAGCTATGGAACCGTCGAATTTGGTACTCGAGGTGACTCATGTTGTCTGGCTTAGCGGGGGATTCAAACGATGCGGCGGGGCCGTGCATTCGGTAGCCGCGCATGTACAGAATTTCTCCAATTTCACCGTTATTGACTCGATCATGAAGCTGCTGAAGGTTGACTGCGTGGCGGGACATGAGTCCGACGCCAACTTTAAGACCAGCTGCAGCGGCATCATCGGCAAGTTTGAGCATTCTTCGGCTCGTTGGACCGTCGGTGGTCAGAGGTTTCTCCATGAAGATGTTTAGCTTCTTTGAAATCGCGTATTGGAAGTGGACCCATCGAAAGGCGGGTGGTGTTGTGAGGATGACGATATCTCCAGGATTGAGACAATCCATTGCCTGCTTGTATGCGTCAAAACCAAGGAACTGCTTTTCCTTCGGCACTTCCATTTTGGCCGCGAAATCCTTGACCAAGTTGTCACGGGTGGCATCCAATCTGTCGGCAAACACGTCGGCCATTGCAACAAGTTTCAATTGTCCAGCTTTAGTGGACATTGCATTGACTGCGGCCCCCCCACCTCGTCCGCCACATCCAACCAAGGCAACTTGAATCGTGTCGCTACCGGAGATGTGTACGGATCCGAATCCAAAATTGGGAAGCATCGAGCCAGCCATAAGGGTGCCAGTTGCCTGAAGAATCTGTCGTCGTGAGGGGGTTTTTGAGTTTCCGAAATCCATGATAATTTGACCGTTTTGGGAGAATTCAGTTTCAACGATACCGCGCGTGGCCCGTCCGAAAGACATTCTTTTGGCAGATACTTTCCGAAGAAGCGGCGCAATTTGCTCAAGAAGAGAACTTTGGCCAACATCTTTCGAGTTTCACCGCTCATGAAAGAACGGTGGAACAAGGATGTTTTAATGTTTCCGCGGTGAGGGTGACATCACTTTTTCAACTAAAAAGCACCGTGGCGCAAGGATTTTATGGCTTGCAAACCCTGGTGCTAGGCGGATTGAGAAGGTGGGGTCGGAGACTTACGATTACTTCAGCTTTGCCGAATCTACCATTCTCTTAAAGTCAGCCAGGTACTGCTTTTCTTTGTCGATCGAAGGAATCTTGACCGACAAAGCAAGAGCGTTCCCGGCAGAGTTTTTGAGGAGGGTATATCGTCGGTCCACAAATCCTGAACTTTGAGCGACCTCAAAACTCATACATTCGTAGCCTTGCTTGGTTTTACCAACACGAAACGGAGTTTCCTTACCTTTCTCTTCTCGCTGAATAAAGTACAGGCTGGTTCGATACAGTTCCTCCCAGCTCGCTTTAGTTGGTCCCGCCGTCATGGCGCCGAGTTTGCCAGCCCCGCCGGAGGGAGTGATGTCCCTTGCACCCCAATACGTTTCTTTGCCAACGATCCATCCTCGTGGTATCTCGAAGGAGTATTTGTCAGATTCTACCAAGATGTGAGTAGACAATTCTGACTGAGCTGGCAGGATTGGAGCGAGGCTGTAGCTCTTTAGGAAGATAGTTTGAAGAACGAAAATGCTTGTCATTTCTCGATTTAGTTGGTTATGTTAGAAGCAAGCGCCGATCTCATTCGGCGGCGCTTCTTCTCGTATGGGTGTTTGTGTGCCTATTTAGGCAACAGCACAGTATCGATGACATGAATGACACCGTTCGTGCACTCGATGTCAGTCTTGACGACCTTTGAGTTGTTAACCATGACACCATGTTTGTTGCCGATCTTCACCGACTTTCCGCTAACTGTTTTCACGTGTGTGCCGTCCTTGAGACCAAGAACATCCTTCGCAAGCACTTTGCCTGGAACAACGTGATAGGTTAGGATTGCAATGAGAGTCTTTTTGTTTTCTGGTTTAAGAAGCATGGCAATCGTTCCTGGCTTCTTTTTCTCAAGTTTCTTAAATGCTTCATCAGTAGGGGCAAAAACCGTGAACGGTCCTACACGCTTGAGGGTCTCGACAAGTCCTGCTGCTTTGATGGCTGCAATCAGAGTCGTGAAGCTTTTGGCTCCTACTGCTGTGTCAACGATATTCGACTGTCCCTTTGCAAATGCTTGGCTAGCGAAAGAGGCTGCGAGTACTACCATTGCGATCATCTTTGATATTTTCATTTTTTCTCTGTGTAAAAGGAGCCACCGTCAACAAGCAACCAAATTATGAGGGAAATCTCTAGCCGCTCTCTCGTCTCAAATGGACTCTGAAAATTACTACGTCATCAATTCGAAAATCGTGTCTATATTTTGTTCATATATTGTCTAACATATGAATTCTCGCAGGCAATTCGAGTGTCGCAGGTTCAACCTGCTTGACAAGCTCTAGACAATGAATCTACAATTTAGGCACTCATCGAATGAAGTACACCATCAGGACCGTCGCATCAATGACTGGTCTTTCTCAGTACACTATTCGCGCTTGGGAACGTCGGCACCATATCTTGAGCCCCGATCGAACTGAAACAAATCGAAGGCTATACGGCGAAGAAGATGTATTTAGGCTGAAGCTCCTGAAACAAATGGTTGATGCAGGTCACAGTATTGGTCAGTCTTCGAAGCTGACCAATGATGAACTATTCCGCTTGGGATCATTGGGACCAGATGCTCTCGCATTTCCAAATGACCGAAATTCGCCGGAACAATTTATCAATGCTTCAATCGCATCAGTAGTTCGGCTGGATGAAGAGGCACTGCGGGATTCCTTAGTTCGAGGCGCAGCATTTCTTGGTGCAGGTCCATTCATTGAAAATGTAATTCTCCCTCTGCTTTCACACGTCGAGAGTCGATGGGTTGAGAAATCAATTTCGATTGCCCAGGAGCACATGGTCACCGCAGTCTTGAGAACGAATTTAGAACAGCTGCGGTCATCATTTTTGACTTCGCCGAATGCCAGGAGGCTACTTGTGACAACTCCAAAAGGGCAAATGCATGAGCTTGGTGCCCTCATCGTATCCGTTATTGCTGGGCTTGAATCTTGGCAAGTCACCTATCTTGGGCCGAACTTACCCGCAGATGAAATTTCCCATGCTGCTACAAAAAGTGGAGCAAGCGCAGTTGCTTTGAGCCTTGTGTACCCTGCTGACGATCCAGACATTTCTGCCGAGCTGATTCTTCTGCGTCAAAATCTCGGCGAGGACTTCCCCATTATTGTTGGCGGCCGAGTTGCTCCAGCATATCTCGCCTCGTTGCAGCACCTTGACTTTCTAGCATGCCAAGACCTCAACGAATTTCGAACTGCGTTGGAAGGAATCAAGTAAAAGTAGGCAAAAAAAATTCCCTTTCGGGAGCTTAAAATGAATTCGAATACTGGGTTTTTTTGTAAGGATCAATCCCTTGGCTGATTAACTTTTTACAAAACAGCTAATCAGCCACCAATATTAGACGCGACTTACTAAGCGCCCTTTTTCGTGCGAACTCGCGTTTTAACAAGCTTGATTGATCCGTCAGGCCCATAGCCGAGTCGAAAACCAGCAGGTATTGACGACAATGCCGCTTGCAGTTCTGGGCTTACCGCGACGCTTCCTCGGGTTCTTCGTCCTCGCTTGCCTTTTCGGCCCGGATTCAATTGGTCATAGGCATCGGAAGCTTCTGCTCCCTTATCCATCGCCTTCAAGACTTTGCCATCAACTTTGTAAAGTTCTGATGAGGCAACGAAGGAAAGGAACATGAATTTGCCATCGCTGAGCATTCGAACTTTATGGGGAACGACAAACTTCTTAACGCCATATCGAATCGTGAGAAGACCTTCTCGCTCGTCTGCCTTGAATTTAAGGCTATTCTTTACTTTCTGTACAGTTTTACTCATCTGAATTTAAACCAGTGCGTATCCTACGCTCCAAGCAGAATTTTACCCCACGATTCTGAGGTTGTCGATGAGGCGGGTTGATCCAATTTTGGCCGCCACTATCAAAGATGCTTTGTCATTAGGCTCTAATATTGGGTGCATTGAATCACGGTTTACAAGCTCAAAATAGTCAACTCTGAATGATTTTTTAGTTAAAGAGTCGATGCCATCGGCAAGTACCTTTTCAGGTAATTCACCCAGATTAATCCTTGTTTTGGACTCAAACAAAGTTTGATATAGGGCGGAAGCATTGTCTCTTTCTTCGGCACTAAGGTAGACATTTCGACTAGACTTAGCCAAGCCATCATCTTCGCGAATTGTGGGACAAATGATAATATTTATTGGAAAATTAAAATCTTCGACCATTTTGCGTATTACGGTGCACTGTTGAAGGTCCTTTTCACCAAAATAGACGTTTTTAGGTGACACAATGTTGAATAGTTTTGCGACCACGGTGGCGACCCCGTCAAAGTGCCCCGGCCGAGCTGCGCCTTCGAACAATTCCGTCACGTAAGGAACGTGGATGATCGCGGGGTTTTCTCCATAAATTGCGTCTACTTCGGGGTTAAAAATAATGTCGGCTCCCGCGTTGGTTGCCAATTCACAATCTCGTTCAATTGGCCTAGGGTAGGCATTGAAGTCTTCAGTCGGGGCAAATTGGGTGGGATTTACGAAGACGCTGACGATCGTCCGATCGTTTTCTGCTTTACTTCGACGAATGAGCGAGAGATGCCCTTCGTGAAGAGCTCCCATTGTGGGGACAAAGCCAGTTCGAATCGTGCCGTTACTGGGGAAATCTGTTGCCGACTTGATCAGTCTCAAAACGAGTTCTCCGGTCCGGGGAAGTCGCCTTTCTTGACGTCTCCGGTATACGATTTTGCTGCCTGCAGCATTGCCTCCCGAGCGTTGGTGTAAAACTTAGTGTGTTTGTGGGCTTTTCGAGAGAGGCCCATGATATCATGCCAGACTTGGATTTCGCCGCTGCAGTTTGGTCCGGCGCCAATTCCGATTGTAGCAATTGTAAGCGCTTCTGTGATCCGCGCCGAAAGTTCTGATGGGATCAGTTCAAGCACGATACCAAATGCTCCGGCGGCTTCGATTGATTTGGAGTGGGCAATGATGGCTTCGGCGCCATCGCCTCTTCCTTGGACCTTGGCACCGCCGAAATTGTGGATGGATTGGGGAGTAAAGCCGACGTGCCCCATCACGGGAATTCCTGCTTTCACGATTTCGCGAATGGCGTCTCCGTAGTCGCCTTCAAGCTTCACTGCATCTGCTCCCGCTTTCATAAGGCGGATTGAGGATTCCATAGCCTGCTCGGTCGAAACATTGTAGGATCCAAACGGTAGGTCTGCCACCAGCAAGGCTCGACTGAGTCCGCGTCGAACGTTTCTGACATGGTAACAGATATCTTCGAGCTCGACGGGGATCGTAGTTTCGTACCCTTGGACTACGTTGCCGACTGAGTCGCCGACCAGCACTACATCGACTCTGGCCTCGTCTGCGATGAGGGCCGAAGGGTAATCGTAGGCAGTAAGGCAGACAATTTTTTCGCCCGCATCACGCATTCGCTTGAGGCTGGGAGCAGTGATCTTATCGGACATTTTCACCTATGAATGTACCATTTTAGCTGTCAGCTTTCAGGCTTCATCTGTTAGCTAAGAATAAAAGAAGCCAAGAAACCGCGCATGCTTGAATCGCAGAAACTTAACCGAGGGTAGCTTTAAAGGCTCGGTCGATCCGCGCTATTGCATCGTTGACGATATCTTCGGTGATTGTGAGTGGCGGAGTCAAGCGGAACGTTTTGTTGCGAGTTTCCTTGGTCAGAATTCCATTTTTCGTGAGGTTCGCGCTGAGGGATTTGGTATCGAGCGAGTCGTCGACTTCAAATCCAATCAGAAGTCCGCGGCCCCTCACTTCAATAATTTGTTCATATGGAAGTTCGCGAAGCTTTGCCATCATGTAGCTACCCATTCGTTCACTTTGGCCCGCATAGTCTTCGGTTTCCATGACAGCCAGCGCAGTGATTGCCACCGCTGCACCAAGCGGGTTTCCTCCGAAAGTGCTTCCGTGGTCGCCAGGGTGAAATACTTCCATGACCTCGCGGGTTCCTACAGCGGCAGAGACAGGTAGCAGCCCACCTCCAAGTGCCTTTCCAACGGCTAAGAGGTCTGGCTTAGCGTCTTCATATTGCCAAGCAAATCGTTTGCCTGTTCGGCAGAATCCGGTCTGGACTTCGTCCCAGATGAGCAAGACATTGCTATCGGTACAGATCTTTCGCAGGTCGGCGAGGAAGCCGTCGGGAGGGATGATGATCCCGCCCTCGGCCTGGATCGGCTCACCCAAAATGGCCGCCGTATTCGGCGTGATCGCCGCCTTCACTGCCTCGATATCGCCAAATGGGACAACGATGAAGCCTGGAGTGAACGGACCGAAATCCTTTTTGTAGCCTTCCTCGGTCGAAAAGCCGACGATTGTGGTGGTTCGACCGTGGAAGTTGTCTTGGAAAACGATGATCTCGGCTTTGTCGGTGGAAACGCCTTTGACGGTATAAGCCCACTTACGGGCCAGCTTGATGCACGTTTCGACCGCCTCCGCGCCGCTGTTCATCGGGCACACCATGTCGAGCTCGCAATAGTCGGCCAACGCCTTGCAGAATAGCCCGACCTCGGCACTGTAAAACGCCCGCGATGTGACCGCAATCGCATCAAGTTGATCCTTGAGGGCGTTCACGATTTTTGGATTCAGGTGCCCGTGCGCCGTCGCCGAATACGTGCCGATGAAATCGAGATATTCGTTTCCTTTTTCGTCCCAAACTCGGATTCCATCGCCCCGCATCAGGTTCACCGGGAGCGGCTTGTAATTGTGAGTTGAATACTCGTTGAAGAGTTCTTGAACCTGAGGCAAGGATTGCTCTTCGGCGATATGCCGAAATCCCTTTGAAAGAACGTCCAGCCAAAAAGTCGTCGTTGAACTCATACGTTGAGTATACGGGCGATGGATGAACGATTGGTACCCCTATTCGTCAGTGCAAGTGCAAGGGCAAGGGCAAGTGCAACGGCAAAAACAGGCGAGGACACCTATGCTTTAAGAAATTCACTGACGTCTTTCGCGTGGCCAATCGGATTGACTTTCGTATAAATCTTTTCGATGACTCCGTCTTGGTCGAGGACGAAAGTTGTTCGGTCAACGCCCATGTACTTCTTGCCCATGAAGGTCTTCTCGACCCACAGGCCGCAGGCTCCGATGAGATCCTTCTCGGTGTCAGCCAAAAGTGAAAAAGTCAGTCCGTGCTTATCGGCAAACTTGCTGTGCTTCTTTGATGGGTCAGGCGAGACACCAATTACTTTTGAGTCAGGAGTTTCCGATTGTTTTGCTTGAAAGTCGCATGCCTCGACGGTGCATCCTGGAGTATCGTCTTTGGGATAGAAGTAGACGACTGCCCGAGAACCTTTCAGATCGTTGAGCGTAACGATGTTGCCATTTTGATCAGGCAACGAAAAGTCAGGAAATGGGGCGCCAACAGTGAGCATGTTGGGTTCTACGCTTTTATCGAAGCATCCATCATCAATGCCTGCAATAAGTCGACCCGAAGCACGACTCCAGCCAGCCTCCCCATGTCGGTTACGGGCAAAATTGTGGTCCCGCTGGCGAGCATCAGGTGTAGAGCATCCGAAATTTCTTGGTTCACGTCGGCGGTCGTCGGATCTTTGCTCGCAAAGATATAGGCGGGTTCCCCGCTCATCGTAATCACGCTGTCGCGCCGAGTTGCCTCGCGGCAAATGTCGCCCTCGGTAATGACTCCTATCGGCTTGAGGTCTCCGTTAACCACGACCAAAGCCGGGAACTGGTAGATATCCATTTTGTCCACCGCGTCGCGCACGGTGCTTGATTCCGTTAGGGTCGGAATATGAGCGTGCAAGACTTCTCGAAGGATCACAGTAGTAGTTTGGCGCATTTCGCGTCATAATCGCCTTATCATGCACTTTGATGTTGCGATCATTGGAGGAACTGGAGTTGGCTCTCGGCTGACGGCATTGGGCGGAATTCCGGTTCATATTCCAACGCAATATGGCCCGGTTCGTGGTCGGCATCTGGTTTATCAAGGCGTCAATTTACTCATTCTCAGTCGCCATTCGGCTGGCCACAAAGTTCCGCCCCACAAAGTGAACTACACGGGGATGGCAGCCGCCTTACAACAAGTTGGCGTCAAGTATTGTCTGGCGAGCGCGGCAGTTGGGAGTCTTCGCACCGATTGGAGGCCGGGAACCTTGGTTGCTTGCAGCGACTTCTTCGACTTTTCTGGACGCTTCTGCACGATGTTCGATTCGACGGTAGTTCACACCGACTTTACTTTCCCTTTCTCCGTGAAGATTCGAGACTTGCTGATGGTTACAGGAAAAATAAACGGTCTGACCGTTGAACCCGGGGGAATTTACCTATGCAGCAATGGGCCCCGCTATGAGACTCCGAACGAGATTCGGTATTACCAGTCGATTGGGGCGGAGTTGGTGGGAATGACGGCTGCGAGCGAAGCGATCGTCATGAGGGAAGCCGGGATTGAATATGGGTGCCTGGCCGTCGTGACCAATTTGGCTACGGGAATCACTGGCGAAAAGCTCAGCCATCAAGAAGTCGAGGAAGAAATGAATCGATCCGGTGAAAAAGCGGCCAAAATCCTCCTTGGAACTGCCCTCATTTTGAAATAGCCATGTCAATGAACCGCCGCACATTCACCCTTATTTTGGCAATGACGCCGGGGATTGGTGGTCGGTCCGTGGTCAAGATTCTTGCTCGGAATGACCTTTTGAACCGCACACCGGAAGAATTTTTTCGGCTGAGTTTTGAGGCTTATATCGAGGAGTATGGACTGATGCGCAAGGCGGCCGAGTACCTTGTGGCCCATCGAAACGATCTGCTCAAAGAAATTGAGCCATTGGAGAAACGGCTTGAGACATTGGGTGTTCGCTGGTCGGTCATTACCGATGCTGGCTATCCGGAAATGCTGGAACAGTTTGATCCTAATCCGCCCGCCATGGTCTTCCTGTACGGCAATACCAACCTTTTGGCGAGCAAGACCTTTTCGGTGCTATCTTCGCGGCAGGCCTCTGAGCAACAGTTAGTCAAGATTGAGATGCTCACAGAAAAGGGAGTGCTGAATGGCGAAGTACTCGTGACTGGGCACGACAAGCCTGAGTATCAGCGATCAGCCGTGGTTCCGCTACGGTGGGGTGCGCCGAGAATTCTGTGTTTAGACCGTGGATTGTTCCAAGTTCTGGGAGAGGACCTTAAGAATGAGGCTTTCAGGATCGCTAGACTTTGGCGATACGAGTTCGACCCATCCACCGACTTGGTGGTTTCACCTTTCCGTCCCGAAGCCGGATTTCATGGCGTCAATAACCAAGTTCGAGATCGTTTGGTGGCAGGTTTGTCGCGAAGAATTGAATTTGTCAAAGTTGCGCCAGGCGGCAATATGGAGAAGTTGGCGACCATGGCGACGAAAGCGGGCCGCTCGGTTGAGATTCATTGAGGTCGCTTTTTCTTGCTTTTCAGCAGATAATGGTTGAGTGGGAAAGCGGTTCATGATTTGGGTTCGAACTGTGCTGTTTGATGGCACGGTTCGAGAACAGTCGCTCGCGATTACTTTAGTCATCGTTCTATTTATGCTCTGGCGATCGGGCATCTACCTATATCGCCCGGGCCACTACGATATGCTCCGCAAGCTAAAAATGTATTGCATTGCCATGTCTGGGATTCCAATCTATTACGGAACCTTTTACCTACTCAATAGGTACTACCGCGACAAGGACATCCGTCGGGTATTTGGCGACGATAAGTTGGAATAGGTTGAGATCAACCTAAACAGGCTGATTCCTGAGCGAATACCTGGCCCACTTAATTGCATCAAATGGGAGTCAAAATGCTTTTGATCTTCGTTTTGTTCTTAAATTAGCTCTTCTTGGCTAGACTTGAACCAAGCACCGTTCTGGCTATTTAGTTCGCTAAACGAGAAAACGATTAATTTTTTCGCACTGTAAAGAAAACTGGTAATTTTTCCTGGTAATTATTCAAGCAAGACTATATAATTCGCCTAACTATCATGAGATTTACCAACAAGATATCAATTTTGGCCCTATGTACACTCGCCCCAATTGCCGTTTTTCCACAGGGTACAGCAAAGACAACTAAACGACCAGCGCCACCAGCTACAACTGCTCATTCAGAAGAACAAACGATTTCAACGTTTTGGCAATTGACCTTTATCACTGGCCTTCCTGAAGCAGTTGCGCCAGCATTTCCGTTCCCGCCCCCGAAGCCAGCCGAGGGGCCAAAGCAACCTGGCGATGGAACAAAACAAGGCGGGACGGCTGGTCAAGACGGACCAGGTTCAACCCAGCAAAAAGCTCCGGCGGACCCATTAATTGAAGCTTTGAAGTCCGCAGTTGGAGCGACTGATGAAGACCTAAAAATCACGCGCTTACAAGATGGTCTCAGTATTACTGGGAAAGAATCGTTTGTCAATCGGACGACAAACCTGCTGGCTCGCTATATTGACGTACCAGCTTCGCAAGTGAAGTTAGATGTCTATGCATTTCAGTTAAATGAACAGTTACACGTTGCTCGGAACCTAGTGCCTAAAATGGACCTGGTTAAACAAGGAATTGAGAAGGTTCGCCTTTACGAGCAACATATGGTTGCGGAGATTTCAGAGTTTGTTGGCCGCGCGCGCTTTGACGAAGGTATTAATGAATCAAAGGCGAGTGAGATCGTCCATCTCTTTAAGAAATTTAGACTGATTGATGAAAACCAGCACGGAACTAACCTCGAAATCTTGACTGATGCAAAGTCGCGCCCCAAGAGCCTAATCGAGACTCTGCTCTATTCTTCCATGATTGACAACACGCGGACATCTGCAGAACTTTATAAGCAACTCAATCGAAATAACGGAATTGTCGACCTTGTATGCAACGACATTGACAATCAAAATGAGATTATGAAGCGGACGTCGGGCCAGGAGCATACTGACGCCGAGAAGTTGAGAGATCTCTATCAATCGATCCGTGACCGTCTTAAGACCTCCAATAAGCACGTTTTTGAGCACACGCTTATGTATTTCCGGTCTCCAGGAATTGGCGACGTTAATACGATACTTTCATTCTTGAAGGCATGGGCTGATGAAAATGAAAGCGGAACGGTCGTTCGGAGTAAGAGCTTTATCATTGACCTAATGATCCAGCAGATTTCGAATGCAATCCAGGAAGACATGAAAGAACTTTTCCAAGATCCATTGATGGGTTGGACCCGCGGCGTCTTGCTTGAAGGGGGTGGAAGTATCCGCGGAATTAACTATGCTGGGCATATTTCGGTCGCGACATCGAACCGCGAGCCAGTGACTCTGGCCGGAATTGCCTCTAGCACGCGAAAAGTCACCACTTACTCGTTGCCAGGCTCGAAGAAGGCCACCGATAGCAAAACAACACCAACTGACGGTGCCACGACTCCTCCGGCTGGGGGTGCGTCTACTCCGCCAGCGGGTGGTGCAACCGACACGAAAGATAAATCCGAGCCAAAATCTGGCCTGGGATCATTGGTCACCAATAGCTTTGCCGGAAAGGTCTCGCCTCAACTTGAGCTGCTGTTCAACGTCCTCGAAAGTCGACAAGAACAGTACTACACGATTGCACCAGGAATTAGCTTTGGTGCAAGACCGACCGTCATGGCGGATGGCTCGACCGCATTTCTTCAACTTCAGCTCATGTTGACCGCAGACGCTACTGATACGGGCGATAAGAAACTTGCGAGCAACTTTGACACGATCAAGATGACTCCACTTGCGACTAAAGTGCAGGTTTCTAGTTTTGATCTGTTCCCGGTTTCATCGTTTAGCATGCAAACGGCGACTAAGGGCGACCCTCGATGGGAAATCCCGGGTCTTTCGTCTATTCCAATTATTGGGAACATATTCCGGGGCCCCAGTGGGACGGAACGACGGCAACAAGAAGTAGTGATGTTCATTTCGGCCGCCATTGTGCCCCGAGCGATCGACTTGACAAGCCGTTACAGCGGCAGGGATTAAACACTTCATTCTTGGCAGGGCGCTTGATCTTTTTTAAGGTCGGATGCCCTGCGAATCATATTCGGTCGTGACGCGACTTCCCTGTTCGCGCACGATTCCCACCAAATGCCCGATCACCAGCCCTTCGGCGGGAACATCGGGAAAGGATGAGTTGACGCTACTCAGGATGAATCGCTCGCCATCGTGCTTCAGTTCTTTTACGGTCACTTGGTTTTCGTTTGATCGATGGAGCACAACCACGCCAAGCTTGGGAATATTGGTCGACTGAAAGACAACCAGATCGCCCGGAATGAGGAGTGGCACCATGGAAAGGCCGACGACTCGGGCCGAGAATCGCCCTTTGGCGTCGCCCATTTCGGTCGGGACGTATTCAAATTCTTGGGCTTCAAACGGATCCGTCCAATCGACCGGAGTAGAGGCAGCCACTTGGCCGATATAAGGAACTTGAATCTTTAGCTCGGCGGCCGGAATGGTTGGGTAGGTGAGGTCATCTCCGTTCGCAATTGCCCTTGCACGAGCCAAGATGTCGGACTTTGGGGTGGACTTGCCATATTCCCAGTTGTGGTAGCGCGTTTCGGCGACTCCGAGCTTGCCCGCAAACTCTCGCATTGTATAGCGCAGCGACTCACGAATCTGCCTCAGCTCTTTCGCTACTGAAAGTTCCATAATTACCATGATCCATAATTTTTAATTGTATTTTCTACAATATTTCTTGTATTATATTTGTATGGAACTTCAAACCCTACAAGCCTGTGGTTGCCCTCTTCGGTTTCTTGCCTTGGATTTCGAGACCGGGGACCTTCGCGATCGGGCACCCGTCACCCTTGGCCTTGCCCTATTTGACGATGGCGAGCTCATTAAATCGAAGGAGTGGCTTTTTCGTCCTCTGCGGGACCATCGCGGTGGTTTGCTCTGGAATTATTCGGAAAATGCCGCCCTCATTCACGGGAAAAGTTTGGTCGAAATGGAGGAGTGCGGCACCCATGAGCAAACGATCTATGAGGAGGTTCGCGAATTTATTGGTGGGAAATGGGAGGGAGCTATCGTCAGCCACAATGCTTCGTTTGACGGCGATGTTTGGTCAAATTTCCTCTTCGTCCTCGGTAAATATGATTCTCGTGCGCAGCAATCGACTCCGGCAAAGGAGTTGCTCGCTGGACCATGGTATTGCACTCGTCGAATTGCCCAGAGCCTTGGGCTCGTGCCCCAGGTCCTCAAAAACCTGAAGCTCACCACGCTGGCCAACTACTTCCAAATTGGAAGTCAAAGCGACGTCCATTCTGCCCGCGAAGACGCCATCCTCGCGGGAGAACTCTTTATGACTTTGATGGAGGTGACCGCATGAACCATATGAAAGCAAAAATCGAACTCGAATTCAAACGTGCCCTTCAAATCCTTGAAGACGTACTTGTCAACCCTGCGTCTAATCAACAAATCTCAGACCGAGTCGTAACGATTCGTTGGTACGAAACCTATCGGGATTGCCATCCGGTAGACGCAGATAGTCACGAGACGTCGACGGCAATTGACTCGGGCTTTTTACGAAACCTCCTGATGCCTCGGATTCAAGTGGGAGGGCTGAGCTGAAAGGCCGCAAGCCATTTACCGCCTACCAAGTCCTGCATGCGTGGTTAGAGACCCAGATTGGGGCTTCGAAATCTCTCAAGCCGCGAGGATATGAGATGCCGGGCGAAGGTCTTTCTACCTGGGCCGACACCAAGGCCCGAGCCCGGGTGCTGGTCGAGAGTATTCCGCTTTACCGGGCTGGCCGATCTCAACTCATCGAATGGTGTCAGGACGGACTTTCCGAGCTTGGTTTGGTTGCCGATTTCATGACTGCCCTCGAAAGATATTTGCGGGATTATCCGTTTTATGCGTCGAGCCTCGAAGACCTGGAAGGTGGGACGCGACCTCCCGTCAATTATCGCGACGTTCCGTCGGTCGCGAAGGAGCTTCAGATCAAAGAATCGTATTTGCGGAAACACCTGAGTACGATGGAGACGAGTTTGCCATTTGGGTCCTTTAATTCGCGGCGGCATTGGAACATTCATCCTCTCGATGTCGACGTGTTGAAGCAGCACTTTGTTGTGGCGGGCAATTAGCCAATCATCATGGCCACACGACCGTATCTGTTGCATTCACCATGCGATTGGCTTCCTCGCCCGAAAATATTGGGCGAGGATAATCAATTTGGATTTTTCGGCAATAGTTTTCGCTCATCAATTGTAAGGCGGTGCCGCCAAGCAACCCAAACTTGAATCGAGGATTCGAAATTAAAAGGCATGTATTCGGACCAGCCAGCTTGGCATACGAGTACGAATAGAGCGTGCCGCTCGGGTTTTTAACTTGCCAATAGTGATCCTTTGCGTGGTAAGCAACGCTACCGTTTCGAGTGCAATAAACCAAATTTTCTCCGTCGTAGTCAAGTCCACTCAATTGCGAATATGGACCTATTTTGCTCACAGCTTTGCCGTATTCTTTTCCATTCCGAAAAAGATGAACTTCAAACGACTTTGTATTCCCCAACCTGGCCACGGCATAGCCATCGGTGGAAAGGACAACCCAAGAGTGCGAGTATCGCGTTTCTTTTCCAGAAATCGTATCGACAACCACCGTGGCTGTGTAGCTATTCATTGCGATCTGAGTGCTGTTTGATGTGGCAGTCAAAATGTAGTCGCTAGGCTTCCCTTTCCAGATTGTTAGCCCATTGCGTACGAGTAGAAATCCGTCGCTGGTTCGATTCGAGCCTTGTTGAAGCAGTGTGCCATTTCGGCAGACATAGAGAATTTGTCGCGGAATGTCTATTCGCAACATCTTTCCCGTGGGAAGCAAGTGCAAGGAGTGGCCATCTCCGCCGTGAAGAATAAAGACCTCTGGCCACTGAAGGTTTCCTGCGTGTTGGCGATCGTTGATTACTTTGATCGCCGTTCCGAAGGCGGCTACTGTGGCGGTCCCGATGAAAACTTTGGTCCAACGCCGCATAAACTAAGAGACGCGAACTCATTAACGATTGGATGCATCCTGTTCTGTTTGCAACCAAATATGTTGATTGCTGGACATGGCAAAAGCGATAAGCTGACACGGTGAGTTGGTTCGAGAGATTGAGCAAGTCGATGTTTGGCGATGCCAAAATGCGCAAGATGTTTCGCGTCGCTTCTGGCCTTCTTCACGCTGGAAAGTATGCCGCGGCGGAAGTTCTACTTCGAAAGTGGAACGAGAAAGACCCGGACGCATTGCCAATTATGGATTTTTTGTCTCACGCTCTTTTTCGTCAGGGCAAGATCGACGAGGCGATTTCGATCCTTTTACGTTCGCTTGAAATTGATCCGCAACAATTCGAAACCTACTTGCGGCTCAGCCAATGTTATTTCCAAAATGACCGAATGGATTTAGCCTTGGCGGCGGCAGAATCGGCCGAGAAGTGGCAGCCCAACTACACGAAGGTTTTATGCATTAAGGCTTATGTTCTCATGCATATGAAGCGATTCGACGAGGCTTTGATCACGTTGAACAAAGCCTTAAACGTGAAGAAGTCAAATGGCTTGGTCTACAGCTATTTAGGATTGGTCTATTTCGAGCTCAAAGATTATGATCAAGCAATGGCAACGGCGAAAACTGCCATTACGTTTAAGCGAACAGATGAATGTGCAAATACGGTTTTGACACTATGTCATTTTTTTTCCGAGCAACCAGAAGCAGCAAAACCGTACCTGGCCGAGTTATCCAAATCTTCTGAATACTTGAATTACCTTGCGTTTCGCCTGTTCGAAGCCCGCTATGTCGAAGACGCTTTTCCAATTTCCGAATCGATTTACATCGATAGAGGGCTTGATCGGGGAGAAGGAAGTCTTTATGCAGTTATGCTCGTCCGCCGGGGAAGGATCGACGAAGCGGGGTTGATTTATGAGGCTATTCTTGCCCAACCCGTCAAAAAAGAGGCAGATCACTTCAATCGCGGAGTTGCTCTAGCGGGCCTCCAACGTTTTGAAGAAGCGGTTGAGTGCTACCGATTGTATGAAGGAAAAGAATTGTCCGCGGAATTCTCGGCCGCAATTGCTAATAATTTCGGTAATGCTTGGTTTAACCTCGATGATTTTGAACGCGCTGAAGCTGAATTTCGTCGATCGATCGATTTGGAGCCCACATTGGCGAATCCTTGGATTGGATTGGCCGAATGCCACCTTGAAGCAGGAAACTTGGCAGAAGCCGAAGCTGCTTTGCGCCGCTCTGTTGAGCTTTGCCCACGCATGACGGAAGGCTTTTTAGGATTAAGTAACTACTTTGAGAGGCGAGGAGACGTAGAGGCGGCCATCGAACAGGTTCGTCGCGCACTTGAGTTAGAACCATCCCACGCAAAGTCGAAAGCCACATTGGCTCGCTTACTCGAACGTACTTAGCCTTCGGCGATGATTTTTGCCGCGCGGCGGTTCCAAGATCGACGATACAGGTTGGTTACATAGGCGGCAAAGCCAAAGGCAATTATGAGCACGATACCAATGAAGAATGGCAGGTCTTCGCGGAGGCCTGCCCATCCTGAGAACCCGATCTCGAGGGATCCAAAAAGGAAGGTGAGAACGACGATGAATTGGGCGAGGTTCATCACGAAGATGCGCCAAAAGGGACGCCACGATTGGGGCTCGGCGGTTGGAGGACGTTCGAGTTTGAGGATGTCGAGCCATGCGGCGTGCGAATCCAGATGGCGCAGGCATTTTGCTTCGAGGGAATTCGGTGTCCAATCTTCTGTACGGCTCATCGGGTTTCTCTTCTATACGACGGTGAGCGGTCGACGGTCATCACGGTGGGGGGCCCAAAACAGAAAAATGCCCAGCCGAGGAGGTTGGGCAAGTAGTTTTGCTATTTGAAATCTCGGGGATCGGGGATCTGGGATCTGGGATCAAAAGGACGAGTTTTGCTGAATTAAATGTGATCTATCGATCTGATCGAAGCCCAAAAGAAGCTGAAATTGGATAAATATTCATATTTTGAGATTTATAAATTACAAAATCGCATTATTTGCCTTCGATTGGTGGTTAAATGCGCCATAATGTGATCTAAAGATCGCAATGAATCAAGACTTAGTTTCCCAAATTAAGAATGCCCGACTGAAGGCGCGGCTGTCGCAAGAAGAGCTGGCGGCGCTGGCCAACATTTCGCGGCGACCGATTTACTTGCTGGAAAGCGGTCGCGGCTCGATTCGGCTTGAGACGTTGATGAAGATTCTCGACGCCCTCGGCCTCGACCTCGCCGTCATCGCAAAGGGCGCGAACCATGACTGATTTTCGTTCCGTCGAAACTCTAGAGGTTTACCGGAACGACGAACGCGTTGCGACGCTGCGTCGCCGGGCAAAAGGGTGCGAGTTCCGATACAGCGACAGCTTTCTGGCCAGCGGCGAACGGCCGATTGCGTTGCACCTTCCCAAAACACCCGACGGTTTGCTGGTCGAAGGATTGGCGAACCTACCCACTTATTTTGCGGGACTGTTACCCGAAGGGATCATGTTTAACGCGGTCAAAACGATGATCGGCTCGGCCACCGACGACCTTTTCGCGATTCTTGCCGCGACCGGGTCTGATGCCATCGGAGACATCACGGTTCGCATTCCGGGAGAAGGCGAGCAGCGTCCAACCATCAACTTCGCCGAAGCGTCCGAGGTCATCGACTCGCTGGTTCGGAAAAATCAGCCGTACATACCCAATCGGTTTACGGCCATCTCGGGAGTTCAGCCAAAGATGTCGCTGGGCGAAATCATGCGGGCCAGTCGCACCCACATGTTCATCGCCAAATTCGAATCGCCGGATTTTCCTGACCTGATACGGAACGAACACGCAACCATGCGCTTGGCGAAGCGGTGCCACATCGAGACGGCGGACATTCGGATGGAGCCGAACGCGCTGATTGTTCGGCGGTTCGACCGCGTGTTCAATCCGGATAAAAAGCGAATGGAGAAGATCCATGTCGAGGACATGCTTCAGGTGATGGACCTTTTCCCGAGTAGCAAATACACCATGGAATATAGCGACCTCATGGCCGCGATGGCAATTCTCGGGGTTTCGAAGGCGGCTCTGCTCGACGTGCTTCACCTCTTCGTTTTTAGCTACATTGTGGGCAATGGCGACCTGCACGCCAAGAACGTGAGCCTCGTCTACGATCCGACCGATGGTCTTTGGCGAATGTCGCCGGCTTACGACCTGGTGTCAACGCTTCCTTACCGAGACGTGCTGCCGGGGGCTGAGCGCATGGCCTTGGCACTTTTTCCCGATTCATTTGGTAGGTTCAGCGTCTCAGAGTTCGTGTCGTTTGGTGCTCGGTTTGGACTTTCTGAGCGGGCGGTGGTGGGAATGGTCGAGCGGACGACGCGGGGCGTGGTGAAACACGCCGAAAAACTGATGGGGCGGGTGGTGGATCCCGATGTCTTGGCGATCATTCTTGACCGGGCTGAATCGTTGAGCGCGGCTTAGGCAATTTTCAAAAAAAGGTAGATTGAATTTTTCGTGCAAGATAAGGAATTCCCTAAGCCACGGCACCGACGAATTTGTCGTTGATGGAGTGCTGACGGATCTCGGCCAACATCAATAGTGCGATGGCCACATAAGTCGCTAATCGGACAACAGAAACGATGATCGATCGCCAAGGCACTTGGGGCAACAGAAAGTCGTCGAACAGCCTGTTAGGAAATAAGTTCGACTAAACGAAGTATTTCGCAATTGCGTCGGCCCAAAGGCTTGCGATTCCCTCTCCGCCATCAATCGTTGGGTGAACTAAATCCGTCAATAGGCCCTGGAATCGCTCGAAAAACTTGTAGGACTTCAAATCTCCGCAAATGATCGTCGACCCGTTTTGAAGTTCAGTCAGTGCGACTCCGTAAGACTGCAAAAGTGCTGGTGCCGTAACGTCCCAAGTCGTCGTGTATGCTCCCGGAGTGACATACGGCGGGGCATGCAAGAAAACCCGATACCCGGCAGCCACGAGGTTATTTGCAAGCGTGGACATATTCGCTTTATATGTCGCCTTTGAAACCGGACTCGCGACCTTTGCGTCGTTGGTGCCGAGCATGATCGAAACGTCGGTAACCCCCGCGGTGGCAAACGCCGCTTTCGCCGTCGTCAGGATCGAACCAATATCGCCAGACCAGTCGCCCGACGTCTTCCCGCTAATTGCTTGATTCGACAGTACGAATTGGCGCCGGCAACGAGTCGAAAGCTCGCGAGCCAATGATGAGCCAGAAGTCTTCAGTCCTCCTGGCGGAACATTGATCGAAATCGAATCACCAATGATTCCCAATTTGAAGGTTGTCGATGTGGAGACCAAAGCATTGTCAACCAGAACCGACATCGCCGAAACGTCCCACGGCCCGCATATTCCTGGTGTACCTGCTGCGGTAATTGACGAATCCGTAACCTGCAAGTTGATAACGACCTGCCCGGTATCTTTGTTGGTCAATTCGAAATTGAGATTTGTTCCTTCCTTGCTGAATCGAACTCGATAATTGGTCGACTGAGAAAATCCCGCAAGCGTGACCGGACCCACAAGGCCCGTCGGCGTTCCGGCAATGATTTTGAAAATTTGAAAGTTGACGCCCGTTCCCGTGATCCGTGCGAGATAGCAATTATTCGATCCAGTTTGAAATGCCAAAACCGGACCAAATGAAGCTGCAGTATTCCAAACTTGAGCGGGAAAATCAAACTCGATAGATTGATCTAAGCACGCTTCACTTACCGGGCGAACAGTGAAATCCCGCTTATACTGGTCAATTCCCGTACCCACCGAATCGCTCGTAATCTTTAATTTGTTACTTACTATTTGAGCAACGCCGCCTTGCACGTCGAGCCAACCGTTACCTGCTCCCGTAATGGTGCCTGTCGCTCCGGTTGAGGTATCGGCGCGGTTGAAATCGTCAGTAAGGACGCTCCGATACATGGGAACATTTGGCAAATCGGGAAACAATAGTTTCTTCGGTCCGGGGGTGGCTGGCATTAGACCACCGCCACGGAACCGAAGTTCAACGCGTTCCCAGCAGCGACGAGGGGGTACGAACCGAAGTTCGCCTTAAAGTCCGACGTGATCGTGGTCGATCCGCCCGCAACGGTCATCTCACCCGCAACAAAGAGCCCAAACCTCAGTCCTCCGCTGGTGTTGCCAATGAAGCCCACCGCGTCGGCGGGAATCGACGCTGAAATCTGGACCGGATTATTGACCGTGTCGCCGACGGGGACGGTGGTCGAAACCGCCGCTCCCGTCTGCTTGCCGTACCGGTTGATGAAGATGCCTTTGAGCGTTACCGATCCGGTATCGCCCAGTAGCCAATAGTGAAGAATGTCGGGACATTCATTCGAAACGAACGAGAGATTAGATGCGTTGCTTTTGCCTGCCATAAATTTTAATTCCTGCTTTTTTAAAAACTGTCACCGAGGCGACCTCGGGCTGACCTACTTCCCCACTCCTAGCAACACCAGCGAGCCAGGCGAAATACCGCCTGCGCCACCGGATGCGGCCGACACGGTCAGCGTCGGAGTTTGGGAATAGAGATTGAGTTGGGTTTCCACGTTGGTAACTCGTAGCTGAACCACAAGAGTGTCAGAGCTCAAACAGCATGAAGTTGAGGGATATTTTGCCCTTATTGAAAGGTTCAATAAGGTGGTCTCTGCTAGCGATTATTTGCCTTCTCAAGTGGTTAGATTCATTTCGCCAAGGCGGCTGGATACGCAAAATTGGTAAAAGTGTTACAATTCAGGAAATGTCTGATGCATCAGAAAAATCAATGATCCCCGCGGTTGCCAAAGTCGCAATTGGCGCCATGTTTATGGCGGTCGTGTTTGGCGTCGTGAATGAGACCATCATGGCGAACACCGATGTCTCATATTTCACGATGTACCTTCCTCATTTGACCTACTATAAGGATCCGAATATTATCGGTCCGGCATGGGGCGCAATGGGCAGTTGGTGGACGGGCTTGATCGCTGGTGTCCTGCTCGGGCTGGCTGGCCAGATGGGCAGCGCACCGCGCGTTTCGGTAGGCGAAACCTTGAAGCGCCTCTTGAAAGGAATGTGTGCAATCTTCATTGTATCGCTCGCTTCACTTGCCATTTTGATTCGAATGAGCGATGGAAAAGTCATGCCATATCAGCCCGACCCAAGCGACACATCAGGACGCTTTTATGCGGTCATGATGTCCCACAACATCGTTATCGGGTTCTCGATTGCGGTTGTGTTGTTCCTTTGCTATCGAATCAACAGCGGCCGAAGCAAAGCTTAACTTTGGTTATTGTAAATTTAAGGATGGAAAGGGCGATTTGCCCTTTCCTTTTTTTGCTTTCTTTTTAAGGGATGTGTTCACCGCAAGGTTCATCATTGTTCCTGGCCTTTGAAATGGTCATGAATCAACACGTTGGTCAACCCGTATTTGTCCTAGGAAATTCGATTGAGAGGGTACTTTTGGTTAAGATTTGTCGAGTTTGCTGTGCGAACGCGTAAACTGTATGGATATGTCCTTCGGGTTTCCTGCCTCATACGAAACGATCATGTCAGAAATTCCGGCGGGTACCGATATCCCTCGATCTTTAGGCAGTGCCCTTGCGCGCATTGGGTGGAAGCCGACTCCGATTACGAATGGCTTCCGGGCCAGCACCTCGTTAAGCATGGGCTCTCTTGGCGAGAAAATTATCGTAGACATTTTGCCCAACAAGACCTTACGAATCCGAAGCAAGTCGGCGTTCTTCCTGCAATGTTTCGATTTTGGTAAGAACCAACGAAATGTTCAGAAGCTCATTCAAGAACTGCCGCGCCATATCGTCTCTACGGGTTCCCTCGGCTCCCTGCGCTAATATCGCCGTACGCGGGGCAAGGTTCCTCGCTTTGTTGGGCCAATCGGTCCGGCGCTTGTCCAGTCGTTTCCGTTCAATTTTGGCGTCATTGGCTGAACTTGTCCGGCCGACCTTTGGTCCCGAACGCCTTGGGCATGGTTCAATCGCTGAGATACCGATTGCCAGCTTTCACCTTCTTGAGGAATAATAAACTGCCACCGGAAGCCTTCCGGAACGTTCTTGTTAAGCCACATGTGCGATCGTCGAACGTCCATTTCGGTCACCGTTCCGGGATGGTAAATGCTGCTCAGAAACTTGTGGTACGTTTCGTGCGACATCGCAACCGCCTTCGTCGATTTGTACCCAATTGGGAACGACTTAACGAGCGAATCGATGACGTGGGGATCATGCTCGAAGATATCCAGATGGCGGAGGTGGTCCAAAGCATGTTCGTAGGCATTTTGGTGTTCAGTCGTCCAGCCTTCCGGGCCGTCCGCAATGCCTTGCATGTTCACATTGAACTGGTGTAAAGCGGCCGACTGCTCGGGTGACAAATGCCCAGCATTTGCATGACTTTGAATTCGCTGAGCGTTCTGGTGGGCGGTGTCCTCAAGTCGCTGATTCGACATAGAACTTCGATAGTTCCTGCCACTTTCGCTGAATCGAGCCATCTCATCGGTGTGGGCGGACTTTGCCGAATCGGAATAATGATGAGAAAGATTCATCAGCGCCACCTGCTGATCGTGCCGATCGGCGTGCTGATGAGCCAACTCTTCGCCCATCGAATGATGATAACCCGAAAGCAGTCCCCCAAGATACTTCGGATTTTGCCCAAGTAATGCCGGAAGCAGGGCTAGAGCGATCTCGGTGTCAGTTGGTCGTTTGCCACCATGAATGGGAGGCAAATTCGCCGCATGCTCGGCATGCTGATGCGAGACGTCCATCAAGTGATCAGACTGAGATGTCTCCATTTGTGGCTGCTGAGAAGGATCAAAGCGAGGGTGAGATGGATGAGTGTTGACGAATTGCGTTGCCGCTTTTATAAGGTGAGTTAAATCAGTCATTTGAATTTCTAAGGCTTTCTCAAGTTCTTTATGGAATTTGCAATGCCAAGAGCTTGTCCCGCATAGTCGAGCAAACCTGGCTGAACTGAAACTTTGGGTTGACCAAAAGAGGTGCTGGCTCCGAGTTGGAAGTCGTTTCCATATCCCTGCTTGTAGGCTCCGAGTGCTTGCTGAAACGCCTGCGAAGCTTGAGCATGAGTCTCGGGAGAAAAGGCGTTATTGAGTGCTTGGTTCTCGGCGTCTTGCGCACTGTTCCAACTCGCCGCTCTCATTCCTTGGGTGGCATAGGCATTCAGGCTGGGAGCCATTTGCTGGTTCATGAGATGCGACCTGTTGGCGTTTGCTGCCGCGATGGCATGGTTTCGAAGGCCAGTTGTACTCATCGAATCTGACAGATATCGAAGGTTGCTTCGCATCTGAGGGTCGAATCCGCGGCCAAAATTCATGGCACCAAGGTAATCGGCTCCGGAGCTGCGGGCAATATCGGCTCCGAGATTGCCAATACTTTGCTGCCCTTCCTCTTGTTTGCGGCGCGCATTCGTCCCTTGCGGAGTCAGTGCGCTATTGATTGCGTCGGTTAAAAAGAATCCCATAGTGTTATCTCTAGTAGCTGCTCATTTCGGCAAACTCTACGTTTACGTGTAGCTGGATGACTCCTGCTGCACCCATTAAAATCGTATTAGCAATGACTAAGCCTTCATTGTTGGCCAGTACAAGTGGGTAGTCACCCGCGTCGTGCTGTAACAAATTTTGCGGACTCAACGATGCGCCAACCGCAGATGAGCCACCGCCAACAATTCCGAGCGCCACCGTATCTAAGGTTCGGGTTCCGGCGGTCAACGCGCCAGTCGAAGCGATTCGCATATCCAGGTTGGTTGGGGTCGCCAGCGACGTTCGCATCTTGTTTTGGTTGCCCGTGATCACGATCGCAGTGCCCCCCGAATCGGAGGCCGTGAAGCCACGAGCAACGAAAGCTTGGTAAGCAAGGCCCTGCGCTGCGGTAAAAGCAGTGGTGGTGACATACCCAATCGTAACGCGTCTTACAACCAGCAAATTGCTGCCAATATTTCGTAAGGTAAAAATTGGTCCCGCGGCGGCAACCCCTGTCAGCGCGCCGGAATTCGCCCCCACCGAAATCCAGGTCAGGGCCTCGTCGGCCCGAAGTGATGTACGCGCCGCATTGTGCGACGCATCAATTTTGAGTTCGTTTGTTCCTAAAGTATCGACAATTTTTACGGACATATTAGTAAGCCACTATTGAGATTTTATATTTGCCAACCACGGTTCGTAGAACTGCAGCAGCGTTGACGATGACCTGGTTGGTGCCAGCTCGAAACGATAATGTGATCGGGTCGATAGAGAGCTCTTCCTCAGATCGGGTAGTAAACGATGAGTCCCAGCACACCGAGCCAATAATCATGGACGTGGTCAAAACCCCCGTCAAAGCGACCGTAGCCGACAAGGTGTCTTTGCCAGTACCAAAATCCAATATGGTCGATGTAACCAATGGCCCCACCGAATAATCGGTGCCGGCAATCGCGGCAACAATTGAGGAGCCACTTCCCTTCAACAATCCATTAACGGTGGTTGACAAAGTGATTGCCGGAGTCGTTCCGGGCGTCGCCACCGATCCACTAAAGCCGTTTGCCGAAGCCACGCTAACTGATGTCACGGTGCCAGCGTTTGGCGTGATCCAAGTTCCGTTATCAGAAAGAACCTTGCCCGATACCAAACCCGGAGGAGGGGCCAAACCTTTGAGGGCTGTTGTAAATGGATCAAGTAGAGTCGTGGCTTGTGTACCAGTCAAATTCTCAACATTTCCAGTCGATGCGCTCACCCTCCCCTTTAATATTGCTGAGGGCACCTGCGCCAGTTGTGCATTCGATACAACGTTAGCCCCAATAGCCAAAGTCGGGGTAATACTCGTGGTTCCCGATGCAGTACCAACAACATCTCCGGAAACGGTTAGCGTTGTGGGTGCGCTCGCCAGCGCAAGAGCGGTCGCCGAATCGGCAAGAGCCTGAGCCAATTTGGTTTGGGACGTAGTTGGGGTTGTACTGATGCTCATGCGAAGTAACCGATGAGGCGAATCGTCGCCAGTTGATCGAAGCCGGGGGTCTCAATCATATAGTCGAAAGATCGATTTGCCGTCATTGGCACCATGACTTGGTTTGCACCGGCAATGTTGTCGCTGTTGCCAGAGGCCCGGCCTCGCGAACCGACAATTTCGATCGTATCAAGGGAAGCCCGAAATTTGATATAGGCGTCCTTGTCACCCGAGTCGGAACTCGAAATTGCCCAATCTGTTTCGACAATTGCGGTTTGAACCCCCGCCGGAACATAGTCAGCGGCATTAAAAGTTGACCACGCAATTGTGTTCGAGTTCTTGGGGACAATCGTGATGGCGGCTTGCAAGAAGTTCGGTCCGGAATGAGGTAAAGCTTCCCTCGGTAACCTTCGAACCTGGGCTTCCACCGCGGAAAGTCGAAGGGAATGGGAGTTCATGCCGTGCCTCTCGAAACACGATTTTCGGTCTCAAATTCCCACTCATAAATTTTCTTGCCACCGGGAATTGCCCCGGTGAATCCAGCTTGGATCGACCGTCCCGAAATTCCTTTCCCAAGGGCCGTACTGACATCAATTCGCACTGAGCTAGCAACCGGATCAAGCGGAATTGAGCTGGTAATTGGCGCAGCCCCAATCGGGAACCCAGTCCACGACATAGTAAGACTTTTTCCTGCATTCGAATCGGCGTATATCCTTTGTCGCTCCATCAGCCACGAATCTCCGTCGGTCACGATCTCTCGACTCAAGACGTTTACCGTTACGTCACTCGTCCCCGATTCTAACTGAGTACCCGTTCCGTCCGATTTGACGCCGATCAACTTTCCTCCGAATTGAAATGTGCAGACGATGCCCGTTGCATATGAGTCCTGAACTAAAGTTCCAGAAATCAAATCGATAACAAATGAATACTTGTTCGAGGTGTCGCCACTCTTGCAATAAAACAGGTGGTATCGGTCATCATATACCGCCCCCCAAGCCTTAGAAATTCCGTAAGTGGCTGGCAAAGTCGGAGATGGTATTCCGTCCAAAACGTCTTTCACATCATGTGATCGTGTCTCAAGTCCACTTTCTTCGGGAATACTGCGCAAGTGGCGAGCATCATCCAACATAAAAACCGTGTCACGACGAGTTACAACTGATTTCGGGCTCAAGGTGCCGAACTGAGACAGTCGCGCTGGGCGCATGAGCGAATACGCATCGAATCCTGCCAGCGCGTAGGCTCCTTTGTCGGTGAACAACGCGATTCGGTCGAGATTGATATCTCCGAGCAACGGAGCAAAGGCTTGCGGATTTTCATTCGCAAACTTAAACCCACCTGCCGTCAATGGCGAATCGTCTAACCGAACTCCTAGCGAAAATCGCAAAGGAAACCGATATTCGCTAAATTGATACTGGCCCAGGCTGCCTACAAATAATCTATTATTAGCAAATGCTGAGCATGTGAATCCGATCGCAGATCCGCTTATGCTTGGCACCGTATTGTATGCAGTCGGTGCCGGTCGCTCCGGATCCAATCCAGTTTCGTCCCGGGTGTCCGTTACCGTATAGGGAGCTAAACTTAGCCAACTGGACCCGGTCCAAATCGACGTATAAACTGCCGAGCCGCTCACGTAAAAATAGCCACTACTTCCTGGGTCCTTTCGATATAAGAAAAGACCATCATAGCTTGAAGCGGGCACGGTTGGAGATACTTTGACTGACCAATTCATCCTCAGGCTGTACGATAACGGAAATGGAAAGTATTTGGTCCCGGTCGAAGTGGGATAGGTTACCATTGCGCCTGTTGCTCGTTCTGAATTGAGCACCACAGCCCCCGACTCGGCGCCAGTATGAGTATCGACATACGACACCGCATAGTTTGGTACTCCCGCCACACTCGTTCCTGAAATACCTGCGCTCAAAATTTCAAGTGCTGTCGCCTTATACCGATTTGTTGCTCCCTTGTAAGTGAAAACAGCTTTCGTTACATCGCCAGAGTAATTATCGTGTTGAATGGCCCACACGTAAAGTTGAAGTGTCTTTTGAGGTACCGATCCGGGAGTTGTTGTGTAGGTGATGTTCGGATCAGTAAAGTTTTCCAGCGAACATTCGTTGTAATCTGTTCCCTGGGGATCGTGAATGACATAAGGGATTGCCCCGACATACAGTTCAACTTTGCAGTTCCTAAATATGTCGCAATCGGCATCTGGTGTCGCCAAAAGCATCGCAAATTGTCGCCCGTTCGTCGAATTGATGGCACTAGAAAAATTAAGCGTCAACGTACTGCTTGTAGCCTGCGTGGCGGCAATATTGACTTGAGCGGCGGCTGACGAGGTTGCCCCGACAAAAGCAAACGCTCCGCCACTGGTGCTTCCGGTTAAGGTAGGAGCGATGGTGGCATCGTAGAGATTTCGCCCAAAATTCCCGATTATGGAACAATCCTTCGCATATCCAGCGGGAGGGTTAAATTGAGTTACTGGTCTGACGCGCAAATATGGATTGACCGGACAATACATCAAAATCTTGACACCATCCGAAATCAAAACCCCTTCCCCGACCCATGGGTCGTTAACTGGTTGTGAAATGCGGTGAAAATTTCGGACACCTTCATCGCGTCTCTCCGTTTAGACGCGACTCGAATTGTTGTGGGCTGATGTAGCCGAGTGACGAGTGCATTCTTTCTTGGTTGTAGATTTCATGGATATAAGTTTCCAGCGAA